>SAAS01000004.1 GCA_009929315.1 Clostridia bacterium
GTAAATCCTGTAATGCATTTGTCGCCCTCCCGAGAATGTTTTAGTACATCCTATGAGGAGAGCGACAGGTTTAGGACAGGTATTTGTAGGGGGGTAAAATACCCTCGTTGAGGTTGTACATTATGTAACACTGGGCTCACTTTTTATCTACTGATGTTAAAGACAGCGCTTTATTTATTAGAGAAAATACTTCAAACAATCCAAAAAGGCTCTTCATAATATCAGTAATTGCTCCCAAAGTCGCAATTAATAAACTTACTTCTATTATCGAGAATATTTGCTGTTTTGACTTCCACGCGCAAATGAAGGAAATAATAGGGACATTTACATCACGTAATAGTATTACAAAAAAACATATCACTAAAGCATATACTGTCATATATGTATCTCGCTTGAGCTCTTTAACAATGTTCTCAATCATATAATCAAAATTTGTTACATCTTTTATTAATTCCTTTAAGCAGTCGCGTATCTTTTCAATATTTGCAAAGATAAAAGATATACAAGCAATTGCTAATCCTGCAAATACTCCAAGAAACGATAGAATGAAGCTGTCTTGTAATACTTCCGATGTACCATCAGACAATGAAGATGAAAGAGATACAAAAATTGTAGAGATTACTAAATATATTATGATTCTTAAAATAGGACTAAACTTATTAAATATCTTTTTCATTTATAGAATTGCTCCACTTATTTTTCTGATTTCTTCAATTAAGTATTTATCTGGGAATAGGCTCAGTTCCTCCTCAAAATCTGTAACTTCGATTGTCTTAACTTCACTTTCGCTAGTTAATGTTCGCTTTGTTGTAGTTCCTTTTCGAATGTATCTGATTCGCCATGTTCCGCCGCCATCTCCAGCATATTTAAGAGGATTTTCTAGATGGGTTTTTTCTACGTTAAGATTACCTCGTTTGTTTCTAAATTTAACATCCGTTTCATCATTGTTAAAAATAGCCTTAACCTCTTTAAGTAACTCATTTGTTTTATAATTGCTTCCAAAACAATTTGGTGATTTTAAATTTAATGAAACTTCATATATGCTTGATGCATCGTTAACTGCATCCCAAAATGTCACTGAATTGCTGATTTCTTGTAGACTAATAGCGTAATATAAATCATGTACATAATTTTCTAAAAAGGATCTGAATGCATTTTTTGCCTGCACTATTTTTTGGAATACTGCAGATTTATACTCCAATAAGACAACTTGCCTTTCAGAATCAACTACAACAAATATATATGGATAATTTGCTCTTTTTACTTCAACAATGTCTGATTGCTGTTCGTCTAATATAAATGAGGTCTGTTCTGAATCGCGACAAAATTTGAAAAGATTTACATTGTCAGCTATGGTCTTCATGTGCAAAAGTATATACGTCGTACCACTAACGAGCACAGGTAAATTTTTCAATTTAATACAATTAGCTATTAAATCTGGAATAATCTTGTGCTTTTGATCTTCGCTATCAAAAAGGGACTGCTGACCGTTGTGAACAATATAATAGCGGTAGCAGTAAAAAGTAATATTTTTTGCCTGTTCGTTTAACATAATTTTTTGTCCTCCATATTACAAAAATCGCCCTACCGTTATTGGCAGGGCGAAGTTTCTTTTGCGTTGCAATCTGCCAATTCCATATAAAAGGACGGCGCTGTGCGAAGCAATATATATTCTTTTTCCACAGTATCACTTAAATATAAATTTCACAAGCAAAATTTGACAATTTACCCCAATAAGCAACAAAAGCCCCCGAAACGGGGGCTTTTTGCGTACTTTTGTGTCCTATATCACTTGGAATATAGAATTTCAAATAATCAGTTTCGGGGACGTTCCACAAAATCGGATGGTCGGGCGACTGCTGGCGAGCCTCGATTTGTCGCAGCTGAACGCAGGCCTCACGCGCCGCAAAATTATGTTTTACTTTTTTGATAAATATCCGTTTTCACGGAACCAATCCACCGCTTTTTTAATTGTTTCGGGCAGAGGCGTACTCGGCAATCCAAGTTCGTTATGCGCCTTTGAACAATCATACCACTCTCCTCGGTGGCCGATCATTATCTCACCGGGCGTTACAAAAGGCGGAATCCCGGTTCTCTTTGCCTTTGCGACAAATGCGTGTCCGGCCAGCAGCGCAATTGAATAGGGCACCTTGATCTTCGGCGGTTCGACTCCGGCAATATCAGCGATTAGCTTATAGAACTCAGGGACATTGACGTTTGTGCCGCCAAAGATATACCGCTCGCCGACTCTGCCCTTTTTCGCGGCGAGTATCTCGCCGCGCGCGACGTCGTCAACATCGATTATGTTTGTCCGCCCATCCATGTACAGCGCTTCCTTGCCGGAAGCCACGTCGATTATCATTCTGCCCGACGGAGTCGGTCTGATATCGTTTGTTCCGACGACAAATGTTGGGTTCACTATGACAATCGGCAAGCCCCTGGCTCCATATTTATAGGCTTCAATTTCAGCAAGGTATTTCGATTTCGAGTAATCATCGTCGATGTCCCACTGATTGAAATCCGCGGTTTCATCAACAGGCGGAGAACCGTGAGCTCCGATAGTATTGTTGGTGCTGGTGTAAACAACTTTTTCAATACCTGCTTCCAAAGCGGCCTGCAAGGTTGCCTTAGTCCCGCCTACGTTTGTCTCATATAGCTTTCTTGGATCGGGAGCCCAGTGAGCAAAGTAGGCTGCTGTTATATAGAGAGTGTCGCAGCCCTCAAGCGCTTTTTTCATGGAATCGCTGTCCATCATGTCCGCATAGACCTTCTCAACGTCATAAGGGTCAATGTTAGCAGTATTGCTGCTTTTTCTTGCGACTACTTTCACAGCTTCGCCGTCTTTTAGCAGTTCTCTCATCACAGCAGAGCCTATAAAACCCGTTGCACCTAAAACCAGTTTCTTCTTCTCCATAATCTTCCTACCTTTCGAGGTATTGTAATCATACGGAAATAAATAACCGTATAATTTCATCTGTAAATTTCCCTAGAAGGTTTCGCACTTATACGCTTTATATCACTTGGAAAATGTAGAATTTCAGATAGTCCGTTTCGGGGACGTTCCACAAAATCGGATGGTCGGGCGACTGCTGGCGAGCCTCGATTTGCCGCAGCTCAACGCAGGCCTCGCGCGCCGCGGATTTGAGCATTTTCGTAAACAGCTCGTCATTCACAAAGTGCGAGCACGAGCAGGTGGCAAGATAGCCGCCGCGAGGCAGAAGCTTCATCGCCCGCGAATTAATTTCCTTATAGCCGCGCAGGGCGCTCTCGATATTCTTGCGCGATTTTGTGAAGGCGGGCGGGTCGAGAATGATGAAATCGTAAGCCCTCTCCCCTTTTCGCTCAAGCTCGGGCAGAAGGTCAAGAACATCGGCAACCATAAAGTCCATTTTTCCCTCAAGACCGTTGCGGACGCCGTTTTTGCGCGCCATTTCGATTGCCGCTTCTGAAACGTCAACGGCGCAAACCCTCTCTGCCCCGCCGAGCGCGGCGTTTAGCGCGAAGGAGCCTGTGTGCGTGAAGCAGTCGAGCACCTTTTTCCCCTTTGATAGGCGGGCAACGGCGCGACGGTTATACTTTTGGTCGAGGAAAAAGCCCGTTTTCTGCCCGTTTTCAAGGTCTACCTCGTATTCTATTCCGTTTTCGCGGATTACGGTAACGGCGCTTCTCGGCTCGGGCAAGCCCTCAAGCGGAAACCAGCCTTTGTTCTGCGCTAAGCCCTCAAGCTCACGCAGGGCGACGTCGTTGCGCTCGAATATTCCGCTGATTTTCTGCCCGTCCTTGCTCAGCACCTTTACGAGCAGGGGGAAAATGATTGGTTTTAAAAGCTCCATACCGTAGGACAGGGTCTGGGTGACTAGAAATTCGCCGTAGCGGTCAACTGTCAGCCCGGGAAAGCCGTCTGCCTCACCGAAAATTACTCGGCAGGCGGAAATATCCTCCGCCATAACGGTTTTGCGGTAGTCCCAGGCGTAACGGATTCGGCGCTCGAAAAAGGCCTCGTCATAGCTGTCGTTTGCGTTGCGCGAGAGAAGGCGGATTCGGATTTTTGACTTTTCGCTCAAAAAACCCGTTCCCAAATATCTATTTTTATCGCTGACAACGTCCACGAAAGAGCCGTTTTCAATGCCCTCGGTCGGCGTTAGCAGTTCCGCGTCATAGACCCACGGATGACCGCCCTCAAGAGCCGCCTGCGCCTTTCTTGTGACTGTTATTGTCGGGTACTTGCGCTTTGTTTTCATTTTTATTCCTTTATCGGCTTTACGGTCAGACGCGCCTATTCAAAGGTTTTGGCGACTTCCTTGAGCCATTTTGTAATTTCAATATGCTGCGGGCAGCTCTTTTCGCACTGCTTGCAGTCGATGCAGTCCGAAGCCTTGCCGCTCAACTTTGTGGCGTTTTCATAGTAGCCCGCCTGCGGGGAAAAGAGTCTGTTGAGAGCCTGCTTTTCGGCGTTGTAGAGCGCGAAATACTTCGGAATGGCAATTTTCATCGGGCAGCCCTCAACGCAATACTGGCAGGCCGTGCAGGGAATCGCAATGTCCTCGCGGATTATCTTAACCGCACTTTCGATAATATCCGTTTCAGCTTTGTCAAGCGGCACAAAGTCGCTCATGAAGCCCGTGTTGTCCAGAAGCTGCGCCATATCGGACATTCCGCTCAAAACCATCATCACGCCCTCGTGACTGGCGGCGAAGCGAATCGCCCAAGAGGCAACCGACATCTCGGGGCTGTACTCCTTAAAGAGCTTCTCGGCTCTTTCGGGAACCTTCGCAAGCGTTCCGCCCTTAACCGGCTCCATGACTATGACGGGTTTATTGTGCTTTCTTGCGACCTCCCAGCACTTTCTTGACTGAATGCTTTCGTTATCCCAGTCAATATAGTTAATTTGAAGCTGAACAAACTCCACTTCGGGGTGCTCTGTCAAGATTTTATCCAGAAGCACGGCGTTGTCGTGAAAAGAAAAGCCCACAGATTTGACTTTGCCCTCATTTTTCTTTTCCTGTGCAAATTCAAAGCTGCCCAGCCTCTGCGCAGTCGCGTAGTGTTCAACGCCCAAATTGTGTATCAGATAATAGTCGAAGTAATCAACCCCGCATTTTTCAAGCTGCTCGTTGAAAATTCTCTCCTGGTCGTCTTCGGTATAGAGAAACATTGTCGGAAGCTTGGTGGTAAGGGTATAGGAATCGCGTGGATGGCGCTTGACAAGAGCCTCTCTAATCGCAGTTTCACTTGTGAAATCATGATACATATAGGCTGTGTCAAAATAAGTAAAACCTTTTTCAAGAAAGGTATCAACCATTAAATTAAGCTCTTTAAAATCAATGCTTTTCTGATCTTCCGGATCTGTTAACGGAAGGCGCATCAGCCCGAATCCTAATTTCTTCATTGTTGTTCCTCCGTTTTGTTTTTGCGTATCATAATGCTATGTATAAGATAACGCAGTTTTCCTTTCATTGCAAGAGCCGTCTTGTGCTTCGGTATTGACAGAAAATAAAAAACATTTATAATGGGTTAGGGTCTTTTGACCCATATAATTCTAATTATATTGAGAGGGGGGAATTTTGTGCCGAAAAGCTCTGTTTTCACAAGAATAATGGCACTTTTTCTTCTGCTCTCATTTTTATTTCTGTCTACATCCGTACTTTCGTTTTTTGCTGTAGGCAAAGCCGCGGAAAGTGCCTCCCCATCGAAAGCGGAAAATACGAACGACAGCACTTCCGTGAGCTTCTTCGTCTGCAATTTCATTGACTTTCTCGAGGCAGAAAACTTTGCTTTCAAGCTCGGTCTGGGACCCGCCTATCAGTCGAGAAAAGTATTAAGCGAAAGAAACAGTCAACTTTTCGGATCTGTGATTTTAATATGTTACTTATTGCTGTTGAGCTTCTTCGCCCTCAGAAGAACGCAGCCGCCTTTAAATTCAGCCAGAATAACGGAATTTCTTCATGCAAAAGACGGCATGATATAGCTAGGGACAAGCACTCTTAACTTTTTATACTTATAATATTGGAGGAAGAAAATTGAAATCAAAGAAAACATTTTTCATTGTGTTTCTTATTACAGCCGCGCTGTTTTATGTTTCGTTTTTCGGACTGCACATCGGCAGCTTAAACCTTAAGGGCGCTGACGAAATGCGTTTCGGAATCGATATTCGCGGCGGTGTTGAGGCCACATATACACCGAAAGATTTGAACCGTGCTCCAACCTCGGACGAGCTCGAGCAGGCTAAGACAATTATCGAGACACGTATGGATGCTGAAAACATCACCGACCGTGAAGTCTATATTGACAACACGAACGGCGGAATAGTTGTTAAGTTCCCGTGGAAATCCGACGAAAAGGACTTCGACGCACAGGCCGCAATCTCCGAACTCGGCGAAACCGCGCTTCTCACCTTCAGAGATCCTGACGGAAATATTGTTTTGACGGGTAAAGACGATATCGCAAAGAGCTATGCTTCGGCAAGTGCCGACAGTGATGGACCCTATGTCGTTATACTTGAGCTTACCAGCACAGGTTCCGACAAGTTTGCAGAGGCAACCGCCAATTTGATAGGAAAACCGATTTCTATTTATATGGACGATAATTTAATAACGTCTCCTACCGTTCAGAGTCAGATTACTGGCGGTGTGGCGAGAATTACAAAGCAAGCCTCTCTTGAAGAAGCCTCAAGTCTTTCAAACAAGATTAACTCCGGTTCACTTCCCTTCTCTCTTGAGGCGCACGATGCAAACATAATCAGCGCAACATTGGGAACTGATGCTCTTAATGTTATGGTTCTTGCCGGAGAAATTGCTTTTGCTCTGGTTTGCCTGTTTATGCTGCTGTATTACAGACTGCCCGGCTTTGTCGCCTGCATCGCTCTTATGCTCCAGGTTGTCGGTCAGCTTCTGGCTCTTTCAATTCCCCAGTTTACACTCACGCTGCCCGGTATTGCGGGTGTTATCCTTTCAATCGGCATGGGCGTTGACGCAAACGTCATTGTTTCCGAGCGAATTAAGGAAGAGCTTAATTCCGGAAAAACCCTCAGCTCCGCTATCGATGCCGGTTTCCACCGCGCGTTTTCCTCTGTTTTCGACGGAAACATTACGGTAATGATCGTATCGGTAGTTCTTATGGTTCTGGGCTCCGGCTCTATGCTCTCCTTCGGCTACACGCTGCTATGCGGTGTTCTGATGAACTTCGTCGCGGGCGTAACTGCTTCCCGTCTGATGATTAAATCTCTCAGCTGTTTCAAACCCCTGCAAAAGCCGGTTCTGTTCGGTGCAAGGAGAATTGCGGAATGAAAATAATCAACTTTTATAAGAACAGAAAAATCTATTTTATTATATCTTCATTTATTATTCTTGCCGGCATTGTTGCCGCGCTCACAATGGGCATAAAGCTCGATATTCAGTTCCAGGGCGGCTCAGTTGTAAAGTATAGCTATACCGGAACGATTGACAGCGAAGAAGCAGGAGCGCTTGTTGAAGCAACTCTTGGTAAGACGACTACTTGTCTGGAGCAGGTAACCCAAGCCACCGGCGAGAAGACGCTCTCCGTTAACATGGCGGATTATGAGTCCATCACCTCCCAGGAGCAGGAACTTATTACCTCCACTTTAACGACTGCTTATCCTGACGCAGGTCTTAATTTTATTACCTCCCAGTCCGTTGAGCCCTCCACCGGAGCACGTTTCTTCAGACAGGGAATACTGGCAATTTTCCTCTCCTTCGGACTAATCCTAGTCTATGTTGGATACCGTTTCAGGAAAATCGGCGGCTTCTCGGCAGGCTTCATGGCAATCGTTGCTCTATTCCACGATGCTTTTGTTGTTACCGCGGTATTCATTATTTTCAGAATTCCGCTTAACGATTCCTTTATTGCTGCTGTTCTGACAATCATCGGTTTTTCGATTAACGACACAATTGTCATCTACGACCGAATCCGTGAAAACAAAGTGACTATGGGCAGCAAGACTTCAACCGAGCTTCTTGTTGACACAAGTATTACCCAGTCAATGACACGCTCAATCAACACCAGCGTCGCAGTTTTTGCCAGTATAACAATCGTTTATATCTTCGCGCAGATATACAACATTGAGTCTATTAAAGACTTTGCTCTGCCGATGATGTTCGGTACCATATCCGGCTGCTATTCGACCATCTGCATTGCAGGTCCCCTTTGGGTAATGTGGAAAAACCACACAGCCAATAAAACAAAGAAAGCTTAAATTATTTGTAGCTTTTAAAATTAGGCGACTTCCGAAAAATCGGTAGTCGCCTTTTTTTGATTGCCCAGCGTACAATGCGGTATTCGACAAATTAGAATTAAATGCAATTTACTGACGCGTCATAAACGCACTTGAAGTTCTTTCCTCGTGAATCTTATTCAGGTAATATCGGCTTAGCTAAAATAAAAAACGCGGACTTCAAAAGAAGTCCGCGTTCAATTTAAATTATTGCTTGTTCTTATTCAGCGGTCATAAGAGCTACGAGAGCGTTCTTATAACGGAGAATTGCAAATACGAAGATCAGTGAGAATACAACAAGAACTATTGCTGCTGCCGACTGAAGTGTAAGTGCATCGAAAAGCTTGAAGAATGTGTTTGCAAAACCATAAACACAAGCTGCAATGGAAACTACAACAGTTGCAATGCCAAGGAGTATGCCGCCCTTGATTTTGCCAATGCTGGGCATCTTAGCTGCGCCTGCGCCGAGGATTGCCGCAACAATGCCGAGAATAGCTGCAAGAACGATAGCAAGATAGATGTAAAGTCTTGTCATGAGGAGGTTGGTTGTTTCAACGGTGGATTCAGCCAAAACTTCTCTGCCGGCTGCGATCTTATCCATGCCTGCGTCGACTTTTGCTTTTACATCGGGATTCTCGAGAAGTGTTGCGAAACCTGCTTCAACCTGAGCTTCACCGGCTTCGAACTCAGCAAGCTTTGCCTTGCCTTCTTCGATTGTGGTTGCCGCTGTGCCGAGCTGCTCTTTGCCTGCCGCAAGCTGAGCTGCCGCTTCATCGAGCTTTGCCTTGCCTGCTTCATATTCGGCTATCTTTGCCTGACCTGCTTCGTACTCATCAAGCTTTGCCTTGCCGGCAGCAAGCTGAGCCTTAGCGGCGTCGAGCTGAGCCTTCGCGGGGTCAAGCTGTGCTTTTGCCGCGTCGAGCTTTGCCTGTCCTGCAGCTATCTGGGGAGCCGCTGCGTCAAGCTGAGCCTTTGCTGCTGCAAGCAGAGGAACTGCTGCGTCAAGCTGAGCCTTTGAAGATTCGTAAGTGCTGATAGCAGCCATTACAGTTGCATAGGGAAGAAGCTTTGCTTTTGCCGCATCAAGCTTTACCTTAGCAGCCGCAAGCTCTGCTTCCTTAGCAGCGATTATCTCTGCGGGCAGTGTGCCGGCAGCCTTAGCATCGGCAAGAGCCTTAACGCCTGCTTCATACTGAGCCAAGCCTGCGTCATACTGAGCCTGACCTACAGCAATAAGGCCTTCATAGGCAGCCTGACCGTTTGCAACTGCGTCCTTGGCTGCCAGATAAGCTGCGGTGTTAGCATTGAGCTGAGCAACGCCTGCATCGTACTGAGCCTTTTTGGAGTTGTACTCCGCAAGACCTGCGTCGTACTGAGCCTTCTTGGAAGTGAACTCTGCAAGACCTGCGTTGTACTGAGCCAAGCCTGCGTTGTACTGAGCCAAACCTGCGTTGTACTGAGCCAAACCGGCAGCATAGGCGGTTTTGCCTGCTGCGTATGTAGCTGCGTTATCTGCAAGAGTCTTTTTGCCTGCTTCGTATGCTGCGGTGTTGGCTTCGAGCTGTGCCAAACCTGCGTCATACTGAGCCTGACCGGCATCTAGTTTTTCCTGGCCGGCTTCGAATTCTGTTTTGCCCGCTGCAAGAGCGGCAACGCCGTCTTCATAGGCCTGGCGGTTTTCCTCAAGTGTCTTTGAACCTGCTTCGAGTTTGTCGATGTTTTCTTTTGCTACTCTGCCTTCTTCGGTTTTGATGGTCTTCTGATCATTAACATCGAGAATACCAAAAGCTCCCGCTGCAATAGCACCCAGACTCACCAGAATCATTAAGATGCTAATCACCTTAAGCAATTTCTGCCCCTTCATTTCTAATCCTCCCAAATTTAATTTTACAGCCGGGTAATGCTTGTTTTCTTAAATTGCTCTCTCTTATAACTCTGGATTAGTATATATGAAAGATATTCAAAGCGCAAGCGATAATTTTCTAGTTTTTCATAAATAATGTAAAAATTGACTTCTTCGACAAACTTCGTTATGCCGCATTGTAAATCTACACTAAAGCTCCATGTCAGTCTTAAGTTTTGCTGTGTTTTCGGGCTTTAAGACTGCTTATTTAAGCAACAAAAATAAAGTATTTTATAACCAGAATATTCCTCTGCCAATAATATGAACTTTTCAAATGATACACGAATTAAGAAATAATCCGATATTTATTAAAGTAAGTGGAAAATCGAGCTTCTTTTGGTTATTCATGCAACAAATGTCATACGTTTGTTGTAATATGTCATGACCCTTTAGTTATTTATTAATTATATATGTCGTATATGTTATTATTGCCGCTGATATTTATTAGCTTTCAACAAATTATTTGACTTTAGTGCATGATATTTGGTATATATTATATGAATTACATAACGAGGATAATGCCATATCTATTTACTTATCTTTATTATGCCGTTCACATATTTATATCAAATGCGCTTCGTAGTCAAGTCAGGCAGAAATATAGCAGCAATTCTAATAATGAAAGGTTGAAATTTATGAATGATTGGAAACAGTACTACAAAGACCATCTTGTAACAATGCACGAAGCTTCTATGGCGATTAAGCCCGGTGACAGACTGTGGGTCGGTCAGGCAACGCAAATTCCTTATGCTTTTCTTGATGAGATGTACAGTCACATGGATGATTATCACGACATCATGATCATGTACAATGTCGCTGTTGCTCCGTTTGAAATGCTTTTCGATGTGGAAACCAAAAAGCATTTCCGTCTTATGAGCGCCTTTTGTTTGCCTCTGGAGCGTATCGCAGGTTCAATGGGTATTATGGAATACTGCGGGTTTAACTTTGACCAACTTGCCAAGGGCCCGTTTGTGTACGGTGCAAACACTCTGGCTGTTCAGATATGTCCTCCTGACGAGAACGGCTACTGCAACATAGGCAATTACGGCGTCAGCGTCAACAAAGTCATCTCTCAAAGACCCGAGATTACTAAGAGAATTGCATTTATTGATCCAACGGGTATCTGTCCTGTAAAGGGTGATGTTAAAGATACCTGCATACATATTACTGAGTTCGCTTATATAGTTGAGAACCCAACGGAACTGATGGGCGTTCCCGCCCCTCAACCTCAGGAAATCGACAAAATTATGGCCTCATATATTCTTCCTTACATTCATCCCGGCGACAAAGTGCAAATAGGTTACGGCGGCTTAGGCGAAGAGATTTTAGCTAATTTAAGGGATATTGGTAAAATTGAGATTTATTCCGAAGTCGCCTGTGATAATATGGCTCAGCTCTGCCGAGAGGGTGTCATAACCAAAATAGTTGCCGCCAGCCCCGGAGCCTGCACGGAGGAGTTCTTTAAATTTTGCTATGATGACCCCAGAGCAGACCTTATTTCTCTGGAATACACAATCAATCCTCTGGAAATAATGAAACAGGATAATTTAGTGGCAATAAACGCAACATTTATGATTGACCTTATCGGTCAGTGCTGCTCAGAGGCACAGGGCATGGTTCCTTACAGCGGAACAGGCGGAACCTTTGCCTATCAATACGGTTCAATAAGCGCAAAGGGCGGACGAAGCTTTATATGTCTGCGTTCCACATTTGTCGACCACGACGGCGAAACCCACTCGAATGTTGTGCCCTGGCTTCCCGAGGGTTCAATCGTAACCACACTAAAGAACTTTGTCATGTACGTCGTAACCGAGCATGGAGTCGCAGATGTTTACCTGAGAACTTTGAGAGATCGTGTTAAGGCGCTTATTAAAATCGCACACCCTGATTTTAGACAGTGGCTTAAGGAAAAAATAACCACAACCCCGATAATAAGCATGGAAGATTTTGAGGACTGAGCTTTGTTGCCTTACTCTTGAAAACGGGAGGCTTCTTTTGTTGAAGCCTCCCTCCTCTTAAATCAGCTTCTGTCTTCCTATATAAAATTACAATAATTTTATAGCGTTGTATTATATCGACATGCTATAATACTGTTGTTTATAGGCAACCGAATTACAAAACAAAAAGACAGGTATGGAGGTATAAGTATGGCAGTATGTCCGAAATGCGGCGCAGCACTGGAAGATTCGGCAAAGTTTTGCGTTGTCTGCGGCGCTCCGTTGGCGCCTACCGCGCAGGCAGAGCCCATTCAGCAGCAGTATTATCAGCCCCAACAGTATAGCGGCAACCCAAATCAGTTTTATGGTTATGCAAACGGCGCTGACCCCAATATGGGTTATCCTCCCCCTCCTCCCTACGGCGCCCCCGCACCAGCTCCGGTTGACCACCCTACAGTCGGTGAAGTATATTCAAAAGCTTTTTCTTTGATAAAGGCAAAGCCCATGCTTCTTTGGGGATTGTCGCTGCTCGCTTCACTTTTATGCATTCTCTCTTCGACCTTGGCATGGCTGCCGATAATATCAATTCCGCTGATACTTGTAATTTATGTCGGAACGGTTTCGGTATTTCTTGACGCGTACAGGGGAAAATCCGTTTCCTCGGAGCAGCTTTTTTCGGGGTTTAAAAATTTTAAACATTTTTGCGGCGGAATGGCATGGATGCTCCTTTGGATTTTTATTTGGGGTCTTATTCCCGTTGCGGGCATCGTTTTCGCTGTAATCAAGGCATATTCCTACCGTTTCGTACCATATATACTGCTGAATAATCCGGATATTTCCGCCTTTGACGCTTTGAAGAAATCAATGAAGCAGACGCAGGGCTATCGCGGCAAAATGTTCGGAGCCGATGCGTTTATTATCGGCGGTATTGTCGTTGCCTGTATTCTTCTTACTCTGCTTAGCATGATACCCTACATGGGAATTATATTCTCCATTATATACTTCTTGTTTTCGATAGCCGTGTCAATTTTCTGCCCTCTTGTTCTCGGACTGATTCAGGCGGCATTCTATGACGAAATTTCGAAGAAAAACGAGCAGCCCTCCGAAAACAGCATTTAAATCACATTGCAATTTATACCCCGTCCGTTTGCTCTGCAGCGGACGGGGCTTCTTTTTTAAATAATTATGAGGTTGCTTTGGCAGTGATTTCGTTATATAATTTGTTCATTAAATAACAGGAAGTGGAATCCATTGGACAACATAAGATATGACGAGAACTTAAATGAACTTCATATTATCGACCAGACGCTTCTTCCGAATGAGGAGAAGGAGCTGCTCCTTAACACGGCGGAGGAAATGTATGACGCCATAAAAGCCCTCAAGGTTCGAGGCGCTCCCGCAATCGGAATTTGCGCCGGGTACTGCCTCTATGTCCTTTCCCTCAAACTTAGCGCCGCCTCACCGGAGCAATTTGTGTCAGAGCTTGAGAAAACGGCAGCGTATCTCAATTCCTCGCGTCCCACGGCGGTCAATTTAAGCTGGGCTTTAAATCGCATGGTTGCGCTGGCAAAGAGCGCTTCGGCAAGTTCTGTGGAGGAGATAAGAGCGTTTCTTCTTAAGGAGGCGCGTGCCATCCATAACGAGGATATCGAGATGTGCCGCAGCATTTCCGAATTCGGACTTACCCTTGTTAAGGACGGCGACGGCATTTTAACTCACTGCAACGCGGGACCTTTAGCCACCTCGCGCTACGGAACCGCTCTGGGTCCGATTTTGTTGGGAACCGAGCGCGGAATGATGTTTCATGTTTTCGCTGATGAAACCAGACCGCTTCTTCAAGGCGCAAGGCTTACCTCCTACGAGCTTTACAAAGCGGGTGTTGATGTCACCCTAATTTGCGACAATATGGCGAACACGGTTATGCGCAAGGGCTGGATAAATGCCTGCTTTGTCGGCTGCGACAGGGTTGCGGCAAACGGAGATACGGCAAACAAAATCGGCACCTGCGGTGTTGCGATTCTCGCCAAGCACTACGGAATTCCCTTCTATGTGCTCGGTCCCACCTCAACCGTTGACCTTAACTGCAAAACCGGCGCCGACATCGAAATTGAAGAGCGCGACCCGGACGAGATTAAGACCAAATTCTATTCAAAGCCCATGGCTTTGGAGGGAGTTAAGTGCTTCAATCCCGCCTTTGACGTCACGGATAACGAGCTTATTGCAGGGATTGTTACAGAAAAGGGAATCTGCAGACCGCCTTTCAGCGAGAGCTTAGCTGCACTATTCAAATAAAAGGAGAAAATGAGCATGATTGTTCCGTCCGCCTGCAACGAAGCCAATAAGGGAGATATAGCAAAGGTCGTTTTAATGCCCGGAGACCCCCTGCGCGCAAAATATGTCGCCGAAAACTACCTTGAAAACCCGGTTTGCTTCAACACCGTCAGAAATATGTTCGGATATACCGGAACCTACAAGGGAAAGCGAATATCCGTTATGGGGAGCGGAATGGGTATCCCCTCAATCGGACTTTACGCCTTTGAGTTGTACAATTATTTTGATGTTGACAGTATTATTCGTATCGGCAGCGCCGGAGGAATAGTCGACAGCATCAAGCTGCGTGACGTAGTTATTGCAATGGGAGCCTCCACAAACAGCGGCTATGCAAACCAGTACTGCTTCCCCGGAACTCTTGCGCCGCTTGCGAGCTACAAGCTTCTGAAATATGCGGCGGACGCGGCGGAGCACATCGGTGCAAACGCCGTTGTCGGTTCGGTATTTACCGCCGACCAGTTCTATGACGCGAATAAGGATTCGGCGAAAAAATACCGCGAGATGGGAATTCTCGCCGTTGAGATGGAAACCGCGGGGCTTTACCTGACCGCCGCCAGCGCGGGCAAGCAGGCCTTGAGCATTCTCACTATTTCCGATCTTGTTTTTACAGGAGAGGGCTTGACAGCTATTGATAGGCAGAACAGTTTTACCCAGATGATGGAGATCGCTCTCGAAACCGCATGGAAATCGCTTGATTAAAATACGGCAGCTTATTGCCGGTTTAGGAGAATTTTATGTACAGCCGTAAGGATATTTTAACCGTTCCGAATATTCTCGGATATTTTCGGATAATTCTTATCCCTTTCTTTATGTACACATATTTGACAGCCGAAAGCGTTAAGGATTACTATGTTTCCGCGGCGATTGTCGGCGTTTCCTCTTTGACTGATTTTTGTGACGGGTTCATCGCGAGAAAATACAACATGGTAACCGAGCTTGGCAAGCTCATTGATCCGATTGCCGATAAGCTGACACAGGGTGCTTTAATTGTCTGTTTTATTTTCAAATATGAGTATATGCGCTATCTTTTAGGCATCTATGTCCTTAAGGAAAGCTTCATGGTCGGCGCCGGTCTTGCACTTCTTAAACACAACGGCAAAAAGCTAAACGGCGCAAAGTGGTTCGGCAAGGTTGCTACCGCTCTGATATATATCTTTATGTTCATTTTGTTTTTGCAGCCTATTTTCTTCAAGACAATGACTGAAGTCACTATCGACCTTATGATTCTGTTTTGTATTTTTCTTGTTTTTGCAGCGCTGATTCTTTATGTCCCCGTGTTTGTCAGGATGTACAAAGAACCATAGTATTTGTAAATTATGCCTTATTTCCTGACTTGAAAGAACGCTTTAGCTATTTAAATACTAAAATTTTGATTTAGGCCACGCACCCTATTGACAAGAGTGTTTATTAACGCTACAATAGCCACAATAAATGCGATGACCGGAAACAAGTAGTTTTGGATGTTTTCTTAAGAGAGCTGCCGGGCGGTGTGAGGCAGCAGAAAAGTCCCGAATGAATACATTCCGCGAGCTGTGCGCTTGAAAGCGGCAAACCGCAAGTAGAGCACATCGGGAACGCCCGTTACAGCGCTGGGGTATCGCTTTAATGCCGTACCCGACGAGGCCGTTTTTGTGAGAAAACGGTAAACTGAGGTGGTACCGCGGAATATATTTTCCGCCCTCTGTAATTTTATTACGGAGGGCGTTTTTTCATGCCCTCCAAAGAGAAAGGACTAGGTTATATGGCTATCAAACTCATCATGCTCATCGTTTTCTTCGCAATTATGATAGGTGTCGGCTTCTATTGCCGCCGCCACGCAACCGATGTTAACGGCTTCGTTCTCGGCGGGCGCTCCGTAGGTCCCTGGCTCACCGCCTTTGCCTATGGCACAACCTATTTCTCGGCGGTTATCTTTGTCGGCTACGCAGGTCAATTTGGCTGGAAATTCGGCATTTCCGCAACTTGGATAGGCATCGGAAACGCCGTTCTCGGAAGTCTTTTAGCCTGGGTGGTTTTGGGAAGGCGAACACGCCTCATGTCGCATCATTTTGAAAGCGCAACAATGCCCGAGTTTTTCGGTGCGAGATTTGACAATAAAACTTTAAAAATTATTGCTTCTCTCATCGTCTTTATTTTCTTGATTCCCTACACTGCGTCCCTATACAACGGACTTTCACGTCTTTTCGGCATGGCCTTCAATATTGATTACACGCTTTGTATCGTTATAATGGCAGTTCTGACGGGCATTTACGTTATCGCCGGCGGTTACATGGCAACGGCAATCAACGACTTTATTCAGGGCATAATCATGCTTATCGGCATTGTTTCCGTCATCTTCGCCGTTCTGAAAACAAACGGCGGCTTCCTGGGTTCGCTTGACGCGCTTTCAAAGGTTTCAGACGAAACTGTTTCTACTTCTCCGGGTATTTTCGCCTCATTCTTCGGTCCGGATCCGCTTAATCTACTCGGTGTAATTGTACTTACCTCTCTCGGCACCTGGGGTCTTCCACAGATGGTTCAGAAATTCTATGCAATCAAGAGCGAAAAAGACATTAAAAAGGGTGCGATTATATCAACAATATTTGCGGGTGTAATTGCCGGAGGCTGCTACTTCATGGGCGGCTTCGGAAGGCTCTTTACAACAGCAGACGCCGTAAAAACAGGCGGGTTCGACTCGATTATCCCCGGCATGCTTTCAGGTTTTTCTCCTGTTCTGATAGGACTTATCGTGATTCTTGTCCTTTCGGCTTCGATGTCAACGCTCTCCTCTTTGGTTATGGCTTCCTCCTCGACGCTTACGCTTGATTTTGTCAAGCCCCTATTCGCGAAGGATATGAAGGAAAAGAATCAGCTTCTCAGCATAAGGCTTTTGATTGTCCTATTTATCTTCATTTCCGTTGTCATCGCAATTCAGCAGTACACAGCGAGCGTAACCTTCATAGCGCAGCTGATGGGCATTTCGTGGGGCGCCTTAGCGGGCTCCTTCCTTGCCCCCTTCCTTTTCAGCCTATACTGGAAACGCACAACAAAGGCAGCGGTCTTCACGAACTTTGCGTTCGGCTCGGGAATAATGATACTCAACCTAGCCGCACGACTGCTCAAACTCGATATTTTCCCGACAATTCTCGTTTCCCCGATAAACTGCGGTGCCTTCGCAATGCTGGCAGGCTTCATTATTGTACCTGTTGTTTCGCTCCTAACAAAGGCGCCCGATAAAGAACTTATTGACGATGCCTTCTCCTGTTATGATACAACCGTTGTCGTAACGGCAAAGCATGCTTTAAGCGATTAAAATAAAAAAGTCCCAATGCGAGTCGCATTGGGACTTTTTATGCACTTTTTAGAGAATTATCCGCAATAATCCGGTTTATCTCAGTCGTATTTTCAGCATTTAACTAAATATCTGTGACGTCTGTGATATTCGTCAAATAAAAAGCCGTTTCGGCGGTGATAATAATTGACAAAAAAGGTTTGCGGACTTACAATTAGCTGTGCGCATTCTATACGTTCCACAGTCTGTTCATGTCTGCGCACAGTCTCAGGCGGTAAATTTCCGCATTTGACGAAATTCAATTATAGGAAGTGAGAATCGATGAAGTCCGACCCGTTACCTGACAGTAACAACCCTCCTCCGACAGCGGAGAAATAATTTGTACAGAACTAAGCCTTTTGTTGCTTCGTTCTGTGCGAAGCAACGAAAGGAATGATATATATGGTCAAATACTACCTCTCAAAGGCCGGCCGCATTGAGGAAATTGAAAGCATTGAGAACGGCTGCTGGATTTCAATGACAGGCCCGACCGAAGCAGAACTTGCACGAACCTCAAGGGACTTGGAGCTTGACATTGACACACTAAAAGCCTCCCTCGACACCTATGAGCGTTCCCGTATCGAAACTGACGAAGACTACACAATGATACTCGTCAACATCCCGACTGTTGAAGAGCATACCGACAAGGAGCTCTACAACACGATACCTCTGTCTGTTATTGTGACAAAAGATGTCGTTATTACGGTTTGCAGCGAGGATACGCCGGTTATACACCCCTTTGTCTCCGGCAGAGTTCGTGATTTCCGCACCTTTATGAGATCACGCTTTATCCTTCAGCTCCTCTATAAAATTTCAACTCTCTATCTGCAATACCTCAGTATAATCGACAGAAAAAGCGATGAAGTTGAAAACAAGCTCCATAAGTCAACGAAAAACCACGAGCTGATCGAGCTGCTTAAGCTTGAAAAGAGCCTTGTCTATTTCACCACCGCCCTTCGCTCCAACGAAGCGGTGCTTGAAAAGCTCTTTCGTTACGACATTATTAAAAAGTACCCTGATGACGCTGATTTGCTTGACGATGTAATAGTCGAAAACAAGCAGGCTATCGAAATGGCGAATATTTACAGCGGAATTTTAAGCGGAATGATGGATGCTTTTGCCTCCGTTATTTCCAACAACCTCAACATCGTCATGAAGGTTTTGGCTATCATAACCGTGGTTATGGCGATTCCCACCATGGTTTTCAGCGCTTTCGGGATGAACGTCAATATTGCCGCCGTTCCCTATTCACAAAGTCCGTGGAGCTTCGCGATTATTGTATTGGTTTCCATTATTTTAAGCATAGCAGTGTATGCCATATTCAGGAAGGTTAAGCTCTTCAAATAGAGACGAATTGAATAATAAAAACCCCCAATGCGCTGCATTGGGGGTTTTTATTATTCAAAGAGCTTAGGGTTTACATCCGACCCGATTTCTTCGGGAACGGTTTTTCTCTTCTTAAAGAATCCGAGCTTTGTTTCGCAGATTATAACAGCGATAAATATGAGGACAAAACCTGAAAGAAGCTTGGGCGTAAGCTTTTCGTGGTTTATAAGCACCGAAAACGCAGCGCCGAAAACAGATTCGAGGGTCAGGATAATTGCGGCCGTGGAGGGCGGTGTATGTTTCTGTCCGAAGGTTTGAAAAAGAAAACAAACAGCGGTGCACATTACGCATAGATAAATAATGCTCCAGACATTAGCCGCCGACATTTCACGCGGAAACGGTGTCGTAGCAAGCGCGGAAATCCAACTCAGAACGCCGGCTGTTGCAAACTGGACCATTGTCAGCAGCGCTACGCTGCGCCCTTTTATGTATTTTGATGTCAAAACAATGTGTACGGCGTAAAAAACGCTGCAGCAAAGGGTCAGAAGATCACCCAGTTCCACAGTCTTGTCGTTTTTCAAAGAAACAAAACCGACTCCGACAAGACAGACCACTGTTGCGATAACATTGTACTTATCCGGACGTTTCTTGTAGATAAACCAAGCGATAAAGGGCACAAGAACGCAGTATGCCGCCGTTAAAAAAGCGTTTTTGCTCGGGGTTGAATATAGAAGCCCGTAGGTTTGTACTGTATAGCCCCCGAATAGAAGCGCACCGAGCACAATGCCGTTTATTATATATTTTTTATCTAGGCTCTTTAATTGTTTCACGAAAACAAGCGCAAGCAGAACAGCCGCGCCGCTGAAGCGAAATGCAAGAATATAGAGCGTTGGAACAGGATTAGCGGAGCTTATGGTGTTTTTCAGCACCACAAATGAGGTGCCCCAAATTAGTGTAGTTATTAACAGCGCGGCTCTGCCGAGTATTGCGTTTTTTCTGGTTGTATCAATTGTCATTTCAGTTTTGCTTATCCTTCCGGGTTCCTGCGGGAACAAATATATTATTTTTTTCTCATGTGCTCTGCCGCCGCCTTCAACATAAGGCGCTTCACGCCGCTCTCAAACTCAATTTCGACAAGGCTGTCGCCGCCCATGGGAGTGAGTTTAACTATGACGCCATCCTTAAATGCCGTGTGTATAATAGCGTCGCCGACCTTGAAACTCATGGAAACGTCCTGCTTTTGCGGCAAAGCCGTGCTGTATTTCGGTCTTTCGTTTAGATATGACTTTTTTGGAGAGGCGGAATAGGAGCTGACTTCAGGCCTTGTCGTAAAGCTGTCGTTTCTCAGGGCAGCCTTGCGCTCAATAAATTCGCTTGGAATTTCTTCAACAAAGCGTGAAGGATTGTTTGCGCTTGTCCGCCCGAAAAGCATGCGCTGCCTTGCACAGATTAGCGTAAGATTTTTGCGTGCGCGCGTAATGCCGACATAACAGAGCCTTCGCTCTTCCTCCATCTCCTCCGGCTCACCTATGCTTCTTATTCCGGGAAAAATACCTTCTTCGACACCTATGATATATACGTTGTCAAATTCAAGCCCTTTTGCGGAATGCATGGTCATAAGCGTAACACAGTTCGAGTCATTATCATAATTGTCAATATCTGAATATAGGGCAACCTCGTCCAGAAAACCGGCAAGACTCGTCTCCCCTGTTTCCTTGATGTAACTTAAAATGTTTGTCTTAAGCTCTCCGATGTTTTCGATTCTCGCCGTGTTTTCATCTGTGGGTTTAAGCTCCAGAGCTCTGACATAACCCGTTTTATCAAGCACTATGTCAAACAGCTCGTCAAGAGGCGTGCTTTCGGAGAGAAGGCGTAAATCATCAATCATATTTGCAAACTGTCTGAGCTTAACCGCCGACCTTTCCAAAGCAGGATATCTGTTTGCATTCCTCAGCACCTCAAAGAGGGCGCTACCTTCGGCAACGGCAATTGACTGCGCTGTTTCAACGGTCTTTTCTCCGATTCCGCGCGGAGGGTTGTTAACAACGCGCGTCAGGCGAAGTTCGTCCTGCGGAGAAAGTATTACGCAAAGGTATGCAAGAATATCTTTTATCTCCTGCCTGTCAAAGAAACGGGTACCTCCGATTATTCGGTAAGGTATGCTGTTTCTCTTCAAGGAGTATTCGATTTTATTCGATTGGGCGTTAATGCGGTATAGAACAGCGTTATCGCGAAAGTTTTCGCCCAACTCGACACTTTTTAGTATGCTTGAAGCCACGTATCTTGCTTCGTCGTCCTCGTTTTGAGCGATATAGAGTGTCAGCTTTTCACCCATATCCTTTTTCGTCCAAAGCTCTTTGCCCTTGCGCGCCTGATTGTTTCGGATAACGGCGTTTGCGGCGCCCAGAATATTGCCCATTGAGCGATAATTCTGCTCAAGGCGAATTACTCGAGCATTTTTGAATTGTTTCTCAAAGCTCAGGATGTTTTCAATCGTGGCGCCTCGAAATTTATAAATGCTCTGGTCATCGTCGCCGACAACGCAGATATTGCCTCTTTTCCCCGTGAGTGCGGCGGCAAGGCGATACTGAAGATTATTCGTGTCCTGATACTCGTCAATCAGCACATACTTAAATAGCTTTTGATAATAGTCACGGACATCTTTGTTGCTTTCCAGAAGCAGCACAGTGTTATAGATTAAATCGTCGAAATCCATCGCGTTAGCGTCCTTAAGACGTTTGCTGTAAGCAATGAAAGCCTGTCCGATTATCTTTCGACGAATATCATTCATCGCGCTTGCCTGTGTGTAAAAATCTGCGGCTGTCTGAAACTCGTCCTTTGCCTTGCTGATATAATTCAAAATTGATTTTGGCGGAAACTCCTTGTCGCTGATATCAAGCTCCTTGGCAATATGTTTTATCACGGAAAGGCTGTCCGAAGTATCATAAATCGTAAAGCTCCTGTCATAGCCCAGCTTATCAGCGTGACTGCGCAAAATACGCACGCAGGCGCTGTGAAAGGTCTGTGCCCAAATATCTCTGGCGTCCGCGCCAAGCATTCTTTCAAGACGCGTTTTAAGTTCGTCCGCCGCCTTATTGGTAAAAGTTATTGCTATAACTCTCCACGGCTCACAGGGTTCAAGAGCCGAAAGCCGCCTTGCCTCGGCAATATCTGGATAGTTTTCATCTTTTGCGGCGTCCTCAAGAATCTTGAGTTCGGCTTCGCTCGCGTTTTCAGGCAACTCTTCGCTGTCGCTGGCTTTTCCGTAACGCAGTAGATTTGCGATTCGGTTAATCAGAACTGTAGTTTTCCCGCTTCCTGCGCCCGCAAGCAGCAGCAAAGGTCCTTCAGTAGCCGTTACGGCTTTTATCTGCATATCGTTCAAGTTAGCAAAATCGCGCTCAATGACGGCTTTTCGCGCCCTTATATATCTGGTTTTAAAGTCTTTTTCAGTCATTTTTGCATCCCGTCAAAATTATTTGCGTATCATTTAATTATACTCTGATTATACCGTATATTCAATAACTTTGATGTTTGCACACTTGAAACTTTTTAACAAACTGTAAAGACTGCCGTCAAATTATTGTTTGCCTCCTGAATTTACTGTAAAATAGAACTGCGGTAAATAATCGCAAATCCAATTAAAAGAGGTGCTTAATTGAGAAGAAGGATTTATGATTTAATAAGTGAAGCATTGGAAAACGACCTTTGGAGTAAGCTATACGATATATTTATGATATTCGTTATTCTGCTTAGCCTGATCTCCCTTGCTTTTAAGGAGTACGGGAGCCTGCTGAAGGTAATCGATCACATAACGGCAGCGATTTTTATTGTTGACTATCTTCTTCGCCTTATAACGGCGGATTTTAAATTAGGTAAAAAAGGGGCCGTTCCTTTTCTTGTTTATCCTTTAACGCCCATGGCGTTTATTGATTTACTTGCAATTTTGCCCACGCTTTCTCCTTTAAGCCGCAGCTTTAAGCTTGTAAAGCTTCTGAAGCTTCTAAAATTTGCAAGAGTAATAAAAGCCATTAATTTTTTAAGGCACTCAAAGCATGTTTCGATAATTGAAAATGTCTTCAGAAAACAAAAGGACCCACTGACCTTGGTTATAATAATGGCCTTTGCCTATATAACGGCCTCCGCTCTGGTAGTTTTCAATGTTGAACCTGATTCCTTCGGTTCCTTTTTTGACGCCGTTTATTACGCAACCATATCTCTGACCTCCTTGGGCAGCACCGGAGTAATCCTTGTATCGAATTTGGGGCGTGCA
Source organism: Clostridia bacterium (assembly GCA_009929315.1). Classification (GTDB taxonomy): domain Bacteria; phylum Bacillota; class Clostridia; order Oscillospirales; family Oscillospiraceae; genus UBA2658. The sequence goes on from SAAS01000004.1 coordinate 23,311, forward strand.
GTAACCATGATATCATCCGTTCTTGGAGTTGTTATTTTCGCTTTGCCTGCTGCTATTCTGACTGCGGGGTATTTAAGAGAATTGCAAACATCGGATGAGAATAATGAATACACAAATTAAAGGGAAAGCATAGCTTTCCCTTTCTTCTTTATTGCTCAAGCATTTCCCGCAAGCGTTCAACCGCCCTCTTTTCAAGCCTCGAAACCTGCACCTGTGAAACTCCCATTACGCGCGCCGCCGCGTCCTGCGTAAGACTGTGAAAAAAGCGCAGCGCAACAACGTATCTCTCCCGCACCGGTAAACGGTCAATCGCTTCGCGCAGCGACACTCTTTCAACCAGCCGCTCCTCCTGTCCGAAGTCGCCGAGAACCTGTTCGAGAGTAAAGCCCTCTTCCCCCGCCTCGCGCTGAAGCGATTCGGTAGGGCCTACCGCGGTTTCAGCACTTGCGATGTCCGAAACATCAAAACCTGTTTCCTCAGAAATTTCGGAAAGAGTCGGCTCTCTTCCGAGGCTTTGTTCAAGCGAGCTTCGCGTGTTTTTTATCGTGTGAGCTCGCTCTTTAATACCGCGGCTAACCTTAACAGCCCCATCATCGCGCAAAAAACGCCTTATTTCTCCTGAGATTTTCGGAACGGCGTAGGTTGAAAACTGTGTTCCGTACTCCTCGTCATATCCGGCAATAGCCTTTAGAAAGCCGACACAGCCGAGCTGATACAGGTCGTCCGCTTCCACTCCGCGCCCGAAAAACCTTCTTGCTATGCTCCAGATAAGTCCTGAATTTTCGGATATAAGCTGCTCCGAGGCACTCTTATCTCCGTTTTTTGCTTTTCTTAAGGCTACGGTCATATCCAGCGTCATATAGCTGATGTCCTGCGGACTATTTTCCGCGTCATGGTAACGCTTGTACCCCGTCCCATTGCGGAGCGCACCTTCACCCTATCCATAAAACTCTCCATAATGGTAAAGCCCATTCCGCTGCGGTCATCCCCTCCCGTTGAGAACATCGGTTCACGAGCCTTGTCGACATCCTCAATTCCGACGCCGCTGTCACGAATCATTATTTCAAGGGTTGAGTCTTTTATTATACGTGCGCGCAGCCAAATAGTGCCCAGTTCATCGGGATAAGCGTGAACTATACAGTTAGTAACCGCCTCGCTGACCGCTGTTTTAATATCCGCAAGCTCCTCCAGAGTCGGGTCAAGCCGCGCCGCAAAGCATGCTACGCTCGCCCTGGCATAACTTTCATTAACGCTCTTGCTGGGAAACTCCATTTTTATGTAGTCGTTGTTCTTCATAAGCTTTCTTTCCTCCTACCTTGTTTTCACAAAAACTTTTATAACTCTGTCAATGCCTGAGGCATCCAGTACGCGCAGCGCCTGTCCGCATGGATTTTCAACCCACGCCTTGCCGCCTGTCTCCTTCATACGATTGCCGGTCTTAAGAATCACGGCAATTCCCGAACTGTCCATGAAACTAAGCTCGCTTAAATCCATAATGCAATCCCGCGGCAAATGTTCATCTATCAAGTTTTCAATCGTTTTCATAACCGTTTTGGCACAATGATGGTCAAGCTCTCCGGCAAAATTGAGCCTTAAAACCCCGTCTTTTTCGCTTGCGAATATTCTCATATAAAATCCTCCGCCCTTTGTAATAATAAAAGCGCTGTGAGCATAATGCCCACAGCGCTATTTTAGAATATTCTTCTGTATATTTCCTGTCGAAGGATGGGAGTAATGCCGAAATTTAGCGGAGCTTATTAAGGCTCTCTGTCAAATTTTCGATGAGCGCCTTTGCCTTCGCGGTGCGCTCCTTTTCGGCCTCGATTACCTTTTCGGGAGCTTTTGCCAAGAAACTTTCATTCGAAAGCTTTGCAATTTGTCCGTCATACTCCTTTTGAGCCTTTTCAAGCTCCCTTTCAATTCGCTCACGCTCTTTATTTAGGTCAACCAAGTCGGCCATCGGAATGAACATTTTTGCCTGCCCGGTTACAACTGAAACCATGCCCTCAATATCGCTTGAGCTGTTTTTGGTAACAGTTACTTCGCTCGCGTAGGCAAGTTTCATCAGGAAGGCTTTTCCGCTTTCAAAAATCTCCTGCCTGTCGGTGACAATAATAAGATGAGCTTTTCTGGAGGGCGGAACATTCATCTCGGCTCTGCGCGAACGAATTGCCTTAATTGCCTCCATCAGGGTTTCAAAATCCTGTTCGTCCTTCGGGAAGTTCAGGCTCTCGCTATATTCGGGGTATGCCGCAGTAATCAGCATATCGCCGTCATGCGGAAGTGCTTGCCATATTTCCTCGGAAATGAACGGCATGAACGGATGAAGCAGCTTCATCATCTCGGTCAAGACATAAAGGAGCACCTTCTGCGCGTTAATTTTGCTCTCCTCATCGTCGCCGTTTAAGCGCGGTTTGGTAAGTTCAATATACCAGTCACAGTAGCTGTCCCAAATAAAGTCCGAAACCTTTTGCGCGGCAACGCCCAACTCAAAGCTGTCCATATTGTCCGTAACCTCGGAAATTACTCTGTTAAGCTTTGAAAGTATCCACTTATCTTCGGTTTCAAGCTTTTTCGGAAGCTCGCATTTGTCGATTGTAAGATTCATCATGACAAAGCGGCTCGCGTTCCAAATCTTGTTGGCAAAGTTTCGCATGGACTCGCAGCGCTCCGCGTAAAAACGCATGTCGTTTCCGGGGCTGTTGCCCGTGACGAGATTGAAGCGAAGCGCGTCGCAGCCGTATTTGTCAATCATCTCAAGCGGGTCAATACCGTTTCCGAGAGATTTTGACATCTTGCGTCCCTTATCGTCGCGAATCAAACCGTGGATAAACACCGTATGGAAGGGCGCTTTTTTTGTATGCTCGCAGCCCGAGAAAATCATTCTGGCAACCCAGAAGAAGATGATGTCATACGCTGTTACAAGTACGTCGGTAGGGTAGAAATAATCGAGATCGGGTGTCTTTTCGGGCCAGCCGAGTGTGGAAAAAGGCCAGAGTGCCGAGGAAAACCATGTGTCAAGAACATCCTCATCACGTGTGATATTTGTGCTGCCGCATTTTTCACAACTCGTCGGATCCTCACGCGAAACCGTTATATGACCGCAGTCCGCGCAATACCACGCAGGAATCTGATGTCCCCACCAAAGCTGACGGGAAATGCACCAGTCACGGACGTTTTCCATCCAGTTCGTATAGATTTTGCTGAAGCGGTCAGGCACGAATTTCGTTTCTCCGTCCTCAACAACGCGTATGGCTTCCTTTGCCAGCGGCTGCATTTTAACAAACCACTGGGCGGAAATAATCGGCTCAACATCGGTTGCGCAGCGGTAGCAGGTACCGACATTATGCTGATGCTCTTCGATTTTTTCGACAAGTCCGAGAGCCTCAAGGTCGGATACGATGACTTTTCTTGCTTCATAGCGGTCAAGCCCCTGATATTTCCCGCCAAGCTCGTTTATTTTGCCGTTGTCGTCCAAAACACGGATTACTTCAAGATTGTGACGCAGACCGACCTCAAAGTCGTTGGGGTCATGAGCGGGCGTCATTTTAACGCAGCCTGTCCCGAATTCCATGTCGCAGTAATCGTCGGCGACTATCGGAATTTCACGGTTCATGAGCGGAAGCATGCAGGTTTTACCGACAAGGCTCTTATAACGCTCATCGTTCGGATTGACCGCAACGCCCGTGTCGCCGAGCATGGTTTCCGGTCGCGTTGTGGCAACAATCACAAAGCCGCTGCCGTCCGTAAGCGGATAGCGAAGGTGCCAAAGAAAGCCCGGCTTATCCTTATACTCAACCTCCGCGTCAGACAGCGCGGTTGTGCAGTGAGGACACCAGTTAATAATGCGGCTGCCCTTGTAGATGAGCTCCTTTTCATAGAGAGAAACGAAAACCTCGCGAACCGCCTTTGAACAGCCCTCGTCCATAGTAAATCTTGAGCGCTCCCAATCGCAGGAGGCTCCAAGCTGCTTTTGCTGGTCAACTATACGGTCGCCGTACTTATTTTTCCAGTCCCAGACACGCTCCAGAAATTTTTCGCGTCCGAGGTCATAGCGGGAAAGCCCCTCCTGGCGGAGAGCCTCCTCAACCTTTATCTGCGTAGCTATTCCCGCGTGGTCGGTTCCCGGAACCCAAAGAGCCGCAAAGCCCTTCATGCGCTTATAGCGAATCAGAATATCCTGCATGGTCGCGTCCATCGCGTGACCCATGTGCAGCTGCCCCGTAACATTAGGTGGGGGCATAACTATTGTAAAGGGTTTTTTATCGGGGTCACGGACCCCTTTAAAAGCTCCGCCCTTTTCCCACATTTCATAAATTCGCGCTTCGGCTTCTTTAGGTTCATACACCTTTGAAAGCTCTTTTGCCATAACTGTATCCTCCGTGTCTCTGCTAAATCAAAGCAGAAAAATCAAAAACGCCCCGAGCAGCTGCTCAGGGCGTAAGTATTACGCGGTACCACCTGAATTCGCCTTTAAAGGCGCACTCGAAACCCTTAACGCGGGCGGACGAACCGATATTTCCCTCGGTCGGCTCCGTGGCGACAAATAACCACCGTGCGCGAAAGCTTACACCCGCCGCTTTCTCTCTTTGCCGCACATATTGATTATACTTCCACTTCAAAGCCTTTAACAATTTGTTATTATATGTTGTGTATAATTTTTTGTCAAGAGCCGTAAGTCCGGTCTATTTACTTTCAATATAGGCGCTGGCCGAAATAGCCGCGGTATTGCCCTCTCCGACGGCGACTGCAAGCTGATAAGGTCTTCCCGTGCAGTCCCCTGCCGCGAAAACACCTTTAACGGCTGTTTTCATGGTTCTGTCCGTGACGATGTGACCGTTATCCAGCTCAAGTCCCGAAAGGAAGCTGCTGGGCGCTATGGTACTGCGAAGGATAAAGACCCCCTCCACAGGGTAAGCGATACCATCCGCAATAAGCTCGGTTACGCTTTTGCCTCCGCGGATTTCGAAATTCTTAGCTCTGTCCTTATCGAAATATTCTACCTCGCAGCCGATTGAACGCAGAAGCGCCGTCTCCTCCTCCGCTTCCTCGTTAAGCCCGATAACAGCAATCTTTTTCCCGCGATAAAGCATCCCGTCACAGGTTGCGCAGTAAGACACTCCCCTGCCGAGAAATTCTGTTTCACCCGGGTAAGTTGATTGCTGGGTAATGCCGACAGTCAGAATTAGGGCCTTGCAGTCGTAATAATCCTGACCACAGGAAACTGAAAAGCTCTCGCCCATGTCGAGCGCGTTAAGCGCTCTTGCGGTAATAACTTCGATTCCCGCGTCGTCAAGCTGTTTGCGGAAGATTTTAAGAATATCCTGCCCGCTTGCACCCGGGCAGCCGGGGTAGTTTTCAACGAGCTTTGCCTTCCAGAGATTGCTCTGCTCCGCGCTGTTTGAGATTACGATTACGCTCTTATTTCTGTGTTTAGCCGTAAGGGCAGCGGAAACTCCTGCAGGTCCCGCGCCAATGATGATAATATCCGTCATACTGAGTTCTCCTCATGTGAAATTATATGTGTTGTGCTTGCGAATATGGCACTAAGGATATTTTAGCACATATATGTTGTTTTTACCAGAATTATCGCTTATAATACCTTGAAAGAACTCTACGTATTTACTTATGGCGCTATGAGAGGAACGGTTTGCAATGAACGAAAACACAAGCAACTTTATTCACGACTTTATTGACGAGGATCTGGCACAGGGCGGCGCTTTCGAGGGAATGAAAATTCACACCCGTTTTCCTCCGGAGCCGAACGGCTACCTGCACATAGGTCACGCCAAAGCTATATATATTGACTTCGGCACGGCGCAGAAATACGGCGGCGTATGCAATCTGCGCATGGATGATACAAACCCCGCCAAGGAGGACACGGAATTTGTCGACGCTATACAGGAAGACATTCACTGGCTCGGCTATGATTGGGGCGACAGGTTCTTCTACGGTTCCGATTATTTTGAAAAAACCTGTGAATATGCCGAGGAGCTGATTAAAAAGGGTCTTGCTTATGTCTGCGCCCTTTCGCCCGAGGAGTTTAAGGAGTTCCGCGGCGGAGTGGGTACTCCCGCACAATCGCCTTACCGTGACAGACCGATTGAGGAAAGCCTGGACCTTTTCCGCCGCATGCGCGCAGGCGAATTTCCCGAGGGAAAATATACTCTCCGCGCGAAAATTGACCTTACGAGCGGCAACTTCAACATGCGTGATCCCGTGCTTTACCGTATACGATATATCGAACACCACAGGCAGGGCTCAAAATGGTGCATCTTCCCGATGTACGATTTTGCACACCCGATTCAGGACGCCATTGAGGGCATCACACATTCACTTTGCTCTCTCGAGTATGAGGATCACCGTCCGCTATACGATTGGGTAATCGCCAATACCTCCGTTCCCTCAAAACCGCGCCAAATCGAGTTTGCGCGCCTTGGAATCAATTACACCGTTATGTCCAAGCGCAAGCTTCGCAAGCTCGTTGAAGAGGGTCGTGTTTCCGGCTGGGACGATCCCCGTATGCCAACTGTCTGCGGACTTCGCCGCAGGGGTTATACTCCAAAATCGATTTTAAGCTTTTGTGAGCGCATAGGCGTGGCAAAAATGCCGAGCACGGTTGAGTTCGGTTTTCTCGAGCATTGCCTGCGTGACGATTTAAACGAAATCGCAACGCGCGTCATGGTCGTTATGGAGCCGATTAAGCTCACGATAACGAATTATCCCGCTGACAAGAGCGAGATTTTTATGGTCGAAAACAACCCCAACAGCCCTGAAGACGGCGAGCGTGAAGTTAGCTTTTCAAGAAATCTCTTTATTGAAGCAGAAGACTTCATGGAGGTTCCCGCGCCAAAGTATTTCAGACTTTTCCCCAGCAGCGAGGTTAGGCTCAAGGGCTCTTATGTTGTCAAATGCACCGGCTGCGTAAAGAACGAAAGCGGTGAAATCACCGAGATTCTTGCTGAATATGATCCCGAAAGCAGCGGCGGTAACCCTAAAGACGGGCGCAAAATTAAAAGCACCATACATTGGGTCGACGCGAATACCGCTGTGGACGCCGAGGTACGTATTTACGACAATCTCTTTTCTGACCCTGACCCCGACGGCGGCGACAAGGACTTCCTTGAGTGCCTGAATCCTAACTCTCTGCAGATTCTTAATAGCTGCAAACTTGAGAACAGCCTCAAATTTGCAAAGTTCCCGCAGACCTATCAATTCATGCGCAAGGGCTATTTCTGTGTTGACAACCGCGACAGCTCGCCTGAACATCTTGTTTTCAACCGCTCTGTCGCCTTAAAGGACAGCTTTAATAAATAAGGTTAATTGGGGTGTAAAGTACATTTGCACCCCTCCTATTTTTCGGGAAAAAGCTCTTGACTAATTTTCAGAATAATGCTACTATTATCGGGCGTTCCATTTATGTGCGCGAGTGGTGGAATCGGCAGACTCGCCGGCTTCAGGTGCCGGTGCTCTTCACGGGCGTGGGGGTTCAAGTCCCCCCTCGCGCACCAAAACAAGGAAATCCCGCAGTCGTTGAGATTGCGGGATTTCTTTATTTTTTCATGATATTTTCATTCCAATACCTGTGATTTCCGATATCTGTTGTTCCGCTGTCAGCATGTTGGAAAAACTTTCGCCTTGCCCTGAGTGTAACAAATAGTTACAATATGTCCATAAGAGCAAGGAGGAGTTTACATGAAAAAGATTCTCTCGGCGTTTTTGATTCTCGGGTTATTGTTATCGTTTACCCCAAGAACCCTGGCGCTTTCGCTTGAGCTTGACGGCAGTGCTCAAAACGTAAACGCAACACTCTATAACGGAACCACATACGTTCCCCTGCGGGCTGTTTCGAAGCTTATGTGCCCCGATGCCTTGGTGTCTTGGGAGAATAATACGGCGTATGTTCGTACCGCTAAACTCACAATAAGCGTAACCCCTTGGTCGTATTACATAGACGCAAACGGGCGCAAACTCTTTTTGAAGGACGGCGTAAGGCTGGTTAACGGAACGACGATGGTGGCCGTACGTGTACTTGCGAAAGCTTTGGGTGCCTCTGTATCATGGAATGCTTCAACCCAAAGGGTGTCCCTAACAAGCGGTAGCGGCAGCCTTATATCGGGCGACGAATACTACGACGCCGATTCGCTTTACTGGCTGTCAAGAATAATCAACGCAGAGAGCGGTGGGGAAAGCCTTCTAGGAAAGATTGCGGTGGGCAACGTCATTTTGAACCGTGTCGCAAGCCCGGATTTTCCCGACAGCATTTATGATGTAATTTTCGACCGAACGGGCGGGGTTCAATTTACTCCGGTAGCAAACGGAACAATTTATAATAAGCCCTCCGAAGAGAGCGTACTCGCCGCAAAGCTTTGTCTGGACGGAGCATCGGTCGCAGGCAACAGCTTATTTTTCCTCAATCCGACTACGGCAACAAGCACTTGGATAACAAGAACACGCACTTATGTCGCAACTTTCGGTAATCATAAGTTCTACGCGTAAGAACGGTTTTTGATTTATATATATAAAAGCTGCACTCAAGTATATCTTGAGTGTAGCATTTTATTTTAAATCTTGATAAGATTAAAATATGAATATTCAAGGCGGTGAAATATTTGGACGAATTGCTTATTGCCCCCTGCGGAATGATCTGCGCGCTATGTATTGCTTATCAGGGCAGACTTATTGATATCAACAAACAGGGCTTTCATCGGAAGTACTGCGAGGGATGTATTCCGCGCGGCGAAGGCTGTCTGCACATGGGCGATACCTGCGATAAGCTGAAGAATAAACTTGTTCGCTTTTGCTACGAATGTGGGGATTTTCCCTGCAAGCGATTAAGGAGCCTTGACAAACGCTACCGCACAAAATACCGCATGAGTATGATTGATAACCTTAGATTTATCGATGAAAACGGAATAGATGCGTTTTTAGAAAAAGAGAACGCCGAATGGGCCTGTCCCGACTGCGGCGCTACGATATGCTGTCACAACGGCTTATGCCTGAAATGCGGACTTGATAAGTTGCTGAGCAACAGGAAGTATCGCTGGGGCGAAGAATAGATTTTTGACATCTTTTTCAGATAAATATCAAGAAGCCCCGCGATTTTATACCGCGGGGCTTCTTGGAGCTAGTGGTGGGAATCGAACCCACAACCTCATCATTACGAGTGATGTGCTCTGCCATTGAGCCACACTAGCGTATGCCGAACAAACTTTGGGACAATGCGCGAAATTGATTATACCTTTTTCCATTTTCTTTGTCAACAGCTTTAAATCAGGTTCAAAGTCATAAAATAGCTGTCAAAATATTGATAAGAGTTTTATAAAATTTTTAGAATATTCTCATACTTATTACAATTATGCTCGCTTTGATACAGCAAGTACACAGATTTGCGGTTGAAATTTGACTTTGACCCCGTAATGTGGTATTTTATGAATAGATAGAGATATTTTCTTTGACGGTTGGGCGGCTTATGTCGTTTTCAAGATACGTCTTCTTGGGTGGGAAGTCCGGTTTTTGGACTGCCCGCCTTTTTATATAGATACAAAATCGCTTAATCCATTTTGGAACGGGAAAACCATTATTGGGGTGAAGTGCGCAATGCGCACAGGGTGAACTTTCCATCCGAATCCGTCAGCTAATCTCGTAAGCGTTGAAAGAAAGGGTGTTTGATTATTTTTTATTAACTGCTAATAATGTAAGTATAATTTTTGTTCGAAAGGAGTCTAAATGAAATTAACCATAGGACTTTTCGGCTTCGGCAAAACCGGTTCTGTTGTAGCAAATGAAATTATTAAGGACTTGGACTGCGAATTAAAGTGGGTTATCCGCAAGTCATCAATCCATGAAGGAACCTTTGCCAGCCGACATCTCGGATTTGATCATGACGAAGGCTTAATTTATTCCATGAACAGCATTGTTTCGGATAAGTTTTTTTCGGAAAACAGAGTTGATGTAATAATCGACTTTTCCACAGCCAGTGCTGCCGGCGAATATAAAGACGCAGTTAAATACGGGACAAGGATTGTGTCGGCAATTTCAGATTACAGTCAGAACGAATTTGAGCAAATAAACGAGCTGAGTAAACATACTGCCGTATTATACTCTCCAAACATCACTTTAGGCGTCAATTTTTTAATCGAGGCTTCAAAGCTGCTTCAGAATATTGTTCCGACGGCCGATATCGAAATTGTTGAGGAACATTTCAAGGAGAAAAAGGGTGTTTCAGGCACAGCCCTGAGAATTGCCGAGGATTTGGGTCTTGACAAGGAAAAACATATCAACTCAATTCGTGTCGGAGGTATTATCGGAAAACATGAAGTCGTTTTCGGTCTTCCAAATCAGACTATACGCATCGTCCACGAGTCGCATAATCGCGGCGCGTTCGGTCAGGGCGCTATATTTGCGGCAAAATGGATAATGACGAAAGGCAAAGGCATGTACAGTATGGAACAGGCGCTTTCCTTGGTTATGTCAAGACCTGACGCACGGTCGGAAAGAGCCGAAAATATCAGTCCTCAATAAACTATGGCAGTTAAACCATTAAAGGCATAATAAATGCTGAAATACGTTAAAAAAGGCCGTCAATATACGGCCTTTTTTCTTTAACTATCCTGCGTTGACAAGGTTAGCGCGACAGCAGATTATTCAATAGCCGCTGACAAATACGGTATTCTCCGAAAGCGAAAATTCAAGATACTCGGCAATGACGTAGCGCGTTTTATGGAAAACGATTATTTTGACATTGCAGCAGACCGGAATATGATTACATCTGAGTTTTTCTTGACGAAAAATCTGTTTGCTTATATATTTTAATTAATACTATTAAAGGCATTTTTGGAAAGGAATAAGAATATGTTAAAAGTTCTGTCTAAGCAAAAGAAAACATTCTTTCTGTATGCGATAGCTTTATTCCTTATATTAAGTTTTATAGTATTATTCTTAACTTCGTTTTTTCAGTATAAGTTGGACGAAGTAAAAAAAAGCAACCTGCTGGATAATGAGCAAGACTTGATCAGCACTGAGAATACGGTTATTGCAAACAGAATAAATAGAATTTCCGGTGATTTGTTGTATGTGGCTGATTGTTTACGTTTAAATGACAATGGCGATGCCAATTACTCAGAAGTTGAAAAGCTATGGCTTGCATTTTCCACTCGAAAAATGATATATGACCAGATTCGCTTTATTGATGTGGATGGAAATGAAATTATTCGAGTAAATTACTCCAATGACGGAGCGGTGCTTGTTGATAAAGATAATTTGCAGAACAAAAAAGATCGTTACTACTTTACGGATACAATAAACCTGGAAGAAAACCAAATATATATTTCAAAACTTGACTTAAATATTGAAAATAATGAAATTGAGCAGCCAATAAAACCGATGCTTCGAATTTCAACACCATACTATGTAAATGGCAAGCTTAAAGGAATTATTGTATTAAATTATTTAGCTGATGATATTTTGAAACAAGTAGCGCAAGTAGCATCAACAAGTAACGGAAATATATTTATGCTCAACTCAGATGGGTACTGGCTTTTTAATAGCGAAAATTCCGATAAAGACTGGTCATTTATGTATGAAGACCGGGCGGACATCAGCTTTTCCAACGAGTTTCCTGTTGAGTGGGACAGGATTAAGGAACAAAATGATGGATATCAAATTAGTCAAAATGGCCTTTTTATATCTTCTAATGTTATAACAAGCCGAGTGTTTACTCCGGAAAACAATAGATATTCTTATGCTTTGGGTTCGGGAGATTGGATTTTAATCTCGTATATACCGGTTAATTCAGACATAGGGAGTGTATTCAACAATAACCTTTGGTTTACGTTTTTAGAAAATCTGAAAAATAACTATTATATATATGTTTTAATTCTATTTTTTGCTATCACAATTGCTGTTCTGGTTGCGCTGAACAAAAACGAAAGCGAACAGATCAAGTATTTTTCAGAATACGACGAGATGACAGGGGTTTATAACAGGCGTGCCGGATTTGAAAAGCTTTCACAGCTTTATAAAAACACAGCGAACAAATCTTTTGTAATCAGTATTTGTTTTATTGATATCAATGGATTAAAGGATGTAAATGATGCCCTTGGTCATGAATTCGGTGATGAGCTGATTCTTAGCGTCATTTCAGGCATCAAAACAAACACAAGAGAAAACGACTTCGTAGCTCGTCTGGGTGGAGATGAATTTCTAATCATTTTTGAAGGACTTGATGAAAACAACGCAGAGGAAATATGGGCGCGTATAGTAGATGCATACGAAAATGTAAATAAAACTGAAAATAGAAAATATCTCATTAGTGTCAGTCACGGTATTGAATCATTTCAGTGTGATTCCCACCAATATATTGATTCAATTGTAAACCGCGCCGATGAGAAAATGTACTGTGAAAAAAGAGAAATAAAGAAAGAACTGAAAGTATTAAGAAATATCGATTAATAGCAACTATGTTATATTGAAATTCAGCAAATTAAGAATGGGCACGCCCTATTTAGCACAGATATTCACTAATATAAAAACCCACAAAGTATTGATATTCCAATACTTTGTGGGTTTTTCGCGTGGTGGAGACTGGCGGGATCGAACCGTCGACCTCATGCGTGTGAAGCATGCGCTCTAACCAGCTGAGCTAAGCCTCCTTATGCACAAAAAGGGAGCTGCTGCTCCCTTAAAACTGTGGTGACCCGTACGGGATTCGAACCCATGTTACCGCCGTGAAAGGGCGGTGTCTTAACCGCTTGACCAACGGGCCTTATTATTGGGAGCGCTTTTGCACTCCCATTTGGTAGCGGCGACTGGATTTGAACCGGTGACACCCCGGGTATGAACCGAGTGCTCTAGCCAGCTGAGCTACGCCGCCATATTGCGCTTCTTTCGAACAGGCAAGTGCTATTATACTAAACATGTTTCGTTGTGTCAATACTTATTATCTACAATTTGCAAGTTTAAAAACGACGCTTCGGGCAAATAAAAACAGACGGTTATTTCAAGCGAAATACCGTCTGTTTTCGTAATGTTTTACTTCTTCCTTGACAGGGCTTTTTCTATTCCCGAGATAACTCCGTTTGCGTCAACTCCGTATTTGGCAAGAAGCTGAGCGTATGGTCCGCTCTCTGTAAAGGTATCCCGAATACCTACAAACTCTGTTGGTACTCCTGCTCCGCCCCAAGCGAGAACCTCCGAAACGGCACCGCCCAGACCGCCGTAAATATTGTGTTCCTCAGCCGTGACTATCGCTCCGGTTTCAGCTGCGCACTTTAAGATAAGATCCTTATCAATAGGCTTAATGCTGTACATATCGACAACTCTTACAGAAATACCCTTCTTCGCAAGAATCTCTGCTGCTTCAATTGCCTTGTGAACAAGAAGACCGCAGGCAATGACCGTGACGTCAGTTCCTTCGCGAATAGTTGCACCCTTTCCGCACTCGAACTTTGCGTCGTTCGGATATAAGTCGGGATAAACATCGCGCGAAAGTCGAAGATAAACCGGTCCCTTGTGCTCCGCTGCGAACATTGTTGCCCAGCGCGTGCTTGTCTCGTCAGCGGGAACAAGGACCTTCATATTCGGCAGACTGCGCATAACGGCAATATCCTCCGTTGCGTGATGGGTGCTTCCGTCAAAAGCATCCGACATTCCGCAGTAAGCTCCGCCGAGCTTAACATTGAGGTTTCCGTAGCAAATCAGTGACCTGATTGATAGCAGCCCAAGCGTTGTTAAAAATGCGGTGAATGTGTTTGCAAACGGTATTTTACCTGTTGTCGAAAGCCCCGCGGCTGTTGCCACCATATTGCTCTCGGAAATACCCATGTTGAAAAAGCGCTCCGGATATGCTTTGCCGAAAATACCGCTTTTTGTTGAACCCGAAAGGTCGGCATCGAGGACCACAATATCGGGGTTGGAAGCGCCGAGCTCTGCCAAAACGCTGCCGTATACTTCTCTTATCGCCTTAGGCATTATTTTTCACCTCCGAGTTCCGCTATAGCCATTGCAAGCTCATCGTCGGAAGGCGGTTTCCCGTGCCATGCCGCCTTGCCCTCCATAAAGGAAACTCCCTTGCCCTTAACCGTTTTGGCTATGATTACGGACGGCCCGTCCTCTATCTTCGCGCAGGCGTCAAGTGCGTCGTTGAGCTGCCTCAAGTCATGACCGTTACATTCGATTACGTTCCAGCCGAAACTGTGCCATTTTGCCGAGAGGTCACGCAGCGGCATAATTTCTTCGGTTGTACCATCAAGCTGTACTCCGTTGTAGTCGATTATAGCCGTAAGGTTGTTAAGTTTAAACTTTGGAGCAGAGGTAGCCGCCTCCCAAATCGCACCCTCATCTTGTTCACCGTCGCCCATAATGACATAAACTCTGGCCGGACTGCCGTTAAGGCGCAGGCCGAGTGCCATCCCCTGTGCGGCTGCAAGACCTTGGCCGAGAGGTCCGGCGGGGATTTCAACTCCCGGGGTGTGCATTGAGGGATGACCCTGCAGCTCGCTGTTAATGTGACGCAGGGTGGACATCGACTCCTTTGGCATAAATCCTTTTTCGATCAGGTTTCGATAAAGCATCGGGGCGGCATGCCCCTTTGAAAGCACCAAGCGGTCACGATTGGGGTCGCCGGGGTTCTTAGCGTCAATATTCATTCGCTCCTGATAGAGCAAAGTCAGTATTTCGCAAGCCGATAGGCTTCCGCCCGGATGCCCGGATTGGATGTTATGAATGGCTTTGAGCACGTCTATTCGAAACGTCCTGCAAAACTCGCTCAGCTGAGTGACCTTAGCTTTTGACAGTGGCATAAAATTTCCCTCCGTTTAATGGCTTACTACATTCACCGGTTTGCCTTCGATAAATGCGCGCACATTTTCAACCGCCGTGCTGATAAGTCTTTTACGGCTTTCAATTGGAGCCCACGCAATGTGCGGCGTAATAATGCAGTTCGGAGCGCCGAAGAGCGGATTTCCGTTTATCGGCGGTTCCAGTGAAAGCGTATCTGTTGCATAACCAAAAAGCTTTCCGCTGTTTAGCGCCTCAAGCGCGTCCGCCTCATTAACAAGTGCGCCGCGGGCCGTATTAATTATGATAACTCCGTCGCGCATTTTTGAAATCGTGTCGGCGCAAATCAGACCTCTGTTCTCGTTTGTAAGCGGACAGTGCAGGCTGATTACATCTGATTTCGCAAATATTTCATCAATGGTTGCCATTTGAACACCGTCAATTCCCGAGCTTTCCCTGGGATGTGCGGCGCATGCAAGCACCTTCATACCAAAGCTGACGGCAACCTGAGCCACGGCTCTTCCGATCTGTCCATAGCCGATTATACCCATAGTTTTGCCCCAAAGTTCTTTTAAAGGCGTCTCCCAGAAGCAGAAGTCGCGGCAGGTATTCCACTTGCCCGACATAACGCTTTCGCTGTGCTGCCCTGTGCGCATGCAAAGCTCCAAAAGAAGAGCAAAGGTGTGCTGAACGACGGACGGTGTGCTGTAAGCCGGAATATTGCTGACTGTAATACCTCTTTCAGAGGCAGCCGCAATATCAATGTTGTTATAACCGGTTGCAAGCTCGCATATAAATTTCAGGTTTTTAGCTTCGTCCATAAGCTCTGCGTTGAAGTTAATCTTTCCCGCAAGCACTACGTCTGCGTCACGGATACGCTCCGCCGCCTGCTCCTTTGTTGTGTGATCGTATATCGTCAAATCTCCCAGGTCTGAAAGAGCTTCCCACGAAATATCACCCGGATTTATAATATAGCCTTCCAAAATAACGATTTTCAAATTATCACTCCATGCTTTGATTTTTTCCCGTATAAAGGGCTACTAATAAAATATAGCAAGGAGCGAAAAGCGTCAAGTTTTATATGGAATTTATAATTTCTTTAACATTGTGCACTTGATACAAATATTTAAATGTGGTACAATGCTTTGGCACAGTTAAGAAGCACCTTATATCTGCTTCGTGTCAATTTCATACATTTTGTAATATTTATTTCATTTATCGATGTTTTTAATTAAAAGCAATACTCCATGAAAGGAACGTATATTTAATGCAGAAACAGCAAAATTTTGAAAACTGGCTTGGTCTTCATAAAGGCGACGGCAGCTCGGAATTTCCGAATGAAAGCGTTATGGGTTCCTGGAAGCGCAGCGACAGCCGAAATATCGATTATGAGAGAGCCCTGCCGAAAGAGCTTGTGCAAAGCGAGCTTGAAAGGACAAAAAAATCCTATAAACGCCTTATGATATGCTCCGACTGGGTAATTAACCACTTCATCGCCAACAGCATTGAAGACGATTTTCGTGTTCTGCTCTTCAGCAAGGACGGTGTTTTGCTGCGAATTTACGGTATGCCCGCCGAGGATGACTGGCTGAGTAAGTGCGGAATTAAGAACGGTGCAAAATGGTCTGAGGAGAGCATCGGCACAAATCCGTTTTCGCTCGGAATTTTAAACAAACGCGCGGTTGAGCTGCCGGGCTGCCTTAACTACTCCCGCTTCTTAATCGACGGTTCCTACTACTTCTCCCCTATCTGCCTGATTGAAAATGAAATTTACGGCGGTATCGTTCTCGCAGTTCCGCAGGAAAAGACCGACACCTATCTTCTTTCGCTTGCGATAACATTGTCCAGAACTATCGAACTTGACGTATTCTTTTTCCAGTGCATAGATATGTTTACCTCGAGCGATGAGGAATCCGGCTCGATATTTCTTCGGCAAAACAAAGAGCGAAATGAAGTTGTCATCATAAACGATCAGGTTTTCAAAATACTTGGAATTAAAAAACCTGACTCCTACCACCTGACTCTTGAGGAAATCATTTTACCCTTGCCCGATAACCGCGAATTTTGGAATATTTTGAACGCGAAAAAGCTTGTCAGCGACAAGGTTCTGCCTCTATCCGTTTCCAGCGGCAGAGTTTACGTCAATATGTCAACCGCGACATATAAGCAGAACAAGTTCCATCCCGACGGTATTACCATCTCCTTCAGCTCGAGCGGCAGGGCAAATAAGCTCGCTTCAAAGTTCACCGACAACAACGCCCGCTACACCTTCGGCGATATTATCGGCGAAAACGAACTTATGCTTGAAACAATAAAGCGCAGCCAGATTGCGGCGCTAAGCGACAGCAACATACTTATACAGGGTGAGTCCGGCGTCGGAAAAGACGTTTTTGCCCAAGCAATCCATAACAGCAGCAAGCGCAGTCACAAGCCCTTTGTTGCCATCAACTGCGCGGCGTTTTCCAAGGAACTCATCGCAAGCGAACTCTTCGGCTACGAAAGCGGCGCTTTTACGGGAGCAAAACGTGAAGGCTCGATTGGAAAATTTGAGCTTGCAAACCACGGCACTCTATTCCTTGACGAAATCGGCGATATGCCGATGGAGGTTCAGTCCGTACTGCTTAGAGTTTTGGAGGAAAAGACTTTCCGCAAGGTCGGCGGAAATGACCTAATCGAGGTCGATGTACGCATTATCGCTGCCTCAAACAAAAACCTTAAGGAGCTCATCGAGCAGAAGCTTTTCCGCGAGGATTTGTTTTACCGCTTAAGTATTATCCGAATTAATATTCCGCCTCTTAAAAACCGCGGAGCCGATGTATATTTGTTTGCCGAATATTTCTTGAAAAAGCTTTGCGCGAGAATGGGCAAGCCCGACATAAGGCTTTCGAAGAATGCCCTCGAATTTTTGGGCAGATACTCGTGGCCGGGCAACCTTCGTGAGCTTCAAAATTTACTTGAAGGAATTATCAGCACACATGAGGAAACCCTGATAACCGAGAAGGAAATTCACAATTATCTCGGCGACTATTTTCTTGAGACTCTCCCTGAAGAAAAACCGGTTATTGCAACCACCTTCGATATTTACGGGCTGGACGAAAAGGAAAAGTTTGAGATGGCTCTGCGAAAATGCCGCAACAACAGAACAAAGGCCGCAGATTTTCTCGGCCTGTCGCGAAGCACTTTTTACAGAAGAATGCAGGAATTTGGCATGAACTGATTTCCGGCTAACAAATAAATAGTCTCTACTTCAGAAAGGAAAAGTAAAAATGGATAAGGTTAGAATATTTGAAATCAAAAAAAGCGTTTACGAAAACAACGACCTGGAGGCTGAAAAGCTGAGAGGACGTTTGAAGGGTGAGAAGACCTGTCTTATGAACCTTATGTCCTCCCCCGGCTCGGGCAAGACTACCACGCTTCTGCGCACCATCGAAAAACTTCGTGATGAATTCAAAATCGGTGTTATGGAAGCGGATATCGATTCCGCTGTCGACGCGGAAACGATTGCCGCGACAGGAATTAAAGCTATTCAGCTTCACACCGGCGGAATGTGCCACCTTGACGCGGGTATGACAGAGAGCGGCCTTGACGAGTTCGGCACAAAGGAGCTTGACTTTGTTGTACTTGAGAATGTCGGAAATCTTGTTTGCCCCGCCGAGTTTGACACGGGAGCTTCCTTCAGCGTAATGCTTCTGAGTGTTCCCGAGGGCGACGACAAGCCGCTTAAGTACCCGCTTATGTTCTCGCAGGTATCCGCTCTGCTAATAAACAAAATCGACGTTAAGCCCTATTTTAACTTCGATTCCGACGCAGTTCGCGAGCGCGTCAGAAAGCTCAACCCCGACATAGCTATATTCGAGATATCAGCACTTACCGGAGAAGGCATTAAGGAATGGACTGACTGGCTCGCGGCCAAAATCCGCGACTGGAACAAATAGTTGTTTAAACTTTGTAAGCGCAATTCATTTGCGCTTACATGTCTATAAGGAGTAATAATGCATTACGACAGACTTTTTCTCCCTATTAAAATACGAAATCTTGAGCTTAAAAACCGTATCATCATGCCCGCCATCCATCTCATGTACAACATGGACGGCTATGCCAATGCGCGCTTTAACGAGTTCTACTGGCGGCGGGCGGAAGGCGGAGCCGGACTTATTTTTACGGGCGGCTGCCGCTTTGATGAATACGGCGGTTCCCCCGGCGTGATGAGCCTTGAAACCGATGATTTTATACCGGGTTACCGTGAATTTACTGACGGTATGCACAAGCGCGGAGCAAAGGTCGGCGTTCAGCTTTACCACGCGGGCGCTTACGCCCACTCGATCGCCAATGACGGGCGCGAAGCCCTTGCTCCCAGCGCAATATTGAGCAAATTCACAAAGGAAATGCCCAGAGAAATGACCCGCGAAGAAATGCGTGTAATCATCTCAAAATGGGCGGCCGCCGCCAAGCGCGCCCAAAGCGCGGGCTTCGACATTGTTGAAATCATAGCTTCCGCGGGCTATCTCATAAGCCAGTTTCTTTCCCCAAAGACAAATCAGCGCACCGATGAATATGGCGGCTCTTGGGAAAACCGAACACGCTTTCCTCTTGAGGTTATCGCAGCCGTCAGGGAGGCCGTCGGTGATGATTTTCCGATTTCCGTGCGTATTGCTGGCAATGATTTGGTTCCCGGCTCCAATACAAACACGGAAGCCGTGATGTTTGCCAAGCTGCTGGAAAAGGCCGGAGTTGACATGATAAATGTAACAGGCGGCTGGCATGAATCCGTTGTGCCGCAGCTAACCGGTGAGCTTCCTCGCGGCGGTTTTACATATCTCACCTCCGCTGTGAAAGATGCTGTCAATATTCCTGTCGCCGCCTCAAATCGAATTAACGATCCGCTTACCGCCGAAATGACTTTGGCACTGGGAAAGTCGGACCTCATCAGCTTGGGCCGCCCTCTGATTGCCGACCCGGACTGGCCTAAAAAAGCGCAAAACGGTGAGAGCGAAATAATTCGTCACTGTGTTGCCTGCAATCAGGGCTGCCTTGCCAAGACCTTTTTTGCCGAGCCTGTGGAGTGCCTTGTCAACGGCTTTGCCGGTCATGAGTATATGCTTAAAATGTACCGCGCAAAGGAGCCTAAAGCTATTCTAGTGCTTGGTGCCGGGGTAGCGGGCTGTGAGTTTGCCGTTCAGGCCACTTTGTGCGGTCATAACGTCACCGTTTGGGAAAAATCGGACCACATCGGCGGTCAGCTTTATCTTGCCGCCGCGTCGCACGCAAAGCGCGAATTTTTAACTCTGGCTTCCTATTACACGTCGGCTTTTAAAAAGCTAGGTATTGAACTTCTGCTGAATAAAAATGCCGGTTTGTATGAAATTAAGACCGCAGGCTTTGATGTCATAGTGACGGCAACGGGCAACACCCCTAAAAGCATTACTCTTCCGGGAAAAAGCTCAATACCCGTTTATAGCTACTCCGACATTTTGAGTGGGAAAGCCGTTGCCGGCAGAGATGTGGTTATTGTAGGCGGGGCCGCCGTGGGCTGCGAAACCGCCGATTATCTTGCTTATGAGGCGGCTATGTCCCCCGAAGAGCTGTATTTTATCCTTTCTCAGCGCTCTGAAGAGCCTGAAAAAGTCCTTGAAATGGTGGACAAAACACGCAGAAACATCGCAATTGTAGATATTGCAAAAATCGGAACAGGTTTTGAGCAGGGCACAGCGTGGCCCCTATTAAAGGAACTTAACCGTTTCGGGGTTAAACAATATTCCTACGCGAAAATCCTTGAGCTAACCGAGAGAACTGTTGAAATTGAGGCTGTGGAGCCCAAAACCCGCGAGCAAAAGGCTAAAGAGCGTGAAAGCGGCATAGTCGAGCCCGAAAAGCTCCTGCATTTAAGCCTACCCTGCGACACAATCGTTATCGCGGCAGGCTCCGTTCCTAACAACGAGCTATATAATGCGCTGAAGTCTGATATTCACGAGATTTACAATATCGGTGATTCTTTTGAGGTCGGTAAAATTTCTGATGCCGTTTCACAGGCAATCGAGCTTGCAAGAAAGCTGTAAGCCTAAACCCTAACCCAATAATTTATTTTTCAGAATGAGAGGGCGGTTTGCTTTTGCAAACCGCCCTCTCATTCTTCGCGTCAAATATCGCATGAAAAGTCGCTGTTATAGGATTATTTTGCAGTTTCAGGTTGCGAGAGCCTTTCTTTCAACAAACCAGCGTCCAACATTATTACCCGCGATTTCCGCGCTGCGCTCAAAAAACAGATAGCTGCGCTGACCGCGCACAAAAATCGTATAACGGTCGCCCTGACCTCCCGCTTTCATCGCGGCGGCCTGACGAATATCCAGCACCCTGTCAATTTCATAGACAGTTCCGTCCTCCCACGTCAGCTCTCGGGGCAGCATTCTCCCCTGCTCGTCGAAGGAGGCGCGGACATTGACATAAACCTTAACATTGTCCATGGCTAGACCTTCCTTAAAAAATCTCCCTTCGCCATGAGCGGCGGCTCAATCATCTCATAGCCTCTGCGCTTCATTAGTCTGAACTTAAAATCCAGCATTTCCGGCGGGACGCCGAGCCTTGCCGCAGCGCCGAAAAACGAAATGTCTTCATTTAAAAGACCAAGCACGTCCTCGTCCCTCATAAGATAGTCCGCCGCGAAAACATTCGCCTCATATTCCTTGACACTCGCGTTGTCGAAAACAGCAAAATCGTGAAATGCGGCGGAGCTGCCCTTATTGCAGTGCAGCACCGAGTGCGCAAGCTCGTGCATCAAAATGACGCGCTGCAGCTCCTGCGGCAGGTCGGAATTTACCGTTATGTGCTTCTGGCGGCAGAGCGACACAAAAAAACCCTTGCAGCAGCCATCGAAATTGCCCATCGGTTCATATTTGACGATGACCTTCATCGCCTCCGCAAGCTTCTTCGGCTCGGTTTCGCCATACTCATTTTTGATTCGGGCAACTTCCCGAAGTACAAATTCGTTTTTCATCTTGAAGGTCACCCCCTTTTTCGCTGTATATGGCGGACACGACTTTATTTTTCCTTGGATTTGCGCCCGTAAGTGCCCTTTGCGGCTTCCTTACAGTCGATATAAGCCTTCATAACAGCTTGGAAAAAGGCGTCCTTAGCCTCCTCGGATATGTCGCCTCCGGCAAAAAGCGCCGCGTTCGCGCTCAAAAGAGTCTCCACGTCTCGGGACTGACGCGCGCCGTACCTGCGTCTTGCGCTTTCTATGTAGTGCATGCTCTCCATGCCGTGAAGCGGGTTTGTCACCTCGTCTTTTTTAAGGTATTCGGGAGTAACTTCAAGCGCCTTTGCCAGCTTATAAAGCTGTGCCGGCTGAGGGATTCTCCCATCCGTTTCGTAAGAGGTGATTGTTCTTTTGCCTATTCCTGCCTTTGCGCTCAGCTCAGCCTGACTTAAGCCAAGCTCTGCTCTTCGCGCCACAAGCTTTTCTCCGAATGCTTTCATCCTGCGCATCCTCCCCCGTAGTATTATTGCTATTTATTGCGTCATCACTCTTGACATTATTGCTGATATTTGCTATATTTATCTTGACATTGGTAGCAATTGTTAGCAACTATAAGCACATTATATCCGCTATATTTATATATGTCAAGAGCTTCTTTTTAAGTTGCGGCAAAATACTCAAATGTTTGGAGGCGTTTAAAATAGGCGAACGAGTAATACTCCACAGCGATATGAACTGCTTTTACGCTTCCGTTGAAATGATGCTTCATCCCGAGCTTCGGGACAAGGCCGTGGCCGTCTGCGGTTCAACGGAAACCCGCCACGGAATCGTTCTGGCAAAGTCCGAGCTTGCAAAAAAGGCCGGCATAAAAACGGGCATGGTCAACTGGGAAGCCGAACGCCTGTGTCCGGGTCTTATTCTCGTGCAGCCTCATTTTGAGCAGTATCTGAAATATTCAAAGCTTGCGCGCTCAATCTACCAACGATACACCGATTTTGTTGAGCCTTACGGCATGGACGAGTGCTTTCTTGACGTTTCGGGTTCCGCGGACATGTACGGCGGAGGATTGGAGATAGCCGAGAGTATTCGTGAGACGATAAAATCCGAGCTTGGGCTTACGGTGAGCATAGGCGTTTCCTTCAATAAGGTATTCGCAAAGCTCGGCTCCGACATGAAAAAACCGGACGCCGTTACCGTAATCGACCGCGAGAACTTTAAAAACAAGGTATGGCCTCTCCCCGCTTCCGACCTTTTCTTTGTCGGCAGAGCGACCTCAAAAAAGCTCTCCCGCTACGGCGTTCACACAATCGGAGAGCTTGCGGCGCTTTCTCCCGAATTTTTACAGCAGATATTCGGGAAGAACGGTCTTATGCTTTGGCTTTACGCGAACGGACGTGACAGCTCCCCCGTTATGAATAGGGATTTCGTTTCTCCGATTAAATCCATCGGGCACGGGATAACCTGCACCGTTGACTTACGGGTCGAGGAGGATGTCTGGCGCGTTATGCTGGAGCTCTCGCAGGATATTGGGCACAAGCTCAGGGCTCACGAGTGCAAGGCCTCCGGCGTGCAAATTTTTGTTAAGGACAGCTCCCTTAATTTAAAACAGTTTCAGGGCAGGCTGCCGTATTCCAGCTCAAATCCCAATGACATAGCCATGAAGGCCCGAGCCTTATTTAAGGACAATTACGATTGGACTCTGCCTGTTCGCGCTGTGACCGTCAGGGCCATCGACCTTAGAGGAATAAACGAAGCGGAGCAGATAAGCCTCTTTTCGGAAGTGGCAAGAACCGAGCGCGATGAGAGGCTTTATGACTGTGTTGAAGAAATCAGACGGCGTTTCGGGAAGCGCTCCTTATATTCCGCGTCGCTTATGGGCGATGTCAACATGCCTGCTTATCGCGACCATGAGCTCGTTATGCCGGGAATGATGGTCAGATAGCCTTGCCGCAGGATATAGAAAGAGCAGCCGTAAATCTCGGCTGCTCTTTCTGCGCGTTTATTTATCTTCTTCAATCGCCTTTTTCCTGCTTTTATAACCTCTTAAGCGAAGCGAGTCGCTGTAAATGCAATAGCCGTTCTTGCCCTTCTCTTTGGCATAATACTGGGCTCTGTCGGCATATTCAAGCAGCTTATTAAAATCGTTTCCAAATTCGCTGCTGTTCACCGCCCCGACACTTACAGATACGGATACATTATGATGCCCATCGCTGTACTCCAGCCTTAGCTCCTCAATTAAGCGATCCAGAAGTTTTGTGAGCTCTTCCTTTGTTACATCCTTGAGCAGAACACAGAACTCATCCCCTCCGAAACGGCCCAAAATATCCCGTGTTGAGAAAATCGACATCATTTTGCGAGAAATATCCCGAAGCGCCCTGTCCCCTGTCGCGTGCCCCAAACAGTCATTTATATCCTTGAAATTGTCGACATCAAAGAAAATCAAGCTGTTGTTTTTATCCGGAAATTTACTAAGATACTCTATGCATCGGTCTTTGAAAGCATCCTTATTGTAAATATCTGTTAAAGCGTCGACCTGCGCTTTTGTCATAAGCAACTGCTTCTCTTTAATCTCATCGTCGATATCGGTCAGCTTTCCGATTAGCCGCTTATTCTCACCGCCGACCTGCATGACATGATAAATTGCCTTACTCCAGCAAGGTGTTCCGTCACTTTTACAGACTCTGACGATAAGTTCACCGTCAATTGTTCCGTTTCTTATGTCCTCAAGTGCCTGTGAAAATTTCTGCCTGTCCTCTTCATAAATTTTACTCAGATTCGGCTTTTCGTCGCCCCAGTATCTTTTTGGCAGTGCCCATCCGAATTTTTCTTTGAATTGAGGCGAAACCTTGACGGTTTGCTCAATATAATCTATCTCAAAAAGTATTTCATCCGATTTTTCCAAAAGGATTCTGTGAGATTCCTGTTCAAATTTAAGCTCCTCCAAAATTGCCTGTTCTCTTGATACATCGACAATCATGCAAAACAGCTCTTTTTCACCTTTCTCATTTCTAACAAATGACCCTTTAACCAGTGACGGAATGAATTTACCTTCCTTGGTTCTTACATTGAGCTGTACAGAAAACTCGTTACCTTGCGCTGCGGACGAGCTCTTCATAGTCAGCAGCTTATTGAGCGTATGTCTGTCATCAGGATGAATAAAATAAAAGTAATCTCTTTCGTAAATACTTCTTAATTCGTCCTCTGTATATCCCATGAGTTTAAGCAGGCCCTCGTTAACGAACGATATTTGATATTCCTTCTGCGGATTCAGAAGGAGAACGCCGCCGTTTATGTTGCTGCTTATATTTCTGAGCATGCTCTCGCTTGCAGCAATGCGCTTAAAGTCATTTGCTCTGGATCTGAGGGCATATATCCAAAAAACAATTCCGAGTAAAGTAAAAAACAAAATCACATAAATTCTTTCACCGTATCTCCTCCAAAAGTTATCAAGCAGAAAATCATGCCGATAATTAGAGGAGTTTATTACTCCGCCGGTAGAGCCATAAATATCGTTTGACAGATTTTCAATGTTCTCGTCAGTCTCCAGATACGTCGAAACTTCAGCGCTGTAATAAAGGGCATTACTCGCGTATACCTCATCCTTCGGCAATTGCTCAAAGCTGTAATCCGACTTAAAATTACCTTGCACCGTGTTCGCTGCCGCCATTGCATTTGCAAATGTAGACAAACTCAAGGTGACTGAAAGCAGCTCCAGCAAAAGTATATGTGATAATATTTTTAATAGTTTACTCATTTGATACATCCTTGAAAAGAATTACGACTACTTTTTCCGATAGCCGTTTGCCAGAACTGTCGCAATTATATTTCCGTCATCGTCTGTAACAACAACATCAAAGAAGGTTATGTTTCTCCCATTTTTAATACATTTGGCCTCAGCATAAAGAATCGGTCCCTTCGTCGCTCGCATAAAATTGATTGTGCCTGACAGAGACACGGTCTGCGGGTTACCGGTGTTGGAAGCGACACCGAAGGCGTAGTCAGCAAGGGTAAATATTGCTCCGCCCATCACATTTCCTTCAACATTGAAATGTCGTTCGTCTATTTTTAAACTACATTTTGAGTAATTAACATCTGCCGCCTCGATTCTCACTCCGGTTGTTTGAACGGCATAGACATCATCGGAAAAGCTTTCAATTGCCTTTTTTGTATAGTCCATTATTTATCTCTCCTGCCTTAAACGGCTACTAGCGCCGTTTGCTAAAAATGCTGCCATAGATTATCGCACAAATTTTAGTGTATGTCATCACAATATTACATTTATGATATAATTTTACAAATAGCAGGGTGTTTCCAACATTGTGGGAACACCCTGCTCTGTTAAGTAAAAGTTTCTGGCGCCGAGAACGTAACAGGCGCTTATGTTCCCAGGTAGGCTTTTTTTACTGCCTCATCCTTAAGGAGTTCTTTTCCGGGACCTGAAAGCGTTATCCGTCCCGTTTCCAATACATAACCCATGTTTGCTGTGTGGAGCGCCATATTGGCGTTCTGCTCAATCAAAAGGATTGTTACTCCCTGCTTATTAATCTCCTTTATGATGTCAAATATTCCTTTGACAACCAGCGGCGCAAGTCCCAGAGAGGGTTCATCCATCATCATAAGCTTTGGGCGGCTCATAAGAGCGCGGGCTACTGCGAGCATCTGCTGCTCACCGCCCGAGAGTGTTCCCGCAGCCTGCCATGAACGCTCCTCCAAACGCGGGAAAAGGCTGTAAACCCAGCGAATATCCTCGCTCAAATTATCCTTGCGCAGGTACGCGCCGACCTTCAGGTTTTCAAGAACGGTAAGATCGGGAAAAACCCTGCGTCCTTCAGGAACAAGTGTGATACCTTTTGAAACGATTTTGTTGGCGGGCATACCTGTGATATTCTCGCCATTAAAGGTAACAGTGCCGGCTTTGGCGGAAACAAGACCCGCAATCGTTCTCAGAGTTGTTGATTTACCTGCGCCGTTCGCCCCGATCAACGTAACTATGCTGCCCTCTTCAACCTCGAAGGAAATTCCTTTTACGGCTTCGATTCCGCCGTAGTTGACCTTTAAGTTATCAATCTTAAGCATCCTCAGCCACCCCCAAATACGCGTCGATAACGCTCTGATTGTTTTGAATTTCGGCGGGCGACCCGTGTGCGATTTGTTTTCCGAAGTCCAGCACATATATGCGGTCAGAAATCTTCATAACCAAATCCATGTGGTGCTCAATCATGAATACGGTAAGATTGTGTTCGTCCTTTATCTGACGGATAAAATCGGTCAGTTCCTGAGTTTCCTGCGGGTTCATGCCGGCAGCGGGTTCATCGAGGAGCAGGAGCTTCGGGTCTGTTGCCAAAGCTCTTGCAATCTCAAGGCGACGCTGAATACCGTAAGGCAGATTCACAGCCTTTTCATTTGCCAGATGAGCCATTCCCTGACGCTCCAACAGTTCCATGCTCTCCCTGCGCATGCGCATCTCTTCCTTATGGTTAATCATAAAGGTTGCCGAAAGCATGTTCTGCTTTGCGCGCATGTGCTTTGCTATAAGGACGTTTTCAAAAACTGTCTGACTGCCGAAAAGCCTGATATTCTGGAAGGTTCTGGCAATGCCGTATTCGGTTATTTTATCGGGAGTCTTGCTCACGACCTTTGTATATTTACCGCCGTTTTCACCCGCATAGAGCTTTTTCATTTTGCCCGAGGGATGATTTGATACTATGACTTCATCGTAATACTCAACCTGTCCGTTTGTCGGTTCGTAAACACCGGTGATGCAGTTGAAGGCCGTTGTTTTGCCTGCGCCGTTAGGACCGATAAGCGCAACGATTTCGCCCTTGTTAACTTCAAGAGAAAGGTTGTTAACGGCGACAACTCCGCCAAACTGCATGGTTACGTCGGAAAGGCGAAGAACATTTTCACTCATTGCCGCTCACCTCCCCTTTACTTTTCTTTGATTTAAAGCGGCCGGCAATGCGCTCAATATCGAACTCCTTATCGCCCATTATACCCTTACGCCAGAACAATACTACGCACATAATAACAACGGAAAAAACGACAAGGCGGAAACCGTTTCTGAAAATCCCCGGGGCGGAGATGCCGAGAAACTTTCCGGCGTCAAGACCGCGAAGCCACCACTCGGAGGCGGCAATATAAAGAAATGCACCGATGCAGCTTCCGGTTACCGAACCTATACCGCCGAGAACAACTATGAGCAGTATTTCGTAGGTCATTGCCGATTTGAAAGCGGAAGCCTGAATAGTCGCCTGGAACATGGCAAGCATCGCGCCGCCGATTCCCGCGAAAAATGCGCTAGTGCAGAAGGACATCATTTTGTGACGGGCAAGGTTAATACCCATCGCTTCCGCTGCGACTTCGTCATCTCTTATGGCCTTGAAGGCACGTCCGTAGGATGATTTAATAAGCATGACTATAATTGCTATGCATACGCCGGACAAAAGAATCGGAAGTATTGTAATAAGGAAATTTTCGAGCCACGGGGCTGACACGAACAGATTTTTGAAAAATTCATGCTTACCGTCATCTTTTGCCAGATCCTTTATAATCGAATCAAAGGACGGGAACATTTTAAGCATGTTTGAGCCGTTTGTAATGGGCCCAAGTGTGTTCCACTGGAAAATCGCGCGGATTATTTCCGCAAAGCCCAGCGTCGCAATTGCAAGGTAGTCGCTTTTCAGTCGCAGTACCGGTAACCCGATAAGAAATGCGAATACCGCTGCCGCGAGTCCCGCCAAAACCAGCGCGACAATAACCGGCAGCGTGAAGTGAATAATACCGCCGTTAAAGTACTGATAAACCTGTATTCTTGCCTCAAGAGGAACCGTAAAAATCGCGTAGGTGTAGGCGCCGATGAGCATAAATCCTGCCTGACCCAGTGAGAAAAGTCCGGTAAACCCGTTTAAAAGGTTCATAGATACTGCTATAAGCGCATATATGGCGCCTTTTTTGAGAACAACGAAAATCATTGAAGACGACTTCAGAGTTATGCTTAGTATCAGCACTGCCAATATGAGCGAAAACAGCAGTGCAAAATTAATTATTGTCTTTTTTGTCTTATTCATACGTCACCGCCTCAGACCTTGTCCGTCTTTTTCTCACCAAACAGGCCCGTGGGCTTGACAATGAGAATGACTATCAGCAGTGCGAATGTGAAAGCATCGGAAAAAGTTGCAAGACCCAAAGGATTTTTTATTACTCCGGAATTAACCAGAATCGTATCAAGTCCTTTAATGATATTCTCGCATATACCGATTATAAACGCACCTACAACAGCTCCGGGTATCGACCCGATGCCTCCGAATACCGCGGCAACGAAGGCCTTGAGTCCGGGCATGGCGCCCGAGTTTGGAACAACGCCGGGGTAATTTGTAAAATAGAGCATTGAGCCGACAGCCGCAAGAAAAGAGCCGATAATGAAAGTCGACGAAATTACGCTGTCAACCTTTATGCCCATGAGCTGCGAAGTTTCAAAGTCCCTGGAAACGGCACGCATTGCCATTCCGATTTTTGTGTGTTTAATGAGAATTACAAGAGCAATAACAAGGACAATTGTCAGCACGGGAGTAATCAGAGTTACGCGCTTTGTAACAGCGGTGCCAATTGTTATCGTATCGGAAATCCACGGGATTGAGGGATAGTTTTTATTTAATCCACCGGTAATGTAGAGCGATACGTTCTGGAGCAGATAACTTACACCGATGGCAGATATCATAATTGACATACGAGGCGCGCTGCGAAGCGGTTTGTAGGCCGCGCGCTCAATAATAAATCCGAGCACAATAGTCGCAACAATAACAAGGGGTATGGTGACGTAGAGCGGTGCCCATGATGACAAAAAAACCATCATGAGGCCTGCTACCATAAATACATCTCCGTGGGCAAAGTTAATCAGTCTCAGGATACCATAAACCATTGTGTATCCGATTGCAATTAGCGCATACTGACCGCCGACCGAAATACCCGATAGTATATATGGCAGATTGGCAGAAAAAAAATCCATAGAGGAGCCTCCCCAAATCGAGCTGTCTCGAAAGGGTGCGAGCGTTCGTTCCCTTTCGAGGCAGCCCAATTTATCTGTTTTTTATGAGCAATCAAACAAGGGCATGGCGGGGACGTTTGTCCCCGCCCATGCTATCAATGCGCAAGAATGTTTACTTATTTTGCTTTCTGTACGCCTACGAAGTCCCAAACACCTGTTTCTGTGTTTGCAGTCTTAACATATGCAGTATCGCGAACTGCGTCGCCGTTTGTTGTGTCAAAAGCGATAGCGCCGGAAACGCCTTCATAAGTAACCTTCCAGATAGCTTCGTTGACTGCTTTGGGGTCAGTTGTGCCGGCAGCCTTGAGAGCCTCAAGGGCAACAAAGTAAGCGTCATAACCCATAGCGGAAACTGCTGCTATTGTGGTGTCGCCGCCGTTATTTGCAAGAGCAGCGGAATCGGAATTGAGCCATGCCTTGAAGCCGTCGTCAAACTCCTTATTGCCGCCTTCCTGATAGAAGGTGTCAATGTAAACTTGTACGTTCTTGCCCTTTGCGGCGTTGAGGATGACGTTGGAGTCCCATGTATCGCCGGCAAGTATCGGCATGGACAGGCCCTGAGCGTTGACCTGATCAATAATCAGAGCAGCAGCTTCGGTGGAAACCGGTGCGAAGAAAACATCAGCGCCGGCGTTCTTGGCGTTTGTTACATAGGAGCTGAAGTCGGAGTTGCCTTCGGGGAAGGTTTCATAAACGACTTCGCCGCCGAGAGCCTCAAAAGCCTCTTTGAAGTAGTTGCACAGACCGACGGAGTAGTCATCGCCGAGCTTGGCAAGGCAATAAGCCTTCTTGGCCTGGAACTGATCCTTGGCAAAGTTAGCAAGAACGGTGCCCTGGAAAGGATCAAGGAAGCAAATGCGGAAATAATGTGTGTTGCCTGCAGTTACGTTGGGGTTTGTGCAGGTGATACCGATTGCGGCGATTCCGGCATTCTTAAAGGTGTCGGAAGCGGCCATGCAGACGCTGGAGCCGTAAGAGCCGAGAACAACGGAAACACCCGCGCTTACGAGTTCCTGAGCTGCGGAAACAGCCTTATCAGTGGAAGACTGGTTGTCGACAGGAACGAGCTCGACCTTGTAAGTCTCGCCTGCTATGTCAACTGTAGGCTGAACTGTGTTGGCATACTGAACTCCGAGAGACTCCTGCTTTCCGCCTGCGCCGTTGTCGCCGGAAGCGGGCTCGAAAACGCCGATTTTAACAACTTTTTCGCCGGCTGTCGCAGAAGCGTCCGGAGAAGCGGTTGTTGCGGACTGTCCGCAGCCTGCAAACAGGCATACGAGCATCATGCAAGCAAGGATGAGGGCCAAAGACTTTTTCATTTGTTTTCCTCCATTTTTTCGCGGATATCGCGCCGCGAATTTTGTTTTGTCCGTCCTGCGCGGACATCTGTCCTCGCAAGACTACGTTAAGTATTATAGCGCAGAAAATCTTTATTTGCAAGGTAAAATCCTTCTTTATTCACAATTATTTGCGACTGATACCGCTTATGTTTTGATATGCTTATTAATTGGATTTTATTTATCTCTTATTATGCATTTTCTTAATACTTATGCCATATTCTCCGGCAGAAGCTCGAGCTCTGCAATCGGATTACGGTTATTTTATTAAAAATGTTAAATAAGATTGTTTTAATGCAAAATCAGAGCGAATAATTAGCCCTTAAAAACGCCTACATTTGACGTTATGTTAACCATTTTCTTTTACACCAGAAGTTTGTTATTCATGTTCAAGGTTTGTAATAATATGGTATTTCAGCTTATTTTTGCTTGTGAATCAGCACAATATTGATGTTGAAAAACCTGTTGAGAATGTTTATAACTTTTCGATTATAAATTATTCGGCTCTATTTATGTAAATATTTCCTTGCTCAATATTATGCTATTTATAAGAACTTTTCGCTGCAATAATCTCAAAATTGCTTTGCCGTCGCAGCATGCAAAACTTTCCGGCAAGGCGCTCGTTTATTCGTTTTTTTGCCGGCTCTTATGCGTGTTTTAAATTCAATGTGCGTATATGAAAGACATTGAAAATAGAGACATTTTTAAGTATATATCTCGGCGAAAAGAAAAGCGGCGCTGTTACCGGCGCCGCCTGATTTCTTTAAGCCTTATTCCACTTTGCAAGCTCCTCATCGGTGCATAATACATAATGGCTGCCGCCGAGGTGGTGCGAGGTACCGACATTATAATCAATTCCAGCCTTTTTATAGTCGTAAGACTGTGTAACGCGAGATTTCTCTGTTCTGGGGTTCGGAACCGGAATAGCGGAAAGCAAGCTCTGAGTGTAGGGATGAACGGGATTTGCAAATATTTCGTCCTTAGTGCCCGTTTCCACCAGATGTCCCATGTGCAAAACGCCGATACGCTCGGAAATATACTTGACCATTGACAAATCGTGAGCAATGAAAAGATAGGCGGTGCCCGTCTCCTTCTGAATATCCTTCATGAGATTGACAACCTGAGCCTGAATAGAAACGTCCAGAGCGCTGATGCACTCGTCCGCAATGATGAGCTTAGGATTCATAACGAGCGCCCTCGCTATGCCCACGCGCTGACGCTGGCCTCCCGAAAACTGGTGCGGATAGCGTTCGGCATGCTCGGGAGCGAGCCCGACTTTGACAAGAATGTCGGCAACCTTTTCTTTTCGCTCGGCTTTGTTTTTATAGAGATGGTGTATATCCAGCCCCTGTGCGATTATGTCTTCAACCTTTTTGCGTGGGTTAAGGCAAGCCATTGGATCCTGAAAAATCATCTGCATTTCCGTGCGCAGGCGCTTGTTGTTCTGCCGCGAGAGCTTTCCCGAAATGTCCATGCCGTCAAACGTAATTTTGCCGCCAGTGGGGCTATAAAGGCGAATGAGGCTCCGGCCGATTGTGCTCTTGCCGCTGCCGGACTCACCCACAAGTCCGTAGGTCTCTCCGGGATAAAGCACGAAGTCAACTCCGTCAACCGCTTTGCAGGTATAGCTTCTGTTCATTCTAAAATGCTGCTTCAGCCCTTTTACCTCAAGCAGGGGTGTTCTTTCGTCAATCACGCAAATCACCCTCCTTCTGCATACGGGTTATGCGGTTTTTAAGCTCTGTCGGCATTTCCACCTTCGGAGCGCGCTCGTCCAGCAGCCATGTGGACGCGAAATGTGTGTCTGTAATTTTAAACATCGGCGGCTCTGCGCGCTCGTCGATTTTTAGAGCGTAGATGTTGCGCGGCGCAAAGGCATCGCCCTTGATTTCGTTTTTCAGATTCGGTGGCGAGCCGGGAATTGTGTAAAGACGGCTGTCGTCGGTGTTGAGGTCCGGCATTGCGGAAAGAAGTCCCCAGGTATATGGGTGTCTCGGGTCGAAATAAATCTCGTCTATTGTCCCCTTTTCAACTATCTTTCCCGCGTACATGACGTTTACATAGTCGGCAACCTTCGCAACAATGCCGAGGTCGTGGGTGATGTAAATAACGCTGATTCCGCGCTCACGCTGAATCCTTTGAATGAGCTCGATTATTTTTGCCTGAATTGTAACGTCGAGCGCCGTAGTCGGCTCGTCACAGATAAGCAGTTCGGGGTCGCAGGCAAGAGCGATGGCTATAACCACCCTCTGCCTCATTCCGCCGGACAGTTGGTGAGGATACTGCTTGATACGCTTTTCGGGATTGTCAATTCCGACTTCCTTGAGAAGGTCAAGCGCCTTTTCAAAGGCCTCTTTACGTGGCGTTCCGTAATGCCAAATCATCCCCTCCATGATTTGCTTTCCCACCGTCATAGTCGGGTCTAGACTGGTCATGGGGTCCTGAAAAATCATGGCAATGCGCTTGCCGTTAATGTGCTTGCGCATATCCGCTTTTGAAAGCGAAATTAAATCAACTGTTTTTTTCTCATTCTCAGCATGGTTATAGGTAAAGAGTATCGAGCCGCTGTTAATGACGGCGTTTTTATCCAGTATCCCCATAGCGGCCTTCATCGTAACTGACTTGCCGCTGCCGGATTCGCCGACAATTGCGAGAGTTTCGCCCTTGTAAAGGTCGAGATCCACGCTTCGTATGGCGTTCACCCTTGCGTTAGAGGAGATAAAGGATATGGAGAGATTGCGCATTTCAAGAACTTTTTCACGTCCGTTTTTTCCCATATCGCTCACCTCACATTTCTTTGAGCTTGGGGTCAAACGCTTCGCGAAGACCGTCTGCCAGCATATTGAAGCAAAGCATCAGAACAGCAAGCACCACAATCGGCGGCACTATTTGATACGGATGCGTTGTGAAACTGTTGAAGGCATCGCTTATCAGACTTCCCAGGCTGCACATCGGAACAGGTATTCCGAGGCCGACAAAGCTTAAAAACGCCTCAGTAAAGATTGCGGTCGGTATGCAGAACATTAGCTGTGTTATTATCTGTCCTATTATATTCGGAAGTATTTCTTTAAAAATTATTAGGAAATCTCCAGCGCCCAGAGTTCTCGAGGCAAGAACAAACTCGCGTTCCTTGAGCTTGAGCATTTCCGCTCGCGCAAGGCGGCTCATTCCTATCCATTCGGTTATCATCAGAGCGAAAACAATTGTTATGAAGCCACGTGGCAGAACGAGCATTAGAAGCGTTACGATAACAAGACGCGGAATACCGTTTATTATCTCCGCTATTCGGCACATAATGCTGTCCACCCTACCGCCGAAATAGCCGCTTATCAGCCCGTAGCTCATTCCGATAATCATGTCTATAATTGCGGCGCAAAGGGCAATTCCGAGGGAAATGCGGGTGCCCTCCCATACGCGCGTCCAAATATCGCGTCCCAGAGTATCCGAGCCGAACCAATAATAAACATCTGTCAGATTTTTATCCTCATAGCCGTTTATGAGCTTTGTGCCGGTTGTTGTGCGAAGCAATTCGTCGCCGTTGAATATGCCGATATCTTCAAGTCCCGGGATTCTCGGCGCAAAGTTT
This sequence comes from Clostridia bacterium, assembly GCA_009929315.1. GTDB lineage: Bacteria > Bacillota > Clostridia > Oscillospirales > Oscillospiraceae > UBA2658. The sequence continues at coordinate 58,029 of SAAS01000004.1, forward strand.
TTCTCGGTAAGCTTCTGCTCCGAATAGGAATAATCCGTCATCATCGGTCCGAAAGCCGCGAGAACTCCGATTAAAATTACCAGCACAAGGGAAATAACCGCTCCCTTGTTTATAAAAAAGCGGTGGCGAACCTCAGTCCAATAGTCCTGACTGGCAAAGTTTTTATCGATTCTCGTGCTGTCCGTATTGCCGCGCAGGGTGAAATCTTCAGGCAGGAACTCGAAGTTCTCCGCTTCCTTTTCGGGCCCCGAAACAACTGCGGGCTGTTTTTTGAAAGTGCGTCCCATCAGTTTTCACTCTCCTTTGCAACGCGGATACGCGGGTCAATGACACCGTAAAGAATATCAACGACGAGCATAATTCCGATATACATGGCGCTGTATATGAAGCTTAGCGCGATAACGACATTGTAGTCATTTGATTGTATAGCCGTTACAAGCAGGCTTCCGACACCGGGAATCGAAAATATCTTTTCAACAACCAGACTGCCTGTCATCAGGTCGACTATTAGCGGCGCCAGAACTGTGATAACGGGTATCATAGAATTTCGCAAAGCATGGCGAACGATAAGCGGACCGCCGCTTATGCCCTTGCTCTCGGCAAGCAGCATATAATCGCTTCCCAAAACCTCCAGCATTTCCGTTCGCGTAAAGCGGGCGATGGACGCAAGAGTAAATAAGCTCAGCGCAATACTCGGCAGCACGCTGCTGGCAAAGGGATTGCCGCCAGAGTAAAGCATCGGCAGCCATTTCAGCGTGTAACCGAAGGTATAGCTGAGTCCCAGCGCGAAAACATAGCTCGGAACGGAAACGCCCAAAACGGATACGATAGTGCAGAAGGTATCCCAGAAGGTGTTGTGCTTGAGAGCGGCAATAATGCCCAGAATAAGGCCTACTAAAGCTCCCATTCCGACTGCCATTCCGCCGACTGCTATACTTATCGGCAAGCGGCTTTGAATAAGCTGGCTTATTGGAGTATTCTTGCTGATGTTGTAGCTGACTCCGAAACTGCCGCGGAACATGTTATACACATATTTGGCAAACTGTACGACAAGCGGCTGATCCAGTCCGTACTTTGCATTGAGCGCCGCTTTCTGTGTTGCCGTCAGCTTCTCATCGTTAAAAGGCGAGCCGGGCATTAAGTGGAGCAAAATGAAAAGCACCAGTGTGATTGCCAAAAGCGTGAATATTGAAATAAGTACACGTTTGAGAATATATTTCTTCACGTCAAATGTTTCTCCCTCTCTTTATAGCATAACGCACGCATATAAGCCCGCGCCCTCAGTTACCGCGGATCGGTCCGAGCGCAGCGGGTTCGTATGCGCAAGCTAAGCACATGCCGCGCGAGCGCCTTGATTTATTCTCAAAGCAACCGCGCGGCACGATGGTCTTACACGGGCTTAATTAGTTTTAAACCATTAGCCCTTAACAGTGTTTTTGTAAACTCTGTTGAGTGCGCAGGGGTGGAATTCAATTCCGGTGACATTCGCCTTAATCATGTCGGCGTTTGCCTGAGTGTAGAGTGGGAAGATAACGGCTTCCTTCATTGCGATGCCTTCAGCTTCCTTCAGAGCCGCCCAGCGTCCCTCAAGGTCGGTGCAGAGATCGCCTGTTGTGGTTTGCGCAATAAGCGCGTCGTAATCGGCGTTGCTCCACAGACCGTAGTTGTTGGAGTTTCCGGTTACCCACATTGCAAGATAAGTCATAGGATCCGCATAGTCAGGTCCCCAGCGTGTGAGAGCAAGGCAGAAGTTGCCGCTCTGGCAGTCTTCAACGCGCTGCTTCTTGGGCTCAACTCTGAGGGTGACGGTGATACCGGGAAGTGTGCTTTCGAGCTCTTCCTTGATAACTGCTGCGACATTCTGCTGAATTTCGGTGTCGTCAACTATCATCTCGAAATCAAAGGTATCCTTGCCCAGTTCTTCCTTTGCCTTGTTGTAGAACTCAAGAGCCTTTGCGGCGTCGAAAGCGCAGACATCGGCAAATTCAGTCTGGTCGGCGCTGAAGTCATCGCCGGCAGGGCCTGTTGCGAACTGGGGAGGAACAGCTGTAAATGTGGCTGTGGAGCCGTCTTTTACAACGCTGTCAACAATGGTCTGGCGGTCGAGAGCAAAAGTGAGAGCCATACGCATGTTGAGGTTTGCAAGCTCGGGGTACTTATCAACATTGGGGCTGATATACCAGAGATAGCCTGCACCAACGCTAAGGAATTCGGGGTCATCCTTAACCTGATCGACCTGATCTCCGGAGAGCTGGATGATATCGAGGTCGCCGTTCTGATAGCTCAGAAGAGCCTGCTGGCTCTCTTTGATGACCTGATAGTTGAGTCCGTCGAGGCTGACTTTTGCAGCATCATAATAGTTGGGGTTCTTCTCAAGGGAGAAGTTTGTTGCAGCGGGCTCATAGCTTGTTAAAATGAAAGCACCGTTTGAAAGCGTGGTTTCGGGGCTTGTGCCGTAACTGTCGCCGCAGCTCTCAAAGAATGCCTGATTGACAGGATAGAAGGTGGGGAAATAGAGAAGCTGGTCAAAATAGGATACGGGAACATTCAGCTCAACCTTAAGGGTCTTTTCATCAACAGCTGTTACGCCGAGGTCTGTTACAGGCTTATCGCCCGCAATGATTTCGGCGGCATTTTTAATCTGGCCGATATCGCTGAGCATGTAGGAATACTCGGAAGCAAGAGCAGGGTCAACCGCACGCTGCCAGCCGAAAACGAAGTCTGCCGCAGTTACGGGTTCGCCGTTTGCCCAGTTGGCGTCGTCACGAATCTTAAAGGTGTATGTAAGTCCGTCGTCGCTGACTGTTTCTTCGGCGCAGAGAGCGTCAATAACTCCGCCCGCAGCATCCATCTGCTTAAGTCCGTCAGTGAAGTTTGCAATAACTTCAAAGCTGGTTCCGTCTGTTGCTACCTGAGGATCAAGGCTCTGAACCTCAACCTCTACCATAACATTGAGTGTGCCGCCTGCGGCGGGAGCCGCTGATTCATCAGCAGCGGGAGATGTCTCTGTGGCAGTGGTTCCGCAGGCGACAAGGCCGAGCACCATAACCAGCGCGAGAGCGAGAACGCCGATTTGTTTTGCTAATTTCATCTAATTTTCTCCTTTCCATTGAGCCTATGGCTCTAAAATTCAGCGAACAAACCGTCTGTAGTATTTCACAGGTCTTGCAAGAGAGACGACGATTCATGCGCTAATTTTGTTAAGAATACCACTTTGTGGGGTCAAAGTCAATTTCAAATGCATATTTTAGCTATCGATAATTGCATATTAAAATGTTTTAGGTAATTTTTCCAACTCTTGCAAAAATATATTGGCACAAAGATTCATTTAAAAAAACAGTTCACTGCTTCTAAAAAATGATACAATAATATTATTAAATTACTGCAAGGATATTCATAGCTCAATCGTTTATTTTATAGGGAGTTGGTCAAGTGCATGAATTAACGTCAAAAGACAAGATCAAAACAGCGCTTGAAAAACATTCAAACATGGTTTACCGGATTTGCTTCATGTACTTAAAGAACAAGGAAGAGGCCGAGGATGCGTTTCAAGATATTTTTCTTAAATACATACTGACCGACAAGGTTTTTGAATGCGAGGAGCATGAAAAGGCGTGGCTTTGCCGTGTTTCAATCAACAGATGCAAGGACATTTTAAAGAGTTTTCGGTTTAAAATTGTAAGCATTGACTCGGTTCCCGAACCATATTATGAAACTTCTGATGAAAAGGCTGTCCTGCGGGAGGTATTAAAGCTTCCGCCGAAATATAAGGATGCGATTTACCTGCATTATTACGAGGGTTATACTTCCGCACAAATAGCCAAACTGCTCGAATGCAGTGAAAACACTATTTATTCGCACTTATCCAGAGGTCGGCAAATGCTGAAAGAAAGGCTTGGTGATAATTTTGAATATTAAGGATGCTCTTGACACTATCAGCCCTGACCCGAACTTAATATTAAGGACCGAACTTTTACTTATGGCAAAAGCGAACAAAAGAAAAGTAAAGTTTTACAAAAGCTTAGCAGTTGCCGCAAGTCTTCTATTCATAATCAGCATCATGTCGGTTGGCGGTTATGCCTATTATCAGCACCCTGTCAATTATATTGATGTTGACATCAACCCAAGCCTTGAACTGGAGGTTAATGCCTTCAACCGCGTCATAGATGTTACCTATTTTAATTCTGACGCGGAAAAACTGATTGAATCAGATGATTTAACCGGATGCAAGACGGAGACTGCCGTGGCTTTGATTCTTCAGGCTGCAAGTGACAGCGGATATATCATAAAGGATGAAACCTCGGTTGTCTCATTGGCGGCTTATGGCAGGAACGCGGAAAAAACACAGGACTTGCTCTCTAGATGCACCAATACCATACAAAATCAATATTGCGAACTTGCCGTTTATACCGCAACGGTTTCCGATGAACTCAAGTCTGAAGCGAAGGCCACATCTATCAGCGCCGGGAAACTGGGGCTAATTAAAATGATTCAAACGCTGGACAGCACGGCAACTACTGAATATTACAGAAATAAATCTGTGGCTTCAATAGTAAACCAGCTGACTTGTCTTTGCTCCGAGGTGAATACAGGTGTATCTGAGGAGACCAAAGCCAATATTCAAAACAGAATTTCAGGTGTAAACGCGCAAATAGAATGCATTGAGCAAAACAGAAGGTCACAGGAGATGCAAGGCGCTGGATCTCCCAATCAGTTTAATTCAAGCGCAGAATACGGCGACACTTACAGCAGCTCATCAGTTCCCGGTAATCAAACCGATTCGGGTCAGTTCGGCGGAAATGCGGACGATCCGTCAAATTACTGCCAGCCCCCGGCCACCGATTCAAACAATTCAACAGCATATTCTGGCGGCAGCAATCAGGAGATTCAATCTTCTGCAAACGGGAAAACCAATACTGCCATGTCACCGAACTAGCCATGAAAATACAATACAACACAATCAATCGACCGACCGACAATGTTCGGTCGATTGAAATTTTTTTATCGAAATGCAAGGTTTCACTTTCTCTATTCGTATTGTTTATAGGATATGGTAATAGCACGGTAAACAGCTACGACTTATTCAAAAAGAAAGGAATGGTTCTATGAAAAATAAAATATTCATCTCAGGATTAGTGGTCGTTATCCTCCTCGCATCTCTTTCTGCTGCCTTTGCTTTTGGCGGGCAGGGCAGTTTACAGTCGGGAGTGTCGTGTGGATCGGGAGTTATGAATCGAACCTACATGCAGACTCAGACGATGTCTCAAGATTTTACGATGCAGTGCGATAGGGAACAAAACACGGAGAAACTTTGTCAGGAAAATGAAACCTGTCTGAACGAACAACATCTCTATGCCTATGAAAACCGCGTTTGTAATCTTGAGGCTCTGGCAAGCTACCTTGAAATCGACACAAGCGATATGAGCCGCACGGAAATTGTGACTGCAATAGAATCCGCGGTTGAGGCTCTTGATTCATCAGATCTTTCCGCTCTCGCTGACAAAATGGAAATTGATACAACTGATTTGACTGATGCCGAAATCCTTGCCGCAATCGAAGACACTCTTCTTCCCGCGCGCGAAAGATTACATATCAACCGCTAAATATTGCGCATATAACAGAGAACCGGACTACATGTTCCGGTTCTCTGTTTATTTCTCTAATACGTTAGCGTGCAATAAACATGAACAAAATGTGAATTTGCTGTTGAAATTTCGGAATACTTGAGATATTATGACAAAGGAATCTTTAAATGCGGTACTGTGATGCCGTCAAGGTTATTATACTGTTATTCGACTGCGGTTTTTCGCAGCCGTATTCTAACCTTGTCTGCATATTCAGACAAGGCTTTTTTGTATTCTGCGCAAATTAAATCTGTGACGAGGTTGGTGATCATGAAGTTCAAAGCTCAGATTATGAACGACGAGGATGTTAATCGCGCAATTGTCAGAATCTCTCACGAAATCATCGAAAGAAACCACGGAACGGAAAATCTCTGTCTTATCGGCATTAAAACCCGCGGAATACCCTTGGCATACCGAATCGCGCAGAACATCAAAAAAATCGAAAACAGGGACATTGAGGTTGGCGAGCTGGACATAACACTTTACAGGGACGATTTGACCATGCTTGCCCGAAATCCGATAGTCAGCGATACCAAAATTCCCTTTTCGGTTGAAGACAAGACGATTGTTCTTGTTGATGACGTTATCTTCACCGGCAGAACTGCGCGTGCCGCGTTGGATGCCGTTATGTCAGTCGGGCGTCCTAAAAAAATTCAGCTGGCAGTACTTGTTGACAGAGGTCATACTGAATTACCGATTAAGGCAAGCTATGTTGGCAAGAACATCCCCACCTCGCTCAGCGAAGTTGTTTCGGTTCATCTTGCCGAGCACGACGGCGAAACAAACGTAAGCATAAGTGAAAAAACATTATAGAGGAGAGCGCACATGAAAAAAGGTACAGAAAAAGAAGTCATCGGCTATCTGCCCGATGAAAAACCGGCACCGCTAAAGCTTCTGCTTTACGCAATTCAGCAGGTCATCGTTATGTTCCCTGCAACCATTGCGGTTGCACTTATCACCGGCTTCCAGGTTTCCACCACACTGTTCGCCAGCGGTCTTGCAACAATCTGCTTCGTTTTCATCTCCGGCAAAAAAATTCCTATGTATTACGGTTCGAGCTTTTCCTATCTGTCCGCAATTTCGGGGCTTATTGCGGCACAGGGCTTCGCTAAGTCAAACGGAATTCTTCCGACAGAGGCAATTCAGATTGCTCAGTTCGGAATCATTGCTTCCGGTCTTGTCTCAATCGCTGCCGGCTTCCTTGTAAGATTCTCCGGCAAAAACGCAGTTGAGAAGGTTCTGCCCGCAACAATCACAGGTTCAATCGCAATGATAATCGGTCTTACCCTCGCCGGAAACGCGCTGGCAGACGCCGCGCCCCAGGCTGTGGCAGAAGGTGCAGCGGCAACAATTTTCAACGGCGGCTGGGTTTGGGCTGTTTCTCTCGTAACACTTCTTTCAACCGTATTTTTCTCAAAGTACCTCAAGGGTTTCCTCGGTCAGCTCCCCCTGCTCCTCGGCGCAGGCGTCGGCTGCCTCTTTGCCGGGATTCTTTTCTGGGTCGGCGGTGCCGATATGAGTCTTTTCCGCAGCCTCCCCGCAGAAGCCCTCGCGGCTTCCACCTGGAAGCTCGGCGACGGCAGCATCTTTGCTTTGCCTGCCTTCTCCTTTCCCAAAGTTTCATGGGTAGCAGTCGCGGCGATTATGCCTATTGCAATCGCTACAATTCCTGAATCCACTGCTCACATCTATCAGCTCGACATCTATGTAAACGATCTTGCCGAGAAAAAGGGCAAAAAGAAATACGGCATTGCCGATCTGCTTGACAGAAACCTCATAGGCGACGGTCTTTGCGACATGATTACTGGCTTCATCGGCGGACCCGCAGGCACAAACTACGGTGAAAACATCAGCACCATGGCTATCACAAAGGTCTTCTCCATTGCCGTTATGATAGGCGCCGCAATCATCGCAATGGTTGTTTCCTGCTTCACCCCGCTTATCAAGATCATTTACGGAATCCCCACAGCTGTCATCGGCGGACTCGAGATTTACCTCTTCGGCGCAATTGCTGCACAGGGCATCGCAATCATGATTGATAAAAAGGTCGATATGTTCAGCGCAAAGAACATTGCCGTAATCGCCTCGATTATGGTTATCGGAGTCGGCGGCCAGTATGCCTTCGGCGGAAGCATTCCATTCTTCGGAATCAATGTTCCCTGCATTGCAGGCGCTGCAATCTTCGGAATCTTCCTTAACCTCGTACTCGGCATCGGCGAAAAGAAAGCCGAATAATAGGCGCAGCAAATAAATATATTACAACAAACGGCACAGCCGAACTAAGCGGCTGTGCCGTTTATTTGTTTTATCTAAAAAGGCGCGGAGAGCCTGTTTATGGGAAGGCTCCCCGCAAAAAACAGTCATTATATGAGTTCCGATTTTTTGGACTGCGTCGAAATAGTTAGAGTGGGTGTGTTAGAGTATAGCGGCCTATATCATTGAAAACCACAAATCAGCGACCATCATGGCGGAGGAAAAAGGTAAGACGAGAAAACCTCCACAGTCGGCGCCCAAGCTGAAATATCGGGTCAAAGATTTAGAGAAAGCCAAAAAAGACAAAAATCTTGAACTCGCACAGAGGGAACGTCGATTGGCCGAGGAGAAAGAGAAGGTAGAAATTTTAAAAAAATCCCTGCACATATTCATGCGAGCACAAGAATGAAATACGAAGCAATAGAAGAGTGTCGCCACCAGTTCTCAGTGCGGAAGATGTGCAGTGCACTTGCAGCGAAGGAATCCAATTATTATAGGTGGCAAAGCAGACAGGAAATCCAGCAGAAAAACTGCTGATTATGAAGATAGAAACGCTGTTTTCGGAGAGCCGGAGGACATACGGTTACAGGAAAATGCAGCGAGCTTTGGCACAGTCAGGCACTGAAATAAGCGTTTATCGCGTAAGGAAAATGATGCGGGAAAACGGCATAATCAGCAGCATGAGCCGCCCGGGCTGTCCGTATGACAACACATGTGCAGAGAGCTTCTTTGTTACGATAAAAAAGGAATGTATTTACCGGCGGCGATATGTTACAATGGAAGAAGTTAGGCGAGATATGTTCTCGTATGTCGAGCTGTTTTATAATCGGAAGCATATGCATTCAGTCTTGGGTTATCTGAGCCCGTTTGCATACAGAAGAAAGAATCAGGGCGGCGAAGCCGCTTAAAAACAAGTGTTTTCTATGCGGATGACTTTACGGGACCCACTGACCATTTTTCAACGCACTCCACTGTCCAACACTCTGGAAAACGCTTATAACGCCTGTCTGGAGCAGCCGCGCAATTCAAAACGCTTTATAGAGCTGAAATTCATTCAACATAATAAGCAGTTTGTTCTGGACATCTGCAATTCATATAGAGGGACAGTTAAATTTGACATCGAGGGTTTTCCCATTTCGCAAAAAGAGGGCCACGGTGTCGGCGGTCGGAGCATTTTCGCGTTTATACGCAAGTATCATGCAACATTTGACTATTCGGCAATTAAGGGTATTTTCAGTTTCAGACTTATGTTTTCGGACGACGATTTGACTTAATCTTCAAATTATTACGTCTTATTTAATGTTCAAAGGGAGGTTATGTTTGTGACCCAACGGGCAAAAGCGCAAATTATCAAATCCTTTAGGGAGCTTCTGGCCAAGCAGTCAATAGACAAGATTACGGTCAAGGAAATCTGTGCGCAGTGCAATGTTAACAGACAGACATTTTACTACTACTTCACCGACATAATGGACATTTTTAAATATGTTTTTTTCAAGGAGCTTTCTTGTGACATTGCACAAAACAGAACTTTCGGCACCTGGGAGGGCGGTTTTTTAGCGACGATGAACTATCTTAAGAACAATACAAAATTGGTTCTTCATGTCTACAATTCCTCCTATTGGCCTGAAGCGAACGCTTTTTTTGCCGGTCTCTCAAACAAGCTCATGCTTGATGTTGTTGACGAATGCATAGAAAATCTCGGCGTAACCATAACCGAAAAAAACAAGAATTTTATCATAAACTTCTATCGACGCGTTTTCAACGGTCTGTTTGTTGACTGGGTTAACGAGGGCATGGAGGAAGAACCTCAGGTAATGCTCAATAAGCTTCTTTTAATGATTTCCGGCAGCATTCGGCGCTCTGTAATTGCATTTGTTGATTACGAAAAAGAAGGCGAGCGCAAAATATAGTATTTTTGTTTAATTTCTGACACATTTCAAAATCTGTCTATTGCTATTCCCCAAACTTAAATAATAAAATAACAATGCCAAATAAATTTGGTGGAAGTATTCAATATTTTATGATGAGGGGATTATATTATGTTTGACTTTTCACAAGGCGGCGGAGCAATTACCGCCATCCTCGGATGGCTAATGGTATTTGCGGCTCTGTTTGCTCTCAACGAGTTCACCCGCAGATTCAAATGGGTCGGTTTTACCGCGTTTGTCGTTATGCCGATAGTTTTGAGTGTTCTTTGGTTCACAGTTCTTAAAGGTTCTTCTTATACGGACTGGTTCCATCTTTTCAAGGTCTATTCCTCCACCGCTGGCTGCATTATTTTCTGGTGCATCCGTTTTGTCGGCGGAACAAAAAAGGACGGAACAAAATGGAGATTGGCCGATAAAAAGGGCTTCCTGTTCCTTGCTTTCCTTATACTCGCGGTCAACATTCTCGAGGCCTGCATCAAAGATCTGGAAGTTGGAAAGCTCTACTATGCCGTTAAAACCCTTGTTGAAGAAGAAGGTACAAACGGAGCTACCAAGTACTATCTGATGGGCGGTTCATGGAACATAATGAACGCTATCGCGGGCTTTTTGAACATCGTCACCATCACCGGTTGGTTTGGAATCGTAATTCGCAAAAAGACGAAAAACGACGGCAGCCGCGATATGCTCTGGCCTGATATGCTCTGGTTCTGGATAATAGCTTACGATCTCTGGAACTTTGCCTACACTTATAACTGCCTGCCGCACCACGCTTGGTACTGCGGACTTGCTCTTCTTCTGGCCCCCACACTCTGTGCGTTCACGGTCGGCAAGGGCGCATGGCTCCAGCACAGAGCACAGACTCTCGCCCTGTGGTGCATGTTTGCGCAAACCTTCCCGCTATTCCAGGATCACAGCCAGTTCTCAGTTGTTTCGAGCTATAATCCCACAATTTACACAATAGTAAGCGGTCTTGCCCTTGCCTTCAATGTCGGCGTTCTTGTTTACATGATTTACAAGGTTGTTAAGGCAAAGAAGAACCCCTATACCAACGATATCTATACGGATCTCAAGGAGTATAAGGCAATTAAGGAACTTGCGGAATAAATCTGTCAAAACAAAAAGTAATCAGGACGGCAGGCATTTTTAATGCCTGCCGTCTTTTACATTTTCATTTTTATGTCAGCAGCTTAATCAAGAAGAAAGAAAGTCTCAGTAATATAGTAGTAATAATAACTATTATCGTTTTCAATTTTTATTAAACTCTACAATTCTTGTTTTTACTCTGCAATTTACGTAATATTGCATTGCGAAAAAACAATATTTGGTATATATTATTGGCAGGCAAGGCAAGTATCCGAAAATTATTGCCAGCAAGACCTTAAAAAGGGAAAAATAATTAACGAATAAGAAAGGTTGGTCGACATGAGTAAACAACAGCAGAAATTCTATATTTGTAAGCATTGCGGTAACATTATAGGTATGATTGAGCCCTCGGGTGTACCCGTGGTATGCTGCGGCGAAAACATGGCAGAGCTTGTTCCAAACACCTCTGACGGTTCCGTTGAAAAGCACGTTCCGGTTATCAAAATCTCGGGCAGCAAGGTAACGGTTGAAATCGGTTCTGTTCCTCATCCCATGACGGACGCTCATCATATCAGCTGGGTATATATACAAACCGAAAAAGGCGGCCAGCGCAAAAACCTCGACTTTACGGGTGAGCCTTCCGTTTCCTTTGCTCTCACCGAGGACGACAAATTGGTTACGGCGTTCGCTTATTGCAATCTTCACGGTTTGTGGAAAGCCGACGTGTAGTTCGGCTAAACAAAATAGAATTGAGGTTTAAAATATGAAAAAATACACTTGCACCGTATGCGGCTATGTTTATGATGAAGAAGTCGGCGATTCCGCAGGCGGAATTGCTCCCGGAACAAAGTTCGAGGATTTACCCGATACCTGGGTATGCCCGGTTTGCGGCGCGCCGAAATCGGATTTTGAGGAAAACGCGTAACACTGTCTTAGCAAAATAATAACACGGAGGCTACTATGGATACGACAGCTCTGTTTAAAATTTCATACGGGCTTTATGTTGTCGGAACTAAAATTGATGGAAAAAATGCTGGCTGCATCGTCGATGCCTTCATTCAGTCCACAAGCACTCCGGTTCCAACGGTTATTCTGTGCAGCATAAATACAAACCAGACCAACGCGGCAATAAAGCAAACAAAGGAATTTATGATTTCTGTCCTGGCAGATAACGTCGATCCCTTCGTTATCGGAAACTTCGGCTTCCAGTCCGGAAGAGATGTCGACAAATGGGCAAATGTGCCTTTCGAGCTCGTGGACGAGCTGCCCGTGCTTGAAAAAGCCTCCGCTTATCTGCGCTGTAAGGTGACCGACACTAAGGAGCTTTCAACTCACACCGTCTTTTTCTGCGATGTCGTCGATGCCCTACAAGGCGATGGCGAAAGCCTTATTTACGGCGATTACCAGAAGGACATGAAGCCGAAAACTCTGGAGGCATTCAAAAAATATAAGCAGTCGGGCAAAGCGCCGGAGCCTCCCGCCAAATGGGTTTGCAGCGTATGCGGATATGTTTATACGGGAGATATTCCCTTCGAGGACCTGCCCGAGGATTGGAAATGTCCGAAATGCGGCAGTCCTAAAAGCGTTTTTAAAAAGCAATAACAAAACAATTATATCAGTCAAGGGGTATTTAGAATTATTTCTAAATACCCCTTGACAACTTTAAAAAAAGTGATATATTCAATCTCAATGACGGGCAAATTTGACCCGTTGAAGAATATTGTAATTTGATATTATTTTAACACGGCACTGGAGGTAGCTTAATGCTGAAAATAAGTAATTTAACCAAGCTCTATGGTGAGAAGAAGGCAGTAGATAACCTTACCCTTCATATAGCCTCCGGAGAAATCTACGGGTTTATCGGACACAACGGAGCAGGTAAAACAACAACAATAAAATCTTGCTGCGGAATTTTGCGTTTTGAGGAAGGCGAAATCCTTGTTGACGGGATTTCGGTCAAGGATAATCCTCTGGAATGTAAGAGAAGATTAGCTTATATCCCCGACAATCCCGATATGTACGAATTTCTTTCGGGTATTGCCTACCTAAATTTTGTCGCTGATATTTTCGGGGTTTCGGCAAAACAGCGTGAGGAGAAAATCAAGAAATACGCGGACCTTTTTGAGCTTACTCAGGACTTAGCTCAGCCCGTATCCGCCTACTCCCACGGTATGAAACAAAAGCTTGCCATTATTGCCGCATTCATACACGAACCTAAGCTCATTATTATGGATGAGCCCTTTGTCGGGCTTGATCCGAAGGCTTCCCATACCCTAAAGGGTCTTATGCACGAGCATTGCGACAAGGGCGGTGCGATATTCTTCTCTACGCACGTTCTCGAGGTGGCAGAAAAGCTTTGCGACAAAATCGCGATAATTAAAGACGGCAGGCTAATTGTTTCCGGAACCATGGATGAGGTTAAGGGAACAAGTTCGCTTGAGGACGTGTTCCTGGAACTGGAAGGTGACGGCAATGTTTAAGGCTCTTCTTAAAACAAGAATGGCTGCTCTTGGCGCGTGGCTTCTTCAAAGAGGCAATACGTCAAAAAAGGGTAATACCAAGCTCAAAATGCTTGGCTTTGCGGCTCTTATGCTTTACGCCGCTTTTGCCTTCATAATGATGTTTTATGCTTATTTTGTACAGATTGCGAAGCCCTTTTTCTCAATCGGGATCGGCTGGCTATATTTTACCCTGTTTGCAATGTCAGCCTTCGCGCTGATGTTTATCGGCGGAGTATTCATGGCAAAATCCCAGCTTTATGAGGCAAGGGACAACGATATGCTTTTATCACTGCCAATACCTCCAAAATATATTCTTGCAAGCCGAATGACCATGCTGATGGTTATGAATTACGTCTTCGAGCTGCTTGTAGCCATCCCTGCGGCTATTGTTTGGTTTCGGACAGCTCCCGTCAGTGTCCTGGCGTTTATATCGTTTCTCCTGATTGTAATAGCTTTGCCCTTCCTTGCAATGGCAATTTCGGGTCTTTTCGGCTGGCTTATAGCCCTTTCTACAAGCAAGATGCGTAAAAAATCACTTATGACCGTTATCTTCTCCGTGCTCTTTCTCGGACTTTACATTGTAGGCTTTAGCCAAATCAATGTCTATATTCAAAAGCTGGTTCTAAACGGAACAGCAATCGCGGGTTCCCTCGGTTCAGTCTCCCCCCTATTTTGGATCGGCTCCGCTGTTTCTGAACCAAATGCGCTTTACCTAGTCTATTCGCTTCTGATTATGCTGCTTCCCTTCGTTTTGATGTACTATGTGCTCTCCGCGACACTGATCAAGGTCATCACATCAAAGCGCGGCGTGGCTAAAGTCAAGTATGAGGAGCGCGAGATGCAGAGCGTATCTCCGACAAAAGCTCTGTTCCGTCGTGAACTCAAACGTCTCCTCTCCTCCCCTGTTTACATTTTAAATACAGGTCTGGGAGTAGTTTTTATCACTATTGCCGCTGTTGCGCTCGTAATTAAGAAGACATATATACTCGGGCTAATGGCTCAAATCGGTTATGGCAAGGACACTTTGGCTGCGTTTTTTGTTTTCGCGCTCTGTCTTATGTCCTCAGTCATTCTTTTCACCGCCCCCTCCATTTCGCTTGAGGGCAAAACCCTTTGGATTATTAAATCTTTGCCAATTCCGGAAGCGAATATTTTAAAGGCAAAGCTTGATCTACATGTTTATCTGTCGCTTCCAGCCGTTCTTCTTGCATCTCTCGCCGCAATCTATGTATTGGAGCCAACAATATCCGCGGCAGTCGTAATGCTTTTGGCACCTGCATTTTTTGTTATGCTTTCGGCTAATGTCGGGCTTATCTGCAACCTGAAAAGCCCAAACTTTGATTGGGTAAATGAAACGCAGGTAGTAAAACAGAGTATGAGTGTTTTGTTTGCAATGCTTTTCAGTTCCATTCTTGTTCTTGTCCCTGGAGGAATCTATATCGCTCTGTTCGCGGACAAAACTTCATTGATTCCTTATATGCCGATTTACACCCTGCTGCTCATTATTGCTTGGCGTCTTACCAGAAGCTGGATTTATACAAGAGGCGCCGTGATTTTTCAAGGATTGGGCTGATTAGGCAATTTCTCAAAGGAAATATAAGTTTAATCCAAATAGAAAACAGCGCGTCGGACCTATAGTCTGACGCGCTGTTTTCTATTTACTTTTGTTATTTCTGTTTCCGCCTGCGCTTTTACTTAGGTTTGCTCTTTTCGCGGCGCTGCCGGTATTAGTGTTTCTGCTGAGCTTTCGCGGAGAACCTGCCAGAAGACAGGAATGGGTCATCTTTCCGCAGATTTTGCAGCCCTGCATGCTTTGAAGAATCTCGTCCACCTTCTGGGAGGGTACTTCTACAAGGCTTTGGTCGACGGAAATATCCACCTTGCCGATTTCCTTGCCCGAAATCCCCGTGCGGTCCGTTACGGCTCCGATGATATGATTTGCTTTAATTCCGCTGCTCGCCCCAATGTCGATTAGAATTATTGCATAATCGAGCGGATGCGGCTTCGGCTTCGGAGCGTCACGCTTAACATTTGAGCGCGGTTCAAGCTTTTGAAGTTCTCCCGTTTCATGCTTTATCTGCGTGACGGGCATTTTGGAAAGCGGCTTTGCCAAATCGGGATAGCAGAGAGAAAGAGCCGCTTCGGCGATGTTTTGAGGCGTCAGCCCCTTTTCCGACAAAATGTTTAACATCTCGGTGTAAACAGGGCTAATCTCTCCCTGAATCAGCGTTTCAATCTCGGATATCGCTTTCGTAACGGAGGCGGCGGTTATATCCTCGGGTGTGGGCAGCGGCAGTTCCTTAATCTGCGATTTTACGGCAACCGCAATCTGTCGAATTTCGTTTACCTCGCGCTTGCTGCTGCAAATCGTTATGCTGCAGCCGTCCTTACCGGCTCTTCCTGTTCTTCCGATTCGGTGCACGTAATACTCTGTATTCGGAGGAATATCAAAATTAATAACATACTCAACGTCGCTTACGTCAATACCGCGCGCCGCAATGTCCGTTGCAATCAAAATGGTCGTTTTTCCTGCCTTGAAATCGCGCATTGTCGTGGTTCGCTGGGTCTGCTTAATGTCGCTGTGTATGCTTTCCGCCGAAACATCATGCCCGTTTAAAAAGTCGCTTAGCTCATCCGTCATCTTCTTTGTACCGCAGAAGATAATTGCTCTTTTCGGCTGATAGAATTTCAGAAGCATTAGAAGCGCCTCTTTTTTGTTGGCATGAGGTACGTCGATGAAGCGCTGTTCAATGTTCTCTATCGTTACCTGACTCTTGTCAATTTCGATAAGCACAGGGTCCCTTTGAAACTCTTTCGTAATCTTCATTATCGCGGGGGGCATTGTTGCGGAAAACATAATTGTCTGTCTTTCCGCGGGCGTTTCGGACAAGATTGTCTCAATGTCTTCCTTGAAACCCATGTTCAGCATTTCATCGGCTTCGTCGAGTACAATTATTTTCAAATTGCCGAGCTTGATTGTTTTGCGGCGCATGTGGTCCATAATCCGCCCCGGCGTTCCTACAACTATATTTGCGCGGCGCAGTCCTATACACTGCTGCTCGATTGAGGCTCCGCCGTAAATAGCAATCGGGCGTATCCCCTCCTTAAAGCGCGCGAGCTTTCTTATTTCCTCCTCGCCCTGAACGGCAAGTTCGCGAGTCGGGCAAAGAACAAGCACCTGTATCGTCGGCTTTTCCTCGTGGGTATCCACCCTTTCAATTGCAGGGATGGCAAATGCGAGAGTTTTCCCCGTTCCGGTCTGAGAGCGTGCAATCACGTCGACTCCTGTTCGGATTACGGGAATTGCTTCGGATTGTATAGGTGTTGCGGAATCAAAACCCATCAGTGAAACTGCGCGTTCAACCTTTGGAGTAAGACTCATTTCCGAAAATAGTACTTTTGTCATGAAATTCCTCAATTCTAAAAAATAAAACGGGGACCGAAATCCTCGTTTTTAAAAAAGCGATATTATTGTCGAACGATAATATAACACATGAAAAGCGTTTTGTCAAATTCACGTGCGAAGCTCTCTGCTTTTGCCGTTATAAAACAGTATCGCAATTTCTATATTCTCAGCATTTAGACGGTATTAATCGTTACAAAGCTTGCGAACTTCGTCCTCATAGCTGAAGAGAGTGCAGCCGCCGCTGTGATTATCTGCGTCTCGCTTGCCGATTTCGCGAATTTTTGCAAAAAACGGCGAATCCAATATTTCGATTATGGAACAGTCCTTGAGATTCATTTTTGAAAATGGCGAAAATGGGCAGGCTTCGGCAGCGCCGAAGGGACTGATATGGAAGAAGCCGCGTCCCGCCGCCAGGCAGCCTCCCATGTCTTTCTCATCCCCCGGGAAAGAAAAAATGTTCATGTCGGTGAAGTCCGTTCTGAGCTTAGCGGTCTCTTTATTGAGCCAATCGCTCTGTTCGTTTGAAAGGACGAGATTTTCGGTACCCTTTTCGGCGGGAACGTATTCAACGAAAAACACCGCTCCGCAGCCGTTCGAGTGAAGCTGGGACAAGAAGTTGTCCGAAACAACAAATTTCAGGTTTTCATTTGTAACGGTAATTGAGGCCGCAAAGAGAATGCCGCGCATTGAGAGCTTATTCATCGCGTTTTCCACGCTCTTTGATACACCTGCGCCGCGGCGCAAGTCGGTTTGAACTTTATCGCCCTCAATGCTGAAAACGGGAACGAGATTCCTGCTTAAATCAATCAATTCAAGATAATCCTCGTCGATAAGCGTTCCGTTTGTAAAAATCGGGAATAGAATACTTTTAAATTCGGCGGCAATGTTTATTACATTGCGGCGAAGCAAAGGTTCTCCCCCCGCTAAAAGTATAAAGGAAATCCCCAGTTCGGAGGCTTCCGAAAAAACTCTTTTCCAATCCTCGGCAGACATTTCCTTTTGCGCTTGATTCTCAGCGCACATTCCGTCCGCTCTGGCATAGCAGCCGGCGCAATGAAGATTGCACTGCGAAGCAATGCTGGCGATTAAAAATGTCGGTATATGCCTTCCGCTTGCCTCATGCTCTTTTCGGATAAGAGCGCTTTTTTGAAGTTTATCGGCAAATGAGAGAAGAAACTCGCTCCCCTTGACATCCGAAAGGTAGAAATTTGATAAGGTCGAGGCGATTTGTAAAATCCCCTGTTCCATGTATTCGTTTAGTTCCATAGAATATGCCTTTTCTGTGTATTAGATTTTATAGCGAAACAGCTCTGCGAATCCGTTCCTTAAGCTCGCTGTCCGATTCAATGTAAAACAGCATCAGGGAAACAAACAGCGACGGCAGCAAGACAGGCAAGCCCCAGCCGACGACGAGTGCTCCGTCCTTGAACACTCCGATAACGAGCTGCACAGCCATTGCATAAAATCCCGCAGTACATATCAGCGCGGCGGACTTGAAAAGCTGAGAGAGCTTTTTGATACGGAGTATTTCTATAAACGAATACGCCATGAATCCCGCAAGCAGTGTAATCGGAAAGCCGAGCGGCAGGACCCACGCAGTTGAGCCGTCTATCAGGCCTATCAGGAAGAGGTACCCGGTCGTAACTGCGCAATCCGCCGCAAGGCAAAGACTGAGCTTTGGTCTTGCGAAAAGCTTCGGCAAAAAGGCGTAAGTAAATAAACAGGTTTCCGCTCCCCAGATATACAGCACCCAAGTTAAAAAGCCATGTTCCATGAAATCAACGGCAAAACAGCAAAAAGCGGGAAAAAGCAGAACGATAAGGCCTTTTAATGCGACGTGCCTGCGTGTTAGCGGCACCTGTTCGACATTTGAAGGATACGCTCCGAAGTTTTCCGCTGATTCAGCCTCAAATCTTGTTCCGCAGAGAGGACAAACGGTTTCAGTATGAGACAGTTCAATATTACAATTTGAACAATATGTATTTTTCAAAGCTTCACCTTCCGTTACTTTCAAGTTGTATGTGTATGCCCATGGCGGAGAACAGCGTGAAAAACTGTCTCTCGACAAGCGGCTCAGCTATGGTTCTCGCAATGTTCAGACATAGTTTGTTGCCGAAGCTGACACAGGCGCAAAAAACGGGATTCATCCCCGCGCCCAGCATAAAGCTAACTCTCTCAACATATCTTTCCATTTCCTCAGGCAGGCGGACTAAGCCCAGATTGGAAAGCGTGGAGCTGTTATACCTATCGCCGTTCATTATATAATAGAGCTTCAGCACGGGATCTTTTATAAAAAGCGGAGCCATTTTTATCAGAATGTTCTTTTCCGCGGCAACATTTGTGCTGAATTTTGCCGTCAGCATCTTTTTGTTCGTCTCAAGCGCAAGCCCATGTCTGATTACTGCGATAATTTCCTCGATAGTGAAGCTGCCCAAAGCGGGATTTATTCCCAGGTTTGCGTAAGTTGTGAAGTTCCGCAGGGTATGTGAGGGAAAGTGTTTTCTAAGGTTTATCGGGATACTGACCTTAACGGGTTGGTTCTTGCGAAACGGAAGCCCTTCCTTCTGCTGGATATTATAAATTGAGAGTATCAGAACGGCTGTCAGCAATTCATTGATGGTTGCGCCGTATTCCTTTGCTTTTGCGCTTATCTCATCCAGCGGCATTATTCCGGTAGTAATATGTATAACACCGTACTGCTCGCGCGTGCCGCGAATGTGATAGGCTGAGGGTTCAAGGCGGCTCACACTCATCGGTTTTGCGTATTTTAAAAAGCTGTCCTCATATTCCGATCTTTGCGGTGTCTCCGTGCAGTCAAGTATTCCGTTGCCGCGCGGGACAACTATATCATACTTCAAACTTATATACTCCGCAACCAGCGTTTTCAAAAATGACATTCCGCCTGTGCCGTCAGTTATAACATGAAAGAAATCCACCGCTATTCTGTTTTTATAACAGCTGACGCGAAACTGGAAGCCTTTGTTCGCCTTTTCGTTAAAATACACGCAAGGGTTTCTTATTTCGTCGAAAATCAGCGGAAGCTCTGTGTTATGCTCAAGCCTATACCAGAAAAAACCGCGCTTCAGGTGCTGGGAGAAGCTCGGCATTCTTTTTAATGTTCTGTCAAGCGCGCGGCTTAAGACTTCTTTATCAATATTTTCGGTAAGCTCCATCGAAAGTCGAAATAACGACGGGCTTCTCCTCCCTCTTGCAGCGGGGTAAATCTTTGCTGCGTTATCAAGAGGCATACTTGAAGGAAAAGGCTGCGCGTTTTTATCAATGATATTAGAGTGCATATAGCTGTCCTCTTCTTGCTTGTTGTTGCCGAATGCTGATCTATAACAATTTTATATCACAGACAGTTAATTGAAATGTGAATATTCTGATAACTATAATGACTATATATGATTATTATAATTAGATTCGTCGAAAAAGCAAGAACTATTTCAGCCTTGAATAAAAAAGAAAACAATTGGCGGACAAAGCGTGCATAAATAGAAGGTGGGGAGCAACGGACAAGCCGTTACTCCCCTGTTGTTTATATTCTCTGCCAAAGAGAGCTCATTCCGGGACAGAAATGAAGGCTCCATTAACATAAACAAAACTAGAAGGACTTTGATATCAGATCATGCCGCTTTTCTTAATGAGGTCAACAACAACATTGTTTTCAAGCTTTTCCTTGAGCATAATAATGACAGGCAGGAGCACGGGCAGGAACACCTCAAGAGGCTTTCTGCCGTCCATAAGCTTCATGGTTGACTCCATGAGGACACGAACATCGTAGCAGGAGGCAAAAACTTCAGGCACACCGCGATCGACGTTGAGCAAAGTGTAAACTGCTTCCATGCCGGTGCGGACAGCAAATTCGGTTGTGAATACTGTGTCGCGCGGGGTTTCAACATGCTCTCCGAGGAAGCCGAAGTTTACAGCTCCGTCGGGAACTACCTTCGGACGGTCGCCGGCAGCTCTGTTCTCGAAATAAGTAGTGACGTAAGGCATAATGCAGGGAACGGTGTTGGCGTGGTTGACCGCGAGGTCGTGAATTTTTTCCACGGGAACGCCCATGTGATATAGCCACTCTTCGCAAATTTCTATACCGTTGCACTCGATGATGGGCTTTTTGATATAGTCGCCGGGCACATAGTTGTTGAGAGCGTAAATCCAGCCGACTGCCTTATCCTTGGGCTGTGCCTTGAAGTGGGGCTGACGGTTGAAGGTAAAGCTCAGAAGCCACTTGGAGCTTTTAACTGTGATAATTCCGCCTGTGACGACCTTGCCGCCCAAAACATCTCTCTTGCAGAGCTTCTCAACATAGGGAATGATTTCCTTGTCGATTGTTGTTGTAGCGGACTCCCAGAGGGTTTCCTTGATGTTGCCGCAGAACTTCATGGGCTTGCCGAAGGAAGGATCCTGAGCCGCGATGTTTCTCCAAAGCTCCCATGATTTTCCGGTTCCCGGCTCATCCTTGAGCTTCGGAACCTCGGTGTTGGTGCCGAGTGTTGCGTTATCGACATTGCTGCCGAGTGTGGAGAAGACGTAATCGTTTTCTGTGAGGCTGATTTTCTCTTCCTTACCGTCACGGGTAAGAACGATTTGCTTTGCTACCTTTTTCTCGGGGCTGATATCGAAAAGGATGTTGGTAACGGTGCAATTGAAATTAAAGACAACTCCGGCCTCCTGCAGATACTTCTGAAGCGGAAGTATGAGGGATTCATACTGGTTGTACTTTGTGAACTTAAGCGCCTTAAAATCAGGCAGACCGCCGATGTGATGGATGAAGCGCTGAATATAAAGCTTCATCTCGAGAGCGGAGTGCCATTTCTGGAAAGCAAACATGGTCTGCCAATATAGCCAGAAGTTTGTTTCAAAAAACTCATCGTCAAAGAAATCGGTCATGGGTCTGTCATCGAGTTCTCTGTCGGGTGTCATGAAAAGCTTAAGAATCTGGGTTGCGGCGCTTGGTGTAATATCAAATTTACCGTCGGTGTGTGCGCTTTCGCCGCCGGAAACAATAGCACGTTCAAGAGAGAAGTTGGGGTCATGCTTATTCAGCCAATAATACTCATCGAGAACCGAAACACCCTCTGTTTCAATTGACGGAATGGAGCGGTAAAGATCCCAGAGGCACTCGAAATGGTTTTCCATTTCACGTCCGCCGCGGCAAACAAAGCCATACTTTTCGAGGAATGCGCCGTCACAGGCTCCGCCGGAGACCGGGTCGGATTCAAAAATGTGAATATGCGAGCCCTTCATCTGAGCGTCGCGAACAAGAAAAGCAGCTACTGCCAAACCTGCAAGACCGGTGCCTACAATATAGGCGGATTTGTTGTCTACGCCCTCCGGCTTCTCCGGACGGGCAAAGGCTTCGTAATTTCCATTGCTGTAATACACAAAGATTCCTCCTAAGCTATATTTGTCGCAAACAGTACAATTGTTTAATGTTTGCACTTCTGCGAATCTGATTATAAACGGAGTATTTGTCTTTTTGTACAGTCAATTTTACTCAGCTGCTCTAATTTTGGACTGATTGACTAAATTGATTAATTTTTTGGCATTGCGCTCTCGATGCGTGGTTTTCAGACATTTATGTGCCCGTGCTCAAAGTTGTGAGCGCAAAAGGGACAGTTAACGCGGAAAAGCGCCCGTATATCTCAAGATCCGCTTTTGTGCGGACGGTCATACGGGCGATATATAAAATCGGTATAGATTTTCTTAACTACGGCACTTTAATTCGGCTTCAGGAATTGAGAACCTCTAAAAGACCGCTGATTACCGCCTCGTCAACCTCGGGCATTTGCATGTGGATACTACGCAGTGGCATTTGGAGAACGAAGGCCGGAAGCGAAGCGATGTATTCGTCCCCCGCCATCTCACTAAGTATCGCCGAACCGACAGGGTCCGCAAGCAAATCTCCTATTGTGGAATTGCGTGTAAAGACAGTCCTTTTGATATTGTTTGAATTAAGCTTTATCGTCGCCTTGAGCGGCGTATGCGCCGAGGAACCGCCGACAAGGATTTCAAACTCGCCGTTCTCTGCTATCCAATCACGCTCCGCCTCGTCGTAACAACTGAAGGCGCGCTTATCGAGCGCTAGGCTGACGGTCTTTTCTTCCCCCGGTTCAAGGACTATTTTTGCAAAGCCCTTTAGTTCCTTTTCGGGTCTTATTATGCCGCTCACACAGCTGCGCACATAGAGCTGAACAATTTCCTTTCCTGCGACAGCACCGACATTTTTAACGCTGACCTTAACGGTAACGGTTTCGCTTTCGTCGAGCTCGTCCTTATCGATTTCGATGTTTGTATAGGCAAACTCAGTATAGCTTAGCCCGAAACCGAAGGGAAAAAGCGGCGTAAGCTGCTTTTTTTCATAGTAACGGTAGCCCACAAAAATTCCTTCGGAGTATTCGACTTTGTTGTTCGAGCCCGGGAAAGACAGATAAGAAGGGTTATCGGAAAGTTTTATCGGGAAAGTTTCCGCGAGCTTCCCGCATGGGTTTACATATCCGAACAGAATATCCGCAATCGCTCCCCCCGCGGCCTGACCCCCAAGATAAGACTCGAGCACCGCATCGACATCATTAAGCCACGGCATTTCAACAGGTGAGCCGTTCATCAAAACAACCACTATGTTTTTTGCTGCCTTTTTAAGCTCTTCAAGAAGCTTAAGCTGTCCGAACGGCAAACGAATATGTGTGCGGTCATAGCCCTCGGACTCAAAGGAGTCGGGCAAGCCAAGGAAAAGAACAGTTATATCGCAGTTCGACGCGGGTTGAACAGCGTCTTCAATGAGTTCATCGTCGGGAATATCGCAAATACTGGCAAAACCGCTTCCAAACGCAGCGCCCTTATCTTCAAGCCGATAACCAGGTGAGTAAAATATGCTGACGCTCTGCCCCGCCATTTTTTTAATCTCGTCAAGAGGTATCGAAATTGCAGTGGGATTCAGGTGTGAGCTTCCGCCTCCCTGTATACGGGGACTCGCGGCAAAAGCACCGATAACGGCAAGACTCCCCGTCTTTTTAAGTGGGAGTATGTTGTCGTTTTTAAGCAGAACCATACACTCTCCTGCAAGTTTACGCGCGAGTTCGTGGTGTTCCTGCTTATCATAATGAGCGTTTTCCTTCTTGTTTATAAAGCCGTTATTTACAAGTGTCAGAATTCGTTCAACCGCCGTGTCAAGCATTTGCTCGGAGAGCTTACCGCTCTTGACTGCATTAACAATTTTATCTATACTGTCCTGCCCGCCTGCAGGCATTTCCAAATCAAGTCCCCCGGCAAGACCGTCGTCCCGTTCGTTTACCGCGCCCCAATCGGACATAACCAGTCCCTCAAAGCCCCACTCGCTGCGAAGAATATCTGTCAGAAGCAGCTTATTTTCCGAGCAGTATTCGCCGCGCAGCATGTTATAGGCGCACATAAGCGTCCATGGCTTCGCGGCTTTAACGGCAATTTCGAAGTTAGTGAGGTAAATCTCGCGCAACGCTCTCTCATCCAGCAAAACATCCGTCGTCATTCTTGCGGTCTCCTGATTGTTGACCGCAAAATGCTTAAGCGAAACTCCGACGCCCTTATCCTGAACGCCGCGGATGAATCCGACAGCAAGCTCTCCCGAAAGAAGGGGGTCTTCGGAATAGTATTCAAAGTTTCGTCCGCAGAGCGGAGACCGCTTAATATTTACACCCGGTCCGAGCAGAATCGAAACCCCGCCGGCAAGACATTCTTCACCCAACGCGCTGCCAAGTTTATACATAAGCTCTGTGTCCCACGAACAGGCAAGAGCGGACGCTGTCGGAAAGCAGGTTGCAGGATAGCTTTCCTTAGCAAGCAAATCCTCTCCCGATCCCTCAGTCTCTATTCGAAGTCCGTGAGGCCCGTCCGCCATCATTATTGACGGAATGCCTAGCCTTTCAATCGGTACGGTATGCCAGCTGTCAAGCCCCGAGCAAAGGCTTGCTTTTTCCTCCAAGGAAAGTTCCTTTAAGAGCTTTTTAATGTCCATTGGCGTTGACTCCCTTCAAAATGGAAGCTGAGAGCTGGTGCTGCTCGATCCCTTCTGACCGAGTTTAGCGCAAAGCATAAATCAAAGATTGAATCCGCCTCTTTTTAGGAAACGACCGCCATGCTCCGCAATCACTCTGCCGTCTTCGACAACCTTGTTTCCCCGAAGATAAACGTCGTTTACCCGTCCGCAGGTTTCAAAGCCCTCAAATGGCGCGTAATCCATGTTATACGCTTGTGTTTTTACGCTGATTACACCTCTTTCTTCAGGGTCAAAAACAACTATATCTGCGTCGGCACCTTCCGAAATGCTGCCCTTTTGCGGAAAAGCGCCGTAGAGCTTCGCAGGGTTTTCGGAAAGCAGCTTGCACATTTGAGTTAAGGAAATTTTATTTTCCTTAACGCCATAGCTGTACACCAATACTCCCCTGTCCTGCACCCCCGGCATACCGCCCGGAACGAGTGAAAAGTCCTTTTCGGAGGCAAGCTTCTGTTTTAAGGTGAAGCTGCAATGGTCAGTCGAAAGTGTTTGGATTTCACCTTCCGCCAAGGCTTCCCAGAGGCAGCTCTGGTCATCTTTTTTACGAAGCGGCGGAGCGATGATGTATTTAAAGCCCTCGGGATAGGGCAGCTTGTAGCGTTCATCGTCAAGCAAAAGATATTGCGTGCAGGTTTCAAGATAGACCTTCTGTCCGCGCGCCCTCGCCCGCAGCACTTCCTCATAGCCGAGCTTAGAACTAAGGTGAACAATAATAATCGGTGCTTCCGCAAGCTCCGCAATGCGGCAGAGCCTGCTGATTGCCTCGGCTTCGACCTCGGCGGGACGGCTTATCGGATGACAGGCAGCGCCGCTATTTCCGAGCTTCTTCTGCTCGGCGACCAGAGCTTTAATCAGACCGCTGTTTTCACAGTGGACGCCCGCAATACCGCCAAGCTCCTTAAGGCGCTTTAAAACCTCATAAATCTGCTTATCCGAAACCATCATGTCGTCGTAGGTCATGTAGAGCTTGAAGGAGGATACGCCCATTTCGAGCATATCTGTGATTTCTTCCGCAACGCCTGGGTTCCAATCGGAAATCGCCATGTGAAAGCCGTAATCGCAGGAGGCCTTGTCCTTTGCCTTATTCATCCAGTGCGCAAAAGCGTGGTTCAGGCTTTCACCTCTGTATTGTGTTGCAAAGTCGATTACAGTAGTAGTTCCGCCGAGCAAGGCGGCACGGCTGCCTGTGTTGAAATCGTCGGCTGTAATGGTTCCCGCCGCCTCAAGGTCAAAATGCGTGTGCGCGTCAATAAAGCCCGGGAAAAGGAACTTCCCAGAAACGTCAACTATTTTCGCGTTTTCGTCGGACAAGTCACACCCGACCCCGATTATTATTTCGTCCTCAACCAGAACGTCCTTAAGCGAAGCCTCATCACCTGAAACAACGGTTCCGCCTTTTAACAGTATTTTCATATTTTTTCCCCAAAGCTCAATGCTTTGACGGCAGTAACAGCATATAAGGATACTTGCTGATTACTGCAGAAATTAAGTTGCGAATTTCCTCGGGAATAGCCGAGAACTTCTCGTCTGCTCTGAAATCGAAGATTCCGCTTTCGAGCCGCACCCTGCACGTTTTTGTATCAATATCTGTGACGACAAAGCCCCTGTTTTTGCTGTTTTCAAAATCAGCGACTGTTGAAAACAGCGTGAACTTATCGAGATACGGCGCGCTGTCATAGGGGCAGAAGCTCCTGCAGTTGCCGCACTCGTTGCACATATAGTCAACGTGGACTATCTGACTGCTGTGCTTGCCGGGTACGCTTATAGAAACATTTGCTCTGTTCGGGCAGACCTCAACGCAGTTCTCGCAGATACAGATACATTCAAGACAGCGAGAGGAATCCAGAGTTTCTTTATCCTCCTGCTTTAAAACGCCCTTGCGTCCGTAAATAACTTCGGGCTTTTCGTTTGTGTCGTAGTCGATGGCGACGGGCTTCCCGAGTATGCCCTCCGCCGCTTTCCTTGCGTCCCTGATGGCTTCAACAACCGTTGCGGGACCCATCAGACCGTCGCCGATTATATAAACGCCCTTGACGGAGCTCTCGAGAGTTTCGTCGCTCACGAGCAGCCGCCCTTTTTCAGAAAGCGCGAGACCGTTATTCTGATAGAAGCTCTTCGGTATTCTCTCGCCGACAGCGGAAATTATTGTATCCACCTCGAAGGTAAGTGTTTCGTCCGTTTCCTCAAAGCCGGGGCGTCCCGAAGCGTCGGGCGCGCCCATCTTCATTTTTTTGCAGACGAGCTTTCCGTTTTTAAATTCACTAGGCGCGAGAAGCTCATAAATTTCAACTCCGTCCTCGACTGCAAGGCGGATTTCCTCCTCGTCGGCAGGCATATAGCGCTTTGTTCTGCGGTAGATAAGCATGACCTTTTCCACATTATTTGTGCGTTTTGCCGCTCTTGCCGTGTCCATCGCGGTGTTGCCGCCGCCAATTACGGCGACTTTTTTGCCGATATCGAGCTTGCCCTTTTTCTCCTTGAAGCTCTCAAGAAAATCAATGGCGTTCAGAGTTTCGGCTTCGCCGATTTTAAGCTCTCCCTTCTCAGATGCTCCGACAGCAAGGATGATATTATCAAACTCACTCTTAAGGCTCTCGAGAGAGGTAATCTCCTTGCCTGTTTCAACCTTGACACCCATTGAGAGCACGAGCTTTATATCGTTGTCAATCGCGCTGCCGTCAATTCTGAAGTCGGGTATCACGTTTCTGACAACTCCGCCGAGCTTATCACGCTTTTCAAAAAGTGTAACCTGCATACCGCCCTTTGCAAGGAAATAAGCCGCGGAAAGTCCCGCCGGACCGCCGCCAACAATTGCCGCTTTACCTTCGGCGGATATTGCGGGAGCGGTTCTTCCGCGCATAAGCTCCTCAAAGCCGCCCTTCGCCGCGGCGAGTTTTATCGCTCTAATGTTTACGGGCTCCTCATAAAAATTGCGCACGCATTTTGTCATGCACTTATGGGAGCAGATAGTTCCCGTTATAAACGGAAGCGGATTTTTCTCGACAATAACCTCGAGAGCCTCGAGCATTGCGCCCTCCTCGGCGAGCTTCATATAGATTGTTGTGTCCTGCCCAATCGGGCAGCCCTGCTGACAGGGAGCAAGGAAGCAGTCGATTAACGGAACTTTTTTATCAATTTTTCTTGAGGGGAGGGTTTTAATTGCCTTGACATGGTGCTTTGAGTGTTTAGCCTCGTTAACAAGGCTCGAAACCGCTGCGGAGTCTGCGCCCTTAAAAGCTCCGCCTGAGCCTTTTTCCCAGAGCTTTGCTATCTGCTCAAGTCTTTGATAGCCGCCCGGCTTCAGAAGTGTAGTTGCCATTGTCACGGGGAATATTCCCGCAGCGACGACTTTTTCAATATTGAAATAATCAAGTCCGCCGGAAAATGAAATGCGGAGCTTGCCGTCAAAGTCCTTCGTCAGCTTCTCGGCAACCGACATTGAAAGCGCAAACAGCGACTTGCCCGACATATACATTTCCTTGCCGGGAAGCTCCTCGGCGCAGATATCAACGGGGAAGGTGTTTGTTATTTTAACTCCGAATTCAAGACCCAGCTCCTGCCCGAGTGACATAAGGCGCTTCAGCATCGGAACGGCATCCGCGTACTGCAAATCATCCTTAAAGTGGAACTCGCCAAAGGTGACATAGTCGTAACCCATACTGTTGAGCAGGTCTCTCGCGTATTCGTAGCCGAGCAGTGTCGGGTTGCACTTGACAAAGGTGTGCAGCTTTTTTTCCGTCATTAGATAGGCGGCAATACGCTCAATCTCCTGCGGCGGGCAGCCGTGAAGGGTTGAAAGTGTCACGCTTGAACAGATTTTTGCTGGAATCGTCTTAACATCCTCGGCACAAAAGTTTTCAAATTTTCCGCTGTTTGCGTTAAGCCACGCCATACATTCGTTGAAAATAGGTGTATTGCCTGCGTTTTTAAGTCCCTCGATAAATCTGTCAATTTTCGGAGTTTTAATTCCCTCAAGGTCGTAGCCCACGCTCATGTTAAACTGGAAGCCGTCCATCTCGCCCAGGCCAAATTCCTTTGCCATTACGTGCAGGGCAAACCACGCCTTGACGTATTCGTCGAAGGCCTGAGGAACATAGAGCTCGGTTGACCACTCGACGTTATAGCCCTCATCGTCAGCCTTAATACAGGGTTTTGAAACAGGCAAATCCTCGCCGTCCAGAATTTGAACGGTTTTAAGCTCGAAAAAACGGCTGCCTGCGTAATATGCCGCGATTATATTCTGGGCAAGCTGAGTATGCGGTCCCGCCGCGGGCCCGAAGGGCGTTTCAAGCTTTCCGCCAAAGACCTGCCATTCATGGTCATGTTCAAATATGTACGGCCTGGTAATGCCGAAAACTGTACCTTTGGCCTTTTTCTCTTTGAGTATCCATTCCATTAAGTCGGAAAACGGAATCGGTGTCATTCTGTCGCCCATATTGAGTACCCCTCCCTATTTATAATCAACCGTTTATTTTTTTCCACAATTTCTCGGAGGCCTCGCGAATCTCGGACATTGTCTTTTCCTCGTCAATTCCGATAAGCTCGCGATCCTTCATTAAAACCCTTCCGTTGCAGACAGTCGTAACCACATTTCTGCCGTTCATGCCGAAGAGGATATGCCCGTTGCAATTTGAGCCGTCAAACGGAGTGTAGGGAATGTAGTCCAAAACAATTACATCCGCGGCGGCGCCCTCTTTCAGAATGCCGAGCTCCTTTTTAAAGTAGCGACCCGCGATTTTCGCGTTCCCTTCAAAAAGCATTTGAGGAACCTCGCCCCAGGCGACAGTCGCGTCGCATAGGCTGTGCTTATGCAGGACGTTGGCAACCTTATATGACTCAATCATATCGTGGGTGTAACCATCCGTTCCAAGCCCCGTCAAAATTCCTCGGTGTACCATTTCCATAGTAGGCGGACAGCCGCAGGCATTGCCCATATTTGATTCGGGATTATGAACAACCATTGTATCCGTATCTTTTAAAAGTTCCATTTCGTGTCCGTTAACATATATGCAGTGAGCGGTTATTGTTTTCGAGCCGAGTATTCCGAAATCCATCAAACGGTCCAGAACCCTCTTCCCGTAGTGCTTCAGGCAGTGGTGCAAATCCTCTATTCCCTCGGCGACGTGGATATGATAGCCCACTTCCTGCGGTTTGCTTGCGGCGCAAAGCTCAAGCGTTTCGTCCGACAGTGTAAACGAGGCGTGAAGTCCCATCATGCCCGCGAGCATATCTGTTTTGTCACTTAAGGCATGCTTTATAAAGGACTCGTTTTCTTTGACAGCAAGACGGGTCTTTTCCTTGCCGCCGCGGTCAGAAATCTCATAGCAAAGGCAGGAGCGCACTCCCAGCTCCTTCGCCGCGTCCTCAATCGCGTAAAGGCTTCCCGTAATTTCGCCGAAGCTCGCGTGGTGGTCAAAAACCGTGGTCACACCGTTTTTGATGCACTCAATGTAGGTCGCTCTTGCGCTCTGTCTTGTCTGTTCAAGAGTCAGGTTGCGGTCAATCGTCCACCACATTCCTTCAAGAATGTCGAGAAAGCCCTTCGGATTATATCCGTTTATGCTTAGGCCTCGCGCCATGGCGCTGTAAATGTGTTCATGGGTGTTTATGAACGCGGGCATGATAAGCCCGCCCTTTGCGTCGATAAACTCCGCATTCGGAAACAGCTTGCGCATCTCAGCCGTTTTCCCGAGCTTAGTTATCTCCGTTCCTTCAATAACAACGGCTCCGTTTTCTATATACGGCTTGCCTGAGTCTCTGGTAATCAGTCTTCCGTTTCCAATTATCACCATAAGCTAACCTCCCGAATTTGTCGTTAATGACTAATTAACAAAATTAAGTACATTCTTATATCGTAATATTAGCACTAAACTATCACATATACAAGCTAATTCTAAATTATATTTAGATATACTAAATTATTTTGTATTTTTGTCTTGAATATCAAAATAATTGTGATATTATGTGACTATAACATGGCGCTAATTATGGGCCGAGCGTTAATAAGGGGCGAATAAATTGGAAAATATGCTGGAAAATCTTAAAGCAATTGCTAACGGAATCGCCAAACAGTTCGGGTCGAACTGTGAGGTTGCTATTCATGATTTATCAGGCGATCTTGAAAACTCAATCGTCTATATAGTTAACGGACAAGTCACGGGAAGAACAGCCGGCAGCGGCACCTCGAAGGTTGTTCTTGAAACCATGCACAGAGAATCCTCGGATATCAAGGACCATCTCTGCTACCTGACGCAAACGCCTGACGGGCGCACTCTGAAATCGAGCACACTTTTCATCAGAGATGACGAGGGCAAAATCCGATATATTCTCTCCATTAACTATGACATAACCGACCTTATGTCTGTCGGTCTTGCCTTGAAAAACTGGATTACAGTAGAACCCGATCAGGGAGAAATTCGCCCTGAGCCTATTGTCAGCAACGTAAACGATTTGCTGGAAAGCCTTATCCGTCAGTCTGTGGAACTTGTCGGAAAGCCTGTGGCGCGCATGACAAAGGAAGATAAAATCAAGGCGATTCAGTTTCTTAACGACGCGGGGGCCTTCCTCGTCACTAAATCGGGCGATAAGGTTTCCGAGTATTTCGGAATTTCTAAGTTTACTTTATATAACTACATGAACGAAGTCAAGGACGACAATCTCTAAAAACAGAAAGGACTGCCGCCGTCATATCCCATTTCGGCGCGGCGAAATAACATAATGGAAAAAGAAATTCTCTGGGTGGAAAACCGCATACCGAAAACATCGGACGAGCACTTGCAAATAATGTCCCTTGAAGAGGTTTCTAAGGCAAAAAGTTTTCACGAAAGCTTTCCGCAATATACAAGAACTCCTCTGGCAAAGCTTGACCAAATGGCCGAATATCTCGGCATCAAGGTGCTTTTTGTCAAGGACGAATCCTATCGCTTCGGTCTTAACGCCTTCAAGGTTTTGGGCGGCTCTTTCGCGATGGCAAAATATATTGCAAAGCAGACCGGCAAGGACGTTTCCGAGCTTTCATACGAGGTGCTTACTTCCGATACTCTGAAAAAGGAGTTCGGACACGCCACCTTCTTCACGGCGACTGACGGAAATCACGGCAGAGGCGTGGCTTGGGCTGCAAATATGCTGCACCAGAAGGCCGTAGTATTTATGCCGAAGGGAACGAAAAAGACAAGACTCGATAACATTCTTAAGGAAAACGCCTCAGCCACAATTGAAGACGCGAATTATGATGAGTGCGTAAGAATGGCGGCGCAGGCTGCCTCCGAAACCCAGAACGGCGTTGTCGTTCAGGATACCGCTTGGGACGGCTATGAAGAAATCCCTTCATGGATTATGCAGGGTTACGGAACAATGGCAATGGAGGTCGACGAACAGATGACAGGTTACGGCTTTGGCCGTCCGACACATGTTTTTATTCAGGCAGGGGTCGGTTCCCTTGCAGGCGCGGTACAGGGCTACTTTTACAACCGCTACCCCGAAAACCCTCCGGTTGTGGTTGTGGTCGAGGCCGACGCCGCGGCTTGTCTTTATAAAAGCGCTCTTCTCGGCGACGGCTCAATTGAAATTGTTGACGGCGATATGCAAACTATAATGGCGGGACTTGCCTGCGGAGAGCCGAACACAATCGCGTGGGATATTCTGAAAAACCACGTCAAGATTTTCGTCTCCTGCCCCGACTGGGTTGCCGCAAACGGGATGCGTATGCTTGCGGCACCGATAAAGGGTGACCCTCAGGTCGTTTCAGGCGAATCGGGAGCTGTTTCAATGGGACTTCTGGCTTCAGTTATAAAAGATGAAAAATACAAGGACTTGCGCGACGCGATTGGTCTTAACGCGAACTCAAAGGTGCTCCTTTTCTCAACCGAGGGGGACACCGACCCCGAAGGAAATAAAGCGATAGTCTGGGAAGCTGCCGAATGCTGAAATAAAGAAATATATTTGAGGAGTTAAATTTATGGATTTTACAAAAATCAACGAAAGTGCAAAAAGCTATGAAAAGGATATGACCGCTTTTTTACGTGAGCTCGTAAAAATTCCCGGAGAGAGCAGCGGCGAAGAGGGTCATATTAACCGCATCGCTCAGGAGATGAAAAAAGTCGGCTTTGATAAGGTTGAGATTGACCCGCAGGGAAACATCCTCGGTTACATGGGCACAGGAAAAACCCTCATCGCCTTTGATGCGCACATAGACACAGTCGGAATCGGCAATATTAAGAACTGGAATTTTGACCCTTACGAGGGCTACGAAACCGAAACCGAAATCGGCGGACGCGGAACCTCCGACCAGCTCGGCGGCATAGTTTCCTCCGTCTACGGCGCAAAAATCATGAAGGATTTGGGACTTCTCAGCGACAAATACACCGTTTTAGTCGTCGGCTCCGTTCAGGAGGAGGACTGCGACGGTCTTTGCTGGCAGTACATTATCAACGAGGACAAGGTGCGTCCCGATTTCGTAATTTCCACCGAGCCTACTGACGGCGGAATCTATCGCGGACAGCGCGGCAGAATGGAAATCCGCGTTGACGTTAAAGGAATTTCCTGCCACGGCAGCGCACCCGAGCGAGGCGACAACGCAATTTACAAGATGGCAGACATCCTTCAAAACGTCCGCTCTCTGAACGAGAACGACGCCGAAGACGGAACTGAAATCAAGGGTCTTGTCAAGATGCTCCAAGAAAAGTACAACAAGGAATATAAAGAAGCCCGCTTCCTCGGGCGCGGAACAGTGACCGCCTCCGAAATTTTCTTTACAAGCCCCAGCCGCTGCGCCGTCGCCGATTCCTGCGCCGTGTCGCTTGACCGCAGAATGACAGTCGGCGAAACCTGGGAAAGCTGCCTTGAGGAAATCCGCGCCCTCCCCGCCGTTAAAAAATACGGCGAGGACGTAAAGGTTTCAATGTACTGCTACGACCGCCCCTCATGGAAGGGCTGTGTCTACCCCATCGAGTGCTATTTCCCCACATGGGTTATTCCGGAAGAGCACCCTGTCACAAAGGCTCTGGAGGAAAGCTACAAGGGACTTTTCGGTACGGAAAGAATCGGTGCCGATGTGACGGCTGAAATGAGAAAATCCCGTCCTCTCACCGATAAATGGACCTTCTCAACAAACGGCGTTTCCATCATGGGCCGCAACGGCATACCCTGCATCGGCTTCGGACCCGGTGCGGAAGCTCAGGCGCATGCCCCGAACGAAAAGACCTGGAAACAGGATCTTGTTACCTGCGCCGCAGTCTATGCCGCAGTACCGACACTTTACTGCAAGTAATCGCGAAAATTAACAAACAGACATATATTTGGAGGTATATTACTTGAAAACTTTACAGGAATTTATTGACAAGCTCGATAGCTTGGAATTTGACAAAATGTACGGCAACGACTTTTTCCTGACCTGGGAAAAAACCGAGGACGAGCTTGAGGCTCTCTGGACTGTCGCCGACGCGCTTCGCAATCTGCGCGAGAGAAACATCTCCACAAAGGTATTTGACAGCGGTTTGGGCATTTCCCTCTTCCGCGACAACTCAACCCGCACCCGTTTTTCCTTCGCCTCTGCCTGCAACCTGCTCGGTCTTGAGGTTCAGGATCTTGACGAGGGCAAGTCGCAGGTCGCCCACGGCGAAACCGTGAGAGAAACCGCAAACATGATTTCCTTCATGGCCGACGTAATCGGAATCCGCGATGATATGTACATCGGCAAGGGCAACACCTATATGAGAGAAGTTGCCAAAGCGGTTGAGGATGGCAACAGGGACGGAATTTTGGAGCAGAGACCCACCCTTGTTAACCTCCAGTGTGACATTGACCATCCCACCCAGTGCATGGCCGATATGCTCCACATTATCCACGAGTTCGGCGGAATCGAAAATCTTAAGGGCAAGAAGCTCGCGATGACTTGGGCTTATTCGCCCTCCTACGGAAAGCCCCTTTCCGTTCCTCAGGGCGTTATCGGTCTTATGACCAGAATGGGTATGGAGGTCGTGCTTGCTCACCCCGAAGGCTATGACGTTATGCCCGAGGTCGAAGAAATCGCGAAGAAGAACGCGGAAGCCTCCGGCGGCTCCTTCAGAAAAACAAACAGCATGGAGGACGCCTTTAAGGACGCAGACATCGTTTATCCGAAGAGCTGGGCCTCCTTTGCCGCTATGGAAAAGAGAACAGACCTTTACGGAAACGGCGATTTTGACGGTATTAAGGCTCTTGAAAAGGAACTTCTCGCTCAGAACGCCGAGCATAAGGACTGGGCCTGCACCGAGAAACTTATGAAAACAACAAAAGACGGCAAGGCGCTTTATCTGCACTGTCTGCCTGCCGACATCACGGGCGTAAGCTGTGATGAGGGTGAGGTTGACGCCTCCGTGTTTGACCGCTACCGCACCCCACTTTACAAGCAGGCAAGCTTTAAGCCCTACGTCATCGCCGCTATGATTTTCCTGAGCAAATTCAAAAACCCCGCCGAAACCCTCAAGCAGCTTGAAGAAAAAGCCGCAAAGAGAGTAAGCGATTAGAAAAACACTCAGCAGGCCGCTTCGCTTTGCTTATATTTGCAAGCAGGGCGAAGCTCTTGCATTTAATCAATTTTGAAATGAGGCGATTTTTTGTCTAAGAAAAAGCGCATAGTAATTGCCTTGGGCGGAAACGCTCTTGGAAATACGCTTCCCGAGCAGATGCTTGCTGTTAAAGTAACGGCAAAGGCCATTGTCGATTTGATAGAGTCCGGCTGCGAGGTTATCGTTTCTCACGGAAACGGACCTCAGGTCGGAATGATAAATAACGCCATGGCAGCCCTCTCCCGCGAGGACCCCAAGCAGCCCAACACTCCCCTTTCCGTCTGCGTCGCCATGAGTCAGGCCTACATCGGTTACGATTTGCAGAACGCGCTTCGTGAAGAGCTTTTCAACAGGGGCATACACAACATTCCCGTTGCTACAATGATTACGCAGGTGCGTGTTGACGCGGAAGATCCGGCCTTTCAGACTCCCAGCAAGCCTATCGGTCAGTTTATGAGCCTTGAGGAGGCGAAAGCTGCCGAAAGCAAGTATGGCTATATTGTCAAAGAGGACGCGGGGCGAGGCTATCGCCGTGTTGTCGCCTCCCCGAAGCCTGTTGAAATAATTGAGCTTGAGGCAATACGCTCACTTGTTGATTCGGGTCAGCTCGTTATCGCCTGCGGCGGCGGAGGTATCCCGGTTATGAGAAACGGAAACCACCTAAAGGGCGCGAGCGCGGTTATCGATAAAGACCACGCCAGCTGCCTTCTCGCCGAGAATCTGGACGCGGACTATCTTATTATTCTTACAGCCGTTGAAAAGGCGGCAGTTAATTTCGGAAAGCCCGATCAGAAATGGCTTTCCGATATAACGGTTGCCGAGGCGGAGCGCTATATCGACGAGGGGCATTTTGCTCCCGGCTCGATGCTCCCCAAGGTGCAGTCGGCCGTTCGTTTTGCTTCCTCAAAAGCGGGACGCACGGCGCTCATTACACTTCTTGAAAAAGCAAGTGACGGAATTAACGGCAAAACCGGAACAAGAATTTCGCTTTGATTTGGCGGCTGCTGAACAGCGATAAATATTAGCTGCAAATATGGGACCGGTCAATTTATGACTAGTCCCATTGCATAATAATTATTGCACATTACGAGTATATATTCTAAAATATTTGTGTACCCGAAATGAACTTATGAGCTATTTCGCGCCCTGTCGAGAGATAAACATATCTCTCAAGCCTCTCCTTGAGCGTGATATCGCTAAAGTGCTTCGGCGGGGCATCGTCTATTACCACCGTGTCAAACTCATATCCCTCTTCAAAGCTGCCGACGCGTCCGAAAAACTCTCCGCCGCCCTTTGTGCCGAGATAGAACGCTTCCTCAAAGCTAAGCGGTTTCAGAGCTTTGTCGAGCAGCCTCCACCTGATTTTTGACATCTGCACGGCGTCTGCCATCGCACGGAAAATGGATTCGGAGAAGCCGCCGGCAACATCTGTTCCCAGTCCGCAGCGTATGCCCATATCTAGAAAGCTTCTTGCAGGGGCAACTCCCGAGGCAAGGTTCAAGTTCGACTGCGGGCAATGTGCGACAAACACGCCGTTTTCTTTAAGGCGATTAAGCTCCTCCCCTTCCGAATACACGCAATGTGCCATTAAGGTCGGAACATCTTTTCCGAAGAGCCCGAAACTGTCGTACGCGTCGCCGTAAAAGGCGGCTTTCGGATAAAGAGCCTTAACGAGTTCAATTTCGGCTGGATTTTCAGAAATATGTGACTGAAGGGGTAAGCAATATTTCACCTGAATTTTTCTAAGCGCCCTCATGAGCTCATCCGTACAGGTCGGCAAAAATCTGGGTGTTAATATTACTTTCGTGTGTTCAAAGCGGTTTGCGGTGTTTTGCACCCATGATTCCGTATCACTGATTGATTCTTCGGTGCTCTCGACAAGATAATCAAGACAGTTTCTGTCCATATTTACCTTGCCGACATAAGTGTGCAACCCCGTTTTCTCCATGAGCTCCATCAGAAGCTCCGTTGCGGGTACATGCACAGTTGCGAAAATGCAGGCTCTGGTTGTAGCGCTCATCTTTAGCTTTTCGGCAAATTCGGTGTAGGCCTTTTCGGCGTATTCCAAATCAGAATACTTGCCCTCCTCGGGGAAGGCGTGATTATTGAGCCAGTCCATCAGCTCGTCATCCATCCCGAGCCCGCGGAAGGTAAACTGCGGGGCGTGAATATGCAAATCTACTAAGCCCGGAACGATAAGCTGCCCCGTGAAGTCAAAAATCTCAAGCGAGGCATACTTTTCGGGAAGCGTCTCAAAAACGCCTGCGGAAAGTCCGTCCACGCACACTAAATAATGATTCTCAAACGTGTGTAGCTCGTTTTTGCCGGTGCTGAAGCAAATGTCGCCCTTAATCGCATAAGTTTTCGGTTTCATAAGTCTACGCCTCTCTTCTTTGTGCAGCGCCAATCGCGGCGTTACACAAGTATTCTATCACATCGAAGATTTATAGACAACTATTGCGGTAGTTTGTAGAAACACTCATCCTTATCATGAGCATATATAAATCAAGCCTTATTCAGTTTTAATTTTTCCTATTTTCTTGGACGAAAGGGAGCGTGAGAAATATGTTTATAAGCGGAACCGGCGGAATAATAGCGGCCGCAAGTAAAAAGGAAGCTCTGCCCTTGTTGCAGATTGGCTCAATAACCATCATTAAACGCATTGTGCTCTCGTTCCAGCAGGCGGGAATTTTCCCCATCGTGATTGTTACGGGAACCGATGAATTTGAGGTTAAAAACCACCTTGCCAGCTTTGACGTAATATTTTTACACAACGATAATTTTGAAGCTCCGCCGCTTTTCGACTCGGTGAAAATCGGTCTTAAATATCTTCAGGATAAGTGCGAACGCATTGTATTCGTACCCGTCAATGTTCCCATGTTCTCGCCCAGCACCCTAAAAACCCTTATGGACACGCAGGGCGATATGGTTACTCCCTGTCATAATGGTGTCGGCGGACATCCCGTTATAATCTCCTCCTCCATTATACCCGAGCTTCTGGAGTATTCGGGAGAAAACGGTCTGCGCGGAGCCGCGGAAACGCTCGGTGAGCGACGAATATGGGCGAAGGTTAATGACGAGGGCATACTCCACAGTATTCATAACGCCGAGCAGCTTCAGGCAAACCTAAATCGGCACAACGAAAGCCTGCTCCACAGCTTTGTCAGCGTGGATCTCGCCAAGGAATATGTTTTTTTCAATTCGCGAACAAAGCTGCTGCTTTTTTTAATACTGGATATGAATTCCGTAAAAAAGGCTAGCGAGATGATGGCACTCTCCCTCGGAAAGGCTTGGGACATGCTAAACAAGCTTGAAAAGGAGCTTGGCTACGCTGTGGTTACCAGAAGGCACGGCGGAAGCCACGGGGGAAGAACAACGCTAACCGATGAGGGCGTCGCGTTTTTGAAGGCCTATCAGAGGTTTGAGGGCAATGTGTTCCATTACGCTCAAACCGAGTTTGACAAGCAGTTCCATGTAAGCAATATTTTATAGGAAACTGTGCCAATAGCAAGTTATTTTAACAAATACGTTGAACTAAGTCTTAACTCTTTTTATAATTGAATTGTAGTATAATATATTCACTATATACTCAATTGCACGAACATACGCGAAGGGGGCTCTTATGTTTACTCTGAACGTCAACGGTAACACCTATACAACCAATCACGACAAGAAGCTGCTTGCTTTTTTGCGCGATGATTTGCGACTTACCGCCGCCAAGGACGGCTGCAGCGAGGGCGCCTGCGGCGCCTGCACCGTTTTGGTGGACGGGAAAAAGGTCAAAGCCTGCATTCCGAAAATCAGTACGCTTGAGGGTAAAAGCATTATTACCGTCGAGGGGCTTTCCCAGCGCGAAAAGGACGTTTACACGCACTGCTTTGCCGAAGCCGGCGCTGTTCAGTGCGGTTTTTGCATCCCCGGAATGGTTATAAGCGCAAAGAGCCTTATAGACGAAAACAAATCCCCCACCCGCGAAGAGGTGAAGCAGGCGATAAAGGGCAACCTTTGCCGCTGCACGGGATATAAAAAGATTGAAGAGGCCATACTTGACGCGGCGCGCTATATTCGCGAGGATTTGCCTCTTCCCGCGCCTGAAACCGAGGCCAGAATCAATTCGCGCTTCAAGCGTGTCGATGCGGCGGAAAAGGTTCTCGGAACGGGCGAATACGTAGACGATATAATAGTTCCCCACATGATTTTTGCCAAGGCCTTGCGCACCAAGTATCCCCGCGCCGTCATTAACGCCATCGATTTTTCGGAGGCTCTCAAACACCCCGACTGCGTTGAAATTCTGACTGCGCAGGATGTTCCGAACAATAAAATCGGTCATCTTGTTATGGACTGGGACGTTATGATTGCCGTCGGCGGAACAACCCGCTATATCGGCGACGCTCTCGCTCTTGTTGGCTCGCGCAGGGAAGAATCGCTCAATGAGATACTCTCCCTTATAATAGTCGACTATACGGAGCTTACACCGATAACAGACCCGCAGGAGGCTTTAAAGCCCGACGCTCCCTTAATTCATTCCAAGGGTAATATTATGAGGAAAGAAGTTCTCATAAGAGGAAACGCCGAGGAAGCCATTAAAAACTCCAAATATGTGGTGACTCAGCATTACAGCACGCCCTTTAATGACCACGCTTTTATGGAGCCCGAATGTGCAATTGCAATTCCGGACGGCGAGGACGGGCTTATCTTATACACAGGCTCTCAGTCCGTTTATGACGAGCAGCACGAAATTTCCCACATGCTTAATATCCCCGTTGAGAAGGTTCATTCCTCTTCAAAGCTTGTCGGCGGCGGCTTTGGCGGCAAGGAAGACATGACTGTTCAGCACCACGCCGCTCTTATGGCCTGGTACACAAAGCTCCCGGTCAAGGTCAAGTTTTCCCGCCAAGAAAGTCTTAACTATCACACCAAGCGCCACGCAATGGAGATGGATTTCACCACCGCCTGCGATGAAAACGGAATCCTCACAGGTATGAAGGCTGTTCTGATCGCGGACACGGGTGCTTATGCCTCACTCGGCGGTCCCGTCCTCCAGCGCGCCTGCACTCACGCGGCAGGCCCCTATAATTATCAAAATGTTGACATACTCGGAATGTCGGTTTATACAAACAATGTAGTGGGCGGCGCTTACCGCGGATTTGGCGTCACGCAGAGCTGCTTTGCTACCGAAAACAACCTGAATCTGCTTGCCGAGATGGCAGGAATATCCCCTTGGGAGATTAGATACAGGAACGCTATCCGTCCCGGACAAGTGCTTCCGAACGGTCAAAAGGCTGATGAAAACTGCGCCATGGCCGAATGCCTGCTTGCACTTAAAGATGTCTATGAATCAAGCCCTTACGCGGGCATTGCGGCTGCCTTCAAAAACAGCGGCACGGGCGTCGGCAACAGTGATATCGGACGCTGCAAGCTGGTCATCGAAAACGGCATAGTTCGCATCCTGACTTCGGCTGCCTGCATGGGTCAGGGCATAGCAACAATGTGTACTCACATGCTCTGTGAGCAGACGGGGCTTAATCCCTCTCTCGTTTTTGTCGAAAGGCCGGACACGGTTCGCACTCCGAACTCCGGCACCTCCACCGCCTCGCGCCAGACGGTTCTGACGGGTGAAGCAACCCGCAGGGCGGCTGAAAAGCTCTCTGAGGAGCTTAAACGCGGTCTTACTCTTGCCGATTTGGAGGGCAAAGAGTTTTACGGCGAGTTCTCCGCTGTGACCGATAAAATGGGCAGCGATAAAGAAAACCCCATTAGTCATGTCAGCTACAGCTACGGCGCGCAGGTGGTTATCCTTGACGATAACGGCAAAGTATCAAGAGTTGTTGCCGCCTATGATGTCGGCACACCCGTCAACATTCAGTCCTGCGAGGGACAAATTGAAGGCGGAATAGTTATGGGACTCGGCTTTGCTCTTACTGAGAGCTTCCCTCATGAGGGCGGCTATCCCAAGGTCAAGTTTGGCACAATCGGTCTTATGCGCGCTCCCGATGTACCGGAGCTTGAGGTTAAGTTTGTTCAGGCCGCAGGGCAAAAGCTGCCCTATGCCTTCGGCGCAAAGGGAGTCGGTGAGCTTTGTTTGATTCCCACTTCCCCCGCCTGCGCTCACGCTTACTACCGCTTTGACGGTCGTTTTCGCAACAGCCTGCCCATTAAGGACAGCTATTATAAAAAGGAAAAGTAATCATATCCCATGCTTTCCCTTGTTCCCGCAATTTTTAATTTTTATGTCTTAACAAAATCTATCGATGGGGGTTTTATATGACAATGAACATCGGCGGCTCAGTTGAAAAAAAAGACCATGCCCAGAAGATGAGCGGAAAAGCGCTTTATGTCGGCGATTATCCTCTTGAGGGAGTTCTTTACGGAAAGCTCCTTCACTCATCAAAGGCAAGAGCGAGAATAGCAGAAATCCGTCTGCCCGAAATTCCCGAGGGATATTTTGTCGTTGATAAGAACGACGTTCCGGGCGATAACAATGTAAATATCGTTAAGGATGATACTCCGGTTTTCGCCCGTGAAACGGTGGAATACATCGGCGACCCGATTTTAATGGTTGTCGGACCCGACGAAGCGGAAACAGAGCGCCTCTTGAAGGCGATTGAAGTTGTTTATGAAGAGCTTCCGGCAGTTCTCAATGTCCGAGATTTTGATACCGTATTTTTTGAATACGACTTTGGCAAGGGCGACATTGAAAAAGCTTTTGCGGAGGCGGACAAGGTTTACACAGAGCAGTTTGAAACCGGCTATCAGGAGCAGGCCTATCTTGAAACCCAGGGCATGATTGGTGAGCCTCAGCCTGATAAAATGACCGTCCACGGCTCAATGCAGTGTCCTTATTACGTCAAGGGCGCCGTCGTCAGAGCTATGGGCAGCTCTCCCGAAGGGGTTCAGATTAAGCAGGACACAACCGGCGGCGGCTTCGGCGGCAAGGAGGCCTTTCCCTCTATTCTCGCCTGTCAGGTTGCTGTTGCCGCGAAAAAGGCGGGAAAACCCGTCAGAGTTATATTTGACCGCCGCGAAGATATGGAGTTTACAAGCAAGCGCCACCCCTCTTTATGCACCTACAAGGTTGCTGTAAAGGACGGCAAGATCACCGCAATGGACATTGACGTTATTTTTAACGGCGGTGCTTATACAACCCTGTCCGCAGTAGTTCTGCAAAGAGGTATTATTTGCTCAAGCGGCGTTTACAAGGTTGATAACCTGAGAGTAAAGGGTCGTGCCGTCAAGACAAATCTCGTGCCCAGCGGAGCTTACCGCGGTTTCGGCGCTCCCCAGACCTTCTTCGCGGTTGAAATGATAATGGACCACATTGCTTTCGATTTAGGTCTTGACCCAATGCAGTTCAAGCTTGATAACGCCGTTAAGCAGGGCGACGCCACCTCCACGAGCGGTATTTATCACTTTCCCGTTCCCCTGCCCGAAATGGTTGAGAAAATCGACGCAGCTTCGGGTTATCGCGAAAAACGCCTCGAATACGCAATAGCGCAGACAGGCAGATATCGCCGCGGTGTAGGAAGCTCGATGTTTTTCCACGGCGCGGGCTTCACGGGAAGCGGTGAGCGTGACCACATCAAGGCGGTATCGAAGCTCCACAAATATCCCGACGGTTCGGTTGAAATTCTGGTTTCAAACTCCGATATCGGTCAGGGACTTAAAACAACCTTCTCGAAGATTGTGGCTCACGAGCTCAATTTGCCTTACGAGAAAATCATCATCGAAAACCCCGACACGGACAGGGTTCCCGACTCGGGCCCCACAGTAGCCTCGCGCTCACTCATGACAGTCGGTGAACTTTTGCGCCGCGCCGCCATCAAGCTTCGTGAAAGCTGGGTTGACGGCGAGGATCAGATTGTTGAGGAGCGCTTCAAGGAGCCTGATTTTCTCATTCCCTTCTACATTGATAAATTTCAGGGCGACGCCTACCCCACCTATGCCTGGGGCGTGAATGTGATTGAGGTCGAGGTTGATACACTCACGGGTGTCAGCAAGATTCTTGGAGCCTGGGGCTGCTTTGATGTAGGTACTCCGGTTGATCTTAACGTCGTTCTCGGACAGATGGAGGGCGGTTATCTTCAGGGAATAGGCTATGCCTCGATTGAGCAAATGGCAGCCGACGAAAAAGGACGCATAAGAAACAACAGCTTTTCGGATTACATAATCCCAACTTCAATGGACGTACCTAAACTCGAGGTCATAATGCACGTTGAAAAATACCCCGACGGACCTTACGGCGCAAAGGGTGCGGGTGAGCTTCCGCTTGTCGGCGCACCCGGTGCATATATCGGTGCGATGGAGCAAGCACTCAGAAAGCCTATCAACAAGGCGCCGTTCTCAATGGACGACACTATGAAAGTTTTGCAGGGGGTGAAGCTA
This sequence comes from Clostridia bacterium, assembly GCA_009929315.1. Taxonomy (GTDB): domain Bacteria; phylum Bacillota; class Clostridia; order Oscillospirales; family Oscillospiraceae; genus UBA2658. The sequence continues at coordinate 101,791 of SAAS01000004.1, forward strand.
TGAATAGTATCGATTTTGTATTAAACGGAAAAGAAGTCAAATTCACAGGAAACCCGGCCGCGCGTCTTTTGGACGTTCTGCGTGACGATTTTCGCCTTACCGGTGTAAAATGCGGCTGCAAAGAAGGTGAATGCGGTGCCTGCTCGGTTATTATCGACGGGCTTCTTGTCAATTCCTGCATGGTTGCAATGGGCTCGATAAACGGCAGTACCATAACCACAATCGAAGGCTACTGCGAAACCGCGCGCTATGCGGTTCTTGACAAGGCTTTCGCTTCCGTCTCCGCCGTGCAGTGCGGCTACTGTATCCCAGGCATGGTTTTGGCGGCAGAATGTGTTTTGGCAAAAACTCCTCATCCCACCGAGGACGAAATTCGTGTTGGCATCTCGGGCAATCTTTGCCGCTGCACCGGTTATAACGCAATTGTTAACGCCATATCGATTGCTGCAAAGGAGGGTAACGGACTATGGTAGAATACTATCAGCCCACGAGCTTGCAGGAAGCGCTCAAAATCCGCTCCGAAAACAAGGTAACTCCCTATGCCGGCGGTACTGATCTCATGATTGAAGCAGACGAGAACTTGTGTTATCTGTTTTTAAATAAGGTCTGCGAAATGCGCGGAATTTATGAAGATGCGGAATATATTCGCATCGGCGCCGCCTGCACCTACGAGAAAATTTTGCAAAGCGAGCTTGTTCCGCAAATATTGAAGGACGCGGTAAGCCAGATTGCGGCTCCCGCCATCCGAAATCTCGGCACAATGGGCGGAAACATCGGCAATGGCTCCGCCAAGGCGGACTCTGCTCTAGTGTGCTTCGCGCTCGATGCCAAGCTCCAACTCTCCTCCGTTTCGGGCAGCCGCCTTGTAGATATCGATAAGTTTTACCTCGGACGCAAGAAACTGGATATGGCGGAAAACGAGCTTATAACAGAGATTCTGATTCCTAAAGCCGATTTTGGCAGATATTCCTATTTTAAGGTCGGGGCCAGAAACGCCCTCGCCATTTCGCGCGTATCCTTTGCCGGCGTACTTTCCTTGAAGGACGGGCGAATCTCCAATATTGCCTGTGCCTTCGGCGCTGTTGCGGACACGGTTCTGCGCTTTAAAGACCTTGAAAAAATGTTCCTCGGCAAAACGCTTGCGGAAGCCTCGGCGATAAAACAGGACTTCGTCAGCGCCTATTCCCAGAGCATAGTTCCGATTAGAGGACGTGTCAGCATGGAATACCGCAAGGCTGTCTGCATGAACCTTCTGAACGAATTTCTCTCTCAAAGCGATATATAGCTTCTTGTATCCCAGTCGCATTTGCGGCTTTGATATATATCCATAATCTTCTCCTCCATTGAGGAAACGGCAGTTAAGCACAAAAGTGTTTAGCTGCCGTTTTCTGTTATGTAATCGCAAATTCTGATTTTGCAATCTTTAGGTTTATCTCATTTGGCACGATTCATGACACTTTCGCTTGTATCACAAATAGATGTTTGATATAATGTCGGCAATCGGACATTGTGGATGAAAGGAAGAGTCGTCTTATGACCTTTTCAGAAAAACTAAACTTCCTAATGGACATTACAAAGACCACGAACAGTGCACTTTCGCTTTATGTTTCGCTTGACGCGTCATATATAAGCCGACTCCGCCGCGGCAAAAGAGCAGCCCTCCGCGACGACGGGAATTTGCGAAACATGGCGGTTTATTTTGCGCGCCACTGTAAAGAGGCCTACCAGAAAAAGGCTCTTTGTGATGCCCTTGCTCTTCACCCCTTTTCAGAGGACATCAGCGAGCTTAGCGACGCAATCACTTACTGGCTTTTAAACGTCAAGGACAGCGAAAGCAGTCCTGTCGAACAGTTTTTGGGAGAACTCGCCTCGGCGCAGCTTGACCTTGTTCCAAGGATATATGCCGAAATCGATTTCCCAAATAAGGATATATCGGTTTTCTACGGCGTTGAAGGCAAGCGACAGGCCGTGCTCTTTTTTCTTAACGAAGTGGCCGCAGCCGAAAAACCGCAAACCCTGCTGCTTTTCAGTGACGAGGAAACCTCTTGGATGACGGATGACCCGCAGTTTGCGCGGCAGTGGGCTGCGCTAATGATTAACGTACTCGCAAAGGGACATCAGCTGAAAATCATACACACTGTCAGCCGTGACCTTGACGAAATGCTCAGTGCAATCGGCCAGTGGATGCCTCTATATATTTCAGGGTCAATTGAGCCTTATTTTTACCCTAAGAAGCGTGACGGCATTTTCAGGAACACTCTCTTTATCGCCCCTGAAACGGCCGCTCTCGTATCCGGCTCCGTCGGAAATCAAACAAAAAGAGCGGCAAACCTTCTTCTGCGCGATCCTGCCGCAGTTAAAGCTTACGAGGAACAGTTTCAAAACTATCAGAGTCTGTGTCTGCCGCTCATGAGTATCTATAATTCCAAGGACATCGCAGCTTACCTTAAAACTCTCTACCAATTTGAAAGCGAAATTTGCAGAACGATAATTAAAACCGAGTCGCTGTCTCTAATCACCATGCCCGAAACGCTCTTTCGGCAAATCTGTGAAAGAGCGGATCTGAAAAGTCTGCAGTTGGGCGTCCGGCTCGCTGATCGCCGCGAGAATTTTCACAGTTCGCTGGAAATTGACGGCTTCACCGAAATAATCTCCTTGCCCGAGCCGAGAGAGCTTATTAACGGAAACGTAAGGCTCGCTCTTTCCGACTTGCTCGAAACGGACACGGTTTACTATACTCCAGCCGAGTATATTTCACATCTCAAGAGTGTCCTTGAACATCTTCAAAACTGTGAATACTACCATGTGCACATTAGCGAGAAGCACGAGAGAGAAGACTTCGTTATCTATGCTAAGGAGGACAGAAGCGTACTTCTTGTTAAAATATCTGCTCCGCCCGTGGCATTGCTGATAAAGGAAGGCAACATGACAGCCGCTTTCTGGGATTACTTAAGGACTCTGATTGGCGAAAAGCTCTTCGACAGACCTGATAACACAGCAGCGTCGGAAAGGATTGTCAAATATATAAAAGAGCTTGAGAATACATTGAACCAGCATTGATACCGTGTTATGAGATAAATATATAAAGGCTCGTGAACCTAAATGGTTCACGAGCCATTATTATTTGTTTTGGAACAGTTCTTTCTTTAAATCAGCTTCGTTTGTCAACCCAAGCCAGAACATCCTTCATGACCTCGTCCCTGTTGGTTTCGTTTAACACCTCATGACGCGCCTCGGGGTAGAGCCTGAGAGTTACGTCCTCTATGCCCTGCTTTTGGTAGGTATTATAGAGCCTGGTCACGCCCTTTCCGTTTTTACCGCAGGGATCCATAGCACCCGAGAAAATCAAAATCGGCAGCTTTTTGGGGACGAGAGCAATGTTTTCCTTTTTCTCAATCGTCTTTAAGCCCGAGAACAGATCAACGAAAAAGCCGCTTGTAAAAACTGTTCCGCAGTAGGGGTCGTTTATGTACTTATCAACCTCGGCATTGTCGCGGCTAAGCCAGTCAAAATCGGTTCTGTTTGGTCTGAAGGCTTTGTTGAAGCCGCCGAAAGTCATCTGGTTCATCTTATCGCTCTTGAGATTGCGTCCGTTTTTCTTAACTTCGCCCTTGGCAATCATTGCGCCTGCAAGGAGTATCGGTCCCTGCTTGCCGTTTGAGCCGGAAAGCAATGCGCCCTTAAGCTCCGAGCCGTAAAGCATGATGTATCTCTGAGTAAGGTATGAGCCCATGCTGTGTCCGTAAAGAAACAGCGGGAGCTCGGGATGCTCCTTCTTAATAATGCCGCTAAGCTTATGAAGATCCTTTACCATCCATTCAAAGCCGTCATCATCGGCGAGGATTCCCAGCTTTTCAACCAAACCCGCAGTTTTACCGTGACCTCTGTGGTCATTGATATAGACAATATATCCGTTTTTTGTCATGAACTCGGCAAAGCGCTCGTAACGAGCCGCCGTTTCGGCCATGCCGTGAGCTATCTGTATTACTCCCTTAAGCTTAACATCTGCCTCGGGAATCCAGTTATAAACATAGATTTCCATGCCCTCATCGGATTTGAACGTAAAGTTTTTCAGTTCCACAGCTATACCCCCATTATAAATTTCATGAACCGAACTTGTCTGTAATATAGGTGAAGATAATCCCAAGAGCTGTTGCGCCGGCATCGGGATAGCTCAAACTTCTCTCCCCGAGATAACTGGCTCTGCCCTTAGTCGCCACAATATCCTTTGTCTTTTCCGCTCCGGCAACAGCCTCATCAGCGCTTTTTCTCATGGCTGCTTTAAGGTTCTCCCCTGCCGCCGCGCTTGCTTTAAGGGATTCTGTTGCGGGAATCAGCGCATCAAGCAAGGTCTTGTCTCCGAGCTTTGCCCCGCCGGTTTTTTGGATCCCGTCAACGGCGCTCTGCATAAGCTCTGCAAATTCGGCAAGGTCAAGCTCTGTTTTGTCCTTGGCATATTTTCCCGCGCTTCTGAAGGCAGTACCCCAAATCGGTCCCGAAGCGCCGCCGCAGTGCTCGGTAATCACCATTCCGCAGGACTTCAAAAAAGCGCCTATATCGTCACGGGAGAGCTCCTGCCACTGATTCTTAATTTCCTTGAAGCCCTTTGCAAGTGACATTCCGAAATCACCGTCGCCCGCTGCGGAGTCAAGCTCGCAAAAGGGTACTTCGTTTTTGATAATTACATCAGCCATGTTTTCAACCATGCCGATTATATCGCTGACTGTAAATTTTTCCATGGTATCACCCTCAATAATAATTTGCTTTGTCAGACCTTCATCGCGGGAGCGTCTGACGGACTGTCAAGCAGAGCCTTCAGCTCGGAATCAAGCCTTAACATAGTAACCGAAGCTCCTGCCATATCGATGGAGGTCATGTAGTTGCCGACAAGGGTTTTATAGATTTTAATACCGCGCTTAGAAATTGCGCCCGATACGGAGTTGTTAAGCAGGTACAGCTCCTGAATCGGAGTTCCTCCCAGACCGTTTACAAGGAGAGCTACTTCGTCTCCCTCTTTAAAGGGAATGTCGCTGACAATCTTGTCAACCATACGCTCTGCAAGTTCGTCCGCTGTACTGAGTTTCTCGCGTGCAATTCCGGGTTCACCGTGAATTCCGACGCCGAACTCGATTTCATCCTCGCCCAAGGCGAAGGTCGGGCTTCCCTTTGCGGGTACTGTGCAGGAGGTCAGGGCAAAGCCGATTGAGCGAACGTTCGCAATTACCTTCTCGGCAACTGCTTTTACTTCCTCAAGTGATTTTCCCATTTCCGCGGCAGCTCCCGCAATTTTATGGACAAGAACTGTGCCCGCAACTCCGCGGCGTCCGACTGTATAAAGGCTGTCCTTAACCGCGACGTCGTCATTGACATAGACCTTTTCAACTGTAATGTCGTCGTCCTGAGCCATTTCCGCGGCAGCGTCAAAATTCATGCAGTCGCCCGAATAGTTCTTGATAATGAGCAGAGTACCCTTTTTCGATTGGGTCGCAAGAATGGCATTATAAACCTGAATCGTGGAAGGAGAAGCGAATACGTCACCGCAGACTGCGGCATCCAGCATGCCCTTTCCTACAAAGCCTGCGTGTGAAGGCTCGTGACCGCTTCCTCCGCCGCTGATGAGGCTAACCTTATCTGTGTTGACCTCTTTTTTCTTAATAACCTTATATTTCTCGATGAAGTCGAGCTCGGGATGAGCAAGAACAATGCCTTTACAAAGCTCGGTAACGACATTATCTGGGCTGTTAATTATTTTCTTCATTCTTCCCACTCCTAACCAGCTTTGTACTTTTTGCCGATTGCGTCCGCAGCGATTATTGCGGCCGCAGTCGCTTTAACGGTTATCGGGAAAGGCATGGAGTGAATTGACTCCTCTGCTATGCAGGACTTCTCTGCAACCGCGAGCAGCTCCTCGTCGGTAATGCTTTCAACTCCGATGTCCGCAAGGCAGACCGGCAGTCCGACCTTAACACAGAATGCAAGAACTTCGTTGAGCTCTTCCGCGGGGGCATTTTCCAAAACAAGCTGGGCAATCGTTCCGAAAGCGACTTTTTCACCGTGGAAATAATGGTGCGTTCCGGGGAGAATCGTAAGCCCGTCATGAATAGCGTGAGCCGCCGCAAGACCGCCGCTCTCAAAGCCAAGCCCCGAAAGGAGGATGTTTGCTTCGATGATGTTCTCAAGTGCGGGAGTTACCATATTGCAGTCACAGGAAATCTTCGCTTTCTCTCCGTCCGCAATCAAGGTCTGATAGCAGAGCGTTGCCAGCGCGAGCGCCGTATTTGTACCCTTCGCCTCGCCGCAGAAGCCCTCGCGATAACCGCAGGGAAGTCCTGCGTTTACGTTTGAGAAGGAGCTTGCCGTGGCTCTCGCCTCAAAAAATGTGGAGAGCGCGTCACCCATGCCTGAAACCAAAAAGCGTGTCGGTGCCGCCGCTATGACGCTTGTGTCAATAAGCACAACGCTCGGGCTCTGCTTAAAATATGCGTAATCGTCAAAAGCTCCGTCGGGAGTATACAGAACAGCTGAATGGCTTGTAGGCGCGTCGGTTGCCGCGATTGTCGGGCAAATAATCAGAGCCTCGCCCATCGCAACGCATTTCGCGGTGTCAATAGCTTTGCCGCCGCCCAGACCTATGGTGCAGGAGCAGCCGTTTTTCTTTGCAACCTCCTGAAGTCTTGCGACCTCCTGACGGGAGCATTCGCCGACGAAACCGCTTTCAACGAAGGTAATTTCAAATTTCTTGGCGGTAGCGTCAAGTTTGCTCTTAACTCTTTTTACATCGTCGGGATGCGCAATCAGAAGGGCAGAGTTTCCGAATCCTTTAACGAAATAGCCCAAATTCAGCAGTTCGTCTTCGCCCTGCACATACTTTGTGGGGCAGATAAAAGCTTTTCTCATAAGAATCCTCCTAATATTTTATAGTTGTTTCACAAAGGCAAGACGGCATTCCGTCATTTTCATGTATAATTTAATTATAGAAACATGTTTTAAAAATAGCATTAGATAATGTTATACACTAATGATAATATTCAGTAGAAATTTATAGGTCTTAAGTTGGTTAGCTTCTCCCGTCGAAAAGCATTGATAATGCGGTATATTTGCTTGACTTTCCATTTCCTTCTATTGTATAATCGGAATATATGTCAATTATTTGATAATATTTTTCTATCTATCACAAAGCTGTAAATTTTGTCGGATTCGGAGGATAAGCATTTGAACAGAACTTTTACGGATATCTATCAGATTTTTAATCCAGAAAAATTTCAGAAAATCCAGGACGACATATCAATAGCCTCCGAGCTTGCAATTATTACGGTTGATTACAAGGGTGTTCCGATTACCGCCCACAGCAATTGCAGCGAGTTCTGCAAAAAAATGCGTTCCTCAGAATACGGCGTTTTTTGCGAAAAATGTGACTCGCACGGTGGGCTTGAAGCCGCCAGAATCGGAAAGCCGTTTATTTACCTCTGCCACGCTGGTCTTATTGACTTTGCAATCCCGATTATAGTTGACGGGCTATATCTGGGCGCATTAATGGCGGGGCAGGTACTTCTTGACAAGGAAAACTCCGAAAATCAACCCGAACGCATTCTTCAGGGAATCGGCAGCTCCCATGAGTTTCCTGAGAATCCCGATTTCAAGCGCAGCTATGAGCTTCTGCCTGTAATGCGCCTTGAAAAAATCGTAGCGCTTGCCAATATGCTTTCACATATCGGGGGATATTGTGTTGAACAGGCAATACTCGGAGAGGCCTTTATTAAGCTCAGTTCAAGGGCACAGACAACTAACCTTTTTAACAGTCCTCTTACGCAATTTCGCACACCGGATGATAAAGAAAGCGTGCCAAAGGAACCCAACAAACTTCTTAAGCCCGCCCTCACCTACATAGAAGGCCATCCAAATGAGAAGATTACACTCTCAAAGATGGCGGCACTTTGCAGTATTTCCTCAAGCTATTTCAGCAAGCTTTTTGCAAAGGAAAAGCTCGGCAATCTATCCGACTACGTCAATCACGTCAAAATAGAACACGCAAAACAGCTGCTTCTCTCAACCGATTGGACAATCAGAACCATTTCGGAAAATTTGGGTTTTGACGACTCGGGATATTTCATTAAGGTCTTTAAGCGCGAAACAGACAAAACGCCTTTGGAATTTCGAAATCTCCAAAGCTACGCCGATAGTTTAAAGGTAAAGTAGGCTGCAGGCTCATACGAATTGGCACAACAACCGCGTCAGTTAATACTGCCGCGGTTGCTTTTATATATGCAAGTTTTTATACTCCGAAATATGTACCGTCCGACTGCTTTACAAGTCCCTGTTTTTCCAGCCTTTCAATGTGTTTTAAAAGCATAAGTTTTTCCCAGAAAACCACATAATTTGTCGGGTGTGCGCGGTAAATAAGATTCTCTGCCGCCAGGGCGTGAATATCGGAGGGGTGCTCACGCAAATAGTTATAAACCCGTTCCTCGCGTTTAACTATGCGCCCTTTAAATTCCAAAAGGCAGGCAGTCGGATCCTCAATCACTTCGTGGATATGGCTCGAAACCACGCGGCGCGGCTTTAAATCAATGATTCTGTCAATGGAGCGTATCATCTCGTCAGGGTCAGCCAAGTGCTCGCCGTACCAGGGTCCCACTTTTGTCAGGCATATATCGGAGCTGAAAAATAGTTCCTCCTCCGGAAACCAGAAACAGCAATGCCCGACACTGTGTCCCGGCATGTGCAGAACCTGCGCCTTAACCGTGCCGAAGTCCAGAATTTGTCCGTCCGCGAAAGGTTCAACCGTCCTCGTAATATCAAATGGCTTGAAGCTTCGATTACAGCCGTTGAAACCTACTTCTTCGAAGGCCTCCCAAACGTCCGCTCCGGGCATAAGCTCATCCCACAGGTCAAGAGAATTATAGGAAATGAAAAGGTCGTCGCTTCTAAGTATGTCTGCCTCAAGCTCGTGGATCATTATCTTCGCGCGAGGGAAGAGATTATTCCCTCTGGTATGGTCAAGGTGGTGATGACTGTTAATAACCAAGTCAATTTTAGAGCACTCCAAGCCTTGAAGGCCGTCCTCATCCATTCCTGTTTCAATAATTGACTGTACCTCATCGTCAATATATATCCAGTTTGAATACGTGAAACCCTGTTCTGTCAGCTCCAAGTTAATTTTATCCGATATTTTAATCCGCAATTTGCTCATTCTCCCGATGAATTTTTCTCTATTTTGCTCCTATTCCGCAAAAAAAGCAAATTAAACCTTAATTCAGACCAAATAATATTCAAAATATATGCTATGTTGCGCCCAATTAATATGACTTCAGTTCATTTCAAGTAACACTCCAAAGTTTTTGACCGTCGATATTTATAAGCCGCAGAGTAAAATTATGTGAAATATTACGGCTTGCAAATGTACTTTTGAAATGTCTATAATCTAATTAGTTACTATTTCATTTAGTTATTAGGAGTGCCCATGAGAAAAAAGATAGACAATGAGGTAATACTTACTGCATCGCTGCGAGTATTTTCGCGCTACGGTTACAGGAAGGCAACGCTTGAGGACATTGCGGGAGAGCTTAACATGACAGCCGCGGGAATCTATGCCTACGCCGAAAGTAAGCGCGAGCTTTACGAGCAAACCGTAACCTTCGCCCTGATTCGCTGGCAAAACAAGGTTAGAGCTGCGGTTGCCGTGCAGAAAACCGCCACCGAAAAAATAAGCGTTTTGTGTGACAGCGCTCTGCACTACTTGGCGCAGGACAGGGAGTTCAGCCAGCTTTTAAAAAGCGATCCCTCAATTTTTCCCATGTTTCCCGCCGTTGACCCTTATGAAGAGATTAACACCGCTTCCGTTGACATGGTTGCGGAAATATTAGCTTTGGGCGCGAAAACGGGCGAGTTCCGCGAACTTGACGTAAGAGCGGTTTCCGAAGTCATTTTCTCAATATATAAGGGCTTTGTTATCCACGCGTATGTACAGGACGAGGTTGAGTTTCTCGAAAAAAACCTTCCTCAAACTTTGGATCTTATTCTACGCGGAATTGAAAAGAAATAACGTCGATTGCTAATATCGGCGTAAATAATATCTACAATATGAAAGGGGTACGGCAATGGTAAAATATTTGTCCAATGAGTGGCAGGCGGAGGTTGACAAACAGCTGCGCGCGCATTTGTCGCCTGAAAAGATGAACAACATCACCTCCTCCATGAACAACCGCTACTTAAACTGTCCCGGCGGCGGGAGCAAGTTTTTCTTTGTGAGCTTCGCTGACGGCAAAGTTGACAAGGTGCTTGTCGGCGAGGGTGAGGGCCCGAAAGCAGAGTTTTATATCTCCGGCGATTATGAAATCTTCGCAAAAATCTCCCGCGCGGAACTTGGTTCGCAAAAGGCTCTCATGGGCGGAATGCTCAAGCTCAAGGGCAACATGGTCAAGGCTCTCAAGCTCGCTTCCCTCTCCGACAGACTCAACAAGATTATCGCAACAATCGAAACCGAATTTTAAGGAAGGGAGTCAAATAAAGTGAAATTTGAAAACAAAGGAATATATTACATTGACTATCCCGCCCGTATTAAAGCGGTTCAGGCCGAGATGGCAAAAAACAATATAGATGTTTATCTCGGTAGCCGCCTTCGCACCACCTCCTGGTGCACGGACGCTTTCTTCCCCTGGCGCAGCTTTATTGTTATCCCCTCCGAGGGCATGCCGACAGCCTTTACCTTTGTCATCGACGCCGCCCGTGCTCTGGACGACAGCTGGCTGGACGAGGACCACGTCATGGGTTTCGCACCAATGGGCGGTCAGGATCAAATTACGCAGATTTCCGACATGATTAACGAGCTATTGCCGAACGGCGGACGTGTCGGCGTCGAAGCCGGTATGTCGAACTATCTGCCCGAGGGCTATCTCACATATTACGAATACAACGCATTCAAAGAGGCAATGCCAGACTGTGAGTTCGTAAACGCTCACGAAATTATCGACAGGCTCCAGATGATTAAGGATATCGGCACAATTAACCGTTTTCGCGAGGCCTCCCGCATAGTTGACGTCGGGCATGAAGCCGTTCTCGCGGCAATCAAGGACGGCGGCTGGAAGGGCATGACGGAATCTGAAATCGCGGGTATTGCGGCGCTTGCCATGAGAAAAGCCGGCAGTGTCTGGGAATGGAGCTTCACGGGCGGAAACGAAATTGCCTGCGGCTACCGCACAGGTCTTGCGGGCGGTGCCTGCACTCCCGCGACCTGCAAGGAAATTATGGCGGGCGAGCCTTTAATGGTTGATATCCATGGACTGTTCGGTCTTGCCTGCGGTGACCACACCCACAACTACTTAATCGGACCCGCGACGGAGCGTCAGCTCTGGCACGCTAAAAATTTTGTTGACATCGTCGCCCTGACGCTGAAGACCTATCGCGCGGGAATTTCTCCCTCCTCTCTCGCGGAGGAGATGATGGCTTTTGCCGAGGAGCGGGGCTTCTCCGACTTCATGGTGCCCGGCTTTGAACACGGAATCGGCATGCTCGGAGACGAGTGGCGAATCGGCAGGCACGACGGTCCCTTCCCCTATTGGACTGACCCCGACCACTGCTATGCGGAAAACGAAGTGCTTATCTGCGCCATGCAGTACGCCTGCCCCGAAGAGGATATCGGCTTCCGCTACGAAAATCCGATACTCATTACAAAAGACGGCTGCGAGTACATGAGCAAATTTCCCCTTGCGGTTGAAGTTATTAATTAGCCTGACACCTAATATTTTAAAGTGCTGCGGAGCATTCACGCTCCGCAGCACTTCTGTTAAGCAATTGTGTATAAGTTCACATTGAAATTCAAGCCATAATGTATTATAATATCGTCAGGATAAATATGTAAAATGTGAGGAATATATATGGATATACTCAGAGCTAAAAAAGGCTTTATATGCGATATGGACGGTGTTATATATCACGGCGACCGCCTGCTTCCGGGAGTTAAGGAATTTGTTGACTGGCTTTACCGTGAGGATAAAAAGTTTTTGTTCCTTACAAACGCAAGCGGAAAATCGCCTAAGGAGCTTCAGCAGAAGCTGTGGCGAATGGGATTGGATGTCGACGAAAGCCATTTCTACACGAGCGCCTTGGCGACAGCGAAATTTCTTGACCGCCAAAATCCCGGCTGCAGCGCTTATGTAATCGGCGACCCTGGTCTTTATAACGCCCTTCACGATGTGGGAATAATGGTTAACGATGTTGACCCCGACTATGTTATCATAGGCGAAACCGTTAACTACAACTTTGAAAAAATCTGCCGAGCCATGCACCATGTTTCAAACGGTGCAAAGCTTATCGGAACCAACACCGACCTTACGGGTCCTTCTGAATCTGGAATCTTCCCTGCCTGCCGTGCCCTTGTCGCTCCTGTCGAAATTACAACAGGTGTCAGTGCTTACTATGTCGGGAAACCGAATCCGCTTATGATGCGCACGGGTATCCGCATGCTCGGCGTTCACTCGGAGGAGGCAGTCATGATTGGGGACAGAATGGATACGGACATCATCGCGGGAATCGAAAGCGGTCTTGACACCGTTTTGGTGCTCTCGGGCGTTACAACAAGGGAAACAATGAAACTCTATCCTTACCGCCCCAGAATAATTCTGGACGGCGTGGGCAATATTCCCGGGTAATAAACAGTTTTTGTGTACAAGAGGAGATAAAATGACTGATTTAAGCCTTCCGCATGAACTGAACGACGGCTTAAAGCTGCCGCTAATCGGACTCGGCACCTATAAACTAAAGGGCGTGGACGGCGTCGGGGCGATAGTTAACGGCATTGATCTCGGCTACCGTCTTCTAGACTCAGCCTTCAACTACGAAAATGAGGGCGCGGTCGGTGCGGCTGTTCGGAGCTCTTCCGTGCCGAGAAGCGAGCTTATCATCACCTCGAAGCTGCCGGGGCGCCGCCATAAATACAGCGAGGCTCTGGAAACGGTTGAGGAATCGCTTTTCCGCGCGGGGCTTGACTATTATGACCTTTACCTCATCCATTGGCCGAACCCGATAACGGATCTCTATGTCGAGGCGTGGCAGGCTATGATTGAGGCAAAAAAACGTGGACTAATTCGCTCCATCGGCGTTTGCAACTTTCTTCCCCACCACCTCGAGCGCCTTAAAAAGGAAACGGGCGTTATGCCCAGCGTGAACCAAATCGAACTGCACCCCTATTTCAACCAGCAGGAGCAGCGTGAATATAACGAGGCAAACGGTATAGTAACGGAGTCTTGGAGCCCGCTTTTCCGCACAAAAGACGTTTTGCGGGAGCCTGCTGTTGCCGCTGCCGCCTCCGCTCACGGAAAAACGGCGGCTCAGGTAATCTTGCGCTGGCACCTTCAGCTCGGAGCATTGCCGATACCTAAGGCTTCCTCGCCCGCGCACCAGCGCGAAAACTTCGAGGTCTTTGATTTCTCACTCTCGGAAATGGAGATGGCGGCCATAAACGCCCTTACCCGTCCTGACGGAAGGATGAAAAACCAGAATCCCGACGTTTACGAAGAATTTTGAGCTTCGCTCTTTAAATATTATTATTTGGTCAGGTATGAAATTGATTCATACCTGACTTTCTTTGCTTATGTCATGCATTTTTTCCCCGGCATACAATGGGTTATAAATTAGCACTTATCTGCTTTAGGAGCGTGATTTCGTTTGATTATACATGTAGTAAGACCGGGCGACAGCATATTCGGAATTTCTCAGAAACACGGCGTTGCGACGGATGTGATAATTAACGCCAACCGTCTTCCGAACCCCGAGAGCTTGGTTGTCGGGCAGGCAATTGTCATTCCGGGCGATTTTTTTACCTACACCGTCAGGCGCGGCGATTCAATTTACACGATAGCAAGAAACTTCGGCATCTCGCCGCGCAAGCTCCTTGCCGCTAATCCCGAGCTTCTGAACCCAAATCAGCTTCGCGTCGGGCAGGAAATAATAATCCCCCTGGCTCCGCAAAGAGGCAAACCGATTTTTGTCAACGGCTACGTTTTCCCGAGCGTCAATCCAGAGGTTTTAAGCGGCAGCCTGCCGTATCTGACTTTTTTAAGTATTTTCAGCTATCAGGTTAGAGCCGACGGCGGACTTAAGGCTATCGACGACGCGCGTCCCATCGCGCAGGCTCGCGCCGCAGGTGTCGCACCTCTCATGGTAATCACTAACCTCGAGGAGGGCTCGGGCTTCGACAGCGATTTGGCGCACGAAATTCTAAACAGCGTCGAAGCTCAAAACAAACTTATCGAAAACGTACTCGGCGTTATTGACGGCAACGATTATTACGGCCTGGATGTCGATTTTGAATATATTTATCCCGAAGACAGACAAAACTATGTGGATTTCATCTCAAGAGTTGTAAATCGGCTTCGTCCGATGGGCTATCCGGTTTCGGTTGCGCTCGCTCCGAAAAACAGTGCCGACCAAAAAGGTCTTTTGTATGAGGCTCACGACTACGCGGCTCTCGGGGCGCTAGTCGATCATGTTATTATCATGACCTATGAATGGGGCTATCTACGCGGTCCCGCAAGAGCGGTTGCACCCATAAATGAGGTGCGCAAGGTTTTGAACTATGCGACAAGCGTTATCGACAGCGAAAAAATCCTTATGGGCATGCCTAACTACGGCTATGACTGGACGCTGCCCTTTGTGCGAGGCTCCGCCGCCAGAATACTCACAAATTACGGTGCTGTGGAGCTGGCTGAAAAAGTGGGGGCGCACATAAGGTATGACAACATTTCACAGGCGCCTTTTTTTAACTATTACTCTGCTGACGGGAAGCGGCACGAGGTTTGGTTCGATGACGCGAGAAGCATTAAGGCAAGACTTGAGCTTGTAGGTATTTACGATTTGGGCGGTGTCAGCTATTGGACCCTGAACAGCTTTTTCGCACCGAACTGGCTGGTGTTGGACTCGATGTACAGAGTTAAGAAGGTTCTATAAGAAGGGAAGCTGCGGCGTTTGCCGCAGCTTCCCTTTTAAATTTGTTCTCCCAAAACTACCACTTGGCAATATGATCTTCCGCACAGCCGAGAAGGTTCTCGATTTCAATTTTATCGCCATCATTCGTCTTGACATAGCCCGAAAAATATCCGACCATCTGGTGAACCTCGGACTTGATAATCAAAACGTCAGATTTAGCGACTCGCTCATAAAACGGGGTAAACTTAAGCCTTACGCTGTCGGTAGCGCAGCTTTTTATAGTCCACGACTCCATAATGTTCTGCGCATCGAACTCAAAAGTGACGTCCTCGCTGATTTTTGTAAGCCTCCCATCGAGCACGAAGGCGTTTTCGTTCATTCCCGTGTTATCCGTCCATTTTGCTCCGAGGTTAAGCCCTAAGCTTTTACCGCCCACAATGCCCGAGGCGTTTCCCCAGTTCCACATCACCCTGTATGGCCAGATTCCGCGTCCGAAATCAAGACAGGAAAAGCTGTCCACGGTGTTAAAGCTGTAATTCAGCTCACCGACACGAAGAGTTCCGCTTGAGGGCAGCGCCTCCTGCTTTGAAGTAAACTGGAAGGTTCTCTTGTTCCACGGGATTACTACATTAAGAGTTTCATGCCCCTCGGGACGTGAAACCAAAATGTCCGCCTCCATGGAAAGCCCCTCAAAATCCTTGCAGCTTGCGACAATGTGGGTTCCGTACAGTTCCTGCAAAAGGCTGACTTCAATTGCGGAATTTTTAAAGCTTACACTTTCATAAACGTTGTCGGGCATTTTGCAGCCCTTGCCGAAGGGTGTCATTATTGTCTTTTCAATGAACTTTTTCGTCTTAAAGTCGAGAAAATAGACGAACACCATTCCCGCGTAATCCAGATTTGAAATTGTCACGGAAAAGAGGCAGTCATCGCTGGTAGTGCACCAATAATTCCACTTTTTCTTTCTCGACCAGCGGCTCGAGAGATTACAGTTAAATAGCGGGGCTCTTGCCCATCCGATACTATCGGGATTAAGTTCACCCTTTTCGGTGCACAGATTGATTTTCTCGGTTATTTCCCGCTCATAATACTTTTCCTTCTTAGGCAAGACTATCCATCCCCTCAATAATAAGTTTAATTACTAAGCCTTTACAAAGCCGAGCGCAAGCCAGCCGTTTTCCTCCGCGGTGTCCGAGTATGCAAAACCACCCTGCTCAAAAGCGGTTCTGACCTCCTCGGCACGATTTTCGATTATCCCGCTCAGAATCAGTTTTCCGCCCTGCTTGAGCTTATCAAAATGCATTGACTTCATCGCGATGTGTACATCCGCCATTATATTCGCGCAAATTAAATCGTAAGACCCGCCGAGCTTTTCCTTGAACTCACCGCTGGCAAGCACATTTCCGAAAAGCCCCTGAAAGCTCTCTCCAACTCCGTTGAGCCTTGCGTTTTCCATTGCGGATTCCACTGTATTTTTGTCAATGTCAACTCCGAGTGAGGAGCCTGCTCCGAGCCTTAGCGCAGCGATTGAAAGCACTCCGCTGCCGCAGCCCATGTCAAGCACCCTGTCCCCCGCCGCAACACCTGTTTCAAGCAGGCGCAGGCAGACCCTTGTGGTTTCGTCCCCTCCCGTGCCGAAGGACGAGCCGGGGTCGATACGGATAAGCAGTTCGCCCTCCTCGGGGGAATATTCCTCCCACGAGGGGCAGATTACAATCGAACTGCCTATTCGGTGAAGCTTATGGTGTTTCTTCCAGCTGTTTGCCCAGTCGTCCTCGTTAAGGTTTTCGCTTATAACGGAATAGACGATTTTGCATTGGTCAAGCAGCCGCTTCATCTTTGCGGCGACTTCCTCTCGGGATTCGTTTTCGGGTACATAAATGTGTATTGCGGCACGGCTTTTGTCCTTTGCGTTGAGCTTTTCATCGATGTAATCCGCCCTTCCGATTAAGGGGAGCAGCCGCTCCATATCGGAATAATCCTCTATGTAAATTCCGAGGCTCGTGCATTGCGAGGCGAGCGCCTCCGCTTTTTTCGCGTTTTTCGTGTCAACCACAAAGGTCAAGTCTGTCCAGCTTGAGTTTTCCATTTTTCCTCTTACATTAACTGCTGATTCTATTCTCGTAAATTAATTTTAAATTGTATCCGAACGGCTCATAAATTTTCTAAAAGCCGTGTTCGCCTTTATAGCAAGACTATGCTCGTCTATAAGCGCAAGCTCCCCGTCCTTCACGACAACGCGCCCGTTTACAATTGTGTAATCGACATTCCCCTTATAGCCCGTTGTCGCAAGGAAAGCAGGTGGATCCGAAAGAGCTGCCGTTAATTCAAGTCTGTCTGTATTTATCATAAACAAATCGCCCGCCATGCCGACTGCAAGTTTGCCCAAATCTCTGCGTCCGAGAAGCTTTGCGCTCCCCTGCGTCGCCAGATTTAAAATTTGTGCTCCCGTGGGCGCACTCGCCCCGTCATAAAGTCTGTGCAAAAGATAGGCAACACGAATTTCCTCCAAGAGGTTCGAGCCGTCATTCGAGGCGCTGCCGTCAACTCCGAGCCCGACGGGAACTCCAAGCTCAAGCATTTTGGAAACCTTTGCCACTCCCGAGGAGAGCTTCATGTTGGAAATCGGACAGTGGCAGACGCCCGTTCCCGTCCTGGCGAGCAGCTCAAGCTCGCTGTCTGAAAAATAGATACCGTGCGCGTACCAAACGTCATCTCCCACCCAGTCAAGGCTTTGCATGAGTTCCAGAGGCGTCATGCCGTGCTTCTTAAGCACATATGCCTCCTCATCCTTTGTTTCAGCCAGATGAGTGTGCAGCCTTACCCCGTGTTTTCTCGCCAGAGTCGCTGTTTGCCTCATTAAATCGGGCGTTACGCTGAAGGGTGAGCAGGGCGCTAAGGCTACCTGCCGCATGGAATATGGCTTCGGGTCATGAAATTTTTTAACTAAGCGCTCTGAATCGCGAAGTATTTCGTCAGTCGTTTGAACAACGCTGTCAGGCGGAAGACCGCCGTCCTTTTTGCTTCTTGACATGCTCCCTCGAGAAACGTGCATACGGATTCCGAGAGCTTCCGCCGCATCAAACTGAGCGTCAATCAGCCCTGAGCTTTGATTGTCGGGAAAAACATAGTGGTGGTCAAAGCAGCAGGTGCAGCCCGTTTTGAGAAGCTCACCCAAGCCGGCTAAAGAGCTGTAATACACAGTTTCCTCGTCAAGATATTTCCAAATCTCATAAAGAGTTCCAAGCCAGTCAAAAAGCTCCATGCTTTGAACTTTTGGGAGATTACGGGTAAAATACTGATAAAGGTGGTGGTGCGCGTTGATAAGTCCCGGGTAGACCAGCATTTTATCGGCCGCAATAATTTCGTCCGCCGTTAAATCCTCGCCGCCAATCGCGATTATAACCCCGTCTGAAATGAGAAGATTTACGTTTTCCAGTAACGGGTTTTCTATATCGTTTGTAACAAGATATTTGATATTCTTAAGCAGCAAGGTACCCATAACTGTTTCCTCCCGATTTTACTGACTCTAATACTATATTTTGCGGCGCGAAAAGTCAATGATAGCATGGTCCGTGAGCGCCCATGAAACATAAATAACCCTCAGGCAATTAGAGCCAGAGGGTTATTATATTCCCTAATCTTTGCTTTTGAGTTATTACTCGTCTTTCGCTCTTGCGCCCGAAATCAGCCACGGCGCTGGGAATGGCTCCGCCATGTTTTTGCTGTTGACGCGTGACACCTCGATGTTAATGGCTTCGCTGCGCTCGATGCCGTTTTCACGCAGAAGCGCGGGCAAAGCGGATAAAATCTCGAAATCCAAAGTGTAAATAACAAAGTCCATTTCAGGATTAAGCTTGAGCAGACTTCTGATTTCACTTCCTATAAGCTTCGAGGCAACTATAAAAGCAATGTTTGGCACGGGAAGTCTTTTTATAGCCTCGTCGTCCAAGGATTCTGCAATCGTGACATTGTTAAGCCCGAACTTCACGACATTTTCCTTCATAGTACTTCTGTCCCTAGCGTCGTACTCAACGGCGATAACGCTGCCCTCGGCGGCTATCATCGCAGCTTCAACCGCGATGCTCTCACCCGAAATAATACAGATATTATCCCCCTGTCCGAGATTAAGCTTGTTCATAATCACCGCGCGAACTTCGCGGCAGACGTAGTGAACGGATCCTGACGAAAAACGGCTGTTTTCCATGCCGATGTGGTAATTTGTGGCAGCGTTGGGATTGATTATAAGCATAGCCGCGGAGGCATTGATTCCGCGGTCAATCATGTCGGAAAGCTTGTTGTGCTTTAACTCACCCTTGGGGTCGCTGCCCTCGTTGTACCAGATATCACACTCGCCAAGCTCGGCCTTCCACATGTCGTAGAAAATTTCGGGATGTCCCGCGTCGGTAAAAACCAGTACTGCCTCATTGCTCATTATGGCAGGTATAAGATTCTTGTTTTTCCCCGTTATGTCCAGCATTTTCAGCTTAGACAGATTGATTTCCGCATTCGCGGAAAAATAACTGAGCCAGGACAGAATAATCTCGTTTGTGAAAATTGTCGGTTCCATATACAAAAGCTCCTCAGCCGCGAAGCGGCGTTTTCGTAATCGGCTGTAATAATTCTTAAACTAACAATACCCTAAAAATATGGCTATGTCTAGGCAAAATTTCAGCCGCCTGTGCGCTCCAAGAGGCGCTCCCATTTCTCGTCCACATACCTTTGAGCGTTCTCTATCATCCACTCGTTGCCCTTTTGAAACATGTGGCTGAATCTGCCTTGAGCTCGGAGAAAGTCCTCCACAGGCAGTTTTTTCTTTGGTGTATAGCTAAGGCGCCACTGGCCCTCCTCCACCTCGTACAGGGGCCAGACACAGGTATCAACCGCAAGCTTAATTATCTCGTGAAGCTTTTCCATCGGGTAATCCCAACCTCTTGGGCAGGGCGACAGGACGTTGAGGAAGCAGGGTCCCTGCGTGTAAATGGCTTTATGAGCCTTGGTGTGCAAGTCCCTCAGATTACCAAAGGGAGCGGTCTGCGCCGCATAGGGTATGTTGTGCGCCGCCAAAATTTCGGTCATGTCCTTTTTGCATTGCAGCTTGCCCTGCCTCGCCGAGCCGACTGCCGTTGTCGTCGTGCGGGCGAACTGTGGAGTTGAGGACGAGCGCTGGATACCCGTGTTCATATATGCCTCGTTGTCGTAGCAGACATAAACCATGTCGTGTCCGCGCTCCATAGCGCCCGAGAGGGACTGAAAGCCGATATCATAGGTTCCGCCGTCGCCTGCGAAGGTTATAAACTTAACTGTTCCGTCAACCTTTCCTTTTCTTTTCAGCACATTATACGCCGCCTCAACACCCGAGCAGGTCGCCGCCGAGTTTTCAAACGCGGAGTGTATAAAGCTGTCCGTATAGGCGGTGTAGGGGTACATGAAGCTCGAAACCTCAAGACAGCAGGTCGCGTTCGTTATGACCGCCCTGTCGTTTTCCTCCAGAGCGCGCAGAACTCCCGAAACAACGATGCCCGCGCCGCAGCCCGCGCAGAGGCGATGACCGCCGGTTAAACGATTCGGCTTCTCAACTTCTCTTTTTAGGTCGTAAACCGTGTTCATTGCGCGTCCCCCCTTTCTCTCTGGCCCAAATGTGTATATACCTGTCCGATCTTCCCCGTTTTAGCAATCTCCGCAAGCCTTGCGTAGACTTTTTCAACATCCTCGGTTTTGAAATCTCGCCCACCCAACCCGTAAACGATATTGATGAGCTTAGGCGCGTTCTCCGAATCGTAAAGGGCGCTTCGTGTTTCCGCGAAAAGGGGTCCGCCGTTTGCGGAAAAGGCCTCGGACTTATCCAGAACGGCTACTGCCTTTACCTTCGAGAGTGCCTTTGCAAGTTCCTCTCCCGGGAAGGGACGGAAAACGCGTACCTTAATAAGTCCCGCCTTAACACCTTTTGCTCTCAGGTCGTCAACGGCCGCTTTAGCTGTTCCGGCGCTTGAGCCGATGAGGACAAGGGCAAGCTCCGCGCCCTCCATTCGATATTCTTCAATCAGACCGTAACGGCGACCAGAAATTTTTTCAAATTCCGCCGCCACCTCCAAAATGCGAGCCTTGGCCGCCATCATCGCTCTTGCCTGCTGAACTTTGTGCTCCATGTAATAGGCGCTAATATCATAGGGGCCGATTGCGAGCGGATTTTCTTTTTTGAGCAGATAATTTTCGGGGCTGTACTCACCGACAAAGCCGCGCACCGCGTTTGTTTCCAAAAGCTCGATGTTTTCAACCGCGTGGCTCGTGATGAATCCGTCCATACAGCTCATAACAGGCAGGCGCACGCTCTCACCCACGGGCATAGCCATGATGAAATTGTCGTAGGCCTCTTGATTATTCTCCGCATACATCTGAATCCAGCCCGCGTCTCTCGCGCCCATGGAATCGGAATGGTCGTTATTTATGTTGATAGGTCCCGAAAGCGCGCGGTTAACGCAGGCGAGCGTTATCGGAAGGCGGTTTGAAGCGGCAACGTATAAAAGCTCATACATGAGCGCAAGTCCGCAGGAGGAGGTCGCGCTGACGGCTCTCGCCCCCGCTGCCTCGGCTGCTATGCACACCGACATGGAGCTGTGCTCGGATTCAACCGTTACATATTCGGTGTCAACCTCACCGTTTGCCACAAATTTCGCGAAATATTCGGGGATTTCCGTTGAAGGAGTTATGGGGAAGGCTCCGAATACATCCGGGTTAATCTGTTTCATGGCATAGGCCACGGCCTCGTTTCCGGATAAACAGCTGATCATACGGCTTCACCTCCGGCTACCATTTTTATCGCCGCAAAGGGGCAGACATTTTCGCAGATTCCGCAGCCCTTGCAATGCATATAGTCAAACTCAAGTCGCTTTCCGTCCTTGACGGGGATAGACATGTCGGGGCAAAATGGCACGCAGAGCATGCAGTGCTTGCAGGCTTCCGCGATAAACACGGGTGTATTAACCCGCCATGTTCCCGTGTTAAATTCGCGTGCCGTTCCCGGCTCGTATATTTCGCCGCCGAGTGTCATGTCCTCGAGCGGTGTCTGTTCGTTTATATCTCTTGCGTGTATCATCCGACCTGCACCTCCTCCATCGATTTTTTCAGCGTTTTCATGTTTCCCTCAACCACCTGCGGCTTGGAGGCAAATTTGTGCTTGAAGGAAGCTTCCATATCCGCTAAAAAGCGCTCCGCGACCAAAACTTCGCTTACCTTGACGACTGCGGCAAGCATCGGCGTATTCGGAAAGTTCTTACCCAGAATCTCCTCCGAAATTCGGCGCGCGTCGATTGTACAGAGCTTTCCCGTCCATCCCCTCAGCATCGGACGAAGCTCCAGCGGGGAGAGTGAGCTGTTTATAATAATCGCCCCGTCCTCTTTAAGTCCTGCGGCAACATCGACGCTGTCAAGCAGTCCCTCGTCCAGAACGACAACAAAGTTCGGATAATAAATATTTGAGTGTATCGTACAGCGACTCTCGCAAATTCGATTATAAGCTGTAATCGGCGCGCCCATGCGCTCCGGTCCGTATTCGGGAAAACCCTGCACGAACTTCCCCTCAAGCCCCGCCACTTCCGCAAGAAGCAGGCAGGCAGTTTTCGCGCCCTGTCCGCCGCGTCCGTGCCAGCGAATTTCCACCATGTCGCGTGTCACCATTTTAGTTTCCTCCTAATTTGTCATAAAAAAATAGCCTTCGTTCCGCAAAGGGACGAAAGCTATAAAGCCTTTCGCTATACCACCCATAAAAAGCGTACTGTCATAAGCTCTCCCTGTTACGGAGGGATACCGTCGAAGCCTACTAAAATTTCTCGTTCGGTTCGCAGCTCGGGAGTGATTTTCGGTTTCAGACTACTCGTGCCGGGCTTACACCGTCCCCGGCTCTCTTTGACTTTCGGCTGAAGCTTACTCTCTCCGTCAATGCATTTGAGTTTAATTGTTTAAAGTATAAAACTTGACTTGTGTTTTGTCAATAACTGTTTTTTTAATTTTATCCTTATGATTTAATAGGGTTTTTTCTTCTTTGTTATCAACTCGGGTTGCGCAACAACCGTTTTAAACGCTGACGAAGAAGCGGGGCCTATATCACCCTTCTTCTTTTTCTTTATTTCCTTTTTCACGCTTTTCTCGCCCATAATTCAATCCCCTTTTTAATTTTTTGATGCGAATCGGCTATTCATATCCACAGCGTTTCAATGCCCTCGTCCGTGGTTTTTATTGCGCCCTCTTTAAGAAGCCGCCCAACAGCCCTTTTAAAAGCTTTTTTACTCATGTTCAGCTCGTCCTTGATTTTTTCGGGAGAGCTATCATCGTTTATTTTTAGCTTGCCGCCACGCCGCTTCAGCAAATCCATGATTTTTTGCGAATCTCCTTCAATTTCCTGAGCTGCCGATTCTCTGACGCTGAGCTCAAGCTTCCCGTCAGGGCGAACTCTTTTAATTCTGGCCTCAATTTTATCGCCAATGGCGAAATCTCCGTATATTTCTTTGTTAAGAATTAAGCCGTGATACTTATTATCCACAGCAATAAAAAAACCGAACTCATGGTTAAAGCTATAAATAATTCCGCTAACGCGGTCGTTGTTCTTGTACGGAGATTGAGCGCTCAGAAGATTATATATCTTCATGGTTGCGCAAAGTCTGTCGCTTTTATCAATGTACAGCGTGACAAGATATTCGCGACCCTTTTTAACTTCGCCCTCCTGTTCAATAAACGGCAGGAGCAAATCCTTTTCCAAGCCCCAATCCAGAAAGGCTCCGATTTTCGTTGTTTCCACTACTTTTAGCACCGCAAGCTCGCCGAGCGTGAGCTTCGGCTTTTTCGTCGTTGCGATTATTCTGTCCTCGGAATCCTTGTAAACAAACACTTCGATATCGCCGCCGATCTCAAGCTCCGACGGCAGCTGCCTTTTAGGCAGTAATATATCTTCCTTGCTCTTTTCGGTTTTCGAGTTTAAATACACGCCTATCGGAGCCTGCCTGACGGCTTCCAGTGTTTGAATTTTTCCTAGCTCTATCATATAGTTCCTCTTACCGTTCATAGTTTCTCTTAAGTCTGCGCACAATTAAACTCGAGCTGCTTACTTGTTTTTTGTAATTGGCTTTGAGTTATAGGCACCGCTGCCTGTGCTCCTTTTCGGAGCATAAGAGCTTCTGCTTGTCTTAAAACCGTCCGGCACAGCTGTTCTCGCACTTCTGCCGGAGCTTCCTCCCCGTGAGGAGGCTGGGCGCTGCGGCGGCTCGGCTTTGGGAACAATAAAATTGTTTTGCAGCGGATACGGGTGCTCCTCGATTTCGGGTAAGGTCCTCCCGATGAGCTTCTGAATGTCCCGTAAAAGCGGTTTTTCCTCGAAGTCGCAGAAGGAGATTGCCTTACCGCCAAGCCCCGCTCTGCCGGTTCTTCCGATTCTGTGGATATAGGTCTCGGGAACTTCGGGCAGGTTATAATTTACGACATGAGAGAGCTCCTCAATATCAAGCCCTCTTGCGGCAATATCCGTTGCAACTAGAATTCTGATTTTTCTCTCTTTGAAATCGCCGAGCGCCTGCTGTCTGTTCGTTTGCGATTTGTTGCCGTGAATGGCGGCAGCCACAAAGCCCTTTT
Source organism: Clostridia bacterium (assembly GCA_009929315.1). Lineage (GTDB taxonomy): Bacteria > Bacillota > Clostridia > Oscillospirales > Oscillospiraceae > UBA2658. Next base: position 126,334 of record SAAS01000004.1, read on the forward strand.
TTGAAAGCTCCTTGACGATTTTATCCGCTCCGTGCTTCGTTCTTGAAAACACTATGACCGAATCGTAGGCCTCGTTTTTAAGAATATGAACAAGCAGGGCGGATTTGTTCTCCTTATCCACAAAATAGACACCCTGCTCGATTATATCAATCGGCGAAAACGCAGGTGTGATTTCAATCTTGACGGGATTTCTTAAAATTGTGTCCGCGAGCTTTGCAATTTCCTCGGGCATCGTAGCGGAAAAAAACATCGTCTGCCTTTCTCTCGGGAGATAGGCTATTATCCTTTTCACGTCGTGCAGCATGCCCATATCGAGCATACGATCCGCCTCGTCAAGCACAAAGTATTTTACCTGTCCCAAGTTAATGAAGCCCTGCCCGATGAGGTCGAGCAGCCTGCCCGGCGTGGCGATGAGAATGTCAACACCCTTTTGCAGGCTTTGGGTCTGCGGCGCTTGCCCCACGCCGCCGAAAATTACAAGCGTTTTTAGGCTGAGATTCGCCCCGCAAGCGTCGAAACTCTCGCGGATTTGAATGGCAAGCTCCCTTGTCGGTGCGACAATCAAAGCTCTGATTTGTCTTTGACCTTTTTGAACTCCCTGCGCAAGCGCCAGCCCCTGCAAAATCGGAATCGCAAAAGCGGCGGTCTTCCCCGTACCGGTCTGGGCGCAGCCCAATAAATCCAAGCCCTCAAGCAAGGGCGGGATGGCCTGCTCCTGAATCGGGGTTGCCTGTGCATAGCCTTGATCCTCCAGAGCCTTTTGAATACGGCTGATTATATTTAGTTCACGAAACTCCAATATGTTTTCTCCTTCAACACCGTTCGCATTTTCTTCTGCTTACGGTTTTAATTATACCACTTTGGGTAAATAAAAGATATGCAATCAAATTGTATGGTTATTAAATGAAAATAAGCCGTTAATCGGTTTACATAACATCATTCTTCGCAGCTGCTTTAAACGATTTTCGTTGTCCACTGCTCAAGATTCCAAACACCCGAAACAATATCCTGATAAAACTCCGGCTCATGGCTGACAAGGAGCATAGTTCCGCGGTAATCCTTAAGCGCGCTTTTCAGCGCCTCCTTGGCGTCCACGTCCAGATGATTTGTCGGTTCGTCCAAAACCAGCAGATTCATGCTGCGCAGCATAAGCTTGCAAAGGCGAACCTTCGCGTTTTCCCCGCCGCTTAGCACCTTCATCTGACTTGCGATGTGGTCGGCGTTAAGCCCGCATTTTGCCAGAGCGCCGCGAACCTGCGCGTTTGTCATCGAGGGGAATTCTCTCCAAATTTCGTCGTGGGCAGTGTTGCTGCCCGCCGCCTTTTCCTGCTCAAAATAGCCGACCTCGACAAATTGGTCAAGCTCAACCGTCCCCGAGATTGGAGGAATAATCCCGAGAAGTGTTTTCAAAAGTGTCGATTTCCCCAAACCGTTCACGCCTCGCACGGCGATTTTCTGTCCTCTTTCAAGCTGTAAATTTAAAGGCGAGGTAAGCGGCTCGTCATAACCGAGCACAAGGTTTTTTGCCTCAATCACGACTTTTCCGGTTGTTCTGGCTGATGTAAAAGCGAAAATCGGCTTAATCTTCTCCCTGCCAAGCTCGATAATGTCCATCTTATCAAGCTTCTTTTGGCGGCTCTTAGCCATATTTGTTGTGGCAATCCTCGCCTTGTTTCTCGCAATGAAATCCTCAAGCCCGGCAATCTCTTTTTGCTGCTTGTCATAGGCTTGCTCAAGCTGACGCTTTTTGAGCTCGCTCATAACTATAAAGTTGTCGTAGTCGCCCTTGTATCGTGTCAGCGCGGCATTGTCGACGTGGTAAACCACATTGATAACCGAGTTTAAAAACGAAACGTCGTGAGAAACGAGAATGAAGGCGTTTTCATATCTTTGCAGCAGCTTTGTGAGCCATGCAATATGATTTTCGTCAAGGAAATTTGTCGGCTCATCCAAAATGAGAATTACCGGATTTTCCAAAAGCAGCTTTGTGAGCAAAACCTTCGTGCGCTGACCGCCGCTAAGCTCCCCCACATCTTTATCCAGACCGATTTCGCAAAGACCCAGACCGTTTGCATATTCCTCAATGCGGGAATCCAGAACATAAAAGCCGCTGTGCTCGAGCATCTCTTGAATTTCCGAGGTGTCCTCAAGCAAAATTTCCATTTCCTCGTCAGTGCAGTCCGCCATTTTTTCGTACATGGCGAGCATTTGCTTTTCCTTGAGGTACATATCCGAAAAAGCCTCGCGCAGCACTTCGCGAATTGTTTTGCCTTTGGTTAAGGTGCTGCTTTGATCAAGATAGCCTGTTGTGATGTTCCTGCACCAGCTTACCGTGCCCTCATCCGGCATAAGTTTCCCTGTGATTATATCGAGAAAAGTCGACTTACCCTCGCCGTTTGCCCCTACAAGCCCAACATGCTCGCCCTTAAGCAATCGAAAAGAAGCGTTCTCCAAAATCTGTCTCGAGCCGTAGCCGTGTGTTATATTTTCCGCGTTCAAAACGCTCATGCGTTCCTCCAAAAATAGTTTACTTGAGCACAAAAGACGCTTAAGCTGTGCCGGCTTTTTTGCCGTGTGCCCAAAAATGTTAAGCGAGGCTCCAAAAAAGCGAGCCGCTGGGCATTTTATCACATTTCGCCGCGCCGGTATATAGTTTAAGCCCAAAATTGCGAAGTTTTGCTGAAAGCATTCCTTTCTTTTGCGGCGAAGCTGAAATTTTCAAAAAGCGTTGACATATCATTTAAAAAAATTGTATTCTGTGAATGGGAATTAAGTCCAGTCAAATGTTAATAAACAGTTTCCTTTCTTTTTAAAAAACCGTACAACAAATGAAACGGAGCGTCAAAAATGAAGAAATCAATTTGTCTTGCCAGCGCTTTAATTCTGTTAGTCTGCGCCGTGTTCACAGGCTGTTCCTCGAGCGATTCTGCTAGCCTTGCTCCGGCTGATGCTCTCGCAAAATGCTACGACAGCATGCAGGCGGCGACTTCCTTCCACTTCTCGATGGTTCACAGCAGTTCGGGCACTCCGATAAGCAAAAGCATCCTCATGACAAATCTTGACGGCGACATCGTAAGTCCCGACAAGCTGCTGGCGACGATTACAGGTACTTACTCCGACATGACGGTTGAGGTTAGCCTTATTACCGTCGGCGAGGACACATACATGACAAATATGCTCAGCGGCAAATGGGAACTGGCTCCGACCTCTTTCAAAGTTCTCAAGGTCTTCGATCCGAGCTCCGGAATCGCCTCAATTATTAAGGGACTTACCAATGTAACAGATATGGGTGACGAGAAGGTCAATAAAACCAAGTGCTATCACTTAAAAGGAGAGGTAATGAGCGAAGACCTCGCTCCTCTTACCGGTACAACAGCGACGGGCGTGCCGATTGCAACCGAGGTATGGATAAGCAAAAAGAGTTTTCAGGTTGTTCAGGTTCAGCTGACTGGCAAGATTACAGACACGGAAGTTGACGGCATAACAAGAACTCTCACTTTCTCCGATTACAATAAAAACATTGATATTACGCTTCCCGAACTCGATTGATTTCGATAGAGGCTGATATAGAAAGCGGGCAATATGCTTGATAATCTAAGACAGCGAGTTTCAAGAAAATCTTCCCCGACGCTTGTTATGGTCGTTATTTGCCTGGGAATTTTTATCGCGGCCATGGACCAAACCGTAATTTACGGCGCACTGCCGAAAATGATGCTGACTATCAAGCTTCCTGTCCGAAGTCTTGATCAGGCCTCCTGGATTGTCATCGGTTATCTTTTGGGATATACCTTTGCCATGCCGCTCATCGGGAAGGTTTCGGATGTTTACGGACATCGACGCATTTATATAATTTCGCTATTTATTTTCATGGCGGGCTCGGTACTCGTTGCACTTTCGACGAGCATTGAGTGGCTTGTCGCCTCGCGTATTTTTCAGGCGGTCGGCGGCGGCGCGCTCGTTCCTGTTGCCATGGCTATTACCGGGGAAATGTATACGGGAAAGAATAGAGCCGTTGCTCTGGGCGTAATCGGTGCTGCAGTTGAGGCAGGCGGCGCGATAGGTCCTTTTTATGGTGCTGTCATCGCTCAGTACTGGAACTGGCAGTGGATTTTCTGGCTGAATATCCCTATCAGTCTTTGTGTTCTTGCAGTAGTCTTTCTTTATGTGCGTTCAAATAAACGCGTCAAAGCAAAGACTGACTATCTAAGCAGCGTTTTGCTGGCCATCTCTCTCAGCTTTGTTTGCATGGGACTGTCCCAACAGTTCAGTAACGAAAATTATTTTTTGAAGCTGATAGGCTTCCTTGCCATCGGAATAGTATTTTTCTCGGCATTTATCTTCCGTTCAAAAAAGCTTTCCGAGCCGCTTGTTAAGCTGACAGCGTTCAAAAACCGCCTGTTTTCGATGGCCAATCTCACAAATCTGTTTGTCGGCGCGGCGCTGATTATTGCAATGGTCGACATTCCGCTTATGGCTGATACGATACTCGGCGGCTCCGAGCTTGACGGCGGTCTTATGCTGCTTCGCTTCACTGTGATGCTCTCAATCGGCGCAATCGCGGGCGGCTTCCTCTGCAAGCGCTTTGGCTATCGCCTGCCAACTGTTGTGGGGCTTATTCTCAGTACGGTCAGCTTCTTCTTTATGAGCCGCTGGACGCTTGAAATTGCAGACCCGCAAATGACGATTGACCTTTTCACCTGCGGCTTCGGCTTCGGACTTGTTATCGCGCCCCTCGGCACGGCGGTTATGGATTCCGTTAATCAGGACGAAAAAGGTTTTGCCTCGTCGATGGTTGTCATGGCACGAATGATAGGCATGATGCTCGGTATGGCCGCAATAACCGCATGGGGCATGGAGCGCTTTCATTTGGCAACCTCAAGTCTTTCAAACAGCGAAATAACTGCGGATTCGCTTAACGGCCCGCTCCTCGCTCTGTTCGATAATTTCTTCTTCGCCTCCGCTCTTATCTGCGCAGTCGCAATTATCCCCGCTCTTTTCCTCTCGAGAAAAAAGAAAACTTCTGATTTGATACAAAGCAATAAGTAGCGCAGTTAATTTAAGAAATAGTCTATCAGAAAAATATTGTGAGGGGGATTATTATGGCGGAATCGGCAATTAAGGCCTTAGCGCAGCTTAGAGACACTTCTAATTTCTCTTGGTATATCATCCCGATATTCATATTCGTGTTTTATGTCTATGCCGTTGAGGTTGAAAAGAAAAACTGGAATGTTCTGTTTGCGGGTCTGGCCTTTTGGGGCATGGACGTTTTCAATGAGATTTGGAACGGCTTGGTTTTTCATTTCACCGATTTTGCGCCCGTCTGGGGAACTACCACAAAATCTGTTTTGGAAATTTTTATCGGGCTTAACATTGAAATCTCGCTGATGTTTCTGGTTGCCGGCATCGCCTGCGCGAAAATGCTGCCGAAAGATAAAAAGAAGAAAATACTCGGCATTTCGAACAGACTGTTTTTAGCGGTGTTCAACTCCATTCTTTTCGTGCTCGTGGAGTGTTTACTTAACAACATCGGCGTTCTCACCTGGGAATACTGGTGGTGGCAGCCGAACTTCCCTTATGTTCTGTTCCTTATCGGCTATATGCCCTTCCTTGTCACCTGCTACTGGGTGCATGACATGGAAACGGTTAAGAAGAAAATTATCGCCGTCGGAACCATTTTTTCTGTCGACGCGTTAGCGATAATTGTTTTCTCGTGCATCCTCCACTGGATATAAGGCATAATTGCTTTAAATGCAGCTTAATTACAGCGATAACCGAATCGCTTTTTTTAAAACAAAACAAAGAGCACACCGAAAATTTCGGCGTGCTCTTTGTTTTGAACTCATAATCAGAATCTACACGCTCCAGATAAGCGCCTCGTATGGCCTAAGCTTGTTTTTCGGAGCTTCAGGGTAATTTGTCATTACAAGGACGGCGTTCGGAAGTCTGTGTTTTCTGGACTTATCTTCACTGCTGAGATTGCACTCGACAAAAAAGGCTTCACTGCCGTTTGCCCGCCAGTATGAAAAGAGGTTCTTTTCCTTTTTGTCGACAATTTTTATATCCCCGTAAATCAGAGCGTCATGATTTTTGCGAAACTCGATAAGCGCGCGGTGATAGTTCAAAACTGAGTTCTCATCACAAATCTGCGCCTCTGCGTTGCAGCTTTTGCAGTCCTCTCCCGCATTCAACCACGGCTCGGCGCTTGAAAAACCGGCATATTTCTCATCCGTCCATTGAACGGGAGTTCTGGCATGGTCACGGCTGCCCGCCAAAATCTTTTTGAAGGCTTCCGCTTCGCTCATAGTTTTTTTAAGCTCGTCATACAGATTGAGGCTCTCAAGATCCCTAAGCTCATCAATCGATTTAAAGCCCCTGTTCACCATGCCCAGCTCCTGTCCCTGAAAAACGAAAGGCGTTCCCTTTAGCGTTAGCAGCATGGTCGCCAGCAGCTTTGCAAGAACTGTCCGATACTTCGGGTCCGGGTTTACTTTGGATATCATGCGCGGATTGTCGTGGTTTTCAAGGAAAAGCGCCATACGGCAGTTAGAGCCGTAGTTTTCCATCCAGTCGATCATGTATTTCTTGTAATAGTTAAGGTCGTACCTGTAATCGTCAAAGCGAACCTTCCCCGGTGTCTCAAGCTGGTCAAATGAAAACACCATATCCAGTTCCCCGCGGTAATCGGCGGTTAACAGCTTTGACATCTCCATACCTATTCCCGGAGTTTCGCCGACGGAAAAAGCGCCGTAAGGGTTGAAAGCCTTATCCCTCAGTTCATGGAGATATTCATGCAGATGCGGTCCGTAAAAATAGTGTTCCATGCCTGTGAAACCGATAAGCTCACCTATCTTGTCGTTGCCGTCCGGCAGGCCCTCGCGCTTTGAGATGTAATTGACAACATCCATCCGAAATCCGTCAACACCCTTATCGAGCCACCAGCGCACCATTTCGTTTATTTCGGCACGCAGCTCCGGATTATCCCAGTTTAAGTCCATCTGCTTTTTTGAAAACAGGTGCAGCGCATATTGCCTGCGCTCCTCAACATAGTTCCACGCGCTTCCGCTGAAAAATGAGGTCCAGTTATTTGGCTTATCTCGGAATATGTAGTAGTCACCGTATTTTGAATTTGGGTCCTGCACGGCCTTTTGGTACCATTCGTGCTCGTCGGAGCTGTGGTTGACAACGAGGTCCATTATTAGGCGCATATCTCTCTTATGGACTTCCGCAAGCAGCTCGTCAAAGTCCGCCATAGTGCCGAATTCGGCCATTATTTTTCGATAATCGCGTATATCGTACCCGTTGTCGTCGTTCGGAGAATCATAAACGGGCGAGAGCCAAATTGCGTTAATACCAAGCTCCTTCAGATAATTGAGCTTTGAAATAATACCGCGTAAATCGCCGATTCCGTCTCCGTTTGAGTCCATAAAGCTGCGCGGATAAATCTGGTAAAATACCGCTTCTTTCCACCAAGCCGGAGTTTCGGCTCCGCCGCTTTTTTTCGGAATTTCCCTCTCTCCGTTTAAAAGCTCCGTCAAGGTTTCGAGAAAGGGCAAGTCAACCATACCTTTTGTCAGCTTCGGCAGCGTTTTAAGCTTAATGTTTCCGACAATCGGATTAGTCAGAATCCCGTCACCGTGCCCCATTTGGAGCAGGACTTTTCTGAGCACATCACGTCCGACAGGATGCGCGTAAAGCTCTTTAATCCTGCTGTTAATTGTCAGCATATTCCCATCAATCCTTTTCAGATAGGTTTAAATCACCGCGCTCGGCAAGCTCCGCAACAATTTTATCGAACATTTCTTTGTCAATTTTAAACTTGAAAAGGTAAACAAGATACCCCGCGACAATTGAAATCAGCGGGAAAATAAGCATTGCGAGCTTCATCGTAAGAAGACCCTTACTCGTAACATCTTCCGGTGTCGGCGCGGAGTTAATGCCCGAAATGATGAGTGTCACCGTAACAATTCCGCTTGCCAAAGCACCGCCGATTTTGTTGATAAAGGGCTGTACCGAGAAGGTAATGCTCTCGTTTCTCTTGCCGAGTTTAAGCTGCCCGTATTCGATGGTGTCGGTCAGGAACATGAGCATTAAAAGCTGTATGAAGGCCTGCCCCACAAAAATGAGCATACCCGCGATTCCGATTACTATCATATTCATGGGCGCAAGGAAAAATACGATGTATCCGAGAACAACAAGAACCGTCGCTGCAGTGTAGAGCTGCTTGCGGTTGAACTTTTTTGAGAACAGAGGAAACACAGTGAGCGCGGCGAGCTGGGATACTCCCAACACTCCCGCGAAAATCGAGTACATTCCTTCATTCCTGTAGGCATACTTAAAGAAATAAACTCCGAAGCTGGTGGTTGTGCAGTAGCCAATCATGAATAGCGCCATGGAAATGGCCGTGAACATTAGCTGGTCGTTTTTGAACAGCACCGAGAACATCTCTTTAAGGGATGTCTTTTCCTGCTTTTGAACTATTGCGCGGTTTTCCTTGACTCCGAAGAGGGTGAAGCAAAGAAATGCCCAAGTTATCAGAACTATGGCAATGGCGAAAATGAACCACGCCTCTTTATCACCGCCGAGAGCGTTTGTTATCGGCAGAATGCCCACAACGCAAGCGAATAGACCGACATTTGCGCAAATTCTCGCAAAGGAACCTATCTTCTCACGTTCCTTCTGGTCAATTGAGAGCGAGGGAAGCATTGACCAGTAAGCAATGTCATTTGCGCCGTAAGTAAGATCCCAAATCAGATATATGAGGACGAAAACGATTAAAAACGCTGTGCCTCGAAGTCCGAAATCAGTAAAAAATAGAACAGTTAAAATACCGCCGATAACGCCGCCAATCGCAATCCACGGCTTGAATTTACCGTAACGCGAATGTGTATTATCGACTAAAAAGCCCATAATCGGATCGTTTAGCGCGTCAAAAATGCGTAAGGCAGTGAAGATTCCCGCCATCCACCACATCGTTGAATCAGGCAGGTTTAAAATGTCCGTTAAGTAATAAATGAGGTACATACTCACCAGAGAATAGAGCATATCCCTGCCTACTGTTCCCAGACCGAAAAAGTAACGGTTATTTTTTACGCTTCTGTCCATAATTAATTTCCTCCCTCATGCTTGAAAAAAATTAAAACCGTTTCGGCATCGCGAGTTTTTAAGCTGAGCAATGCGCGGAACGGCTTGCACACATTATACCACAGCTATTTTTTCTTTGCATTATAAATGTCAAATTTGAGCACAAAGTTTTCTTTTTTACAAAAAATATGATGCAGCTCAGATTTTGACAATTTAGGTTGTAATTATCGAAAAGCTGTGATAACATCTTAGATGATAGTTAAACTATCATCTAAGATGTTGACTGAAGTATCCATTTTATACTGACATGGAGCAGGTTTGAAAATGAGCAGAAAAAGAACCTTTCTTTTCGATTACGAAAACCCCGAGATAATTGAGCGAAACAAGCAGACGGCTCACACAATTTGGATGCCTTATGACAGCTTTTCCGAAATCTCGCAGCTTGAAAGCTCCAAATACAAGCTCAGTCTTAACGGCGAATGGGATTTTAAGTGGGTTTTGGGTCTTGAGCCCTCCCCCGCCGAGTTTTTTGCGCCCGAATATGACAGCTCGGATTGGGATAGGCTTGAGGTTCCCTCCGTTTGCCAGCTCAAGGGCTATGGCAAGCCCTATTACCTTGCTTTTGATTTTCCTCCCGCGATAAGTAAGAGAAAATCAGAGATTCCGAAAATCGATCAGGCTAAAAACGAAAAAGCTTATTACAGAAAGAACTTTGTTCTGCCCGAGAGCTTTGAGGGACGGGAAATTTTTATATGCTTCGGGGCTGTTAAATCCGCCTTTTATCTTTATATTAACGGCGTGCAGGTCGGATACTCGCAGGGCTCGATGACACCTGCGGAGTTTAACATTACCGAATATGTAAAAAGCGGGGAAAACCTGGTCGCGGCGGAGGTCATCCGATATAGTGACGGGACCTATCTTGAAGATCAGGATATGTGGTTTTTCAGCGGTATTTACCGCGAGGTTTTTATCTATGCCGAGCCTAATCTTTTTCTTCGCGATGTTTTCGCCCGAAGCTCGCCTGATGAAAGCTACACGAATTGGACGCTTGAAATTGATGTCTTTACTGAAAATCGCGAGTCAACAAGACGCGCCGCAACTGTTGAAGCCTTGCTTTGCGATTACAGCGATTTTAAAGTAGTCGATACGATAAAAGGCGAATTTACCGCCGAAGGAAGCGCCTGTGTTAAGCTTAGGAAACTTATTTTCGCTCCAAAACTTTGGAGCGACGAAACGCCAAACCTTTATCGGCTCGTAATTGAGCTAAAGGACATTGACGGTTCGCTTATTGAGGCAAAAACTCTCCATTTCGGCTTTAAATCGGTTGAAATCAGGGATGAAAAGATTTTTGTCAACGGAAAGCCTATTATGCTTTGCGGTGTCAACCGCCATGATTTTGACCCCGACTTCGGCTGGGCCGTACCCGTCGATAGGTATCATCAGGATTTGTCTCTTATGAAACAGGCGAATATAAACGCTATTCGCACGAGCCATTATCCGAACGATATTCTTTTGTATGAGCTTTGCGATTTATACGGGCTTTACGTTATGGATGAGGCGGACGTGGAAACACACGCGGTTCGTAAAAATGATGTACCCGGCAGCAATCCCGCGTGGACAAGCGCGGTGGTTGACCGAATGGAGCGCATGGTTCTGCGAGACCGAAATTATCCCTGCATATTTATGTGGTCACTCGGAAACGAGGCGGGCTACGGCGAAAATTTTTCAAAAATGAAAGCTGCAGCCCTACTGCTCGACTCAACAAGACCCATCCATTACGAGGGCGACTTTGACCTTTCGGTGTCGGATGTGGTTTCCCGTATGTACCCCACAGTTGAGCTTCTTGAAAAGCTCGGACGGCACGAAGAGATAAAAATCGGTCTATTGGATAACCTTCTCAATATGCTGACAGCGGACAACAAACCGCTTAAACCTGCGCAATACGCGGGCAAGCCCGTCCTCGTCTGCGAATACGCGCACGCGATGGAAAACAGCCTCGGTAATTTTCGTGAGTACATGGATGTTTTTGAAAAGTACCAGAACATGGCAGGCGGCTTTATCTGGGATTTTGTTGATCAGTCAATTCGCAAATTCAGTGAAAACGGCGAGGAACTCTGGCTTTACGGCGGAGATTTCGGAGAGGAGCGCAGCAGCGGATATTTCTGCGCTAACGGAATTGTTTCAGCAGACCGCGAGCCGCACCCCTCCTACTTTGAGGTAAAAAAGGTATATCAGCGCATTAAGGTAAGCCCCGTTAATCTGAAAGACGGTCTCATCCGAATAAGCAATCTCTATAATTTTATAAATTTATCCGACTTTAATCTCAAATGGACGATTCTGGAGAATGGAGCTCCCATCAAAAACGGTACACTTGAGCCTTTTTCACTCTGCGGCGGCGAGGACATGGAGCTTCGGCTTGATTTTGCAAATGTTGCTTTTAAAGAAGACCGTGAGTATCATCTTAATGTGGAATTTTTCCTGCCTGAGGAAACGATCTGGTGCGATAAGGGCTATCGGCTTGCTTTTGAGCAATTTGAAATATCCGATGTTGCTCCGAAAATAATTCATTCCGGCGAAGATGCAAACTATACGGAAACTGATAGCGAGTTCATTGCTTCTGGCAGCGGGTTTAAAATCGCCGTTTCAAAAACGGGCGGCAGTATCACTTGCCTCGATTACGGAAGAGGCAATCTACTGTCTTCTCCTCTTACTCCGAATTACTGGCGCGCTTTCACCGATAACGACCTCGGTTACGCAAACTTCAGACCGAAGCTGGAGAAATTGCTCTCCTATCCCGTGAAAAGATGGAGAAAGGCCACGGAGAAGCGAAAAGTAAATTCCGTGAAGTTAATCAGCAAAAACGGTGTCAGGTCGATTGAGGTCTTGCAGGCAGTACCTTTATGCGCAGGCAAAGTTAAAACCATTTATCGCGTGGACGGAAACGGTAAACTGCTTGTCAGGCACGAAATATGTCCAAAGCACGATATGCTTCGCATAGGATTTTCAATGGCGCTCAAGAGTGATTATAATAAGTTCACTTGGTTTGGAAGAGGACCGCACGAAAACTATTGCGACCGCAAATGGGGCTCACCTGTCGGCATATATTCAATGAGTGCTTCCGAACTTTGCCACAGTTACATGCGTCCTCAGGAAAACGGCAACAGAACAGAGCTTCGTTGGCTCGAAATCCATGGAATGAGTGAAAGGTCTCTTTTGATTATGGGCAGTAAATTCAGCTTCAGCGCCTGGCCTTATTCTCAGCAGGCGCTTGAAATGGCAAAGCATCGGCACGAGCTTAAAGCACAGGATTTCGTAACGGTGAACTTAGACCTTATGCAATGCGGCGTCGGCGGTGATTTCCCGGGTGTCGCAAAGCTCCACGAGCCGTATAAAATACACAAGAATAAGCGCTATGTGTTTGAGTTTGCAATTTCAGCAATCGAAGGCGGCACATCCGCTCTACACGAAGGATTATAATTATGGACACGAAAGCAAAGCGCAGACAGGCTCTTGATATTCAGATTGAGGCCCGCAAGGAAGCAATCGTAAATGCGGCAATTCAGGAGTTCATAGAAAACGGCATAGACAACTCAAAGATTTCAGACATAGCGAAACGAGCCGAGGTCGGCACAATAACCGTTTACAGATATTTTGAAAACAAGCCTACTCTTGTTATCGAATGCGCCACAAAGCTATGGGAGTCTGAAACCGAGAAGCTTAGGCCGCTTCTTTTCCACGAAGGCTTTTCTTCGCTGAACGGGTTTAAACAGGCATCGCACATTTTAAGCACTTTAGCTTCGCTTTATGAATATTCGCCGATAATGCTTCGCCTGCTCGAGCAATTTGACAACTATACCGTGAGAGAGCAAATCACAAAAGAACAGCTAGTGCAATACGAGTCAGGAATTATGAAAATTCGCGCCGAAATGCTTGAATCCTTCCGCAAAGGGCAAGAGGACGGCTCAATTCGCACGGATATCGATTCGCTTAAAATTTATGCCACTGCCACTCACGCGATAATTTCGCTAAGTCAGAAACTGCTTCTGCGAGGAGAAATAATTCAAAGCGACTTGGAAACAGGCGCTAATTTGCAGCTTAAGCTGCTTGCGGACATGGTGCTTAATTATATCAAAGCAGGAAATGAGGTGTGATAAGTGGGTATCTTAGTCGGTAAACTGACCTATAAGAAGGGCGGCAAAGAAAGCTCTGTAAGCTTAGCCAAAAGTTTTGAATCAAAGGATTTATCTATTACGGCAAGCCAAGCGCCCTATTGCGGCGGTACACGCTTCACAGCAGTTTTGACTCCAAAAAGCGAGCTTGAAATTACCGCATGCACCGTTTTTACTGATGAGGGTCTTTCAAAGGAAAGCAAGTTGTTTTTAAACGGTTATCAGACCTGGACGGACAGCAAGGAAGTTACACTCGAATATTCCGTTCCGAAACTGAATTTCTTGGCAAAGCCTTTAATCGGTATGTACGGCGACTACGGCTTTTTTAGACACAGCCGCTCAAAACTTCACAGCTATACCTATACCTACATCAAAAATAGCGGCGACGCCGTAACGCTATACGGCTCCTTATCCGAAAAGTTCGGCTACACCCTCTTTGAGTACGACAAAGTAAAGAGCTGTCTCACCGTTTTGAAGGACTGCAGCGGGCTCTGCCCGAAGGTCGGCGAGCCTTATGTTCTGTTTGACCTCTATATTATTAACGCTGAAGAAAGCGCTGCCTTCGACGGCTATTTCTCAGCTCAAAATGTCGAGAAACCGAAAGTTAAACCCTGCACGGGCTGGACGAGTTGGTACAACTACTACACCAAAGTTACTCAAAACGACGTTTTGGAAAATCTTGAGTCTTTCAGTTCACGCGAGCTGCCAATTGACTATTTTCAGATTGACGACGGCTTTCAGCAGGCAGTCGGCGACTGGCTTTCAATAAATAATAAGTTCCCTCGGGGAATGGGCTATTTAGCCGACGAAATACACAGCGCAGGTTATAAGGCCGGACTTTGGCTTGCTCCGATAATTTGTGAAAAGACCTCCCAAATATACAGAGACCACCCCGACTGGGTGCTCTGCAAAGCAGGGTTCAATCCAGGCTGGAGCGGTGTGTTTTATGCTCTGGATTTCTATAATCCCGAGGTGCGGGCATATTTGCGTGAGGTTTTTGACACTGTTTTGAATAAGTGGAATTTCGACATGGTTAAGCTCGACTTTTTGTATGCCGCCTGTCTCAAGCCCCCGAAAGACAAAACCCGCGGGCAGGTCATGTGCGAGTTCTTTGAATTTCTGCGTGATATTTCGGGCGATAAGATTATTCTTGGCTGCGGCGCTCCTCTCGGCTGTGCTTTCGGGCTTTTTGATTACTGTCGCATAAGCAGTGACGTTGCTCTCATGTGGGAGGACAAAGCGCTTTCCGCTCTTAATTACAGGGAGAGGGTATCGACAGTTAATGCTCTCACCAGTACAATCGGGAGATTTAATCTGAACGGAAGGGCATTTTTAAACGACCCTGATGTTTTTATTCTGCGAAATTCAAACAACAAGCTGACAGACGACCAGAAATACACGCTGTTTATGATTAACAGCGTTCTGGGCGGGCTTGTCTTCACCTCTGACAACATAAACGAGTATTCCGAAAGACAAATGGAGCTTTTTAAAACGCTGTTTAAACGCGAAAGCGTTGAAGTGAAAAGCATTACTGCTGCTGATACAGTCACGGTACGATATAACGAGGGCGAAAAGGAACTTTGTCTGCTCAGCAATTTAAGCGTAAAAAAGGCTTTTGCTACAGTACCTTTCAACTCTTTGACGCAAAGTGAAAATCGCTTTTTAGCGAAAGATGAATTAATTGAGCTTCGCCCCTGCCAGACGGTTTGTTTGCGAAGTTCTGACAGCCAATAATGTTGATATTTGTGGAGTAAATTATGGAGAATGTTACTGATGGTATAACTGTTCCGCGCGAAAAGCTTTATCGGCTCTACCCGGATACGGACACTTTTGAAATTGAAAAACGTCTGAATCTTGCACTTGACGGGTATAGGCGTGTTTACGGAGCGGGCTCTCCCCGTCTGTTCACCGCGCCCGGGCGAACAGAGCTTTGCGGCAATCACACCGACCATCAGCGCGGACTTGTTATCGCAGCGGCTGTTAACCTTGATGATGCAGCCGCCGCGGAAATTAACGGTGAAGCTGTCATACGGGTTTTTTCCGAGGAGTACGGTGCCTCAACGGTTGATCTGTCCGAGCTTTCGCCGCGTCCGGACGAACTTGGTACTCCGTCCGCTATAATCCGCGGAGTTTCCGAATATTTTACATTGCAGGGTTTCCCAGCGCCACGAGGCTTCAACGCGTATATTTCAGGTCAAGTGCCCGTCGGTTCAGGGCTATCCAGCTCAGCTGCATTTGAGGTCCTAATAGCCTGTGTCTTAAACGGTCTGTTTTACGGCGGAACAATCAGTCCTGAAGTCATGGCGCATGCAGGGCAGTACGCAGAGAATAATCACTTCGGAAAGCCCTGCGGACTTATGGATCAGATGGCTTCTGCCGTCGGAGGCATTATCGGGATCGATTTCAGACATTCCGATAAACCTGAAATTGAACGTCTGCCGATTCATTTTTCGGATTACGGTTATGCTCTTTGCATTATTGACACGGGCGCAAAGCACGATAAGCTCGGCGATGAATACGCCCCCATTCCGACAGAAATGAGTTCAGTCGCACAGCTTTTGGGTGGGGAGAGATTGAGAGATCTGACAAAAGAAAGATTTTTCGAGGAGCTTCCGCACTTGAGGGGCAAGGTTTCCGACCGCGCCTTGCTCCGCGCAATCCACTTCTTCAGCGAGAATGAGCGTGTTTTACTCGGACTTGAAGCACTCAAGAAAAAGGATTTTGAAAGTTTCCTTCAGCTTGAACGTGAGAGCGGACTTTCAAGCTACATGCATCTTCAAAACATATATCCGAGCGGGGCTGTTTCTGACCAGTCCGCCGCCCTTGCGCTTGCTTGGTGCGAGAGGCTCCTTGGCGAAAAAGGCGCTTTCAGAATACACGGAGGAGGCTTCGGCGGTACTGTACAGGCCTTTGTGCCCACTTCCTCTGCTGAACAATTCAAAACGGATATGGAGCTTTTAACAGGGGCGGGCAGCTGCCGATTTCATAAAATTCGCGACGCAGGTGCGGCAGAAATCATTCTTTAACACTGAAATACGGAGATAAAACATGAGTAGAATTAGCGTTAGTTCGGCAATTCTCGGCTTAGTTGAATACGCCGTTCGCAAAGGTTTGCTGGCCTCGGAAGACAAAACATGGGCAGCGAACAGCATGCTGGGTCATCTGCGGCTCAGCGGCATCGAGCCTTCCGCTACGACTGCGGAGCTTCCGCTTGAGGAGCTTATCGATGTTCTTATTGACGACGCGGTAGAGCGCGGAATTATTCCGAATACCTCAGCAAACCGAGATTTGCTCGATACTGCTCTTATGGGCTCTATAACTCCTCGCCCTTCGGAAGTTGGAAAACACTTTCAGGCGCTCTATTCTGAGAGCTCAAGAACCGCAACCGATTGGTTTTACAGGTTTTGCATGGACTGCAACTACATTCGGGAATACAGACTGGAAAAAGACGTCAAGTGGACGTATACCGGCAAATACGGCGAGATGGAAATAACAATCAATCTTGCAAAGCCCGAAAAAGACCCTCTGGATATTGCAGCCGCCCTTCATGCCGAAAAATCAGCTTATCCTTCCTGTCAACTCTGCCGTGAAAACGAGGGCTATTTCGGTCGTGCCGATTATCCCGGAAGGCAAAACCTTCGCATAGTACCTATTAAGATTCTCGGTGAGAACTGGGGCTTTCAGTACTCGCCCTATGTGTATTATAACGAGCACAGCATTGTGCTGAACGATATCCATACTCCCATGCTCATTGACGAGTCCTGTTTCCGAAAGCTCTTTGACTTCATCGATAAATTTCCGCACTATTTTGTCGGCTCAAACGCCGACCTGCCGATTGTCGGCGGCTCCATACTATCACATGAGCATTTCCAGAGCGGACGCTATGAGTTCCCTATTGAACGCGCAGAAATCATTGAAGAATTACCGGTATCGAGTTTAAGCGGGGTAAGTATCGGGCACTTAAACTGGCCCTTGCCGACACTCAGGCTAAAAGGCGAAAAAAGCGAAACGCTCGCAAAAACTGCCGGTATTATTCTTAATGCCTGGCGCGTCTACGATGACCCGAGCGTCGATATTCTTTCAAATACCGACGGAACACCTCACAACACCATCACTCCGATTGCACGAATGCACGGCGGACTATACGAGATGGACCTTGTTTTGCGCAATAATCGCACGACGGCGCAACACCCGCTCGGACTGTTTCACCCGCACGCAGAGCTTCACCATATCAAAAAAGAAAACATCGGGTTAATCGAAGTTATGGGGCTTGCTATTCTTCCTCCACATCTCAAAACCGAGCTTTCACTGCTCGGTGAGGCTATGCTGACAGGCGGAGATTTGCAACGACCCGAAATAAGCCGTCACGCCGAATGGGCGGAAGAAATTTTAATAAGAAGGAAGCTCACAAGGGAGAACATTGATGTGGTTTTGCGCGAGGAGGTAGGCGCGGTATTCGAAAAATGTCTTGAACACGCGGGTGTTTTCGCACAAGATGAAAAGGGCAAGACCGCCTTCCGCCGATTTGCAGATGAACTGATTAAGCTTCTGTAATTTGATAATGCATTAGTTCCAAAGAAAAGCCGTGATATAACAAACCGAATTTCTTAAATAAAGAGGGTGCTGAATAATCAGCACCCTCTTTTCTTTGAAATAAATTGTCTATACCCGATTCACTGCTCTTTCCGAAGTCGTGTTTTCATAAGTTTTCACGGGTAATACGGGAAGCAGCGTGTGAGAAACGCCGTAACTTACCCTCGGATGCTCCGCGTCGAAGAAGCACAGCACTCGTTCTACCGCCTTAATCGCGTTTTCGCAGCTTGTATCAGGAAGCAATAACAGAAACTGCGCCGAGCCGAATAAACAGAAAACATCGCTGCAGCGAAGGCTCGCTTTTATTGCATCTTCCAAGTACTTCGCGCCCGAAGCGCTTTGCCCCTTTGACAATAAACTCCCGTTTTTACCGACAAGCTTGAGCATAACAAGCTGAGACGCCCTCCCTGCCCGACTTAAAGTGCGCGCCTCCAAGCGATAAATTTCCAAAAAAGCCGAATATGTGCAATGAAAAGGCTTAATTTCATCAAAGCTCTCCGAAAGTGACTGTTGTATGCTTAGTAAGTTTTGAGTCTTAAAAGCAGACGAAATCGAAATTTTGCGATAAAGCGACGTGAGTTCTCTTGAGGGCGATATTGCCAGCTCCGATATGAATAAATCAATAATGTATGTATAGTGACGCATTGCCGCCTGCATAGCTCCCGTTTCTGTAAAAGCGTCGATTAAGGCACAGTGAAGCATTTCATCATAAGGTTCGATAATCAAAGCTCGTTTGCACAGCAATATTATTTCCTCGAAGCTCCCCTTATCCGCAAGTGTGGAAACTGTGTTTTTGCAGAGTTTCAGGTATTTGCTGTGAAAGTAGACATTAAGCGTTGCCGCCCAAGCATACTCAGAACTTGAAGGGAGAAAATCGCCGTCATACAGGCGCAAAGCCGTCCTTGCATTTTCAAGCTTTTTTGCAGGGTTTTTTTCCGTTTGAGCACGATTACAGTAAGCTTCAAACTTCTCCGAATCAATGTCAAAGCATATTGTATTGTTAAGGCGATAACCGTTTCCTTCGGCACGGATTATTTCCTTTCCGTCTTGAAAGCCCAGTGCCGTTAAGGCCCTCCGCGCACGAAAAACGAGCGCTTTCAAATTGTTATCGGGGCTTCCGCTGAAATCATCTCCCCAAAAGGCGTCAATCAGCTCGGCTCGGCTCACACAGCGCTTCTGAAATACAATAAGATACTGTAAAAGTCCCCATAGTTTCCGTGAGATATTATCACTTTCCGATATGATCAACGTATTTTCGCCTACCTGTCGTTTAATGGAAAAACATCCGAATGTTTTTACAGTCAGTTTGGTTTGAGTCAGCAATATTAACCCTCCATTTCATGGCCACGGATAAATCCAAGAATGATTATATGACTTACCGCTCTCGAATTTCGGCGAATCAGGCTGTGTTCGACGGCTTTTTTATTTTTTCTTTTTTGACTCGAATTTCTGTGATTTAAGGCACTATAACACGCATTCGTGTTCAAAAGTATTTATACTGCCGACTTATCAATAATTTTATAACAAAAACAAAAACGACACCGATATTTGCGAATATAACCGCCAAATAACCGCTCACGGTTATAGTTTTTGTAGCTGAATTGCTTGGTGCAATTTCTGCATACATCAAGCACTATGCAAATACTGTATTCTATTAGGCTATTATATATACTTCAATATCCTATATGGAGATTATATGAACACAACAATAAAAACTATATGGAATTTTGTCACTTGGTTTATGGTTATATGCGTTGCCTCGCTCGCCATTCTTCTTGCAGGCGTGCGACTTGTCGGTCTAACGCCATATACGGTTTTAAGCGGAAGCATGGAACCCTTTTTTCACGTCGGAGCACTAATATATGTTGAAAATATCTCTCCGGAGCGTGTCGCAGTCGGCGACCCGATTTCTTTTGTTCTCAATGATGATCTGGTCGTAGTAACTCACAGGGTCGTTGAAATTGATGAAGCAAATCACTTCTTCATCACAAAGGGTGACGCAAACGATTCGGCGGACGGCGCTCCGGTCCTTTTCGAAAACCTCGTGGGCAAGGTTATGTTTTCAATTCCCTATCTCGGTTATTTTTCCAACTGGTTAATGCGTCCACCCGGCTTATATATCGGAATTACCTTTGCACTTTTTCTCTTTTTATTTATTCTTCTGCCTGAGCTGCTAGATAGAGCTGTTTCCTCAGGTTCAAAGTCTAAGAGTCCCAAACTTTGATATAGAAAACCGACTAATATTATTTCAGCAAATGGAGGAAAGTATGAAGAAAATTATTGCACTCATTATCTCAGCCGCTCTGATCGCGGCAATCGCTATCGGCGGAACTTTAGCGTATCTTACATCCAGCGCAAACGACACACCCTTGCACAACACCTTTGTTTCCGATCCCGTTTTGCTTGATATCACTCTTGACGAAGCCCCGGTTGACGCCACAACAGGTCAGGTGATTACAGGAGCGCGCAGGACCCAGAATGAATACCCCATTATACCGGGCGAAGTAATGAGCAAAGACCCGACAATAACGGTTGTCGGCGGCAGCCAGCCCTGCTACGTCTTTGCCTATATTTCAAACACCGCCAAAGTGACCGCCGCTGCCGTCGGAGCGACTGCCAAAACAGTTGTCAGCGGTATCAATATCAACACCGCTGTGTGGGATGAGGTCGCCGCGGGTCTTTTCGTCTATTCGCAGACCGATCCCGTAACGCACGAACTTACTCCCCTTGTTGTCAATAAAATGGCGTCAAATCAAGTGCTTACTCCGGTTTTCACCGAAATCACCATAAATCCCGCGCTTCTGACGGAGGATGTCAACGGAGCAAAATCGGGAGAGCTCAAGGTGCAGGCTTTTGCGCATCAGGCAAACGGAAATGTTGACTTCGCAGACGTACTTACTCAGGCAAAGGCGCAGTTTGGCATAGCATAAACACTTGGTTATGAGTCTAATGACTAAAAATAACAACTAATCAGGAAGGAAGAATTGAAATGAGGAAAAAAAGCGTCCTACTCGGTCTTACTGCTTTAATTGTAGTAGCGGCCATGGCAATCGGAGGAACTCTGGCATACTTTACTCACAGCGACAGCGCTGAAAACACCTTTACAATCGGCGAAGTTGAAATTGACCTTTTCGAGCACAATGTAAGCCCCGTCGTCGGTGCTTTCGGCATGCAGACCTGGGCACTCGGCACAACTGAGGTTGAGGAAAACACTTACAGCGGAATTTATCCCGGAGCCGAGCTTCCAAAGGACCCCGCAATCAAGAATATCGGCACCAGCGCGGCTTACGTTCAAATGAAGCTTACAATCAGTAACGCCTCTGCTTGGATTGCAAGTATTCCTTCGGGAACAGATCTCGGCGCATATGTAACAGGCTTTGATCCTCTAAAGTGGAGACGCTCTGCCATCATTCCCGATACAGTGAACAACACTCTTACATACGTTTACGAGTACAGGAGTATTCTTGCGGTTGGAAGCAGTACCGGACCCATCTTCACATTAATTACAATTCCAAGCGACTTTGACAATGTCGATATGCTGGCTGTTGTCGGAGATGAGCATGAATTTACTCTTGATATCACGGCAGAAGCAATTCAGGCTGAGGGCTTTGCAAATGCCGCTGCCGCCTTTGCCGAACTTAATGCCTAGTTATTAAACAGTCCATATATTTCTTCCTGTCCGGATGGGGAATCTACCCTCCCCATCCGGTCTGAAGATTTCAGACCTTAAGCGCGCCGCTTAATTAGGGCGGTGGGCCTAAAGTCTGAAACTTAACCAAAAAGCATGAAAGGAGCACAATAAATGAGATTAAAGATAAGCGCAGCCGCCCTGATACTTATCCTAATTTCAACTGTCGGTTATGTCAGCTATGCACTATTATCGGCACACGCCTCAACGCAGAACATAATAACGGCGGGAACGGTAAAAATTGAGCTTAACGACGTAGCCGAGGGTCTTGAGGTTATGCCCGCGACAACGGCGCAACGCGATGTAATTATCAAAAACATCGGCGCAAATGACTGTTATGTCAGGGTAATGATTATCGGTGGTTTTGAGTCATCTCTTCCCGTGCGATACAGCAGCGCAGATCAAGTTGTTCTTGGCTTTGATGACCACAGTTGGACTAAAGACAGCGCAGGGTTTTGGCGCTATAACTTTAAGCTTGCCCCCGGCGAGAGTACAAGTAATCTTCTGACCGGTGTCTCGTTTGATAAATCAATGGGGAATGAATATCAAAACACGATTTATCGATTAAGTATCAGTGCCCAGGCGGTGCAGGCCGCAAATAACAGCTTTGATATCGGTTCCGGTTCAATCTTGGATGTCGTTGGCTGGCCTGCAACCGCGCCATGAAATGAAGAGAGGAGAAATATAACGTGAAAAAACGCTTTGCTTTGCCCCTAGTCCTATGCATGGTGCTCAGTTTTCTCTTCCCTCTTTTCACGATGGCGGAAGAGATTGATGAATCAACACATATCGATCAAAATGTTACCGAGACAATTGACCCTGAAAGTACTGAACCTTTGCCTTCCGAAAGTCCTGCGAATACCGATTCTCTTCCGACAGGCGATGTATCGCCGAGTGCTGAAATTGCACCGATCACCGAGCCTAGCGCATCTGTCGAACCTAGCACCGAGCCTAGTGCATCTATCAAACCAAGCGCACCTGTCGAACCAAGCGCACCTGTCGAACCAAGCGCAGATGTTGCGCCAAGTCCTGAAAAGGAGGTTATCGACGCTGCTGCGCTATATGAAGCTTTTATCTCCCTCGAAAACGAAGAAGAAACTGTTTCTTTTTTGAAAAGTCTAAGTCTTGAGGAGCTGAAAGCTCTGGAGGACTACCTGCTTTATCTTGAGGAACAAAATAAAAATGAGCCTGAAACGGTAACTGTTACTCAGGCGGGTCCGCTTATTTGCCCTGTCGGCAAAGAAACTGATGATACGCCGAAGGCACAGGTGGCACGTCTCATGACCGCCAGAATTATGAGCCTTGCAAAGGATACCGCAGGTGTAGAACTGGTAAAATCAGCAACAGCGAATACGGACGGCTCATTCACAATCAGGCTCGAGTCCTACACCACAGGGATTGTAACGACACAAACCACGGGAGTTCCCGCGGATATAGTTCTGGTTCTCGACCAATCGGGCAGTATGGGGGACAATTTTTCCGGCACGACCACTCGCCAGCAGGCTTTGAAATCCTCTGTCACAAACTTTATCGGCGCAGTTAAAACCGACGCCACAAATAACCACGTTAACCATCGTATTGCCATTGTAACCTTCGGGGACTCGGCAAGCGATTTCAGCCCCTTTACCACAGCATATCAGAGCCTCATTACTTCAGTAAACGGTTTGCCGAGCGATCCGAGCGGCGCTACAAATATTGCGGCCGGAATGCTTAGGGCTAAAGCTCTGCTTGAAGGTGTTGCAGGCGACACAAATCGCAACAAGGTGGTTATCGTCTTTACCGACGGTGTTCCGACTTCATCGCAGGATTTTAACACGGGTATAGCGGACAGCGCAATCAGCACCGCTTATGCGATTAAACAGACCGGGGCGACCATATATACCATCGGAATTTTCGGCGGAGCAAATCCTTCACAGCTTTACGGAGATTCAGGCTTTGATCACAACAGCAACGGAACAAAAAATTCTTACTGGTCTTCATTGCGCATACTGTTCTGGGGCGATGTTACAAAAGTCGACGTTCCAGCGGGCAACCGCTTTTTGAACTATCTATCCAGCAATTACGGCAACGCTACAAGTCTTGGTCTGGAGAGGGACAGCTGGGACATATTACTGCTTGCTTACGAGAAATTCACAATTACCATTGACCCGACTTTCACCCGAAGTACCACGGGAAATTACTATCTCACAGCTACTGACACAGCTTCTCTGGGCAGTATTTTTGAGAGTATTTCGGTTCAAATAAGTTCGCCGAACACAATTCTCGGCAGTAATGTTGCGGTACGAGACCTTGTTTCCGATTATTTCGCCATGCCGACGGCTGCGGTGCGCGTTTATACAGTTGCCTGCACAGGCAAGAACGCATCGGGTTACACTTGGTCAAGTACCGAAACACCTTTCACAGGTGCAACTGTAAACTGCGATTCAAGCGCAAAAACCGTTTCCGTCAGCGGCTTTGCTTACGACCAGCAGTTCGTCACCGAAGCCGTAAAACCTGGCGGAGGACACGGCAGCAAGCTTGTTATATGCTTTGAAGTATTCCCCCGAAGCGGTTTCTGGGGCGGTAACGAGGTGCCGACCAATAAGGCTCTGTCGGGACTTTATTCAGGCACAAATCTTATTGAGGACTTTGATATACCCTGTGTTGATGTTCCGATAAATGTTCCCTTCTCAGCAAGAAATGTCAACACTTATCTTGGAAATACGATTACTCTTGGCGATTTGTATAATCCGATAGTCGCGCAGACTGGCGCCGATGACTGGAAGGACGATTACATAGATTTAGCTGATATTGTTTACGAGGCAAGCTTCACGGCAAAACCGACTGACGATCAGTCGCCCATTACTGTTACGGCAAGCGTAACTCCGCTTTTTGACGGAAGTATCGCCAGCACGAATTTTAGCTCTCAGGCTGGCATAACTGTTTTTAAACCTGAGCTGACTTTTTGCGACAGCACAATCTATCTCGGTGAAAGCACGGATTACACCGCAAATCTGGTATCTGCGTTTTGGAAGCACGGCGATACTGTCGCTGTTGCCGCCGAAATGCTGGGTACGGCTCCCGAGCTCGTCTTCACATATTCTCCTTTGAGCGGTTTTCCGAAAGAGGATACTTTTGTGGACATTACCGTTTCAGTCGCCGACTGGGACATAAGCCCGTACGTCAGCTTCCGAAACGAAAGTCCATCTCATTCGTCCGCGCCGCCGAATAAAGAATTCACCGTATTTGTCCTTCCCTGCTCGCTGACAGTTTCTAAAAGCGGCTGCATCGGTATTTACGGAGCAAACCAAACTTTCATCTTCAATATTGTCGGGACAAATCTGACAGGCTGCGACTATGCCGATGAGGTAAATCTGACTGTCGTCATTAAAGGTAACGGAAGTAAAACTATCGTCGGTCTTCCTGTCGGGAGCTATACCGTAACAGAAGTCGGCGCCTGGTCCTGGCGATACTCAGCGGCTTTGAATACTGCCGCGCTCGACCGAGGTTCCCCAACTGCATCAGTGAACATTGAAAACTCAGTGCTGAACAATTTGTGGCTGAGCGGCGCAAGCTGGGTTCAAAACGTATTTTCAAAGAAAGTCGGGTGATTAGCTTATGAAATTTGATAACAGCGCGAACTGCCGCGGGAAGGCCGCAACTTTGCTTGTCTCCCTGCTTCTTATTTTCGGCATAACTGTCACCGGCACGCTGGCTTACCTTTTTGTTTCCTCAGGCCTCTCAAGCAACTCCTTCCGAGCGGTAAACGTAAATTGTGAGGTTTCCGAGAGTTTCAGCGGCAGTTCAAAAAGCAATGTCATGATTCAAAACACAGGCGATATTGATGCCTTTGTCCGCGCAGCGCTTGTCCTCACATGGGAGGATGACAACGGCAATGCCGTAAACGAATCCGCAAGCCTTGCCGACTTAAACATTAACCTAAATACTGCTGATTGGTTTTGCGGCTGCGACGGCTACTATTACTGCAAGACAAGGCTTTCGCCGAACGGGTTCACCCCTGTTCTGGTTACCAGTGCATCTGTCAAAACCGATTGTGACGGTTATATTGCGGGTTATCACCTTAATCTGCAAATACTGAGCGAAGCAATACAGGCTGAGCCTGAAGCGGCCGTAAACAGCGCCTGGACTGCCGTGCATTTGAACGGCACAGTTCTTGAAGGATAGGAGGGAAAAAGCTGATGAGAATAAAAAAACTTTACCTTCCCTGCGCAATCCTGCTCGCGGCCGTGTTTTTGTTCAGCATTGGCAATCTCGGTGCTTTGGCTCTCGAGCTCGGAGATAATCCGACCGTAACGCTTGTCGCAGGCGGCGGCTCGGTCGCTTTCACCTTTAATCGCAGCGACGGGAATTTGTTTGACAGCTTCGCAGGCATAATGCCGGGCGACTCGCTGATGCAGACAATAACTGTCAAATCGGCCGCCGGCAACAGCGGAAGCTTTAAGATCTACTTGCGTGCCGAGCCGGCAGTTGAAAGCTCCGACAATTTTGCGGACGAATTTACACTGAAGGTTTTTGACGGCGCGAGCGAGCTTAATCTCCTTTCGGGGGACAGCTCCCTTGGTGTGCTGCTCGGAACCTTCTCCCCCGGGAGCAGTAAAGACCTGACTGTTTCCCTCACAGTTCCGCTTAGTATGGATAACAGTTTTCAGGGCGCAAGGAGCTTGGTAAACTGGCATTTCTATGCTGAAGAAGTTTATTATTACGACCCGCCTCCTCCTTCTCCCTCGATTTTCCCCTCGCCCTCGCCCTCACCTTCACCTTCGGATTCACCGGCTCCCTCTCCGTCAAGCACGCCCGTTCCTTCCTCCTCGCCGTCTATTTCGCCTTCTCCCGGAAATCCCGATTACCCGCAAACCGGTGATAACAGCCATACGCTGCTGTGGGTTCTGCTGATGATTGGAAGCGGAACTGCCTTGACTCTGCTGCTGACCTTCGGGAACAAGCACAAATCCAAAGAAAAATAGCACAGCCCCTTATAACTCTCCTTACTAATTAAATATTTCTCGTTTACATAGCAAGCCGCGGCAGGATTTTCCCGCCGCGGCTAATTGTAGTATTAACTTTTCTTTAAAATGCTGTTTTTTTCCGCCTTGTAACTTTGGGTCAGCGTTAATATCCAACCGTAGTCGTTATTTGACCGTTTTTCACATCAAATTCCGCAACATCAGAAAATACGGAATTGCCCTGCATATCCCGCATCTCAAACACCTGATAATACTGACCGTCGCCCAACTCGGTTTCATAGAAGGAGGTATTTTCGGTAACAGTTATTTCGTCTACCACATAGGCGTCAAACTCATTCGAGTCTCCCGAAATCGAGGTTGCATAATGGATTGTTGAAATAACGTCGCCCACAATGAGAGAACGCATGTTCTTGTCAGCCATGCCGCTTTCTTCGTCTATCGGCTTTGTTGCGCCTTTTATCTCGTATTCGGCTTTATCGAAATCATAAACCACGTTGAGGTTATAATCCTTTCCGTTGAGCAATATCGGAACGGTGTAGAGATTGTAGCCGTCTCCCTCAAAGGTAAGCTCCATGTAAACGAGGCAGCCGTCAATTCCGCCCCAGACACCTCGGAAATTATCCTTGAATATGCCCCTATCCCAATCAGCAATGATGTCATTATCAATACCTAAAAGAAGCAAAATATCCTGCTCGGTGTCGGCATAGTAAAGCTGCATATATACACCCGAAAGTATATCGTTGGCCTTTTCTCCCAAGCTGAGAATCGCCGAGCCGTGCTGATCCACGGCAAGCGGGTGATCATCCCAGCCTTGACTTTCCAATGTTTCGATTTGCGGGAGAATATCAATATCCATCTCGGAAATGTACTCCATGCCGTCGTCCGAAAGTTCGCCCGTCAAGCCGTAAGCATAGAAATATTTAAAAGCATCGCCCGCGCCAACGTCGATATAGCCGTTCAGGTCGTTAATATCGCCGCTGTAGGAATAGTAGCAGGACAGCCCCGTTGCCTCCTCGCGGTATGGTCCGTTCACTTCGTATTCTACACAGCTATCGAGCGCAGTCAAAACCGCATTCGCCGTTTCGGGCAGCATATTGACCGATTGCCTTGCAAGATGTCCTAAGTCGGCCATATTGGTATAGCCCTGCTCGTTTGTGTTTCCTCCGTAATTCTCCGTTGAAACCGCAACTCGGCTGAAGTCAGAGAAGAAGGCGGGGTCTTCGCAGGCGTAATACAGGGCCTCCTTGCCGAAATCGTTGTAGGCGGTGACAAGCTGTGAAATATAAGCGAGATTTGTCACCGAAAGCGTTATGCTCTCAGAAGTGCCCTCAATTTCGCAGCCTTTCACATAGGAATCGCAAATAGTTTTACCGAGTGCCGAGCCGTCCATCTGGGGATTCTGCCCCAAAGCGCCTACCCAACCCGAATAAAGCCAGCCGTTTGCCGGCTCAATTTCCTGCGAGGCGACAAGGTATTTGCCGATGTCGTTAAAGGTATAGGCAACATCCACCGTTGCCATAAGGCAGGTGTCAAAGCCGATAAGCTCGAAGGGGGGTGCCTCCTCCGAAAGCTCGTAGTTTGCGCTGAAGGCGTTATACATTTCGTCCAGCGTGAGCGCGTCACCGCCGAAATTTTCATCGGACTCCGCTCCCGCAACGCTTCCGCCTCCGTGGTTCCAGAAAAGAAAACCTGTTCTTTGAGCAGGATAATTTTCCTTTGCAAAAGCAAGAAAGCTTGACAGAGTATCCGCGCTTCCCATGCTCGCCTGAGGAAGCTGCTCCAAAAGGCGCAGCCCGTCGCTGTCGTATATGTATCGCTCGATATAATCGGCGTTCATCGTGTCGTTCTGCCACTGGCGGGTGCCGCCCGATTCAATTATGATTTTAACATTATCGGGCAGCTTAACCTCCAGAAGCTCCATGAGGTCATCGGTCGCGGCGCTGTATTCGGACTCCAAATCACTGCCGCACAGATACCAATATATTGCCCACTGGGTATCGCCCGTCTGAACACCACTTTGCGGAACGACATTTGTCGGGTAAACATTGTAGTAACCGCAGGCCGTGAGCGAAAACACCAAAACCCAAATCAGCAGTAGAGCCGAGACATTACGATGCTTAATTTTCATATCCGTTTCCCCTCAAACCAACCATATGCTTCTCCGTCATACGCCTATAATCTGAAGCCGCGGCTAAAGCCTTTGTTGCCGATTATCTCGCCCCGCCGCCGCCTCCGCCGCCGCTGAAGCCGCCGCCTCCTCCAAATGAACTTGAGCCGCCGCCGCCCGAAGAACGTGCGGCTTGCGCCGTATCATAGGACGAGTGCCTGTATGTGCAGGCCAGCAGATAATAGTAATGTGCGTTTTCGCTGTAAGGAGTCGGAACCGGGTAGACCTTTTCAAACTGTTCGATTGCCTTGTCTGCAATGCCGAGAAGTGTTGCGAAGGTAAGATAGTCCTGCCAGATAATGCTTTCCGCTATGGTCCTCTCGCCGATGAGCGAGAACTCGAGCAGATATTTTTTAAAACCCATAATATTCAAGAGATGCTGAGTTCCGCGCTGTGACAGTCCCAAGGGTTTCGCCGCTTTGGATGAATCATAGCAGCCCATTGTTTCAAGCATACTGCTGCCGTATTCCTTGGCTTCGTCAATAATCTCAGCAATTGCCTCGTGATGCTTTTTACTATATTTTTCAAGCTCACGCTCCTGCAAAATTCTGTCGCTTCCGCAAGCCAGTTCAAGCAAGGAATAGAGCTTGGCGGCTGTTAAGCCCATCATCTCAGGCGGATGCACAAGCCTTAACGAAACACTTTCCTTCTGTTTTCCGAAGAAGCCGACGCTTCTTTCGGTCAAGGGCTCAAGGCAGCCACTGTTGATAAGTTTTAAAAATGCCGCACCTATTAGGTTTCCGTCATCGCTTGCCTGCCCGTACTTCTGGGCAAGAGCATAACATTCCTCAATATTTCCGTCCAGCGGCGCCTGTCTGAAATACTCCGCGTTCTTATAAAGCTCTTTTATCTTCTTATTTCGCTTTGCTGCGTACATAAGCGCAAAAATTAAGATAACCGCAAGAGGAATACCAATAAGAACCGTGCCGATTGGAAAACCGGAAGACTTCGAGCTGTCGCCGGAGTCAGAGTTATTGCTGTAGTCGCTGCCCTCAAACGCCTTGGATTTGACAGTTTCAAAAGAATCGTTAACCGTTCTTGAGGGGGCAATAAGTCCCTTGTTAAGCTGAAGCATGACTATTACGCTCTCCGAAGAGCCTGAAAGCGCGTCCTGCGTATAGGCGACTACCTGTCCGTTTTGAAACTCAATCTGTCCCTTGAAGCCGAAAGCCCAAATCGCGCTGTTAGTTTCATCAAGTGAAACTCCGTTTTGAAGAGCAATTTTAACAGTTGCGTTTGTCGGGAGCGTTCCCATGCCGGAATTGACGAACTGGAAGTTAAAGCCGTCATAGTCCGAGTAACTGCCAACAATCCCGCTTATTTTGTACGAAAGTGTGTACTGTTTTTGACCGTAGGCGGTGATTCCCCAGCAGAGTTCATAGCCTTTGTCGGTTTCAACTATACCGCACTTATTGACTTTTTCATCAAATCCGGCCTTAATGTCCCAATTGTCAATATATGTATAGGGTCCGTTTTCATCCGAAACCGAGAAATCGGAAATGGTCATCTCGCCCAGATTTTCAATCGGCAAGTATCCCTCAGTTCCTTCGTCAAAATTGCAGTTCCATGTTTGGGTAATATCCGCTGAGCCGTCATCGTATATGACAACGTCCACCGTAATGTCAGACACATTATTTTTCGCAAAGGCGTATTGTCCGAATAACGCCGCAAATAAAATGACACAAAGCAGCGTGCCCCAAATTTTCTTTGACATAATTACCTCAAATCTTAATTTTTCTTATTTCATGCTCGGTGCGCCGGCTTTTGCACTCTCCGCCTCTAAATAGGCGCGAACTTTAAAGCCGAGGGAATTAGCAATAATCGAGGCTGGGAACATGCGGATGGAGCGATTGAGCTTTGTAACGCTGTCGTTATAGACAAGACGACTCATGCGGACCATGTTCTCATACTGATTAACGGAATCCATGGTTTTAATATAGGTGCTGTTCGCCTTTAAATCGGGATAGCTCTCTGCGACAGCCATTATTTTCCCCATAGCCTCGGAAATAATGTTCTCCTGAGCATTAACTTCCTCGGGAGACGAATCTCTGGTAATGGAGCGCCTTGCCTTAATGGTCTCCGTTATGGTTTTATATTCGTAGTCCGCGTAACCCTTTGTTAAATCCAAAAGAGAAGTGAGGGCATCCCATCGTGAGGACAGCTGAACACCGATTTGTGACATCGCGTTATTAATATTTTCGTCGAGCGCCACCATTGAGCGCTGGGTCGAGATTACCCAAAGGATGATTATTACAATTAAGGCTCCGAATCCAATTAAATACGGCATAAGTTTTCCTCCAATTTATATTTTTTACCATTCTAATTTTATTCTGTAACGCTCATGCTGTCAACACAATCCTATTATCGTTGTTTTTACGCTGTTTGCAAAAAAGTTAACTGCGAATATGTATTGTGATTGTGAGCCGCAATAAGAATAATATTATTAATCCCATATTAAAATGCGTTTATAATGAGCAAAGCAGCAGAGAGAGGTCAGCTTCTTTCTGCTGCTATAAGTATTATTGTACTTTCAGGAAACGCATTAGGCGGGTAGTTTTATCTCATTTTGCGCTTTTCTCAGACGGTTTGCTGAGCCATAATATTATGCTGGGAAAGATGAACATTATGGGCTGTGTGTAGGTCACGCTCATTAATTGCATCTCTGTTTTTTGCAAGAAAATCGGAATATTATTAGCATACTGCAAGCCATTTGGGAAAAGAGACGGGTTCTGTTTATATTCGAGCGCTTGTATCGTGCTCTTTACTATTTCTATCAGTAATGGAAGCATAAGAGCAGCATATAACAATAAAACAGCCCATGAAGCAACATGAATAGCCTTGGCAAATTTCGACTTGGATGGCCTTGCAACGCCCAAAATCCTTAAAGTCTGCATCATTGTCCACCCAAACACAAGCCAGATGATCGGCAGCAAGCAAAGCTGCAAAAGCATCGAGGGCCCGGTAATAAAGTCTTTCATCCTCATTTGCTCGGCAATAGGTCTTAATAAGTAGTAAGATATGCCAAGGATCAGAAGACTGCCAATAGAAAACAAGAGCTTCTGCTTCTCCTTTTTCTGAAGCCCTATCGCCCCACTATTCCCGGGTACTGTGCTCATATAATCACCTCAAACTGAATAGTTTAGTAGCTTGTAAACCGTAAACAAAAGCAAACGAGCCCACTCAGCCAAAAGGCAGAGCGGACTCTCAAATCTCACGCACTGCCTGTATCATTAGGAAGCGTAGGAATTGCACTATCAATATTACTATTCTCGGAAATTATCTGTTTGGTTAATACTACCATTAATTCATCTTAATTTCAATTGCTATATTACTCTTTTTCTTCTGAAGCACTGATTCATCAATAAGTTTGAATTTAGCAAACAACTATCATGTTCAAACTTCCTTTAGAAATAATATCAGGCATATAGGACAGCCCTTTTAACATAGTATGTTGTACGGAAACAAAATTCCGGGAGGGATGTTTTTTGAGAGAAAACATAGAGGAAAGAGCCTGTGAGCTTGGAAATTATATTGTCGAGAACAAGTCAACCGTCCGCGCAACGGCAAAGAAATTCGGTATTTCGAAGTCGACAGTACATAAAGATTTGACCGAACGACTATACTACGCTAACAGGGCGCTATTTACCGAGGTTAAGGAGCTTCTCGAATACAATAAGTCTCAGCGTCATATCAGAGGCGGTATCGCAACCAGAAAAAAATACAAGGGCGAGTAAGTTATGTAAACCATTTTAAAAACCGCGGACGCATAGCGTTCGCGGTTTTATCTTTTGTGTGCGAGCAAGTCTGTAAGCCGGGTTCTGTCTTAAACGACCATCTATCTAAGCGCACCGTTGCCGATACGCTACAGCCACCTCCCGAGGACGGCCGGGCTAGCCTATTGTCCTCCCACGGTGTTGCTCCGGATAGAGTTTACAGCGACGGACAGTTTCCAGCCGTCGGGTGAGCTCTTACCTCGCCTTTCCACCCTTACCGCGAACGGCAAAACCGAAAGGTTTTACCGCGAGCATTAAGCTCACGACGCGGCGGTATATCTCTGTTGCACTTTTCCTGAAGTTGCCTTCGGCGGGCGTTACCCGTTATCCTTGCCCTATGGAGCCCGGACTTTCCTCACGCACAGGCTTTCGCCTTATGCCCGCGGTCGTTCGGCTTCCTCGCTGATAAATTCTACAACGCAATTTACCCATTGTCAATCCAATTCATACTATTCCCATAAATTGCTTCGATATTGCTATTGTTTACTTCACAAATTCGCTAAAGTGCGCTATACTGATTTAACTGAGTTAAGGGAGGTATGCAAGTGGACAATTACAGCATTCATGTTGATATTCATGAAGCATACCGCTACATGGGCGGCTTCGGCAAACCGGATAATGCCCTTGAAACCGAACTCATTAAAGCGGCCGAGCTTATCGAAAAAGCCGCAACTCCCCGAGTTATTGAAATAATATGCGCAATTAACAAAACCAATCGCTTAGAGCTTACAGAACTGGGCATATATCTTGAGGGCAAAGCCATAAGAGCGCTTCTTCATGACAGCGACTCATGCGTACTTTTCTGCGCAACAATCGGAGGCGGGGTTGAAGCCCTTATCCGAAAGTGGCAGCTAAAAAACCTTTCCTTCACTTCAATGCTGGACGCCTGTGCCTCAAGCGCAGTTGAGAGTCTTTGTGACGGTGTCGAGGCACGCTTAACACAGTTCTATTCGGCGCAGGGTCTTTTCCTGACCGACCGATTCAGCCCCGGCTACGGCGATTTGCCGATTGAAATTCAGCCCGCTTTGTGCTCGGCGCTCGACACATCGCGCAAAATCGGCGTTTCCGTGACCGATAGCGGAATTATGATACCGCGAAAAAGCGTGACCGCCGTAATCGGCATTTCCAAAAACGCGCAAAAACATTTTGAAATCGGCTGCCGCGATTGCGGCAGGATAAATAACTGCAACTTCAGAGAAAACGGGGTGACTTGCTATGGACAGATTATTTGAAAATGATTTTGTGCTGCTTGACGGAGCCATGGGCACTATGCTCCAACGTGCCGGTCTTCCCACCGGAGTTTTGCCCGAGCTTTTTACCTTGGAACATCCGGAAATTCTTGAGAGTATTCATTGCGCTTACCTCGATGCCGGAAGCAATATTGCCTATACAAACACCTTCAGTTCAAACGCTCACAAGCTTTCGGGAAGCGGTCATACTGTCGAAGAGGTGATTTCCGCCTCCGTGTCAGTCGCGAAGCGGGCTGCGAAAGGGAGAGCCCTTGTCGCTCTTGACATCGGACCTATCGGTGAAATGCTTGAACCCTCGGGTACGCTCGGCTTCGATGATGCTTATGAGCTTTTTCGTCAAATGCTCGTTGCGGGTGCTAAGGCAGGAGCCGATTTAATTGCCTTTGAAACCTTTACAGACCTTGCAGAGCTTCGTATTGCCGTGCTTGCCGCAAAGGAGAACACCACTTTGCCCGTTTTCGCCACGATGAGCTTTGAGGAGGGCGGACGAACCTTCACGGGCGCTTTGGCGGAGTGCTTTGCGGAAACGATAACGGGGCTCGGTGTTGACGCGATTGGCGTTAACTGCTCAATGGGGCCGGAGGAACTAATGCCGATTATCCGCCGAATCGGCGCTGTCTCCCCCCTGCCGCTTATTGTTAAGGCAAACGCCGGACTTCCCGACCCACGGGACGGTCATTACAATATAAACGCCGCAGAATTTGCCGAGCAAATGTCCGAGTGCGCCGAAATCGGCGTGCAGTTCATCGGCGGCTGCTGCGGAACAGACCCGAAATATATTTCCGAGCTTAGTAATATTATGTCAACCGCTAAGCGTTCAAAACGCACGGTATCCGCAGAAACTCGTCTTTGCAGTATAACAAAGCTCGTCACCGTGGACGAGGTTCGTATAATCGGCGAGCGCATAAATCCCACGGGGAAAAAGCGTTTTCAGCAGGCTCTGCGCGAAAACGATTTGGATTATGTTCTGTCACAGGGAGTTTCTCAGACGGACGCTGGAGCTGACATTCTTGATGTCAATGTCGGCGTACCCGGTCTTGACGAGGCTTCGCTAATGCAAAAATGCGTCAAGGGGCTTCAGGGCGCAACCGATATGCCCCTGCAAATCGATTCTAACGATGTTGGCGCGATTGAAGCGGGTTTGCGCGCTTTTTGCGGTAAAGCAATTGTAAATTCAGTAAACGGCGAAGAAGAGAAGCTTGAAAAAGTATTACCGCTTGTCAAGAAATACGGAGCCGCCGTTGTCGGACTAACTATGGATGAACGCGGAATACCCGAAACCGCCGAGGAGCGTTTCGAAATCGCAAAGCGTATACTATCCGCCTGCGAAAGCTTCGGCATTGCAAAAAAGGATGTATTTATCGACTGCCTTTGCCTTACCGTGTCCGCATCCCAAAGCTCCGCCCTTCAAACCCTGAAAGCTGTGCGCATGGTAAAGGAAAAGCTTGGTCTTCACACTGTTTTGGGAGTTTCCAATATTTCCTTCGGGCTGCCCAACCGCGAGCTTATAAACAGTACGTTTTTAACACTTGCAATGGAAAACGGGCTTGACCTGCCGATTATCAATCCAAATGTTGTCGCGATGACCGACGCCGTAGCAGCCTTTAAACTGCTCCGAGGCTTTGACAGCGGCGCACAGCGCTATGTGGACAAGTATTCAGGAGTTATGTCAACCACTATGTCGCCACCTTCTGTTTCCGTTGATATTTTTGAAGCTATTTCCAAGGGGCTCAAAGCCGAGGCGAAAGCGCTCACGCAGAGCTTGCTTAAAACCAAAACGGAGCTTGAAATCATAAATGAGCTGCTTATTCCCGCGCTTGACCTTGTTGGCGAACGCTATGAAAAGGGCGAGATATTCCTCCCCCAGCTCATGCGCTCGGCGGATGCCTCCTGCGAGGCCTTCGAGGTGCTTAAAACAAACATTGCAAATAGCGGCGGAAGCACAGTTTCCAAAGGCAAGATAGTCATCGCTACTGTCAAGGGAGATATTCACGACATAGGTAAAAATATCGTTAAAACGATACTCTCAAATTACGGTTATCAGATGATTGATTTGGGGCGCGACGTATCCCCCGAAGCCGTTGCTCTGACAGCAAAACGCGAGAACGCGGCACTTGTCGGGCTCAGCGCTCTGATGACAACGACGCTCCCCGCAATGGCGGAAACCGTTAAGGCGCTTCGCTCAAGCGGACACAAATGCAAAATAATGGTTGGCGGTGCTGTTTTGACAGCGGAGTACGCTAAAGAAATCGGTGCGGATTACTATGCGAAGGACGCAAAGCAGGCTGTTGACATTGCAAAGGAAGTTCTTGGATAGACAGAGGTGAAAACATTGAATTTACTTGAAAGACTAAAGCGGGGAACCGTCTTTTTTGACGGAGCCATGGGGACATATTACGCCGACAAGTACGGCAGAGAGCCTGAGTACTGCGAATTTGCCAACCTCAGTTATCCGAAGAGGGTCGAGGCAATTCACACGGAGTACATTGCCTCCGGCAGCGATGTAATTACTACAAATACCTTTGGCGCGAATACTGAAGGTTTGGACTGTGATTGGGAAACTGTTGAGAATATAATCGAGGCCGGCTGGGCAATTGCTCAAAAGGCTGTTTTAGGTTCTTCCGTCATGGTTTTTGCCGATATCGGACCGATTCCGCACGTTGAAGGGCGCGACAACACCGCGGAGTATTTAAGAATTGTTGACTGCTTTCTGAAGCTCGGCGCTGAAAACTTTTTATTTGAAACCTTTTCCTCTTTTGAGGTTTTAGAAGATCTTGCCGCGCACATTAAACAAGAAAAGCCGAGTTCCGTAGTAATTTGCTCGTTTGCCGTTTCGGCAGAAGGATTTACACGTGAGGGTGTATCGCTATCCAGGATTCATAAAGCGATGAACGCGGACGAAAATGTCGCTATATTCGGTCTTAACTGTATGTGCGGACCGATTCACATGGCAAAGCTTATTTCCGAGATTGCAGTCAGCGGCAAACCTCTTATCGCTCAGCCGAACGCAGGTTATCCCACGCAGATAGGCAACAGGGTCTACTTTGAAAACAATTCCGACTATTACGCACACGGACTTGTCGAAATCGCTGCGAGCGGTGCGAGTATCATCGGCGGTTGCTGCGGCAGTACACCCGAGCATATTGCCAAGGCACACAAGCTTTTTTACGAAAAGTCCGCAGCAGCTCCCCTCCCAAAAGCCGCAAAACCTTCAGTTTCAATAGAAAAATCGGAAAACAGGCTTTGGGACAAGCTCGAACGCGGAAAAATAATATTTGCTGTTGAGCTTGACCCTCCCGCCAATTCGGATATTCGCGCCTTCATGGACGGAGCCTGCGCTCTGCGTGACGCCGGTGCGGACGCAATTACGATTGCGGACTGCCCGATTTCGCGCGCCAGAGCGGACAGCAGCATGCTTGCGTCAAAGCTGCGCCGTGAGCTTGATATCGACACCATCCCCCACATGACCTGCCGCGATCGCAATATTATAGCTACCAAAGCTTTGCTACTGGGGCTAAACATTGAGGGTGTCAATAATGTTCTCGTTGTTACAGGTGACCCTGTTCCCAGCTCTGAACGCGGAACGATAAAGAGCGTTTTTAATTTTAATTCCGTTGTCCTTGCAAACTACATCCACGACTTGGGTGAGGAGTTCATCCGAGGTCCCTTCAGAGTTTTTGCCGCCTTGAATCTGAACGCGCTAAATTTCGACTCTCAGCTTCGCCACGCCAAGGAGAAGCTTGAGCACGGGGTTGACGCTTTCCTGACCCAGCCTGTTCATTCAAGCCGTGCTCTTAAAAACCTGGAAACGGCTCGCACTGAGCTTTCGGGCAAGATTCTCGGCGGAGTTATGCCCATCGTGTCGCACAGGAACGCCTGTTATATGAACAGCGAAATCGCTGGAATTTCTGTGAGTGACGAGATTATCGCGCAGTATGAAGGACTGGACAAAGAGCAGGCCTCCCGTCTTGCGATATCGCTCACAACCGAAATCGCTCAAAGTATGGAGCCTTTTGTTGACGGTTATTATATGATTACGCCTTTCATGCGAACCGACCTGATTTGTGAGATAATGAAAAATTTGAAATGATAATAATAGTGAGTATCCTATATGGATACTCACTATTATTATATTCGTGATTTATGATATATATATTATAATATTATGCAGATAAGTCCTCCGCTGCCCTCATTTATAATCCTTTGAAGAGCGTTGCGCAGCTTAAGTCCTGTTTCCTGCGGCATACGTTTGAGCTTCGCGTTCAGCCCCTCGCCTGCTATGTCGTACATTGATTTGCCGAAAATATTTGATTCCCAAATCTTTGTCGCATCGCCTTCAAAGTTCTGAAGCAGGAAGCCAAGGATTTCTTCGGATGCATTTTCACCGCCCACCGCAGGGGAAACCTCAGTTTCCACATTCGTTTTCATCATGTGTATAGCGGGTGCCGCGGCGCGCAGGATTACCTTGTATCTGCCGCCCTGCCTGACAATTTCAGGCTCCTGAAGCACCATTTCCTCAAGCGACGGCATAACAACGCCGTAGCCTTTTTCGCTTACGTCATTCAAGGCAGCGCTGATCTTGTCAAATTTGAATTTAGTTTTTGAAAGTTCACATAATAATGATATAAGGTCGCCGTCGTTTTGAATATCAAGTCCGCTCTCCTCGCTCATTGTTTTGTAATAGAGCTCTCTGGGAAGCTCAATGCGGACCGT
Source organism: Clostridia bacterium (assembly GCA_009929315.1). Taxonomy (GTDB): domain Bacteria; phylum Bacillota; class Clostridia; order Oscillospirales; family Oscillospiraceae; genus UBA2658. The sequence goes on from SAAS01000004.1 coordinate 164,732, forward strand.
GAAGCAGCCTTTTCCCATCATCATATCGCCGACTCGCGCCTCCGAAACATTTTCAACCGCATTAAGCCGTTGTGCAAAAAGCTGAGCGTCCTTCAGTTTTCGCACCTCCGTCGAAGCCTCCGCAATTTGGCGGAATAGCTCCTGCTTAATGCTGTGTTCGCAGGGCAGCGCTTCAACCCATTCAGGAAGAAAAACAGAAAATTCCTCAGTGTTAAATTCATTTAACAGCTTGCTCATTATGTTTTCAATATCCTCTTCCCTAAGGGTAAGACAATTGACACTCAAGCAGGCGACGCCGTATTTTTCCGAAAGCTCGTTTTTAAGTGCCTGAGCTCTTTCGGAGTTCGGCTCGGTGGAATTGAGCAGGAGCAGAAACGGTTTTCCGATTTCGCGAAGCTCGCTTATTACCTGCTGCTCCGCCTCAATATAGTTTTCGCGCGGAATGCCGCAGATTGAGCCGTCCGTTGTAATTACAAGGCCGATTGTCGAATGGTCGCGGATTACCCTTCTCGTTCCCTCCTCAGCCGCCTCGGTCATGCTGATTTCATGATCAAACCAAGGGGTCGCAACCATGCGCTCCTCGCCGTCCTCCATCAGCCCTGACGCCCCGGGTATCATATAACCGACGCAGTCAATAAGCCGTACCGACATTTGCGACTCGATACCTATGCTGATTGCCACCGCGTCCTCCGGAACAAACTTCGGTTCCGCTGTCATAACGGTTTTCCCCGAGCCTGACTGCGGCAATTCGTCTCTTGCTCGCTCTTTTAAATAAATATTGTCTATGTTGGGTATTACAAGCGTTTCCATAAAGCGCTTGATAAAAGTTGATTTGCCTGTCCTAACAGGCCCTACAACTCCAACATATATATCCCCGCCGGTTCGCAGCGCGATGTCCTCATAGATTCTGCTGTCAGTCATATCAAATCCCCCTATGAATGATGATTACTAATATCTATGGGTATTAGCTTTCGTTTATTCATAAAAAGATTAAAGCCGCGTAAATGTTGTAATCTTCATTTAGCTGTTCGCTCGTGCAATAAATTACAAAAATTACATCGTCAATAATTGAATAACAAAATTTCTCGCGGAAATCATATTGACAGGCAATTGATTTGCCGAAGAGAGACAAACAACAACATTGAAGGAGTTGTACGAAAATGGCTAACAAACTCGTAAACCCGAATGCTCGTGAAGCAATGGACCGTTTCAAGATGGAATCCGCAAGTGAAGTCGGCGTTCAGCTGAAGCAGGGCTATAACGGCAACCTGACTTCCGCTCAGGCCGGCAGCATCGGCGGCCAGATGGTTAAGAAAATGGTTCAGGCCTACGAAAGCGGCAAGTAACTAAGTTCAAAGCAGCTAAGCAATAAAGCAGTCAGCCGTCAAAATCTTGGCGGCTGATTGTTTTATATTCGGAACAACGTTCTTAACATCAAAATGCGGTCAGTTTTGAATTTATACTGGCAATTGTGTCGCTTCCTATGGTATTATTGTCTGGCAGGATAAATAACGTACATGAATCGGAACACGGAGATTAAGAATATGAGCGAAAAAGCAAGACGAATACTGATGACTGTTTCCGGTGTTCTCATAGCAGGTTTCTGCGTTGGAATGTTTAATTTTTCCGCATTTGGTATGGACCCTTTCCAGGTGCTGGCTCACGGTATATGGAAACATCTGCCGATAGGCTTCGGTACCTTCTATTTGTTACTTAACCTTGTAATGCTTATATTTATCTTTTTTATCGATAAACACAAAATCGGTCTTGGAACTCTAATAAACATATTTTTGCTGGGTTATGTGGTTGAGTTTTCCTCCCTGCTTTTTCAAACGCTTATTCCCGAACCCTCAATTGTTCTTAAAGCCGTGTTTTTGCTTGTGGGACTTTTTATACTTTGTTTTGCCTCTTCCCTGTACTATGTCGCGGATATGGGCGTATCAACCTATGACGCCGTTGCCCTGCTTATGTCCGAGAAAAAAGTTGCGAAATTCCAGTATTGCAGAATCGGAACCGACCTGATTTGCACCGCTGTGGGCTATTTTCTGGGTGCGACTGTCGGGGTAGGTACGCTTGTCACAGCATTTTTTATGGGGCCTGTCATTGCTTTTTTTAATAAACATGTGTCAACAGGCTTACGTTACGGAAAAAGAGCGCAGCACAGCTGAAAACATAATAAATCCACAAAATGTCTCAGCACAAAAGAAGCGGGGGGTAACATCCCTCGCTTCTTTTTATTATTGGTCTAAAATTTCAGGCTTTGATTGCCCAGCGCAGCTTTGCCGAACGCGCACGGCTGTTGGCACTGCACTCCTCGGGTGTCGGACGAATCGGCTCGGGCGAAATCTCGCTGTAAACTCCCTCGTTCAGAAATCTCTTGAAAGATTTTTTCACAAGCCTGTCCTCTCCGGAGTGAAAACTAAGAATCGCGACACGCCCGCCCGTGGCAAGCACCTCAGGAAGTTTCTCCAGAAATTCGTGCAAAACCTCAAATTCGCTGTTAACATCAATTCGAAGCGCCTGAAAACAGCGCTGGCAAGCTTTTTTAACTTCAATGTCCCTATCTTTTATGGGCAGGAACATCAATGCGTTTGCGATGATGTGTTTCAGCTGGCTTGTAGTCGCTATCTCTATACCCTTTTCACGCACGGATATAATCGCTTTGGCAATTTCTGCGGCATGAGGCTCATCCGCGTTTTCTTCAAGCATCCCCGCAAGCTCATCCTGCGAAATTGTTTTGAGCCTATCCGCCGCGGATTCGCCCCTCTCAGGGTTGAGGCGCAAGTCGAGCGGACCGTCAGTTTTGAAGGAAAAGCCTCTTTCGGGATTGTCAATCTGCATGGAGGACACGCCCAAATCGGCCAGCACGAAATCCAGAGCTCCCGCTTCAAGGGCAATTCTGTCAATATCGGAAAAATTCATTTGCTGAATTTCAAGAATGTCCGAACCATAACCCAGATTTTCAAGACGTTCGCGGGTTTTCGGCAGCTCGAGCGGGTCAACGTCAATCGCGTATAACTTTCCTTTGTGATCAAGACATTTGAGCATCTCCAAGGTATGTCCGCCGTAACCGAGAGTTGCGTCAAGTCCAATCTGCCCAGGGACAATTTGTAAAAATTCAAGTATCTCGTTTACGCAGATTGAACGGTGCGTGCCCGCAGGGGTTTTCCCGCTGTTAATAATCTTTTCAACGTCGTCGGCATACTTTTCGGGCTCAAGCTCCTTATACTTATCACGAAACTCCTTGGGATGCGTACCGCTGTAACGAACGCGCCTTTTGTGTTCTTTTTCTTCCATTGCTCCACTTGATTCATTCATGCCATTTTTTCCTTCGGCATTATGCCGCCCGCTTTGAAAGCCTCAATCAAAGACTCCATATCAGGCCTGATTACAACGGGCGCTTTGACGGCTTTTATTGTGTTGTCAACGTCCTTCAGGCCGTTGCCCGTGACTATCGAAACAACGGTTGCATCTTTCGGAATAAGCCCCTCTTCGCAGGCTTTTTTAAGCCCCGCAGTCCCGGTTACACCTGCAGGCTCTCCGAAAACACCGCAGCTCGTGCCGAGGAGCTTTTGCGCCGCCATTATCTCCTCGTCCGTCACGTTGATTACTATGCCGTTAGATTCTATAATGGCGTTAATAGCCTTATCGGGGTTGCGCGGCACGCCGACGGCGATGGAATCTGCAAGCGTGTTTTCCTCCATGGGATACCAGGGCTTATTTTCGGCAACGGCGCGGTTAATCGGGCAGCAGCCAGCGGCCTGAACCGAGATAAGCCTCGGTAGCCTGTCGATAAGACCCAGCGCGTACAAATCCTTAAAGCCCTTCCAAACCCCCGCAATCGTGCAGCCGTCCCCCACGGAAACAGCGACGAAGTCGGGACAAACCCATTTTAGCTGCTCGCCGATTTCGAGCGAAACTGTCTTTTTCCCCTCGGAAAGATAGGGGTTGATGGCGGCGTTTCTGTTGTACCAGCCCCATTTTTTAATAGCCTCTGCGGAAATTTTGAAGGTGTCCTCATAGCTGCCGTCAACAGAGATTACGTTTGCGCCGAAAGTGACGAGCTGGGCTACCTTGCCCTTCGGCGCGCGAGCGGGAACGAAAATATAGGTTTTAAGCCCCGCGGCAGCCGCATTTCCCGCGAGGGATGAGGCGGCGTTGCCCGTAGAGGAACAGCCGATTACCTCGGCCTTCGCCTCAAGCGCCTTGGCAACAGCCATAGCGGAGGCTCTGTCCTTGAGCGAGGAAGTCGGATTAAGCCCGTCATCCTTGATATAGAGCTTCGCTATTCCCAGCATGGACGCGAGCCTCGGCTCATCGTAAAGTGGTGACCAGCCAACGCGAAGCTTTGTATTCTCTGTGTCCTCCTCAACGGGAAGAACCTCGCGGTAACGCCACATCGAGTAGTCCCCCCGCTTTGAGAGAACATCCTTCGTGAGTTTTGTTTTAATATAGTCGTAGTCGTATATGATGTCGAGAATACCGCCGCAAGTGCAGTTTTCAAGATTTGGAATAGCCTCATACTCCTTGCCGCACTTAACGCAGCGCGCGCATATTACGTTTTTCATTTAAGCCTCCGTATATGCCCTAGATTTTCTTTAAGAGCCCTGTTTCCTCGTTAAACTCGTTTATCAGCTCGTCCAGCTTCTTATCAAGACCGTGAATAGATTCCCAAGTGTGCTCAGTATCGTACCAGAGGGCGTTAATCTCCTCATAGGTCTTACCCTGCTGCTCGACCCAAGTATAATACTTGAGATTGTGGATTCTTTTTCGCTCCGCGTAAGTGAGCTCAATGAGATTATCTGTTTTCGCGCCGAGCATGTGGAGATTGTGGTCAATTGCGGCGGCCTTGTCGCTGTACTCGCCATGAGCATCGCGCAATTCCTCAACTCTGGAAACGTACATCGCCGCGGAGTCGGTCAAAACAGTCGCTACGACATCGTGCTCGGTCAGCTCATAGTATTTTGCCATTTTTATGCAGCAAAGCACATTTGCGATACCCGATATTCCTAACCATGTAAGCTTTTCAATCAGTTCCTTTGAAAGCCCGAGCTCCTTTTCAAGGTAAATCTGGCCCTCGGGGTCGTTGAAGAGCCGCAGGAGTCTCTGGCTGTCCTCATCGTCAATCGCAATCGCCATGTCTGTATTCTTTACGTTGTGTATCCAAGGAATATGCTTATCGCCTATACCCTCAATTCTGTGTCCGCCGAAGCCGTTATTTAAAATTGTCGGACACTGAAGAGCTTCGCCGACGCCGAGCTTAAGACTCGGATACTTTTCCTTGAGGAAATCGCCGCTTGCCATAGTTCCGGCGGAGCCGGAGGTAAAGCAGGCTCCCGCAAAACGGTCGCCCGAGCGCTTGATGCTCTCGAAAACCTCGGAGAGAGCACCGCCGGTTACCTGATAGTGCCAGAGGTAATTGCCCATTTCCTCGAACTGGTTAAAAATCATAACGTCGTCGCGGGTATTGCGAAGTTCCCAAGTCTTGTCAAAAATCTCCTTGACGTTAGACTCACAGCCAGGAGTTGCGATAACCTCGCCCGCTATTTTAGAAAGCCACTCAAAGCGCTCTCGGCTCATTTCAGCAGGGAGAATCGCAACGGAATCAACCGCAAGTAGCTTCGAGTTGAAGGCGCCGCCGCGGCAGTAGTTACCCGTGGAGGGCCAAACAGCCTTCTGCTTTGTCGCGTCAAATTGACCCGTAACAAGTCTTGGCGCGAGGCAGCCGAAGGAAGCGCCCACCTTATGGCAGCCTGTCGGGAACCACTTTCCGGGCATACAGATTATTCTTGCCGGAACACCCGTAAGTTCCGGCGGAAGCTCGATATAATTCGGAACCTTATTATAAAGTCCGCCGGTTTCCTTCGCCTCGTTCTTCCAGCTTATACGGAAAAGGTTAAGGGGGTTAAGATCCCAAAGCCCGACATTTTTCAGTTTCTCGCGTATTCCCTCGGGAATCTTTTCGGGATCCTTCATCTGGGCGTAGGTGGGAACTATAACATTATTTTCTCTGGCCTTGCGGATGTTGTTTTTTAAGCCTTCGGATTTAATACTTAAGTCAATCATTACTATACCTCCTGATATTATATAGAAAATTTAAAAACAATCTTGTTTCTCATGGTATCATGTTCGCGCACTAAACACAATCTCAAATCGCAATTTTCGGCATAAGCAAAGAAAAAGCAGCGGTTTATTTCCGCTGCTTTTTTTCATGACTGGTAAGAAAACTCCAGATTATACATGGAAATGACATCGCCGTCCTTAACACCCATGGCTTCCATGCGCTCAAATATTTTTGCTTCGCGTAAAATACGGTCAAAGTGCATGCGCGACTCGTAATCCGTAAAGTTGATTGTCGAAATGAGTTTCTCAAGCCACGGACCTTCAACCACCCAAACATCGTCGTACTGCTCGATTGAAACCTCTTCGGAGGTATCAATTACTATTTCAGGCTCAATATAGTCCGCCTCAAAAATCTTGATCGGCGGCAGGTTCATGAGCTTTTCGCCCACAGCCTTAATCAGCTCCTGTGTTCCCGTATGTGTAGCGGCGGACATCTCAAAAAAGTCGTAACCCAGTTCCGTGACATAATCGCGAAATTCACTGAGAAGCTCGCTGCCCTCCGGCAAAATGTCAATTTTGTTTGCAACGACTATTTGCGGTCTTTCCGCGAGTTCGTGATTGTATTCGCGAAGCTCGTTATTTATGGCTTCAAAATCCTCAATCGGGTCGCGGCCTTCACTTCCCGAAACGTCAACGACGTGTACAAGAAGGCGACAGCGGTCAACGTGGCGCAGAAAATCATGCCCTAAGCCCGCGCCCTCGCTCGCGCCCTCAATTATGCCGGGGATGTCTGCCATGACGAAGGAGCGTCCTTCCGAAATATAGACCACGCCGAGATTAGGAAAAAGCGTTGTGAAATGGTAATTTGCAATTTTGGGGTGTGCCTTTGAAACAACTGAAAGAAGTGTTGATTTTCCGACATTCGGAAAGCCGACCAATCCGACATCCGCCAAGAGCTTGAGTTCCAGCACCACCTCGCGGGCTTCACCGTTTGTTCCCGGCTTTGCAAAGCGCGGAGTTTGACGAGTCGGAGTTGCGAAATGATGGTTGCCCCAGCCTCCTCTTCCGCCCTTAACCAGAACAAAGGGCGCGCTGTCGGTCATATCCTTAATAATACCGCCTGTTTCCTTATCTCTTATAAGAGTCCCTCTCGGTACCTTGATAAAGGTGTCCCCACCGTTTTTTCCGCTGCAGCGCTTGCCCTGCCCGTTCATACCGTTCTCGGCAACATATTTGCGCTTATAACGGAAATCCATCAGCGTTGACATATTGTCATCGGATACAACGATAATGCTGCCGCCGTGACCGCCGTCACCGCCGTCAGGTCCTCCCGCGGGAACATATTTTTCTCTGTGAAACGCAACCGCCCCGTCGCCGCCTTTGCCGGCTTTAACGGATATAGTTGCTTTGTCAATAAACATAAAAATCCTCCATGCACGAAAACGCACAACTAATATACCCAATTACAAATGGGAAATTCGATAAAAAATGGGCGGGCATGCCGCCCACCCATATAAAGGTTACTGTGCAATGTCTTCGTAGACAGAGACCTTTTTACGGTCCTTGTCCAGACGCTCGAATCTCACAATTCCGTCCTTAAGGGCGAAAAGTGTGTCATCACTGCCGCGGCTTACGTTGGTGCCGGGGTGAATTTTCGTTCCGCGCTGTCTGACAAGGATGTTGCCGGCGAGTACGAACTGTCCGTCAGCTCTTTTGGGTCCAAGACGCTTCGACTTGCTGTCGCGGCCGTTCTTAGTTGAGCCCATTCCCTTTTTATGTGCCATGCTATACACCTCCATGTGTCAAAATTCTACGGAACTAAGCGTTAATTGTACCGATTTGTACCTGAGTGTAGGGCTGTCTGTGACCCTTTGTGTTACGATAACCCTTTTTGGATTTCATCTTGAAAACGCGGACTTTCTTGTCCTTGCCGTTTTTGATAACGCTAGCCGTTACGGTTGCGCCCGCGATAACGGGAGTACCAAAATTGCTGGCATTTTCGTCAACAACAGCGAGAACGCGGTCAAATGTAACTGTATCGCCGCTTTCGACATTAAGCTTTTCAATGAAAACTACGTCGCCCTCGGCTACACGATACTGCTTACCGCCTGTTTCGATTATTGCGTGCTTCATAAACTCGTGCACCTGCCTCTCTTGGAGTCTCGCTTTTAGGGTGGAAACCTGTGTTTCACTTCAGACCCTCTCAATGCGGCCTTGTTAGTTTATCATGCTGTTTTTGCATTGTCAAGCATAATACTTAATAATTATAGAACAAAATAGCGAAATCAAGGCTTAATATTACAGCACTTTCCCGACCTAAATGCCGAAAAAGTGCCGTAATACTCTCCTCAAATTCTCCCTGCAATCCGGAGTTATTCCTCCGGCGAACCAAACTGCTTTTTAATTTCCGCCAAATCTCGTTTTCCGACAGCATTTTTAGGTACACTGTCGACAAAAGTAACGTATTTCGGCACCTTAATGCTGGACAGTTCAGATTTAACGGCTTTGATAATGTCTTCTCGTGTGACAGCGGAACCCGGACCTCTGACAATCAGCACACGGCCAACCTCGCCCCACTTCGGATCGGGAACGCCGAGAATACAGGCCTCGATAACACCGGGAACAAGCATTATAACGTCTTCAATCTCCTGCGGAAAAATATTCTCGCCACCTGAGATAAACATATTCTTTTTTCTTCCGCTGATATAGCAAAAACCGTCCTCATCGAGATAACCCATGTCGCCGGTATGCACCCAGCCGTCCTGCATGATTGCGTCAGTCGCCTCACGGTTATTCCAATATCCGGAAAACAGGAGCTTCCCTCCGAAAATAAGCTCTCCGCGCTCGCCGGGGGCAACATCGTTCCCCTCGTCATCGACAAAACGCACCTGATTAAAGGGGGCGGGGATTCCGCAGGAATTCCACTTGGCGCGCACACCTTCGATATCGGTAAGCCCGAGCGGGTGGCACATATTGTTTGGGCCGACCTCGGTCATGCCGTAGGCGTTGACCATTTTAACGCCTTTGCCCCAATAGATTTCAAGAAGTTCTTTTCCCGTTGGCGCGGCGCCCGTGACAAGGAAACGGTAGCATGAAAAATCCGTCTTCTCGAAATCGGGGTGCATCGCCATGGCCTTATACATTGTTTCAACGGAAATTCCGACCGACGGCTTTTCTTCCCTTATCGCTCTCAGAACCTTTTCGGGGTTGAAGCCGCGCATGATTATCAGTCTGCCGCCAAACATAATAAGCGGCAGGGTGAAAACATTCCAACCCGCCGTATGGAAAAGCGGAAGAGTTAAAATCGCCGTGTCATTCTCGCTTAGCTGAAAGCCCATTATATCTGCGATGGAGTTATAGAACAGTGAACGGAAGGACATCATGGCTGCTTTTGGAGTGCCTGTTGTGCCGCCCGTATGTATGAGCATCTGAATGTCTTCATAATCAAGACCGGGATCGGAAGGGGCTTCGTAGTCGGTGCTATTGATTATCTCGCTGTAACAGTAAGTATCACCCTCACAGGGTGCGTCAAGACAAACAAACTCCTGCTTAAATCCCTTCTCGCGAAGGCTTGCAATTGTATAGGCAAACTCGCCGGAATAGAAAATAACCTTTGGCTCCTCATTTGAGATAAGGGAAAACAGCTCCTTTTCTCGGAGAAGACAGTTATAGGTGGTGATGATTATGCCTGTTTTGTAGGTAGTAAGAAACGCGTCGAAAAACGCGACTGAGTTTGTTGCGCAGAAGCCGATTCTATCGCCCTTTTTCATTCCCAGTTTTGAAGTCAGGAACCATGCGAGCCTGTCGGAACGCGTGTCCAAATCAGAATAGGTATAGCGAACGCCCGTATCATAGTCGTAAATAGCCTCATGCTTGCCCGAAAACCGCACCCGATATTTGCCCATGTTGAATAAGGTTTCTGCATCGTACATTCCGGTTTCTCCCCCCTACGTCCTTCACATCATGAAAAACAGCTCTTTTGTTGTTGTTTTATTGTAGCTGTTTTTGATATCTGCACATTTAGCATGCGCCGAAAGAGGACATATATAACAACAATACAAACACATTTTATTACTTGTTTACTTAAAAATCAACAAATAAAAGTCCAAAAAGTGATATTTATTACTAATCGGATATATATTTTATGGAATGAATAAGAGGGGCGGACAAAATTTGTTTATTACACCGAAGAAGTTCAGACATTAATTAAATATGGTTTACATAATCCACAGATATACAACTCCGAGCGCCTCACGAATAAAATAATTTACCATAAGAATGGGGTTGCTCGTGCGGGCAGCAACGCCGAGCGGAAGCGCGCCGGCAGACTCTGCGGCGCGTTTCGCCCTGTAAAGGTGATATTCACTTGATAATATCGCAACAACATTGTTCGGGTCGTTACTGTATGTGTCAATTATCGCAAGCGAATTTGCAATATTTTCGTCAGTGGACGTGGATTTATCCTCTTTGATAATCCTTACTTCCGATATTCCGTTTTCGGTCAGCCAGCGCCGCATGCACTCCGCTTCGCTTATATCCTCGCCGGGTCCCTGACCGCCGGAAACGATTACCCTTGCTTCAGGGTAAGTTTTCAGATACTCCAGCGCTGTCGTAAGTCTGTTGTAGAGTGATAGGGAGGGCTGTGTTCCGTCCACTCCCGCGCCGAGAACTATTAAATACGGAGCTTCGGGGTTTTCGTCCGTGTGCGCCTGTCTGATAACAAGAAATTCTGCGACGGAAAAAAGTCCGAACCCGATTGCAACCAATAAGGTCAAAGCAGCTATCAATATCTTCGCTCTTTTTGCGTTTCTTCTCATATAGGCAGCCAGCGCTGCGTAAAGCGCCAGCAGCACCGCAGCCGAAAACAGAACCAAGCTGATTGTTTTGTACACAGAAAATATTCCGAGTACCAAGGCCGAGGCGATTAAGAAAAGCTCCACAGGAGCAAACCATATAATTGCTTTTCCAAAGCCATGTTTTTTCATGCAGCTCTCCCTTTTGCAAGGCGGCATTTAGCAAGTTTTTTACTCGCTCTGCTCTCCCCATTTGCTGTAAAGAGCGTCCAGCTCCCGCATAAGTTCATCTTTTTGTTGCTCAAGTTCCATCAGCTTCAGAAAATCCGCGGAGTGTTCTTCACAGAGCTCCTCCAGCTTCCTCAGCTTCTCCTCAAGCTTTTCAATTTCACGCTCCGTTTTCAGAAGCTGTTTTTCATTGAATAGCGAAGGATTCTTTTGAAAAGCTCTGCTCACTTCCGCTTTTTCGTTTTCCTTTGGCTTAGAAAACTGATTTTGTTCACTCTGACGTTTCAAATTCTCGCGATATTCTGCAAACCCGCCTCTAAAATCGGTGATTGTTCCGTTTTCCAGCGCCCAGATGCGCGTTGCGAATCTCTCGATAAAATATCTGTCGTGCGAAACAAAAAGCAAGGCTTCGCCATAGGACTCAACCGCTTCCTCAATCCACTCACGGCTCATGATGTCCAAGTGATTCGTCGGTTCGTCGAGAATGAGGAAATTCACCTCGTCGCGCATGAGCATACAAAGGCGCAGGCGACTCTGCTCCCCTCCCGAAAGCGCGGCAACGGGCTTGAAAACGTCCTCTCCCATGAAGCGAAAGCTTGCCAGCCTGTCTCGCGCTCCCTGCGGAGTGCATTTTTCACTGTAAAGCATGGTATCCAGCAGGTTTCTTTGCGGGTAGTCAAACTTGATTATTTGAGGCAGATACGCGGTTTTAATTGAAGGCCCGCGCCGCAGCATGCCTTGCTCCGGTACGTCCTCACCCATAATCAGTTTAATCAGAGTTGACTTTCCCGTTCCGTTATCGCCGATGAGCGCAATCCGCTCCCCGCCCTCAATAATCAGCTCAAGGTTTGAAAACAGCGTCCGAGCACCGAAAGATTTTGTAACGCCGTCGATTACGAGCACCTCGTCGCCTGAAAATTCGCGCTGGGCGAACTTAATTTTCATAGCTTTTTCAAGCTTTGGTCTGTCCGTCTGCCTTAAGCGCTCCATGCGCTTTTCCATCGAAAATGCGCGCTTATGGAGCTTGTCCGCCCCCATAAAAGCCCAAAGGTGCAGCTTATCCGCCGCCTCCTGAAGCTGGGAGATTTTTGCCTGCTCTTTTTCGTATTTCTTGAGCTGCTCCTCAAAACGGTGCTGTTTTTCATCAACATAGAAGCTGTAATTTCCGCTGTAAAACTCCGCCTTGCCGTTAATTATCTCTATTGTTCGTGAAACGACACGGTCGAGAAAATAGCGGTCATGTGAAATTGCTAGAACCGTTCCGCGAAATTTGAGAAGGTACTCCTCCAGCCACTCCGTCGCTCTCAAGTCAAGATGGTTTGTCGGCTCGTCGAGAAGCAAAATGTCCGTGTCCTCAAGGATAAGACGTGCAAGATTAACACGGGTCTTTTCACCGCCCGAAAGCTCCGAAAAGAGCTGTGAGCGCATTATTTCGGATATTTCAAGGCCGTTGGCAACACGATTTCGTTCAAAATCCGCGTTGTAGCCTTGGAGCCTGTCATAATCCGCCGCGGCTTTGTCGTATTCACGCATAATGTTTTCTGTTGCGTTAGCCGACATTTGCGCTGCAAGCTCGTTCATTCTGGTTTCAAGCTCGTATATTCTCTCATGTGCTGTCCTCAGCACGGTTTCAACAGTATAGTGCTCGGGGTAAACGGGAATCTGCGAAATCAGCCCGAGCCTTTTTCCCGAGGCAATAACAACTCGCCCCTCGTCGGGAAGAATCTCGCCGGTCATTATGCGAAAAAGCGTTGTCTTTCCCGCGCCGTTTTTGCCGAGGATTCCGATTCGCTCACCGCTGTTGACGTCAAAGGTAAGTCCCTCAAGTATATTTTTATCCTGTTCAAAGGCTTTTACCAAGCCTTGCACTGAAATGTCAATCATTTTTTTCTCCTGAATCTCATAAAGCAGGGGGCATTAAGGCATGTTTATCCGCGATAGATTACTTTGCTACTGCCGCCTGCAAAACCGCGTTGGCAACAGGGCCGGCGTTTGCCAGTCCTCCCCCGCCGTTTTCGATTATAACTGTAAAGGCCAGAGGATTTTCCTCGTCCTTCAGGAAACCCACAAACCACGCGTGCGAAGTTCCGTCGCCAACCTCCGCCGTTCCGGTTTTCGCGCATATATTTAGATTTGGGAACTGCCACTGTCCGTAGGCGTAGGCGACATTGTAGCTCATAAACTCCTGAATTTTTTGCGCCGTTTCGGTTTCCAAAAGGCGTGTCGAGCCCGCATAAGCACCTTTTAAAAGAACTGGTCCCTTAGCCGTTCCGTCATTGGCGATGGCGGAAACGAATCTCAGCATTGCTATGGGTGAAATCAGGTCGTTATACTGCCCTATTCCCATCCAGCTTAGATTGGAAGTACCAGCGTCAGCCTTATCGATACTGCCCGCCGCGGTTTCAATTGAGCTTATTGTGAGGCTTTTGCAAAAGCCGAATTTCTCGGCATACTCGTAAATTTTATCCGCGCCGAGTTCCTGTGAAATCTCTGAAAACGCGCTGTTGCACGAATTGGCGAGAGCCTGTTCAATTGTCTGCTGCCCGTGAACCCCTGTGCAGTGCACCGTGTCGCCGCCGACTTGAACGCTTCCCGTACAGGTGAAGGTTCTGGTGTAAAGATCCGGTATGTTCTCTATCGCCGCCGAGAGAGTAACGAGCTTGAAAATCGAACCGGGGGTATAGGTCGCCCCCAGCGCGCGGTTTATAAACACGCCCTCATAAGCCGGGTTAGTCAAATCGGGTGGATTATTCGGGTCAAAGGAGGGCGTGCTCACCATGCAGAGAATTTCACCGGTTTTATAGTTTGAAACCAAAACGGCGCCCTTCCTGCCGTTAAGCGCTTTATAAGCAACTGCGTTAAGCTCCGAATCAATCGAGAGTTTCACCTTGCCGCCGCTGCCCGAAATACTGGCAACACCGTTAAAAAAATCATATCCCGCTAGTTTATAGTCATAAGCGTTAACCGCTCCCGAGCCGATGTTGCCCGAATAATCGCCGACGGCGTGGAAGCAGGATTTGCGAATTGTTTCGTCCTCGGCATAGGAGTAAACTCCGTTTCCGGCGCTGGCAAGCACCACGCCGTTTCTGTCCGTGACAGTACCCGTATCCATAACGCCCTCGTTAAATACGCTCTGATTGGCGCGGAGCATAACCCAATCCTTCCCGTCCGTAAACAGGCGAACTGTGAAAATGGCTATCCCGAAAGTCAGTCCAAGCGCAATAAGCATTGCAAAATAGGCTCTGTTTTTAATCTTTTTCATTTCGCGCGCCCCCTCTTTTCGCTCCTGCGGTCAAAGAGATTGCGTCCCTTTTCCTCCCCGTTTGCTTCGGTATCCTCGTTATCTTGCGACTCATCTTCATTGGCTTCGTCGATGTAAGTGCGCTCGGAAAACTCGTTGTAATCGTGCATTTTTGACGGATCCTTCATTATGAAGCTGGCGCTTTTTCGCGTGTCCGTGGCTTTAATGAACGCCAGAAGCGCCCAGCATGAAATAAGGCTTGAGCCTCCGATTGATACAAAAGGAAAGGTCACACCCGTAAAGGGCAAAAGGTCTAGGGAACCGAAAACATTAAGGGCCAGCTGAACCATCATCATTGAACCTGCGGCTGTGCCCGCTATTACATAGAAAGCCGAACGCCCCTGTGAAGCATTGTGAACGACGAAGGCCGCCAGAATAATTATCGCCGCTATGGCGCAAACGCCTATGATGAAGCCCAACTCCTCGGTCACCATGCCGAAAACAAGGTCGGTATCGGCGGCTACTATTTTGTGAAGCCAGCCGTTGCCCGCACCCAGTCCGAAAAGCCCGCCCGAGGCGGCGGCTGAAAGCGCCCTCGTCTGCTGAAAGCCTTCGCCGTTGACATCCTGCCAGACATGCCCCCAGGTTGCAAAGCGCTCCGCGATGTGCGGCCTTATGCTAAGAGCGAGAAAACCCGCTAGCCCCGCGCCCGAAACCGCGAGAACAACTGTCGCGATATTTCCGCTTCTCATGAACGATATTACGAGAAAGGTCGCAAAGAACACGAGAGCCGAGCCGAAATCGCCCATTATTGCAAGCGCACCGACGCAAACCGCCGAAAAAACAATGTATAAAAGGAGGTTTTTCCCCCTGTAAAGTCTGTCGAGAGTTGCGGCTCCGGCATAGATGTAAACAATTTTTACGAACTCGGAGGGCTGGAAGGTAACCCCAGCGACGGAGAGCCAGTTTTTCGCCCCGAACAGCTCCGAGCCAAATAGAAGATTGACCGCCAAAAGCCCCACGGCGACGCTCGCCGCGGGAAAGCGCATAGCTTTCACCCTTTTAAGGTCACGCAGCCACCAACCAAGTATGAGGAACAGTATAATTCCAGCAAGCAGGAGCAGTACCTGCTTGAGCATATTTTCGGGTGTAGAGCTTGCCGCAACCGATAAACCGATTGTGCTCAGGAAAAACGCAAGAGCCTCTACCTCAAAACCTCTCCTGCCGATAGCGCGCATTATGATGTAATACAGCCACATAATTACGCAAAGCGAAACGAAGGAAAGCGCTATCTGGGCACGATACTGCTCGTCGCCGAAGTAGAGCAGTTGGTACATAACAAGGAACTGAAAAACCGAAACGAAACGGAACATCGTTCCGGGAGAAATCTGCTTCCCGGGTGAGGTTCTGCGTTTCGAAATGATACCGCGTTCCTCCTCCGTCAGATTGAAGAAGCGCAGTTCCGACTTTCCTATGGTGATTAAATCCCCGTCCTCAAGCCTCGCACCCTCCTGCGGTATCAAAACTCCGTTAATTTCCGCTCCGCCGCTCATGGCGATGTCGTAGGCTGTCCAGTTGCCGGATTCGTCACGAATGAGAACGAGCTGCGTTGCGGCAACCCAGGACCCGTCAAGCGTAACGTCGGAGGATTTTGCTCTTCCCACGGTGCATTCTAAGTGACGAAGCGGCACGCGTGAGCCGTCCGGCAAATCAAGATAGCCCCACACCTCCGGCTCGTAGCGCTCGCGAAGCATGGAGTAGGCACAGCGCAGGAGTATCGCAAGCGCCGCAATCGGGAGCATGTAACGAGTAAAGAAAACAAGGTAGCTCAGAAACGGACTGTAAGCACCGCCCAAATCGGGCTGCGCAAAGAAGCTGTTCAAGCTTTGTATGAAGCTGTCCACCTAGACGCCTCCGTTTCCGCCATAATCTTTTTCTTGAAAATCAGTATATGCTATAAGGACCGAATCACGGTCGTTACAGCATATACTGCAAAAACTATTATGACAATTTTCTCACTTGAGAACTACTCTGTTATAGTTCTTTTTCCCGCGCCTTATAACAAGGCCTTCGCCCGAAAGCTCCGCCGCGGAGAAGCATTTTCCGAAGTCCGTAACCTTTTCACCGCCCGCTTCTACGCCGCCCTGCTCGACGGCGCGCCTCGCCTCGGATTTCGAGGGGCAAAGCCCACTCTTGACGAGCAGAGATATTATGTCAACCATTCCGTTGTCCAAGTCTGCCTGCCCTATTTCGGTGCTCGGAATATTTGATAAATCCCCGCCTGTCGAGAACAGGGCTCTTGCCGCTTCCTGAGCTTTTTCAGCATCTTCCCTGCTGTGGACGAGCATGGTAAGCTCAAAGGCAAGAATTTCTTTCGCCTCGTTGAGCCTTGCGCCCTCCCACTTATCCATTTGCTCAATCTGCTCGAGCGGCAGGAAGGTGAGCATTCTAAGGCATTTTAAAACGTCAGCGTCCGCGACGTTGCGCCAGTACTGATAGAAATCGTAGGGAGAGGTCTTCTCAGGGTCAAGCCAGAGCGCGCCCGCCTGAGTTTTACCCATCTTCTTGCCCTCGGAATTGAGAAGCAGGGTAATTGTCATCGCGTGAGCGTCCTTCTGGAGCTTTTTGCGAATTAACTCTGTTCCGCCGAGCATATTGCTCCACTGGTCGTCGCCACCGAATTGCAGATTGCAGCCGTAACGCTTAAATAGCTCATAAGCATCATAGCTCTGCATTATCATGTAGTTGAACTCAAGGAAGCTCAGTCCCTTTTCCATTCGCTGCTTGTAGCACTCGGCGCGAAGCATATTGTTGACCGAGAAGCAGGCGCCGAACTTGCGCAGGAAGTTTACATAATTCAGCTCGAGCAGCCAATCGGCATTGTTGACCATTATCGCCTTTCCCTCGGAAAAGTCGATGAATTTGCTCATCTGCTTTTTGAAGCGCTCACCGTTCGCCTGAATCGTTTCAAAAGTCATCATCTGGCGCATATCGCTTCTACCGGAGGGGTCTCCGACCATGGTTGTACCGCCGCCGATAAGCGCGATTGGCTTATTGCCCGCCATTTGCAGGCGCTTCATAAGGCAAAGCGCCATAAAGTGCCCCGCGTGGAGTGAATCCGCTGTCGGATCGAAGCCTATATAAAAGGTCGCCTTGCCGTTGTTGACAAGTTCCCTAATCTCCCCTTCATTTGTTACCTGCGCGATAAGTCCCCGCGCCTTAAGTTCCTCATAGATTCCCATTTTGTTTATCCCTTTCAATAATTTCGTGCACTAAGTCAATACACCTTGCCATAAAGCCCTCGCAGGGGGAATGGTCGCCGTCCGGAATGAGTTCACGGCAAGCGAGTGCACCGAGTTCCGCCCTTGCCTGCGATGTGAAGCTCACCGTCAGCTCCGCGATTTTTGTTTTTGTGGCAATATCGCTGCTGTCGGTATAAGGACAATACTGTCCAAGCGAATAGACTCCGCCCGAAACCGCACCGCATACCTCGCCGCAGCGAAGTCCGCCGCCGAAGCCGCCCATTGCGGAAAGCGCCGCTTTTCTGTCCGCGCCGCTTATATCGCAGCAAAAATACGCAACTACCTGTGCGCAGTTGAAGCCCTGTCCGTGCAGCTCATGCACTTTGTTTATATCAGCCATTTTAAACCTCCGAAAACTGCGCTAAATCCCGCGCTTAAATTTTTCCGCCGCGTCAAGCTGTTCCCCGGCGGAAATAAGGGTGTTTTCTGTAATATTGTCGCCGCCGTGGAGCCTTGCAAGTTCTCTTTTTCGCCCCTCACGGTCCAAAATTGTAACACTCGTGAAGGTTCTTCCCTCACGCTCATCTTTCTCGATAACGTAATGTGTGTCAGCCATTGCGGCTATCTGCGGAAGGTGTGTAACGCAAAGCACCTGCTTTCGCTTTGAGAGCTCCGCGAGCTTTTCGCCGACGCGAGAAGCCGCGATACCCGAAACGCCCGTGTCAATTTCATCGAAAACAAGCGTTTCCACCTCGTCCTTCTCCGAAAAGACATTCTTCATCGCAAGCATAATGCGTGACAGCTCGCCGCCTGAGGCAATTTTGCTGATTGCCGCGGGCTTTTCGCCCTTATTCGCGGACATTAGAAATCTAATCTCGTCACCGCCCGTAAAATCGAAGCCCCCGGATTTTTCAATTGGTGTTATGTCAACCAAGAAGCTAACTGACGGCATTGACAGAGCACGAAGCTCGGAAGCAATTCGCTCCTCCAGCACCGCTGCTGCCTTCCTGCGCGCCTCGGTAAGTATATTCGCCTTTGACATTACCTCTTGCCTTTGCTTTTCAAGCTGGAGGGTGAGCTTATTTATCCGCTCGTCGGAATACTCAATTTCGTCAAGCTGCTGCTTTGACTTTTCAAGCTTTTCCAGAAGCTCCTTCTCGCCGCCACCGTATTTCTTAGATAGCCTGCGTAAAAGTGCAAGCCGCGTTTCAAGTCTGTCGTACTCCTGCGGAGAAAAATCAAGACTTTTAAGAAAGTCGCGAAGGGTTTCCGCCGCGTCACGCAGCATAAATCCCGCATTTTCAAGTGTTTTTTCAGCGTCGGTCAGTTCCGCGCAATATCGCACCGCGCGTGAAATATCAGCTTTTGCACTCTCAGTCAGTGACAGTGCGTTCTCCTCGCCGCCGTAGAGCGCTTCGTACGCAGAATTAAGCGATTCGGTCAGCTTTTCGGCATTGTGTAATAGGTCGCGCCTTGCCGAAAGCTCTTCCTCCTCGCCCTCGCGAAGCTCCGCTTTTTCAAGCTCCTCAACCAATATCTTCAAATTGTCCGAAAGGCGCTGTTTTTCCGCCTCATCCATAGAAAGACGTTTAATTTCTTTTTTTGTTGCGACAAAAAGCTCATACGCCTGCCTGTATTCGGAAAGCACAGGTTCAAGCGCTCCGAAGCTGTCAAGATACTGCCTGTGACGCGCCTCGTCCATGAGCTGCCTGCCGTCGTTCTGCCCGTGAATATCCAGAAGCAGACTTGAAAGCTCGCGAAGCTGTGCCGCCGTAACGGGAGCGCCGCAGACACGGCAGGAGGACTTTCCGTCTTCGGTTATTTTCCGCTGAAGAATAAGCTCGTCCTCAGCTTCTATCTCGTTTTCGGAAAGCCAGGATGCCGCCTTTCCGCTTGAAAAGACAGCGGAAGCAAGCGCCCTCTCAGCGTCGGAGCGAACCAGCTCTCGGCTGGTCCTCGCCCCCATAACTGCAAAAAGCGCGTCTATTATAATCGATTTTCCGGCGCCTGTTTCGCCCGTCAGGACGTTAAGTCCCTTTGTAAAGCTGATGTCGGCGCGTTCGATAACCGCTATATTCTCTATATGGAGGTCTGATAACATATCCTTTACCCCTAAACGCCTGAAATATTAGAGAAGCTTTTCGACCTCTCTCTCGAAGTTTTCGGCAGCTTCCACATTTTTCATTGCAATAAACGCCGTGTCGTCTCCCGCAAGAGTTCCGACAAGACCGTCTATTTCCATGCCGTCAAGCGCTGCGCAGGCGGCGGGAGCCAGACCGGGGAGAGTCTTGATTACAAGGATGTTCTGCGCTGTTGCGTAGGAAGTAACGCTCTCACGGAAAATCTTCTTGAGCCGCAGGTCATAGTCCGTAAGCTCCTCACGGGAGGCCGCAACATAGCGGTATTTCCCCGCGCTCGTCAGCTCTTTTACAAGGCGAAGCTCCTTAATATCCCTTGAGAGGGTCGCCTGAGTGCTTTTAACGCCGCAAGCCGAAAGCTCATCGATAAGCTGGCTCTGTGTTTCGACATCCCGAGTCGCGATGATCTCCAGAATTTTTTCTTGTCTTGACGACTTCATAATCTCTCCCCCAATTTTTTAAAAGCAATGTCGTAAAAGCTTCTGCCAGTAATATGCGCCATTATTGTTTGGTGACTTGACATTTTTATTTTCAGTTCGTCGGCCGGCAAAAACGGAATCAGCTCTCCGCCGTCCACCGAAAGCCAAATCTGCTTGCCTTCGTTTTCACCTGTTTTTATCTTTACAACTCTGTCAGGCGCCAGCACGAAGGGTCTTGCCGTTATCAGATGAGCGCAAATCGGAGTTATTAGAATATTCTTTGCCGTCGGCTCAACCAGCGAGCCTCCCGCTGAAAGCGAGTAAGCCGTTGAACCTGTCGGCGTTGCGACTATAATTCCGTCGCCCGTGTATTCAGTAATCTTGCAGTCATCGCCGTAAGCCGCAACCTTGATTGTCGTCGCTGTTCCGCATATTACCGCGTCATTGAGAGCGCTGTCGCAGAAAATCACCTTACCGTTTCTTAGCAGCTCCACGTCAAGCATCATTCTGCGAATGGGAACAAACTCTCCGTTTGCGGCGGCAATAATCAGCTCCATATCGCTCGGCTCAAGCTCCGCCATAAAGCCCTTGTGTCCGAGATTAACTCCCAGAATCGGAACGGGCGCTTTCATAACGGCTCTCGCCGTTTTAAGTATTGTTCCGTCGCCCCCGAAACAAATCAGAAGGCTTGCGTTAATTGCAGCCTGAGGAAGCGGAACGGTTTCGATTGTCTCAGGGAAAAGACCTTCCCGATTTTGTTTGAAGGGGCGGCTTATAACGACCTCATGTCCGGCGCTTATGAGCCGATGCCTAGCTTCCATCGTCAGTTTTAGTCCTATATCCCGTTCGGGATTTGGGCAAAGGACAATTTTCTTTTCGTTTTTCGCCATAGCCGCACTCCTTTCGTTTTATCGTTCAAGCTCGCCGTGAGAGGCCTCAACAACGGCTGTGGGGTCAAGTTCGGGAGCTTCAAAGCCGCCCTTTCTAAGTATTGCAAGGTATTCGATGTTGCCCTCGGGTCCTCTTATCGGCGAATAGCCAAGTCCCAGAGCGGTAAAACCTGCCGTCGGCGCAAATTCGAGGAAATCACGCACGACATCAACATGGGTTGCCTTTTCGCGTACAACACCTTTTTTACCGACCTTCTCGCGCCCGGCCTCGAACTGCGGCTTAATAAGGCATATTACATAAGCTCCGTCCTTAATAAGCAGGCTTACTGTCGGTAGAACAAGTTTTATCGAAATGAATGAAAGGTCCATCACAGCTAAATCGCAGGGCTCGCCCAGCATATCGGGCGTGACATAACGGATGTTCGTGCGTTCCATTGAAACTACCCGCTCATCGCAGCGAAGACTCCACGCAAGCTGTCCGTAGCCGACATCAACCGCAAACACTTTTTTCGCGCCATTTTTTAGTAAAACATCGGTAAATCCGCCCGTGGAGGCGCCGCAGTCAATGCAGACAAGTCCGCTCGGGTCAAAGCTGAATATTTTAAGCGCTTTTTCAAGCTTCAGTCCGCCGCGGCTGACATAAGGGATAGCCTCCCCCTTAAGTTCAACGATAGAATTCTCGTCAAAAGACATCCCGGGCTTATCCATTCGCTGACCGTTTACGAAAACCAGCCCCGACATGATTGAGGTTTTCGCTCGCTCGCGGCTCTCCGTCAGTCCCCTGTCAAAGACAAGCTGGTCAAGTCTTATCTTATTCATCCGTCATTCTCCCCCAATATCACATCGGCAGGATTTTTAAAGAAGCTCTTTGCGACATTCGCAATACTCTCCGCGTCAAGCCCCTTTTGCTTTAAAAGCTCCTCTACACTTCCGTGAGCAACGATTCCGTTTCCCAAGTCGAGTGTCTTTGCGTTTCTAAGAGCAATACCGTTTTCGGCACATGCCGCTAAAAGGCGCGAGCCGACGCTTCCGAAGGCGCAAACATCCTCCGCAGTTACAAGCCGCCCTGTCTTTTTAAGTGAGCGCAGAACCATTTCCGTATCAAGCGGATTTATAAGATTTATTTTTATAACTTCTGCGCTTATGCCTTCTTTTTCAAGCATTTGGGCTGCTTTGAGCAGATTGTTTATCATAACTCCGTATCCGACAAGAGTTACATCGTTGCCCTCTCGCAAAAGCGCAACAGGTGCTCCCGCAGAGTTTTGTATATACTCGCCCTCGCCGCCTCTCGGGTATCTGACAGCGACAGGGCCGTCAACGCGGTAAATCGCAAAGCCCAGCATGTCCCGAAGCTCAGCAAAGTTTGAGGGACAGAATACTGCCATATTAGGGACAGAGCAGAGGAAGGAAACATCAAAAACGCCCTGATGAGTTTCGCCGTCATGTCCTACAATGCCTGCCCTGTCAACCGCAAGCACGACATGGAGCTTTGAAAGTGAGACGTCGTGAATCAGCATATCGTAGGCGCGCTGCAAAAAGCTTGAGTATACAGCGAAAACAGGCTTTGCTCCGCGGCTTGCCATTCCCGCAGCCATTGCTGCGGCATGCTGCTCTGCTATACCCACATCGAAAAATCTTTCGGGAAAGCGTTTGGAAAACTCTGTAAGCCCCGTGCCGCCGCACATTGCCGCGGTTATGGCGACAATTTTGTCATCCATCTCGGCAAGCTCTGTCAAAGCGCTTCCGAAGGCATCGGCAAAACCAAATTTCTCACATTTTTCCACACCGCATACAACATCGAAGGCGTCTACCCCGTGATAAGCCTCGGGCTCTTTTTCGGCATAGCTGTAGCCCCTGCCCTTTTGGGTGATTACATGCACAAGCACCGGCACCTTGAGTTCCTTTGCCCAGCCGATAACGGCCTCAAGCTGCGGCAAGTCATGCCCGTCGACCGGTCCGAGATAGTGGAAGCCCAGATCATCAAATATATTGCCCGGAAGCAAACGGCGTTTAAACCATTCTTTAACGGAGTGGTTGAAATTATACAGTGCGGGAAAATGGCTGAAAAGCTTGCGGTATCTGCGCTTAAATCTAAAATACCCCGGCTTTACCCGCAGAGAGGAAAGCATTGCGGAGATTGCCCCAACATTTGAATCGATGGACATTCCGTTGTCGTTGAGAACCACAACGAGCGGCTCTTTGGATTGACCTGCGTCGCAAAGCCCCTCGTAGGCGGCGCCGCCCGTCAAAGCACCATCGCCTATAACGGCAACAACGCTGTAATCCTCGTGCGACAAAGTTCTGGCTCTCGCCATTCCGAGCGCCACCGAAACAGAGCTCGAGGCGTGTCCTGCCACAGCTGCGTCGTGAATGCTCTCACAGGGTTTCGGGAAGCCGGATAAGCCGTCAAGCTTGCGGAGTGTTTTGAAATCTTCCCTGCGTCCCGTGATAATTTTATGCACATAGCTCTGATGCCCAACGTCAAAAACCAGTCTGTCGTTTTCGGTATCGTAAATGCGGTGGAGGGCAAGTGTAAGCTCAACCGCTCCGAGATTTGAAGCAAGATGTCCACCCGTTTTTGAAACGCTGTCAATCAGAAAGCCGCGAATCTCCGAGCTTAATATTTGGAGTTCCCCGTCCGTGAGAGCTTTCACGTCCTTGGGAGATTTTATTGACCTCAAAATATTCAAAATTTAATTACCTCATATAATTATAGGCAGGCATAGCGCCCGCGATGTATTTCCTTAATTTCAGCTTATGTCATCATAGCAAAAAACGCCTGCTATTACAAGTGCAAACAGGCGTTTTTTAGATTTTATTCATGTTAAAATGAATATTTTTTATTCGATTAGCTCATTCGTGCGCCAAGTTCCTCCGCAAAATCCATCAGAAATCGCGGCTGCGGAAAGGCCTCCGCCACAGTGTTCTTTGCGTATTGCGTAAGTTTTATAATACGCTTTTCACACTCTTCTTTCCCGTAAAGGCTCATAAATGTGGTTTTTTTCTCACGCTTGTCGGAGCCTATGGGCTTGCCCAGCTCCTCCGTTGTGCTGACTTCATCCAAAACATCGTCACGCATTTGGAAGGCCGCGCCGAGCGCGCTGCCGTAAATCAGGGCAGCTTCTCTTTGCGCTATGCTAGCTCCGCCCACTATCGCGCCCATAAGGCAGGCCGCCGCAAGTAAGCTGCCTGTTTTGCGGGATTGAATCTCGGTGAGCTCCTCGTCGCTCAAGGTTTTTCCGTTGCCCTCCATATCAAGCTGCTGCCCCGCGCATATTCCGTCAATTCCTGCGGCATTTACGAGAGCTTCCGCGCAGTCCGCACGAATTTCGGCGGGCAGGTCGGAGCGCAAAATTGCCCCAAAAGCCTCAGCCTGAAGCGCGTCCCCCGCAAGCGTGGCCGTAAACTCTCCGAACACCATGTGGTTCGTCGGTTTCCCTCGGCGCAGCTCATCGTTATCCATGCAGGGGAGGTCGTCGTGAATAAGCGAATAGGTGTGGAGCATTTCGGCGGCGCAGGCTATCGGAAGCGCTTTTTCGGGCTTTCCTCCGGCGGCCTCACAAAAGGCGAGCACCAGAACGGGACGGATTCGTTTGCCGCCCGCGAGAAGGCTGTACCGCATGGACTCAATCAGACGGCGCTGCGGCAATTCTTCTCCCCCTGAGAAAGTCTTTTCAAGCTCTGCCTGCACCATCACTCGGAACTTTTCATATTGCTCGGACATACCTATTCACCGCCCTCAAAGGGCACTTCGGCAGGCTCGCCGTTCTCGCCCTTCTTGAGCATAACAACTTTCTGCTCCGCGCTGTCAAGCATTTTTCCGCAAGCGGCAATCAGTGCCGTGCCCTCCTCAAATAGTGCAAGGGACTCGTCGAGCGGCGCTTCACCCTTTTCAAGCTGCCTGACTATCTCATCAAGTCTCTGCATTGACTGCTCAAAGCTGAGATTACTTTTAGCCATCGGATTTCCTCCCATTTATCGGTTGTTAATAAGTTCGTCAACTGTACATTTCAGAGCGCCTCGGCTCAGACTGAGCTTCAGTTTGTCGCCAAGCTTGACGCTCTCGGCTGAAATGATTGCGCGCCCCTTATCGTCGCTTGCAATCGAGTAGCCGCGCCCCAGCACCTTCAGGGGGCTGAGCGCGTCAAGCGACGCGGCGTGTCTGATGTAGCCCTGCTTCTTTAGATTTTTCAGGCGCTCAAAACGTGAGGTAAGCGCGTTTTCCGCGCTGTCGAGTTCAAGCCGCTTCTGGTCTATATATGCTGTCGGGTTCTGCATAACACGGCGTGAGGCAAGGTCATTGAGACGATTTTTTCTGTCCGATAGTTTTTTGCCTATCGCCTGTATAGTGCGTACTTCCATTGACGCAAGCGACTGGCGAAGCTCGGCCTCGTCAGGGACGGCAAGCTCCGCCGCGTTTGAAGGGGTCGCCGCGCGTAAATCTGCAACATAGTCGGCAATGGTAACGTCCGGCTCGTGTCCGACAGCGGAGATAACGGGGATTTCCGACTCAAAAATTGCTCTTGCAACCCGCTCGTCGTTAAACGCCCAAAGATCCTCAATCGATCCGCCGCCGCGCCCCGTTATAATGAGGTCTGCAAGCTTGTATTTGTTTGCATAGCGAAGCGCGCCGACTATTTCGGGCGGAGCTTCAACACCCTGAACGCGAACAGCCAGAATCACGACCTTTGACATCGGCCAGCGCTTGCCCAAAACTCTGATGATATCGCGCACGGCGGCTCCCGCGGAAGAAGTTATTACCGCGATGGTCTTCGGATATTTCGGGAGCGGCTTTTTATGCGAGGCGTCAAAAAGTCCTTCCTTTGAGAGCTTGTCCTTGAGCTGCTCAAAGGCAAGGTGAAGGTCGCCTGTGCCCTCGGGCAGTATGTCCGTGCAATAGAGCTGATAACCGCCGTCCCTCGGAAAAACAGATACGCGCCCCACAGCTGTTATCCCCATGCCGTTTTCCGGCGTGAAGCGCAGCTTTGAGGCGTTACCTTTAAACATGACGCAGCGCAAAGAACTCTCCGCGTCCTTAAGTGTGAAATAATGGTGTCCCGAGGGGTAAAGCTTGTAGTTTGATATCTCGCCCTTTACCGCAATGTTCATTAAGAGATAATCACCGTCAAGTAAATCCTTAATGTGATTATTGAGTTCCGTAACGGATAGAACAGTATTGTCCATCGCTCTTTCTCCTCGGCGGGCATAGTTTCTTATAAAGATTTCAGCTTTCTGCTTCCTCCGACATGTCGGCTTCCCTCACAGGCTCAAGCTCCGTTCCGCGCTCGCCGCGCATAAAGGACCCCAAAATGCCGTTTATAAACGAAACCGTTTCCATATCCTCATAGCCCTTTGAAAGCTCTACAGCCTCGTTAATGGCAACGCTGTCCGGCACATCGTCCATATATATGACCTCGAAAAGTGCCGTGCGCAGAAGCGAAAGTGCGGTTTTGGAAATTCGTGAAAGCTTCCAGCCTTTTGAATACTTTTCGATATAGGCGTCAAGCTCGTCCCTGTGGCTAATGCTGCCCTCAACGATTTTTCTTATATATTGAAGCTGTTTTTTTCCCGGATACTCAACATAAAGCTCATTTTCCTCACCCAGCGTGGCAAAGTATTCCTTGTCAAAAAAACTGTCGAGCATTTCCTCGGCTTCTTCGGGTTTATCGGCAAGGCTGTATCCGATTTGGACGGAAATTTCTCTCGCCACAGTTCTCGTCATTAGTTTTGTTCCTCCGAATTATACTGATAAATAGGCCCATCGCGCAAGTTCTCTTCCGCGCGATAGGCAAATAATTGGAAAGCGGCCGCAAATTTTGCTCCGCTTTCCAAATTTTATTGCTTATTTTTAGGAAAGGATACGCCGCTGACGTGGACGTTAACCATCGGTGAAATTCCCGTCATGGCCTCAACAGCGTTTGCAACCGCGTTTTGAACCTTTTTTGCCACATCGGTTATGACACAGCCGAAGGTAACCAGAATCAGAACGTCAATGACCATTTTTTCCTCGGCAAAGCTTATCTTAACGCCTTTTGCAAGGCTCTTTTTGCCGATTAAGTCCAGAATATCGTTGCCGACTGTATTCGCCAGTCCGTCAACTCCCTCAACCTCCGTTATCGCCGCGCCGACCATAACTGCGATTACGTCCTCAGATATGTTAATTTTTCCCTTTTCGGTTTCTGTGTTTATATAGTTATCAGCCATTATATGTTCCTCCCCGGTGTCTGATGAATTACATATTACCCTTTTTGGGTATTTTAACACAGCCGTCCGAAAAAATAAAGAAAAATCGCTCACTACTCCAACATCTCTCCTGTATCCGTCATGGTATCGTCCGTCACATCACTTTCCGCCTCATCCGTTACAGCGGTATCCATGCTCTCGGTATCGCTCACAGTGCTGCCGACAGAACCACTCGTGTTTTTTACTTCGATTATGCGAAGCTGGGTCGCTGCAAAGTCTGTTTCGGCAACAATGGTATCGGTAATTTTCGCGACATCTTCCGCTGTCAGTCCCTCTTCGGGAGCGGGAACCGCAAGAGTAACCCCGTCAGCGCTGATGAATGCAACGCACTCCGCAAAATTCTTTGCCAGAAGGAGATTTTCAATTTGCGTCTCCATCATCGAATAATTCGCCATAGCCGAAATTGCGTTCATTGCGCCGTCGATTGTTTCCTGTGAAGCGGTCTCCGAGGAGGCCGCCGCCTCCAAAAGCTCCAGCGCCTCGTCACGAGACTGCTGCCTTGTCAGTCTTGCGGCGGCAAAATAATCAGATACGGAAGCGTCCAATGCGCTGTCCGCCGCCGCTTCCTCAGCGGACTTTGCATTTGCAAGTTCCGCATCGGACAGACCGCCGTTAGCAGCGGAGTCGTTGTTATAAGACCAGTTAAGGTATACTGCGGCGCAAATGCATAAAAGCACCGCCGCTATTGTTACGTACTTTTTTGTTTTACTCATTTTTCCTCCTTATGCTATTCCCGTTTTCCGTTGGCTTCCATGTCCCTAATTTTTCATACTGATTACGCTGATTTTGCTCGCGCCGAGCCCTGTATAATCCGCAACGGCCTTTGAAATCGTAAGTCTAAGCTCCGCGGAGTTCGCTCCGTCGCAAACTATCACCGCTCCCATGTATTCAGGGTTTACATAATATAACTCAACCACCCTCTCTTTTCCGTTCTCGGATACGACCAGCGTTCCTTCCTCGCTCTCGGCAAGCTCTCTGGAGGCACTGCCCGAGACGGATAAAAGCACCGATACTCTGCCGGCGCCGCGTATTTTGCTAAGCTGCGCCTCAAGTCTGTCTTCCTCGACGCTTATCGAAAAAGCAGGGGCGGTCAGCTCATTTGTTTGAACAGTTTCGCTTTTTTTGCCGCTTGGCCAGAGAATTAAAACGAGACCTGCCGCCAGAACAATCAGCGCGTATTTGTTTTTAAATATGTCCAGAAGCTTTATCTTTTCTTTCAGTTTATCCTTCATAAGCACTCCAATACTGACGTTCGTTCGGTACACCCAATTCGGCTTCAATGAAGTTCGATATCAGCATACGCTCCCTCTGCGAAATATTTGCCGTTAAGCTTAGCTCATAGGGATACCAGCACCCTTCATCACCCCACTTCACCGAAACCTCGACGCTCTCAAGCTTTATGTTGAGGCTTTGTGCTTTGTCCAATATATATGCTTCCAGTTCGTTCTCTATGATAGTTCTGCTCAGCTTGTTTTCCTTTTCCTCCGCTGAGGCAATAATATCGTCCGCGTCCGAACGGTACTTTGACATTTCCAGCGAAATTGACGGAAATTCCTGCTTTATTATCGGATTCACCATTGCACAAATCAGTACAATCCCGCAGATAAACTTGAGAACATTTTTAACCTTGCCTTTTGGAGTTAGCGATGTTGCGGCGGCACAAATTAAAGCCGCCCCCGCTATTGCCCTGATCCACTGGCCGGCAAAATCTGTCATGCGCCGCTCACCGCCTTCATACTCGAAATTACCGACAGAAAAAGCATTATTCCGCCGGCTCCGACAAGGGCAAGAAGCATTCCGAAGGCGGCACCGATATCCGAAATCAGCTCTGCCATTCGCTTATCCGCAAATGCCTGACTGAGAGCCGCCGTTGCCTTATAAACAAGATAATGCACACCGAGAGTTATAAAGGGTGTCAGGCAAATCGCGGCGACTGCCAAAAAACCGAATACTCCGATTGAATTGCGAAGCATTCCCGCGCCTGAAACCAAGGTAGCAGCCGTATCCGAAACAATGCTGCCGACAACGGGCAATGCCGCACCCAGAGCCGATTTTGTGAGCTTTGCGGCAAATTCGTCCGCCTTGCCAGAAACCAGCCCTGTCATCCCGAGATAGGTTGTGAACGCCAAAGTTAACAGCGTAAGCCCCGTTGTGCAGGTCCATTTCAGAAGCTTCGCAATATTTGCAAGCGAATCCCTTGACAGAAGCGCGTTTGCTATTACGGAGGCAAGATAAATACTGATGAGCGGCAGCACAATATTAGCCGAGACCGTTATGAGAACATCCATAAACAGTGAGGTAGCCACATATTTTGCGGAAGCCGAAGTTATTGCGCCGGCACTCACCGCCGCCGTGCAAAGGGTCGGAAGAAGCACCTTTGAGTAATCCGATAGAGTGTAAAGCGTTTCCATACCGAGCCCAATAAAGGCATGTACGTTGTTTATGGCAATCGCAGATACTGCGACTGTTCCTCCGAGTGAAACCATATCGCGCACTCCGCCCTCGCTCATAGCCGAAGTTGCCGCCGTGCACAATATGATTACCGTCAATATCTTTGCCGCCGAACTTAAAGCATTTCGCAAAACTCCGAAAATTCCGCCTTTCAGCTTATCGAAAAGCGAGCTTAAACCCTTATCTCCCATTTTTATATCCGTCAGTGAAATATCGCCCAGAATTTCGTTTGCCTCCTGAGGAAGCGCGTCAGTGACGCTCTTTGTGTCCATTGCCTCGGACTGCTCGGCTACTGTCGGCGGAACAACTGCGTTTTCATTCTGTCCATCGGCATTTTCCGCGCGCGCTCCTCCCGAGAAAAAACAGGCAATCATAAGGCTGAGAATAAAAAAGCGCACTTTCTTCATACAAGTTCACCTATCATTTGAAGCATGGTCTTTATTAGCGGGAGCGAAACATAAAGCGCGCAGACCGCACCGCAAATTTCTACGCTCGAGGCGAGCGCCTCCTGCCCCGAATCCTTGCACAGATCGCTTCCCAACCTGGCCGTTATCCCAATTCCGACACACTTGAGCACGGGAGACGTATAAGCTGATGAAAAGGCTTCGCCAAAATCCACAAGCTCCAGCACCTCTGAAACAGAGGAATACAGCTTCAAGGCAAGTCCGAGAATAACCGTGCAGACAGCCAAGGTCAAAACCGTTGAAAGCTCGGGGTTTGTCCTTTTAATAATTAGCGTCAGCACTGACCCAACTACGCCTATGATTACGGCTTTAATTATAATTTCCATAGCTAAAGTCCGAAAAGGCTCTTAATCAGGGTAAACAAGTCGCTTATCTGCTGAACCACTAGCGCAAGAACCACAACCAGCGCCGCAAGCGTCACCATAAGCGCCTGGTCTTCGCGCCCGGAGCGTGAAAGAATTATATTGAGCACCGCAACAAGGATTCCAACCGCGGCGATTTTGAAAATAAGGTCAACGTCCATAGTATCCTCCCGTAAATTACCGAGTTTTTCAGCAGTTTCAGATGAGTACGGCCGCGAGCATTAAACCGAAGGTAAATCCCAACCCCATATAGAGCCTCCCCCCCTGCCTTGCCTTTTCCGATGAACTTATAAGCTGTGCCTCCAGATGCTCAATGCAGACACAGATAGCCTCGCTCTGTTCGTTTTCAGAGTATCTTCCGAGATAGCTTCCGAGTCTTGACAGTTCTTGCCTTTGTCTTTCGGAAAGGGAAATGCTTTTATCGCCGAGCGCGCAGCCGCACCATATGTCGGAAAGGCTTGATTCACCGAGATGGTTGATTTGTGAATTTAGGTTTACATAATATTTGTTCATTCTTGAGTCGGGTAATTTGCACAGTTCCGAGAATATTTCCGGTATCGCCACCGCGCCGTTTTTCAGCTCTGCGTCTATGAAACGAAGCCCGTCTAACACGCCCTCAAGACAACTTTGCCGAAAGTGAAGCTTTCTCGCCTGTACCATGCCAAGAATTGTACAGGCACATACCAGAAGAACCGCTCCGATAATCTTCACCCCAGCTCCTCCACTTTATAGCAGCGACTGCCCTTCACATTTCCTATGATTACGGCTCTTTCAAAAATACGCCTGTCGAGAAGCTTTCGGTAAAGCATTCGCTCCGTGAGGTCATTGACACTTGCTCCGTGGGCCGTCGCAAGAAGTTTTACTCCGCAGTTAGAGGCTGTTTCAGCGGCTTCAATATCGTTGGGCGAGCTAATCTCGTCAAAGGCAATTATCTGCGGAGCCATTGAGCGCAGTAAAAGGTAAATTCCTTCCTCCTTGGGAGCGCCCGTTAAAACATCTGTTCTGGCTCCGACATCGAAACAGGGCTGTCCTTCAAAGGTGCCGGCAACCTCACAGCGCTCGTCCACAAGAGAAATTCTTGTGCCGCCGTCGGATAATAACCGAACCAGTTCCCTTAAAAGAGTCGTCTTCCCGATGCCCGGCGGTGAAACAATTATGGTTGATTTGAAGCCGCCGCCTGTCAAGGAAGGAAAAATTCCATCGGCGCAGCCTTGCCTTTCACGCGGGATTCTTATGCAGAGAGAAGAAAGCCGCCGAATACCCGTTATTTTTACGTTTTCCGTTGAGCAAGTTCCGCAAAGTCCCAGACGACAGCCCCCCTCGGCCGTGACAAATCCCATTTTTATGCTGTCGGCATAAGTATGTACGGAGGCGCGCGTTGCAATCTCCAGAACAAGCTGAAGTTCGGAGGGTGTAATCTTGTGCAACGGCAGAATTTCTGTTTCCCCTTTCGCCAAAACAAGAGTCGGTGCTCTGCCGGCGCGAAGACGAATCTCCTCCGCTGTGCTAATCAGCTCGTCCGACAGATTTAAAACCTCAGTACGAAGGCAGGGCGGCAAGAGTCTTACGGCTCTGATAAATTCCTGCGCGGTATTTTGCATTTCAACTCACCTCCGTCTAAGCTTATTTAACTTGTCCGCCAAATATGCTATCAAGAAATACACCATACGAATTTTTCCCAAACAGAAAAGCACCCGAAGCCTTGCGGCTTACGGGTGCCTTGAATTTGATTTTTGCGATTCGGGCGTTTTACTTAATTTTTCTGCACTCAAGATAGTATCTCTTGTCCCGTGCGGGGCCGATTGAAAAGCTCTTCGCGGGAAATACTCCGCTTGTCATAATGGAGAAAAACAGCTCGTTTTTGTCCATCGCGGGTAAAAGCAGACCCGCGCAGTTTACACGGCCCGCCATTTCAAGCGCCGTATCGTCATCGTGGATATAGTCAAGCTTTCCGCCGTGAGCACATATATACTCAAGACAAAACTTTTGTGAAACCGCAATTGTATTGCCGATTGTAAGACCCTTAACGGTGAAATCCTTTGTCTTTCCGCCGCAGGCCAGAGTAATTTTATGCGAGGTGCTTTCCTGCCCGTGTACACTTTTAAAGTAGTTTTCGGCTTCGCCGAAAAAGCTATCGGTGTCGGTTTCAAAAAGAACACGGTGGATGGGCTCGAAGTCAATTGAGCTGTCATGAATGTTAACGAGTTCCGCAAGTCCGAAACGGGCAGGGTGATTTTCTCTCTGTGCGGGGCTGAGTCCTTCTCTGATTCGTTCCCAGCAAAGCCGCGCTGTGGCAAGACTGTGGTTTCCGTCCCCCATTGCAATTATTACAGGCGATTTTCCGCCTAAAGCATAGCGCTTTTCCAGATATTCGGGGTCCGCGAGCTTATTAAGCTCGTTCTGCACTCTTTTTGCGTCTTTCCCCGTAACGCGTGTCCCTGTGATATGTCCCCCCGCGTCCATAAGGTCAAAATCATAGAGCTTTTCGCCCTCGCCCAAATCTGTAAACACCCTGTTTTCAGGATCGTCTATAAACACCACTATATGCGGAAGCTCGAGCGCCGCGCCCTCGCGGATCTTCACTCTCGGCGGTAGACGGCTTTCCACCGTACCCTCCGTTGCGTGAACAGGCGAAACGGAATCGGCGCGATAATCATAAGCCTCAAGATCAATCAGTCCCAAAAGTCCGCGCCGTATTTTGCCTGCCTCAAGCTCGCGCTCAACATATATGTAGGAATTTTCAACTGTTTTAAAAACTCCGTCCGAAAGGTAGCTTTCCATCGCCGCGTTTATTTTTTCCGTTTGCTGCGCCACATCCCTTGTTTCGAGATAAGCTTCGGGAAGAATGAGCCGAAGAGTCGAGGGCGACGAGCCGACTTTTTCGTCAACGGAGTTCCAATACTCCGGCGCCGAGGTATACTGGTCGCAGGCGATAACGCTCCAAAGGCCCATATCCGCCTTTTCTGGCAAAAGTATGTCTCCGGGAATAAAGAGCTTGAACATTGCGGTATCCTCCAAAATGCGTTGTGCTGAAATTCTATCAAAAGCGCGGCTGTTTGACAATAGCTCGAAGCAAATCCATTCTGCAAAAAAACGCCGAATATTCGGTCGAATATTCTTTAATTACTGTTATTTGTGTGTTATCATGGCTTTATTCACATCAGAAGGAGCGGCTTTGTCCCTATGGAAAACGTACTGACAGTAAAAAGAGAACTAATCGCCGAATTTATTCCCGAAAAGGGTATAACTACTGAGAATTGCGACATAATGGTTGACATAATTCTCAAGAACTATGAGTTTCTCGCTCGCCCCGAAGCGGAAAATGATCCCTCTCACAAGCAGATTATTCCCTACGTCGTTTTATGCCGCGGCGAAGAGGTCTTTGCCACGCGCAGGCTCAAGAAAGGCAACGAGGCCCGTCTTCACGGACTTCTGTCTGTCGGAATCGGCGGTCATATAAATCCCGAAACAGACGGCAGCGGCGAGGATGTTCTGTCCCGAGGAATGAATCGCGAGCTTGAGGAGGAAGTCTATATCGAATCGAGAGGAAAAATGACTCCCTGCGGAATAATAAATGACGACACAACAGAGGTCGGAAGCGTACATCTGGGCCTATTCTTCACGCTTGAGGTTACGGGCGAGGTCAGAGTTCTTGAGACGGAAAAGCTCGAGGGTTTCTGGATTAAGCGTTCCGACATGCCGGGGCTATCCGAAACGATGGAAACCTGGTCGCAGTTCGTAACGCTGGCGCTTTCAAAATAAATCTAAGAATAATTTTCGTCAGTTTGCAGACACTTTTTATGAGGTGAATGTATGGACGATTTATCAAAATCCCCAGAAATTCCGATGGGACTGGGTATGGCGCTTGCAAGCAACCCCTATGCAATGAACAATTTTTCCCATATGACAAACGCACATAAACGGGATGTTATTGAGCGCACAAACGATATCGAATCGAAAAATGATATGGAGCGTTTTGTCCAAACTCTTGAGCAATGAATAAAAAAGAGAGCAGTTAAAACTGCTCTCTTTTTCGTATTTGTTATCTTTTGCCCTTGTCGTAGATTTCGCCGAGAGCTCTCGGCGCCCTGTTGGTTGACGAGAAAAACACGAGTAACAGCAGTGTCAGAACATAGGGCAGAATCGAGATGACGTCCTGAAAGGCGCTGGGAAGACTAAGCGTCTGTGTAAGCTGATGTCCGCCCGAACGGGCAAAGCCGAAGAACAGGCAGGCGGCCAGCGTCGGGCCGATTTTCCAGTTTCCGAAAATAAGCGCCGCGATTGCAAGAAAGCCGTAACCCGCGTAAATACTCGGCGAGAAGCTTGATGAGATTGAGTAAGCAAAGCAGATACCGCCAAGACCCGACAGAGCTCCCGAAATCATAACGGCGATAAAACGGGTTCTGGAAACATTGCCTCCCGCGGCGTCAACGGCGTGGGGATTATCTCCGCAGGCGCGCAGACGCAGGCCGAAGCGGCTCTTATAGAGCATATAGGTCATAAAGAGCGCAACTACAATAATGATGGGGATAAAATAATAAACGTCCGTGAAAAAGGCGCCGAGCACGGGAATTTTGGAGATTACCGGAACCGTGAACCTCTCGCAAATACCGAGAACGAACTTATTTGTGGGTTTTCCGAGGAGGTATGTATTGATTTGGCTTGTGAAAAAAGCGGTCAGCGCGGTCGCCAGAATGTTGATTACAACGCCGCTGATTACCTGATTTGCTTTGAACGGCACGCACAAAAGTGCGTGGAGCATTGCGAAGAGCGCGCCGCCTATCATCGCAAAGGCAAGCGCCGCGAAAAACATCGGAATTTCAATACCGGCGAGGTTTCCGCCCGTCAGTACCATTACAGCGGCAGCTCCGAAGAACGCGCCGAAGCCGAGAAAACCTTCCAAAGCAAGGTTTGTAACGCCGCTTCGCTCGCTGTAAATTCCGCCGATGGCTATAATGAACAGCGGTATTGCGAAGGCAAGGCCGTCAATTATTACAGTATTCATGCCTCGTCGCCCCCTTCCTTGACCTTCTGCGCCCGGGGCTTAAGCTTTTTACCCGGAAAATCCTCTCTCGCCTGCGCAACCCTGAAACGGATATACGCGCCGCAGGCAGAAAACAACAGTATAAGCCCCGTTATAACTTGGGCGATTTCCTGCGGAACGCCCATTATTGAGCTCATGTAGTTGCTTCCCTTTGAAATTATTGAAATGAGCAGCGATGAGAACAAAATGCCGATCGGGTGTGAGTTTCCGAGCAGGCATACCGCGATGGAGTCGAAACCGACACTTGTCAGAACTCTGGGCTGAATGCTGTTGTAGTAGCCGAGATAGAGCGTCACTCCCGCAAGTCCCGCAAGCGCGCCCGAGATTGCCATGGAGCTGACCATGCTTCTTCCGACCTTGATTCCGGCGTATTTTGCGGCTTTTTGATTTAACCCGACAATTTTAAGCTCGTAGCCGAGACGTGTTCTGTTGAGCAAAAACAAAACCAGAATCGCAACGGGAATTGTAAGCAAAAACGCGAGCGGAATGTCCATTTTCAGACCGAGAGAGGCAATATTGACGTCAACAAGCGTAAGTCTTGCCGCTTGACTGATTGGCTGCGACTGGCGCGACACGGGATTAACATAGTATGAGTTTATGAAGTAGCTTGTAACATACTGAAAAATGTAGTTGAGCATTATTGAGGTGACGACCTCATTAATATTGAACTTATGCTTGAGCCAGCCGATGAGCGCCCCGACAGCTCCGCCGCAGACAAGTCCGATTACAAGAACAAGGGGCATGGCTATCGCCGCCGGTAAATTGGAATAGCCCACTGTTATTGTAGCGACAAAGCCGGCAACGAGCATCTGTCCGGAAACGCCGATATTGAAAAGTCCAGTTTTAAGCGCGACTGCAACTGCGAGCGCCGCGAAAATCATCGGAGTCCACATGTTAATCATGCTCATAAAGTCGGTTAGTATGCTCTTTTTTGCCGCGTAATCGGGCTTAGGTAAAATTCCGCTGCCCTGCAGAAAGCTTGTGATTGCCGTTAATGGGTTTTTGCCGAGCAGTAAAATGACAATTGAGGCGGCAACAAGGCTTAAAAGAATCGCAAAAAGCGGAATCGAAATTGACTGGCGTTTCTCGTTTCCGATAACGCCCAGAAAACCGCGTGTAATAGGATTCGGCAAACGATTATCTTTCCCTCTCATACCGCCTTCACCCCCATCATGTATTCTCCCACCTGATTTGTGCTCAAAGTTTCGGCAGGGGCGATGTTGAGCATTTCTCCGCTGTACATAACGCCGATTGTATCGGCAAGTCCGATTATCTCGTCAAGCTCCAGCGAAATGAGGAGTATTGCCTTGCCCGCGTCGCGCAGGGCAAGAATCTGTTTGTGAATGTTCTCAATTGCTCCGATGTCAAGACCGCGTGTGGGCTGAACGAAAATCATAAGCCTGCTGTCAAGCTCGATTTCACGGGCAATGATTGCTTTTTGCTGGTTTCCGCCAGACATTGAGCGAACAATTGTTTTAATGCCCTGACCGCTTCTGATGTCATACTCCTTCACAAGTCTTTCACCCTGCTCGTCAAAGGCTTCGCTATGCAGGACGCCCTTTTTGCAGAAGGGCTCCTTGAAATATTCCTTAAGCGCCAGATTCTCTTCCAGACTGAAGTCGAGAACCAGACCCACAGCCTGTCTGTCCTCCGGTATGTAGGAAATCCCCTCAAGCGTTCTCTGTCTTACATCGTAGCCGGAAATATCCTTTCCCTGTAAAAATACTTTACCGCTTGAATTAAGAAGCCCCGTAACCGCGTCGGCTAGCTCTGTCTGACCGTTGCCCGAAACTCCCGCAATCGCGAATATTTCACCTTTCCGAACAGAAAAGGATACGTTTTTAACAACTGAAAGTCCGTCCTGATTTTTTACCGTCAGCTTTTCAACCCTCAAAACTTCCTCGCCGAAGTTAGCGGGGTTTTTGTCTATACCGAAGCTGACCTCGCGCCCAACCATCATATTTGCCATTGTTTTGGTTGAGGTAGTTGCGACATCCATAACACCGACAAGCTTTCCCCTGCACAAAACGGCGCAGCGATCGGCGACCTTTTTTATCTCTTCGAGCTTGTGGGTTATAAGAATAATGGTCTTGCCCGAATCGCGAAGTCCGCGGATTATATCCAGCAAGAAGTCAATTTCCTGCGGTGTCAGAACGGCCGTCGGCTCATCAAAAATTAAAATTTCCGCTTCTCGGTAAAGCATTTTTAAAATTTCAACACGCTGTCTTGTTGATACGTTTATATCCTCTATTTTCTTTTTTGGGTCAACCTCCAAGCCGTAGCGCTTTGACAGTTCGGCAATTTTTTTATTTGACCCTTTAATGTCAACCGCGGGAAGAAAACCGAGAAAACGGGAACGCGGCTCCTGCCCAAGAACGATGTTCTCGGTTATGGTATAGTTCTCCACCAGCTTAAAGTGCTGATGCACCATTCCGATATTGAGCTGCGTGGCGTGCGCGGGCGAAGAAATCTTCACTTTTTCGCCTCGGACTAAAATCTCGCCCTCGTCAGGCTCATACATCCCGAAAAGCATACTCATAAGTGTAGATTTTCCGGCTCCGTTTTCGCCTAAAAGCGCAAAAACCTCCCCCTTTTTTACTGCGATGGAAACGTCGTCGTTGGCGACGATTCCGGGAAAGCGTTTGGTTATGTTGCGCATTTCTACAATAAACTCGTCCATAGGCGGCTTTCTCCTTATCTGCGACGGATTTCTGGAAATTATGAATATATTTTACTCGTTTGTACCCCTGCTGTCAAAGAATTTTATGCCGCTGTTCATTCTTTTCGTAATTACCAATTCCGGCACAATTGAAATGAAAAAACCGGTATGGAGCATTTGCACTCCATACCGGTCAATATTATTGTGTTTGCGAATTGTTTTGTTTATGCGCCTATTTCAGTCCTACGAAATCCTCAACTGTTGTTTCGCTGAAGTTTGAGGGAGGAACAATTGCGCCGGACTTGACAAGCTCGTAAGCGTCGGCAAGAGCCTTAAGGGTTGCTTCGCTGAGCTGCTGACGTCCTTCAGCGGAAACATAGCCTGTGGAATCGGTGTCAGCCTGGAGCAGGTAGTTGCCGCCCTTGAAGGTGCCGTCAGCAATTGCTGTGAGCTGACGCTCAACGTTGACAGCCATGTTCTTGAGTCCGGAGGTGAGAACGATGTTGCTGTCGCCGTTTGCGCCGTCGTCATACTGGTCGACATCGCAGCCGATAACCTTAACATCTTTTGCTTCCTTGATAGCGGTGAAAACGCCGTTGCCGGAGTTGCCTGCCGCTACGAAGAGAACGTCAACGCCCTCGGCGATAAGAGCAGCGCCGACTACCTTGCCGGTATCGGGATCGTTGAAGTTGCCGATGTAGTTGCCGCCGACATTAGCGCCGGTGACATCTGTGCCTGCATAGGAAGCGATTTCAACACACTCGGCCTTTGTGCCGAGCTTTGCGTTTGCATAGGCTACGCCGGCTTCAAAGCCATACTGATAGTTGACGTTGGAGGGATATGCGATGCCGTTTACAACAGCGACCTTGCCGGTCTTTGTTTCCATCGCGGCAGCGATTCCTGCGAAGAAGCCGCTCTCCTGCTCAGCAAACTGCATAGCGTAGATGTTGTCGACTGCGATGGTGTTAACGCCTGTTGAGTCAGCGGGGTCAGAGGGATAAGCGTCAACAAGGATGAAATACTTGTCGGGGTTTTCCTGAGCAATAGTCGTAATTCCGCCGAACTGGAAGCCGGGAACCACGATTACGTCATAATCCGCAACGACATCAGCAACAGCGTTAACGGCGTTTGCCATATCTGTTTCCTGAATGGGTGTTACTGTGGAATCGGGATGAGTTGCAATGAAGCTCTGAATGCCTTCATAGTTATTCTGGTTAAAGGAACCGTCGTCAACGCCCGAGGGGCTGGTTACGATTGCGATTTTGAGACCGGTTGCAGCAGCAGGGGTTTCGGAAGCTGCCGGAGTATCGGTTTCGGAAGTCGCTGTCTTTGTGCCGCAGGCGGCAAGGGCAAAGACCAAGGTAAGTGCAAGAACAAGAGCAAGAATCTTTTTCATTTTTTACCTCCATAGTTTATGTATGGTTTTCTTTCCGTATTTTTAAAGGCTAAATTTCAACCTTAAATACACCACATATTATAGTATAATAAATTGAGCTTTGCAAGCATATTACACCATATAATGTCTTATTTAAATTTATTAATCGCGACGAAAATCGAAGCCGACCTTAAAAGCACGGCTGTCAAAGGCCTTTTTCCACTCCTCAATGAAATGCAGCTCTATCGGGGGGAGCTCGATGAGTCCTCTTTCAAGCAGTCTTACGGCAGGCGGGAAGGGTCCGCAGCGGCTGCCTATAACGCTGACCTCGTTTGCGACAACAGACGATAAGTTTAGGCTTGCCATCCCCGCGTATGTACTCTTAAGTACAATTTTGCCGCAGCTCCGCACAAGGCTCATCGCCGTTTCAAAGCCTGAGGGCGAGCCCGCGGCGTCAACCACCAGCTCAAACTTTCGGTCACAGGTCTTTGCTGTCTTAGCAAAGCTCTCGAAGAGGCGAAGCTTTTCCTCGTGTTTTCCCAGAACCGTAACTTCCGCGCCGCCGAGAGCCAGCACCTGCGCTATCAGATAGGCAAGCCGCCCGTCTCCTATTACGCAAATCTCCTCGGAGGGGCGTATTTGAATAAGATTCGGAATTTCAAGCGCAGCTGCCAGAGGCTCGGCAAAAACCGCGTGCTCGTCCGCAACATTATCCGGAACTATGTGCAGGGACTTTGTGGCGATTGTCATATAAGGAGCAAAGCAGCCGTCCTGATTTACTATGCCTATGCACCTGCGGCGCTCGCAGTGGCGCTCTCTGTCTGTTTTGCAGTAAACGCATTCGCCGCAGCCCTCGTTTATCTCGCCGACAACACGCTTGCCGACAAGCTTGGGGTCGCTTGATTTCTCCACAACGCCGACAAATTCATGTCCTAAAACCCCTATGAAATCCGGCTTATACCCCTTCATAATCTCTCTGTCCGTATTGCAGATTGCGGCAAGCGAAACGCGCACCAGACTCTCATGAGCTTCCGTCTGCGGCATCGGCAAATCGAGCCTTAGCTCCGCCGCTTTACCGTCAAAATATAATCCCCGCATAAAACACCTCGCAAATCCATATAGGTCGGCTGCTGCTTAAAGTAAAGAGCCTTACCGTTTTTATTTTAGCATGAATATATCGAAAAGACCAAACATGACTTGCGTTTTCGCGTACAAAACGCTATATTGTAATCGGATAACAATTCTGAAAGGATGATAATATATGGATATGCGCGAGATACTTGTCGAGGCCGGCAAAAAGCTGATTCGTGAGAACTTCACGGTTGAAACATGGGGAAATATCAGCGTGCGCGATGAGGACGGAATGGTTTACATAACTCCTTCGGGCATGGACTATGAGTGCTGCACCGCCGACGATATGGTGGTCATGACAATCGACAAGGAGATTGTTTCGGGAAAAAGGAAGCCTTCTATCGAAACCGACCTGCACCTTGAGGTTTACAGGGCGCGCCCCGAGGTCAAAGCCATCGTTCACACTCACCCGATATGCTCCACGGTTTTTTCCTGCATGGGCGAGAGCATTCCGCTTATTTTGGACGAGGCGGCGCAGGCGCTCGGCGGTGAGGTTAAAACAGCAGCTTACGCGCTTCCCGGAACCCTTGAGCTTGCAAAAAACTGTGTTAACGCGCTGGGTAATAAATCTAATGCCTGCCTTTTGCAGTCGCACGGCGCGGTATGCGTTTCCTGCGATATGAAGGGCGCTTTCAAGGTTGCCAAGGTGCTGGAAATGACAGCTGAAATCTATTACAGAATTCGCTCCATCGGCGGCAACTTCATTCCGCTTTCCGAAGAGAATATTAACGCTATGCAGAGCTTTGTCGCCTGCAAATACGGACAGGGAAAATAAGGAGGAAAATATGGAAACTTTAAAATGTATTGAAACCCGAAGAAGCGTTCGCAAATTTTCGGACAAACCGATAGATAAAGACCTGATTGAGACGCTCGCCCAAGCGGCGCAGCTCGCCCCGACTTGGAAAAATTCGCAGACCGCTCGCTTCACCGCGCTTTCGGACCGAAAGATACTAAATGAGCTCTGCGCCGCTCTGCCCGCCTATAACGCGGCAATCGTTGGCTCCGCGCCGCTCCTGATTGCCGTTTCGTCGGTAACCGGGCGCTCCGGTTTTGAAAGGGACGGAACGCCGACGACAATCCTCGGCGAGGCCTATACCTATTTTGACTGCGGCGCGGCGACCCAGACTCTTTGCCTTGCGGCAAACGATTTAGGAATCGGCACGGTTATCCTCGGAATATTTGACCACGAAGTTCTGAGAGCGGTTTTTAAAATTCCTGAAACAGAAAATTTAGTTGCTCTGGTTGCCTGCGGTTACAAAAACGATGAGCCTCAAATGCCGCCCAGACGTCCGCTTAACGACGTTTTGAGATTTATTTAATCGGACAGCTTTTTAATTGCACTCAATCAACACTTCAAGGGAGGACGTTTTTGCTTCACGTCCCCCCTTTTCAATTTAATTTTTCGTTGACACGCCTACATTCTTTAACAATGCAATGAACTATATCGTTAAATTGCACAGCCTCTGCGCATTTTTTCTCTGATGTTTTGCCATTTTATACAGTTTTTTCTTTATTTTCTTCTCTATATGTGTTATCATACTCACGGCTGATAATAGATTGGCCAACACATTGAAAGAGGGAGAAATTCTATGGAAACAAAATTGAAGGAGAAATACGGTCTGCCGATGGCCATTGCAATGGTAATCGGAATCGTAATCGGCAGCGGTATTTTCTTCAAAGCGGAGAAAATTCTCAAAGCCACAGGCGGAGACCAGTGGCTGGGTGTTTTGGCATGGATTATCGGCGGAGCTATTATGATTGTCTGCGCCTACACCTTCGCGACAATGGCAACAAGATACAGCTATGTCAACGGTTTGGTTGACTACGCGGAAGTTACCTTGGGCGGAAAATACGCCTATCTGCTCGGCTGGTTCATGACCACCATCTATTATCCCACGCTGACAAGCGTCCTTGCATGGGTCAGCGCACGTTTCTTCTGCGTTCTTTTGGGCTGGGATATAACCGGCGGTTCCTGCCTTGCAATTGCGGCGTTTTTCCTGTGCACCAGTTACGCTGTCAACGCGCTGTCCCCTGTTCTTGCGGGAAAATTCCAGGTTACCGCAACGGTAATCAAGGTCATTCCGCTTATCCTGATGGGCGTTGTCGGACTGATTGTCGGGCTTTCAAACGGTATGACAGTTGACAACTTCGCTAATGCCGTCACTCCTGTTACTAACACGGGAAAGGCCTTATTCACCGCGGTTGTCGCCACAGCTTTTGCTTATGAAGGCTGGATTATCGCGACGAGCATCAACGCTGAGCTTAAAGACGCAAAAAAGAATCTGCCGAAGGCTCTTTTAATCGGCACCTTCGCTGTTGTTGTTATCTATATTCTTTACTATGTCGGACTTGCCGGCGGCGTAACGAACAAGGTTATGATGGACGGCGGACAGGCCGGCGCAAAGCTTGCTTTTGAAACCATCTTCTCAAAGGTCGGCGGCACCCTCCTCTTCGTATTCATCGTTATTTCCTGCCTCGGGACCTTGAACGGACTTATGCTCGGCTGCACACGCGGCATGTATTCCTTGGCCGTTCGCGGCGAAGGCCCCAAGCCCGAAATGTTCAAGCAGGTCGACCCCGTAACAAATATGCCCACCAACTCCTCCATCCTCGGACTTTTCTTCTGCGGATTATGGCTAATGTTCTTCTACGGAGCAAACCTGGTTGAAGTTCCCTGGTTCGGAAAGTTCTCTTTCGACACCTCGGAGCTTCCCATCGTTACCCTCTATGCCGCCTATATCCCCATTTTTATCGCATTGATGGTAAAAGA
The DNA here is from genome assembly GCA_009929315.1 of Clostridia bacterium. GTDB lineage: Bacteria > Bacillota > Clostridia > Oscillospirales > Oscillospiraceae > UBA2658. The sequence continues at coordinate 208,245 of SAAS01000004.1, forward strand.
AAAGGATTTGGGTGTCTTTAAGCGTATAATCATGCCCTTCCTCGCGATATGCGGCTGCGTATTCATGGCTTACGCAACGTATTATGTTTATGGTAAAACCGTTCTTTATTACCTGATAATATTTGCTGCCTTCATGGTTGTCGGCGCATTCTTCATGAAGAAAAACGGCGCAGCCAAGCTTTAAGAATCGAGCTTGTAAGCCTTAAAGCGGGACTTAGAAAAACCTAAATAAAAGCCGCAGAGATAATAAAATCTCTGCGGCTTTGTTTATCAAAAATATTGGCTTACGCTATTATGCGTCTTGCGCCGTAGTAGTGATTTGTGTAATACGAATCCGAGAGACTGGATATCTTAACAACGTCGCCCGTGTGCGGCGCGTGTATGAACTGACCGCCGCCAATGTAAATACCCGTGTGTCCGACATAGCTGCCGTCGGTCGAGGTGAATAAAATTATATCTCCGACCTGAAGAGCCGTTGCCGAAACCGCCGTGCCGTTATAGGCAAGTCCCGCTGCCGTGCGGTTAAGGGAGTAGCCGAAGTGCTTGTAACAGTAATACACCAGCCCCGAGCAGTCAAACCCGGAGGGCGAGGTTCCACCGTAAACGTAGGGCACGCCGAGGAAGGTTTCCGCAAAGTTTACAATATCCTGCCCTGTGCCGTTACCGACCGTTTCCCCGTACCATGAAATGTTCCCGCCCGAGCCGCTACCGCTGCCGCTGCCCGAGGATATCTGCTGGGCGGCTTTCTGCTCCGCCGCGATTCGCTCCTGCTCCGCCAGAGCCGCCGCCATATTGCTGATTTGCCCGTTTATTGCCGAGGAGAGCGCGTTAACGGATTCAAGCTGTTTCGCGTAATCCGCGGAGTCGGCCTGCAGGCTTAAAAGCACAGCCTGCGCTTCACCCTGCTGTTTCTCCAAATCCGCCTGTTTTTCCTGATACTGCTCAAAAACCTCCTGCTGCGCGGCCATTTCCGTTTCCATGTCCGCCTTGGCGTCTTTTAGCTCAACCTGCACTTGCCTTATATCATTGACAAGTCCGTCGTCATATTCCATGATTTCTTTGATGCAATAGACACGACTTAAAAGGTCTTGAAAATTTGTTGACCCCAAAAGAATCGATATGTAGGTGGCGCTTCCGTTTTCCTCCATCGCCCGCATTCGGACTTTGTAGTGCTTTAAAAGCTCCTGTTCCTTTTGTTTGTCGAGCGTGAGCTCGTTCTCCATTTCGGCGATGGAATTTGTATAAATTGCGATTTGCTCTGAAAGAATTTCAATTTCCTGATTTGTCAGATCAAGCTGTGTTGTCAGCAGCTCCAACTTCTCCGTCTGAGAGGCAACCTTATCGCCGAGCGCGTCCGCCTGCGCCTGAATCCCCGCCTTTTTCTGCGCGATTTGCTCCTGTTGCAGCTTCAAGGCGCTAAGCTCCGACTTACTGACCGCCTGCGCGGACTGTGAAAGCAGCGGCAGGCTCAGGGAGAAGACCAGAATAAACGCCAGTATTTCGGCGGAAATCGATTTTTTTCTTTTATAAGAAGTATTTTGCATAATAATCACCGAGTTGTTACAAGTTGTTACTAATAGTTACAGCTTACATTGTAACTCACGAGCGGACATTTTGCAATACAGCGTGGCAATTTTGTCGAAGCTGATATTTAACTTGACAGTTGGGCAAGATTTGGCTATAATCGGGAGCGTGTAAGAAACACAAGGGGTGCTGACATCTGTCGGCTGAGATCAAGCAAGCGTGCTTGGGACCCTAGAACCTGATCCGGGTAATGCCGGCGTAGGAATCAAAGGAATATTCCCTTGATGGTCCGCGTTGCATACCCGCAAGCGCGGGTCTTTTTATTTTCATGAATAAAAAGAAATCAAGAATCCTGACCATAATAGCGTCAGGTAAACAATCGGAGGGAATTTTATGAAAACAAAACTCAGGCAACTTGCGGAGAGCGCGATTTTAGTCGCCATTGGCACGGTTCTTTCCTTATTCACTTTTCAGGGTCCCTGGGCTCTGGGCGGGGGCATAACAGTTTGCAGCATGCTTCCGCTGGTTATGATTGCGCAGCGTCACGGAACAAAATGGGGCGTGCTTTCCGCTCTGGTATACAGCGTGCTTCAGCTGCTTCTCGGCATGAACAATGTGCAGTACGCACCCACTGCCCTCAGTGTTGCCGGAATTATAGTTTTCGACTATATACTTGCATTCACAGTGATTGGCTTTTCCGCCAGCTTCAATTCCATTGTAAAGGATAGGCGAAAAGCGATTGTTCTGGGCATCGTCGTGACCTTTTTCGGGCGCTTTCTCTGCCACTTTATAAGCGGCGTCATTGTCTGGGAGGCTCTTTTCCCCAATGAGCTCGGCTGGGCACCCGCAGTTTGGTCGCTTGCCTACAACGGCTCCTATATGCTGCCCGAAATTATCATCACCTGCGTTGTGGCTTATATGACCTATACGCCGCTCAAGCGCTATTGGCTTGGCGAAGATATTGTCAAAGCCTGATATTAAAAAGACCATCCCGTTATCTTGGGATGGTCTTTTTTTGTGGTTTTCAGTAAGCCGTAAAGGGGAAGGTCCCGCCGTAGAGCTCGGCAATTGCCTCCTCCTGTACTTTCACCGTTGCAAGCGCCTTCAAATTCGTTAGGCGCTTTATAACGCTGTAATCCGAAATTGAAAGGTTCTGGATTCCCAATCGCTGAAGATACTTAAGCGAGGTAAGAGGCTCAAGGTTCGTTACGCCCGTAAGCCCAATATAGAGCCGTTCGAGATTTTTGAGGTTCCCCACCATGTCGATATTTCTAAGGCTGCTGCTTGACGAAATTATAAGAATAGTAAGACTTTCGTTTTCGTTTTCGCACAGCTCGTCAAACTCCACCTGCCTGATACCGCCGAACACGAGCTGACTGAGGGAGCGCGACTTTCCGAGTTCTTTAAGGGAATCAGGTTTTGCGTTGCTTATCTGCAGTTCCTTCAAAAATCGCATGGACGCAAGCGCCGAGACATTGTCTATGATATAAGCTGACAAATCAAGCTTCTCAATCTTAGTTCCCGCAAGCTGGGAAACGTCCGAAATGCTCTGATAAGGTAAAATCAGCTTCGAGAGGTTTTTTAGCAGCGGGATATCCTCGAGCGTGTCGAGGCTGCCGCGCCCCACAGTCGCCGCCGTATCGTTTGTACCCGCAATCGGAAGAACTTTTACATTAGTTCCGTCGCTTGTGTAAGCGTTGAATTTGCGCCCTATGGCGTCGCCGCAAACCATAATTGATGTCACCTGATTGCACCGGGCTTTAGTCAGCACCGTGTCTTCGCTAAGCCCCAGCTCCGCGCAGACTATCCTGTGCATCTCCGTGCTTTTGAAAACGACAGCATCATTGGGCGCAGTGGCCGGCACCGCAGGTTCGTCGTCCAGATATATTATCTCCTTGCCGCCGAAGTATTCCTCAAAGCCTTTCGGAAGCTGATCGCGGTAGCAATAGAATGTCAGTTGAGGACAGTTTATAAACGGAATTTTCTGTATCATTGTGACTGCTCTTGAAACTCTGATTTCTCGTAGGTTCGGACAATCCGTGAAAGCCCCGTCAAAGAGCGCGCCCGCTTTATTGAGGTCAACAGTTTCAACATATTTGCTTCCCTGTCCCAGAGAGCCGATAATTGCCACTATGTCCGGTAGTTTAATGTTCTTATCCGTCCCCAAATATTCATGAAGGTGACCGTGCTCAACAATAAAATCGCCGACACGTGTTATTTCCCTCTGAAATTGTCCCTGCGTATTGTCGGGCGGAGGCACCTGAAAGGTAGCTTTCGGCTCGGCAGGCGGTGCTGTCGGGGTTTGCGCGGGAACTGCGACCGTAGCCTTTAATTTGGAGCGCATACCCAGCCTTGTAAAGGCAGTGGTGTATTTGTAGACGTACTCCTCCTGCGGCATGGTGTACTTCATAATCGCCTGAACCGAGCTTATCTGGAGTTTCATGCCGCCGCTGAGGGTTGTCTTTTCAAGGTGAATTGCAACAAGGGCTTTGCCGTCCTCGATGGCAAAGTTAATCTCCTTGAGCACGTTTTTTGAAACCGCTGAGTTAGGGGTTATAAAGACAACAAACAGCGAGCACTTTTCAAGAGCGAAGGCGATTTCGTCCGTCCACTCGTTGCCGGGGGAGATTCCCTCGTCATACCAGACGTTGTAGCCAAGCTCGTTGAAGGCTTTAATTTCCTCAAAAACCTTCACATAGTCCAGATGGGCGTAGCTGATGAAAATATACGGCTCCTTGCCGCGATATGCGGGGTAAGGCATTCTGCCCACATTAGGCACAAGGGTGGTCTGCGGTACGGCTTCCTGCTTTTTCAGTTTATCGAATAAACCCATTGTCAAACCTCCCTCTTATAGACCGCCATGCCGATACGCGAGAGTAAAACGGGGATATTTTCAACAGGGTCGCGGTCAAGCTGCTTTATTTCATTGGGCAGCTTTTTGTATGCCACGAGATAAGGCGTTATCTTCTTTTCCGCGTCCACATGGTCGCCCGAAACCCAGCCCGTGGATTTGCGCTCCTCTACCCAAGCCTCATGCTCACGTTCGGCGAGGTACTCCACATATTCCGTCGGGATTTTCTCAACCTTTTCCTTTGACGGGTCAACGCGGCTCATGACAAAGCCCATTTGCCCCAGCTTTTCGGGTATGTCCATCGCCTGACGCAGATTCGAGTATTTAAGCGACTCGCTCAGCTTGTTAAAATCGGGGTATTTAAGCGGCTTATCGGGATAGCGCTCATGCTGCTTTTCGTTATATAGCTCGTGGATTGCACGCGCGAGCTTTTCAAGGTCATCCAGAGCTGGGCGCGGAGTGATTCCGCCTTGCGGATTCGGCAGCACTTGCTTTTTTAACGCCTTGCAGCGCACCGAAACCGTGGTGAAAATCGCGCTCATATCCAGAAGCTTAAAAAGTAGCTTCTTCTTTTCAAGCGCGAAATCGGCGGGCAGCGAGCCGTTGTGTGTGATGTATGTTACTGACAGCTTATCCTCCGTAATCTCAAGACTTGCCTCGGCGGCGAGCGTACGCAGCTTGTCCTTGATGCCGTAAGCCTGCCTGTTCCACTCCTGAAGCTCATCGCACAGTATGAGCAGATACGCAACAGGATGCGTCACGGGCGCGAGAGCGCCGAGATTGAAGGGCTTTTTCTGAAGCATATTCTTATAACAATTGTGGAGAAGTATAGCGCTCGCGCTGTCGAGCACAGGCCAGAAAAAGTACTCGGGTTTGTATTTTGCCGACTGAATCAGATAGCCGTACCACTTGAGGACGATTATTGAGCTGTAATAGCCGTGGTCGATAAAGCCGAAGCGCGCCATGACGTTCACAAAATCGTCGAGCGCGAATTTCATCGCCTTGAGCTCAACGCCGAGGGAGCTGTGGAGCTTATGAGCCAGTAAATCCACGGGTTTTAGAGTGTCAATATAGATACTGTCCTCATAGCTTTCAAAGTAGCACTTTGTAAATTCGCGCTTTGGGATGACTTCGGTAATGTGATTAAGCTCGTCAAAATTCCCGAAGGAGAGCTGCACGTTGACACTTGCCTTGCCGCCGTCCACATTTGTGGCAAAGTCGATAAATTTATTGACTTGCCGACCTACAATTTCAACCGGATAGCCCACATCGTGAAAAAGCGAGGCAAGCCCCCAGCGGTAGTAAAACTCCTCGTTTTTCGTATCGTAGGCATAGGGATATTTTTCCCTGTTTATTACTGCCTTGCGGAAGGCTGCTCTGTATTTTTCGTTTTGGGCATAAATGCACAGCCCGAGTATAAAGACATTGACGGAATGTATGTAGTGGTCGCGCTGTTTGTCGATGAGTACTGCTGCATTTTCCTCATAGTTTTTCAGCACGTCCAGCAAGTCGATGAAGGGGTTTGAGGCGCCCGAAAGAGAAATTCTGTAACTGTCAAAAAATGCGCGGTAAACGGCAAAAGCGGTTTCCTTGGTTTCGCAGCTTAAAAACTCGAGTATGGCCTGTTTCATAAACACTTTGTAACAATGACCGCGCTCTAGATCCTCATAAACCTCAAGCTCTTCAAAAAAGCGCTCGATGTATGCCTTCATGTCATTCATTGGTCGTCACCCTCACATTCAGTTTTTGTCAGCGATTCGCGCTGCCCTTCCCCGTCTGCTCAACCCAAGAGCCTTGTCCGTAAAAAACTACATATATTATACTCTTTTGCGGCGCTTATTTCAATAATTACACATATAAAATGCCAAAATTCGCCTGTTGGGATTCAGGGTTATATGCGTCCTCGGTCCACAGAAACAAAAAACCCCTGCTTATTAAAACAGGAGCGGTAAATATACTCAAAGAGCCTCTCGAACTCAGGCTGAAAGATATCCTTTTTTTTAAGTCTTGCGAGCTGCGACTTTGTATGAATTATACTTAAGTATTACATTGACTATCTATTTGACTTTACAGTATAATAAATCAGAAGAAAAAAAGAAGTCGAAAAATGTTTAGTACCATTTTCTATTATGAATGGAGTCAGTTATGGAAAAAGAGATATTTATCGGCCTCGTATATAACACAGCGTTGTTATTGGTTCTCAGCATAACATATAATTCGATATTTATTCCATATGGGAAAAACGCGCTTTTGAAAAATTTTCTAATAGGTATCGTCATCGGCTTCATCGGTATTGCGCTAATGCTGACCCCGGTCAAAATTATACCCGGAGTGTTCTTCGACACGAGATCCATTCTTATAAGCGTTGCAGCAATGTTTTTTGGTTTTATACCAACTATTATAGCAGTGGTAATAATATGCGTTTCAAGAATTATCATCGGCGGAGACGGCGCTCTTATGGGAGTTCTGGTAACGATTTCAACCTTCGCCATCGGATATCTGTGGCACGTGTTTCGTCTGAAAATTGTCATCCTCAAAAAACGATATATTTATCTTGAATTCTATATTGTTGGGGTAATCGTTCATATTGCGATGTTGCTGTGTATGTTTGCCCTTCCCCGCGAACAAGCCCTTTCTATATTCAGACAAATGTGGTTTTGGGTGCTTGTTCTTTATCCTGTCGGCTCCTTGTTGCTTTCACTCGTTCTTTATAACGAATTGAAGAACCACAAAATCAGACTGGAATTGGTTGACAGTAAAAACAAGTTCCAAGCGCTGTATTTTGAAAATGAAAATAAGCAGGCACTGCTGAAAACACTTATCGACTCGGTTCCCGACCTGATTTTTTATAAAGACTGCAATTCTGTATATGTCGGCTGTAATGTAGCTTTTGGGAAGTTTTTGGGGAAGGCTGAAAATGAGATAGTCGGGCACACTGATTTTGATCTATTCAGCAAAGAAAAGGCGGAATCCTTTTTAACAGAGGACAAGAAAATCATCAACTACGGTAGACCCTATAAAAACGATTTTTTATCTTTTTATCCTGACGGAACTGAAGTTCGTTTTGAAACTCAAAAGACTTCCTATTGCGACAAAAATGGAGAAGTTCTGGGTGTAATCGGTATCAGCAGAGATATTACCGATCGCAAAAAAAAGGAAGAGGAAATATTATACCTGACACATCACGACGGTCTGACCGGACTGTACAACAGAACTTATTTTGACGAGCAATTAATCGAACTTAACAAACGCGAGCATCTGCCGCTCTCCGTCATTATCGGAGATATCAACGGACTTAAACTCTTTAATGATGCATTTGGCCATAAAGAGGGAGACAAGCTGCTTGTTGAAGTCGCAAAAATTATCATGTCGAGCGTAAGACCCGAAGATATAGTTGCGAGAACCGGCGGCGATGAGTTTAGCATTCTTTTGCCGCTGGCTGACGATAAAACAGCGCAGGCCGTTGTTGACAAAATAAAATTAGCTTGTGAATGTTACTCAACCAGTGCAGATAAAGAAACCTATTTTGCGAGCATCTCATTGGGCTATGCGACGAAGACCGTTTGCGAGGAGTCAATAAACAAGGTCATAAAATCTGCGGAAAATTTTATGTACAGGAAAAAGCTGCTTGAGCATAAAAGCCTGCACAGTTCGATTATATATTCGATACAGGCAACACTATATGAAAAGAGCCATGAAACGGAAAAGCATGCAGAGAGATTGGCTAAATTATCTAAAAAATTAGGTGGCATTCTCGGGCTGAACGATAAGGAAATGGATGAGTTGGAATTATTATCAATGCTTCATGACATAGGTAAAATTGGTATTGATGACAGCATTTTGACAAAAAGCACAGGTTTAACTGACGACGAGTGGCACGAAATGAAAAAACATTCCGAAATCGGCTATCGTATTGCGATAGCCGCGCCGGAACTCAGGCATATATCCGAATATATACTCTGCCACCATGAACGCTGGGATGGAAAAGGTTACCCGCAGGGTTTATCCGAAAAAGAAATCCCTATATTGTCCCGAATCATATCTATCGTTGATTCCTATGACGCGATGACAAATGACAGGGTATACAGAAAAGCCATTACTAAGGAACAAGCCATAGAAGAAATACTTGCCAATGCAGGAACACAATTTGACCCTGAAATAGCAAAATTGTTTGTAGAAAAAGTCCTTTAATACTACTAACTTACTCTGAATGGTTTGAATTTAAGACCATTTGATAGAATAAGCAGCCCGTGATTTCATCATCGCGAGCTGCTTTTTTTCATTTTACTGCAGGACTCCGACTGATGAAGCAGTGTTTTTAGACTAATAAGCATTAAGCACATAAAACATTGCCTCGAATAGGGGTAGAGTGATAAGGGTTGAATATTGTTTTGTGTCTATTGTTCTGTCTAATTGAATCTTAACTGATTCCGCATAGCAAGAATCAATAAAGCAACGAAAAAGGTAATTTAGATTGACAATGCCCAAACGACTGATATAAACTACATTGGAAAATGAATTTCCATATATTAGATATTTTTTTGCAAAATGTATTCTTGTGTACGGAGGAAAGTTATGTTTTGTTCAAATTGCGGCACAGAACTCAAGGTCGGACTATTCTGTCCAAACTGTGGAAAGAAAATCGGCTCAACACCCGAAAATCAAATTGCAAATTCATATGTCGCGCCAACAAGCTATACGCCAAAAAACACTATCTCCAATAAAAACAGAAATATCATCCTATCGGTTGTCGGTGGCGTTACCATACTCATTATAGCGGTTTTCGTACTGGGTCACGGAAAGTCCAAAGATAACGACACGGTTCCTTATTACAACGCTCCCTATTCCGACACGCAGGGTCAGCTTTCTCCATCTGATGGTTTCTCAAATGGCAATTCAGGCTATTCGTTTTATGATCCCTACGATTCTTACGATTCCGACGATTCTTATGACTACAGCGACACTAAACGAATCTGCCCGTCTTGTTTTGGCAGCGGTACATGCCCGATTTGCAACGGAACAGGAGAATACAGCATGTACGGAATGGAATACTCTGAGTGCACAGCCTGCGGTGGAACAGGTACTTGTTCGATTTGCGGCGGAGTAGGCTATTATTGATTCAGTTCATTTCCGAGCGGCCGGTGTGATTTTAGTATAAAATGTACCCAACTTTAACTAAGAGGCTACATTATGTCTGAGCCGTTTTTAAAATATAGAACTCGCTTTGCATCTTCGTTGAAAAATGAACTTATACCACTATTCGATGATCTTTCAAAAAAGACAAGAATCCCCAAAAGCCGTCTTCTAGATGAAGCTATTGAAGATTTATTAAGAAAGCATAAAGCCTAAAATATTGAATCAAAAAAGAATTGAATACGAGTACGACTCTTATGGGATTACCATAAGAGTCGTATTATTAAGATTTTTCCTGAAAAAGAAAGAACTAGGCACTGTTGTGTTATATGTATATACTAAGCATTAAGCGAAGTTCGTTTGAGATGAAACCTTCTTTACCCAAATCCAACCTTCTTTCTTCGCTTTTTCTAAATCACTGGGGAAATAGACATCGCCATTCAAGAAATCATTCGCAGCTAGTAAACAAACTGTACTATCTAAAACATCTGCACTCTGTCGCATATGTATTGAATCACACCGAAAGTCCATAACCTTTCTCAGCCCATTTAAAATTTCATCCCTTTCAGCTTGCTGTCCTTTTTCTTTGTATCCATCACTTCGGATACCATAGCATTGTAGAGTTGCCGCAGGGTAAACTTCAATAATAGCCATTTTATTTAACTTTTCTGGATTCCATGCCATCTCCATTTTATTATTGGCTTGCTGTAATTCTCCTAAGATTTTCAAGGCAGCATGAGCGGTTCTTGCAATACGGTCAGCCCCAACATCAAGGGGCTGTTTCCCCAAAGTTTTTTTAATAAATCGATCCGTTTCACGACGAAACATCAAATTTGATTCTACCGATAATGCTTGTCCAGCTAAATGGTGAAAAAGAGTGTTTCCTAAGTTCTCTGGCCAGCCAAGCGGAGCATCAATCGCAAAAACCACCTTATCACCTTCATGTATCCAATTCATAATTATTTCAGCGATAGAATTTCCATCTGATCCAAGCTTTGTTTCAAGTAAGGTAATACCATGATCACGATATGTACCCATCGCTAATCCAACTTTTTTGGCATCAGTAGCACAATCCATGCCGATTACCTTAACATTACCTTGCATCTTAATCTCCCCACTCTTGATCTCCCATAAACAAAGTTCAAACTAATCTACTTATCTTTGTTTGACGATAATTGGTCCACATAGGATTTCTTGTAGCATTTTCTTGATAAATACCAAGTTGCTAGAATTCAAATAATCAATGACACAAAATATGAAATAATGGTAATAATATCCATAATGCCTCCCTATAATAATTTCCAATGAAGAATTTGGACTTCCCATTATTGCTATTATCAGAATAAGGCATTAATATAAAACTGCTCTGCCTTATGACAGAGCGGTTAGAAGCGACGCACTGCCCTATAATAATCAGGCTGATTTGCGCGGGTGCTAATATATAACTTTTCTTTCCGAATTATACCATTATCTTGTAGAAACAACAAGAAAAAACACAATTCCGATATAAAACTCTCTTTTTGAATAATAACTTCATAAATGCGAAATTTGTTTACCAAAAAACTACATTTCAACAAATTTTCAACTAATTTAAAAAGCAATGTTTACCAAGCTTTTTTCTTTGCATATTTATGCGTTAAATTCACAATATATATGAATATTACCGCAAGATATACACCATATCTTGCGGTAATATTCATTTTTGGTGGAGATGGGGGGAGTTGAACCCCCGTCCGAAAGCATTTTAACAGCAACTTCTCCGGGCGCAGATGGTTATTTCGGCGAACCTAATCGCCTGTTCCCGTTACCAAAGGCAAGCCGTCACGCCTTAGGGTCAGGTAGCTTCATTATTCATGGTGCGCTCAAAGCTTTGCGGCACTCACGGACGCTGCTAATCGACGCCCTGCACCCGAGCCGCAGCGCTCTCGGGGAGAACGAGTAGCCTTAAGCGGCTACTAAGTTTAAATTATCGTTGTTCTTTAATTTATAAAAGAGCCCATTTTATGGATGGTAGGCGCATCCGCCCGCTATTACTGTCTCCACACCCCCGTCGAAACCGGTACATCCCCATGAGAGCGCCTGCTACGGCGCCTTTTTTGGTTTGTGCAAGACAAATTGACCTGCTAATTAGACGAAATTCTTTGCTTTTTGTTCCCCTAGCACTTGACAGGCTCGGGATAGTCAACGCCGAAGGTTTCAACTGTTACGGATTTCATGCGCTGAACTTGACACGGTTTGTCATTTCTGTCGCAGTCGACCTCAGCAATCTCGTTGACAACGTCCATGCCCTCGATAACTTTGCCGAAGCCCGCATACTGACCGTTGAGGTGAGATGCCGTTTTGTGCATGACGAAAAACTGGCTGCCTGCCGAGTTCGGCATCATGGTGCGCGCCATCGAAAGTACGCCGGGGTCGTGGTTGAGGCTGTTTTTAAAGCCGTTCTGAGAAAACTCGCCCTTGATAGAGTAACCCGGTCCGCCCATTCCCGTGCCGTCGGGGTCGCCGCCCTGAAGCATGAAACCGGAAATTACACGGTGGAAAATCACTCCGTTATAAAAGCCTTTTTTAATGAGTGAAATGAAGTTGTTAACGGTATTTGGCGCTATTTCGGGATAAAGCTCCGCCTTGATTATGCTGCCGTTTTCCATCTCGATGGTCACTATCGGATTTGCCATATTTACTATATTTCCTTTCAAGCCTTAACTATATAACAAAGCCCGCAAATTTTATCTGCGCTCTTTGATTGCTCTGTCCATCTCCCGCTCGGCTCCTCGGGCTGCCTCGCTCTCGCGCTTATCGTGAAGCTTTTTGCCCTGACAAAGCCCAAGCTCCATTTTAACCCGACTGTCCTTAAAATACACCGAAAGCGGAACGAGCGCAAGACCCTCCTGCTGCACCTTCGCGCCGAGCTTCATTATCTCGCGCTTGTGCATGAGAAGCCTGCGCGCGCGAAGCGGGTCACGGTTGAAGATATTCCCCTTTTCGTAAGGGCTGATGTGCATGGAACGGACAAAAAGCTCCCCGTCCTTGACGGTGCAGTAGCTGTCCTTAAGGTTAAGCGTTCCCGCTCGGACGGACTTTACTTCCGTTCCGGAAAGCTCAATTCCCGCTTCGAAGCGGTCAAGCACATAATAGTCGTGAAAGGCTTTTCTGTTCTGAGCCGCAACCTTAACTCCGGTCGCTTTGGGTGACATTTTCAAGTCCCTCCTTTACATTTTTGTAATAGTTATTATAACACAGGCTGAGCGCCGTTGTGTTATATTTTTTATTCTTTATAATAATCGCTCGCGGTTATTATAACATGTCTGTCAAGCGCAAGGCTGTCATACTTTTGTCCAAGGTTCTCTGAATCAGTTAAGAAGGGCGGCGAGAAAACTTGGGATAAAAATCTTTATAGGTGCCGCGAATAGGAGCTGTGCGTCGCGATATGTATATTCCTCAATTTCGATTGAACTCCACTGTTCAAGGCCTCCCTCCTCCAGCACCGAGCGTACCATCCCCTGCCGTACGTTTTCGCCTGACTGCTCGCAGCTTTTTGTTTCAAGAACAACAAGCTCGGGCGTTGCAATATGAATTATCATCCTGGCCTCCGAATTTTTGTTTAATATTGCGGGCTATGTTTCCCGAATGCATTTTACTTCACGGCGCCCGCATATACCAGTTAAAATAACTGGAAATCCGAAGGGTCTTATGCTATAATGTATCAGATTACAATCGAAAAACTTAAAAAGCACATTTTCCGGCGTTTACAATATTAAATACGCGATTTATATAATGCAATTTTACATCGGAGGTCAGCATCACATGGATTATACCGAAACGCTTGTGCGTCATATTAACGGCTATAACGGTCTTATCACGAACACCACTCTTGACAGGGTTGTGCTGCAAAACGGTGAGCACACTCTGCGAGAGGTTGTCGAGCATCCCGGCGGCGTAACCGTTCTGCCGATTGACGAGGACGGCTTTGTTTACTGCGTGCGCCAGTTCCGCTATCCAATGTCCGAGCACCTTCTGGAGGTTCCCGCGGGCAAGCTGGAATACGGTGAAGAGCCGCTTCTGTGCGCGATACGCGAGCTTTCCGAGGAGACGGGAATAAACGCGAGGGAATTTCTCGACCTCGGAAAGGTATACCCCTCACCCGGCTTTTGCAGGGAAACACTTTACATCTATATGGCGAGGGGACTTAGCTTCGGCAGCGCCCACCTCGACCACAACGAATTTCTGGATGTCGAAAAAATACATATTGATGAGCTCTTCAGGCTCGTAATGAATAACGAAATCGCTGACGCGAAAACCATCATCGCTGTGTTAAAGGCAAAAAACATTCTTTCCGTATAAAAACAGAACTCACCGAAAGGAATGGCGTCAAATGCAAAAAACAGTTTTAATCGTTGACGACGAGAAATCTATCGTTGATATCTTAAAGTTCAATTTGGAGCAATCAGAGTATAAAACCATCTGCGCTTATGACGGGCTTGAAGCGTTGAATGTTGCAAGACGGGCAAACCCCGACCTTATTCTGCTGGACATTATGCTTCCGCACATGGACGGCTTTGAGGTTTGCAAAACCCTTCGAAGCGAGGGCAGCAATATTCCCATTATCATGATAACCGCCCGCGAGGAGGAAACGGACAAGGTTTTCGGGCTCGAATTGGGCGCAGACGATTACATAACCAAGCCCTTCTCGGTCAGGGAGCTTTTGGCTCGGGTTAAAACAAATATGCGCAGGGCGGCAAGCACCGAGCTGCCACCCGCCGAAGGCATGGGCGAAGGTATCAGGTTCAAGGAACTCGTCATCGACTTTGAGCGCCATACCGTTTTCAAATGCGGAGCCGCTTTGGAGCTTACTTCACGCGAATATGAACTGCTTAAGTTCCTTGCCGGTACCCCCGGAAAGGTAGTATCTCGTGAGGAACTAATGACAGGGGTTTGGCAGTACGATTATTTTGGTGACCTGCGGGCTGTTGACGTCGCTGTGCGCAGACTTCGTGAAAAGCTCGAGGACAACCCTGCAGAGCCGATTTATGTTATGACAAAGCGCGGCGTCGGCTACTATTTCAGCGAGGAATAGCGCCTGATTTGCCTTAATTTATTTTCGATTATTGCGCGGCGGCGCTTGTAATTGTGCGGAGGTTCCGATGAATAAAAGCCTTTATACAAAGCTTGTACTGATAATGCTGGTACTCATATTTTCGCTGATGGCTGTTGTCGGGGCTTTTCTGATGAACGAAATACGTGCCTTCTATCTTGATGACTTTTATGCAAAGATGAAGACCGTGTTCGAGGACAGAGAGCTGACCGAGGACTTATACGCGGCGGCGAATTATGAGGATATTGCCGATATTCTCAAAGCCTATTCGGGACAGCTCGGCATCGATTCCGGCTCGCGCAATTACTATGTGCTGGACGGTGAAACAGGCGCAGTTCTCACCGGCTCCGGCTCCGAAACCGAAAATCTGAAAAAAACCACCAACATAATAACCGCCATAAGCGGACAAGCGGGTTATGTCAGTGATTACAGTTCCTCTTACATGGACGTTGCTCTGCCGATTGACAGTGCTTCGGGTCACTACATTGTTTATATCAAGGATAATAAGTCAGCGGTCAAGAATCTTAGCTCCGTGCTCTTCGGAATCATCGGGCAGGCCCTTGTCGTCGGTCTGGCAATATCGGTTTTACTGAGCCTTTTACTTGCAAAAGCCATGGTTACACCCATTCAGAACCTGACTAAGGCGGCGGAGCGCGTCGCGGCGGGTGATTTTTCGTCAAAGCCGCGTACCGATGCGAAAGACGAAATTGGTGTTCTGACAAAAACCTTCAACGGGATGGCTGTTAAGCTTGAGAAAACGCTTGATGATTTAAAAAAATCGGAAACTATGCGGCGAGAGTTTGTCGCAAACGTATCTCATGAGCTTCGAACCCCAATAACAAGTATCCGAAGCTATGCCGAAACGCTTCAGGAAACTCCCAATATGCCCAAGAAGACCGAACAAGAGTTTATCGGCGTAATTGTCAAGGAAAGCGACCGTATGGCGAAAATTGTTCAGGATTTGCTCATGCTCTCCCGTTTTGACGCGGGAAGCATTGAGTTTAAGTTTCAGCGTTTTTCCTTTGAACAGTCAATACGCGACGTTTACAACGCCATGCTTCTCGAAGCCCAAAAGCACCGTCACAATTTTACGATTGAGTTCAAAACACCGGTACCTCAAATCGTCGGTGACAGAATCAGAATTGAGCAGGTGCTCATAAACATGGTTTCAAACGCAATCAAATACACCCGCGACGGCGGCAGTATTGCATTGCTCGCCGGAAGAAAAGACGAGCTTGTTTGGATCAGTGTCAGGGATAACGGCATCGGGATTCCGAAGGAGGATGTTGACAAGGTTTTTGATCGTTTTTACCGTGTTGACAAGGCGAGAAGCCGCGAATCGGGCGGAACCGGACTCGGCTTATCGATTGCAAAAGAAATCGTTAGCCGTCATCAGGGCGAAATCGTGCTTTCAAGCCGTCAGGGCAAAGGCACGGTTATAACGATGTCCCTGCCCGTGGAGGGTCCCAAAAATGAAAGATAAGGCAAGGCTCATTGATACTGCGAAAAACTGCCTCATCGCTCTTCTTATCGTTTCCGCTCTGTTTCTTCTCTTCAAGGCAGTAACAAATGAAACCGTCAGCATAAATATTAGTCTGAAGAATTTTTTCGGCGGCAGCACGGAGACAAATACCGACAGTTTGCCCGCCAGCGTTAATTCCGTTCACGCCGCAAATCCCGTGTTTCTGATGACCACATCTGTTGACGGCTCTCACTATGCCGTGAAATACGACAGCCAAAGCAAGGACATGCTCATCTCTCAGTTCTCCGCCGATTTGGGAGAGGCTCTGGGAACCTCCGGCAGTTTGCGTGAAATCTCAGAGGAAGATTTCCAAAGCGCGCTTGAAGGACCCGGTGTATTTTTCGATTACCTGTATTCTGCGCCTCTTTCGGCTCTGGCATCCTGGCTAGGGACAGAGGTTTCCGGCGAAGCCAACTCAAAATCAGCCAGACGTCTGTTTTTGGGAGATGATGAGGGAAATCTGATTCTTTACTTTTTCAGCGAGGGCGAAGACAAGTACTTCAGCAGTGAAACGGCTTTGAGCTTTTCCTCCATTTCGAGCAAAATCGCGGAATTTCCGATTGGAAACGCAAACTTTGCTTTTGAGCTTGAGGATGAATATAAAGCACTTGACCCATACTTTATTTTTTCACGCGAAACCGATACTCTCCGTGCCGTTCAGGTTTCAGGCGCTGTGCCCGATAATAACGGCATTGAGCTTCTGCGCTACTTTGGTATGAATAAAAATGCCGTTTCGGATTACTTTGAATCGAACGGCTCTGTCGTATACGTTGACGGTGAAAAAACTCTTCGCATAGAATCATCGGGGGAAGTAATTTTCAGTGTTACGGGCAGCGATGGTGTTATCCTTAAAGCGGCTGCCTCGGCTCTGACTATCGAAGACTGCATATCGGCCTGCTATGAAATTGCGGAAAACAGCGTCGCCCTCAAAGCGGGCGACGGTGTTCTGAGTCTTGTGAATATATCCGGGGTCTCTACTCCCTCCTCCTGTACTGTCAGTTTCGGTTATTTCGTCGACGGAATACCTGTCACCCTGCCCTACGGCGGATATGCGGCGAGTTTTCATATCAGTGACGGAGCAATTGTTAGAGCCGAGCTGAATTATCGAACTTATGCCTTCAGCGGCGGAACAATCCGCGCTCTTCCCGAAAAACTGGCTGCCGAAATTGCCAAGGCTCAAGGCGGAGAGCCCGTTCTCTCTTACGAGGACACCGGTAGCGGCATTGCCTGCACGTGGATAAACAACTGATATTGATTGGAGCTTGCGGTGGATAAGTCGAAAATCAAAAACTTCATTATACTTCTTCTTGCTTTGGTTAATCTGTTTTTGCTTTTTATTGTTGTTTCCGACGCAATCGAGCAGCGAAAAGCAGAAAACCTTCGCATTCAGGCGTTGACGACTGTTCTTACAGATAACGGGATAACTCTCAATCCCGATATTAGACTTCCGGAAAATATTCCCGCAACGCTGTCTTTAATTCGCGATAAAAGCGCTGAGAAAAGCAGTCTTTCCGCACTTATCGGGAATTGCACGGTAAAAAATCAGGGCGGCAACATCTATTTCTACACGGGCTCGGACGGGCAGGCAAAAATCCGCGGTACCGGTGAATTTGAAATACTTCTCAATTCGGGAGTATTCGGACTTGGGAAAGGCCCTGTCAGTACGGCAAAAAGCGCACTGGAAAAGCTTAATATCGGATACGGCGACATTGAACCGATTATTGAGAAAGACGGCGAGAACACAAAGGTTACTCTTTTCTGTTCCTGGGACGGCACCACAATATATAACGCGAAAATCACTTTTCTTTTCACCTCCGATTACCTCATTCTGATTAGCGGAACAAAGCCGCTTGACACTGAGTACTCGGTTCAATCCTCCGAAAACTATCCCGACAGCGTAACTGTTTTAATGAATTTTCTGGAGTCAGTCCGCAGCACGGGTTACGTTTGCAGCGAGATAAATGACATTAAAATCGAATACAATATGTTTTCCGCCGTATCGGGACTTTGCACTTTAAAACCCGTCTGGTGCATTTCGACAAACACCGGAATTTATTACATTGACGCTCAGACCGGAAAAGCCGAAAATCTCGAGTCTGCGCCTTAATTACGGCTTATATTTATAATGTTGTATTTTTGTAATCATTGTGTTATAATTCATTGACAAATCATCAATCGGTACTAATATTTGCCCTCACAGGGGAATTATTTTAGCTTTTTTAACGGCTATTTTTTCTTGCTTCGGGTATCATACATAATACTAAGATGTGCGATATTTTCTCGGCACGGGAAGGTGTATTTTTTGGATAAATATATAATCAGAGGCGGAAATCCTCTTAACGGTGAAGTTGAAATCAGCGGGGCAAAAAACGCCGCTGTTGCAATCATCCCCGCGGCGCTTATGGTCGAGGGAGTTTGCAGAATTGAGAATATACCTCAAATCAGCGACACCGATATGCTGCTGACCATTCTCAGCGAAATGGGCTCAAAAGTGCGAATTATCAACAAAAGCACAGTTGAGATTGACTGCACAAGTGTCAGCAAGGAGGGCGCGCCTTACGATTTAATGCGTAAAATCCGTGCTTCCTATTACCTCATCGGTGCTATGTTGGGTCGCTTCGGCTCCGCAAAAACTACAATGCCCGGCGGCTGCAATTTCGGAGTTCGCCCGATTGACCAGCACATCAAGGGTATGACGGCGCTCGGCGCTCAGATTGAGGTTAAGGGCGGCTTTGTATATGCCGACGCGCCGAACGGTGTACTTACGGGCGCAAAAGTATATCTTGATAAGGTTTCTGTCGGCGCAACCATGAATATCATGATTGCCGCCTGCAAAGCTCAGGGTAAAACAACAATCGAAAACGCAGCAAGAGAGCCGCATATAGTTGACCTCGCAAACTTTTTAAACTCTATGGGTGCCGATGTCCGCGGCGCAGGTACCGACACAATCAAAATCTACGGTGTCGACAAACTCCACGGCGGCTCCTATTCCATCATACCGGACCAGATCGAAGCCGGAACCTACATGACGGCGGTCGCCGCCGCAGGCGGAGAGGTCACAATCAAAAACGTCATCCCGAAGCATTTGGACTGCATAAGTGCAAAGCTTCGCGAGATGGGCGTCGAAATCGACGAATATCCTGATTCCGTTGTTGTTCGCCGCAACGGGAAGCTTCTGCGTGCAAATGTAAAAACTCAGCCCTACCCCGGCTTTCCAACCGATATGCAGCCCCAGATAAGCACGGTGTTATGCCTTGCAGAGGGCACGAGTGTTGTTACCGAGGGAGTCTGGGACAATCGCTATAAGTATATATCCGAGCTTAAAAAAATGGGCGCCGAGGTTCAGGTTGACGGCAAAACCGCCGTTATCGAGGGTGTGCCTTTTCTCACGGGCGCACAGGTTGCCGCCTGCGATTTGAGAGCGGGCGCGGCTGTTGTCATCGCCGGTCTTTGCGCTAAGGGTGAAACTGTTATTGAAGAGGTTTCATATATCGAGCGCGGCTATCAAGATTTGGTAGGCAAGCTCAAGAGTCTCGGAGCGGACATAAGCTGCGTTTCCGAGCCGGATGAATACTCGTCCGCAATTGTTTAAATTCGAGGACATATAATTTATGCAAATCTACACTATCGCAAGCGGCTCCGCCGGCAACTGCACTCTTGTCAGGGACGGCGACACGGCGGTTCTCATTGACGTTGGAATTTCGACAAAGCGTATTGTAACGGCTCTGCGGGAGCTGGATATGCTTCCCGAACAGCTTGACGGTATTCTTATAACTCACGAGCATGGCGACCATATTTGCGGTCTTAATACTTTTATTAAGCACTATGATATACCAATATTTGCCCCCCGTACTGTGGCCAATCACTTAAGCTGGTCAATTGCGGGGGTCGACGATTATTTGACAGTGCTCCCTCCGGGTCAGGATTATACATTGAGAGGTCTTTCTGTTTACCCCTTTCACACCCCTCACGACACGCCCGAGAGCGTCGGCTATCGGCTTAAGGGCAGCTCCGTTTTCGGCTTCTGCACGGATTTCGGACATGTAACCGATGAGATTCTTGAAGGAATGCGCGGAGCTGACGCCGCTGTGATAGAGGCTAATCACGACCTTGAAATGCTCAGAAACGGCTCTTATCCTTATTATCTTAAGCGCAGGATACTTTCCGATAACGGACATCTCTCGAACGATGCCTGCGCCGAGCTATCGGCCGAGCTTTATAAATACGGCACGAGAAAAATTATTCTGGGTCACCTGAGCCGCGAAAACAATCTTCCGTCGATTGCGCGAAAAAGTGTTTTGGGCGCGCTTAACGCCGAGGGCGTCGATACAGAAAACGGAATTGTGCTCGAAATCGCGCCCGAAAACGCGATACTTAGGCTTATAGT
Source organism: Clostridia bacterium (assembly GCA_009929315.1). GTDB lineage: Bacteria > Bacillota > Clostridia > Oscillospirales > Oscillospiraceae > UBA2658. The sequence goes on from SAAS01000004.1 coordinate 228,754, forward strand.
CGAGGATGAAAGCCTATGCTGAACATCTATCTGATTTGCGTTGGTCGCTTAAGGGAAGTCCATTACATATCGGCCTTCAACGAATATGAAAAAAGGCTTCGCCCCTACTGCAAGCTTGAGCTTATCGAACTCGGCGAAACAAGGCTCCCGCAAGAGCCTTCACGCGCGGAAATTGAAGCGGGGCTCATTAAAGAGGCCGCGTTAATTGAAAAAAGCATACCGAGCGGAGCTTTTATGGCCGCAATGTGCATTGAGGGCGCTCAGCTTTCGAGCGCTTCCTTTGCGGAGCTTCTGCAAAAATGCGCTAACGAGGGTAAAAGCAAAATATGTTTTGTCATCGGCTCTTCCTTCGGTTTGGCCAGCTGCATAAAAAAGCAAGCCGATTTGTGCCTGTCGATGTCTGAAATGACTTTTCCGCACCATCTTGCAAGAGTTATGCTTGCAGAACAGATATACAGAGGTATAATGATTAACGAAGGCAGTAAATACCACAAATAGCCTGTGACAACAGTCAACAGGCCTTCCGAGGAGAGTGCACGATGTTCCTTTTTAAGCGAAAAAATGGCGGCAAAACAGTTCCTGACCTAAACAAAGAGGCAACTGACAGTTCTGCCACGCCCTTCTGGCATCAGACACTGCCGGGTGAAACCTACAATAAATGGCCGAAGAAGGACGGTCAGCCTGAGGAGCCTGTCTTTCTAAAGCATTGTACCTCTGTTGACATGGAGGACGAGATGCTCATAAATATGCTTGCGGCATACGATATTCCTGCTGTTAGAATCTTCCCGTCTAACGGCAGCTTCGGGAAAGTCGTGCTCGGAATGAGCGGCGAAGGCGCCAACATTTTTGTTCCCGTTTCAAAGTATGCTGAAGCAGCAGCTCTTCTGGAGGAAAGCCCTGATGAATAGTTTTATGGGTGAATACGCACATTGGATGGACAGTCCCGCCCTGTCTGAGAGCGAATGGAAAGAGCTTGACGACATTTCAGGCGACGAGGCCGAAATTAAAAGCCGCTTCTTTGCCCCTCTGGAGTTCGGAACAGCGGGTCTGCGCGGTATTATGGGCATGGGTCTAAACCGCATGAACAGGCATGTTATCCGCCACGCCACACAGGCCTTCGCCTCGGTTATCTGCGCCGAAGGAGAAGACGCCATGAAGCGCGGTGTTATAATCTGCTATGACTGTCGCCTTAACAGCGAGCTTTTTGCTCGCACAGCGGCATCCGTTATGGCGGCAAACGGCATTTACGTCCGCATATTCGACGAAATGCGTCCAACGCCGGAGCTTAGCTTCGCCATACGCAAATATGGCGCCATTGCAGGCATAAACGTAACCGCGAGCCATAACCCGAAGGAATACAACGGCTACAAGGTTTATTGGGCAGACGGGGCACAGCTTCCTCCTCATCACGCTCAGGCGATTGCCGATGCGATGGCGAAAATAGATATCTTTACAGGCATAAAAAGAATGCTTTTCACCGAGGCGGTGAGTCAGGGGCTAGTCGAAACCATCGGCAAAGAGACAGACGAGGACTTTCTTCAGAACGTACTTTCACAGTCAATTGATCGCGAAGCGGTTGCGAGGGTGGCGGACAGTTTCAAAATTGTGTACACCCCCTTCCACGGCACGGGCTATAAGCTTGTACCCGAAGCGCTCAGGCGTCTCGGAATCAAAAATATATTTCCCGTTCCCCAGCAGATGATAATCGACGGCAGCTTCCCTACCGTTAAAAGCCCGAATCCCGAGGAGCCTGCCGGATTTTATCTCGCAATTGACCTTGCAAAGCGTGAAAACTCCGACCTCATTATCGGCACGGACCCCGATGCGGACCGTGTCGGCGTTATGGTTCGCGGCGAGGACGGCGAATTTATTACTATTACCGGAAACCAGATGGGCGTACTGCTTCTGGATTATATCATCACCGCAAGAAAGAGAGCCGGAACTCTTCCCGAAAATGCCGCCGCAATAAAAACCATAGTCACAACCGAGATGGCTCGAGAAGTGGCACAGCAGAACGGTGTTCACATCGAAGACACCTTTACGGGCTTCAAATTCATGGCTGAAAAAATTGCCGAGTATGAAAAGGCAGGTAGCTTCAGCTATGTTCTTGCTTATGAAGAAAGCTACGGCTATATGATCGGGGACTATGTCCGCGATAAAGATGCCGTCACCGCCTCCATGCTCATCGCCGAAATGGCTGCTTTTCACTTTGAAAACGGCAAGACACTTCTTAAGGCGCTTGACAGCCTTTATGAGAAATACGGCTATTTCGCAGAAAAAACTCTCAATATCGTAATGCCCGGCATCGACGGTCTTGAGAACATGAGCAAACTTATGACAAGACTAAGGGAAAATCCTCCGGCGGAGATCAGCGGAGTTAAGGTGCTGCGGGAGAGGGATTATTCAAGCGGAAAGATCATTGTCCCGGGTCTTGGCTTTGTCGGCAAAACTCATATATCCGGCTCAAATGTTCTCTACTTCGAGCTTGACGACGACACCTCGTTCATAGTCCGTCCGTCCGGTACGGAGCCAAAAATCAAGGTATATATTCTCGTCAGCGGAAACAGCAAGTCCGACTGCGAGGAAAAAATCAATAAGTATTCTCTGTACGCACAAGATCTCAAGTAGTAAGGCAAAACTCCTTCGCGTTTTATTCATGGCAACGCCGAATTAACAAATGTATGCCCTTCCGAAGCTTCTGCGCCGCAGTCTCGAATAACAGCAAATATTAAATAAGTGTTAACAATGTATTAAAATTCTGTTGTTTTGTATTGACTTATACCCCCTGCGGTGTTAGTATCATCGAGTTACTTGGAAACGCCAAATGTTACCAAGAACGATATCTTTAGTTTTGGAGGACAAAAAACTATGAAGAAGACTTTTGCTGTAGTACTGGCCGTAATGATGATGATTACTGCTTTTGCTGGATGCGGAACAAAGAAGACTGAGGAGCCCGCAACTTCCCCCGCTGTTACAGAAGAGACCACAACCAGCCCTGAGGCTGCCACTGAGGCTCCTGCAACATCCGAGGCTCCTGCTGCTGAAGCTCCCTCTGCTTCCCCCGCTGCATAAGCGTAGCACGGCTGAATACTGTATATTATAACAAAAAGCCAAAAGAAAAGACGAGTGTACAAGTTACACTCGTCTCTTTTCATTACGCGGCCGGAGAGGCTGAAGGACTTGCATTTGCCGTTGCGTTTGGACTTGCGCTCATATCGGGCGAGGGAATTGCCGGACTTTCGGATACTACGGGGACGTTAGGGCTGACGGTCGGCGTGACATCGACATTCTTGCAAGCACAAAAAAGTACCGTCATCAATAAAACCAAAGTAATAATAGCTGCTATTGTTTTCATTTAATAAATCCTCCAAAATGATTTCAATGCTATTATTGTCAGTTTATATATTTTTTATTTAGATCCCCTTATTTTATTCAATTTCGCTTTATTTTTCACTTAGATTCCTATTAAAAAATGATTTTTGACACACAAGAAAAATAATAGTAAAATTACTTATTGAAAGCTGCGAACTAAATTTGCTCATTTCACCGGAGGTTTTATGGAAAACTCGAGACCGTCCTGCACCTTTACCGGTCACAGGGAGGAAAAGCTTCCCTGGCGCGGGGACGAAGCCGATCCGCGCTGCTTAAGGCTCAAGGAACTGATTGCCGATTCTCTCGAAACCGTTTATCATTCGGGAATAAACCACTTTATCTGCGGCATGGCGACAGGCTGCGATATGTATTTCTGCGAGGCGGTAATCGAGCTTCGGAGCTCGCACGAGGACATTACGCTCGAAGCGGCGATTCCCTGGGAGGGACAGGCGCAGGGGTGGTCAGCACCGCTCAAAAAGCGTTATGCGCGTCTTGTCGCCGACTGCGACTTCTATACTCTTGTGCAGAAGGACTACACTCCCGATTGTCTTATGCGTCGCAACCGCTATATGGTTGACAGTTCCTCGGTAATAATTGCGGCTTTCAGCGGCAGACCCGGCGGAACGATGAGCACACTGCTCTATGCTGTTCGAAGCGGGCTTGAAGTAATCGAACTGCCTGTTCCTTAGGGAATTGTTGTTTTTGGTTGACTTATTCAAAATTGCAATATAAAATAGTAGCAATAAGTTAAATATAGTTACAATTAATGTCAGGCCGCCTTATTAAGGCGCGGGAGGTCATTCTTCAATGCCAATTTTAAACGAGTTCAGTTTCAGTTCCTGTGACTGCAAAAATACAATTTACGTTCGTCAGTGGCTTCCGGATTTTGCTCCAATCGGCGTTGTTCAAATAAGCCACGGCGTTAGCGAGCACATCACAAAGTATGATAAATTTGCGCAGTTTCTGGCTTCAAAGGGTTTTGTCGTGGCGGGCGAGGACCATCTCGGCCACGGAAAAAGCGTTTCCGACCCCGCAAAGCAGGGTCATTTCGGCAATCACGGCGGCTGGGAACTGGTTGTCGGCGATATGCGAAAGCTCTATGAGCGCCTTAAAGAGCAATATTTCAGTCTTCCCATTTTTATGTTCGGTCACTCAATGGGAAGCTTCCTTACCCGCACATATATCATCCGCTACCACGACGGTCCCAACGGAGTCATTTTGAGCGGTACCGGACACCAGAGCAATGTGAAGCTGAACGCGGGCATTTCAATCGCAAACGCTCTCATTAAAAAAAATAGTCCGGCTTACAAGGACGAGCGTTTGGCTTCGCTTCTATTTTCCGTATACAACCGGCACTTTAAGCCGAACAGAACGCCTTTCGACTGGCTCACTCGCGACTATGCCTTAGTTGACGAATTCAGAAAAGACCCCGATTGCGGCTTTATTCCCTCAATGGCTTTGTTTCGCGATATGCTGATGGGAATAAAATACATATCAAGCCCCAAAAACCTTGACAGAATGAACACCGATTTACCTATATACTTCATTTCCGGTGACGACGATCCAATCGGCGACTTCGGTAAAGGCGTTCTTTGTACATACAACGATTTCCTGAAAGCAGGTCTTTCAGACGTAACCTTAAAGCTTTATCACGGTGCACGGCACGACCTTCCTCGCGAATTGAACAGGGAAGAGATATTTGAGGACATCCTGTTTTGGCTTCAGACCAAGTGCAGAAGCCGGGATTCGGATACGGCGGAAGCAGCCAAATAGAATTAAAAGAGGCGGAAACCATTCGGTTTCGCCTCTTTTTAATTATTTCATTTGCTTTTTTCTTGCCAGGTTAATCATGCCTTCGTCCATATTCATGAGGTTCACAAGCATTTTTCCCGCTCCGTAAGCGGTGCAGCTGACTGGGTCGTCCACAGGATTGAGGTTTATGCCTGTTTTCGCAAAAATAAGCCTGTCAAGCCCCGCGATAAGGCTGCCTCCGCCGCAAATTATCATGCCGTTGCGTGAAATATCCGCCACGAGTTCGGGAGGCGTTCTTTCGAGCACTATCTGTATGGAATCCAGAATGGTTGACAGCGGCTCTTGAAGGGCTTCCGCGATGTCGTTTGTGTCCACCATAACCGAGCGGGGCAGTCCTGTCATAAGGCAGCGTCCCTTGACTTCCTCTGATGACGGCTCTTCCACGGGATATGCACTGCCGATTCTGATTTTCAGTTCCTCAGCGGAGCGCAGTCCAATAAGCAAATTATGCTTGCGGCGTATGTACTTGACAATTGCCTCGTCAAACGCATTGCCCGCGGTTTTAATCGATTCACTCTCGACCACTCCGCCGAGCGACACCACGCCGACTTCGGTTGTGCCGCCGCCGATATTGACCACCATGTGACCATCGGGCTTAAGTATATCAGCTCCCGCGCCCATTGCCGAAGCAACAGACGTCTCGACAAGATAGACCTTTCTTGCTCCTGCTTCGATACCCGCGTCAATCGTCGCACGTTCCTCAACGCCCGAGATACTGCCGGGAACGCAGATAATAAGGCGCGGCTTGAAAAGGCTGAAAGAGGTAATGCGCTGGATAAGCTCCTTTAACATTCTCACGGTCATATCGTAGTCTGAAACAACCCCGTTTGCTATGGGATGGATGGAAACGATATTGGCAGGAGTTCTCCCCAGCATTTTCTGCGCGTCCTCTCCGACCTTGAGAAGCTTGCCCGTGTGCTTGTCCACGGCAACAACCGTCGGTTCGCGAAGGGTTATCCCCTTCCCGCTTACATAAACAATTATACTGGAGGTTCCTAAGTCAATTGCAATATCACGTTCAAAAAAAACCATTTGCTCAAAATTCCTTTCGTTAGCTAAACGCGTAAAACAAGCATAGTTTGAAATATTTTCAGGCCGGTTATTGACGAGCCGTTTTAATTATTAAAGTCTCAAGACTTCACTCTGAGAAATCTTTGACTGAATTTACCGTTTTTATTCTCGGCTTCTGGCAAGCGTGCAGCAAACGACTTCCTCGGCTCCGCAGTATTTGAGAGTCTTTGCACATTCGGACAGGGTCGCGCCGCTTGTAATTATGTCGTCAATCAGGAGTATTCTTCTGCCTCGAACCAGTTCCTCATCGGTCACTTCATATACGCCTGAAATGTTCGCTCGCCGCTTTTCAGCCGAGCCGACACCGGATTGTGCGGGAACATCCGTATGCTTTTTAAGAAGCTCCACTGCAACATCGTCGAGCTTAAGAGCTGCCGACATCGCAAGAAGCATCGCCTGATCGTAGCCGCGCTTCTTCAATCGGGTTCGGCTGAGCGGAACCCAAGTTATTATATCGTAACGTCCTTTTAGGTTTTCGGAGACACATTCAGCAAGTAGGCTGCCGAAAAACTTGGCATGAACAGTTGCATCGTTAAATTTAAATCTCAAAAGTGCGTCGCGAACCTCGTTTTCATAGTAAAGCGGAGAGACACAACAGGAAAAGAAGTCCCCGCTCTGTGAACCGCCTGCACGGGTACGGCTTATTTTTGTCTCGCATTTTTTGCACATGCCGTGCTCGCCCTTTTTCAGGACTTTCCTGCAAAAGGCACAGCGTTGGGGATAAAGCAGGTCCAACATTTCAGAAAAAAAACCCATGACTTTACCTTCCTTTCCAAACGCGATAACTCTAATCGTCTCTTAATCCGTCAGTCTGGCTCGAAGTCCGCTGTATCTTCTGCTTATCTTATGGTTGTCTATCATCCCTAAAACCGTGGCCTCGTCGCCAACCATTATCAGCAGTTCCCTTGCTCTGGTTACGGCCGTATATAGCACGCTGCGGCTCATGAGCTGCGCCGGTCCTTCAAGTGAGGCGAGTATCACTGCCTTGAACTCACTGCCCTGAGATTTGTGCACCGTCATAGCAAAGGCGTGCTCAAGCTCAGAGAGCATATCGAAGCCGTAAGAGGCAAGTTTATCATCAAACAAAACCGTTATCATTTCGTTTGCGGCATCAATGGCAGCAATAAAGCCTATGTCGCCGTTAAAAATGCCCATGCCGTTAATCGGCTTCGCCCCCATCGTTACAACGGGAACAGTTGCGCAGTCTCCTTCCGCAAAAAATTCAATTTTTTCCGGTTTCGACCACATTATATCATAGTTATTTCGGATTTGCATCACTCTGTCTCCCTCGCGGAAGACAATTTCGCCGTATTTTTTCTCTTTTTTGCCTGTGGTTTCCGGATTGAGGGACCGCTGAAGGACGGCGTTTAGGTACCTTGTGCCGGTTTCTCCTTTTCTTGTCGGACTGAGCACCTGAATATCCATAGGGGAAATTCCCATTTTTTCGGGCAAGCGATGCTTGCAAAGCTCGGCAATCGTTTCAACCGTTCGAGCGGCCTCGCATCTGCTCAAAAAGAAAAAGTCGCTGTCGCTGACATTGCCTTTGAGTTCGGGGTAATCTCCCCTGTTTATCATGTGGGCATTGGCAACGATGCGGCTCATCGCTCCCTGCCTGAATATCTCTGTCAGACGCACTGTTTCAACTATTCCGCTTCTGATAACGTCCAAAAATACGTTTCCCGGTCCGACGCTCGGCAGCTGATCAGCGTCGCCCACCATCACCAGCCTGCACTTTGGCGGCATGGCACGCAAAAGCGCCGCCATAAGGTAAATATCGACCATGGAACATTCGTCAAGAATCACCGCGTCGCAGTTTAGCGGCTCCTCCTCATTGCGTCTGAATACGAGCTCATCGCCCTCGGCAGCAAAGCCCGCCTCCAACAGTCTGTGGACCGTTGAGGCTTCCCTGCCAGTCAGCTCACTCATACGTTTGGCAGCTCTCCCCGTAGGAGCTGTTAAAAGTGTTTTAAGCCCCATTTTTTCAAAGAGCGACACAATTGCCCGCACAGTGGTTGTTTTTCCCGTTCCCGGGCCGCCCGTTAAAACCATTATTCGGCGCTCTGCAGCAATTTTAAGTGAGTGCCTCTGCAAGTCCGCATAAGTAACACTTTGTTCGCTTTCAATTTTCTCAATGAGTGCGCTTATATCCTTTTTGGAACTTATTTTTTCGCCCGCCATTGCCTTTATCCGCTTTGCGGTATAGACCTCCGCTTCATAGACAGCGGCAAGATAACAGCCTTCTCTGTCCGCAATGCAGGTGCGCACAAGCTCCCCGCTGTCCGCTAAGACGTCCAAAGCCTCCTCGACTGCATCGGCGCTAACCTCGATGAGCTCGCCGGTTACGGCAATCAGCTTATCCGCCGGGATAAAGCTGTGCCCGTTTCTTGAGTTATGCCAGAGCTCATAAATTGCCGCCGCGGCAACACGCTCGGCACAATCTGCCTCAAAGCCCATATTCAGCGCAAGCGAATCCGCTTCAGAGAAACTGGCTCCGATATGCTCGGCGGCAATAATATAGGGGTTTTCCTCCAAAAGTTCCAGAGCCTTGTTGCCGTAATCGTGAAAAAGTCTTACGGCGATTAGCGGACGAATCGAGTAATTACCCAAAAACTCCATGAGTCTGCGTATTCCTACCTGCTTTTTGAAGGCTTCCGAAATTTCAAAGGCCTTTTTACTGCCTATTCCCTTTATTCGGGCAAGTCTGTCAGGTTCGTTTTCAATTACCCTAAGCGATGTGCTGCCGAACTCCGACACAATCAGCGTTGCGGTGGCAGGTCCCACTCCGCGAAGCATTCCGGAAGCCATATATTCATAAATCGCCTCGGCACCCTCGGGCATTGTACGCTCCGCCCACTCCGCCTTGAACTGGTCGCCGTGAACGGCGTGCTTTGTAAACTCCCCAGTTACGCTGAGCTGTTCCCCCGGGCAGGCATAAGGAAGAGTACCGACAACGACAATATTTTCGCCGTCCTGCGTTTCCAGCTTAATAACCGTATATCCGTTCTCCTCGTTCTGGAACAAAACGGCCTTAACCGTGCCGAATATTTGTATGTAGTTATCCTTTTGCTCCATTACCCATACCCCGTGTGACAATATTTGCGATTTCCTCGGGCGTGCATATTCGAAGAGAGGAGTTTTTTTGCAACAAGCAATTCGCTATCTTCACCGTTTCGGCGTTCATCCCCATATCGACAATCAGGATGTCGGCGATGAGCCTTCTGTCATCCTTAAGCCAGCATAGCCCCGCGATTTCACTCTCAAGATTCTTTGTGTCCCCGTCCGCAGTCAGAACTATCGTGACTTTTGAACTTTTGCTAAGGTTTGGTCTTAACAGATAGCCTTTAATCGTCCATGTCAGCAGCAAAAACGTAAGCGAGAGCGCGAAGGCCGCGATCATATCAATAACTGTCATATTAAGTTCCCCCTTCAGAATAAGCCGTTTCTTCCTCGGCTTATAATACGGGAAACTGCGTAATTTTGTTAATATGACGCCGAATGCTAAAATTAATGCGTCTGATTCAGCATTTTTTTAAGAAACTGCCCGGTATAGCTCTTTTCGCAGGCGGCACATTCCTCGGGCGTTCCGGAGAAGACAACCTCGCCGCCCATATCGCCGCCCTCAGGCCCCAAATCGATAACGCGATCGGCTGTTTTGATAACGTCCAGATTGTGTTCGATCACGATAACCGTGTTCCCCGCTTCGACAAGGCGCGAGAGCACGTCCACAAGCTTGTGAACGTCCGCGACGTGCAGTCCCGTTGTCGGCTCGTCAAGTATATAAACTGTTGAGCCGGTGCTTCTCTTGCAAAGCTCCGCGGCGAGCTTAATTCTCTGCGCCTCGCCGCCCGAGAGCGTGGTTGAGGGCTGACCGAGCCTTATATAGCCAAGACCCACTTCGCAGAGGGTTTGCAGCTGCCCCTTAATCTTCGGAATATTTTCAAAAAACGAAAGCGCTTCCTCAATAGTCATTTCGAGCACTTCAGAGATGTTTTTGCCTTTGTAACGTACCTCCAGCGTTTCCCTGTTGTATCGTTTTCCCTTGCAGACTTCGCAGGGGACGTAAATATCAGGCAAAAAGTGCATTTCAATCTTGATTAGTCCATCGCCGCTGCATGCCTCGCAGCGTCCGCCGCGGACATTGAAGGAAAAGCGCCCCGAGTTGTAGCCGCGCATTTTTGCGTCCTGAGTTGAGGCGAAAAGCTCTCGGATTTCGTTGAACACACCCGTGTATGTCGCGGGGTTTGACCTCGGTGTTCTGCCTATTGGGCTTTGGTCGATGTCGATAACCTTGTCGAGATATTTTAGTCCCTCGATACTGTCATGCTTTCCCGAATGAGTTTTTGCACGGTTGAGCTTTGCCGCCAGCTCCTTGAAAAGCACCTCGTTTATTAGTGAGGACTTTCCGCTGCCGGACACGCCTGTTATGCAGGTCAGAACACCGAGCGGAATCTCAACATCTATATTTTTTAGATTGTTTTCCCTTGCTCCTCGGATGACAAGGCTGTGACCCGAGCCCTTCCTTCTCTCATTCGGAACGGGAATAGCCTTTTTTCCACTCAGATACTGCCCTGTTACGGACTTTTCGCAGGCAATAATATCCTCGATTGTTCCCGCGCAGACCACTTCTCCGCCGTGTACTCCGGCGCCCGGACCGATATCCACAATGTAGTCGGCATTTCGCATGGTGTCCTCGTCGTGCTCAACGACTATTAGCGTGTTCCCCAAATCGCGCAAATCCTTGAGCGATTTTATGAGCTTTTCGTTGTCCTTCTGGTGCAGGCCTATACTCGGCTCGTCCAGAATGTAGAGCACGCCCATGAGCGAAGAACCAATCTGTGTCGCGAGCCTGATTCTCTGGCTCTCGCCGCCCGAAAGACTGCCCGCGGAGCGCGAAAGTGTAAGGTACTGCAGCCCAACGGTTTTCAAAAACTCGAGCCGTTGGGATATTTCCTTAAGTATTCTGTCGGCAATCATCGCGTCACGCGAATTAAGCTCAAGCCTACTTATAAACTCGAGCGCGTTCACAACCGACATCGCCGTGAAGTCCGTTATTCTGATATTGCCGACGGTAACCGCAAGCACCTCCGGCTTTAAGCGAAGACCGTGGCAGTCAGGGCAGTCGTATTCGCCCATGCATTGCATGAGCTCGTTTCGCATCGAGGGGCTTTGGGTTTCATGGTAACGTCGCTCAATATTGTTTGCTATACCCTCAAAGGGCTGGTTAAGCGTTCCCTTGCCCCGCGGCTGGTCGTAATACAGCGTCAGCTTTTCGCCTTTAGTTCCGTAGAGAATAACGTCAATAACCTCGTCCGAGAGATTTGCGATGGGCTCCGTGAGCGAAAACTTATATTTTTTTGCAAGAGCTTCAAAATACATCCGCGAGATTCCGTCGTTGCGGACATTGCCCCAGCCGCTCGCCGTAATGCCTCCGTCCATAATCGAAATTGAGGGGTTCGGCATTATTAAATCGGGATTTACACGAAGCTGGATTCCAAGTCCGCTGCAGGTCGGGCACGCGCCGTAGGGGTTATTAAAGGAGAACATTCTCGGGGTCAGTTCCTCGATGGAAATTCCGCAGTCCTCGCAGGCATAGTTCTGGGAAAAAAGCATTTCCCTGCCCTCGTAAGGCAAGTCGACTATGACTATTCCACCCGCGAGCGCCGCCGCGGTTTCGACAGAATCCGTCAGCCGCTGCGAAAAATCGGGCTTAACCGAAAGTCTGTCCACAACAATTTCGATGTTGTGCTTCTTATTTTTGTCAAGGCTAATTTCCTCGGACAAATCGTAGACGTTTCCGTCCACACGAACGCGGACGTAGCCGCTTTTTCGGGCGTCCTCGAAGATTTTTTGGTATTCGCCTTTTCTGGCGCGCACAACAGGCGCAAGAACCTGGATTCTCGTGCCCTCGGGCATAAGGAGAATCTGGTCGATTATCTGGTCAATGGTCTGCTGCTTAATTTCCTTGCCGCATTTCGGGCAATGCGGCACGCCTATCCTCGCCCACAGAAGGCGCAGATAGTCATATATTTCCGTAACCGTGCCGACGGTTGAACGGGGATTTTTTGAGGTTGTTTTCTGGTCGATTGATATGGCGGGCGAAAGCCCCTCGATATAGTCCACATCGGGTTTTTCCATCTGTCCCAAGAACTGACGGGCATAGGACGACAGGGACTCGACATAGCGGCGCTGGCCCTCGGCATAAATCGTGTCGAAAGCAAGTGACGATTTTCCGCTTCCCGAAAGCCCGGTGAAAACCACAAGGCTGTCCCGTGGGATTTCAAGGTCTATGTTTTTAAGGTTGTTTTCTCTCGCACCTTTTACGAATAAGTTTCCACGCATAAGAAGTTTCCTTTGGGGTGAATTTTATTGCTGAAAAACGCCGAAATCATATGCTATCGCTCAGTCGGCGCTTCGTATCATTATATCCGAAATTTGTTAACATTTCAAGGCAAACAGACGTTTATTTATGCAAAAAAAGCTCTGGGCGCAAATTGAAAAGGCACCCTCAAACCAGTTGACACTGACCTAATAATATGTTATTATACCAAAGCGACCGAAACGGAGAGATGTCCGAGTGGTCGAAGGAACCGGTCTTGAAAACCGGCGATGTGAAAGCATCCGTGGGTTCGAATCCCACTCTCTCCGCCACTCTTTTTCTTGGCAGTACCTTGATGAGATGGTTTTCGGGCATGGCAAATGAATATAGTTTTTCTTTCGGCATGGAGAAGTACCCAAGAGGCCGAAGGGGCTCCCCTGCTAAGGGAGTAGTGCGTGATGAGCGCAGCGAGGGTTCAAATCCCTCCTTCTCCGCCAAAACTTGACCGTAGCATTGATACAATGCTACGGTCAACTCTTTTATTATTCATATCAGAAAAGCCTGCAATACAAGGTGTTTACCCCACAGGGGTATTCAAAACACGCAGTATGGCAGGCTTTTTTGCGTTCCCGGGGATCACCGTTGCTCTCGGCACAGAGCTCCGATTTGAATACCCCTTGAGGAAAAATAAAATAGTGCTATGAAAAATAACAGGGTTATAGGAAAAATAAAAGTGTTTGATTTTCCATGCCCAAACACTCCAACCACGAATGTTAGTTGGTCTATTCTTGCTTAATCGCAGAATATTTAGTGGCTTTTCTCCGCTTAATCCCGTCCTCGCCAACTTCCACATTGCTGCGCCGGGAGCGTTCCAACTGAACTTGATTGAAGATTTCCTCAGTGATAATCGCTTCATTGTTGCCTTCCGCAGCAAAACGCTCGACCTCACCGTCGTTCACTTTTCGTTTCGCCCTGTATTCCGGCGTGTGTGTTTTGAAGATAACGGCGGTGCCGTGGTATTTGGTGTTTGTGAGCATAAACTCCAGCGTGTGCTTTGACCACTTCTCTTTGCCGGTCGGAGACGGAATGCCGTCAGCTTCAAGCGCCGCCTTGATTTTGATGATGCTCATCCCACTCAGGTACATGGCGTACAC
>SAAS01000132.1 GCA_009929315.1 Clostridia bacterium
GGCTTGTCCGTCACCGCGTAGATGTAGAACTCGAAGAGATTGCTGTAGTGCACGCCCTCGTCGCCGGGGTTTTTCCCGAGAAAGTCCTTGAGGAACGCGCCGATCTTTTCGGCCGCCGCCTCTTCGCGTGCGTTTTCCGCGTCGTCGTGAAGAACCAGTTCGGTCTCCTTCAGGTACCAGCGGCCGATCTCGTGCGTGCCGAAGAGGTTCGGTTCCTCCGGCTCGAAGAGGGTTTTCATCACGGGGGTCTTCACCTCTTCCGCCGCGCTCCGGAGCAGTTCGTCGAAGTTGTGCGCCTCCATCTGTCCCTTGCGGACCATCCGGCTGACGACCTCGTCGTAGATCCGGTCCTTTGTGCTGCCGGGGTGCGCGCCGAGGTAGTCGCGGACGATCCGGCGGACCTTCTCCCCGAAGGTCGTTTCATCCTCGTCACCGGTGAGGAGGATGGCCGCCGCAACTTCGCCGGGCTTGGGCTTGCGGAAGTTGATGACAAGATCGCGTTTGTTTACTTTGTCGGCTGTTACTTGATTAAAAGACTTCTTCTTGCTATCGATATATAATGTTGTGTCAGTCTCATCGACAACAAAGCCGACCTCACTCATTATGTCTTGCATCAAAGCCCAAGTACCTTCGGATGTGTCATGGTAACACAATGATAACCAACGATTTGGTTTTAAAACCCTGTAACATTCAGTCATTGCCTGACGCACCATGTTGGTCCAGTCAGTTTCGTGCTTATTTCTAATTTCGTTGATAATTATTTCATCTTTATGCCAATGAGTGTCAAGATTTAGCCAAGCCTCCCAAACAAAATTTAGCTCACCATATTGGATATTATCTGCGTAAGGCGGATCAGTAAATATAAAATCGCAAGAATTTGATTGAACAAGCGACAAGGAGACGGCGCTTTGGGTTGATATACATAATTCAGTGCTAATTTTTGGGGGCACGGCCATAATGCTGGCTCTGCCGCCGAATTTACTGGTGTAAGACTGAAAAACATTGATTTCTCTAGATAGTTGAGGAATATAATATGTTCCTTTGATAAAATCATGTTGTCCGTCCTCCGACCATCGATACATGCGGCTCATCCCGAGAAGAATAGAAGAAAAGGCAAATTTGAAAAAATCACTAAACTTTGAATTGAGCTTTTCTGTATAAGATCTCAAAGAAGCCAGCGCCCACAGATTGCGCTTGGTGAAGAGTTCATCCACAGTTCGAAAATTGCTGGTTCCCGCACGCCATTTAACGCCCCAACACTCCTGCTCTTCGGGCGCGTGCATCATCCGGTCTTTCGGATACCAGTACGGAATCTCACTCT
>SAAS01000133.1 GCA_009929315.1 Clostridia bacterium
CTCTCACAAACCTTATTGTATCTGCCGGTCTATCTGATTTTGATGGTTAAACTCGGTGAAAATTTTAAACCGGAGGCGAAGTATACTTCGTATCTGGCGCTTGCAAGCGTAGCGGCAGTTATTCTTATCTGGGCATGCTGTGTTGGATGGGTCTATTTCGTTGCATTGGGCGAGCCGGTTTTTGTTCTGATCGGTCAGATCTCTCTTGGAGTTCTCGCTGGAATCGTGATCTTCGTTCTGATCTGGTCGCGTCTGTATTATGTCTCGGTCGTGTATCACCTGAATGATACGGAGATGACCTGGAAACGCGGTGTCTGGTTTAGAAAAACCGGAATCGTTCCCTATAACCGCATCACGAATGTGGATATCGTTCAGGGTCCGGTCATGCGGATGTTCGGGATCTCGAATTTAAAGATCGAGACTGCCGGCGGAAACGCAGGAAAGAGCTCGGCCGAGATCCAGCTGGAAGGCATCGCCGATCCCGAACCACTCCGTGCAATGATCATGGATTTTGTTCGCGGCAATGCTCCAAGTCCTGCGGCGACCGGTGTGGATTTCGGCAGACGTTCTGCTCCTGCAGATATGCAGGCACTTCTTGCCGAAGTCACGGCAATTCGAAAGCTTCTGGAAGCAGAGAGAAAATAATCTCGGCTAACCTCCGTATCACAGAGCTGTCCGATCACGCTCTCCCTTTTTTTTTCAAAAATGCCCCTGACGAAACCCTTTTTACCCTATCTGCCTAAATACAAAGTATGTGTAACGTAAAAGGTACCAAAACCGAAGCAAACCTCCAGACCGCGTTTGCCGGTGAGTCCCAGGCACGAAACAAGTACAACTATTATGCCTCTCAGGCACGAAAAGAGGGATATAACCAGATCGCCGATATCTTCGAAGAGACCGCAAACAACGAAAAAGAGCACGCAAAACTCTGGTTCAAGCTTCTCCACGGCGGCGCAGTGCCCGATACAATTGCAAACCTCAAAGACGCGGCAGACGGTGAAAAGTATGAATGGTCTGACATGTATGCAGGATTTGCCAAAGATGCCGCGCAGGAAGGCTTCCCGGAACTTGCAAAACTTTTCGCCGGCGTCGCCATAATCGAAAAATCCCATGAGGAACGGTACAGAAAACTGCTTGCCAACATCGAGCTCGGCAAAGTTTTCGCCCGCCCGGAGAAACAGCAGTGGCACTGCGCAAACTGCGGTCACATCTATACCGGCGAGAAAGCTCCTGAGGAGTGCCCGGTCTGCAAACACCCGCAGGCATACTTTGAGATCAGAAAAACCAACTACTGAACCTTTCCCCTCTCTTTTTT
>SAAS01000134.1 GCA_009929315.1 Clostridia bacterium
ACAAGCCTAAATGGTTTCCCATCCAATATAACAGAATCAAATGCTTGAACTCGTCAACACCATATTAGAGTACGGCGATATCTGCGATCACTGCCTTGGCCGGCTGTTCGCAAAAAAATCATTCGGACTCACCAACGAAGAGCGGGGCCGTTCCCTTCGGATAGCTCATGCCCTTGCGTATAATATCCCCTACAAACCCTATGAAAAAGGAACCTGCTGGGTCTGCAACGACTTATTCGATACGATTCCCTACTGGGCTGAGAAAGCAGCAGCAGCCGTACAAGGAATCGACCACGAGACATTCGTCATAGGCACCCGCGTTCCCCCGATGATGGCTGAATCAGAAGAGATGCTCTGGTCCGACCTTTCACTCGAAAACCCCGAACCCCTCAAATCCGAGATGAACCGTGAAGTCGGAAAAGCAGTTTCCGCTCTCACCGGCAAACGCGGGAATCCGAAAAATCCCGAGGTCACCATCGTTTTGAATATTGCCGACGACTGTGTCGAAGTCCAGATCGCCTCATTATACTTCTACGGCAGGTATCTGAAATATGAACGCGGGATCCCGCAGACCCACTGGGACTGCCGCGCATGCAAAGGGAGAGGATGTGAAATCTGCAGCTTTACCGGTAAACAATACCCCACATCAGTGGAAGAACTCATTGCAGAAGTCCCAAAACAGATTTTCGAAAGTGACTGCGGGGTCCTGCACGGAGCGGGAAGAGAAGACATCGACGCAGTCATGATCGGGACCGGAAGACCCTTTGTTATGGAGATGCAGAACCCGAAAAAGCGGACATATGACATAAAAGAGCTGGAAAAAGCGATAAACGAGTCTGCAAACCCCAGAGTAGGGGTCGTCCTTGAAAGCTGGTCCGACAAAAAAACCGTGGAAATGCTTAAATCAAACAAAGGGCATAAAACATACAGGATTCTAGTCTCAATAGATGACAGTATCTCTCTGGAAACTGTTCAGAATGCCGTATCCAAGCTCAAAGGAGCCTGGATTGATCAGCGCACGCCTGAACGGGTCTCGCACAGACGTGCAGACCTCGTTCGAAAGAGACAGGTCATTGACATAGGAGTTCTTGGTGTGGAAAACGGCCTTTACCGGCTTGAAGTGCTCGGTGAAGGCGGCCTCTACATCAAAGAGCTCGTATCAGGAGACGGGGGTCGAACGACCCCCAGTCTTGCTGAAATCCTCGCCGTTCCGGCTAAAGTCGTCGAATTAGACGTGGTGCAGGTCGACGGATTACCAAATATTGGAGATGAGTAAACATGGCAAAGCACAATGGAATTAAAAAACGAACAAGAT
>SAAS01000135.1 GCA_009929315.1 Clostridia bacterium
GTACCTCCTTGAAAATTCAGTAATCCGTTCGTTCTCCGCCGATTCCCCGCGGCCTTTGCGTTTAACCACCAGCACGCCAGCCTTAACCGTTTTCTCGACTTCGTACAGTTCGCCTTTGTTCCCGATCAGCCCGGCCTTCCTGGCCTCAGCGCTGCCAATAGCCAGGGTATACGCAGTTGGGTTCGGCCTATCGGCCCGCGCCTTGGGTTTCAATTTCATTCGTGTTTCACCTCCAAATCTGTATTATGATGACCCTATTCTACAACGGGGGTACGCCCCTGTCAACAGGTAATACTAACCAATATTTGTGGTTCGTTTTTAGTAATGTTGCACAACGCCAGACCGATACTCCCACGTCAATCCCGCCACCCACACCCGACACAACCCGCCCCTGACCCGATTCCGTCAGATACAACCGACACGGCCCGGACCGGCCCGCCCCGCGTCGAACCCGTGCAAAATCTGCACGAGTTGCACAGGGGTATATCGCGCGTTTTGGCACTGTGGCGATAATGTGTAACAAAGCGGATAAAAACAGGCGATAATGTGTCACACCGATATTCAGCCGCCCCGATGTGGATAAACTGAAATCCGATGGATTGAAACTGCTGAATCCGTCGGGTTTCGCTGTTTTGGGCCGTTTCACTGCGGCGGTGAAAGTGACTGTCAAGTTAAAAAAGTCAGTAGAATCAACACTTTTTGAACTGGACTTTAAAAACTTCGCCCGGTCGTGCAAGTTAAACAAAACTCCGCAAATCCACATTATTGCGGATAAAAGCGCAAATAAAAAAGCCCGCCCCAGATGGAGCGGGTTTGTGCCGTGCAAATTTTAATGAATTTACCGTGCAGATTTCTCAAATTTGAAATTTGATATTTAACTTTTTAAGGGTTAAGATTTAAGATATTGAGTTAAGATGCTAAAACTTATCCTGAGTAGTCGGGTTGTTAATCACGCCAAACGCAATCAACAACTGCAGCACGGCGGCGACAACCTGGTTGATCGTCTCCTGCTGGGCGACGTTAATCACATCCAGCACGATCAGCACGGTCAGGATTTGAGCGACAACGGCGGCCCATACCACGGGCGATTTGAATCTGTTCTGTTCCATTATTTCTCTCCTTCATCGTTTCGACAGGTAATCATTAAACCTGTCCCTCGCGCCTGAAATATTGCACCCTTCGCCGTTCAGCGCAATCATCACGGCCTGCAACGCACCGAGCACCGCCGCCATGTCATGCCCCTGACGGTCAACGCCATCTTTAATATCGGATATATCCTCTTTTATGGTGCTTATTTCGCCCTTGAGCGCGTCA
>SAAS01000136.1 GCA_009929315.1 Clostridia bacterium
CCCTTGTGGGTGATATATTTCCGCATCTGGGCGTTCTCGGTGTATAGCTCCGCGTTGCGATCTCTAACTTCAGCGTTCTCCTTCAGGATCATCCGATGTTCGCTTTCGAGTTCTTGAAGCAGTTCCGCTCTTCGGTCGGCGAGATGTTTTGATTCTACAGCCTCTTCACGGAGTTTATTCAACTCTTCCTGCTGCTGCCGAAGCTTGAGGCGGTCGGCTCCGATCGTGGCGATCAGGTTATTACTGAGTTCCGCTCGGTCGAGGACTTTTCCGAGTTCCCCCTTGTCGATTTTTACTTTGTTTTTATCGCCTAAAAGGGTTTCAGATACCTTTAAATGAAGTTGGGGGCCTTCCTGCGCGTCCTGGAGCGTCTGACGGGGAATCTCCAGCTCGCTCAGCTTGTTTTCAAGCCGCTGCTCGAATTTATTCAGCCCCTCTTCCTTCTGTTTTAGGTCTGCGCTCCATGCCTTCAACCGATATTCTTCTTCCGACAGGTGCTTCCTGCGCTCTTTCGGATCGCCGCCGGTTCCTCTTTCGACGTCGAAACCTCTTTCCCGCATCGCCTTCGGAAATGCCTCTTGAATATCGTAAAGGGCCTTCATGGTCATTATTTTCTTGGCGCAAAGTTTCCCGTTCAGGATGGGGACTACCGAAACATGCGCATGGGGGGTTGTCTCGTCAAAATGTACGTTCATCTCTATTACGTTCTGCTTCCCGAACCGCCTTTGACAGAATTTAAAGCATTCATCAAAGTAACGTATCTGCTCCTGACGATCCAGGCTGTTGATATATTCCGGACTGGCGCTCACGAGTACCGATATCATTTTGACCGCGTCTTTCCTGACTTTTTTTTGCTGAACTTCTCTCTCTGATATCCGCTGGTCGATCAGGGTCTTCAGTTCCTTTTCCGGATGGTCGGAACGACGGACGTTCAGATGCGTCCGTTTTGGGTCGATATTCGGGTTTGTATATGTCCCTGTCGGCGATTTTCTTCGGTTGTGTTCTGCGATTTTCGCGAGATCCTTGTTATGCATTTTTTTCAAATTAATTATTGCGTATTTATTTTCGGACATGATAATTCCTCCTCGGCGCGGCTTTTTATTTATTTCTTATTCCGCGTCGCAGAGTATATGAATTTAAATTCTGCTTACCGTAACAATAGTTCGTTTCCAAGCGCTACAATCGAAGCTGTGATCTTTAATTTTTTTTTCGCAAATATAACGCGTTTGGTTTCCGCTTTTTGGAATTTAAGTGCATTGAATTTCCCATCACCGCAAGACCAACGTCTGTCGTTTCCTCATCCGGGAATTTAA
>SAAS01000137.1 GCA_009929315.1 Clostridia bacterium
CTGGTGTACATATTTCCCGAGCCCCAGTCACCGCTGGTTACAGGCACACCATCTATTACATAGAGAGGTTCGTTACCTGCATTGAATGATCCGAATCCCCTGATTCGTATCTCCGGTAGTGATCCGGGCTGTCCCGATTTTTGCGCTATCTGTACTCCGGGTACTGCTCCTACTATTGCCTGCTCAAAACTCACAACAGGGATATCTTTAAAGTTCTCCTGTTTGAGCTGGGTTGCCGAGCCGGAATATGAACCCTTTGTAACTGTTCCGTAGGCTACAACCATCACCTCATCAAGCCCCACCGCCTGCTGAACCAGAATAACATCAACCTCCCCTCTTCCGTTCACGGGCACCTCCTGTGTCTGATACCCTATAAAAGTGAATACAAGTGTTCCTGTTGATGGAACATTGTTAAGTGAGTATATACCTTTAACATCTGTTGCTGTTCCGTGTGAAGTTCCCTTCACCATAACAGAGACATAAGGTACAGGCGTTCCGTCGATCGCATCAGTTACCCTTCCGGTAACTTTAATCTGGGCGTAGGAATAGCTGCATAGCGCAGACAGAATCCCCAATAATAGTAGAATCCGCTTAACCATCATTAATGTTTAATTAGTGTGGATTAATAGTTTAGATTAGTTGGAAAAAAAGTGGAGCAAATCTGCAAGTACATTCACAAATTTGAATTCAACATTCAGATTATAACACTCTGAATGCCAGTGTAGCATAGTTAAGTTAAGAAATAGGGTTAATTAAGAGCACATAAAGGTAATAAAACGCAGATATTATTACATCATTTTATGTAAAAATTATAAAGATTTCCTCCACAAGCCTCTAATCTCCTTATTAATTGAGCATTAGCTAGATTAATTTTGAAAGAAGCCCCGCGCTCGGGAGGTGGCGCGCAGGGCGGGCCCTGGAGACGGCGCGAGGGGCGGGGCGCTGGAAGCGGAGCTGCTCAAGTTATTTCCCGCAGCGGAAGGGCGGGTTATTTCCCGCAGCGGAAGGGCGGGTTATTTCCCGCTCATTTCGCAAGCTCTTTAAGGGCTTGCGGCGCGCGGGAATAACCCGGGCTGCGAGAATAACTTCAGGACAGGCGGCTGTAACTTGTTGATATTTCGTTTATTAACACTTTAACCGAGGGGTCACCCCTCGGTTAAAGTGTTAATGTATTGAAATACATTTCATTGCAGCGACACGGGATGTGAGGATTTTTATGCCGAACGGCTAGACACGGCGGAGCACAGCTTAAACCGGACGGGAACCGGCCGGTTATCTTCCCCGGTTGTTCGTCTGCCCTAC
>SAAS01000138.1 GCA_009929315.1 Clostridia bacterium
CAGAACAGCATTGTTGGCAGGACACAAACTGAGAGAGCTTTCCAAACGATGCAGGACCATCCTCATTACACACGAGGCCGCAATAGCCTCCATGGCAGACCAGCATTTTCTTGTAAAAAGAGACGGAGAAGATACCTATATATTCATGATCAAGGATGAAGATCGCGAAAAAGAGATCGCGAGGATGCTTGCAGGCGATGATAATTCATATGAAGCACTGGAGCATGCAAGATCCCTGCTGAATACAAGCCTGGACCGCGAGGCATCAAAGCGACATGATGGAGCCGCACTTATTGACTAAACACAGAATTTTAACTATAATACTCAGGTTGTAGAATACGCTTGGTGCAGGCCATAAAAGCCATAAGGCTGCCTGACACGCAGCGGAGGGAGGAAAATTAAGAATGTATGCAGTTATCGAAACAGGCGGTAAGCAGTACAGAGTATCAACAGGAGACAAACTGCGCCTTGAAAAGATCCACGCAGAAGAAGGCGAGCAGGTATCTTTTGACAAGGTGATCCTTCTCGGTAAGGATGACGGTCCCGTCATCGGCACTCCTTATATTGACGGAGCTGTCGTAACAGCCAAGATCCTTGAACACGGCAAAGATGACAAGGTCATCGTCTTCAAATACCGCAGAAAGAAGAACTACCGCAAATTCCGCGGACACCGTCAGCAGTATACTCTTGTCGAGTTCGACGGTATCAAAGGCTAGAGCAACACCCTAAAGAGGAGGTATTTTATAAGTCATGGCACATAAAAAAGGTCAAGGAAGCAGTACTAACGGCCGGGACAGTCAGCCCAAGTATCTCGGCGTAAAACGCAGTGACGGCCAATTCGTAAACGCAGGAACTATTATAGTGCGTCAGCGCGGCACCAAATTCCACCCCGGGCAGAATGTAGGAATAGGCCGCGACTATACACTTTTCGCTCTTGCGACAGGTAAGGTCCGTTTCCTGACCAGAGCAGACCGCAAATTTGTAACTGTTGAGCCTGAAACGCTTTAAACAACAATAAGTTTGAGTATGATCCCGGGGGCCTATATATAAGGCCCCCTTTTATAGTATTTTAGGGACGGGGTAACATTATGAAATTTATCGATTCAATGAGACTTTCCGTTAAGGCAGGCAGAGGAGGAAACGGCTGTATGAGTTTCCTTCGTGAAAGGTGCAGACCAAACGGAGGACCGGACGGAGGCAACGGAGGCAGAGGCGGAAGCATTATTTTCGAAGCCACCACCAACCTTCAGACGCTTGCTGATCTGGAATATCAGAGAAATATAAAAGGAAACAAC
>SAAS01000139.1 GCA_009929315.1 Clostridia bacterium
GGGGTGGGGCTGGGGCTAGGACTAGGGCTTGGACTCGGGCTAGGAGTAGGACTTGGACTAGGACTTGGGGAACCTTCTCGCTCAGCTTCCCATTCGCCGCGCCGGGCCAGTCCGTTGTCTTCAGAAAAACCACTCATAGTCCCATCAGCATGGTCTATTCTTTCAGACTGGAAAGACACGCGTCTCAGAGAACGCACTCCAACATGCTCTCCAGCATCCTGATACTCATATTGCATGAAAAACCTCTCGGGCCTGACGGTTTGGAACCATACCCCGGACCTGACAGCACCGTCGAAAGGACCGCTCTTCCATGTCAGGGTATGTGAATGCGCCGAGCCACCGTTTAAAACAAGATCGGCTTCGTCGTACACCTTTTCGCCGCTTCCTTCTCGCATCGAACGAACGTCCCATTTGCCTGACAGATCATTTACTGGTTGGTCAACCCTCCGGGCGACCCATGTACACGTCGTTCAGCCGCTCTTGTATTCCCCGGTTATCCTCGTAGTATCATCATCCGACACCCTCGCGGTAAAAAGGCGTCTCACATTATCGGGAGAAGTTATTTCGTAGTGCATTGAAAAATTCCCGTTCGTCCAAGACCATTTGCCGACTCTGATAATACCGGGTTCCTTGTCTACGTTACCGCTGTTCAACCACACGAGAAACAAAGTTCCGTCTTCCCGGAGCACGAACTCGCCCTTTTGGGTCTGTCCTTGGACAGTAACTTCCAGAGTCCATTGTCCCGACAAACCAGCCGACAGATCAGAAACGGAGTTCGGTCTGTTCAAATCGAAGACATAGTCGGAAGACGCTTCGACAGCAGAATGAGACAACACCAAAAGAAGAGCGCCAACACAGATGAAAAACAACCTACACATACGCAAAGTAACCACCTCCAGGAAATCCGCTTCTGCACATATTGCGCTCTCGCCGGAGAGCAATAAAACAAGACACGTTCCGAATATTCGGACAAGAGGAACGGTGCTTTCACCTCCTTTTTGAACAACCCCCGCCTTTCACGCATTACCGCACCATGGCGCAAAACCTACACACAATATTATTTTCGTATTCTATACGATAAGCATTTGAAAATCAAGTAATAATATGTGCGTCGAGTAATAATATGTTCCTAAATAACAAAATTAGGTATAATTTATTATAGAAAAAAGACCTCGCCACAAAGCAATAAAACAGAGTTCAAATCGAACGCTGTTTAGAAAAGGTGGGAAATCACTCCCGCGCTTCTCTCCGGTTTTTGCGGCTTCCGCGGACCG
>SAAS01000140.1 GCA_009929315.1 Clostridia bacterium
AACAATCCGTTCAGCACCAGCGTGGGGCAGAGCGTATATGACGCGCTGAACGCAGAGGCGGACACCGGAGGCATCGTGCTACCGACAGCATCAAGCGGAGGAATCGTGCTGCCGATGTACTAAGCAAAAAGAATCCCCGGAGAGGAAGAACCTCTTCGGGGGATTCTGCTGTATTATCAAGTATTATTCTGCGCCGGAAGAAGCGGCAGGCGGAGTGGCTGCATCACTGAGCCTCTTGATACGCTTCCGAACGTTGGCACTGACAGCGAGCCAAGCGAAAAAGGCCATAAGGTAATCCAAAACGCAGGACAAGCCAAACTCAAAACCACGGAGCAAAAATGACAGGGCGAGAAGAACGGGAAGAGCTACAACATAGACGGTAAGAAACACTTTGAACGAGCAGTAAAACGGAAGTTCCACCTTGCAAAATATACGGGAGCAGATGGCGCGGGATGCTTCAAGAGAAACGATACACTCCAGAATAACGGGAAAAAGATTAAACCCGCCGTGAGTTATACGCATAAGGTAGTCAACGATTCCAGATGGACCAAGATGCTCAATAAGGGAAAACAACGATACAACAAGAAGAAATGAAAGAACGCGGACAACAGCCCATACTGCGGCGGAACAACCGAAGAACAGAATGGAGCGAGAGACCGAAACTTTATCCGTCATCGTGCACCTCCAAGAAAGAGAACAAAGGCTGACAGCACAAGAATGGAGAGAAAACCGATTGCCGTAACATTGCAGTAGTCAGCGAGCTTCAGAAAGGATGGCGTGATGAGGCGCTTTGCCAGACGGTCTGACACGCGCTGCGGGTGAATATACCAGATGCACTCGCGGTAACTGTACGCATCGCGGCGAGGATTATCGCACATCTTCCTGCGAAGCCACGAAGAAACGAAGAGAATGAGTACGGAGAAAGCGGCGAAGATGAGCAAAGCATAAAGCAAAATCGCGTCTATCCACTTCACAATACCACCTCCAAAATATTTCTTGCGCTTAATCATCTTTTTTATAAGAATAGCACGGCTTTATACTACCGTCAATATGCGAAAGATGATTAGACGGGCGGTGAGGAAGTGCGGCTCTATACACTGGACGGAAGATGCAACGTATGCGGCGAGCGGATGCGTGAAGCGAGAATACGAGCGGGCTGGACGCAGGACACGATGGCGGCGAAGCTGCAGCTGGCTGGTCTTCAGATGGGACAGATGGCAGTCAGCAGGATAGAGACCGGAAAGCGCGTGGTGCCAGACTTTGAGCTGCC
>SAAS01000141.1 GCA_009929315.1 Clostridia bacterium
TTTCGCCTTCTGCTGAATTTCTTTTTCAAAGAGGAGCGAATACCCATCTTTATCCGTTTCGTTCAACCTGATGCCGTTCTCGCTTGCCTGTGTGGACAAATTGAAGCAGTTATATCCATAACGATTACAACTTGGGAAGCATCTACTTTCGCAGATCATTCTTCCTTATCTTCAAACTCGTTACGTTTGTTTTTCTCGATTTCGGTGCGTATTCGTCGCAATTCCTTCACAATATCGCAAAGCAGATCGAACGCTCGATAGTGTGAAAAATCTTGAGAAATCACACCTTCGTCTAGAACATGCGCCACATGTTTAAATAAATCTAACATTTTTTCCTTTTCTGTTTCAAGCTCATTGATTTTATCCGGATTTTGTAGCGTAATTTCTTTTAGCATTCTTCGCTCTCCATAAAGGCATTTTACACAACGTTCCCAAAGGCATCCGTTAGGTTTGAGTTGTTCTACGTTTTCTCCAAGAATACAAACGGCACCCGTGTTCGCACGTTTAAAATGGTAGCAATCCTGACCGTCACAAAATTGTTCATCTCCTTTAATGTAGTTTGGTATTAAAACGGTGCGTTTCATTCAAACCCCTCCTTCGCTTTCTCCTCTGCCTCAAGACATTTCTGCGACCGTTCCCAGCCATTTTCGCTTTTACTCAGTGGCACGATGCGCTCCACTCCTAGTAGGGTACAGTAAGCGTCCATCTCGATACAGTAAGCGTCCATCTCAAAGCCGTTCCAAAATCTGCATTCTTCGCTACAATGGTTGTCGGAGGCCCGTATTTTTCGGGGTATCAAAACATTGCGAAGACCCATTCTGCTGATTATCATTCCTCTCACCTCGCTTCCCCTTGATTCTTGATTATTTCGACGAGGCGATAATAGCCGCTGCCGCGAGTAAGATGTTTTGCGTGCGAGTCGATCATCACTTTTACCAAAAGCAGCACTTTCCCCATCTCCGCCTTCTCCGCTTCGAGGCGCTTGATTTTTCCCAGCATGTCCGGCGCGGCGGCGATGAGGTGGGCATTGTCCTTCTGGTCTCGTGGCGTAATCTGACATATACGTGTATATCCACCTTTGCCGCTCTTCGTTTCCGCGTTCGAGTACACCTCGTAGCTTGCGGTGTTCCCAAACAGGTTCTCAGCCACCCTCCACGGTCCCGGCGTGTGGCTCATTCCGTCACCTCCGCGCCTCTCACCACGTCCTCCGGCTCGCCGCGCCCCTCGTACAGCGTGCGGGCGTACTCGCGAAGCTGGTAATTGATGT
>SAAS01000142.1 GCA_009929315.1 Clostridia bacterium
ATAATTTGGGGGTATATTTCATGGCGAAAAAAGAAAAATCTGCAACAGCTCGTAAAATTCTCTTTCAGGTGCATGGTGGTCTTGGCGCGAACATCATGAAAACCGCAGTGGTGAGGCAGCTCAGGAAAGAAAACCCTGATGCTACAATCCACGTCAAAGCGTCTTATCCCGACGTGTTCAAGGGGTTGCCGTATGTCGATGAATATTTTGCGGGCCCGCCGCAGCAGATTATTCACGGTGCCTATCGGACTTACAAAGACTTTGAATTTATGGGCGAGGCCGAACCCTATCTCGATAAGGCATACCGCGATCAAGGCTGTCACATGATTGAAGCAGCCTGCCGCCGCTATGGTCTTGGCAAGCCCGAAAAGAACGTCGGCGACGTGATTCTTTCTCAGCGAGAGAAAAAAGAAGTTAAAAAAGTTCTCGCTCAGATTCTTGCTCAAATGCCCGCTGCGAAAGATAAGAAGCTGATTGCGCTTCAGTGGACGGGCGGCGTGCCCACTTTTAATCAGGAAATGGCTAACGATGTCGGCAGAATCACTCAGGCTCGCAGCTTGCCGAAAGAAGTAGCACAGCAGGTTGTTGATAGGCTTGTGAAAAACGACTATGCGGTGCTTCAGATTTCTCTGCCGCGTGAAGAAAGTCTGAATAACGTGCTGAGGCTCTATAATGACCAGAGCAATCAGCCGCTTCCTATTCGCTATCTGCTTGCCCTGCTCGATGAGTGTGAAGCATTTATCGGTATCGACAGCTTTGCAATGCACGCATGGGCCGCGCTTGGCAAAAAGAATGGTTTGGCGGTATGGGGCGCAACTTCGCCGAAACAGCTTGGTTATGACTCTATCGTCAACCTCGTGCCGACAAATAACCCGTGCGATGATGTTCATTGTGGCCGCCCGCTTGGTTTTGTTGGCGATTTCCTTGGTAATGGCGAACCTTGGACTTGCCCGCATGATGAAGCTTGTATGAAATACAATGCTGATTACATCGTCGGCAAATTCCTGACCATGATTGCTGATAATCAGCCGAAAGCCGACAAGCCCGAAGAACCGAAAAATCCTCTTGTGCCCGCCGAAGAAAAGCCCGCGATGGAACTTGTGGAAGCCGAACCAGTTAACCCATGAGCTGCTTTTAAAGGCAAATAACGCTTAATCATTATCGCCGGAGCAATCCGGCGGTTTTGATATAGCCAAGGAGTGACGCGATGATTGTTTTAATGCGCTATCAGACCGATTGCGAGGTTGCCGC
>SAAS01000143.1 GCA_009929315.1 Clostridia bacterium
GCGCTCGTTTTGCTGTCGAGCACCCTGTTTCGGTCGGCCCACTCGGAGACGGTCAATTTCTCCGGCGGTCGTAGCGCGTTAATCTCCTTTTTCGTCAAAAGTGTATGCGCCATTTCGACAGAACTCCTCAAGCAGTTCGCACGTCTTTTTGTACAGAGCGTGCTCCATTTCCGGTACGTCAAGCCCTATCAGGTCCATGGGGAGCGTCTTGCTCCAATTCAAGAGCGCAATCTTGAGTTCAAGCGCTCGTCGGCTCCATCCGTCCTCAACATCCTCTTTGCTATAGTATTGCCCCTTGAGGATATCGAGGAGCAACTGTTCCTTTTGGCTTTTTGTCTTTCGGTATTGCACGTCGATGGCGAGCTTTGCCGTCCGCAGATCGCCCGCCTTGACCGCATCGACGGTCGTCCCGGCATCCCTCCAAGCAACCACTTCCCGGAGGTTGTACCATCCGCGTTTAGTCTGCGGGCATCCGCCGTTCTTCCACTTCGTAAGCGCTCCCGGCGTTATTCCGTATATATGGCAAAGCACGCCCGTGGACACGAGCAGGTCGTCCCCCTGCTGCTGTACTCCGGGCAATTAGATCACGTCCTTTTTATCCATTGTTCCACGACCTGACGAGCTACCGCTTCCATCATCCGAGGCGGAACGCTCATTCCGATCATGTACTTTCCGATTCTGTCTGTTTTTGCTTTGTAGTCGTCGGGGAAGGAACCTAGGCGCTTCCACTCGCGGAATGTGAAAAACCTAGGTTCGTCCCAGTGATGGTATTTATGAGGTTGAGAAGAAAGTGTAAATGATGGAGAGTGTTTGCCTATTCTGCAATTATTGAACCATGATTCTTTGCCGGTAATTTCCTTTAACGCTCGAGAGAAGTTTTCCCCTGGTTTCGTCGCGTTCCAGTATTTAATCTGCAATGGCGTGTTTTGCGTATTTTCTTTTTCCGCATCCGTCAACTCCTGCAAATCTGCCGTCGCTTCTCCCGCACTTATCCATCGATGCTTCATTTCCAGTTTCAATGGCGGCGCGTCTATATCCTCTCGAAGAGCGCAAAAGAAAACGCGCTCCCGCTTCTGCGGAACTCCGCAATCTGCGGCATTGACTAGGAATAATTGCGGCTTGTATCCTATTTCGCGGAACCGCGCCATAATCAGTTTCGTGTATCCCTTCGCGTTGCCTAAGAGCATGCCTTTCACGTTTTCAGCTATGGCGACTTTCGGCCTGAGCCTTTCGACCAGAGAAAGATAATCG
>SAAS01000144.1 GCA_009929315.1 Clostridia bacterium
GCAGATCATCGTCAGAAGGAGCACATATCTGTCCTATGGCATCCATGACCGCATGCTTTATCTCCTCGCGAAGCTCCGGCTTTTCCTTCAGCAGCGTTGCTGCGGCATCCCTTCCCTGTGCAATGGTCTCTCCCTTGTAAACGACCCAGGATCCCTTGCGTTTCAGAATGCCCTTGTCCGTTGCCATGTCGACTATACAAAGATCCTCGGGAATGCCCTCTCCGTAAATAAGCGCGCAGTGAGCGGTTTTGAACGGAGGTGCCATCTTGTTTTTTACTACCTTGACATAGAGTTCATGGCCGATGACATCGTCGCCCTTCTTGATCTGTTTTCCACGCTTGATCTCAAGACGGACAGAGCTGTAAAACTTAAGCGCCTTTCCGCCGGGCGTTGTCTCTGTGGGTCCGTGGCCGTAGCCGGTATTTATGTTCTGCCTTATCTGGTTTATGAAGATAATTGTCGTACCGTGCTTGCTTGCCAGGTTGACAAGCTTTCTCAGGCTCGACGACATAAGCCTTGCAAGCTCTCCTATCTTTGCCGCCGATTCGCCAAGGGTCCCGTCCATCTCGGCCTCGGTCACCATGGCCGCCACCGAGTCGATGACCAGAAGGTCTACGGCATCGCTCAGGATAAGCTGCTCCGCCATGGTAAGCATCTGGTTCGCGTTGTCGGGCTGGGAAAAGATAAGCTCCTCAAGTTTTACCCCGCAGCTTACGGCAAGCTGAGGGTCAAGCGCCTGTTCAACGTCCAGAAATGCCGCAACTCCCCCGCCCTGCTGGCACGCCGCTATGGAATAGAGCGCAACTGTAGTTTTTCCGCTGCCCTCCGGGCCGAAGAACTCGCATATCCTTCCTTTCGGGATACCGCCTATAGAGAGCGCAACGTCTATCGGGAACACTCCGGTTGAAGTTACCGGTACCTTTTTAATAGGCTGCGCCCCAAGGAGCATGATCGTTCCCTTGTCAAACTTGTTCTGGATCGACTTCAGACAGTCGTCGATCCTCTTCTTTTTTTCATCGCTTA
The DNA here is from genome assembly GCA_009929315.1 of Clostridia bacterium. Taxonomy (GTDB): domain Bacteria; phylum Bacillota; class Clostridia; order Oscillospirales; family Oscillospiraceae; genus UBA2658. The sequence goes on from SAAS01000144.1 coordinate 1,024, forward strand.
CGCTTCCGGTGTTGTTCATTTTCTCAGTTTTCTTCTTCGCCATCTGTTATCGTTCTCCCTGTCTTGTTATTATTATTGAAAGGTTTTTACTTTCAGATTCAACAATATAAATCTTCTTTAGTCTTTCTATATTATACGTTATTTACATATCTTTAAACAAGAGTAGTTAATTTTTATTTTTTATATAATGATTATTTATTCATACTTGTTTTTAATTTTAATAGTT
>SAAS01000145.1 GCA_009929315.1 Clostridia bacterium
TTGGAGGTTTTCCATTTTTAGAAAGGGCGTTTTTTTGAGAATTTCTTTATTACTCTCATTAAAAAACGGATTGACATATCGACTTTTGAAAGATACGGTGTACTTGGGTTGGTTCGGTTCAGACGTGTCTAAGGGTTTTTCAGGCAGTAAAAGTTAAGGGTGTCGGAGAATCAGCTTTAAACAACATGTATCTGGCGGATCAGCTTGTGTCTCCGGGATATTTCTTGGAGCTGAAATGAATCTAAAACAAAAAAAGCTTATGAAAATAACTCAAAAAATAAGCGGAGCGGCTCTGGTCTTGAGTTTGGCGCTCTGCAGCAGTTATGGTTTTTCAGGCGGTGATGGGACGGAGGAAAATCCGTGGCTCATCTCGACCCCCCAGGAATTGGCATCACTGAGCCAATACACGGGTGAAGCCGGAGCAGGCAAGTATTATTCCCTGGCGAACGACATCACTTTCAGCGAAGCGGATTTCGCGGCCGGAGGAGATTTTTACAATGAAGGAAAACTCTGGGCGCCCATCGGCACTTCAGAAAATGATCCTTTCCGAGGCCACCTGAACGGACGGAATTTCGCCATTGGAGGTTTGAAAATCAATCGCGCCGGGGAGGCTAACGTCGGCCTTTTCGGGGTCATCAGCGGAAGCACAATCCGTGATCTGATCATTAACTACGCTTCTCAGGCAACCTCAGCCGACTTCACTGGCGGACTCTCAGCAATCGCGGAAAGCGCGACCGTCCTGAACGTCAAGGTCAGGGGTGATCTGAGTACATCAGACACGTATGGATGTGTAGGGGGACTCTTTGGCAATACGAGAGGAGAGACCGTCTTGAACTCCTGCGCGATGGAAGGAAACCTCAGCGGCAATTACAGCCAATGGGGAAACAGTGCCTCAGTGGGCGGTTTAGTCGGAAAAAACAATGGGCCTCTGGAAGTAAATTACTGCCAGGTGGATGCCACTATCAACAATGCTTACACGGCGGGAGGGATTATTAGCTACGATTGCCATAACTCCCAGATTACCGGATGCCAGGTCACCGGCGAAATCACCGGCACCGGTTATCTGGGCGGAATTATCGGCAACACCTATTATCCGAGCGATTACCCTTCCTATTCAAACGTGATTGAGAATTGCTCGGTTGCCATGAATATTACGGGTTCGGCCCCGGCGAATTATGGAAGCAGTATGGTGGGGGGCATGATCGGATACACTGTGCTGCGATATACCACCGTCAGAGGATGTA
>SAAS01000146.1 GCA_009929315.1 Clostridia bacterium
GTGTTGTACACCGCGGCGAGCAGCGCGGAGCTGACCGCGCAGATGAGTGTGAGAACAAGAATCAGTTTAACCGTGTCTTTCATGAGCGTAACCATTTCTTTCTGTCACTAACCCTGTATTACGACCTTAAGATTTAAAAATTGTTTTGCGATGGTGAGCAAGAAATGCAGGGTTCGGAAGTAACGCATGTTCGGGAAAGCGTAATGAAACACCGGCAAAAGCTCCAAAGTTTTCCGCCAAAACGCGCTGGTTTGAGATGGCATCCTTAATTTGCGGCGAGAGTATCAACCGATAAGCATCATCAAATGTAATGAGTCCGCAATCAAAGGCGGCATCGTGAAGTCTTGAAAGACAAATGCCGTTTCGAACATCAAGACGCTCGCGGGGATGTGAATGCCACGGCAAGATGTGCGATGCAACTAATAATTCACGAAAAGCAATCAGCGTAATGGCACATTGTTCTGCGTAATTGTTTAGAACAACGTTGCGAAAAAAACTTTGCCCGCGTCTCTGTTTCACGAGTGTTGACACTTCTGTTACACTCGGCAAAATGGATCCCTTTGACCGTCTCTGTATCCCGTTTCTCCTGGAAACTTCCACTTCCTCGTTGACGGAGATGCCAAAGAGACACCTTAATTTGTCTTCACTTGCAGGGATATTCTCATCAAGTTTGGCATGAAAGTCTTCCCAAACCTCCTTGTCAAGTCTGCTCGCGCCAGTGAGCCCCTTGACTCCGCGTAAATGTAGCTCAGGATCAAATGAAGCGAGGTTACACAATTTCATAGCGACACTACTTGTTGTGCGTCCCAATTTTTGAGCCAACGAGATAATAACCGGATTGCGTTTGTCAAATTGACCAAACGCAAGTTTGTGGTAGATGTTGAGGACGATGAACAGTTCGTCATATGACCAAGGCTTACGCACGGTCATGGCATATCCTGTTTTGAAGTTCTCCAACGGTCATGACTTCTTCTTTCCAGCACCGAAGACGCGGTTGCGCGTGGCGCGGTTGATGAGCGGCGTGAAAGCGTTCATGATCAGGATCGCGAAGCTCACGCCCTCGGGGTAGGCACCGGTTTTGACGGTGCGGATCAACATCGTGATGACGCCGCAGCCGACGCCAAACACCAGCATGCCGCGGCGCGTGAGCGGCGAGGTCACCATGTCCGTGGCCATAAAGAACGCGCCCAGCAGCAGGCCGCCGGACAGCAGGTGCACATGCGGCGGGAGTGACGCGCCC
>SAAS01000005.1 GCA_009929315.1 Clostridia bacterium
ACGCGGCACTTTAATAGGGCTTTTCATGGCACAATATTTAGCCGTTCGCGGCATGGCATCTAGGTGAGCTGTGGACAAACGAACTTAGCAGCAACAGTATAGGAATAATGATACTATTAAAGAGATAATCGATGAAATTAGCTGTAAGAAATTTTAATAATGACAGCCGTTCAAAAAATACAAAAACCCCTCTGCCTTACGGTAGGGGGGAATTGTTATTGTTAGCACAAACTGCTTTCCCATTTGAATAATGGTATCTCCCCCTTGAAGGGGGTCGGCGGAGCCGAGGGGAGAGGGTCGGTTATGCTGTTACTGTGAAAACGCTTTCGAGCTGCATTTTAAGTGATTCTGGCTGAACATCTCTGATATGCAGGACTTTATAACCGCAGTTTAGAAGAACGGCATCAACGAAGTTATCGCGCTCTATACGCTCCTTCGCGTTATGGGAATCATCGTCAAGCTCGATGATCACTTTGGCAACAAGCTCTTTATCGCATATCACAAAATCAACGTGCTTCGCTTGGATTTTCCCTTGATGTCCTAATTTGTTTTCTATATTCTCTTTCGGCTCGAGAAGGTCGAATAGTCGGACTTTGGCAAACAGGTAGAGCTCCATGCTGTCGGTGATAGCTTTAATCTTGTGAAAAGCCTCTTTTTCATGGTTGCTGAAAAGCCATTTTGATTTATACCCTTTGGTATAATCGAATTTATCGTTAGGCTTGTTATCTTTATTCTTGAGTCGGCTATTTAGAAAAGCAATTAAAATGCAGAACGCTCCAAATATCAATAGGTATTTGATAATCTCTTCAATCATGTCATTTCCTCAGTATTCTAATTTCTGAATATGTATTGGATTAGGTACTCAATTATTGAAATATCTAATTTCTCTGTTTGGTAAGTTGTATAACCGCAGTTATCTAATGCTTCTTTTTCGAATTTATCATTGCTTTTGATTATTGCAAATTTTTTATCAGAAGTAGTACTTTTTATTAGGTAGTTAACACATATTGAATTTATTATTACATCTGTTTCGAGGCTTAATGATTTATTTTTGAGAAGCTTATTTAGGAGCATGTTTTCTTCCCATAGTATTTGGTCTTTGGCTTTCATATTTGTTACCTCGGCCATTTTAAGTTATTGGGTAGCCCCAGAATATAATCGGAGGAAACGCCATAATAAAGGCACAGTGTATTTAGATGTTTGATTGGTAATGGTATTTTCCCTAGTTCATATTTGCTGTAATATTCCTGATTAACCTGTAAAATGCTTGCTATTTGAGCTTGAGTAACATCTTTATCTATCCTTAATTCTCTTAGTCTATCATAGTAATATTTCACTGATAAATCCTCCTTTCTTTGTAATTATTATTAAATATAGCATAGGTATTAAAATACCTATTGACTTTAGGATATATATGTCCTATTCTTAACGTAAGTAGGATATATATGTCCTATCATAATGTGAAAGGAGAATTGAAAAATGAAAATTATCGGAGTAAAAAGAGTAGATTTCACACCCAAAGGTGAAGACCCTATTAAGGGCTATAAGGTACATTGCACTCTCAAGGCAGAAGACACGGCTGGTCTTGCCTGTGAGAGCTTCTTTGTGTCTGATACAAAGGCTGCCGGTTGGGTTCCCGAAGTCGGCAGGGAAGTAGAGCTTGTCTATAACAAGTTCGGTAAGATAGACCGTGTTGTAGCTGCCTAATGGCAACGGAGTTCAATCTAAATGTGTTCCTCCAGAACAACGACTATGTGAGACGTCTGGAAGCTGACAGGGACGAAGCGTTACGGCGTGAAGCGGAATGGCGTATAAAGTGCAAGCAAGCACAAGACCGTTTAGCAGACGCGCAGCACGTCAATTTGGAGCTTATTGACACATTACAGCTGAACGGCTTTAAGTTCCGCAGAACGGCGGATATGCGTAATTGGAAGCTCTGAAAATAGGGGAGATAAGCTCCCCGAGGGGTCACTTGACATTATAACGATTTACGGGAAATGGGTGGTATCTTGATAACGTCTTTTGAACGTCCATTGTACACGATAAAGCGGTTTTCTGGTACCACCTATCAAATAACAAAATTCAAAATATGCGGTCAGTCTATTCATATTAAAGACGATGAAGTTACTGAAAATGATTCAAAGCTCGACAATGCTTTTTCCCGTGCTCGTTCTATGGTGTATCAATATGGAATGTGTAATCCGTGGGATTACTTCGCAACATTGACTTTGGATAAAGAGAAATATAACCGATTCGATTTATTCAAGTATAAGAAGGATTTGGGGCAATTCATAAGGGATTTGCGGAAGAAATATCCCGATAACGAAAATCGAATTTCATTCCTATTTGTTCCCGAGAATCACAAGGACGGTGCATGGCATATTCACGGCCTTATAAATGGTTTGCCAAACTGTGAAGTTAAACGCTTTGAAGGAAAGTGCTATCCGAAATATCTTACTGAAAACGAGTTTTACAATTGGGAATCATATCAGAGGAAATTCGGGTTTGTTTCTCTGGCGAAAATTCGTAACCATGAGGCAACGATAAATTATACCACAAAATACATAAATAAAGACATTAAGGCTCTTCGGGATTTGAAGGGAGAGCATTTATATATGGCAAGCAGACCTTTGAAAAAAGCGGAACATGTTGCCGATGTGTATGCACATCAGAGGGAACTTGACGAGTGCATAACCGAACATTATCGCTTTTGCAGCGTTGGACGATTTAAAACTAATGATTGGACATGGCCTTATCAGTATTCCGAGGACATGGAGCCGTTCAGTCCTTCACAGATAGTAAAGCTGCAAAAGCCAGTCCTAGAAGTAGACCCTGTAACAATTGATGTGAGTTCGCAATTGAAAATTAAGGAAATGGAGAATTTGGGTAATGTATGGAATTATAAGCGTGTGTGACAGCGAAATACTCGCATTGAGCCGTGATATAGGTATTCTGTTGTGGATTAAGCATTATTATGAGGAAATCGGCGTAGAAGTCAAGCTAGAGCCTGTAAACGCCTTTGATATCGAAGCCGAGGACGAGGACGGCAACACAATCACTTTAAGACTGGAAATAGAAGGAAAACTGTGTAACAGGTCGTGCGGTTAAAAAGAGGGGAGAGGTGCTCTGTGGGTATAACTCAAGAATCCTTTGACGCATTTGTGCTAATGCAAACCTCTTATAATCAGTTCTTTATTTTTTGCTTAGCTCTTGTAGCCGGCTGTGTTTTAGGAAGTATGATTATGAGGTTTTTCAGATGACAGATGAAATAGTCGGCTTGATAATATTCGGTCTTGAGTGGGGCGTTGCGCTTACTCTGATTGTGGGTGTTATGGTGTGGGGTGTACGGTCTGTAATCGGTTTGATTCAGCAGTCATCTCAAACATAATATAAATTTTTGTGAAGGGAGAAAATCATGAAAAAGAAGCTCGTAGCACTTATGACTGTTATTTCTGTTGTTGCAGTTATGGCGGTCAATGCGTTTGCTACTGATGAAGTTCAGACTGCTCTTACTACTGGACTTACATCTGCTAGCACTTCCATTCTCGGCTCCATTACGGCTGTGCTTCCAATTGCTCTCGGAATCCTTGCTGCCGTATTCGGCGTGAAGTACGGTATCAGATTTTTCAAGTCCATAAGCAAAGGTTAACGGTCGGCAGGGCAGGGGGGCGGTGCTTCCCTGCCCTTACTCATTTTTGGGGGTTTTGAAATGAAAAATCTGAAAAAACGAATATTATCAATTGCTCTTGCGATTGTTGTTTTATGCTGTCCGTTACTGAATGTGTCTGGCTCGGCTCATGCTGCTTCTTTAGGCGATTTTGAAGCTGCTGCTTTAAAGGTCTTGGATGAATTTAAAGCTGCGTATGGAGAAACTCTCGGCCCGATAGTGCTTACTCTCGGACAATATGCTTTAGGAGCTATTGGCCTTACGTTTGCCACATACGGCCAGAAAGCAATTGCAACGAGCGAATTTATAAATTCGAATCCTGTAATAGGGGAATATCTTAGCGTTGTCGGCGCTTCGGTATCTATTGGAACTGACGGATTTTATAAATGGTATCCTACAAAAGTTGACTTAGGACTATTCAAAAAAGTAGTTCTTAAAGCTATGGAATATTTCGGCAAGGCAACAATTGACGTAGCAAACAGGGATAAATTCCTCATAGATGATGTTCCTATATATAATTCTATTGCAGGATTAGAAGCTTCGCAATTGTTCGCTTTGGCTACTATTGCTATTGGTACCGTAACCACTTTCACTGTTAACGGAGTCGACTATAATTACAGCGTGCAGGAAAACGGGCCGTATCGTTTTATGCAGCTTAATAATATTAACGTCATGGAGAGCGATTACCGTCCTTACGGTGAGCAGTTGAATGTGAATAACTGGTCGAATCCAGAAGTCAAATATGGCTTTTATCAATACATAGACGGAAACGGCTATAAATGGATTGTACCGTTTTTCGCTGCTTGTGGTGTTAATGCTTTAGGCCTTTATGAATATCGTATGCCCGGGAATTTGCTTCCCGAGTATTACGGTATGTTTCCTTTGTCTGGCTCCGTTGCTACTCCTATATTTGATTCAATGCAGGTCGGCAAAGCGATATCTATTGAAGTCGATGATATGAAGCACGCTTTTGATACTGTAATCGGCAGCATGGCTGACGGTGCAACGCTTGATATACCTATGGAAGAAACAGCAGAAGATGTAGAAAATGCTGATGATGAAGAAAAGGTTGACGGAATCCCTTTATCACGGTGGGTTACTATTCTATCCGCTTTAGGGCTTATTGAGATTTTAAAGACCTTAAAACAAACGACTACTCAGACAACAACAGAATCAGACTTTGATACTCCCGAAATGCCTGTAAACCTCAAGGACAAGTTTCCTTTCTGCGTTCCTTTTGATTTGATAGCGTTGGTAACTGCTTTAAATGCTCCTGCCGAAGTTCCGTCTGCTACTATTCCTTTGAAATTCGCTTCTCTGGGCTATGAAAGCAGCATGACAATTAACTTGTCGCAGTTTGAAGGTGTCGCTAAGGCTGTGCGTTGGGGAACGACAATATTATTCATATTCGGTCTTATAGTTCTCACTCGAAAACTGATTAAGGGGTAGCATTATGATTTCTAAAATAAATGACTTGTTGCAATCTCTTGTTTCAATAATAATGTCAATTCTTCCGAATAGCCCTGTGCAGCCTTTCATTGATTCCATTCAGTCGGTGTCATGGCTCGGCTGGCTTAACTGGGTTGTGCCTGTCGGGACGTTCGTCACGATCGGCGCAGCGTGGTTAGCTGCCATAGTTGTATTTTACACTTATCAGTTAATACTTAGGTGGTCGAAGGCGGTGGGTGACTGATGATATGGCTTTATACTGGTACGCCCGGGAGCGGAAAAAGTCTTCATTGTGCCGCTGAAATCTACAAGCGCATTTGTAGGGGCAAAAATGTTATTTCAAATTTTGATATAAATAGGACGGCTATCCCTAAGAAAAAGCAGAAGGGTCTTTTCGTTTACATCGATAATTCTGATTTAAGTCCCGAGTTCCTTATTGACTTGGCTTACTCTTATCATAGGAGGAATACCAATGGAAACATTGTAGAAGGGCAAACAATGCTCGTAATTGACGAATGTCAAGTTATGTTCGGAAACAGAGATTGGCAGGCTAAAGGGCGAAGCGAATGGAATGAGTTCTTTCGCCAACATCGGAAGTATGGGTACAATGTTATTTTAATAACACAGTTTGATAGAATTATTGATAGGCAGATACTGGGAACAGTTGAATATGAGGTTATTCATAGGAAAGCTTCCAATTATAAGACTTTGGGGTTTTTCCTTGGTTTAATGTTCGGTGGTAGGCTATTTGTAGCTATTGAGCGGTATTACTGTATCAAGGAAAAAAATGATTCCGAGTGGTTTATAATGCGCCGTAAGTATGCACGACTTTACGATAGTTACCGTACCTTTGGTGCGCCACAGGTGTCGGGGTTTGGGGCCCCGGCGCCGAAGGCGGGCCAAAGGGAAAAAACGACTGTAAAGAAAGAAATACGCACGGACGATTATATATGTAATCCTGAGCTTTTCCGAAGCAAAATATCCTAGATTATCTGAATAGCACGATATAGTGCAAACCTAATTATTTTGTTCAATTTGGTTGCATTTGTGATATCATTGAAAAAGCTAGGATTATGGAGTATTCCTCGGTTTACATATCCCCTATATTAAACAAAATTTTTATTTTGTTTAATTATTGGTGTTTTTGTCAATAGACTGCCCCACTGCTGCATGCTATAATAATATCATAAAACTACCGCCACTAACACATAGCATTTCTCTGCGAAACTATTGTTATGGTTAAACAGATTATTTTCGCTTTTTAAGGAGCGCCGTATTATGGATTATCGTACCGAATCGCCGCAAATACTTAAAGATTTCCTTATGTACCACGAAACCATCAAAGGTCACTCTTCTAAGACCGTTGATGAGTATTTTTTAGATCTGCGAACATTTTTTCGCTTTCTTAAAATCGAACGCGGTATTGTTCCGCGAATAACTGATTTTGATGATATTTCGATATTGGATGTAAATCTTGATTTTGTGCGCTGCGTTACGCTTAATGAGGTTTATGATTACCTTGCCTACCTCGCCCGCGACCGTGTCGTTAACCAAAATAGCCGTTCCAAGAAATATGGCTTGTCCCCGACTACTCGTGCAAGAAAAATTGCATGTATTCGCAGTTTCTACAAGTATTTGACCGTAAAAGCCAAATTACTGTCAGAGAACCCGGTTGCTGACCTTGATTCCCCAAAAACCCCGAAAACCCTCCCCCACTATCTCTCTCTGGATGAAAGCCGCCGTCTTTTAAGTTCGATTGATGGTAAATTTAGGGAACGTGATTACTGTATTATATGCATTTTTTTGAACTGTGGTCTTCGTATTTCGGAAATTGTCGGTCTAAATGTCTCTGATTTTCATACAGAAAGTCTGCGCGTAATCGGCAAGGGCAACAAAGAGCGCATAGCCTATTTAAACGACGCAACTGTAAAAGCGCTTCTTGACTGGCTAGAGGTACGAAAACACCTTGTTCCCGCTCATGAGCCGGCGTTATTTGTTTCCAACCGCCGAACGCGAATTTCCAGGGAAATGGTTCACAGCATGGTAAAAACAAATCTTCTTCGCGCGGGTCTTGACCGAACACAGTATTCCGCTCACAAGCTTCGCCATACCGCCGCCACTCTGATGCTGCAAAATGGTGTTGACGTACGAACGCTTCAAGAGGTTTTGGGGCATGAACATCTGAATACGACACAGATTTATACTCACGTCGATAATTCAGAGCTTCGAGTGGCCGCCGCTGCCAATCCCCTCGCCCATTTTGCGCCGAACAAGGATGAGTCTGAAAAGAAATAGAGCGCACAGCATTATGAACTATAATTCATCTGGCAATTCTCTCTAATCAGCATTATTAAGTTGAAATACTTCAAATAACACATATAATCCCAACACCATCTTGACATTCCCCTCCCAAGCTAATAGAATGTTAGCAGCATTATAATGAATACTGATTCATTATTCTATAATTGGGAGGGTATTATATGGCGATTTATGAGTATAAAGGCACTCAACTCTTTTATGAAGAACTGGGCGATCCAAACGGCAAAAACACCGTCGCTTTTCTAAACGGAGTAATGGCTTCGACATCAAGCTGGGCATACCTGACCCCCGTTTTTGTGAAATTGGGCTTTAGGGTCATCCTTCACGATTTCAAAGGGCAGCTCAAGTCATCAAAGCCCTCCGGTCCATATACTTTTTTAGAGCATTGCGACGAAGCGAGAGCGCTTTTTGAACATCTTGGTATAAAGAAGCTCCATCTTGTCGGCACTTCCTACGGCGGTGAAATTGCCATGAAATTCGCCGTTTTATATCCCGAGATGGTGAAAACAATTTCCATTATCGACTCCGTAAGCGAGCTTGATTCCGTATTGGAAGGTTTCGTGCTTGGATGGAGCGCGCTTTGCGACATCGGAGACGGAGAACTATTCTTTAACGGTATGGCGCCGAGCATTTACGGCCCCGATTTTATGGCCTTAAATCGCGCTATGCTGGCCGAACGAGCTAAGGCCGTAAAGTCCTTCCCTGCCGACTATCTGCAAGGACAAAAAATCCTCTATGACACCTTTTTGCAGAATGTGACTATGACGGATGAACTTACAAGGATTGAATGTCCGGCACTTATTGTTTGCGGCGAAGACGATATTTTAAAGCCGCCAAAATTCTCGCAGATTATAGCCGACCATATCCCAAATTCGGAGTATATTACAATTCCGAACTGCGGTCATGTCGCCATTTTTGAAAAGCCTAAGGAGCTGGAATCGGCTTTATCAGGCTTCATTCTCAAACATTGCTGAATAACCTCGTACAAATTTTGCAGCCGCTTTAGTCATAACAGACTCAGGCGGCTGTTTTTCGGTGCTCAATTAAGTCTATAATAAATGCATCTGCGGAATTTCATGTCCCTCCTTGCAATTTTGTGTATTATCCTGTAAAATATTATATCATGCGTTTGCGGAGGATAGTTCTTAATGGTTTTTTCAAGCATACTATTTATGTTTGTATATCTGCCGGTTGTTCTGGCAGTTTATTATTTTGTCCCCTGGAAGTGGCGCAATCCATGGCTGTTCGTTGTAAACCTGATATTCTACGGCTGGGGTGAACCTGTTTACATTCTGCTGATGTTGTTTTCCATCGTCGTTAACTACATTTCAGGACTGTTTGTCGGTAAGTACAGAGATAATAATAAACAAAAAGCACGAACTTTTCTCATTATTAACATCGTTATAAACCTTGCTCTGCTTATGTTCTTTAAGTATTACGATCTATTTGCAGTAACGCTTAATCAAATCCCCGGACTTGATTTTATTAAGCCTCTGGGCGTTGCGCTTCCCATAGGCATTTCCTTCTACACCTTCCAAACCATGTCTTATCCCATTGACATTTATCGCGGTGACGGCGATGTCCAGAAGAATTTCATCAGCTTCGGAACATTTGTCGCACTTTTCCCTCAGCTGATTGCCGGTCCTATTATCCGCTACAAGGACGTCGCCTCTCAGCTTAATTTCCGTGCCAGCTCTCCCGATCAATTTGCCAGCGGTGTGCGGCGTTTCACAGTCGGTCTCGGGAAAAAGGTTCTGATCGCGAACAATATCGGCAAGCTTTGGGATACCTATTCTGTTATGGCAACTTCCGACTTGAGCGTTGTCGGATCTTGGGTTGGTATTCTTGCTTTTTCACTCCAGATTTATTTTGATTTTTCAGGTTACAGCGATATGGCTGTGGGCCTTGGACGTATGCTCGGCTTCGAGTTCATGGAAAACTTTAATTACCCGTACATCGCGAAAAGTGTCACAGAATTTTGGCGGCGCTGGCATATCAGCCTCGGCACATGGTTCCGCGACTATGTCTATATCCCCCTCGGCGGCAATCGTAAGGGAAAGTACCGTCAGCTGCTTAATATCACGATTGTCTGGGCGCTCACGGGTTTCTGGCACGGCGCCAACTGGACCTTCATGCTTTGGGGACTTTATTACGCGGCATTTCTCATCTTTGAGAAGCTCTTCTGGCTTGAAAAGCTTGAAAAGGCCCCAATATTTGTCGGTCATGTCTATACGATTTTTGTCGCGGTTTGCGGCTGGGTGCTCTTCCAGCTGACCTCGCTTTCCGCCTGCGCAATGTATTACAAGGCGATGTTCGGCTTTGGCAGCGGCGGTTTCTTTAAGCCTGTGGACGGCTACTATTTAGTTTCGTTTGCCGTTATGTTCGCGGTTTCAATCATTGCCTGTACTCCTCTTCTCAAGAACCTGTATAAAAAGCTCCCCGAGAAAACGCAGGCCTTTGCAACCCCTGTTCTGATAGTCGTCATGCTGCTGGTATGCACAGCTTACCTTGTCGACGCGACCTATAACCCCTTCCTGTATTTCCGCTTCTAAGAGGTAGAATTTATGACAAAACACTCCTCATGGGTTCAAATTATTATATTTACGGCTTTTATAGCCGTCTTCTTCGCGCTCTTTATAATCCTGCCTGATAAAGGCTTTTCTGAGCAGGAAAACAGAGTGCTTCAGTCGGCGCCGCACTTCAGCCTCGAGTCGCTCTTCGCCAAGAAATTCACCACCCAGTTTGAAAGCTATACAACCGACCAGTTTCCCTTCCGTGACAGTTGGACGACAGCTAAGGCAAGGTGTGAGCTGGCAATCGGCAAAGAAGAAAATAAGGGCGTTTATCTCTGCGCTGACGACACACTTATAGAGGCCTTTGAGGCACCAGACAAAACACAGCTCGATACTAATATCGGCGCTGTAAAAAGCTTTGCCGAGAGTTCGCTCGTGCCCGTTTATTTCGCGCTCATCCCGGGTAATTCGGAAATTCATTCCGATATAATTCCGAAAAACGCCCCTAACGACAGTCAGAAAGCTGTTATAGATTATTGCTACGCAAATTCGGGAGCAAAAAACATTGATATTTACAGCGATTTGGCCGCACATTCGGATGAATATATTTTTTACCGTACCGACCACCACTGGACAAGCCTCGGCGCTTACTACGGCTACGAAACTCTGATGAATGCAATGGGCTGCTCCCCCACTCCCCTTTCCGAGTTTACTCCGCGAACAGTTACGGATAAGTTCTACGGCACGGTCTATTCCAAATCCGGTATGAGCTGGGTAAGTCCGGATTCCATCGAAATCTTTGCCGAGCAGGACGCGGCGACCGAGGTTACAAACTATTCGTCGAACGAGCCCGTGTCCGGTACCCTGTATGATGACACATATTTGGACAAAAAGGATAAATATTCCATGTTCTTGGGCGGCAATACCCCGCTTGTGATTATCAAAACCAAGAACACCGACGCTCCGTCAATCCTCATTCTGCGTGACAGCTACATGGATTCGCTTATCCCGTTCCTGCAGAATAATTTCTCCGAAATTCATGTCATGGATTTGCGTTATTATAAGACGCAGCTTGCCCAGTCAACCGTAAGCGACTATGTTAAGGCAAACGGAATCGACGAGGTTCTCGTTTGTTACAGCGTTTATAATTTCGGCACCGACACGAATTTGTTCCTTCTGACATAAAACAATAAGAGCGGCATCCTTTGGATGCCGCTCTTTAAAATGTCAATTTACTTTATATTTGTCCCGCCAAAGATACTCATTGCTCGTATCAGAACAGTCGGGGCGTTTTCCCCCGCTTCGGAGGTGAAGCTGTTTTCGACTCCGCCCAATATCGGAGTGCTGTCAACAACCGCTTTGACGTACTTCGGAAGAACAATATCGGTTCCGCCGAAAACCGTGTACGAATTGATAATACAATCGCGTTTGATAACCGCGTTTGAAAGTATCAGGTCGATACCGCCGAAAATCGCGTAAGAATTGGCTCCGCGGAAATCAACTCCGTTAAACTGCGGCGTGTTGCCCCCGAAAACCGCAAAATAGTTTTCTCCGTTGCTTCCGGCAAATACACCGTTGTTGCTCTCTTTTCTGAATCTGATTGGCTTGCGGAATAACAGGCTCAATCCGAAAATAACAACCGCGTAAGGAAGCATCAGCTTGTAGCCAAGGCCATCTCGGAGCACATCCTGCGCCGCAAGCAGCAGCAGCACGCCGATACCTGCGCCAATCGTATTGAAAAGGTTAAATCCGCTGTTGATTATTGAAATAACACAGGGTACGATTATAAACAGTGTCCACCAGCCATCGAAAGAGACCTTATACTGCTCCCAGAAGCCCAGAGCCTGCCCTCCGAAAAAAACGCCAAGGGCGATTACCAATATGCCCAATATGATTGAAACAGTGCTTTTTTTCATAAACCCGTTCTCCTAAGTGTTTTTCGATGGTAGCTTGTTTAAAGCGGCAAACAAACCTTTGCTGCTTGCCGCTTTAAAACAAATTAGCTCTATTACTCTTCGTTATCCCAGTTGTGCCAGACATTCTGAACATCGTCGTTGTCCTCGAACATTTCGAGCATCTTGTTCATGTTCTTAACGTCGTCCTCACCGGCGAGCTTAATATAGTTTTGGGGAACCATTTCAACTTCGGCGGAGAGGAATTTATAGCCCTGTGCTTCGAGCGCCGAAGCAACCGCCTGAAAACTTTCGGGTGAGGTGTAAACCACAAAAGTTTCGTCCTCAGTAACGCAGTCGTCGGCTCCCGCGTCCAGCGAGGCCATCATAACCGTGTCTTCATCGAGTTTTAAGTCCTCGTTGTCAATGATAATAACGCCCTTTTTATCGAAGGACCACGAAACACAGCCTGCCATGCCCATATTGCCGCCGTATTTATCAAAATAGTGGCGCATTTCGGAGGCGGTACGGTTGCGATTATCCGTCATTGTTTCAACAATAACGGCAACACCGCAGGGTCCGTAGCCTTCGTAAGTTATGCTCTCGTAGTTTGAAGAATCGCCGCTGCCCATGCCCTTTTCTATGGCGCGCTTAATATTGTCGTTTGGCATATTAGCAGCTTTTGCCTTAGTGATTACCGCGGCAAGGCGTGAGTTGTTGGCGGGATCTCCGCCTCCGCCCTCTTTAACCGCGACTATCATCTCTCTGGCGATTTTTGTAAATATTTTACCGCGTTTTGCATCCGCGGCTCCCTTGGTTTTCTGAATATTGTGCCATTTGGAATGACCGGACATATCAACAGCTCCTCTTGTGTTTTGCAGTCGATATTCTATCATACAATCAAAGCGGGCGCAAGTACTTATTCCTCCGAATCACCCGCGACAGCTCACTTCGCACGCGGTATCAATAGCGGCCTTCTAGAAACATTAAAGCCATCAGCGGTTTTATTGGCGTTTTCAATCATTTCCATCGTCGAGCTGTATTTTTTTGCAAGGTTCCAAAGGTCGTATTCTCTCGGCGAGCAGATAACAATAAGCGACGGGCGGCCGACACCCTTTAAAATACTCTCCTCGCTCATTTCAAGGCCGCACACGGCGTTTATTTCCTGATACTCCCTTATGTTATACACAATCAAAACATCGGCGCTAAACTCTGCGTTCGCCCCCATACCCAAAACTGCTGTTTTATCACAGCATACGGCCTTGAGCCTTAGCTCCTGATTCATGTCAAGCTCTATCTTTTCGTTAGCCGAGAGTTTGAGCTCGATTGCCTCAAGCTCTCTTCCTTCTGAAAGCCCGACACCACTCACATCAGCACGAACGGAAATTTCGCTTCCCTCGGCCTCTGCACAGATTTCGGATATGGCTGCATACATTATTTCCGTCAAGGCAGCTCTCGACTGCAATTTGCCCCTCATGTTGAGCATCAGCGTCTTTTCCGGCAGACATTTCACAAGCTTCATGTTGGCTGTTTCCGCCGTGAGCTTATATTCGTTGCTGTAAGCGTCGGCTATGTAGGCTGAGCATTTTGCCTCGCGGCTGACAGCCTGAGCCGTCATGTGATACTGCGCGGAGCATATAAAGTCATTTTCTCTGCCCGAAAGCATTGTAAATTCCGCATCTCTGAGCCTGATGCAGACGGTATTCATAATGCTTTCACCGTAGGTTTCAAGTTCCATTATTTGTGAAAACTGTGTGGAAAATTTGCTATCAAAAAGGCTCTCGTCGTCCTCGTTCAGAAATACTGCCGATGTATTTGCCTCTGCTTTAATAACCACCTTGTTACCAACCGCTTTTACGTCGGAAACGCAGATTTCTGTCTGGGCGCTCAGCATTTTAACACTCATACTGCCGCTTTCGGAAAGCCTGTATTCGTCCGAAACAACAAAGCTCTTTTCGCTTATGCACACCACGGGAGTGTGCTCAATTTCTTTTTGCAGTATATATACGGACGCGTTTTCATCCTGGCATAAGTTGTCCCAAAACACGAGCTTATCCGCCGCAAGGCAGCAGATATGGGCGGAAACATTCGCTCTTATCAGCAGCTTGCGCGGATTTAGTGTTCGGGCATCGAGATTGCAAAGCTCGCACTTTGTAACGATTTTCGTGTTTTCATCTGCTCCGGGAACCGCAACCATCATATCCAAGGGCATTTTTGCCGTCAAGTGCTGCACCTTTCCGTTGCCGTCGGCGGCGTAAATTATACTTATCTCAATTGCGGCGCATATTAAAATTTCATCAGCTTTGGCCTTCTGCGACGAGCGCAGCAATTGCCCGCGGATGTCGAGAATCTTCCCAATATCCGCGCATACGTCAGGTACAACAAGCTCCATGGTTTCCTCTTTGACAATTTCATTTTCGTATATAGGTTTAAAATAATGGCTTGTAGCGGCGTGAAGCGCAACGCGCATATTATCAGTCCTTTCATTACTGTTTCTCTTAACAGTATGATAAGGACCTGCAATTTATTCTTTTTTTATCGATTGAGAGCTAACGAAACAGCTTTCCGAGAACAAACCTAATAAATTTCGGCGGATAAAATACCTTAATTTTCATATTGTCCCTCCAAATGTTTTGTTTAATATCTTCGCAGCACGCACAGACCGACATATATCAGAAAAGCTCCGAGAACAAACCACCAGAATGACGAGGGCAAAACCAGCGCAAGCAGCACAAACACACCGAGCAGCGCCACCAAACAGCCGATTCTGCAGCGAGGTCTTACATTCTTTCGCATTAGCGTTCCCTCCTGTCTAACAAAAATTTTCCCTGCGCATATTATGTACTTGGTACATTATACGCGCAGGGAAAACAATTTGTGATTAAAAGGATTATTTCAGTTCCCAATCTTTAATCGCGGCGGCCGCTTCATAGAGCTTAACATAGCTCTCGTGACGCGATTTAGCTATGATATTTTCCTTTACTGCGGCAAGGACGGCACAGCCGGGCTCTTTAATATGCGCACAGTCGTCAAAGCGGCACTTGCCAATAAACGGCGCAAACTCGGGAAATGAATATTGCAGGTGCTGCTTCGGAATATGCTCCATTTTTTCAAGGTCAAATGAGCCGAAGCCGGGTGTGTCGGCAATAAAAGCACCATCGCCCAAGGAAAATATTTCAACATGCCTTGTGGTATGTCTGCCCCGTCCGAGCTTATCGCTAACCTCGCCGACTTTGATGTTAAGCTCCGGTGCAAGTGCGTTGAGGATACTCGACTTTCCGACGCCAGAGTTCCCGGTAAAGGCACACAGCTTTCCCTTTATTGCCCCGCGGAGCTCGGCAATACCTTCGCCTGAGTCGGCACTTGTTCTTATAAGGGTATATCCGGTTGTCTCGTAAATCTCAAATAACCGGTCGCCTCTGTCCATATCAGTTTTGTTAATGCAGATAATCACTTCGCATTGCGCGTTCTCGGCAAGCGCCGTAACTCTGTCGATTAAAAAGGGGTCAGTTATAGGGTTAACGGCTGAAGCCAGAATTACCATGCAGTCTATATTTGCAACCGCGGGTCGGACAAAGCTGTTCTTTCGCTCGTGAATATTATCAACTGTACCCTTGCCGTTTGAATCGAGGCAAAAATCGACCCTATCCCCCACAAGAGGACTTATGCCCTCCTGTCTGAAGCGTCCGCGTGCTCTGCATTCAAAAACTTTCTCGCATGACTGAACATAGTAAAATCCGCTCAGAGCCTTGATTATTCTGCCGGTTTCCATCAGACACCCGTCTCGGCGCTGGCGCTCGGTACCGCAGAGGGCGCTGTGGAAACATCCGGTGTAGGTGATTCCTCAGGACCTTTTGAGACTTTTAAGTAGATTACCGTATGCTCCGCAACGGATTCGCCCCCATCTATGCTCTGCCATAGAACGGTTCCTTTAGGCAAATCACTTTTAACCTCGCTTATGCTTCCCACGTCAATAGAGAGCGCATTAAGCTTTGAAACTGCCGTATCTCTGGATTTTCCCATAAGATCAGGCATTGTCACCTGCTTGAGCTCAGGACCGCCGCTGACGGATATAAATACCGTTGAGCCTGCCGCTGCCTGTTCATTTGCCGCCGGAGCCGTGGAAACCACATAGCCCTCGGTAATCGTGTCTGAAGCGACTGTTTCAACCTCAACCACAAAGCCCAGCTTCTCCAGAGCAATGGTAGCCTCGCGATATTCGTGGTTAACCATGTCAGGCATTGTCGTCATCATGATTCCCGTGCTGACCGTTAGCTCTATGTCGATTCCGTCCTCGCTCAAGGCTATGCTGCGCCCCGCCGCGGGTTTCTGGCTTATTATTTGACCCTCGGGGGTGTTCGGGTCAATCGCGTATTTCACATAGAAATTGAAGGTGTCCTCATAGGCCTTGCTGTTGATTGTTTCCTCGCTGTCTTCCCCGACAAAGCTGGGTATTTCAATTCTCTCCGAATCGATAAAAATATCCTTAATCCAAAAATTCCAGAGGAAGGAGAGAACCGCAATTAGAAAAATTGTTATAAGAGCAAAGCCGGAAAAAGTACTGACTCTTCTTGTCCGAGCCTTTCTGCTCTTATAGCTTTCGCCTCGGACAAGCTCCTTTGTTCCGAAAAGCCTTCCGAACAAGGAAGGTTCTCCGTCGTCCGCGAGCTGCATGCCGTCGTCGACAACGGAGTCCGAGCTTATCGAAGCCTGACTTTTGCGGAAAGCCTCAAGATCGCTTAAAAGCTCATCCGCGGATTGATAGCGGGAATTTATATCGGTAGCCATTGCCCGCAGGATAATATTTTCAAATGCAACGGGGATTTCGGAATTTATATCGCCCGGAAGCGTCAAAAGCTGGCTTAAATGCTGAACCGCAATCGCTTCAACCGTTTCGCCCTCGTAAGGCAGCCTGCCTGTGAGCATTTCGTACATAACCACGCCAAGAGAGTAAATGTCGGCACGAGCGTCAACCGTATCGCCATGAGCCTGTTCCGGGCTTATATAATGGATAGAGCCCATTGTTTCGAGTGTCTCGGCACTGCTCTCTGTCTGGAGATGGGCGATACCGAAATCCGCAACCTTAATGCTGCCGTCTTTAACGACCATAATATTCTGCGGTTTTATGTCGCGGTGGACAATCCCCTTGCCGTGCGCGTGATCCAAGGCTCTGGCAATCTGCGTTGCGAAATGAAGGGCTTCCTTCCAGCTGAGAGCGCCTTTTTTTTGCATATATTGCTTTAGGGTTATACCCTCCAAAAGCTCCATAACGATGTACTGACAGTTTGAGTCGCGGCTGAAGTCGTAAACCGCGACAATATTGGGGTGCGATAACATTGCAACAGCCTGAGATTCCGCGCGGAAGTGCTCACGGAATTCGTTGTCATTGGCAAATTCGTCTTTAAGAACTTTAACCGCTACGTAACGATTTAATCTGTGACAAAGAGCCTTATATACAACGGCCATTCCGCCGGAACCGATTACCTCGAGTATTTCATATCTGTTGTCAAGCAGCTGACCCAGATATCTGTCCATGCAATTTTCCATTATTTATCCTCCAATACGCGAGGTTATTATTTTCTGATAAGGCCGACCGTAACATTGTCCGGTGCGCCTCTTGAAAGAGCCATTTCAAGCAGCTGTTTTCCGATACCGGCAAGATTTTTTCTGCTCTTCACGATTTCAAGAATTTCGGTATCGCTTAAGGTGTTGCTAAGGCCGTCAGAACATAACAGAAGAAGGTCGCTTTTATTAAGCTCGAGCGAGAAGGTGTCGCAGGCAACCGTTCTGTCAACACCCAACGCGCGGGTTATTATATTTTTCTTGGGGTGGTTGCGCGCCTGTTCTCGGGTAATTGCGCCTTTGCCCACCATTTCCTCCACAAAGGAATGATCGCGGCTAACCTGAGAGATTTCACCGTTTGAAATTAGGTAAGCCCTGCTGTCTCCGACATTTGCAACGCAGCATTCCTTTCCCCTGACGATGACTGCCACAAGAGTAGTACCCATGCCTTCACAGCTTTTATCCTTGCTCCCGCGCTCAAAGACTTTCTCGTTTGCAAGAAAGGCCGCACTTACCGCAAGCTCTGATAAATTAACTTTGTTTTTCTTATCCGACAGGCTTTCGGTTACCTGCTCCGTAAAAGAATTAAGCGCAATCTCGCTGGCAATTCCGCCTGCCCTCGCGCCGCCCATTCCGTCGCAAAGCGCGAGAACAGCATAGGACGGAAGCGTGTTTTGGATAAACCTCACGCAGTCCTGATTTTCGCTTCTCACCTTACCAACATCGGTTATGGTGTAGCCTCTCATTTGCCCCTCCTATACACGCAGTCAGCTTAGTTCTTTATGCGCGCACGCCTTATGTTTAATCACTTTACGCCTTTGGCGACATTTCTTCTCAATTGTCCGCAGGAAGCCTCAACATCGCTTCCGAGCCTTCTGCGAACTGTGGCATTTGCGCCGTTTTCTTCAAGAATCTTCACAAAGCCTCTTAAATTTTCCGCCGTGGAGGGACGAAACTGTCTCTCCTCAACATGGTTGAGCGGGATAAGATTGATATGCGCACCGCAGGATTTCGCAAGTCTCGCAAGCTTAAGCGCCTGCTGCAGCGAGTCGTTAACCCCGTCAATCATCGCGTATTCAAAGGAAATCCTTCTGCCTGTTTGCTTATAATAGCGCTTACACGCCGATATCAGCTCGTCTACTCCCCTGCCTCTGTTTGCGGGCATGAGCTTTGTGCGCGTTTCGTCATCGGGTGCGTGAAGCGAAATTGACAAGGTTAATTGTAAATTAAGCTGCGCCAGTTTGTCAATTTTTTCTGTCAGTCCGCAGGTTGAGAGCGAAATGTGCCTCATTCCGATATTCATTCCGTCCGGATGATTGACAAGCCTCAAAAACTTAATTACATTGTCATAATTATCCAGCGGCTCTCCTATTCCCATAAGCACGATATTTGAAATCGTAAGTCCGGAATCAAGCTGGGAAAACAGGACCTCGTCCAGCATTTCGGAGGGCTCAAGATTGCGAACCAAACCGCCGATAGTCGAAGCGCAGAAGGCACATGCCTGACGGCAGCCGACCTGCGTTGAGATGCAGACCGTGTTCCCGTGCTGATAGCTCATTACAACTGTTTCAACCGCATTGCCGTCCGATAGCTCCCAAAGGTATTTTTTAGTCCCGTCAAGCTGCGAAACCTGCTTGCGGATGGGTACGGGCGTGTTGAAAGAGAAGTTTTCATCCAGCGCTGTCCGAAGCTTTATTGGCAAATCCGACATCTCGCCGAAGGAGCGGACGCCTCTATTGAGCCACGTAAATACCTGCTTAGCCCTGTATTTCGGCTCACCCATTTCGACAAAAGCGGCCTCAAGCTCCTCGGGAAGCAGGGATTTTATATCAATTTTCATCTTGTTTCCTCAATTTGCAGATAAAAAACCCATCGGTGTGGTGAATGTGCGTATATAGATTCAGTCTTCCGTCACTAATCTCCCCCAAAGGCGCGGGTAAAGTAAAGCTCTCAGCTTTAAATTCGCTGTGCTCGGAAAGAAATCTGTCGATAATTCCGCCGTTTTCCTGTCCCAGAACAGTGCAGGTTGAGTAGAGCAGTACGCCGCCGGGCTTCACACAAGGAGCAAGTCCGTTAAGTATGTTCAGCTGGGCTTCGGGCAGCTTTTCAATTTCAGAAAGCTCCTTATACCGAATGTCGGGCTTCTTGCGTATAACCCCCAGCCCCGAGCAGGGAACGTCGGCTATAACAACATCACAGACGGAATACAGGCTCTTGTCAGGCTTTGAGGCGTCCATAACGTCTGTGGTGATTATATCGATCCCAAGGCGTTTTGCGCCCTCTCTAATCCTTGCAAGCTTGTTTTCGTGAATGTCATTAGAATATATTTTACCGTTGTTTTTCATGGAGAGCGCCAAGGCAAAGCTCTTTCCGCCGGGAGCTGCGCAGGCATCAAGCACCGTGTCCCCCGGTTTGGGAGAGGCGGCAAGCACGGAAAGCCGCGCCGCCGCATCCTGAACGTAAAACAGTCCGTCGGTATGCTCCTTAAGCTGCGAGATGTCACCCGAGCCGAAAATATCAAAACAATCGGGCACAAGGTCGTGCGGCAAAACAAATATGCCCTTTTTTTCTAGCATTGCCGAAAGCTCCAAGGAGCTTGTTTTCAGGGTGTTCACCTGAATTGTGAGCGGAGCGACTTCGTTGTTTCCTCTTAGAAGCGCTTCTGCAAATTCCGTTCCAAATTCGCCTGTGAGCTTTTTGACCAGAGCTGAAGGAGTGCTGTATTTTTTCGATAGATACTCGTTATAATCACTTTTTGGTATGGGCGGGAGTTTGTCCTTGTTGTCAGCAATTTTGCGAAGTACGGCGTTAACAAGACCGCCAGCTCGGGAAAATCCGCTCTTTTTGCAGAGCTCGACTCCCTCGCTTACTGCTGCGTGCGGCGGAATTTTATCCATAAATAGGATTTGATAGACGGAAAGGCGCAGAATATCCCGAACTTTCGGCTCAAGCTTTTGCGCTTTAACTGCGAAATGGTCGATATAGAAATCACAAAGCAGCATATTCTGCAAAACGCCGTAGCACAGTCTTGTGCAAAGGGCGCCGTCCTTTGAGCTTAAACCTGCCGTCTGTATCACACTGCCGAGCAGCGCGTCTGAAAACGCCTGATTTCTTCGGCATCGCTCTAAAACGGATAAAGCTGCCTCTCTGGCCGATTTCGCCATCGTAACCTCCTATACATCAATTGATTGATTTTGTTGACACATGGGGTGCCCGCAAAGATACTCCGCCGCAGTCATCTGCTTGCCGCATAAGGCCTGCAGACGTGTAATCAGAAGTGTTTCTCCGTTTCCGCAGGCTACCTCGATTCCCCTTTTTCTTTCGGCGGAAACTACTGTTCCCGCGGGTTTATCGGTCTTGTTCTCGGTATACTCCGCTGCGAAAATCCGAAACTGACAGTCTGAAATCTCTGTTGTCGCAACCGGCCAGGGGTTAAGCCCGCAGATGTGCTTCACTATCTCCCGCGGGGTTCTGTTCCAATCAATCGGGCTCATTTCTTTGCTCAGCGGCGGTGCAAAAGTTGCACTCTTTGCGTCCTGCGGTGTCCTCGGCGCACAGCCGAGTTCAATATCGCGCACCGTTTTGCACAGAAGTTCGGCTCCGAGCTCGCGCAGACGTTCAAAAAGCTCACCGGAGCTTTCAAACTCACCGATTTCAGTTTCAGCGGTGTAAATAATGTCTCCGCTGTCAAGCTCGCTTGCAAGGTACATAGAACTGACGCCCGTTACCTTATCGCCGTTTAATACCGCCCATTGAATCGGCGCGGCACCCCTGTATTTCGGCAGAAGTGAGCCGTGAATGTTAATTGTCCCCTTTTCGGGAACTGCTAGAATGTCATCGGGCAAAATTCTTCCGTAGGCTACAACCACAACAAGATCGGGCTCAAGCGATTTAAGCATTTGAAGCGCCGTTCCGTCGCGCATTTTCTCCGGCTGAAACAGAGGTATACCGTTTTCAAGCGCAATTTCCTTCACAGGGCTTGAACACAGCTGCATTCCCCTGTTTTTTGGCTTATCGGGCTGGGTAAAGACACCGACAACATTAAATTTTTCGTCTAAAAGACGACTTAGCGACGCCGCGGCAAAATCCGGCGTGCCCATAAAAACAATACGCATCGGCGCTCATCTCCAATTAATGCTTATCTTCGTTTAATTCCTCGGGTGTCATCATACGTTCGGCGCGTTCGGGGAACAGCACCCCGCTAAGATGGTCCAGCTCGTGGCAGAAACACCTTGCGGTCAAAGCTTCGCCCTCGACCTCAAAGAAATTGCCGTTTCTGTCCTGCGCGCGAACCTTAACGAGGTTCGGGCGTGTTACTATTCCATATTGCCCCGGCAGGGACAGACAGCCCTCGGGTCCTCTCTGCTCGCCGTCCTCCGAAATAATTTCGGGGTTAATTAGCTCAATTACATATTCCTCCCCGTCCTCGGGGACATTGGTTTCCAAAACGACTACCGCTTGGCGTAAAACGCCCACCTGCGGCGCGGCAAGACCCACTCCGCCCGATTCCAGAAGTGTCTGCGTCATGTCGTCAAGTAAAAGGTGGAGCCTGTCGTTAAACTCCGTTACGGGGCGGCAGTGCTTTTCAAGTACGCTGTCGCCTTTTAGAACTATGCTGCGAATGGCCATATCCAAAACTCCTGTTCAAAGAAACATCTTTATGTATCTGTTATTAAATGGCGTTAATATCGCCGAAAACGGTAACGCCCTTAAATTCCTTGTTTGTGTTGCAGAAAATTATGACATTTGAAATCAGTTCGCGAAGCGCTTTGTCCTCTCTGCAGGAAATTGTCAGCCGATAGCGAAAGCTCATATTCACTCGGACAACGGATAGTGGCGCTGGTCCGAGTATGCGAACGTCAGCTCGTCCGGCAAGCTCCTTAGTCAAAATTCGATTTGCGGTGTTAAGGCAGCGCAGAACAGCGGATTCGCTCTGACCTACTGCGGTCAATGAAAAAAGGTCTGAAAACGGCGGGCACCACTGAAGTCTTCGCATTTCAAGCTCGCCCGAATAGAATCCGTCGTAATCTTGATTAGCTGCCTGCTGAATGACTTGATTCTGGGGTGTGAAAGTTTGAATAACTGCCCTGCCGGCAACTTCTCCCCTGCCGGAACGACCGACCACCTGTGTGATGAGGGAAAAAGTTCTTTCCGAAGCTCTGTAATCTCCTGCATAAAGCGACTGATCCGCCATAAGAACGCCGACAAGCGTTACATTCGGAAAATCGAGTCCCTTCGTAACCATTTGGGTACCTATGAGGATGGGGATTTTCTCATCACGAAAACGGCTGAGCAAAACATCGTGAGAGCCTGCGCCTGAAACAGTGTCCAAATCAAGGCGCACCACTTGCGTTTCGGGGAAAAGCTCACGAAGCTCCTCCTCGATCTTTTGCGTTCCCGCACCGATAAAGCTCAGTTTTCCTCCGCAGTCCGGACAAGAATCATCTACACTCTGCGTATAACCGCAGTAATGGCACATAAGTCTTTTGTTTGCGCTGTGGTAAGTAAGACTGACGCTGCAGCGCGGGCACTTATAAGTATAGCCGCATTCGCCGCAGCTAATAAGCTTTGAGCTCCCGCGGCGGTTGAGAAATAGTATGCTCTGCTCGTTTTTTGCGATGTTTTCACTAAGCTCATCTATAAGCACGGAGCTTAAATCTCCGCCGTTTCCGCTTCGCAGTTCCTTTTTCATATCTACTATAACAACCTGCGGCAGCGACATACGGTTATATCTCGAAGGTAGCGAAAAGAAGCTGTATTTGCCGATTTCGGCGTTGTAGCGGGTAACGACATCGGGCGTCGCGCTGCCTAGCAGCAGGAAGGCTCCTGTCTGCGCGCAGCGGAATTTTGCGATGTCTCTGGCATGGTAGCGCGGAGCATTTTCGGACTTGTAGCTGTCCTCCTGCTCCTCGTCGATGATAATAAGCCCCAAATTCTGAACAGGTGCAAAAACAGCGCTGCGTGTGCCTATAACGACCTTCGCCGCCCCGCTTTTTATTCTTTTCCATTCGTCATAGCGCTCTCCGGCTGTGAGGCTGCTGTGCATTACGGCGATTTCCTCCCCGAAATACGAGGAGAAGGTTTCCAGCATTTGCGGTGTCAGCGCGATTTCGGGAACAAGGAGTATTGAGGCTTTATCCAGTTTTATAAGCGCGTTAATAAGGTGAATGTAAACAGAAGTCTTTCCGCTGCCGGTAACACCGTAGAGCAGCGCGCAGGCCGCGTTATTGTCGTTTGCAAGCTTCAGCAGCCCATCATACGCCTTTTTCTGCTGTTCGGTCAGTTCAGGCAGAGAGAGCTTCTGACCCTCCCTGTATTCGGGTCTGCGGAAAACCTCAATGCGGTCTATTTCAATCAGACCGTCCTGCTCAAGCCTCTTTATTACGGCATTTCCCGCGCCCGTCAGATAACGAATGTCATTGACGGTAGCACCTCCGAAATTTGCCAGAAGCTCAAGCACAGCCGCCTGCGAGGGCGCGCTGCGTTTTTTTGATACCGAAGCCTCTACCGCGCTTTCCGTCGGAACAGCGAGGGAAACGAAGCTCACGGTCTTGTCCTTGATTCTTCGGCTCTCGAAACTATCCGTAATGAGAATGTTCTTCGAGCAAAGTGCGCGCAGAGCGCTTCCGGGATTATCCTCGCCGAAGGCAAGTTCAAGGTCGCGGTATTCACAAGCCCCGCCGTGCGCAAATATAACGTCAAGCAGCTTGCGTTGCTTCTCTGAGCGGCTCGACGCGGTGTATGCCTCGTCTTTTGCGATACCCTCTGCGATGCGGCAGCTTGCGCTTAAGTTATACCACAAACCGGCCGGCAGCATGGCCTTGACAGCGTCGTAAACCGTGCAGAAAAAGCGCTCGCGCATCCAGAGCGAAAGCTTAATAAGCTCCTGCGACAGCACCGGTTTTTCGTCCAAAATTGAGCTTACGCACTTGAGCTTCTCGCAGTCGGAGCTTTGGTAAAGACTCAGCACTATGCCCTCGGTTTTTCTGTTGCCCTTTGAAAACGGCACGATTACCCGCATTCCCTGTGAGAGCGTACCCGCAAGGTTTTCGGGAACGATATAGTCATAAGGCTTGTCTATCTGATAGGTCGCGGCTGACACCGCAATTTTTGCAACAGTTTTTTCCACAGTCCAGCGCTCCTTTATCAGATTTGCCAAAGCCTGTGTGAGCTAGTTTTTTGTAACCGCTTTGATTTTTCCGGTATAAACCTCGTCAATCGCGGTTGACACGGGCTTTTTATCGAGATGGATACCGTTGTCGTCGGCCTCGCTGGAAATTTCTCTGGCTCTGCGGGAAATCAGGTTGACAAGAAGATAACGGCTTCCGATTTTCTGTACTAAATCGGAAAGAGGGGGGTAAAGCATCATAATGAACACACCTTTGTCAAATATTTTTTTCGTTCTTCCGCCTTGCACTTTTCGGCGGTGATAATGGATTTAATTTCGTTGGCTGCCGTATCGGGGTCGTCGTTTATAACAATGTAGTCATAATTAAGCGCCACCGAATATTCAAACCTTGCCGTTTTTATACGCTGTTTGATTTTTTCTTCACTGTCAGTTCCTCTTGCGTGAAGTCTCTTTTCGATTTCCGAGAAATCGGAGGGAATGACGAAAATCAATATCGCCTCCGGACAACTGCTCTTTATCTGCATAGCACCCTGAACCTCAATGTCAAAAAGGACGCTCAGCCCCTTTTCGAGGCTTGCGGTTACGGGAGCTTTCGGGGTTCCGTAATAGTTATCGACATACTGTGCATGCTCAAGCAGTTCGCCGTTATCAATCATACTGCAAAAATGCTCATTGTCCGTGAAAAAGTAGTCAACGCCTTCGCACTCCCCCTCACGCGGTTTTCTGGTTGTGGCGGAAACGGAAAAAACAATGTCTTTTTCATCTTCCATAACCCGCGAAATGACCGTGCTTTTACCGGCGCCCGAGGGGCCGGAAACAACAATCAATTTCCCGCAATCACTCATTTTCCTGTTCACCCCCGACATCCTGTTCGTTTTTGCCGCTCATCCTGCCTGCAACTGTTTCAGGCTGAATCGCGGAGAGTATAACGTGTCCGCTGTCCATAATGACAACGGCTCTGGTACGCCTGCCGTAGGTTGCGTCTATGAGCTGTCCTCTGTCGCGCACGTCGAGGATAATGCGCTTAATCGGCGCTGATTCGGGACTGACGATTGCGATTACGCGGGAGGCCGATACCATATTGCCAAAGCCGATGTTAATAAGTTTCAAGGTCAAACCTCTCTCTACTCAATATTCTGAACCTGTTCCCTGATTTTTTCTATTTCAGACTTCATGTCGAGAACTGTACGGGTTATCTCGTTATTGTTGCACTTAGAACCGATTGTATTTGTTTCGCGGTTGAGTTCCTGAACTATAAAGTCCAGTTTTCTTCCCGTCGGAACGTCACTGATAAGCATTTCGCGCATCTGGCCTATATGGCTGCGGAGCCGGACCGTTTCCTCATCGGTAGCGATGTGGTCGGCATAAATCGCGGCCTCCGTAAGTATTCGTCCCTCGTCAATCTGCTTGTTTTCAAGGATTTCCTGCATTTTCTTAGTAAGTCTTTCGCGGTATTCCGTTACGACCTGAGGTGAACGGGCTTCGACGAAGGCAACGTATTTCTCGATTGCGTCGAGGCGCATACTGATATCCTCAAAGAGCTTGTGCCCCTCTCGCTCGCGCATAGCGTCATAATCGCATAGAGCTTTGTCCAGAATCTGCATCAGTTCCTTATGTGCCGCTTCCTTCTCAATCTCTTTCTTGTCCAGCGTGAGAACATCGGTTAGTCTTGCGATTTGATATGCCGTTACATCGGAGCTTACACCGAGCTTTGCTCCGATTGTTTCTAGAGCCTCTTTGTAGCTTTGAGCTAAATCTTCGTTGACATTTACCGCAATCCCCTCGCCTGATGCTGCATCAAAGGAGATGAAAACATCCACCTTACCCCGTGACACATGAGCCTGAACTGCTGATTTTACAGCTTCTTCGGCATACATAAAGCTGCGCGGCAGACGCACGGACGTATCTAAATAGCGGTTATTTACGCTTTTAAGCTCGACGGAGAGCTTGTAAACTCCGTCCGCCGTTTTCGCGCCGCCATAACCTGTCATGCTTTTTACCATACTGTTATATCCTTTCCGCAAAAACGTATCTATCGATTTTGCGTGATTAAACTTTTTAAATTTGCAAAATGCCTAACTGATTTTTACATAGACACTGTACTCGCCGATAGCTCCGACTCCCGTGAATCCATCAACATATACCTTTGCGGGCGGCTGGAAAACTCCCGTTGTTGACCCTATATCCGAAAGGTCGGCTACTACCCTGATATTGTTCGCCGCGATTTTTGAAAGGACGTTACTCTTTCCGCGAAGCGTAACCTCAACATTTTCGGTTACAACGGTAATCTTTTTCCCGTTAGCGCCGTTTATTGTTGTTATGTTGGTAACATTGAATTTTTTGGTTTCAAGCCCGATTATTTCAACTGTAACCTTGACCTCAGTTATTCCGGTTACATTTGAGATGTCGTTATCAAGCACAATATTGAAGCTGTCCTCATAAGAGCTTGCAAACGAAGTAAGGTCCACGGTTCCGAGAACTATCTTATTGATTCCCTCAAGTGTTTCGGCATCACCCGCGATTGTAATGGTTGAAGGATCACAGGTAATCTTAACATTTTCGGAAGTCGCTCCGCCGCCCTCCACCAGGTCGACTGTAAGCGGCACTTCCTTGGTTGATGTAATCGGGACCGTGACGGAAACCGTTTCATCTCCCAGAGTTATATTTCCCAAGTCTACATCATTGCCGTCAGAGTCCTTAAGGACATAGGAGGAAACAAACTGAATGGTCTTGCTGACATCATCGCGGTCAACCTCAACCCATGCGTAAGCCACCTTGCTTATCTCGCTTTCGGGTCCGCTGATTGTAACGGTCTGCGGGTCAAATTCAATCGGATGAGCCGCATAACCCTCGGCCACTGTGCCGACAAAGCTGCCTTCAAGCTCGACGGTTTTTGTGCTGGTCTTATCAATATTGAAGGAAATATTACCCGGCAGGATGTTTACAATATCAATTGAGCTTTTATCGCTTCCCTGCGGGAACTCAAGCTCAACAGATGAATTGTAAATCCCCTTTGAGCTGAATTTTGATACATCTACAACCGCGGTAATCTGGGTTGAGGAAAGCTTTGCGATTTCGCGCCTTGTCGTCCTGATTCTGACGCTTACGGTGTTTGAACTGACGTTTGAGATGACAAGTTCATACTTCTCGAGCAGATTTTCCTCACCCTTAAACACCACCTGAACCCCGTCGAAGGTGCGTTCGATTACGTCCCCTTCGGAAGTTGTCACATAGACCCATAAAAGAACGGAGGCAAGCAGTGAAACAACAACCCATAGAAACTTGCTGTCCAGTATTCCGGATTTTACTTTCTTTTTATCCATTCTTCTTCACCCTAAAGAAATCAAGATAAGATCTCTTCTTATCGCCCGCGCCCAGTTCTTCATCAATAATAAGCTCGTTCCTGAGAATTTTCTCAAAGGTTTCCGCCGAAAGGTGACGTTTAAGCATGCCGTCCACTGCGAGCGATACCGCACCGGTTTCCTCTGAAACAATGGCAACCACCGCGTCCGAATGTTCGCTCATTCCAATGCCCGCCCTGTGTCGCATACCCAGGTCACGGCTTAAATTCTGATTGTTTGAAAGCGGAAGCATACAGCCGGCAGCGGCAATTCTGCCTTCGCTGATTATTACGGCGCCGTCATGCAAAGGGGCTTTGTTATAGAAAATGTTTTTCAGCAGCTCCGCCGTTGTGTCGGAATTTACGATTGTGCCCGTGTTTATCTGGTTATCAAGCTTATTTAGACGCTCAAAAACAATAAGCGCGCCTGTTTTATTCTTTGACATTGCGGTGCAGGCTATAACTGTTTGCGTTATCGCTGTGTCAATGGTTTGAACATTGGCATCGCCTCGGAACAGGTTCATAATGCTTCCGCTTCCGACTCTTTCAAGCGCACGGCGAAGCTCCGGCTGAAACAGAATTACAAGAGCGAGCAGACCAACCTCAACTGTCTTGCTGATAATGAAATTTATCACGGTTAGGTTAAGCCAATCGGATACCCACAGCACGAGGAGAACAACCACCACTCCTTTTGCGATTTTATGGGAGTTTGTCCTGCGTATAATGCCGATAAGCTTGTATATCAAAAACGCGACAATAAGGATGTCGATTATATCCGGCACCCTTGCAGACAGAAGATAATGCACTGTCTGTGAAATTGAGTTTTTGAGCTGCTCCATAGGAAATACCTTCTATCTGTAAGTCATAGCGGCATTACTGCCGAACTCCGCCTAATTATTCACTGACAGGCTCACAAGCAAATGCAATTACACAAAGATAATTATATAATAATTGGCCCCAAATGGCAAACTATAATGCGCTTATTTACAAAGTATTCAATACTTTTTTTAGAACATCGCCGGCATAGTCGACTTCCGAGAGCGTATTAAAGGGAGAAAAGCTGAATCGAACGGTGCCCTCCTCAATTGTTCCGACGGTTTCGTGAGCAGTCGGAGCACAGTGCAGACCCGCCCTGACACAGATTCCCGCCTTTCCAAGCTTTTCGGCAAGTTCATCCGAGCCGATTCTGCCGCTCATAACAGAAAGCACGCCCGATTGCATGTTCATTCCCTCGTCATAAAATAGCTTTAAATCGGGAATACCGCTGATTTTCTCTGCAAGTGCTGAGCAGAGCTTTTTCTCGTGCTTAACTATCGCGTCACTCGGCTTTGAGATAATAAATTTCACTCCCTGAGCAAGCCCTGCTATCCCGGCGACATTATGCGTTCCCGCTTCAAGTCTGTCCGGAAGAAAATCCGGCATCAGGTTTGTTGCGCTGTTGCTTCCCGTGCCTCCGTATAATACCGGAAAAACTTCGCTGTTGCAAAGCAGAACGCCCGTCCCCTGCGGTCCGAGCAGCCCCTTATGCCCCGGCATTGCGATAAATGCCGCGTCAAGCTGTGCAAAATCAAGGGGTATTGCGCCCGCCGACTGCGACGCGTCAACAATAAGTGGAACTCCGCTTTGGTGACAGAGCGCGGATATTTCCCGAATCGGCAGAATAAACCCAAAGGCGTTCGACACATGGCTGCAAACGGCGCATTTCGCGCCGGGAAGAGCTTTTCTGAAAGCCTCAAGCGCGGCGCTCTTATTGAAAAGCTCGGATCTTGCAACGTGAACATCCGCGCCACGCGCTTTTAGAGGTCTTGTAACCGAATTATGCTCATAACCCGAGATTACAACTCTGTCCCCCTCTGAAACCAGTGAGTTTATTGCTATATTTAGGCCGTGAGTGGCGTTATAGGTAAAAATCACGCTTTCCGGCTCAGGAACATTAAAATACGATGCAAGCATCATACGGCAATTTAAAACACAGTCAGCCGCGAGCATTGCCGGCTTGTGACAGCCCCTGCCGGGGCTTGCCATAGTCGACATAGCGCGGCTGACGGCATAAGAAACCTCTTGAGGTTTTTGAAGACTTGTCGCTGCGCAGTCAAGGTAAACCATTATGGCACCTCGCTGATTGAGCCGTCGTGAGATACCAAAAAGACCCGAGTCGGCCCAAGTCCGGCGTCCTTTAGCGTTGCTATTGAACGCGTAAGATTTTTTTCCGAAATTTTGACGCAGTAATTACATCCCTGACCTGTTGCGCTCTTCGGAGCTTTTGTAATAATTGCGCTTATGCCTATACGCTCAAGTGCTCGGGAAGCTCTTTGCGCAAAGGTGAGCGATCTGCACATGAGTAAATAATGAAGCATAGAAATTTTCCCTTCCGACAGGTAGATTGACCGTAAGTCGGTCTGAGATATTCTATGCTTAAAATTTGGCTCGTGTTCAGTTATTCAGTAATACAACGGCGTGGGCTGCAATTCCCTCTCCCGAACCGGTGAAACCGAGGCGCTCCTCCGTGGTTGCCTTAACATTAACTCTGTCTGTTGAAACATTTATTATTTCGGCAATTTTAGTCCTCATCGACGGGATATGGTCCGCAAGCCTCGGCGCCTCGGCAATAACGGTGCAGTCTAAATTTTCAACCGTAAACCCCAGAGAAAATACTCTTTCAAAGACAAGCCTTAAAAGCCGCGCGCTGTCCGCACCCTTATATTTGGGGTCTTTGTCAGGAAACATCATGCCGATATCGCCGAGCGCGGCAGCGCCGAGCAGCGCGTCCATTATCGCGTGAAGGAGAACGTCCGCATCGGAGTGGCCGTCCAGTCCCTTGTCGTAAGGGATTTCTATTCCTCCGATTACAAGTTTTCTGCCCACCGCCAGTCTATGCACATCATAACCGTGCCCGATTCTCATAGCATAGCCCGTTCCCTTCTCGAAGCTAAAATGCATTCGGCAAATCTAAGGTCCATCGGAGTGGTAATTTTGATATTCTCCTCGCTGCCTTCCGTAACACATACGTAAAATCCAAGATTTTCAACAGCGGAGGCATCGTCAAAAACGGCGATGTTGTTTTGCAGGGCGTTGGTGAGCGCGCCTTTTATAAGCTCCGGAACAAAAACCTGCGGAGTCTGTGCGCAGAAGACCGAGGATCGCTCGGGCGTTTCCGTAACGAAAGAGCCCGAAACTATTTTTATGGTGTCCCTTGAGGCAATTACGGGTATGGCCGCCTTATACTTATCGGCGCTCAATATGGTATCCTCAATTATCTTCATTGTTACAAGCGGTCTTGCGCCGTCATGAATCGCAATCAGCTTGCTGCGCTTGTCCGTTTCCGAAACTCCGCTCAAAGCGGATTCAAGTCTCGTTGCACCGCCGCAGACAATTTTAGTGGCCTTGGTAATATTCATGGATTCGCAAAGCTCGGCGATTTCCGTGATTTTTTCAGACTCGGTAACCACAATAATTTCCGATACATATTTGCAGGCCTCAAAACTCATCAAAGAATAAGCTATAACCGGAATACCGGCAAGCCGGGCAAATAGTTTGTCGCTGCCAAAGCGGCTTGAGGAGCCGGCAGCAACTATAACAGCAGAACAGCTGATTTTCTTGAGTGAAAGATCTAAGTAATTTTTAATCGGCATTTTATCCTCCGAATAAGATTGTATAAAAATTGTAAACGGGCGCGTCAGCATAAAAATAAACTATGCTTACGCTGCCCGCCAACGGTTGTCAAGAAACAGCTTTATTTATTCTCTGTTCAACTTCTTCATAGGTCATGCATTCGGATAAAACAATTTCCGAAATCAATATTTGTTTTGCGGAGTGGAGCATTTTTCGCTCCCCCGTGGAAAGACCTCTGTCAGTATCCCGCAGCATAAGACCTTTGATCACAGCGGCTACTTCAAGTAAATCTCCGCTTTTTATCTTGACCATGTTCTCCCGATAGCGTTTATTCCAATTTTGAGTCATATTGACTTCAATCCCTGCAAAGGCGTGAATGATGCTTTCCGCCTCCGATGGATTGACAATCGGCCGAACCCCGATACTCTCAGTACAATCGACCGGTATCATCACCAGCATGTCACCGACGGGGAGTTTGAGAACATAATAGTCTTTTTCTGCGCCGTCAACCTTGCGCTTAACTATGCAGTCTATTATTCCCGCGCCGTGCATGGGGTGCGCTATCCGGTCTCCAACGCTGAACAAGTTAATCCCTCCCATCTAAAACTTAATATGATATGTGATGTATATTGATTATACACGAAAATTCAAGAATTAGCAAGAAACTATGACAAATAATTAATTTTTGTTAATTTTCGGCTTAATTGTGAGATAATATCCAATAAAATGCATGTCCTTTTTTCATCTCGGTTTCTTGCCGCCGATTATCCTCATGAATGAAAAACCCCCGATTACGATTACGCAATCGGGGGTAAATAATGCCAAATGTTATTCCGGTTTTGTCTCTTCGGCTTCAGGCGCAACACCTGTTGCTTCACCTGTTGAAGAAACTTCGTAAACCAAAGCACTTTCCTGCGCAACCGCTTTATCCTGCTCGCCCTCTGCTGCCTTTTCAGGCTCGAGAAGCGCGCGGATGCTAAGCGAAATCTTATGCTTTTCAGTATCGACAGCGGTAATCTTAACGTCAACCGCTTCGCCGACGCTCAAAACTTCCTCGGGCTTGCCGATACGGCGATTTGAAATCTGCGAAATGTGAACAAGTCCGTCAACGCCCGGCATAAGCTCGGCAAAAGCGCCGAAGGGCATGAGCTTGACAATTTTTACGTTGACAACATCGCCGACCTTATAGGTATTCATGAACTTCTCCCACGGATTTCCGTTGGGATCCTTGTAGCCGAGAGATATTTTGTGGTTTTCCTTGTCAAAGCTGATGATATAGACATCAACCGAGTCGCCGACGCTCATAACGTCGCCGGGCTGCTTAACGCGGCTCCAGCTGAGCTCTGAAACGTGAATCATACCGTCAATTCCGCCGATGTCAACGAAAACACCATAACCTGTAAGTGACTTTACTGTGCCCTTGAAGTGCTTGCCAACTTCGATATCAGCCCAAATCTTGTCGGAACGCTCTCTGCGCTCGTCCTTTGATACGGCGCGAATGCTGCCGACAACACGGCGGCGTCCGCGGTTGACCTCAGTAATTTTGAGGCGAACCTTTTTCTTCATAAGCTCGCCCATGTCGCCGTCCTTGGCAACACCGGACTGAGAGGCAGGGACAAAGACACGAATGCCTTTGATTGTTACAACTACGCCGCCCTTATTCTCTTCGGTGACAACACCTTCGAGAATTGTGCCCTTTTCAACCGCTTCTTCAAGGATAACCCAAGACTTTGCGGCTTCAAGGCGCTTCTTTGAGAGCATAACTGTACCCTCAACATCGTTAACGCGAACTACAACCGCCTCGATTGTGTCGCCGATTTTTACGAGCTGGTCAATGGGGACATCTGTATCGTCTGTAAACTCGGTAACAGGGATATAGCCCGAATGCTTTGTTCCCAAATCAACGCTGATTTCAGTCGGAGTAATCGCGGCGACTATGCACTTGACGGTGTCGCCGTTATATATTGTTTTAATAGATTCCTCCAGCATCTGGTCAAAGGACATTTCCGCCTCGGGAACAGTTCCTTCAATCTTTTCCTCCGGTGCTGTGGTTTCTTCAATCTTTAATTCATCATTCATGGTTTGTTTTACCTCCTTAATAATCCAGGCGGGCGTCGAAGCTCCGGCTGTGATGCCAATGGTTTGGATTCCATCAAAAGCGGATAAATCGAGTTCCTCCGCAGAGGAAACGAATTGCACCTTGTCGCAGCATTCTCTGCATATTTCCGCGAGATGGACGCTGTTTGCGCTGTGTTTAGCGCCGATTACAACCATTGCGCCGCAACTCTGCGACAAAGCCTTCGCGTCATTTTGCCTAATGGATGTAGCGCAACATATTGTATCAAAAATATTACAGTTTGTACACTCTTTTTTCAGAATATTTTTTATCTCTTCCAATTTGCTTTGAGTTTGTGTCGTTTGAAATACAACAGTCAGCGGCGTGCGGCGGTTTTCCTCCGAAAGATTGAACCAGTCTTCAAGCTCCTTCGCATCTGCGAATACTTCCGCATTTTCGCACCAGCCACATATTGCTGCAACCTCAGGATGCTCTTTCGTGCCGATTATAACCGGTTTTCTGCCGTTATTCGACGCCTCAGAAACAATCTCATGAATTTTCTTGACTTTAGGACAGGTGGCGTCAACTATTTCGCAGTTTTTTGCCGCAAGTATCTCATATTCCGTTTCAGCAACTCCGTGCGAACGGATAACGACACAGGACTCCGGAGGAATCTCCTGCGCCGAGTGAGCTACAATCAGCCCCTCCTGCCTGAGCTTTTCCACGACAGCGTCGTTATGTATGAGCTCTCCCAGACTGTAAACGGGTTTTTCGTTTCTTTTCAGAGTTTCTTCCGCGAGCTTTACCGAACGGCTTACCCCGAAGCAGAAGCCCGCGCTTTGGGATACAATAAGCTCTTTCAATGTTTTGGCTCCAGCGCCTGTATTTTTACCATAAGCTCGTCGGCAAGCGGCAAATAGTTTTTGTCCGCGGGAGCCTCAACCGTATAGGGCATACCGATAACCACCTTTGAAGACCGAAGAATCTTCTTCCCCGGCGTTATATAAATCGGCAGTATCGGGGCTTTCATCTTGGTAGCTATGCGAACAGCGCCGCTCTTGGCGGGAACCATGTCACTATCGCCCACTCGCGTGCCCTCAGGAAACATCATAATCTGCTGTCCGTTTTTAAGATGCCTTATTGCGGTCCGGATTGAGCTGATGTCGGTTTCCTCTCGATTTATGGGAAATACTCCGATTGACCTCAGGAATGCACCCAGGACAGGAACCTTGAAAAGTTCGGCCTTTGCCATGAAAAACAGCTGGCGCTTCCTGCCGAAAGCATAGCCCACCAAAACAGGGTCCATAAGGCTTGTATGGTTTGCGCATATTACAAGCGGCCCCGCGGGAATATTCTCCCTGCCGAAAACCGCACAGGGAAGCAGAATCCGCGCAATGGGATATAAAATTATATAGTAAAGCAGATACGCAGATCTCATTACGTCATTTTCTCCTTGATAAGAGTGCATATTATTTCAAAGCTTTGAACCAGAGTATTTCCCGTTGTGTCGAGAATCGTTGCTTCGTCCGCGGGGCGCAGAGGCGCCGCACTTCTTGTTGAGTCATTGTTATCTCTGTAAATTATGTCGCGCAGAACCTCCTCATAGGGTGACGGGGTGCCCCTAAGCTGCAACTCCTCGAACCTGCGCTGCGCGCGCTCCTCAGCCGTTGCCGTAAGGAATATTTTAAGGTTCGCATTCGGTAGAACCACTGTGCCGATATCCCGTCCGTCCATGATGACATTGCCGTTTTTCGCAAAATAGCGCTGCATTTCAAGGAGAAACGCACGGACAGGGGGCATAGCCGAAACATCAGAGGCGTAAATCGAGATTTCCGGAAGGCGAATTTCATTGGTTACGTCATTTCCGTTCAGAATCATCCGCTGCAGTCCATTATCGTCGTGACGCATTGATATTTGTATTTTTGGCAGCAATGCGGCAACAGCTGCTTCGTCCTTTGAAGCAATTCCCGCGTTGCGAGCGGCAAGCCCTACGGTTCTGTAAAGCGCACCCGTGTCTATATAGAGAAAGCCCAATTTCTGAGCGCACATCTTTGCAATAGTGCTTTTTCCCGCGCCCGATGGCCCGTCAATTGCAACGGAGAAGAATTTTTCCATTTATGAATCCTTTCAAGTGGGTAATAAATCAGTCAATTTCCGCGGACTGTGCCGCCGAATAGGCGGTTGACCACGCAATTTGCAGGTTAAAGCCGCCGGTGTATGCGTCAACGTCGATAACTTCGCCCGCAAAATAAAGACCTTTTACGAGCTTGGAACCCATAGTTTTGGGGTTTATTTCCTTTGTACTGACACCTCCGGAGGTAATAATGGCTTCCGCCACAGGCCTCGGCCCGGAAATGCTGACCGGAAAATCCTTAAATAATTGAACCAGCGCCGCACGCTGTGATTTCGTTATTGAGTTTACTTTTGTGTCTTCGGGTATGCCCGAAAGCCGCACGAGAACGGGAATCATTGTGCTTCCAGCAAGGTCGCAAAGTGCGTTGCAAAAATCCCTGTTCTGATATTTTTTGAAGTCGCGCAGGATTCTATCGTCGAGCTGCTGTTCGGAAAGTCCCGGCTTTAAATCGATTGACAGACGGTATTTATGCTCATCGAAATTTCTCATGTGGGAGCTGGCCGAGAGCACCAGAGGCCCCGATACTCCGAAATGCGTAAAGAGCATTTCGCCCAGTTCCTCAAAAACAAGCTTGTTATTCTCATCAAAAACGCGAAGCGTAACATTTCGTAGAGAAAAGCCCTGCATTTCCGGGCAATAATCGTCATCAGAAACCAGCGGTACAAGTGAGGGCTGCGGCTCAACAACTGTATGTCCCGCGCTCTTGGCCAGAGCATAGCCCTCCCCTGTCGAGCCTGTTCCCGGGTAGCTTGCTCCGCCCGTACAGATGAGCGCCGCCTTGCATTTAATGAGCGTATCCTCCGCCTGAACACCTGTAAGCACACCCTCCGATATTTTCAGGGCGGTGACGCGTTTATTCAGCCATCTAACACCTTTTAAACGGCCGTACTTTTCAAGTGCGTTTGCCACATCGTGAGCGCTGTCGCTTTGCGGAAAAACACGGTTTCCGCGCTCCGTTTTCAGCGGAACACCGATTCGCTCAAAAAAAGCTATCGTGTCTGCCGTACCGAATTTGTTAATCGCGCCAAAAAGAAAGCTGCCGTTGCAGGGAACATTTTCCAGAAACTGCTTGTTGTCACAGTTATTTGTGAGGTTGCAGCGACCCTTGCCTGTTATGCGAAGCTTTTTACCCAAAAGCTTGTTGGGTTCGATAATAAGCGTGTCAATACCGCGCTCGGCGAGTATGGCAGCTGCCATAAGCCCTGCCGCTCCGCCGCCGATAACGACCGCTTCAGCCTGCTGTGTTTTCATAGACCTCATTTTCCGCCCAGATAGTTTCCAGACGCTTGAACGTATCGGAGAGCGCATCGTTCGAGCGCAGACCGATAGATACTATCAGCGCGTTAATCAGGCTAAGGGGAGCGACGAGTGAATCGAGGAAAGAAACCATATCGCTTCTCGCGTAAAGTGTAATGTCTGAAATTTTGACAAGCGGAGATGATTCCCCGTCTGTTAAGCTGATTGTGGTCGCTCCCGCGTTCTTTGCAAAGCGCATGGCCTTAACCGTGCGTGAGGAATAACGCGGATAGCTCATAGCGATGAAAACATCACCGTCGTTTATACGGATAACCTGCTCGTAAACCTCGCTTACCGCCGTGTCGTGAAGCAGGTGGACATTGTCCCTAAGAAGGTTCAAATAGTAGCCCATGAAGCTGGAGAGTGCAGCGGAGGAACGCATTCCGACAATGTAGACGTGCTTTGCCTTAATTATCGCGTCAACCGCGGCGTCAAAACTGATTGGGTTAATGTCGTCAACGGTTTTCTGGAGCTTTTCCATATCGGCCGTTAATACCGCTTTAAGTACGTTGGAACCGTTCATCTGGTCTTTTGCGACTTCAATACGCTGAACGGAGGTCAAACGGTTTCTGATAATCTCCTGAAGCGCTTTTCTCATCCCTGGATAGCCGTCGTAACCAAGCTCCGCGGCAAATCTCACAACGGTAGACTCACTAACGCCGACTGTCGTGCCGAGCTTTCCGGCCGTCATAAAAGCCGCTTTATCGTAGTTTTCCTGAATATATTTAGCAATACGCCGCTGACCCTTTGAATAGTGGATGTTATTATTCGCGATTACAGCAAGAACATCTTTTTCCATCGTATCACATCCTTGATTGTTTTGGTATTTTGACGACTCTACGGTTTTATGATACTACATCATGTAAGCATAATGCAAGTATTTGGAGTTCAGTAATTCAAATTTCCTGCATAATTTTGTAAAGCACCGCTTGAAAGGCTAATTTCCTGCAGACTTCTGCAAGTTCTCAATCTCTGCGTCATCCAAGTAACGCCACTTCCCCACATCAAGCTTCCCCAGCTTGAGGCCGCCCTCGGCAACACGCCGAAGCCTTATCGCCGTTAACCCCGCAAGGTCGCACATTTTGCGAATCTGCCTGTTTCTGCCCTCTGTTATCGTTATCGAGAGCAGCAGGTCGCGTCCGTCCTGATTTAGGAGCTTAACCTGAGCGGGTTTAATTCGGTAGCCGTCTATTTCCAAGGGAGAGCGCATAATTTCAAGAGCGCGCGGTATATCGGCCCCCTGCGCCCTAAGCTCATAAGTTTTTCCGATTTCATGCGAGGGGTGCATGAGCTTGTGAGCAAGCTCACCGTCGTCCGTCATTATGAGAAGCCCCTCCGAATCATAGTCGAGCCTGCCCACGGGATAAACCCTGACCCCGACATCCGCAGTAAGTTCGGCTACGGTCCGTCTTCCTTTGTCATCGCTCATTGTTGATATGTAACCGCGCGGTTTGTTAAGCATTATGTAAGTCCTCTGAGCATTTTTTGTCAGAGGTTTGTTGTCAATTTCAATTTTGTCCTCGGAATCGTCAGCGGTGTCACCTAAGGCGGCAACCTTGCCGTTAACGCTCACTCTGCCCTCTTCAATGAGCTTCTCGGCGGCGCGGCGGGAACAAAACCCCGAGGCCGCTATTATTTTCTGTACTCTTTGTTGCATAGTAACCTCCCAAGGCAAATTCAAGGCCTATTCCCTGCCCTCGAAAACGAAACCGTATCTGTTCACGAAAAACCATGCGCGTTTTATGCGCTCCCATGCGGAAAGCTCGGCATTGTCGGCAAGTTCGACGTCCGAGGCGTAATTAAGCGGAAACTCTCCGATTACTTCTCCGTCCGCAGTGACGAAGGCT
This sequence comes from Clostridia bacterium, assembly GCA_009929315.1. GTDB lineage: Bacteria > Bacillota > Clostridia > Oscillospirales > Oscillospiraceae > UBA2658. The sequence continues at coordinate 38,817 of SAAS01000005.1, forward strand.
CTGCCCGCGCACTCACCCGCTTTTATTCCCGCGTAAACAAAGTCAGGAAGCTCCAAACTGAAGGCAAGCTTTGCGTTCTTATTTACCAGAATGCGGCAGTCGGCCTGAGCAAAAACGCCTACAGTTTCCTTCTCGCCTGAAATTACAGGTATTTCGCAGATACTGCCCATCGGCAGAACCCTTTTGTATTCAAAATTCTCAAAAGCCCAATCGTAGAGCTTTTTATGGTCGTCCCAGTCATCTGGATCGGAAAGCGTTACGCATATCAGTTTAAGCCCGTTTCTTTCAGCGCAGGAAACAAGGCTTCTGCCCGCCGCAATGGTATAGCCGGTCTTTATTCCGAGGCAGCCCGCGTAATTCCAAAGGAGCTTGTTGTGATTCATATAGGTCTGGTCGCCGACTTTATAGGTCTTTGTTGATACTATTTCCGCGAATAGCTCGTTTTTCATAGCCTCACAGGTAATTGTCGCCAAATCCTCTGCGGAGGAATAGTGCCCGTCCGCGTCCAGTCCGTGAGGATTTTTAAAGGATGAGTTTTGAAGTCCCATTTCGCGTGCTTTTACGTTCATAAGCTCGGCAAAGGCTTCGATACTGCCTGCGCAGTGAAAGGCAAGAGCCGTCGCCGCGTCGTTTCCCGAAACAAGAAGCATTCCGTAAAGCAGGTCGCGCACTGAGTATGACTCGCCCGCTTTCAAATACATTGAAGAGCCTTCCACGTTTGTATATTCGGGAAGAATTTTCACCATCTCGTCAGGGTCACAATTATCCAGTACAACTAGCGCCGTCATTATTTTCGTTGTGCTGGCAATCAGCATTTTAGAATCAGCGTTTTCACTGAACAAAATTTGTCCCGTTTCGGCATGGACTAGTATAACGGCCTCTGCACTGTTATTCGGCGCCGCGTAGACCTTTACAGGCAGAATTAAGGACAAAAAAATAATTGCCGTCAGAGCACCCGAGTGTGTTTTTTTCAACAATAAGCACCACCCCTCATTTTTTTGGGCAGTGCTTATTATTGACCGGGGTATGGAATATTATACTGTTATTGGAGTATTAGTCCTTTTTATGCTTTTCAATAAGCTGTTCGATCTTGTCGATAATATCGGGGACGAGCTCGACCAGTCTGTCAACCGTGGTGCTTGCGGGAGCAGTAATATTGAGCATTTTTACAACGCCGTCGCTGATTGTCAGGAAGCCGACAGGGTCAATTTTAACTCCTGCGCCGTTTCCTCCGCCAAAGCCGCTGCCCTCTTTTAAGGGCATATCGGAGCCGCCGCTTCCGAAGCCAAATGTAACTTTCGAAACGGGTATAAGCGTTGTTCCGTCCGGGGTAGTGATGGGCTGACCTACAATTGTGTTCACGTCCACCATTTCTTTGATTTTAGTCAGAGTAACCTCTGTAAGGTCGCCTATGGGATGTCTTTCCATAACGTCATTCCTTTCCTTTACGCAAATCTCTTTTTTGTTTCATCTTAAACCTAAGGTAATCTATTCCAGCAGCAATTGCAATATAAAATATTTCCCAAACCTGTATTGTGGTTGTAAGCCAGATATCAATTACAGGTTTATCGCTCAAAAAGTCAAACGAGGTTCCGATATCGCGCTCGCCGATGTCAAAAGCGCTGTCCACAAGCGGTATAAGCGAGCTTAGCACGGCAGCGGAGGCGCCGAAGCCAATCGCCGTGTTGAAGGGGTCGTCCGACGCGAAGGTGTAGCGGATACGCAGGTAGTCCACTCTAAGTTTTCGTTTTAAGCGACCCAGCGCTTTTAGCCCGATTTTTATCAGAGCGATAAGTTCCTTCTTACTGAGCGGCTTTTTCGGCGCTCCTTCCGAATCCTTTTTGGAGGGCTTGGGCTTCTTTCGCTTTTTAGATATTTTCGGTTCGCTGCGCTTTTCTTTTTTAGGGAATAATCGGATATTTAAAAATCCGACTCTTATCCCGAGAATGAGGCTCTTATCGTTAAAACCGCCGTCGATTCCCAGCGGAGTAAGCATAAGCACAGTCAGTATAAGAAGCACTATAACAAGCGTTTTCAAGGGCTCCACCTCTTTCCCGCGGTAATCGCCGGTCTATATTCGGAGCTGTTCGTTTTCATCGGCTTTTAGTGAATCAATAACCTGAGCCAGTTTTGCAATTCCGTCGTCGCTGCTCATATCGGGCAGCTTCGGAAGCTCGGTAAGCTCGGATATGCCCATGGTGCGAAGAAAAAGGTCGGTGGTTCTATAAATAGAGGGTCTTCCCGTAACGTCAAGCTTTCCGCAGACCTCGATAAGACCGCGTTCAAGCAGAATACCCATGGTGTAGGAGCTGTCAACTCCCCTCACTTGGTCAACGTATGCTCTTGTAACGGGCTGAAAGTAAGCGCAAATTGCAAGCACCTCAAGAGCGGGCTGGCTGAGCTTGGGCGGTTTGCGGCGCTCGAGCGCGAAGGCAATGCTCTGCGCGTATTCGGGTGCACTGCATAGCTGCAGGGACTCCTCCATGCGCACAAGGCGAATACCGCGCTGTGCAAAACTTAGTTCGTCCGCAAGCTCCTTTGCCGCTTTAAATATTTCATCCTTTGAAGCACCGAGAACAAGCGAAATACGCTCGGCCGACACCGGCTCTCCCGAAGCGAAAAGAATGGCTTCAATTGTTGACATCAGTTCACGATTATCCATCAGTTTAATTCTTTCCTAATCGGAGATCAGCTCCGGTATTTCGTCTGGTACGCTGCCGCAAAGGGAAACTGTCAGCTCGCCGTCGCTTTCAAGAATTTCAAGGCTTCCCATACTGCAAAGCTCCAGAACCGAAATAAAGGTGGCGATAAGCTCCGTGCGTGATTTGCTCATTTCATAGAGCTCCTGTAGAGAATGTACCCTTCCGCTTTGAAGAAGGGCAATAAGCTGAACGCATTTTTCACGCACTCCGAAGATTATTCGCTTTGGAACAAGCAGGGTGTTTTTTCCCGCATCTCGGCTCAATTCCCCGCGCGATATTACGGATAACAGAGCCATAAGCAGTTCCTGCGGCTCGTGGCTGTATCTGTAAGACCTGTCCCCCGTCTTAATAAGCGGCTCCGGAATTTTTGAGAACATCATGGTTCCCTGTTCCGCGGCTTTTGAAAGCTCGGGTGTTATTGCCTTTATGCTCGTGTAGGCTTCCTTGCACTTAAGCTGCTCAAGCGAAGTCATCAATTCTTCAATTTCGGATATTTCCTCCTCGGTTACAAGCAAAGTTTTTGTTTTGATGTAAACAAGGTAGGAAGCCATCTGAACAAATTCACTGGCTACGTCAAGATCCATTTCCTGCATTTTTGTAATGTAGTCGATGTATTGACTGAGGATTTCCGAAATTTTCAGGTCGCGAATTTCAATTTTATTCTTGGAAAGAAGCATTAAAATGAGATTCAGCGGCCCGCTGAAATCCTGCATTTCGTCCCTGCTTTTAACGATGCCCTCCAAATAAAAGGTCGGATTTTCCATAGTGTTCCTCGCTGCGCCAAAGACGCGTAGGATTTATTATTTTTTGCTTATGAGATAAGTCCTGCCGACCATTGCGCAATTACGAACAGTCTGTCAAACACCCAGCCGACACCTGTCGAAAGATATGTTGATAGGCTTCCTGTCAGTATAATTACAAGCAGGATTATCATTCCGTAGCGCTCGTACTGCATGAGCTTGTAATACTGCCTTTCGGGCAGAAGCGAAAACAGAATTTTCGATCCGTCCAGAGGCGGTATCGGAAGGAGATTGAAGACGGCAAGCATGCAGCTTAAATACGCGGTGGTAAACAGCATTTGAAGCCAGACGTTTCCCAAAGCAGCGGTGTTTCCGACAGAGCCTGCCGCAAGTCCGTAAAAAAACAGAACAAACGCAGAAAGCAGAAGATTTGACACAGGCCCCGCAAGAGCAGTGACGGCCATTCCCGTTTTCGGGTTTTTAAAGTTATTCATGTTTACAGGCACGGGTTTTGCCCAGCCGAAGCCTGCAAATATCATCATGGCAAGTCCGATAACGTCGATATGCTTAATCGGATTCAGGGTGAGTCTGCCCTCGTCCTTTGCGGTATTATCCCCCAGTTTATAGGCAACAAAGCCGTGTGAAAGCTCATGAAAGGTAATGCACAAAAGAGCGGGAATGATGATCATCAGTTTATTTGTAAGATAGCTCCAGTCAAGACCGGATAAAAAATTGTTTATAATAAAACCTCCAAATTTTCGTCGCGCGGTGTGTATCCACATTTTTGCCATTATATCAATTTTAACCGAAAAATACAAGTGTGGGACGGAAAAGTCTATTGCGGCAAAAATGGCCGAACATTCCTTCCGTCCCCTTTTATTTTACTTTTTATACTGGAGCTGCATTCGGCTTGCCTGCTCTCCTCTGAGCCCCCAGTTCTCAAGAGGCGGCTCATTGATGATAATATAAATATCATTCGGTGCAATTGAAAGACGCTCGCCCAACAGGCGCGTTATCTGGAATATTGCGCTTTCTTTCATTTCGCTGCTTCTACCCGGGAAAAAGGTCAGCTCAATCAGCGTAATATTCTCGCTCACAGTTTTCCTGTGTTCAAAGTTCTCCGGTTTCAGCTCATAAAGCCGCTGAAATCTGTCGTCGTCGGGTATTCCGAGCGATAGCACCAGAGCGTCGTGAACGCTCTGTAACAGAACTGCCTTGTATTCCGGAGTTTTCCCTTCGATTATCTCGAGCTTTACAAAGGGCATATAAATCGCCTCCCAAAAATACTGATTGCATGCATATTTACGCTATTTAATGAAGCTCATTATCTCGCTCATAAGCTCCGCGCTGCCGGTTCCCTTTTCCGCCGAAAACAGGATAACCCTAAGCTCCTCGGGCAGCTGTAAGGTTTCGCGAATAAGTTCAACATTCGGCTCCATTTCGCTTTTTTTAAGTTTGTCGCATTTGTTTGCCAGAACAATAAAGGGACAACCCGTGGATAAAAACCAGCCGGCCATAGTAATGTCGTCCGCCGTGGGTTTGTGGCGCGCGTCAACTATCATAATGCCGAGGCTGATTAACTCAGCTCTTGAAAAGAACGCCTCCATCAAAGCGCTCCAGCGCTCCTTCTCCGTCTTTGAAACCTTTGCGAAGCCGTAACCCGGCAGGTCAACGAAGTAGGCCTTGCGGTCAATAAGAAAATAGTTCACATGCACCGTTTTCCCCGGCGAAGCGCCCACGCGGGCGAAGTTTTTTCTGTTGAGCAGCCTGTTAATAATCGAGGACTTTCCGACATTTGACTTGCCGGCAAAAACGATGGTCGGCTGGCTTCCCGAAATAAAGTCCTTCGGGCTTGCGGCTGATTTCACAAATTCTGTGTTGTTTATATTCATTTTTTCCCTGCTATTGCCTTAGGTTTGACGAGCAAACCGGCGTTTTTGTGTCGATAATCGGTGAATCCGTATTCTCTGCGGCATCATTTTTAACGGAAAAGTCGATTCTGCGGTTGAGCGCAACGTCCAAGACTTTATCGATATGGTCAGTCACCACAAAGTTAAGCGCGGCGCGGACAGTCTGGTCGATTTCCTGCAAATCCTTTTCGTTCTCAAGCGGAATGATAACAGTCTTAATACCCGAACGCAGAGCCGCCATTGTTTTTTCACGCAGACCGCCAATCGGCATAACTCTGCCGCGAAGTGAAATTTCACCAGTCATTGCAACGTCACGTCGAACGGGTGTGCCTGTGAGTGCCGAGATTACCGCCATACAAATTGTTATTCCTGCGGAGGGTCCGTCCTTCGGAATCGCGCCCTCGGGGAAATGGATGTGGATATCCTTCGTCTTGTAAAAATCATGTGCTATTCCCAGAACCTCGGTTCTGCTGCGGATATAGGTAACCGCGGCTCTCGCCGATTCCTTCATAACATCTCCCAGATTTCCCGTCAGCTCAAGGTTGCCGCTGCCGTCAAGAACGCTTGCCTCAACGTCGAGCACCGTTCCGCCCGCGCTGGTCCACGCAAGACCGCGCACAAGACCGATTTCGTCGGCAGGCGCAAGAACATCAGGCTTGAATTTCGCAGGACCGAGGAGCGTTTCGAGCATGCCCGCCTTGAGCTTAACGGTTTTGCATTCGCCGTCGGCAATCATTCTTGCGGCCTTGCGGCAGACGGAAGCAAGCTCGCGCTCAAGGTTGCGAACTCCCGATTCCCTTGTGAAAAGAGTGATGAGCTCCCTTATCGCATCATCGCTGAGCTTAAGCTGAACCGCGGAAAGTCCGTGCTTTTTGCGCTGCTTCGGAAGAAGGTGGCGCTTTGCGATTTCAAGCTTCTCCTCATCTGTGTAGCTACTTAGCTCTATTACCTCCATTCTGTCGAGCAAAGCTCTCGGAATGGTTTCCGTAGTGTTCGCGGTTGTGATGAACATTGTGTCGGACAGGTTAAACGGAATTTCGATGTAGTGGTCGCGGAAGCTGTGGTTTTGCTCAAAATCCAGAGCTTCCAGCAGCGCCGCAGCGGGGTCTCCGCGATAATCGCTCGAGAGCTTATCGATTTCATCCAGAAGCATAAGCGGATTGGAGCTTTTTGCCTGTTCAAGCCCGGCGATAATTCTGCCGGGCATCGCCCCGACATAGGTTTTGCGGTGTCCGCGAATTTCGGCTTCGTCGTGCACGCCGCCAAGCGAAATTCTCGTAAATTTGCGGTTTGTCGCCTTCGCGACGCTCATCGCGATACTGGTCTTTCCCGTTCCGGGAGGCCCGACAAGGCACAGAACCGTACCCTTCAGATTAGGGGCAAGCTGCTTAACGGCAAGATATTCGATGATGCGCCCCTTGACCTTATCCAAGCCGAAATGGTCCTCGTCCAGAATCTTTCGCGCTTTGACTATATCGATACATTCCGCGGTCTTTTTGTTCCACGGAAGTTCAAGGCAAGTATCCAGATAGTTTCTGATTACCGCGCTCTCCGATGAGCCCAAGGGCTGTTTTGACAGGCGCGAAACCTCTTTGAGAAGCTTTTCTGTAATTTCCTCAGACAGCTTGAGCGAGTAAATCTTCTTACGGTATTCATGGAAGTCTTCGGTGCTGTCGTCGAAATCTCCAAGCTCCGCCTGAATCAGCTTGAGCTGTTCGCGCAGGAAAAACTCCTTCTGCGATTTTGACATCTGGTCATGCGTGCGCTCCGCCAAGTCCTGTTCGATGGATAAAACTGCGATTTCGCGCGCTAAAAAGCGGTTTAATAGCTGAACTCTGTGCAGAGGCGCAAGCTCTTCTAAAAGAGCCTGCTTTTTTTCGGGCTTCATGTAGATATTCTGGGCGATAAAGTCCGCAACATAGCCCGGCTTATCGGAGTCCGCAATTTTTGTCATAAGCTCAGGGGGCAGCGCGCCGAAGAGATGTGCATAGTCATCGAAAAGCGATAGGCACTGTCTTATCAGCGCCTCTGCTTTTGCGGAAGAATACTTGGCGTCACTATCCTCGACAACCGCAACATCAGCGAAGTAGAAATCTTCCTTAACCTCAAAACGCTTGATTCTGGCTCGCTTTAGTCCCTCCACGAGAACGCGCACGCCCTCAGTTCCGGGAATACGCAGCAACTGCTTTACCCTACAAATTGTGCCGATGGTGTAAAGGTCGCTCTCCTCCGGAACTTCTTTTGTAATGTCGCGCTGTGCAACAATAAAAATCATTCTGGTCGTTTCGAGTGCGCAGCTCAGGGCTGCAACGGATTTTGGTCTGATGACATCAAAATTTATGAGCATTCCGGGGAAAACGGAAAGCCCGCGCATCGGCAGCAAGGGATAACCCGAGCTGTTTGCTTTGTTATTTTCGTTCATACTTTTCCTCCTTTCGAGGGTGCTGAAAAAGCCGCATAGAATGCGGCTTTTCATATTTGCTAAACTGCGTCTGCCCCGTTCTATACACAGACTTTAGCTCTGTGAGGAAGCCATCTTGCGAATAACCATCGGCGAAATACCGTTTCTCACACAGTCGGCGGTAACTATGACCTGACTAATGGTCGGGTCCGAAGGAACCTCAAACATAATTTCCGTCATAATTGTTTCCATTACGCTGCGCAGTCCGCGTGCCCCGATTTCCATTTTGATAGCCTTGTCGGCTATCGCCTCAAGCGCTTCTTCCTCAAATACGAGCTCAACATTGTCGTAATTGAGCAGTGCCTTATACTGACGGGTAAGAGCATTTTTAGGCTCTTTGAGAATTCTTATCAAATCCTCACGCTTAAGTGAGTTAAGCGGAACGATGACCGGCAAACGTCCGATAAGCTCGGGAATAATCCCGAATTTAAGCAGGTCGTGCGACTGGATTTCCTGCATAATAGCGCCGGTATCGCGGTCTGACTTGCCCTTAATCTCAGCACCGAAGCCGATGCTCTTTCTGTCAAGACGATTTTCGATAATCTTTTCGATTCCGTCAAAAGCGCCGCCGCAAATAAACAGAATCTTTGTTGTGTCGACTTTTATAAATTCCTGATGCGGGTGTTTTCTGCCGCCTTGGGGCGGAACATTTGCGACTGTGCCCTCAAGAATCTTTAGCAGTGCCTGCTGAACGCCCTCTCCGGATACATCGCGGGTAATCGAGGTGTTCTCACTTTTGCGGGAAATTTTGTCCATTTCATCGATGTAGATAATGCCGTGTTCGGCCTTTTCAACATCAAAATCTGCCGCCTGGAGGAGCCTGAGCAGAATATTTTCAACATCCTCACCCACGTATCCCGCCTCGGTCAGTGTTGTCGCGTCCGCAATCGCAAACGGAACGTCCAGCACTCTTGCCATGGTCTGGGCAAAAAGTGTTTTGCCGCTGCCTGTGGGACCGATAAGAAGTATGTTGCTCTTCTGGAGGTCCACGTCGCCGTTATCACCGTGCAGAACTCTTTTGTAATGATTGTAAACCGCGACGGCAAGCGCAACCTTTGCTTTATCCTGTCCGATGATATAGTCATCCAACACTTTTTTAATGTCAACGGGACGAGGAAGGCTGCCGTTTTTTAGGCTCTTGCTGTTAACTAAGCCCTGGGCTGATGTTATGCTGCTGCTTTTGGGGTCAAAACCCTCGTCAACAATGCTCATGCAAAGGCGAACACACTCGTCGCATATATATGAGCCGTTGCCTGCAATCATGCGTTCAACCAAAGACTGTGGCTTGCCGCAGAAGCTGCAGCGGATATTCTTACTATCTTCAAATTTTGACATAACTACCCCATTAAAACAATTTGCTCAGAAAACACCTCAGCGCTTGTACATAATCTTATCTATGATACCGTATTCGACCGCTTCCTCAGCCGACATAAAATTGTCGCGTTCGGTATCTGCGGTTATTACTTCTATTGGCTTGCCGGTTCTCTCGGCGAGTATCTGGTTCATGCGCTTTTTTATGGTTTCCAGCCTCTTGAGGTGAATAGCCATGTCGGTAATCTGTCCCTGAGTGCCTGCGGACGGCTGATGAATCATAATCTCGGAATTGGGCAGAGCATATCTTTTGCCCTTTGCCCCCGCCGCGAGAAGAAACGCGCCCATTGATGCTCCAAGACCAATGCAAATTGTTGAAACGTCACACTTGATGTATTGCATAGTGTCATAAATGGCCATTCCGGAGGTAATGCTTCCGCCGGGGCTGTTGATGTAGAACTGAATGTCCTTATCCGGGTCCTGAGCCTCAAGGAAAAGAAGCTGGGCGACGATAAGACTTGCGGTGGTGTCATTTACTTCCTCTGAGAGCATAACGATACGGTCGTTAAGAAGTCTTGAAAAAATATCATAGGAACGTTCTCCACGAGAGGTTTGCTCAACAACATACGGTACTAAACTCATAATAGTTCTCCTTTTATAAAAATTTTATCTAAAAGAAGATACCCATTTAATCAGGTAAGTATTCTCCCAAGTAACGTTGGGAAGCTCACCTGCCGTTACTGCCGATAAGCAATAAAATGCTGGTATTACTCGGCAGCAGCTTCGCTTTGGGCGTCTGCTTTCTTAGCGGTTTTCTTTGCCGGTGATTTCTTGGCCGGCTTCTCTTCCTTTGCTTCCTCGGTTACGGGAGCTGTCGGAACGGCGGTGCTCATGATGAGATCGCTCGCCTTCTTTTTCTTCATGTCCTCGGCCATAGCTTCCGAAGGAACCATCTCTTTAATCTGCTCGACAGTTGCGTGGTAGGCAGCGGCAATATCTGCAATCGCCTTGTCAACGTCTTCATCAGAAACTTCAATGTTCTCAGCCTTGGCAACGGCTGTAAGAAGAATATCGGTTCTGACCTGTGCTTCGGCCTGCGGTTTGAGCATATTCTGGAACGCAACGGGATCCATTCCGCTCATTCGCATATACTCCTCAAGACGCATCCCGCGTGACATGAGGTTGCGGTCATACTCATTTATCATCTCACCCATGCGCTCTTCAATCATAGCGGTGGGAACATCGCACTTCATGTTTTCAACGGCCTTCTGCATGACAACATAGCCGAAGTCCTCGTCAACAGCCTTTTTGCGTGAATCGACAAGCTGCTCAAATATAGCTTTTCTGTACTCTTCAAGCGATTCAAACTCCGAAACATCCTTGGCAAATTCATCGTCTGCCGCGGGAAGCTCAAGCTCCGTGATTTCATGGATTTTCACTTTGAAAACGACTGCCTTTCCGGCAAGTCCTTCGTGATAGTCCTCGGGGAAGGTAATATCAATATCCTTTTCGTCACCGATTTTCATGCCGACGAGTTGGTCTTCAAAACCGGGAACGAACTGACCGCTGCCAAGTTCAAGCTCAGCGCCCTCGGCCTTTCCGCCGTCGAAACGGGTGCCGTCAAGATAGCCGTCATAGTCCATAGTAACGGTGTCGCCCAGCTTTGCAGCACGATCAACGGAGAGCTTGCGGGCATTGCGCTTACGGATTTCGTCTATATATTCATCGACCTGTGCGTCGGTAATGCTAATTTCTTCTCTGGGTGCTTCAATTCCCTTGTAAAGGCCAAGCTCCACCTCGGGGTAAAGAGCGCTTTCAAACGCCAGAGTCAGCGCCTTATCGTCGCTTACGTCAGCCGCAGTAATATTCGGACGTCCGACAACATTCAGGTCGTTTTCTTCAACGCCTTTGGAGAAGGCATTAGGCGAGATTTCTTCGATTGCATCTTCATAGAAGACGCTTGCGCCGTACATTCCTTCAATAACCATTCTCGGTGCTTTGCCTTTGCGGAATCCGGGTACGGAAACCTTGCTTCTATTCTTCTGATAAGCGCTGCCTACAGCCTGTTCAAATTCGTCCTTGTCTACTTCAACCTGAAAGGTGACAAGATTACCATCTTTCTTTTCTACGTTTTTGACGATCATTAAGTTTTTTCCTCCTAAAAATTACACCGGAATCGCGATTTATTCCGATAATGTCAAATTACATAAGCTGTATTCTAACAGATTATACAATTAAATGCAAATACTTTCTGTGAACAATTACTTACCCCAGTATGAACAAAGGACTGAAGTTTAAATGGTCGGCGGAAACAATTTTATATTCCGTCTTACGGTATTTCCCCTCAAAAACACTCTGCAGGCTTTTACCGTGAATATGCCCTGCACAGCAAACTTCCACGCCATACCTTTCAAAAAGCCCGAGTATCTCCGAACACTCATAGGTGCCGTATTTCGGCGGATAGTGTAGAAACACATATTTTGTCCTGTCCCCCGCCGCTTTCAGCGAGGTTTCCAGCCTTTGAAGCTCTCGGCTTAATATCTTCTTGTCGTGCGCGGAGCCTGTTTCCTCCTCGTAAAACCAGCCGCGGGTTCCGCAGATGGCGGCATCCTCGCCGTAAGGGAAACAGTTGTTGTTCAAAATATCAATCGACTTAATTCCGTTTTCCCTGAAAAAGCTCTTGGTCTTTGTCGCCGTCGTCCACCAGTAATCATGGTTGCCCTTCAAAATGATTTTTTTCCCTGGGAGGCGGTCGATAAAGAGAAAGTCCTCCCTCGCCTCCGTTAAATCCATGCCCCAGCTCAAATCACCGCAAATAACCGTAACGTCATTCTCATTAAGCGCAGAAAAAGAACTTACCAGCTTTTCGGCATGGTTTTCCCACCTTGGGCCAAAAATGTCCATGGGTTTGTTTGTTCCTAATGATAAATGAAGGTCTCCTATTGCGTAAAGCGCCATTAGCTTCTCCCGAAAAACAGTTCTATTCCGTGATAATGCGTTCTTTTCTTAATTCACGCGCTCGATATTATAAGCGCTGCGAAGCTCTCCCTCGTCCGCAGAGGGCGTTATTTTAACCTTGTCGCCCACAGAAAGCACGGCGGCAAGCTTCGCGTCGGCAACGGAAATTATATAGTAATAATCGTCCGTGTCAAGCTTTACAAAAACATTCGTGTTGCCATCGATTACTGCGGTGCGAATATCCGCTATTGTTCCCGTCACAGCTGTTTCGTTCGTGTCCTGACCGCCTCCGAGATTGCTTTCTGAAATTAGGTTTACATAATTTCTTTCACACTCTGCGACGGTGGTACCCGAAGCGACAAGCTGATACTGCTGAACATTGACCATAGCGTACATTTTTACAAGACCGCCCGAGTCCTTAAGTGCCATAAAATAGGTCGGCTGATTTGAAATGTTGAGAAGCAGCGGGAAAGTCGCGACATAGTCCATGTACTGCACGATACCCTCCGCGCTGGACATTGCCGAGGTCTCCTGGGCACCCGCGCAGGGATAATACTTTGTTTCCTTGGTTCTCTGGTTTGTGAGAATAAAACCGATATTTGAATTGTCGGAAACAACGCTCGTGATTCCTGTATACATGTAGACGCAGCCGTCTTTTGCGATATAGTTGTAGCCATTCGAGGAGATGGTCACGCCTCTCTGCCCGATGAAAGAGTTAAACCAGCCGTTCTGATACATTCCGTAATAGTCGTATTGCTTCATTATGAGGCTCGCGGAATAAACTCTGTCCACCCAGTCGGGCACTTCTTCCGCGCTGTAATAGGTGCAGTCGCCGTTAATCGCGTTCATAAGCACCGCGCCGTTTATATCGGTGCCGCCGAAAAGACCGATTTTCTTGACAATCCTCGGGCAAACCCAGTAAGGCGTTCCCTCGTCGTCAATTTCAAAGTTGGGATTATCGAATATATATGTCGGGTAATTTATGCGGAGATGACGGTCAACATTGCGGAAAAGGTATTCCTTCGTTGTGTATTTCATGCCCTCTGTGAGCCTCACAACCTGCGTGTCCTGCGAAACCATGTCAATAATGATGTATGCAGGCAGCCCTTTGCCGCGGTTTGTCATCCACTTGAAGAGGTCACTGTAATACAGGGGGGTAACGCGCACGGGACGTCCATTGTAGTTAATCTGAGTATAATCGTCCGCGACTTCAAACTGGGAAACGATGTCCGCGAGCTCTCCCATTTTCTTATCGCCCAGCTTCATTGCGCTTGCCTCGTCTAGCATCGGAATCTGACTGAAGGAAATCTGCTTGACCTCCGTGGCAAAGTCACCCTGCTCAACCGTTAAGAGGTTCCTGTAAGCTCCGGCACGGATTATAGGCGAGGAAAGCAGGCTGCCCACGACAAAAATCGCCGCGAGAATCGCACAAATAATTACCGGCACCGCGCAGTGTGTTTTAACGCTCTGCCAAAGCTCACGCCCGCTTTCGGCTTTAAAAAGTCCCTGCGTCAGAATGGAAAGAAAGCAGTAAACCGCAGAAAGCATCAAAACAAACGTGTAAAATGCGGGATCCTGCAGATTAATTGCAAACAGCTTATTATAGTAATAGAAAAGTCCGAAAGCCAAAGTTATCAGAAGATTTGAAATTGTTCTCTTAGCTTTGCCCTTGCCAGTGCTGTTTTCCATACGTTACCTCCGAGAATTTATCGTAATTTGAGAATATTTGGTAAGGTGATTCTACATGTAGTATACCTCAAATTCAAGGAATATTCAATCTTTACATTTTAGCTCGTTTTGTTTTTTATCCGCCGCTTCTTTGCCCCTTAAGAATTAACAGTATACCTGCGGTAGGAATAATCTGTATCAGCGGAAACAACCGTAATTAGGAGTGATAATATGTATATAAATAACGGAAACATGCCCGGAAAGAGCTCTATGAATAGCGGCAATCGGCAGGGTCAGCACCCCATGCATTCAAATAAATCAACTAAGGCTCCTGCTCAAAGCGGTAAGCCTTCAGCACAGAGAGCGCCTGCCGAAATCAATTTGGCGGAACTTTTCCCCCCCGAGGAAACCGCTGCAGCTATAAAAATGCCGCAAAGTGAGCCGCCTTCGATGTTGACAAAGCCGGACGGGCAAATGACGGATAGCTTCGGGCACCCCATACCTAACGACACAAATTCGCTCACCGTCGGAGCTGACGGACCCATACTGCTGGAAGATTTACATTTCATCGACAAGCTGTCCCACTTTGACAGGGAGCGGACTCCCGAGCGCGTCGTCCACGCCAAGGGCACGGGCGCTTTCGGAACCTTTGTCACCTATGAAAGCATGAGAGACTATACGACGGCGGATTTTCTCCAAAGAAGCGGAATGCAAACACCGACACTGGTTCGCTTTTCAACGGTTATTGGCGGGCGCGGTTCCGCGGACACTGTGCGAGACCCACGTGGCTTTGCAACAAAATTTTATACAAATGAGGGAATTTACGACCTTGTGGGGAATGATTTGCCCGTGTTTTTCATCCGTGACAGCATCAAGTTTCCCGATGTTATTCATTCGCTTAAGCCCTCGCCCGAAAATAATGTGCGTGACCCCGAGCGTTTCTGGGATTTTGTATCGCTCTCGCCGGAGGCAACCCACATGATAACCTGGCTTTACAGTGACCGCGGGACTATCCGCGATTATCGCAATGTCGACGGCTTCGGCGTGAACACCTATGTCTGGGTAAACCGTTACAGCGTACGCCATTTTGTAAAGTTCCATTGGAAGACCCTGCAGGGAGTTGAAACAATAACAAGAGCTGAGGCGGATTATTACGCCGGTGTCGACCCCGATATCGCGGTTCACCGACTATTCGACGCGATTAAACGCGGCGACTATCCGAAATACGAGCTTTGCGTACAGCTAATGACAATGGAGCAGAGCGAGAGCCTGCCCTTTGATCCGCTGGACGACACAAAGACGTGGCCTGAAGACGTTTTCCCGCTTAAAAAAGTCGGCGTTATGACGCTTAACAAAAATCCTCAGAACTTTTTCGCGCAGATTGAGCAGGCAGCTTTCTGCCCGGCAAATATAGTTCCGGGAGTTGAACTTTCCGCGGATAAAATGCTCCAGGGTCGCTCATTTTCCTATCACGATACCCAGCGTCACCGCATCGGTCCGAACTTCACCCAGCTTCCCGTCAACAGACCGCTTATGCCCCCTGTCAACAACCAGCGTGACGGCGCGATGACTTACAGTTTCAACCCCTCGCCCATTAACTACTCGCCGAACAGTCTTGCCGGAAACCGTCCTCTCCCCTCCGACATTCCGGTTCCGAAGCCTGTGCATTTAAGCGGGAATGCCGAGCGCAAAGTAATCCCGAAAACGGACGACTTCGCACAGGCCGGAGAGCGCTACCGTTCGCTCAGCAAAACCGAAAAGGCTCATCTCTGCGACAATATTGCTGTTGAGCTTTGGAAGGTTAAACCCGATATTAAAAGGCGCGTCCTGCAATATTTTGAAAACGCCGACAAGGACTTTGCCGTGGGCGTTACGCAGGCTATGGAGCATTATCAGAAAATGTGATACGCATATTATTCGGCAGCAAATAAAAAACCGCGGGACTTACTGTCCTGCGGTTTCCTTGTTTTTCTTAATAAAAAGCTTTGCTCCGAAATTAAAGATAAACACACCGAAAAGAATAATTCCCCCGCCGAGCAGCGTCGACGAATCCGGCATTTCGTTGTTGAAAATGAAGCCGGTAAGGCTCGCCAAAAACGGGGTTATAAACATATAGTTGCTGACTGACGAGGCGTTTTTTGCTTTTTTAAACGCTTGCGCCCATGCGGCATAAGCTACGGCGCTGGAAAACACGCCCAGAATCCCCACATAAACAAAAGCGATCGGCGGAGCGCTCGGTACTTCCTTCACCGTTGTGGGCAGAAAAACAGCAAGCATTAAAGTTCCGAAAAATATACTGAAGGCCGATGCCTGAAGCCCCGAATAGGTCTTTGTCAGCTGCCGCTGGAGCAGATTATACGCTGACAGGAGCAGTACCGCCGCAAAAAGCCAAATAAGCCCGTGGTTAACGGAAAAAGTTCCGTGCATGAGTGTCAGCATTACAACTCCCGAAAACTCAATTGCTATCGCGACCCACTTTACGGCTGTCAGCTTCTCCTTATAAATAAAGCGGGCAAGCAGAGCCGTTATAACCGGAACGATTGCTAGAACAACGCTGCCCGTTGCGGAACTTACGGTTTCGCAGCCCTTGTTGAAGGTTATCATGTAAAGGAAAAATCCGATGGCTCCCGACAGAGCAAACCATTTTAAATCGGATTTCTTGGGAACTTTCATTTTCGTGAACAGCGCCATAATAATCAAAGCGCAGGAGGCGAAAACGTAGCGAAGAAAGCCGAGTGAAAACGCGGTGAAATACGCCAGCGAAAGGCGGGTAAACACAAACGCCAGAGACCAGAATATGATTGTTATTATCGCATAGGTATGAAAGCTCTCTTTGATTTTCAAGACAAACACCAACTAATTATTTTTCTATACATCTAACCACAAAATTCTTTTATAGTAAAGAGCGGATTTTTGTGCGAAAAAATAAAGCCCCCGTATGGAGGCTTAATTTTCAGTAAATCAGGAAATATCGTCCTCGGCGGCCGACTGCCTGTTTTCGATATCCTCTAAAAGCCCTTCCAGCTCCTTAGTCTTTTTCGCGGCCTTTTTAGTGGCAGCTTTTGCGGCGGTGGTAATCTTTGAAGCGGCTCGCTTTTTCTGAAGCAAATCCTGCTTTAAATCCTCCGCGAGCTTTTGTTCGGCATCCCTTCGCATTTTGTGGCGACTTTCAAGCTCCTCTTTACCCTGCCGAAGCTCGTCGTTCATTTCCCCCTGTGAAACGGGATTACAGAGCTTCAGGAATGCTTCAAAAGCTACGGGATAAACGAATTTTTTATTTCCGAATTCCTTCTTAAACTTGACTTCAATCACGGTTTCCGTCTGCATGATAACCGTACCGACTCCGAATTTTGTATGATGAACTTGCTCATGAACTAATTTCATTAGGTGCTCCGCTCCATTTCTTCTTCCAGTGCGTCCTCTGATTCCGTCTTTTCTCCGAGTAAAAAAGTGCGGCGTTGACAACCGGACTTGCGTTTGTCAAAACCACACGCTGTTATTTGTATTATAGCACAGATTTCAGGAAAATGTAAGTTATTTTTTGTTTGTCAACACTTTTATATTTTATTGTTTTTTGTAATGTCATACGATAACGAATGAGAGAATATACATATAGTCGCTTCATTTTATCATAAATACAGGTTAAAAGAAAAAACCTTGCAGTCGTTTCGACTGCAAGGTTTTTTGGCGGAGAAGGAGGGATTCGAACCCTCGAACCGCTTTTGACGGTTACACGATTTCCAATCGTGCGCGCTCGACCGGGCTACGCGACTTCTCCACGTTCAGCTGGGCGATTTTCAGATATTTTGCCGTACACAGCTTGTACATTATAATTTAGTTCATGCGTGTTGTCAAGTACAAACAACCAAGATTTAAAAATTGAAAACCATGCGTATTCCGCCGCAATTTCGCCCTCTGCCTCCCCGTTTTTCGGTTCACAATTTAAATCGCTGTTTTCGCAAAATATTTCCTGTGAAGTATTGAACTTAGGAAAGTTTATGATGTATAATAAGCTGCATACGCTATATATTGTATGTTGATACAAAGTATCGAAGTGTCTTTAGATTAGATTATACCGACGCACACTCAAACATTTTTCTTTAACAGGGTGAATAAAGTGGAACACATTTTTGTTATCAATCCCGCAGCCGGCGCCAGCGATCCGACAAACATGATTAAAGAAGCAATCGCAAAATCCAAAAGCGGCGCTGACTGTGAAATTTACCGCACAAAAGGTGCTGGTGACGCGACTGAATTCGTTTCAAAAAGATGTGCGGAGAGCACCAAACCGATTAGGTTTTATGCCTGCGGAGGCGACGGGACCTTGAACGAGGTTGTAAACGGCGCGGCAAACCATAAGAATGTCGGTGTAGGCTGTTTCCCCTGCGGCAGCGGAAATGATTTTGTTAAATACTACGGCGGTGCCGAAGGTTTTCTTGATATTGACAACCTGATAAACGGCACGGAGCATCCTATCGACCTTATTCTGGCCGACGGCAAATACTGTATCAATGTACTCAATTTCGGTTTTGACACGGCAGTTGTAAAAACAATGCAAAAAGTTAAAACAAACCGGCTTCTGCGCGGCAAGCGCGCCTATTACACAGGAGTAGTGAGTGCCCTTATTAATTCAATGCGAACCCCCTGCAAGGTAACGGTTGACGGCGAATCAATCAGCAGCTCGGATATACTCCTTTGCACGATTTCTAACGGAAGATATGTGGGAAGCTCCTTTAAGTGTGCCCCGAGAGCAGAAAACGACGACGGTCTTTTAGAGGTCTGTCTCGTTAAGCCTCTTTCAAGAATTACCTTTATCAGGCTCATTAAATACTACACTCTCGGCGAACATCTGGACAATCCGAAGTTCAACGATTACATAGTTTACCGCCGCGCAAAAAAAATCACCATTGAAGGCGGAAGCGGCTTCGCTGTGGCTCTGGACGGCGAACTTGTCGAAACGAGCAGTATTGAGGTTGAGGTTTCCGAAAAAGCACTTAATTTCGTAGTTCCGCGCGGCGTGAATTATTAAGACAAAGCATGAAAATGTCTATATTCTATAGATTCGGAGGTGTCGAATGGCGCCCAACGAAATAATTCACTGGTTATGGATCTTTTTCATATACGCCTTTATCGGCTGGTGCGCGGAGGTCATTTTCCACGCCGTAACTGAGGGAAAATTTGTTAATCGCGGCTTCTTAAATGGTCCCCTCTGCCCTATTTACGGTTTTGGCGTCCTGCTCGTCGTTTTTTTCCTTGAGCCTATCAAAGATAATCTTTTGCTCCTATTTTTGTGCTCCGTTGTGTTTTGCTCTGCACTCGAACTGATTACAGGCTTTGTGCTGGAGCGTTTTTTCAATGATAAGTGGTGGGATTACTCAAACGAACCCTTGAATTTTCTGGGATATATTTGTCTTCGCTTCTCCATTCTCTGGGGTCTTTCCTGTGTCCTGATTGTTTATGCGGTTTATCCTATAAGTTCCCGATTTATTGCCCTGCTTCCCCAAAATTTGAGCATTCCGCTTCTCGGTCTCTTCCTGGTTTTGACTTTGTCGGATACAGTATATACGACAATCGAAACCTTTAAGCTCAAAAAGACACTCGTATTCCTCGAGAACACGGAAAGCAGAATCCGCAAGCTTTCGGATCGAATCGGCGGTGTTCTTGTGGACGGCACATTGACGGCTGTGGAAAAGCTTGAAGAGAACAGAAAAGCCGTTCTGCTGGAAAAAGCCAGAGCGAAAGCAAGCCTCAGCGCTGTTCAGGTAAGACTATTAAACGCGTACCCCCATTTGAAGCGCGGCAAATATAAAAACAGCGTGTTTCTGCTTATGCATCGCTTCAGAAAAATAAACGAATTTGGTAAGACCGGAATGCTCTCTGTGCCCTTTGAAAAACCCAAGAGCATATACAGGGATCGCTCGGTTGCGCTATATAAAAACACTGTTGAAACCGTTATCAATGTTCTCGAAGCCAGAGATGAGTATACGGCAGGTCACTCGCGCCGCGTTGCAATTCTTACTAAAAGATTTTGCAAACAGCTCAACATTCCTACGCTTGAAACAGAGGTTTTTGAGTTGTCGGCTTCCCTGCATGATTTAGGCAAGGTTGGAGTGCCTGATGCCACCCTTAACAAAAACGATAAGCTTGATGACAGCGAATGGTCGGAAATTCGACGCCACCCCGATATCGGAGCCGATATAATTCTGAAATCCGTCAAGCTGGACACGGTTGCTGATATTGTTCGCCATCACCACGAGCGCTGGAGCGGCAACGGATATCCAAAGGGTATTTCCGGCAACGAAATTCCGAAGGGAGCACAGATAATAGCAATATGTGACGCTGTTGACTCCATGATGATTGAAAGAGTTTACAGGCAGGCTCTGTCTCCGCAGGAGTGCAAGGCTGAACTTGCAAGCGGTAAAGGCAAAGCTTTTAACCCCGAAATGGTTGAAGTCTTTCTGAATAACTGGGACAAAATTGTTTCAGAGCTCTATGTGCCCTCTGTAAAATCCGGTGTCTCCGCGAATTAGCGCAAGCTTTAGCTCTTTTACAGAACCAAAAAACGGGAGGTCTGACATTAATCAGACCTCCCGTAAATGTTTTTGTATTACGCTACAGCTTTTCTGAACTTTGCCTTAGCGCATATTCTTGTGCAGTTAAGCAGCACAATAAGCGATACCGCGAAATCCAAAAGCAAGCCAAACCACACGGGGCAATATCCGACTGCCGCCAGCGCCATTAACAGGAGCTTTACAAAGCAGCAAATGAGTATGCCGGCAAGAACGTAATGCTTCACCTTGCGTGACACGCCGATAATATCGGGGACTCGTCCTATACCGTCTTCCATAACTATAACGGCCGTTTTCGGAAGATCTGCGTGGGCTGATATGCCATTAACCGCAATCTCGACATCGGCTGCTTCAAACAGACGAAGGTCATTTTCACTGTCTGCGACAAAAGCCAGCTTTCCTCGCTTGTCAATGCGAGCTTTGATTTCCGCAATTCGCGCTGTCATATCGCTCTCATCGCACTCCGCGTAGTATTCGTCGATTCCGAGTTTGGATGCAATAATTCTGTCAGCTTCACGTCTGTCACCCGAAACCATGGCAATTCTGGAAGCTCCCGCGGCGTTAAGTCCGGCGAAATACTCCCTTGTCGCCTCCGCAGAAGGCTCTTCGCCGAGAACCATTCTTCCCGCATAGACCCCGTCAACCGAAAGATGAAGAGCAGTGCCTTCAACTGCGCCTCCCGGAGCCTCAACTCCGTTTTCCTCAAGGTAACTGTCAAGCCCGAAGAGTATCCTGATGCCGCCCAGAGAAACAGATATTCCTCCGCTCGGGTGCTCGGTAAAATCCGAAATCAGTTCCTTTGTAATCTCACCGTCGTAAGCTGCAGAAATCGCTTTCGAATAGCGGCTTGTACCGCCTGCCGAGGCGTATGCCGCAACTTTTAAAAAGGTTGACGGATCCATTTTATCGGTTTTAATTTCAGTAATAATATAGCTTTTTTCGGTAAGCGTTCCGGACTTTGCGAACACAACGGCCTTTATGGTTTCAGAGCTCTCAAGCGATTTGGCGCTGCTGAATATTATGCCAAGTCTGCGGGCCAGCGCCATTCCCGAAAAATATGTGAGCGGCAGTGAAAGTAAAATTCCGCAGGGTGACGCAATAGCTATGATTGTGCTAATACGGCGCAGTGTCTCCGTTACGCTAAACTGGTAGATAAGAGGCAAAACCAGCATTAAAACAAGGCTTAAACAGAGGGCAAGGGGCAAAAACCAGCTGAGCGCCCTTGTCCAGAGCTTCTCTGTTTCGGTCATCTCGGCATAACCTGCAGACAGGATTGCAGCGAGTCTTTTGTTAATCGCGTTTTCCGGGAATCCCGCTGCCTTTGCTTTAAATTGTCCGCCCGTACAGATGCTGCCGGCAGGCAGAAAATCGCCTGTTTTTAAGGAAACTTTTTTGTTGTTGCCTGTGATAAAGCTCAAGTCCGCCGAACCGGAGCCGCTTATAACAACACAGTCGTTCGGAACTGCCACACCCTCAAAAACTGAAAACACAGAGTCCGAAGCGTCGTCGGTTTTTAAAGCGGCATCCGAATCGGAGCCTTTAAGCATTTTTCTGTTCGGTTCAATAATTTCGGTAATTGTTTTTCTGGTATTAAACAAAGCATAATCGCGGACAATATACACGATTTGGAGAAGAAGGAGCGCCGCTATTCCCTCCTGCCGCCTTCCGATTGCAAAAGATATTATTGCCGCAACTGCAACAAGCAGGTTTTCGCGGAGAAAATCGCGTTTAAGAGAGTCCTTTACCGCCTTAACAATTATGTCGTAGCCTGCTATTAACGCGGTTGCCGCGAGTACGGCAAGCGTAATTTCCCCGGAGAGCTTTACAAAATAGCTTCCGACGAGAAGCGCGGCGGAAAGTATTATACGGATTATTAAGAGGACCGTGGGTTTTGAATATTCTTCTCCCGAGGAGGGGTAAATTCGCTCAATAGCATCAGGTTTCATTGCCAACCTCCCGAACCTTTCGGTTTCTATTCTGCTTTACCGTCGCTTCCCAGGACGTTGACAATCTTTGCTTTAACCAGCTCACGGATATAATCTCTTGCAGGCGTCAAATACTTTCTGGGGTCAAAAGCGTCGGGATATTTTGCCATTGTTTCGCGGATGCCCGCAGTCATAGCAAGACGAAGGTCCGAATCGATGTTGATTTTGCAGACCGCCATCGCCGCCGCCTCGCGGAGCATTTCCTCGGGAATGCCGATAGCGTCCTTTAGCTGTCCGCCGTTTGCGTTGATTATCTCAACATATTTCGGAATAACGGAGGAAGCGCCGTGAAGAACTATCGGGAAGCCGGGGAGCCTTTTTTCGACCTCAGCAAGAATATCGAAGCGGAGCTGCGGATTCGTGCCGGGCTTGAACTTGAAAGCTCCGTGGCTGGTTCCGATTGCAATTGCAAGCGAATCGCAGCCGGTACGCGAAACAAATTCCTCAACCTCATCAGGGTGTGTATAGGAGCTGTCCTCCGCCTTGACTTTAATCTCGTCTTCGACGCCCGCAAGTCTGCCGATTTCGCCCTCGACCACGACACCCTTGTCGTGAGCGTAGTCAACGACCTTTTTAGTAAGAGCGATGTTTTCCTCAAAGCTGAGATGCGATCCGTCAATCATGACTGAGGAGAAGCCTCCGTCAATGCAGGATTTGCAGAGTTCAAAGCTGTCGCCGTGGTCAAGATGAACGCAAATCGGAAGTCCCGTGTCCTCGATTGCAGCCTCGATAAGCTTCATAAGA
Organism: Clostridia bacterium; assembly: GCA_009929315.1. GTDB lineage: Bacteria > Bacillota > Clostridia > Oscillospirales > Oscillospiraceae > UBA2658. The sequence goes on from SAAS01000005.1 coordinate 61,865, forward strand.
TAAACATGCTTTGCGTATTTTCTCGCGCCTGCCGAAACCTGGAGAATCAGCGGAGAACGGACTTCAGCCGCTGCCTCCGTAATACCCTGTATGATTTCCATGTTGTTTACATTAAACGCGCCTATCGCGTAATGACCCTCATACGCTTTTTTAAACATTTCGGTTGTAGTTACTATTGGCATTCAACTTCGCTCCTTTGATTATTTTTTTTTGAAATTTTAACCTATGTATGTATTTTACTCCAAAAATGTGTTATCATCAACATGTTAGAGACATTTCATACAAAATATTTTTTTATTACACTAATTGGAGGCTTTTTTATGGGAAACGAACTTAGAGGTGCCTGCATAATCGGTCAGTCCGGCGGCCCCACATCCGTTATAAACGCAAGCGCTTTCGGCGTTATCCGCACCGCTCTTGACGCGGACTGCATTACGAAGGTATACGGAGCGGCTCACGGCATACGCGGCGTACTGGATGACAGACTATATGTAATGGACGAAGAAGACCCTTATGAGCTTGAGCTTCTCAAGAATACCCCCTCCTCGGAGCTTGGCTCGGTAAGATATAAAATCGCCGATCCCGACAAGGACGATAAGGATTATGTTCGTCTGCTCGAGGTTTTCAAGAAATACAACGTGCGCTACTTTTTCTACAACGGCGGCAACGATTCCATGGACACTTGCGAGAAAATCAGCCGCTATATGACAAGCGTCGGCTACGAGTGCCGCGTTATGGGTGTGCCGAAAACCATCGACAATGACCTATTCGGCACTGACCACTGCCCCGGCTTCGGAAGCGCCGCGAAATACATCGCCACCTCCTGTATGGAGGTTTCAAAGGACGCCAGAGTTTATGATATCGGAATGATTACCGTTGTCGAAATTATGGGCCGTCACGCGGGCTGGCTTGCGGGAAGCGCCGCTCTTGCCACATTCTGCGGCTCGGGACCGGATTTGGTCTATCTCCCTGAGGTAGATTTCGATTATAAGAAGTTCTGCGCGGACGTGACGGAAATTTACAAGAAAAACGGCAAGGTTCTCGTCGCTGTTTCAGAGGGTATCCATGACGCCGAGGGGAAATTCATATCCGAGTACGGCTCAAATACCGCTCAGGCGAAGGACGCCTTCGGTCATTCTCAGCTTGGCGGCCTTGCTGTTCAGCTTGCCGATGAGCTTAAGAAAAGAACGGGAGCTAAAGTTCGCGGAATTGAACTTAGCCTCCTTCAGCGCTGCGGCGCCCACCTTGCCTCAAAGGTCGATGTTGATGAGGCGGTTCTGGCCGGAAAAACTGCGGTTGAGGCGGCTATCGGCGGCGAGAGCGGTAAAATGGTTGCTTTTGAGCGCGAATATGAGGGCGGAAACTACGTCTGCAAAACAAAGCTTATCCCCCTCGGCAGCGTGGCCAATTTCGAGAAGAAAGTTCCGCTCGAGTGGATTACAAGCGAGGGCAACAACGTAACGCAGGATTTCATCGACTACGCCATGCCGCTTATTCAGGGCGCGCCCGAGCGTCCCGTCGAGCACTCCCTGCCACGCTACGCAAGGCTCAAAAAGGTCTTTGCAGAATAAATTATACCATGAATTAACATATTTATAGAAAGAGCTTTCGGCACTCGCCGAAAGCTCTTTCATTATTAAATTTCTATTTTTGTTTTCTCACGTAAAAAAAAGTAGGTAAGAAGCCATACAATATCATAAATAGCAACACCAGGAATCATAATGTAAAACGGTTGTTTATCACTACTAAATATAAAAGTAATTATTGTTACTATAGTAAATACTACGGCACAAATGCTAGTGGCAATTATTGCAATTTTCTTCGTTACCTCGCTACTACTGAACACAAGACACACCTCATCAATCAATTAATACCGCTCTTGTCGCCTCAATATCCTTCGCTATCTGTTCTTTCAGTTCCTCGGCGCTGGAAAATTTAACCTCACCGCGCAGAAATTTAAAAAACTCGATACGGATGTATTTTCCGTATAGGTCGCCGTCGAAGTCCAGAATGTAGGTTTCCACAGTCAGCTTTTCGCTGTCGCCGAAGGTCGGTCTAACGCCTATATTTGTTACGGCGAGCTTTTCTCCGCCTTCGAGCTGAACCTTCGTTGCGTAAACACCTCGAGCCGGAAGCACAAGGCTCTCATCGTCGCCGTCAAGGTTAATTGTCGGCGCGCCGAGCTTGCGCCCAACCTTGCGACCATCCCTCACGGTACCCGCGAAAACAAAGGGATGACCCAAAAAATAGTTGGCTCTTTCGATGTCGCCGCTTGCAATGAGCTCGCGGATATAGGTTGAGCTGACGGTAATGCCGTCAAGCGCGAACTTTGGTATGATGTCGCAGCCGATACCGATTTTCGAGCAGTAATCGGAAATTCTCTGCGGATTGCCCTCGCCCTTGTAGCCGCAGTGAAAATCGTGTCCGATAACCAGATGAGCCGCGGCATAGTTAACTATGAGGGAATTTATGAAGTCCTGCCACGGTGTTTCCATAGTTTTTTTATCGAAGTGATAAATAATTACTTCTTCAATTCCGAAGAAGCGTTTAACCAAGTCAACTCGTGTATTAACACTGCTGAGAAGCGGAACGCTGTGACCCGAAATCACCGCTTCGGGGCTGACATCAAAGGAAAGCACTGCGGCTTTTGCGTTAAGCTCCTTAGCGCGCCGCTTCGCTGTTATTATGAGCTCCGCATGTCCTCTGTGAACGCCGTCAAAAAACCCCAGCGCAATTACGGACTTTTTTTCTGTGTTTGCCGACATATAACCTCCGGGCAGCGATAGGCTCACGCCAAACGCCGCGTAACTGTTCTTAAGGCTGCTTTTTTGGGGCAAATTAAACCTCAAAAAAGCTTTTTATCGTGCTCATAGTGCCGTTTTCGACATTCGCGAGCATTAGAAATGTACCGCTTACGTCATAAACCCGATATTTCCCGTCCGCTTCGGACGTTTCAAAGCTGTTTCCGCAAAGGCACTTTTTAAGCTGCCACTCTGCTAAAACGCAGGACGGATACTCGGAAAAAAGCGTATCAACTGGCAACAGAGCTTTTTCAATCTCGCCCGATTCGGAAAGCCTTCGTATCTCGTCAATCGTTAGTGCGTTCTCAATTCGGAAATTCCCCGCCGCTGTTCTCCGCAGCGAGGAGAGCGCGGCGCCCGTTCCGAGCCGCTGCCCGATATCGTGGCAGAGCGTGCGGATATAGGTTCCCTTCGAGCACATAACCCGAAGAATAAAGTCGCCTTTTTCTTCGCCGATAACCTCAAGCTCTTTAATCGTAACGGGGCGGCTTTTCCTCTCGATTTCAACGCCGCTTCTGGCAAGGTCATAGAGCTTTTTTCCGTCAACCTTAATAGCCGAGTACATCGGCGGTAACTGCATTATATCGCCCGAAAATTCGGGAATCACGGCTTGAAGCTCCTCAAGTGAAACGGTTTTTCCGCTTTCCTCCAGCACCTTTCCCGTAACATCCTGAGTGTCGGTTACCATTCCGAAGCGAAACGCCGCGATATATTCCTTTTCGTGGCTTTCCGCAAATTCCACGGCACGTGTCGCTCTGCCGACAAAAACCGCAAGAAGCCCTGTCGCCATCGGGTCAAGAGTTCCCGAGTGTCCTATTCGGCGTTCGTGCAAAATTCCGCGCAGCTTTGCGACTACATCATGGCTCGTAAATCCCTGCGGCTTGTCAACCAGGATAATTCCGTTCATCAGTATTCCTTCGCAATGAGCTCCGCCATAAGCTCAGCGGCCTCCTCGCAGCTCTTGTCAATCGAGCAGCCCGAAGCCATTTTGTGTCCGCCGCCGCCGAAAACTTTACAGACCTTGTTGGCGTCAACAATTCCGTTTGAGCGAAGCGACACCTTGCAATGGGCTTCGTCGATTTCCTTTATCGTAACGCTTGTAAAAGCGCCCTCCGCCCTGCCCGGAAGAGCGGCAATATCCTGACAGTCCAGCTCCGTTGCGCCCGCGTTTTCAAGCATTTTTTTCGTGACAACGGAAATGACAGTTTTACCGTCGTGTAAGTAGCGCAGAGAGGCAAAAATAAGCCCCTCGAGCTTAAGTCTTGCCTTTGAGCTTGTGCGGAATAAAATTTTATTGAGATAGGCGTTTCTCGCCCCCGCAAAGCAAAGCTCGGAGGCAGCCTTGAGGGTATCCCCCGTCGTGTTGCCGTAAACAAAACAGCCCGTATCGGTTGACACGGCGACATACAGAAGGTCAGCAACTTCGGCATCAAGTCCGCATAGCTCCTTGACAAGCTCCATTATCACCTCACCGCAGGAGGATCTGTCTGCCCAGAGCAGAGTATTTTTAGCGTAAAAGCTGTTCGAGGGATGATGGTCAAAGCACAAATCAATGTTTCCCTCAAACCCCTGCGGGAAAAGGCTTGCGTCCGCCATATCAACCGATATAAAAAACGCGGGCTCATAGTCCTCTGGGGCGATATAAGGCTCCGCAACCCAGGGATAGCTGTCCCCGAACTGCGGATTGTTGTATAAGTATGCCGTTTTACCGGCTTTTCTGAGAGCATAGCAGAGCGCAGCGGAGCTGCCGATAGTGTCGCCGTCCGGTCTTATGTGCGTGACAATCATAAACCTATCATTCTCACGCAGGATTATTACCGCTTCACTGATTGTCATTCTCGCGCTCCTCCGAAGCTCCGCCGCCGCCCAAAAAGCCCGGCTGATTCATTATTGAGTTTATATGGGCGCCGTGCTCAATCGATGTATCAAGCTCAAAAATAAGCTCGGGCGTGTATCTGATATCGAGCTTTCTTGCAAGCTCCCGCCGAAGCCAGCCCGAAGCTGACTTGAGTCCTTTTTTAAGTTCCTTTTCATTCTCAAGTCCGAAAACGCTCAAATAAACCGTGCAGTAGCGCAGGTCGCCCGTTGTTTCCGTTCTGACGACGCTGAGCATGCCCTGATTGACCCGCGGGTCCTTGATAGAACGCAAAAGCTCGCTCAAAACGAGCTGAATATCGTCGTTTGTTCTGTCCAGCCTGTAACCTGCCATTAGTTTCACCTCGTATTTTGGCTGCCAAATCGGCAGTAAAGCTTAAGACCGCCGCAGTTAAGAGGCGGCCTTATTTTTATCAGTCGGTAACGCGTTCCATGATAAAGGCTTCGATGATGTCGCCTTCCCTGACGTCGTTGAACTTTTCGATGCTGATGCCGCACTCATAGTTTGTGGCAACTTCCTTGACATCATCCTTGAAGCGGCGCAGACCGGAGAGTGTTCCCTCGTGGACAACAACGCTGTCGCGAATAACGCGCACGCTGCTGTTGCGGATAATTTTGCCGTCTGTGACGTAGCTTCCGCAGACCAAACCGATTTTTGAAATTTTGATGACCTGACGGACCTCGGCGTGCCCCGTGATGACTTCCTTGAACTTCGGCTTGAGCATGCCCTTCATGGCTGCCTCAATTTCGTTAATGCAGTCGTAGATGACGCGGTACATGCGAATTTCAACATTCGCTCTGGCGGCGTAATCACGAGCCGCGTTGTCGGGACGCACATTGAAGGCGACAATCAGTGCTCCGCTGGTTGCGGCAAGGTAAACATCCGATTCGCTTATCGCGCCGACTGCGGAATGAATAACGCGTACTCGCACCTCTTCGTTGCCGAGCTTTTCGAGAGATGACTTGACAGCCTCGGCGCTTCCCTGAACATCGGCTTTTACGATGATGTTGAAATCCTTTATTTCGCCCTGCTGAATCTGTGCGAACAGATCTTCAAGAGAAACTTTTTTCGGTGCTCCGATGAGAGTGTCCTTATTTTGCTGCTTTCTCTGAGCGACAAGCTCACGAGCCATACGCTCGTCGTCAACTGAGTTGAAGGTATCGCCCGCCTGAGGAACCTCGGAAAGTCCTGCGATTTCAACAGGTACTGAGGGTCCGGCTTCTGTTACGCGCTCGCCCTTGTCGTTCATCATAACGCGGACATGGCCGACAGCCGTGCCGGCGATAATGATATCGCCCTGCTTGAGGGTGCCGTTCTGAACCAGAACAGTCATAACGGGGCCTCTGCCCTTGTCGAGCCTTGCCTCGATAACCGTGCCCTTTGCCGCGCGGGAGGGATTTGCCTTAAGTTCCTTCATCTCCGCGGTCAGCGCAACCATTTCGAGCAGATTCTCAATGCCTAAACCCGTTTTCGCGGAAATCGGGCAGATAATTGTGTCGCCGCCCCACTCCTCGCTGACAAGTTCATACTGGGTAAGCTCCTGCTTAATTCTGTCGGGATTCGCCGTGGGTTTATCCATCTTGTTGATGGCAACTATAATGGGGATTCCCGCCGCTTTCGCGTGGTTAATGGACTCAACGGTCTGCGGCATTATGCCGTCGTCCGCCGCGACAACCAGAATGGCAATATCAGTGACCATCGCTCCGCGGGCGCGCATTGAGGTAAACGCCTCGTGTCCCGGCGTGTCAAGGAAGGTTATTGGTCTTCCGTTAATTTCAATTCTGTAAGCACCGATGTGCTGGGTAATACCGCCCGCTTCTCCGCTTGCGACATTTGCCTCACGCACACGGTCAAGCAGAGATGTCTTGCCGTGGTCAACGTGACCCATGACAACCACAACAGGAGCGCGGGGAACGAGATCCTCTGCCTTATCAACGCTATCGTCGATAAGTCTTTCCTCAACCGTGAAGACGAGCTCTTTTTCAACCTTGCAGCCCATTTCCATGGCTACCAGCGCCGCTGTTTCATAGTCTATCGTGTCGGACAGGGACGCCATTGTTCCGAGCTTAATGAGCTGGCGAACAACTTCCGCGCCTGTCTTCTTCATACGGGAGGCAAGCTCCCCGACATTGATTTCGTTGGGGATTGTAACCTTTAACGGAGCCTTTTTCGCAATTTCAAACTGGAGCTTCTGGAGCTTATCCTTCTCCTCCTGCTTACGCTTGGGGCTGATGGTCTGACGGTTTTTATTCTTATTGACAAACTTTTCCTTGCCCTGCATATTCTCCGCCTTTTCAGGCACGAGATTCGAAAGTCTGTCGTCATACTTTTCGATGTTAACGGTTACGCCGCGAGTATCTATGACACGCTTTTCGGGAACCGCCTTGGGGACGTGGGGTCTGTTATCCTGAGGTCTCGGCTGCTGCGGCTGCTGAGACTGCTGGAAGGGTCTGGCAGGCTGAGGGCTTGCGGGCCTTGCGGCGTGAGACTCCCCTGCCGTGCTTTCCTTCGGGGCTTCCGGCACCGCGACAGGAACCGGCTCCGGCTGCGGCACGGGCTTAACCGGAACGGCAAAGACCTCTGATAAATCCGCTACCTGATTGTGCTGGGTAAGATATTCAAAAATAAGGTCCAGTTCGTTGTCCTCCAGAACCTGCATGTGGTTCTTCGGAGCGGTGGCATAGTCCGTTAATATCTGCACGATTTCCTTGGAATTCATTTTGAAATCCTTGGCCACCTCATGAACTCTGTATTTGATAAGTGTACTCATACGTTTTTCCTCCTCTTACCCGACGCGGCGGGTTTTGCCGCCATACCAAGCTTTTTGTTCTTCTCGTGAGCTAAAGCCTCATTTTTTCGCAGTTGAGCTTTTTTGCTCTTTTGCTCTAAAAGCTCGGCTGTTTGTCTGAAAGACGGCTCGTTCTCTGCAAGCGAAGCCATAAACACCGCTGCAAGACCGATTTCGGTAAACGCCGCCATCGAACAGCCTGCAGTACCTGAAACCTGCGAAATCTCCGCCTTTGAAAACGGCACAGTTACAAGGGGTACCTGCGTTCCCGAAATAAAATTTTCCGCTCTGCGTCCGGCGTTTTCCGAAGCGTCCGAAGCAAGAATCAGAACTTTACCTTTACCCGCACGGATTGCCGCCCCCGTGTTGGTTTCGCCGAGCTCGATTGCCCCGGCTTTTTTTGCTAGACCAATATAACTCAGCGCTTTATGCATCCGGAGCCTCCATTTGCTCCTTCAGCTGAAGGTATATTTCATCTGGAATGGAGACTTCAAGTGATTTTTCCAGCGCCTTGCTCTTAATTGCCTTTTTAAGACACTCTTGACTTTGGCAAACATAAGCGCCTCGCCCCTGAGCCTTGCCTTTGAAATCCAGAGAAATCTCATTTTCAGGCGACCTGACGACTCGAATAAGCTCGCGCTTAGGCTTCATTTCGCGGCAGCCGGTACACTGTCGCATCGGAATTTTTTTGGGCACTGCGGCCACCCCTTTCGGTAATTATTTAATAAGCCTCGGTCTCGGGCTTAATGTCAATTTTAAAGCCCGTCAGCTTCGCGGCAAGTCGTACGTTCTGTCCCTCTTTGCCTATGGCAAGCGAAAGCTGATTATCCGGAACAATTACACGACAGCTTTTACCTTCGTCCAGCATTGTTACCGAAACCACATCCGCCGGCGAAAGCGCAGCGGCTATAAACTCTTCCGGCTTTTCATTGTATTTGATAATGTCAATCTTTTCACCGCGAAGCTCATCAACTATCCCCGCGACACGACCGCCCTTCGGTCCGACACAGGCTCCGATAGGGTCAACATCGTTATCGTTTGACCAAACGGCAATCTTTGTGCGTGAGCCCGCTTCTCTTGCAATGCTCTTAATTTCGACGATACCGTCAAATATTTCGGGCACTTCGATTTCAAAAAGGCGCTTAACAAGTCCCGGGTGAGTGCGCGAGATGAGCACCTGCGGTCCTCTGGTCGACTTTCTGACCTCGACCACAAAAACCTTGACCATTTGCCCCTCAACCAGTTTCTCGTTCTTTATCTGCTCATTGGGCGAAAGCATTGCTTCGGTATATTCGGAATTTGAGCTTATTTTAATGGAAACGCTCCCGGTGCGCGGTTCAATTCTTGAAACGATACCGGTTAGGATTTCCTGTTCCTTTGAAGTAAACTCGTCAAATATGATGCCGCGCTCAGCTTCCCTTATTCCCTGAATGATAACCTGCTTTGCCGCCTGCGCCGCAATACGTCCGAACTTTTTGGTTTCAATCGGCACTTCGACAAAACCGCCGAGCTTGGCTCTTTTCGTGTGGTTCTGAGCGGTTTCCAGAAGCATCTGTGTGGCGGGGTTTTCGACTTGCTCAACTACCTCCATACGCAGATACATATCGATACGCTTTTTCTCATCGTCCATGCTGATAACAACATTATCGGCACAGGCCGGATTGTCCTTTTTATAAGCGGCAAGCAAAGCCTGAGTGATTTTTTCCATCATATAGGTTTTGGGTATGCCTTTTTCACGTTCAATGTCTTCAATTGCCGCAAAAAAATCAGCGTTCATTTTTCATATCCTCCCGAATTCAAGCCAATCTGAGACGTACGCTTGCAATTTGTTCCTTTGTAAATGTAATTTGTTTTTCGCCGAATTCGAGCGTTACGGCACCGTCTTCGTAAGCAGAGAGTATTCCCGAATATAACTTTGAGCCTTCAAACGGCTTATAAAGCTTTACCTCAACATTTTCGCCCAAAAAACGCAGAAAATGCGCGGGCTGCTTCAGTGTTCTTTCAAGCCCGGCGGACGAAACCTCAAAAATGTAACTGGTCTGTATCAGGTCTTTCTCGTCAAGAACGGGGTCCAGCGCACGGCTGACCTTCTCACAGTCATCTATGGATATTCCGCCGTCCTTGTCAATATAAACCCGCAAATACCACTGGCCGCCCTCGGAAACATATTCAAGATCCCACAGCTCACATCCCATTTGCTCGACTATCGGGCGTGCAAGCTCGGTAACTATGCCGACAATTTTACTCATACAACACCATTTTCCATATTCTTACATTTATTTTTTAATCAACAAAAAGAGTGGGAGAAACCCACTCAGCACTTACATTTCCATCACTAACACCGATATATTAACATAATATATATACTTTTGCAAGCCTTTTTTTGATTCGGCTGCTTGTTTTTAACCCGATTATTCGAGCTTTTATGAAGTTTGACATTGAATGAATATTTTGATAAAGTAAATGGCAATAAAGTAATCGGAACTATAAGTGAGGCAAGCTATGATTCTTACAGTTGATATTAACAATACGAGTGTTGTTTTCGCCGTTATGGAAGAGACAAAAGCTCTGATAATGACGCGCCTTTCTTCCGACAAATCCCGTACTGCCGACGAATACGCCGTTTTGCTTGAGTGGGCTTTTCGTCAGAGAGACTTTGACATCAAAAAAGTTGAGGGCGCGATTATCTCCTCTGTTGTCCCTCCTCTCACGGCGGCGATTAAAGATGCTGTTCTGCTTGTAACGGGATGCAGTCCCCTCATAGTCGGACCCGGGGTAAAAACAGGGCTTAACATAAGGCTTGACGACCCGACAGAGCTGGGCGGTGATTTTGTCGCTTCCGCTGTCGCGGCAATCGCGGAGTATCCCATGCCCTGTGTTATTGTTGTAATGGGCACAGCCATCGCGATGGGCATACTCGACAAGGCCGGCAACTATGTCGGCGGAATAATCAGCGCCGGTCCCATGGTCTCTCAGGAGGCTCTTGCACGCGGAGCGTCAATGCTTTCAAACGTAAGCGTCAGCCCCACGCCGCAGGTGATATGCAAAAGCACGAACACCTGTATGCAAAGCGGGCTTGTTCATGGCTCGGCTGCGCTGATAGACGGACTGCTGGAGAGAGTTGAAGCGGAGCTGGGCGAGCCTGTTTCGGTCATAGTGACAGGCGATTGGGCGGAAACAATTTCCCCTCATTGTAAAAGGCAGGGGCTTATTCACGACAAGGAAATTTTAATGCGCGGACTTGCGATGATTTACAAAAAGAACAAGCGTGTTTAGTTTTAATAAAACGAGCGGAATTGCGCAATACAATTCCGCTCGTTAATTTATTTGTTTCTGATATACTCGTCAATGCTGGCCGCCGCTGTTTTTCCCGCGCCCATCGCAAGAATTACCGTTGCCGCGCCCGTAACGGCATCACCGCCGGCAAAAACACCCTTGCGGCTTGTCGCTCCGTTCTCATCGGCAATTATACAGCCCTTACGGTTAGTTTCAAGTCCCTCCGTTGTGGACTTTATAAGCGGATTCGGACTTGTGCCGATTGAAATAATAACCGTGTCAAGCTCCAGCACGAAGTTCGAGCCCTTGACCTCTACGGGTCGGCGGCGTCCCGACTCGTCAGGCTCTCCTAGTTCCATCTTAACACACTCGATTCCCTTTACAGAGCCGTTTTCGTCGCCCAGTATAGCAACCGGATTATTGAGAAGCTTGAAGACAATTTCTTCCTCCTCGGCGTGGTGTACCTCCTCTTTTCTGGCGGGAAGCTCCTCCATGCTGCGACGGTATATTATGTAAACCGTTTCCGCGCCCATCCTTTTTGCGCAGCGCGCCGCGTCCATCGCGACATTTCCTCCTCCGACAACCGCAACTCGCTTTGAAGGCTTTATAGGCGTATCATATTCGGGCAGGTACGCCTTCATGAGGTTAATTCTGGTCAGATACTCATTAGCGGAATAAACGCCGAGCAGGTTCTCGCCGGGGATTCCCAAAAACTGCGGAAGTCCTGCGCCCGAGCCGATAAACACCGCCTCGAAATCCTCTTCAAAGAGTTCGTCAACACTCATTGCCCTGCCGACTACCGCATTCATAACAAGTTTAACACCCAATTTACTCAAATTTTCGATTTCCGCGCTGACGACGGATTTCGGCAGACGGAACTCGGGGATACCGTAAACAAGCACTCCTCCCGCCTTGTGGAAGGCCTCAAATATCGTGACCTCATAGCCGAGCCTCGCCAAATCTCCTGCACAGCTCAGTCCCGCGGGTCCGGAGCCGATAACCGCTACCCTGTGACCGTTTGATGTTGGAGTTTCAACTTTCTTGTCCTCGTCCGAATTTTCACGGCTGTAATCCGCAACAAAACGCTCCAGACGTCCGATAGCGACGCTCTCGCCCTTAATCCCCCGCACGCATTTCCCCTCGCACTGGTTTTCCTGCGGGCAAACCCTTCCGCAAACCGCGGGCAAAGAATTTGTGGATGTAATAATTTCGTAGGCCTCGTTAAATTTGCCCTCGGCGACCTTGGCGATGAACTCAGGTATCTGCACATTTACGGGGCAGCCGGAAACGCAGGGTCTGTTCTTGCACTTGAGGCAGCGCTCGGCCTCGCTAATCGCCATTTCGGCTGTGTAACCCTTCGACACCTCAAAGAAATTCTTGTTGCGGATAAGCGGCTCCTGCTCGGGCATGGGGTTTTTCTTAAGCGACATATTAGGCATTGCGTAAACCTCCCGTCAGACGGCAAACGTGTTCCCTTTGCTCCGCTTCCTCATCCTTATAGAATGCGCCTCGGCGCAGGAGCTCGTCCCAATCCACCTGATGTCCGTCAAACTCGGGCCCGTCGACGCAGGCGAACTTCGTTTCCCCGCCGACGGATACGCGGCAGCCGCCGCACATGCCCGTGCCGTCTATCATGATGGGGTTGAGCGATACCACGGTTTTAATCCCGTAAGGTTTTGTTGCCAGGCTCACGAATTTCATCATAACACCCGGGCCGATTGCCACAACTTCGTCGTAATTTCTTCCCGATTCGATGAGCATCTTCAGCTTATCTGTCACAAATCCCTTTTCGCCGTAGCTTCCGTCATCGGTGGTTATATATAAATTTGTCGAATTTGCTCTCATTTCGTCCTCGAGCATAACTATATCACGGCTCCTGAAGCCCGCTATCATATCGACCTCAATGCCCTTTTCATGCATTGCTTTTGCGACGGGATAGGCTATCGCGCAGCCGACGCCGCCGCCGACAACCGCGACACACTTTAGCCCCTCCGTATGTGTCGGCTTTCCGAGAGGACCGACAAAATCCAAAATGCTGTCGCCCTCGTTCAGCTCCGCGAGCATCATTGTTGATTTTCCGACAGGCTGGAACATTATTGTTACTGTTCCTTTTTCGCGGTCATAGTCCGCGATTGTAAGCGGTACGCGTTCACCGTATTCGTCAAGTCGGAAAATAATAAATTGCCCCGCCAGACATTTTTTTGCCACCATCGGCGCTTCCACAACCATCTCCAGTGTTGTTCCTGCAGTGTTGAGGACTCTCTTTTTTATAATTTTGTGCATAGGAGCCTCCTAATCGCGTAAGTACTGCCTTTTATTATATCAAAGCCGCATTTTGTTTAAAAGAAGTTTTTTATTTGTTACAAATACTTCCTTTGCGTAACTTGACGAATTTAATTATTTTACGGAACATAAACACGGCGCCTTCGTCCAAGCGAAAGCGCCGCTTATATGAAGTCTATTCGTATTGGGCTCTTTCCCCGCCTATATATTTCGGGCGAGTTCTCGCCGCTGTTACCAAAGCCTCGCCGATTTTCTTCGTGCCCAGCCGCAGCGGAACAGCTACGTCGCGCAGGTGCATTCCGATTAAAGTACAGCCGATGTCAAGACCTGCCGCCGCCTTGACGTGTTCAACGAGCACGGGGTCTCGAAATGCGGCAAAAGCCGCCGTCGCGAAAGAGCCGCCAGCTTTCGGTTTCGGAACCGCCGCGACTATTTCAAGCCCGAATTTTTCCGCCGCCTCGCGCTCAAGCACCAGCGCACGGTTAAGGTGTTCGCAGCACTGCGCGGCAAGGAACAGTCCCTGTTCGGTGATTGCGGGCAAAATTCCGTCCAACACCGCATTCGCCGCCTCGGGAGTTGAGCCTTTGCCGATATTTTCGCCTATTATTTCGCTTGACGAACAGCCGACAACAACTATCTGCCCTGCCGCACATTTGGCCTGCGAAAGAAGCTCTGTAATTGCGTTTTGCGCCGCGTTTTTTATTTCTTCGTACATAAAGTTACTTCCTTGCAAATGTTGTGTTTTTATGCTGTGAGTATATTTTACCACCCGTCATCAGGTTTGACAACAGGATAAAATGAGAGTATCATACTGCTTGAAGTTTAGACCGAAACGACAGATTTCGACTGTCTGCTTTATAAATAGACATGTCTAATGCAATTTTGCGCTTAGGCGCACAGGAGGTCTCTATGAAAAAATTATTCCCTGTAATTCTTGCCCTACTCATGTTCCTTACTGCCTGCGGAAAGAGCTCCACGGACACGGGAGTTTCGCCCGAACCGCCCTCGGTTCAAGTACCCGACGCAAGCTCGGAGCCGACTTCGGAGGCGCCTCAAACCATTACAAATCCGCTGACAGGCGAAACTGTTGAAAGCGACATCAGCGCAAATCGCCCTTACGCGGTTATGCTCAACAATATCAAGGTAGCGCTTCCCCAGTGCGGTATTTCAAAGGCGGATATTCTTTACGAGATTCTCGCGGAGGGCAACATCACCCGCTTTGAAGCGATTTTCTCCGACCTCAACGGAGTCGGCGCGATCGGAAGCATGCGTTCCTCCCGTCCCTATTACATAGAAGTTGCTCTCAGCTATGACGCGATATATGTTCACGCAGGCGGCAGCGACCAAGCCTATTCCGATATATCCTCCAAGGGCGTGGACAACATCGACGGCGTTCGCGGCGCATACAGCAGCGAGGTGTTCTACCGCGACCCCAACCGCATGAAATACGGCACCGAACACAGCCTATTCACGACTTCGGACAAAGTTGTCGAGTACACGAGCAAGCTTGGCTATGATAGCCAGCATGACGGCAGTTTTGATTATGGTCTTTCCTTCACCGAAACGCCCGAGCTTGGCTCCTCGGCTGCTGCTGCGGCGAGTGTTAATGTGAGTTTTGAAGGCATTAAGGACACGACATTCACCTATCACTCAGACACCGGTTTTTACACAGGATATCAGTACGGCACCGACCTAATCGACGGAACAACGGGCGAAGCGGTTCAGTTTAAAAACCTGCTCGTGCTTTATGCCGATTCTAAAATACTAGACGATTACGGACGCAGAGCTTTTGACCTTGAGGGCTCAGGCACAGGTCACTTCATAGTAAACGGCAAAACCATTGCAATCAAGTGGAGCCATTCGGGAACCGGCAGCTGCTTTAAATACACGCTCGAGGACGGCACGCCGCTTTTTCTCGGTATCGGCAAAACATATATTGGGATAGTACCGACAGGCAGCACCATCACAATGCAGTAGACTTAAAAAAGAAACACAGAGCGTTTTGCTCTGTGTTTCTTTTTTATATGTCTGTTCAAAACAAAATTTATTTTTCCTTTTCCGTGAGGAGCTTTACAATTTTGTGGTAAACGCTTTCGGCGTTGGAGCGGAAGTTTTTTTCGATAGTTTTCGCCTGTTCCTCGGAGGAAACAAGAAGCGTCATCGAAAGAATGCTTCCCAATCCGTCCGAAAGAGAAAGTTTAACCTTCGGCAGTCCGTTTGTTTGGATTTCGTGAGAAGCGGCAATCTGATTATCGCGCTTCATTTTTGTAATTATCGGCTCAGCCCTGCGCTCCGCTTTTGACCTAACGGAATAAGGTATGCTGCTTTCGACGATTTCTTCGTTATCCGCGCCGATTTTTGTAATTTTGTAGCGATTGTCGTCCTGCTCGACCTGACCGGTCTCAACAAG
Source organism: Clostridia bacterium (assembly GCA_009929315.1). Taxonomy (GTDB): domain Bacteria; phylum Bacillota; class Clostridia; order Oscillospirales; family Oscillospiraceae; genus UBA2658. The sequence continues at coordinate 77,299 of SAAS01000005.1, forward strand.
CTCGGCAAGGCACTGCGAATATTCAAAATAGTCGAAGCCCTCGTCAACCATGACGAGGTCAGAAAGAACTTCGAAGCTTACGGGGCTCGGAAGCCGTCTGAGTATAAACAGAATAAGCAACTTTATGTCCAACTTTTCATGTATAAAACCGAACCTGTCCATACGACAACCTCCAAACCTTAGAATTTCGTAATTCGCATAAGTTTATGCTTAATTATAATTCTTTTTCCGAAATACGTCAAACAATTGTTATCACAACCTATTTTCTTTTGCATAGACTGTAACGAGAAACAGCAAATAAATCTATCGGCAGGAGGAATAGTAATGGCTGAAAGAGCAGCAAACGTGACGAATCCGGCACCTTGCCGTGAGTCGGTTTGTATACACACAAGAAAAATTTTTGATTCCTGTAAGGATAAGGACTGCATCGAGGACCTTCGGGTTTACCCCACCTGCGGTTCTCAATCGGTTATAGATTCCGCTTTCAGCATCAGACCCAGCACGGCAAAACTCCTTTTTGCGAACGTACGCGTCGAGGAACTGAATTTCAACCGCGGATGCTATACAGTTGACGTCACATATTTCTACAAGGTGACGGGCAGAGCCTTCCCCGGTGACCGCACGGTAACCGGCCTTGCGGTTTTTGACAAAAGAGTAATACTATACGGCAGCGAGGGAAGCTCGAAAGTGTTCACCTCAAGCGGCGGTCTGTGTGATAACATCTACAACCCGCTACCCATCGCGGTTGTGGAGGCGGTTGACCCGCTTGCGCTTTCAATGAGAATAGTAGACGCGGCAAACATCGACTTACGCGACGGGGATACACGCGACATTCCGCGAGAGATTACAAAGAGCTTTGACGATGAAATTATCACGACGCTCACCTGCAAGCAGCTCTTCGTAACATTGGGACAATTTTCGATAATAAGACTGGAAAGGGACACTCAGCTTCTTATGCCTGTGTATGACTACTGCATACCGGATAAGGAATGTGCCGCGGGCGGAGATGAAGATCCCTGCACGCTGTTCAGTAACATACCGTTCCCGGTCGACGACTTTTTCCCTCCTCCCGGCAATCCCAACAAATGCAATACGCCGCGCTGTGCGACGGAAAGCTAGACCGAAAACGTCTTTTCCAAGAATCAGAAAGGTTCAAGCCGCAGTTTATTATACTGCGGCTTGAATGATTTGGTTCTATTTTCGTAATTTGGGAATAAAAACTTGAGGCTCTGTGCAAAATAATGCCAAAGCGTTTTAGTAACGCCATATTTTGCTTGGAGGTATCCATAAATGAAAAAAATTAGTAATATAGTTGTTCTCACCTTAATGCTCGCTCTAACCCTGTCAATAATGAATTTCGCGGCTTTGGGAGCAGGCACAGCTCCGATTGCGGAAAACCTCGAGATATCCACCTATCGCAATGTCGCGGTCGGCGGACAGCTCAAGGCCACAGACCCCGACGGCGACATCATTAAATTTGAAATTACAACGGCGCCCTCAAAGGGTGAAATAAAGCTAATGGACGACGGGCTGTTTGTCTATTCTCCGAAGTCGGGGAAAAAAGGCAGGGATTACTTCGGTTTCAAAGCCTTTGACGAGGAGGGCAATATGTCCGCCGAGGCGACTGTCATAATTAAGCTTGAAAAGCAGAAAACGAAGATAACTTATTCGGATATGGAGGGTGATGGTGCTTACTGTGCCGCAGTTGCCCTTGCCGAAAGCGGAGTCTTTGTCGGCGAATGTGTCGGCGGTCAATATGTCTTTAATGCCGACGCTCCCGTTTCGAGGGCGCAGTTTCTTACCATGTGCCTTAAGCTAACGGACAGCGACATTCTCTCGGGTGTAATTACGACGGGCTTTGCAGATGACAGCGAAATACCCTCCTATATGAAACCTTACGTTTCAACGGCACTTCTGACAGGCGTAATCAGCGGTTACAGCAACGGGGTTAATTCTGCTGTCTTTAACGGCGATAACTCTATAAGCTATCCCGAGGCCGCCGTCATGCTTAACAAGGCGCTTAAGCTCACAGACGTTTCTGCGGAAAGCTATGGCGAGGCGGCTCCCGTTTGGGCGGCTCAGGCCTGCGCAAACTTGAGCGCGTGCAGAATTTCGGATTACACCGAATCGCCTCAGCTCACAAGAGCCGACTGTGCGGAGCTTCTTTATAATGCGATGAATCTCCTAGAGGACAGATAGACCGAAGATTAAAAGCTCCCTCACTAAGTGAGGGAGCTTTTTGTCATTTCAGCTTCTTTTGAGCTCGGAAACGAGCTTTTCATCGGCGGAAACAATGAGGGTTTTATAGTCTGTGTAGATTACGGCACCCGGCATTGAGCCTGACGGTTTTTTTACAAAGCGCACCTGAGTGTAGTCAACGGGAATTTTTCCGCCGTCCCTACCCTGCGAATAATATGCCGCAAGTGTCCCCGCCTCAAAAAGTGTTTTCTCATCCGGTTCGGCTCCGTCACAGCTTATTATTACATGGCTGCCGTGAATTTTCTGAACATGAAGCCAGACGTCCGTTCGCCTCGCCGTCTTTGTGGTGAGCTTATCATTCTGACTGTTATTTTTCCCGACAAGGATTTCGATTCCGGTGCTTGATATGAAGCGCAGCGGAGCGCTTTCCTTAACCTTTTCGTTTTTGCCTGTTTTTTGGGTTTTGATAAAGCCCGAGTCCGTCAGTTCTCGACGGATTTCTATAAGGTCACGCTCGCTCTCGCACCTTGATATTTCATCCAAAACGCTCTGAAGATAGCTTTCCTCTTTTTCGTTCTTTTCGATGAGCTCACCGAGATACTTTTGAGCGGTTTTTGCCTTGTTGTACTCTTTATAATAAGCCGCCGCGTTCTGCTGCGGCGTTTTCAGCTCGTCCAGCTTAATCATTATTTTGGGGCAGCTTTCCTCAAAATAATCGTCCGCTTCAAGGTGGCTGTCGCCCTTTCGAATGCGGTAAAGATTCGCCGTAATGAGGTCGCCGTATTTACGGCTCTCATCACGCCGCTGTGTTTTTAAAAGCTCCTCGTGCCTTGCCGCGAGCTTTCTCACCGTTCGCTCGTGGGCACTTTTAACCGACTTAAATAGGGTCTGCGCTTTGCGTTTAATCAGTTCCTGCTTGTCACGTTTTGTGAAAAATTCCTCCAGCAGAGATGAGAAATCGGGGAATCTCTTTGTTGTCGCCGCGTTTTCATACTGCGCAATCGGCATAAAGGAAAAGTCAAATGGTTTCTCGTCAATAATAATCATGGTCGGCTCAAAGTCTAACTCCCCTGCTCTGGTTGCAAGCTTTTCCATGTTTTCGGCAAACGAGAATCTTTGCCCGTCTGAAAGCTCCGCAATCAGCTTTGAGGTCTCACCCGTTGCTGCATAACAAATTTCACGGCAGCAGAGCGGAGACAAGCCCGAAAAGCTGTCCATCAGCCACTTATCAGCCTTATTTTCCGACTCCGCCTTTTTCCAGAGCGCCTGACGTTCCTCTGAGGAAAGCGCGAAAAAGCCCGGCTTTTCCTGCTTTGGAGGCAAACGGTAAAATAGCCCGGGCATCAGCTGCCTGAGGCTGCTCATATCCCCGTCCACTCGGCGCAGGCAGTCGATTATTAAGCCCTCCGCACCAGTCAGTATAATATTTGCGTTCCGCCCCATCATCTCGACTATGAGTTGTTTTTTTGCTTCCATGCCCATTTCATCGCGCGTGTCGAGGTCAAAAATGAGCATACGCTCCATGTCCGGCTGGCTAATTTCCGCAATTCTCGCGCCGACAAGGTGCTTACGAAGAAGCATGCAGAACATCGGGGGTGACTGGGGGTTTTCGTAGCTTTCGTTAATAAAGTGCACTCTGGCCGTTCCCGAGCCCGAAGAGAGCAGAAGTTTTTCATTCAGACCGTTTCCGCGAATCGAGAGAATCAGCGTGTCTCGGGAGGGCTGTTGAACCTTATCTATTTTTGTACCGACAAGCCTTACTTTAAGCTCGTTTGCCAGTGCGTAAATTGTTACTGCGTCAAGAGGCATCTGCTTCCCCTTCCTTCCATGTTTTCTTTGCTCAAATGACTTTAGTCCGGAAGGGTCATTTGTGCATGCGTTGCGGTTGCCCGAAGGGCGAGCAATACGCACTATAAATCAGATTAAGTTTGAAACTTGTTTCAAACTTAATCCTCCACAATCAGTCCGAAGAGCTCGTTTATTCTATCCCTTTCGCCCTTTAAATAGAGGTAACCGAAAAGGGTCTCGAGCCCAGTTGCGGCGTGGTAATCGGAGCTGTCCGCGTTTTTGGGAACAGAGTTTACCTTCGCGTTTCGCCCGCGTTTAAACGCCGTCAGCTCTGCTTCAGTCAGTTTCGGCATTATCTTCTCCGCCGCTTTTGCCTGCGCGGGTGCGCGTACAAAACTGACTGTTTGATTATGCAGCCCCTTAGAGGTGGTTTTGCCGTTTGCGCAAAGCCAGGTGCGGACAAGAAGTTCATAAACGCCGTCGCCTATATGGGCAAGCCCCAGAACGCTTATGCTCTGGAGCTGCTGCTGATTTAATTGTAAACCCAGATAGTCTTTCATATATTCTTTGTGCCTTTCGGAAAATACAGGTGATTTTAACGCGGGGCTCTCGGAAAACCGAAAGCCCCGAAATTTAAGTATTAGTCCTTCCAGTCGTCTGCCGGAGCATCAATGTATTCAGAGAAGCTCACCTGGTCGGAGGCCTTGCCCAGCCGCGAAAAGCTCTGCGCGGACTGCATTTCCTGCCACTGCTGTTTTGTTATAAGAACCTGGCGCGGCTTTGAGCCCTCAAACGGACCCACAACACCGATTTCCTCCATCTGGTCAACTATTCTTGCAGCTCTGGCGTAGCCGAGCTTAAGCCTGCGCTGGAGCATAGAAACGGAGGCCTGTTTGGTTTCAAAAATAACGTCAACCGCCTGCGAGAGCATCTCGTCGTAATCGCTGCCGGCATCGGCTGTGTCCTGCTTTTCGCTCTCAGTCGCCGGTGCTTTATCCTCGGCGGCTTTCTCGATTTGAGCAAGTATATCCTCGCTGTAAACAACCTGCGCGCCCTCTTTGACGAAGCTTATTACCCTCTCACGCTCCTCGTCGGACACAAAAGCGCCCTGAATGCGAACGGGCTTTCCGACGCCGAGAGGTGAATAGAGCATATCGCCCGCACCGATGAGCTTTTCAGCACCTGAATTGTCAAGAATAATACGGCTTTCCATCGCGGAGGAAACCGCAAAAGCGATTCGGCTCGGGATATTCGCCTTCATAAGACCCGTGATAACGTCGGCGGACGGGCGCTGCGTTGCGATAACAAGGTGCATGCCCGCGGCACGTCCCATTTGGGCCACTCGGCAAACGCTCTCTTCAACCTCTTTTGAGGCGACAAGCATAAGGTCGGCAAGCTCGTCTATAACAATTACAACTCTCGGAAGTGTCTGCCCGAAGATCGACTTCTGGTGAGCATTATAGCCCATTAGGTCACGTACGCCCGTTTCGGAAAACAGCCTGTATCTCTTGAGCATTTCGACAACCGCCCATTGCAGTGCGCCCGCCGCCTTTTTCGGGTCGGTTACGACGGGAACAAATAAATGCGGTATGCCGTTATAAACACCCAGCTCGACCATTTTCGGGTCGATCATGATAAGGCGGACTTCCTCGGGCGTTGACTTAAATAAAAGGCTCAAGATAAGAGAATTCATGCAAACGGATTTGCCGGAGCCGGTAGTTCCCGCAATCAGAAGGTGCGGAAGCTTTGCGATATTGCCGACAATTGCGTTGCCGCTTATATCCTCTCCGATTGCGAAGCTGAGCTTTGATTGCGCCGCTTTGAAAGCGGGTGAATCGATTATATCGTGCAGGTAAACCATACTGATGAGCTTATTCGGAACCTCAATTCCGACTGTTGAAATTTTATCGGGTATGGGTGCGATTCTAACGCTTGTTACGCCCAGGGAAAGCGCAAGGTCGCCCGCAAGATTTGTAAGCTTGGCAAGCTTGACGCCCTGTTCAAGCTCAAGGTCATAGCGCGTTACGGTCGGCCCGCGGGTTATGCCCGTTATGGTTCCGTTTACGCCGAAGCTGCGTATAGTGCTCTCAAGTCTCTCGCGGTTTAATGTTACTTCTTCTCTGCCGTCGACATTGCTTCTGCTTGCGGTGGTGAGCATGGAAACCGACGGGAACCTGTAAACTTCGGCGCTCTCCTCGAGGGATTTCTTTATGGTTTTGGCAATCTCCTCGGTTTCGGCCTCCACCTCGTCGTGTGTAAGCTTCTTAATAGCGGCGGAAGTACCTGCGCCCGAATCCGCGTTTTCGCTTGAAATCTGGGAAATTCCCGCGACAGCCGCCGCCTCCGCAACGGAGAGCGGTTTTACATTTTCGGTGGGCATTGTATGCTTTTGCCCCTTAAGTCCGAAGAAAGAGGGCTTTTCGCTCCCTTGTGACAATACCTGGTCGGGCGTTTTAACTCGAGGTTTTGTGTTGAAGAATCCGACTTTCTCCTCAACATAGTTTTCGTTATGATTATTTGCTTCATCTAAGGGTATATCTATGGCTCTCAGGTTCTTTTTAACTTCAGGAGCCGATATTTTTGCGCTGTTTTGCGCGGTGCTCATCGGAACCGTTTTCCCTGTTACCGGAACAGCTTCGGGCAGCGGCTCATATTCTCTGCGGTTGCGGTAGTATTTTATTAGCTTCGGTACGGTCAGCCCCACTGAACTGAGCGCAAAGAATATAAAGGCTAAAACAAACACGGGCGCTGCCCCGTAAATGCTCACCGCGGATTTGAGTCCCATGGCGAGAAGCCCGGAGAGCACACCGCCGCTTGTCAGCTCGGCGCCGCTTTTATAGAGCTCCGTAATGACTGATTTTGAGAATACAATGTCCGCGCCCGCGGAGAAAATGTGGAAAATCGACCCCAGTAATAATGGAGCCAAAAGTGAGGAAATCACCCTGAAAGCGACGGGCTTGCCTTTACTGAAAAACAGTGTACAGGCGCACACGAGTAAGGCCGGCGGAAGAATGTAATAACCCCAGCCTATCATCCCCTTAATAAAGCCGAAAAAGTAAGTAATAAACCAGCCCTCAACCTCGAAGTAGCCGATAAACGAAAACAGGCTCAGGCAGAGGCATATCGTTCCGCCAATACCGCGCTTAGCGGTGCTCCCCATTTTTTTGCGCTGTGAAACGGCGGATGCTTTGGAGTTTGCAGCTTTTTTTGCAGGGCTTTTTTTCTTTGCCGCCGAGGGCGACGAGGAGGATTTTTTTGTCGTTTGTGCCATTAAAAGTCACTCCATATCAAAGAATAATCGTCAGCACGATAGTCACAATTCCTGCCGCAAAGCAGTAATAACAGAATTTCCCGAATTTTCCCTTTTGGGCGAGCATTTTAACGATCTTAATGGAAAAGTAGCCTGTTATGCCCGCAATCGCCATACCCAGAAGATAGGCCGGGATATTTGCAGTATCTATCCCCTCTTGAACGGCATCCGCAAAACTTACCAGCACAGCACCGAGAACCGCGGGCAGGGACATAAGGAAGGAGAATTTAACTGCGAAGGAGCGGTTTAACCCAACCGCCATACCGCCTGTGATTGTCGAGCCCGAACGGGAAATACCGGGGAGGGTCGCAATCGCCTGCACAAGACCGATTTTCAGCGCGTCGCCGACAGTCATGTTCTTCTCGGTCTTTTTTCCGTTGCGCATGCGGTCGGAAAGAAGCAGTATTGCTCCTGTAATCAGGAAGGCAACTCCGATGAAATAAGTGCTGCCCGAAAGCTTGTCAATATAGGACTTGAAAGGAAGAACGATTATAAGCGGGAGCGTTGCAATGATGATCATGAGCACCAGTCGGCGAGCGGGCTTTGGCTCGCCCTCGTCAGGCTTCGGATGGCGCATATCTTTTATAAAGCCGATTGCCTCGTTTATCATGTCGACAATATCTTTACGAAAGACTATGCAGATTGAAATAAGTGTTGCAAGGTGCAGCAGCACGTCAAATAGGGTATCCACCTCGCCGACACCAAAAAGGTTCTGCAATACAGCAAGATGTCCCGAGCTGGAAATAGGCAGAAATTCGGCAATACCCTGTATTAAACCCAATAACGCCGCAAATAGTAGTGACATTTAAACCTCCAAAAATGAACCTTCGGGATTTGCCCCGGCAGTCCTATAATATGTCGGATAAAATACTGACATTATCAATATTAGTTTTTAATAAAATCCGATGCGCAGACTCTTATGTTGAAACGGTTTTTTTGTTTTTTCTGTGAGAACGGCGATGTCTTGACGGGTGAGCCTTTGAGCTGAAGTATTCCTCCATCTCCGCATCCGCCTTGTACATAATGCGGTTAACCGTCCACGTGTCGTCCTCGGCACTGCGGAACTTAAGACGCACGAGAAACTTTCCGTGCACTCTGCATTCGCAAAGCGTCATGTATCTCTTATCGCCCTGATTCACCCAGCGTCCACACTTAAGGTGCTCTTCGCAGACGGGGCAATGCGGCGACGATATGAGCTTATCCTCAAAGGCATCGTTTCTCTCAACATATCCCGTAAATGCTCTGTGCTCAACGGCATCGGCGGATTTTCCGCTTTCCTGATCGGAGCAAATACGCGTTGCCAACACTTTAGATGCCGCCTCATAGTTTTCTATCCCCAGCTTTAGGTCAAGCTTCGAGCACACTTTGGCGGTATTGTAGGCATCACCAAGAGCATCGTGAGCAATGCGCGTCTGCTCGATTTCAAAGTGCTCCATGGCGGTGGAAAGCCCTGTCTGGTTTCGTCCCGCCTGTGTCTGGATATTGTAGATAACCTGTAGGTTTACCCATCTGTCTATCCAGTCCCAATCAAGGTCGTGAATAATGATGTTCTGCTCCATAATTGCCTTGTCATCGCTTCCCCAGGTAAGGAAGGTGCAGTTCTCTCCGCACCACTCACGGAACTTGGTAAAGGCTTCCTTAAAGCTGACGCCGCCCTGCAGTCTTTCCTTGTCGAAGCCCGTAAGCTTCTCAACCTTGTAGTGCATGCGTTTAAAATATATCGGCTTTACGTCGATCTGAAATTCGTCACCAGGCATAAAATCATCCGTTAACTTAACTGCTCCGATTTGGATTATCTCTCCCCTTAAATGAATCGGAAGCTTATTGAAAACGGCAGATTGTGAGGACATGGCTTGATTCCACTCCATATCCATTACAACAAAGCCCATTTATTAACCCATCCCTTTCGGTGTTTATAAGAAAAAGGAGCATAAGTTCCTTTAATTTCGGTTCAAAACCACTATATTGAGCAAATGCCGATTAAGGGCATAATCTGACAATTTGTTATTGTATCACATATTTTGCAAGAATAACAGACTTTTTCGCCCGCTTTGCTGTTTTTTCTCTTTCTGTCAAAACTTCTGATAAATAACAAAATGCTGTTCTGTTCACAAAGCTGTGCTGATAACCATAGTATCGGTCAGGCACAATATAACATAAGATATTTTACGGCATATTTTTCTTCTATAATAATATTATGTCAACCCGATGTCAACACAAATATAGATTTTTGAGTAAAGCGAGCCTTCGGCGACAGTGCCGAAGGCTCAGCTCAAATAGAATAACAATTACTTCGCGAGCTTTTCAAGTATGCTCTGCGTGAGAGTCCATGTTCTTTCGATAGAAGCGATATTTGTCCGCTCCCTGGGCGTGTGAACGTCCTGCATTATCGGTCCGTAAGAAATTATGTCAACCCCATCCAACTTCTCGTCAAAGTATCCGCATTCAAGTCCCGCGTGTATGGCGCAGGTTTTCGCTTTCTCGTGATAAAGTTCCTCGTAAGCCGACATTGCGACTTCACGCAGGGGGGATTTTGCTTTGTATTCCCATTGCGGGTAGTCGGCGCTGCAAACGCTCTCTCCGCCCGAAAGCGCCGCAACAGACGCGTATCTTTCACGCATTTCCTTTTTGCGGCTGCCCACGGAGCTGCGCGAAGTTGAAATTACTGAAAGTTCATTTTCGTATTTGTTGATTAGCCCCGGATTCGACGAAGTTTCAACCAGATTCGGAACATCGAAGCTCATTGCCATTACTCCGCAGGGCAGCAGCGTCAGTGCGCTTACAGCTCTTTTTCTGCTTTGTTCGTCATAGCAGGAAGCGCTCTGCTTCTCCCCGACTGTAAGCCCGATCGTTAAGGTATCGCGTGTTCCAAGTTCCCGTATGAAATCGCTTTCCATTTCCCTAATGCGAGCCTGCACGCTTTGAAGCTTATCTTCCTCGACAAAAAGCTCGGCTGTTGCGTTGTTGCAGATAGCGTTGGTTTTGCCGATTGCCTCAAGTGAGGAAAGGTGCGCATCGCTTCCGAGCATAGAAAGCACTCTCGCCATTAAAGTTATGGCGTTTCCCCTGCCCTCGTTAATCTCCATTCCCGAATGTCCGCCGACAAGTCCGCCGATTTTGACTTTAAGCGGATAAAGTCCCTCAACCGTTTCGCGGGTTATCGGAATTTTAATCTCATTTCTGAAAGCTCCGGCACAGCTTGTGTAAAAGGTTCCCTCGTCCTCAGTGTCTATATTGAGCATATATTTGCCCTTCAGCCGCGAATAGTCGAGATAGCCCGCCCCGACAAGTCCGACCTCTTCGGAACTTGTGAAAACCGCCTCGATATCAGGATGTAAAATTTCCTTGCCATCCAGAAGTGCAAGCGCAAAGGCAACGGCAAGTCCGTCATCCGCGCCGAGCGTTGTTCCGTCCGCTGTAATCCAGCCGTCCTTATATATTAGCCCGATTCCGTCCTCGTAGGCTCTTTTGCAGCTTTCCTCGCGCACATAAACCATGTCTGTATGCCCTTGAATTATCACGGGCGAACAGGCGCAGTTCGGAATCGTGGAGGGCTTTTTAATTATCACATTCCAATGCTCATCGCTGTAAACCTCAAGTCCGCGCTCCTTTGCAAATGCAACAAGATATTCGCAAATTGCCTTTTCATCACCGCTTTCGCGCGGAATGCGGGAAATCTCCTCGAAAAAATGAAATACTTTCTTAGCGTCTTCCATTGCGTAATTTGTCCTTTCAGTTGCCGATAGTATTTGTCATTATATACCTATGAGCGTCTGCGCGCAATATTTCCGAAATTAAGCAAATCGGTATCATTAGTCCTTCTATGCTGAGGGCAGGGTCTTTTGCGTCAGGGGGCGCAGTCTTTTTGCAAGAACGGCTCCGATGATAACAAACACTACATCTACGGGCACAAAATACAAAAACCCTGTTAGTATTAACTTTCTAACCCCGATAGGCGTTGCAAGATAGTAATTAGATATAAAATAGCAATAGGTAAGTCCGAGTGCGAAGACGGCGGCAAAGTTTGCGAAACCCGCGGTCAAATAGGTTTTCATGCTGTTCGGGCCGCGCTCCGAAATAAGTCCCGCAAGCCACGCCCCCAATGCAAAGCCCAATATGTACCCGAAGGTCGGGCGGATTATATAGTCAATGCCGCCCCCCGTTGAAAAAATTGGTACGCCCGCAAGCCCCAGAATAATATACAGGCCAACGGCGATAAGTCCTCTGCGCCTGCCGAGTAAAAGCCCCGCAAGATTTGTAAAAAGAAACTGCAGAGTAAACGGCACGGGCGATATTATTACTATCTGTATCTTTAAAAAAGCGCCGATAGCAATAAGCGCAGTGAACATAGCGCAAAGCACCATTCCTCTTGTGCTGAGTGTTTTTTCTTTCTTCATTTTATTTCTCCCGAATCTGAAAGGTTTTGCAGACTGCCGATTGTAACCTCGCCGCTAACTAAGGTTGTTTCTTCTCCGCTTTCAAGCACAACAACCAGTCCGCCGTTATCGCTTATACCCTTGACTTTTGCGTTAACGCGCTCACTTCCGCGTGTAAAGCTGATTTCTTTTCCGAACATCAGGGATCGGGCTCTGTATTCATCGATTATCTCCTTCGCACCGAGTTTTGCGAAAAGCTCGAACAATTCTCCCGCAATTTCGGCGACAAGAGCGTTGCGGGATAGTCCGTTTACGTTAAGCGACCCGACAATACCGCGCAGTTCCAAAGGCACAAGCGCCTCATTCACAGCGCAGTCGACCCCGATACCGACAACAAGGCTCTCAATGCCGCCGCTTTCAAAATCCGTCACCGCCTCAGAAAGGATACCGCATATTTTTTTCCCGTTCAGGTAAATATCGTTCACCCATTTAATTTGAGGTTTTTTGTCCGTCAGCCGCTCAACGGCACGGCAGACGGCGACTGCCGCGGCGACGGTTATCATCTGTGTGTCGCTCGCACCCATTTCCGGTTTCAAAATAACGCTCATATAAAGTCCCGCGCCGCGCGGGGAGAAAAAGCTCTTTCCGTACCTTCCGCGCCCCGCGGTCTGCTCCTCTGCCAAAATAATTGTCCCGTGCGGCGCCTTGTCGAGTGCGAGCTTTTTTGCCTGAGTGTTTGTCGAATCAATTGTGCCGTAAACCAAGATTCCGAAATTTCTGTATTTCTCGGGTAGCTTTATGCGAACGCCTTCCTCCGAAAGTAAATCACTTGCGGTTTCGAGCATATATCCCTTGTTAGTTACCGCAAGAACTCTGTGTCCGTCTTCCTGAAGGCTTTTAACAGCCTTCCAAACGGCTGTTCGTGAAACACTAAGCGCTTGTGCAAGCTCCTGTCCGGATATATAGCGGCTGCGTTCACGCTCCAGAATTGAAAGCACATCGTTTTTCGTAGACATTTCGTACCTCCTCGATTTTATTGGCTGTGACATTCTATCTTAATTTATTTGTATTGTCAACCCGTCACCTCGTATCGGTTGACATTCCGTTCTGGTAGCGATGGAATGATTCCACAGCTTTGGGAAATACTATCCAATATCCATCGTTAGGGAGGTAATTCATTGCTGAACAAGGTAGAGATATGCGGCGTAAATACAGCGAAACTAAAGGTACTCAAAAACGATGAAACAATGGAACTCTTGCCCCTTGCAAAGAAAGGTGATAAAGAAGCAAGAAATAAGCTAATCTCAGGGAATCTCCGTCTGGTTTTGTCCGTGATTCAAAAATTTGCTTCGCGCGGAGAAAATGTCGATGACTTATTTCAAGTGGGCTGTATCGGTTTAATTAAGGCCATCGACAATTTTGATACGAGCCAGCCTGTGCGATTTTCCACCTATGGCGTCCCGATGAATGTCCTTTGTCGCGCTCAGCCGCGCTTGACACGGCTTTATTTTTGAGTTAGAATACGCAGGTATCCCGAGCACTTATACCGCGATTTGTCCCCGTAGCTCAGCAGGATAGAGCGGTCGCCTCCTAAGCGACAGGTCAGACGTTCGAATCGTCCCGGGGATGCCAAAACGCTGTAATCTAATTGATTACAGCGTTTGTTTTTGGTTTCAAAATTTTACGGCTTCTATTAAAACACACTTATTGTTATTAAAACATATCGTGGCGTAAAGGCATTTTAAAGGAGTGATACAATTTGAACAGAGAATGCCCTTGCGCAAATTTCGATTCAAATGGGATGGTGCTCAAGGATTACGGGCCAAACCCGTTTGTTATCAATATCGACCAAGCCTCAAAGCAAAACAATACGTTTCGCACGGCACTATGGACGGGAACGAATTTGCAGCTTACCCTTATGAGCATTAAGGTCGGAGAAGATATCGGATTGGAAATCCACCCGGATCATGACCAATTCATACGAATTGAACAAGGACGCGGTCTGGTTAAAATGGGGAACTCAAAAGACAACCTGGATTTTCAGAGAGCTGTCACAAACGACTTTGCAATCATCGTTCCCGCAGGGACATGGCATAACCTTATCAACACCGGTAACAGACCTTTAAAATTATACTCAATATATGCTCCGCCCAAGCATCCGAAAGGTACGGTTCATGAAACAAAGGCCGATGCGATGAAAGCCGAATAATAAGACGCTTTTGCTAACACTGAGAAGTACCGCCACTGATAAGACCGGTGGCGGTACTTTTTGCGAAGCTGTCAGCTTAAAATTATAAGTAAAAAATCCCTGCTTCTTGCCCTGTTAAAATTAATAATAACTTTTCGTTATGTTCATCTCCTGCGAAGCCTGTTAACGAGTTTTACAAGCTCATACCAGAGCACGGAGACCGCCGCGATGCCGAGGCAGGTAAAGAATTGTGATGCGGAGAGCGGTGCAAGCTTCAAAAAGGCGTTTATGGGAGTGTAGAGGATGGCGCACAGCCCTGCGAGCGTAAAGATATTGACAGCCCACATTACCTTGTCGCAGGCAAGCTTTTTTATTGATTGAAAAGCGAAGTCGTGTTCGGAGCTGTTTACCTGAACCAAGAACAGGTTTGAGAGCATAATTATTGCCAGACCCATTGCACGAGCGGCGGGTGCGTTTTCCGGATTGCCCGCGAGCATGTAAAAATAGGTACCGAATGAAGCTGCGAAGATTACAAGACCTTGAATAACACTCTTAGTAAGTATTTTTGCGTTAACTATGCTTTCCTTCGGGTTGCGCGGAGGACGGTCCATGATGTCCGATTCCGCTGGCTGACGCTCAAGAACTATCGAACATGTCGGGTCAATAATCAGTTCAAGCAAAACAACATGGAGCGGGAGCAGCAGCAGCGCGGAGGGTGAGATACCCAGAATGGGCGCCAAAAGTGAAGCAAACGCGATGGGAATATGTATGGTGAACACATATCCGACAGCCTTGCGGATGTTGTCGTAAATTCTTCTGCCGTCACTGACAGTCTCGACAATAGTCGTAAAGTTATCATCCATAAGAATAAGGTCGGCTGCCTCGCGGGAGACCTCGCTGCCGCGTTTGCCCATGGCGATTCCGATGTCGGCGTATTTAAGAGCAGGTGCGTCGTTAACCCCGTCGCCTGTCATAGCAACGATTTCGCCGTTGTCTTTAAAGGCCTTAACTATGCGCATCTTGTGCTCGGGAATGACACGAGAGAAAATGCTGACGTTCTTGACCTTTTCGCGAAGCTCCCCGTCCGTCATGGCGTTAAGCATATCTCCGGTTATTATGTTTTCGTAGTCTTGCATACCGATTTTTTTTGCGATTGACGAGGCGGTTATTCCGTTATCTCCTGTTATCATAACAACACGGATACCCGCTCTGTTGCACAGCTCAATATCCTTGGCAATGCCTTCTCTCGGAGGGTCGGAGAGTCCGATAAGTCCAAGCAGCGTCAGCGCGCAGCAGGTAATGTTTTCGGGAATCTCCTCCTCGGTCTGAGGCTTCATGACCGCAACGGCGATTACGCGCAGTCCCTCCTTTGACATTTCCAGAATCTTGTGATCGGCTTTCTCCCTCTCGTCACCCGTAAGGCTGCAAACCGAGAGAATTTTTTCCGGCGAACCCTTAGCGGCGATTACGATTTCTCCGTTTCTTTGCCAGACATGCCCCATCATTTTGTTTTCGTTTGTGAAGGCGTATTCGCTGATAAGCCTTCCGCTGAAGAGATGCTCCTTTGTTATTCCGTGGTCGTCACAATAAGCGAGCATAGCCTTTTCCATAGGATCGTAAGCATCGGTTTCGCAGCCAAGACCCATTGTTTCGATAAGCTCATGGGCGTCTGCGTTTAATGCCCATGCCTCTGTTACGCTCATTCGATTCATCGTTATGGTTCCGGTCTTATCAACACAAAGGACTGAAACTGCGCCCAAGGTTTCAACTGAGGGAAGCTTGCGAACAAGGGAGTTTTTCTTGGCAAGGCGCCATGCGCCCATCGAGAGAAAAACAGTAAGTATAACCGGAAATTCCTCCGGAATCATCGCCATTGCAAGCGTGATGCCCGAAAGAACGCTCTCAATAAGTCTTGCCCCCGTGGAATGGTCGGGGATGTTGAAATAGGTAAAAACGCCGACAAGCGCGAAAAGCACGGCGGCAATTCCCGCGCAGAGCTTTACAAGCGCTCCGGTCTGCTTTTGCAATGGTGTATCCTCAGCAGGGGCGGACGCCACGTTTGTTCCGATTTTGCCGTATTCGGTGACGGCTCCGATTTTATCCACGAGAACCATTGCCGTTCCCTGAGTAACAAGCGTTCCGGCATAGCAATAGTCACGGCGCCAATAATCCTCTGTCGGTTCAGCTGAATCGGTATTTACCTTCCAGACACCCTCAGCCTCGCCCGTGAGAGACGACTCATCCACGCATAGGTCGTTGCATTTGATTACAACGCCGTCTGCAGGGATTTTTACTCCCTCATAAATCATCATCAAATCGCCCGGAACAAGGTCCGCGCTTGCGATAATCTTGTTTTCTCCGTCGCGAATGACCGTAACCTGCGGCGCCGATAAATCCCTCAGCGCGTTTAGCGTTTTGTCTGTCTTCCATTCCTGAATAATGTCAATGCTGATTATGCCGATGACGAATATCAGCATAATTGCGCCGTCGCGCGGTTCACCGAGGATAAAATAAATAATCGCAGCCACAATAAGCAGCAAAAACATCGGCTCACAGATAATATGGAGAGCTTTTTCTAAAAAGCTTTCCTTCTTCTGTGGGGTCAATTCGTTTCTACCGTATTGCTTCTGCAATTCCTCGGCTTCGGCGGAAGTTAATCCTTCCGCTCTTGTTTTGATGTCTGTCATAACAGTTACCTCCGTTGTTGCCTTTCGGCATTCGTATGATAGCTCTATGGCACTTCATTTCAGGTCTATCCGCGTAAGTGTGCAACAAAAAAACACGCCGCGCGGAACATACCACTGTCCCGCATAACGCGTGTTTACGCACCATGCTGCCGTCTTTCCACGGCCCGGCCCCATGACCGATAAAATCGGTTCATCGCCTGCTCAGTTTGTACTGTTGATCTCGCATTTCGATTAGGAAATGTAATGCAGTGCAAAGAGATTGTTTCAAGAAATTATCATGAACTCTTGAAAAAGTCAAGCGATATATGTCGAAATATTGTTATAAAATTAAATAAATCAGTCGCAAACAACTGTCTGAAAAGCGGAAAGCGCCGATCAAAACGTGTTTTCGGCGCTTTCCGTCTCATACTAGCTCATAGAGCGGCTGCATATTTGTTTGCTTTTGTACATTTTTTCATCAATGGTGTTAATAACGTCAATTCTTGAATAATCCCCGCCGCATTCAAATATCTCCTGTCCCGTGCTGATTACAATTCTGTACGGAGCTTGGCTGTGTTCGTTATATGACTTAAGGCTTCCTTCAATTGAGTCTACTACTTTCTGAATATCGCCCATGTCCTCCGCCGGAATTACCGCCACGAACTCATCGCCGCCGTAACGGGCAATAAAGCCGTCTTTTCCGATACAGTTTTTCAAAATCAATGCAGTTTCCGTCAGCGCTCTGTCGCCCTCTGTGTGCCCGAAGTTGTCATTGATTAACTTAAAATCATCAATATCCATCATTATGACACCTATGCTGCCCGATTTCCTTTTTTTCCTCAAGCAGCTGTTGAGGTGAATATCCAGAAGTCTGCGATTATAAAGCCCCGTGAGGTGGTCGGTATAAAGCTGGTCCTTCTGGATGTTGATATAAATTAGCACCAGAGACAGCGAGCTGCAGGGCCATGTGAGGGACATTCCGTAATGAAAAATCTGAACAAGACTGCCGACTGCCGGTGGCGCGAGAAAAAGTATAAGGGAATTATAAACATTTTTGTCAACTTTATCACGGTTAAAGTGGATGTAGATTGCGGCATACAAGAAGTAGCAATAGGCAAATACTACGAAAATCCAAAAATACTCTCCTCTGTGGTAGTAATTTTGGTTATCAATATAGAAGTAGTATTCAAAAAAATAGCTCAGCACGGACATTATTGCGTTAAGCGTAAGCGGTATCAGCAGCAGCATACGCCCCGCGTTCATTTCCTCAATATCCATACTAATTTGGTAGCGGACATAAAGACACCAGATGAGCCCCGGCAGCGGCTGAAGCAAATAGTAAAATACACTCGAAATTTTTATAACACTTTGTGATACGACTCCGAGATGTCCATCGAAGACCCATTGCATAGTGTCAAAAATCAGAAGTGATGCAACCGACACCAGCATATATATGAATAGCTTCTGATCTGGAAGGTATTTCCCGTTACGAGAAAACATATTAAACAGCAAAATTGCGAGTAATATTATACAGAAGATATTAATTGTCGCGTTATTTATTCCCGCCACCGTCAATTCGCACCCTTTCCGCTTATTCGTCCGAATCTGAGAAAGAAATATCAACTGCGAAAAAGCTGAATTTTGTCATCGCTTCGGATTTATTAATTGACAGTATAAAATAAATCTCTCTGTTGTGTCAAGTATACGGAACCATGTTATTAATCGGTCATCCGAAACAAAAAAAGCCGCAGGTGTTTACCTGCGGCTTTTTTTGTTTTATATTTACTCGCGAATTAGTCCGGCCTCAAGAGCTTGCTTATGTAGCCCTTCACGGAAATCCGGGTGAGCAATCGCTATCATCCTCTTGACTCTCTCGCGAATCGGCTGATGATAAAGGTCGGCAATTCCGTATTCGGTCACAATGTTCATAACCTCGGAACGCGGCGTTGTCACAATTTCGCCGGCAGGCAGGTTTAACGTAATCGTCGAAATTCTGGTGCCGTCCTTGCCCTTTGCGGTTGAAGGCATGCAAAGGAAGCTCTGTCCGCCCTTTGACATTGCGGCTCCCTTTGCATAGTCAAGCTGACCGCCTGTTGAGCTGTAAATGGAATGTCCGAGCGATTCGGAGCAAACCTGCCCTGTTAGGTCGGCCATAAGGCAGGCGTTAATCGAAACGAAATTGTCCTTCTTGGCTATTTCGTATGGGTCGTTTACGAAGCTGATCGGGCAAAGGTCAACCTTACCCTCGCCTACGAACTCATAAAGCTCCGTGCTTCCGAGTCCGAACGCGGCGAACATGTGACCGTTGATGACGCCCTTCTTTGCAAGATATACCATCGAATCCGTAAACATTTCCGTATGTACGGACAAATCTTTCTTGCCTTCAAGTCCGTAACCAACCGCGTTTGAAAGTCCGCCCAAACCAATTTGAATGCAGGAACCGTCTTTTATCAAGGGCAGAAGCAAGGCGGCAATTTTTTTCTCAACGTCGCTGACTTCGGGCTGGGGCAGCTCGGGCAGAGGATGGTCAAACTCGCACAGGCAAGTAACCTCGCTGACATGGATACGGTGCTTAACGCCCGAAACCTTCGGCTGGAGCTTGTTGACCTGAACAATAATCTTTGTTGCATATTCTGCAACTTCGCCATTAACCGCAACGCCCATCGGACCATAGTACAAATAGCCCTCTTCGTCAGGAGCGGAAACATCGGCAAGCAGAGTATTCACCCCGTAAACCGGGCGCAGGCAGCTTGAAACCTGTGACAGATGAATGGAGTTTATATTGACAGTTCCGACATCATAAAAGAATTTCTCTGCTGCGCCGTAAAAAATCGTATTGAAATCGATTCTGCCGATGTAATCCGTTGACTGGAAAAACTTAAACGGGTAAAGAGCCATTCCGGTTACGACCGCAACATCGGTTAGCTCGTCCACTCTGTCGCAGATTGCTTCCATAAGTTGGATAGGAGCCGCAGAGCAGGGTGCAAGCAGGCACTTATCGCCGGATTCGATTCTTTTTGCCGCTTCCTCAACAGAAACCAGTTTCTCCTTGTAAATATCACGCCAATCAGACATACCTTACCTCCATAAATCGAATTGTTAGGTGCCAAATTGCACCTTGACAATAGGTTAACATCGATTTATGATGTTGTATAATGTGTTATTTCAATCATATTCATGCGATATTTTCACTGATTCGGTTTGACATGGAGGGATCTGCAATGGAGCTTAGGCATCTTCAATATTTTAAACGCGTGGCGGAACTCGAGCATCTGACCAAAGCGGCAAACGAGCTATATATTACGCAGTCTCACTTAAGCCATGTTATTATCGAGCTTGAAACAGAGCTCGGCGTGAAGCTCTTTGACAGAGTCGGCCGCGGCGTTCGCCTAAATCCCTGCGGGAGAGAGTTTTACCACGATGTAGCAAGACTTTTCTATGAATATGAGGACGCCAAGAAAAAAGCTCAGGACAACTTTAAGCGTCAGTCCACACAAGTTACAATCGTCACAAATGTCAGCACTTACATCCCGGGTCTGCTGAAAAAGAACAAACAGGACTCCCCTTCTCTGAACATTCAACAGTACTCCGCAAAGAGAAGGAAAATTATTCGTATGCTGATGAACGGCGACGCGGATTTTGCTATATGCTGTCCAATTCTGACAGAGGAGCCCGAGCTTGAAAGCATTTTACTCCACTTGGAAAAGGGTGTTGTTATTTATCCCGAGAATCACTGGCTGGAGGAGCACAAATCCGTTTCCTTCGCTCAAATTAAGGCCGAAAACTTCATAAGCGTCGGAGTCGGCTTCGGTACCCGAGATATGCAGGATGCCTATTTCAGAGAAGCGGGGATACTTGTTAACAGCTCTGTTGAAACCACCGATACTTCATCGATTTACTATTTTGTCAAAGCGGGCTTGGGAATCGCCCTCGCTCCTAAGACAATGACTCTGCTTAATACCGATTTTAAAAACCAATTTGTCGAGATAGATGAGGGGCCTCTGGCCACCATAGGTCTGACCTGGCGAAAGGACCATTATTTGAGTGAGGCGGGCAAAGCGTTTTTCGAGACCACAAAAAATTACTTCGGAGAACTCTCTGCCTATATTTAAGTGCTGTTTCTTCGCTATTTTAAAAGGAGAAGTCCCTCGGAAACGCAAGTTTCCGAGGGACTTCTCCTTTAAAGCTAAACATTCAGTATACGAACACAGTATTCATATTGAAAAACGTGTTTGGTACTCTAATAAAAATACCGAGGGTGGTTTGATGCCGCTCTCGGTATTTTACAAACTAGCAAATACATTTTGAAAGTTATAATTTTAGTCTTTAAGGTCGCCTTTATATTCAAATCCTTTAGCATGCTTAGCCAGAGTTACCTTAAGCTTAATAGCTTCATTACTATCAAAAGTATATATTCGATAAATGCGATATTCTCTTGACACTAAAAAATTTAATATGCTTGCTTTACATTCCGAAACATCCTGATAAACCGCTTCCCGATTTCTGAATATTTGTATAGGATCAATATCATTTTTATAAAGAGATACTTTGAACGGTTTATTAAAAATAATATGATCTCTTTCTACTTCACTTTCTTCTGATATTATATCCAATATATGAGGATTCTCAAACAAGTACTCAAAGAAGCAATTTTTAGACGTCATGCCCTCATAAAACGTCTCGAAATAAGTAACTGGTACTAAGGGTTGAATGTTGGTTATCATTTCAGCATACTTAACAACAATTGGATCATAGTCTTGCATAATTCTTTTGTTAGCCATAACCTCTCTTATTAAGGAAAAAAAGTAATCATCGGTAAAATTCAAAAATTCTTCTGGACGACGAATCAACACATCCTTAACCAAATCTTTATAGCTATATAACCTAATGCCTAAATGATAGTTTTGCTCTTTTCTAAGTTTTAGCAATCTAAAGTAGAAGTCTTGTGCCATAAATTCAAATGCCATAACTTTTTTATTAGCAACAACTTGGCAATACGCAACAAATCTTCCCATTAGGAATTGTTCTAAAGCTCTTATTCCAGATTCATCTATGCCGTAGTTAGCCTTTTCATCATAAACAATCGAATTTAATAGCTTGTCTATATCAAAGCTTCCAGTTTTAACTCCAGAAAAACCAGAATCTCTTAATAAGTAATCAAGTCTATCCGCATCTAGCTGTGAATGCAAAAAATTTCTAATTTGCTTGTCGTACATTGATTCAGCGGGTTTATCTAATGAATTAATGTCGCCAAAGCCTTTAAACCCATTCGCTATATCTAAATAGGAAATGCCCCTTTTCTCTAGTTGATGAGATATCTCGCTTCCACCCAAAACAAATTCGCCTAATTTTTCATGCAATTTAGGCTCATCGAAATATGAATTTTCACTTTTGTTTTTTGGTAAATCATCTGGATCAGAAACAATGTTAGAGGCAACGACTTTATTCTTATCGTCTAATTTTTCGCAGTTGTTTTCATATTTATCAAATCGCTGTAGAGCTTCTTCAAATGTATGCGATAATGGCAAGTGTCCGATATCATGCAACAAACCGCTTAGTTGAATTTTATAAATATCATCGTCGCTTATTATTTCGTTGCCAGTGTATTGTTTTTGTGATTCAATAATCTTTGTAATATTGCAGTATACACCCAAAGAATGTGCAAATCTTGTATGTAGAGCATCTGGATAAACATAATAACCAAGACCCATTTGTTTTAGATTATGCAATCTTAAAAAAAATGAGTCTTTTAAAATAAATTCAAATTTTTCTTTATCAAAAGTTATATAGCCGTATAAATTATCATATATCTGCCTAATTTTTTTATCAGCCATTAGTTAAAGCCTCTTTATTAGATTCGATATTACATAAAACCAAGTTAATTATTTCATCTAGGTTTTCGGTATCTCTAAAATGTGGCTTGTTTAGTATTAGCTTTTCTTTTACAACTGCAATTTTATTTGTTCCATCAATTGCTCTTGAATTTGCAGCAATATACCATATAGAGCCTAAAAGCTCCAGGCGTTTTGTTGCATCTAAATCTCCATTTTGTGCTGTTGATTCTTCAAGCATTTCTCTAAGCTTTTGTAATATTTCTTGTGCAGCCGGTGTGAATACCAGTTTATCCCATTCGCTAGTATTAGTATCATCTGCGAATAACTCGTTGTATAATTGGTGAGTCAAACAAGCTGAATATGGACCAGCAATATACCAAGAAAAGCCATATGAATCATCATTAATAAGTTGAGTGAACAAATACACTGCTTTTTGCGCCTGTAGTCTAGTTTCGTAACAGCTTGTGTAATTAGATTTAAAATCTGGAACAAATTCACTTATAACCTTATACAAAGCTTTGATTGGTAGCATTGTATCTCTCCTCCTTTTCTATTACGAAAATATTATAACATATGTTTTTGCTAATGAATACTTTTTTTTAAAATATCTTCCCATATATATTATGCATATATATTTTTATGCTATATACAGTACATGGCATTATATACATTTATCAAGCAAGAGCTGTTTGATAAATAATTAACGGCTATTATGTGTTGATCGGCCTTCAAATAAGAATAAGTAATACCGAATAGTTACTACATAACCATGGAAGAACGCTTGCTGGTAGATACAGCAAGCGTTCTTTTGTGTTCGGATTTAAACTGTCTGGTACGCCCGACTGGATTCGAACCAGCGACCTACAGAGTCGGAGTCTGTCACTCTATCCAACTGAGCTACGGGCGCATATGGAATTTATATCGCCTGCGTATTATAACAAACCAAAACCTAAAAGTAAAGAAATTCGTGCCGACAAGAGACTGCGCAAAACGGTTTCGCCGCTATAAAGCGACGAAACCGTTTTGCTCTTATTTGCCCTGTTAAAAAATCAGAACTTGACATCGTCCGCCGTCAGAAGCTTAAAGCCTTTTGAGCTCAAGCAGCCCAGAGCCTTTTCCTGATCGTCGCACTTTAGTATAATCGTGGCTCCGCCGTTTACGGGCGAAACAAAGCCGTAGCTGTATTCCACCATTACGCCGCTGTCGGTTAAGGCGACAAGCGCCTTGTGAAAAGCCCCGGGCGTGTCATCAATCGCGAGCGCTACAACGTCCGTTTCCTTGACTGTCATGCCGTTTTCGCGCAGGGCGGCAAGCGCCTCCTTGCGTTTATCTACGATAAGGCGAACAATGCCGAAGTCCGAGGTGTCGGCAATCGAGATGGCTCGCATATTGACGCCCGCGTTTAGAAGGACGCCCGTGATATCCATTATCGCTCCGCGGCGGTTTTCCGCAAATACCGAAATTTGTTTTAACAGCATAGCTTTACCTCCTTAAAAATTGACCTGTGTACGTTTATCGATAACGCGCTTTGCCTTGCCTTCAAAACGCTCGATGCTCTTCGGTTCAACGAGCTTAACCTTCGAGGCGATGCCGAGAATCGATTGAATCGCGTCGGTAACCTTCTTTGACATGGCCTCGAGCTTTCGCACCTCGTCCGTAAAGGTGTCCTCGGTAAGCTCCACCAGAACCGTGAGCTTGTCAAGACTGCCTTCTCTTTCGACTATCATCTGATAATACGGCGCAATGCCGTCAAGATCCATGAGCACTGATTCAATTTGCGACGGGAACACATTAACGCCGCGGATAATGAGCATATCGTCGGTTCGCCCCGCGGGTTTTACCATGCGGACGAAGGTGCGTCCGCACTCGCACTGCCCTGGCAGACGCATTCCGACGTCTCGTGTACGGTAACGTACAAGCGGCAGCGCTTCCTTTGTCATGCAGGTGAATACAATTTCGCCCTCGGTGCCGTCGGGAAGCTGTTCCCCCGTATCGGGGTCAATGATTTCGATGAAGAAATGGTCCTCGTTGACGTGCAGACCGTTCTGGCACTCGCACTCGTAGGCAACGCCGGGGCCTATGACCTCTGACAGTCCGTATATATCGTAAGCCTTCAGATTGAGGCGCTTTTCGATTTCCTTGCGCATGCTCTCCGTCCACGGCTCCGCACCGAAGAAGCCCGCCTTAAGCGAAAGCTCATCGCTCGAGATATTGTTCTGCTCCATGAACTCCGCCAGCGTGAGCGCGTAAGAGGGAGTCGCTAAAAGGAAGGTGGGCTTAAAATCCTGCAAAATCGTCATCTGGCGGCGAGTATTGCCTGTTGAAGCTGGAATAGTCGCGCAGCCGATGGTTTCCGAGCCGAGCCCCCCGCCCAGACCGCCTGTGAAAAGACCGTAACCGTAGCAGATTTGCCCTATATCCGTCTTCGTTATGCCGCCCGCGCCGAGGGTTCTCGCCATAACCTCGCCCCAGAGCTTCATATCGTTCGCCGTACAGCCGACAACAGTCTGTTTGCCCGTGGTTCCCGAAGAGGCGTGAATACGCACAACCTCGTCCATCGGAACGGCAAAGAGTCCGTAAGGATAATTGTCGCGCAAGTCCTGCTTGTAAGTAAACGGAAGTTTCGTGATATCGTCAATTGAACGAATATCCTCGGGCTTAAGTCCCATGCTGTCAAAGCGTTCTTTGTACATCGGAACCTTCTCATAAACTCTTTTTACCATTTGGCAAAGTCTTTCGCTTTGTTTTTCGCGTAGCTTTTCTCGCGGAAGGGTTTCCTCTTCCCTGTTATACATGTGATACGACAATTTGCTTCCCTCTCTTACTGTATATTGTTTTGTTTAAATAAATCGCAAAGAAAATTCATCGCCTCAAGATAGCCCTCAAAGCCCTTTCCGCTTATTGTCTTGACACAGGCGGAGCGGATGAAGGAAATTTTGCGGAAGTCCTCTCTCAGGTCGGGGTCTGAGATATGCACCTCCACCGTCGGTATTCCGACAGCCTTCACCGCGTCCAGCAGCGCGACGCTCGTGTGGGTGTAGGCGGCGGGATTTATGATAATTCCGTCCGTGTCACCGTAGGCGCTCTGTATTATGTCAACCATTGTCCCCTCGTGATTGCTCTGAAAGCACTCAAGTTCAACGCCGAGCCTCTCCGCCTCGTCATGAAGAAGGGCGACAAGGTCGTCGTAGCTTCTGCTGCCGTAAATCTCCGGTTCACGAATGCCGAGCATGTTGATATTCGGCCCGTTAATTACCAATATTTTCACAGTAATCCTCCCAAATCATTTGTGCCGCTGCCTCGGGCGTTTTGTCGTTACAAATATCTGTGTCGGTAAAACCGCGGTAGAGCGGTTCGCGCTCGGCTTGGAGCTTCTTTAGGGTTTCGCTGTCTTTTGAGAGCGGTCTGCCCTCGGTTTCAAGCGCTTCGATTTCGCGGCGAAGCCAATATATCCTTCCGTTCTGGTGAAGCGAAGCGAAGTTCCGAAAATCCTTCACAACACCGCCTCCGGTGGAAATAACGACGCCCGTCAGCTTGCCCGCTTTAATGGCTTCTTCACGCTCAAGTTCACGGAAGGCCGCTTCGCCCTGCTCTGAAAAAATCTCAGTAATCGGCTTGCCCGCCGTTTTTTCAATCTCCTCGTCAAGGTCGATGAGCCTGTGCCCTGTTCTTTGCGCAATTTGCTCCGCAACCGTTGTTTTTCCGCTGCCGGGCATGCCAATGATGACAATATTGCTCATTTCGACACGCATTTCGCGAACAACTCTCTCGGTCTCGCTGTCCGGAATTGCACTTCCAAAAAACAGCTCCTCTGCGCGCTTTGCCTGATGCACCAGCATCGGCAGTCCGTCCGCGGTAGGTATTCCCCTTTTCTCAGCCTCCATAATCAGCGCCGTTCTGCGCGGATTATATATAACGTCAATTACACCCGTCAGATTCGGAAATGTATCGAGGCTGAGAGGCGCCTCAAGATTATTCGGAAACATTCCGACAGGGGTGGTGTTTACAAGGATGTCCGTATCTGCATAGTCGCCGAGCTCGTCGTAGCGCACTTCTCCGCTTCGGGAAACCACGGTAACGCGTTTTGCGCCGAGCCGTTTTGCCGCCGCCTGTGCTGTCAGCGAGGTTCCGCCGCTGCCGCAGATAAGAACATTTCTGTCCCTAAAGACGATACCCGAGCGCTTTGCGGCGTAAATAAAGCCGTCGATATCGGTATTAAAGCCGCAAAGCAGTCCGTTCGGCTTTCTTACTATCGTGTTGACACTGCCGATTTCAGCCGCCCCGACGCTGATTTCATCACAAAACTCCATGACGGCGCGTTTATAGGGAATTGTGACATTTAAGCCTTTCCATGTTCCGCTGTGCAGGATGTTTTCGAGCCTTTCTTTCGGCGCTTCGACAAGTATATAATCGGTCAGCCCGAGCTTTGCATGAATGGTCCCCGAAAAGCTGTGACCCAGTTTTTCGCCCAGAAGTCCGTAACCGAATTTTTCAGTTTCCATGCAGGCTCACCTCAAATCTCCTGATAGTTTCCGAGAAATACAAAGCTGCCGCAAATTCTTTCGATTTCTTCAAGCATGCCTATAATATTCGGCTCCAGCACGCTTGCTTCAAGGTCAACAAGGAACATAAATTCAAAATCCCGTCCGACAATCGGCTTGCTCTCAAGCTTTGAAATGCTCACTCCCAGCGCGTCGATGACGGAAACGAGCTTATAAAGCTCCCCTGCCTCATGCTTAAGCGATGCAACAAAACTCAAACGGTTCGCGCCCGGATAAATCGCGGGTTTCGCGGAAACGCAAACAAAACGCGTGTAGTTATTTTCACTGTTTTGAATGTTCTCATCAGTCACCCTGCTAAGGTCGTAAAGCTCCGCGCAGATTGGCGAGGAGATGGCTGCAACGCCGGGGCTTTCCGAGGCGATTTTTGCCGCGAGCGCCGTGTTCGCGCAGCTGCTGATTTTAACCATTCCGTCGAGCTTCTTTATGAAATTACCGCACTGTCCCAGCGCCTGCTCGTGGCTCATAATCTCCTTAACATCACAGAGCTTTGTGCCCTTTTGCGCAAGCAATTCATGGTGAACGCAAAGCTTCACGCTGCGAACTATGTTAAATCCGCCGTCTTTTAAAAGGTCGTAAACAGCGTGTACAGAGCCGTTTGAGCTGTTCTCAATAGGCAAAACGCCGTAATCGCACAGTCCGCTTTTAACCGCGTTCAAAACTCCCTCGAAGCTTTTGCAAAACATGATGTTTCCCTGAGGGAAGAGTCTGTCCGCCGCCTGCTGCGAATTTGCACCCTCTATGCCCTGACAGGCGACACTCGCCTTCGCGGGAAACACTGCGTCGCTTAAAACGGCGTTTTCAATGTCTTTTGTCAACTGTGTTTTGCCCGCCGAAACCGTGCCCTGATATGCTCGGCTGAGGGTCATAAGCTCATTGAAAAGGCGGTGTGAATAAACGGACATATCGCCGCTCTTTTCGGAAATGTTTTTGAGAATTTCCCTTTCGCGCCTTTTATCTACCAGCGGTTTCCCGCAATACATTTTTTCCTTGAGGGCTTCTTTTCCGAGTTCCATACGCCTAAGAAAAAGTTCTAAAAGCTGCTCGTCTATACAATCAATTTCTTTTCTGACCTCATCAAGATTCATGGGTAACACCGCCTTCATTTGTTATGATTTTTCCGCCGAGCTTCTCAAAATCCCTGAAAAAGTCGGGATATGATTTTTTAACCGCTTCCGCGCCGACGATTGTCGTTTGGCCGCTGCACGCGCTTGCCGCAATTGCGGCTGACATAGCAATTCTGTGATCGCCAAAAGAATCAATCGTTCCGCCGCGCAGACCCGTTCCCGTTATTTCCAGCCTGTCGGGGTATTCCTCGGCTACCCCTCCGAGCGCGTTTATCATGGTGGCGGAGGAAAATAGCCTGTCGCTTTCCTTGTGTCTAAGGTTGGCGGCGTTATAAAGCACGGTTTTTCCATAGGCACAGGAGGCGAGAACTGTCAAAATCGGGAGCAAATCGGGTATGTCCGAAACGTCAATATCACAGGCCGTGAGCTTTGCTTTTCGCACCCTTACGGACGAATCTAAAATCTCTATATCTGCTCCGAATTCTTGCAGAATCTCGGCTATTTCCCTGTCGCCCTGCTCGGAATTTAAATCTAAATTCGTAACCGTCACATCTCCGCCGATGGCGCCCGACGTTAAGAAAAACGCGGCGGCAGACCAATCGCCCTCTACATTTATAACTCTCGGAGCGTTAAAAACCTGTCCTCCGCGGACAAAAAAGCCGCCCTCTCTGCGCTCAATATCGACTCCGAAGTTTTTCAGCATTTCAAGAGTGATGTTGACGTAAGGCTCGGAACACAGCGGGCTTTTGAGTATTATGCTGCTGTCGCCGTTAAGTACAGGCAGAGCCATAAGAAGTCCTGAGATATACTGCGAGCTGACATTTCCTTCGATTTCAAAGCGTCCCGCGTTGAGCCCTCCCGAAACCGTAAGCGGAAGCTTGTCCGCGGAGAAGCTCGCGCCGCCCTTTTCCATTGCGTTTTTAAGCTCGCTTATAGGTCTTTGCGGAAGCCTCCCCGAGCCTAAAAAACTCGCTTTCGGAAGCTTCGCGGCGGCAATCGGTAATAGAAACCGAAGCGTCGAGCCGCTTTCGCCGCAATCTAGCTCCGCAAAGTCCGGAGTTTGCGTTATCTGGCTAACATTCAGAAATGCTCCGTTTCGGGTTATTTCGGCGCCCATCGCACGAAGGCAGGAGGCTGTCGCGTCAATATCCGCGTTGGATATAGGAAGGAATATTTCCGTCGGTTTGTCGGCAAGCGCCGCGCAAATCAGAGCTCTGTGGGCGGCGGATTTTGACGGAACTGCGCTGATTTCGCCTTGCAGCGCTCCGCCGCTGATTGAAACATTCACTGCCGCGCCCCCTTTGCAAGACCGATAAGCTCCTCCGCTTCGTATATTTTAAAGCTCTTGCAGAAACATGCGCCGATTTTTTTCGGCATAACGAGTGTTATTTCGTCGCCACGTCGCTTTTTGTCCATAATTATCGTCTCGGCAAGCTCACGCGCCGTAAAATCGGTTTTGTGTGGAAGCCCGAATTTGACGAGCAGCTCCACAAGGCGCTTCCAAGTGCCTTCGGGACAAAAACCGAGTTCTTCGGAAATCTCTGTCATCATAGTCATGCCGATACCGACAGCCTGACCGTGCCCGAGCGTGTATCCGCTTCGTTTCTCAACGGCATGTCCTATCATGTGCCCAAAATTCAGTAGCTGTCTTTCTCCGTTATCAAATTCATCCGCGGATACGATATCGGCCTTTATTTTTGCACAGAGGCTGATGATACCCTTAAGTATTTCATCCGAAAGCGCGCATTTTCCGTTTGCTTTCGACAAAAACTCGAAAAGCTCGGCGTCGGAAATCATGGCATACTTTATTATTTCGCCCATTCCGCAGGCGAATTGCTCCTCAGGCAGAGTCTTAAGAGCCTGCGTGTCGCAAATAACCAGTTTTGGCTGCTTGAACGCGCCGACAAGATTTTTGCCGCTATTAAGGTCAATTCCCGTTTTCCCTCCCACAGATGAATCAACCATTGCAAGAAGCGATGTGGGTATCTGGACGAGCTTCATTCCCCGCATATATATGGCTGAGGCAAAGCCCGCCGTGTCTCCGACAACCCCGCCCCCGAGAGCAACAACCAAATCGCTGCGGTCAAACCCGGATGAGGCCAAAAAGTCAAGAATTTCTAAAAGCGTTTCGGGTGTTTTTGATTTTTCACCCGCAGGAAACGCAAAGGAGTGCACCGAAAAACCCGCCGCCTCAAGGGAGGTCTTAACGTTCGGTCCGTACAAACCCATAACGGTTTCATCCGAAATGAGTGCGGCACGGCAGGGCGGCGTTAAAGCGGAAATAAGCTCGCCGCAACGGTTAAGCAGCCCCTCGCCGATTATAATTGAATACGGCTCGTTTGTTCTGACTAAAACAGTTTTATAATCCATGTGCCCCTCCATAATCAAATACAGCTTACGCCTTATTTTGCCTCATAGCGCCGACTACGGTTCCGAGTTTTTCCGCAAGCAGCCGAAAATCCTCGCACTTGAGCGACTGCGGACCGTCGGAAAGAGCGTGCTCGGGGTCATTGTGAACCTCAATTATAAGTCCGTCGGCTCCTGCCGCGGCGGCTGCCAGACTTACTGCCGGAACCAGCTCCGCCTTTCCCGTTGAATGACTTGGGTCGGCCACCACAGGTAAGTGCGAGAGGCTTTTTAAAATCGGAATCGCCGTTATATCGAGGGTGTTTCGCGTCTGTGTTTCAAAGGTTCTGATTCCGCGCTCACAGAGGATAACCTGCTTATTTCCACCTGACATGATGTATTCGGCACTCATTAAAAGTTCCTCGTAAGTCGCCGAAAGACCACGCTTTAAAAGTATCGGCTTGTCGATTTTTCCGAGCCGCTTTAGAAGCTCGAAATTCTGCATGTTCCTAGCGCCGACCTGAATTATATCCACGTCCTCAAAAAGAGGAAGCTGCTCGGTATCGGTTATTTCCGAGACTATCGGAAGTCCGCTGACTTCACGCGCCTTTTTGAGAAGCTTAATGCCGTCCGCCTCCAAGCCCTGGAAGCTGTATGGTGAGCTGCGGGGCTTGAACGCGCCGCCGCGCAGAATCGTCGCGCCCGAAGCCTTGACGCTCAGCGCGATTTTGCAAATCTGCTCCTCGCTCTCAACGGAGCAGGGTCCGGCTATAATCGTCAGCCCCCCGTCACCAATAACCGTGTCGCGTACTCTTATAACCGTGTTTTCCGGGTGCATTTTGCGGTTTGCAAGACGATAAGGCTCCTGAATCCGTTTAACATCCTCAACAATTTCAAGCGCTCTGAGTGCATCGATATCAATAGAGGCGGTGTCGCCGACAAGTCCCAGAATACTTCTTGAAACGCCTGTCGTCTCCTGTATCCTGATTCCCTTCTGCTCAAGCCAGCCCATAAGATTACTAAGCTGCGCTTTGTCGGGATTGTTTTTTAGAATTATGACCATGTTGTCTTTTTTCCTCTCCGTTTTTTGTTGTGCGAGCTCTCAAAATGCCAAAAAAGCCCCGCAGCGAGTTTGCTGCGGGGCTTTACGATTTTGTAAAGCGAAACTACCCGTTATCAGACAAACTCAAATAGGCCTTACCGAAATAAAAGCCGGTAAAGCTAAAGCTAAAAAAGAAAGCCTCTTGAGATTTGTTTGCGATGTAGTTCATTATTATTCTCCATAGAATTATTATGCACGAATTATAGCACACAGTAAATGAAAATGTAAGTGGCAGTTTACACAATTAGTAAGACACTTGCACAGGCTTTATGCATAGCTTTATGCATTTAACGGTAAGTATTGATTCTCCAAGAGGATTGACAATTGCCCTGATTCATGCGAAATTGCCAAAAGAAAAAGCCTACAAGTTAGCTATTTGAGACTACTCGGCTATTGACTTAATTGTGATAAAGATTTAAAATACAACTTATTGGAAATGGAGATTTATTCGTTTTCACCGATACTAAGGACGGCTCTTCTCTCTTGCAAAGCCTCTTTTGTATAAGTACACACATTTTAGGAGGAAAAAAATGAAAAAGTTCTTAAGCATCGCGCTTGCTCTTGTTCTCATCGTCGGCTGTTTTGCAGCTTGCGGCACGAAGACAGAGCCCGCCGCTACCGACACAGGCGCTGATACCGGCGCTGCAACAACTACCGCCGCAATCAAAATCGGCGGAACAGGCCCTCTCACCGGCGGCGCCGCTATCTACGGCAACGCTGCAAAGAACGGCGCAGAGCTTGCAGTTGAAGAAATCAACGCTCTGGGCGGCTTACAGTTCGAGCTCAAGTATGAGGACGACGCTCATGACGCAGAAAAGGCAGTCAACGCATACAACGCCCTTAAGGATTGGGGTATGCAGGTTTCTCTCGGCTCCGTAACAAGCAAGCCCTGCGAAGCAACTTCGGCTGAAACCTTTGCCGATCGTATCTTCGCTATCACTCCTTCCGCAAGCTCCACCTCCGTCACGGACGGCAAGGATAACATGTTCCAGATGTGCTTTGCAGACCCCAACCAGGGCTCCGCTTCCGCACAGTACATCTTCGACAAGAAGATGGGCACCAAGGTCGCTGTTATCTATAAGAACGACGACGTTTATTCAATGGGCATCTATAACACCTTCGAAGCAAAGGCCACAGAACTCGGTCTTGAAATCGTAAGCGCAACAACCTTCACCGAAGACAGCCAGAACGACTTCTCCGTTCAGCTCACAGAAGCTAAGAACGCCGGAGCCGACCTCATCTTCCTTCCCATTTACTACACCCCCGCTTCCCTTATACTCAAGCAGGCTAAGGACATGGGCTATGCCCCCAAGTTCTTCGGAGTTGACGGCATGGACGGAATCCTTTCTCTCGAAAACTTTGACACAAGCCTTGCAGAGGGCGTTATGCTTCTCACCCCGTTCAACGCCGATTCCACCGATGCCAAGACTGCATCCTTCGTTTCCAAGTTCCAGGAAAAGTACGGCGAAATCCCCAACCAGTTCGCTGCTGACGCTTATGACTGTGTTTACGCAATTTATCAGGCTTGCAACAATGCCGGCGTAACAGCTGACATGTCCGCTTCCGATATCTGCGCAAAGATGATTGAGCAGTTCACAACCATGTCCTTTGACGGTCTTACCGGTACAGGCATGACTTGGGACGCAACCGGCGCAGTTAGCAAAACTCCTAAGGGCATGGTCATCAAAGACGGTGCTTATGTCGGTCTGGACTAATAGGGAAACATACTGTATAATTTAGATTAGCGGTAATCATCCCTCAGTTACGGGAGCAAAAGAGGGCTGCCAGAGCGGCGGTCCTCTTTGCTTCGTTTTATTGCCAAGGCGTATCTGAAAAGTGCCAAAATCGCCCTTTTGGTATTTTTCAGATACGCTCATAAAATAGAGAATGAGGTGCTTGCGTAAATGACCTTCTTAACCTATCTTATCAAAGGAATAAGCCTCGGCAGCATATACGCCATCATTGCTTTGGGCTACACAATGGTTTACGGTATAGCCAAAATGCTCAACTTCGCCCATGGTGACGTCATAATGGTCGGCGCTTATATTTGCTTCTATGCGATGATGTCATTCGGGCTCCCGCCTGTTGTCGCCGTTATTCTGGCAATGATCGTGTGCACGGTGCTGGGTGTCGTAATTGAAAGGCTTGCCTACAAGCCTCTGCGTGCGGCGCCTTCTCTGGCTGTTTTAATCACCGCCATAGGCGTGAGCTATTTTCTCCAGAACGCGGCGCAGCTTTTGTGGACAACCAACCCCAAGGTTTTCACCTCTGTTGTTGGCGACGGCTCCGTTAAATTCTTCGGCGGTCAGCTTTCAATTTCCTATGTTACCATTGTTACAATTGCCGCATGTCTTATCATTATGGTTGCACTGGTGTGGTTTACCAGTAAAACTAAAATGGGCAAAGCAATGCGCGCCTGCTCCGAGGACAAGGGTGCGGCGCAGCTCATGGGCATTAACGTAAACACGACAATTTCAGTCACCTTTGCAATCGGCGCGGCTCTTGCCGCCATCGCCGGTGTGCTGCTGTGCTCCGCCTATCCGACACTGATGCCGACAACAGGATCCATGCCCGGCATAAAGGCGTTTACCGCGGCGGTATTCGGCGGAATCGGCTCGATTCCCGGAGCGCTTGTGGGCGGCATTCTTTTGGGTATAATCGAAATCTTCGCAAACGCCTATATCTCAACAGAGCTTTCAAACGCAATCGTTTTTGCGGTTTTAATTATTGTTCTGATTGTTCGTCCCGCGGGTCTTCTCGGCAAGCAGACGAACGAGAAAGTTTGAGGTGGAATATGAATAGAATCAGTAAAACCACCCGCAGCAATTCCCTTACCTACGCCGGCGTAATCGCGGCTTTCATCATTTTACAGATAATGACCGGCACCGGCTCGATCAGCTCCTCTCTTAAAGGTCAGCTCGTTCCGATTTGCGCCTACGTTGTTATGGCGATTTCGCTCAACCTCACAGTCGGAATTTCGGGTGAGCTTTCTCTCGGTCACGCGGGCTTTATGAGCGTTGGTGCCTTCTCAGGCGTTGTGGCTGCAATGAGCCTTCAGCAGGCTATTCCTCTGGCTCCCCTGCGTCTCGCGGTTTCCATGGTTGTCGCAGGAATATTTGCGGGCTTCGCAGGCGTTCTGGTCGGCATTCCCGTCTTAAGACTTAAGGGCGATTATCTGGCAATTGTCACCCTCGCCTTCGGAGAGATAATAAAGAGTATAGTCAATAACCTTTATGTCGGAGTTGACGGCGGCGGACTTCACTTTGCAATGCTTAAAAATGCTAACTCCCTCGGACTTGAAGAGGGCGGCAAAGTGATTATAAACGGGCCGATGGGCATTTCCGGCATCACAAAAATTTCCACTTTCACGGCGGGCTTTGTGCTCATACTCTTCACCCTGTTCATTGTATTTAACCTTGTAAAAAGCCGCACGGGCCGAGCTATTATGGCAATTCGTGATAATCGCATAGCCGCGGAAAGCGTCGGAATCGGCGTTACAAAATATAAGCTCATAGCTTTTGTTACCTCCGCCGTTCTCGCGGGAATGGCCGGTGCACTGTTTGCAATGAACTATTCCACGATAGTCGCGAGCAAGTTTGATTTCAACACCTCAATACTGATTCTGGTCTTTGTTGTTTTGGGCGGTCTGGGCAATATGTGGGGCTCAATCATCGCGGCCACCGTGCTTACGATTCTGCCCGAGGCGCTTCGCAGCTTCTCCGATTACCGCATGCTGGTATATTCCATCGTGCTGATAATCGTTATGCTCGCAACAAATAATCCCCTGATTAAAAATTTCCTCGGCGATATCAGAAACAGACTCTTTAAGCCGAAACGAAATAAAAAGCTTGAAGGAGGTGGGACAAATGAGTAAATATCAAAGTCAGCCGGTTAAGCTCGTTCCCGTTCCTTCCCCCAACATCATACCTGAGCGCGACGTGGACAAGACCCCGATATTGGAGGTCGCCCATCTGGGCATCGACTTTGGCGGACTTACAGCCGTTGACGACTTCAACATGGCTATCGGCAGAACGGAAATCGCGGGACTGATCGGTCCGAACGGCGCGGGAAAAACCACGGTTTTCAATCTGCTTACAAAGGTTTATCAGCCGACGCGCGGAATTATAATGCTCGACGGAAACGACACAAACGGGATGAGCACCGTTCAAGTCAACAAGGCCGGAATCGCAAGAACCTTCCAGAACATCCGTCTTTTCTCCAACCTCAGCGTTGAGGACAATGTTAAGCTCGGTCTTCACAATCAGATAAATTACGGTATGTGGAGCGGCATTTTCCGCCTGCCGCGCTATTGGAAAGAGGAAAAGGTCGCGCACGACCGGGCTTTGGAGCTGCTGTCCATCTTTGATATGCAGGACATGGCGGGCGCAAAGGCCGGCTCTCTTCCCTACGGCGCTCAGCGCAGATTGGAGATTGTAAGAGCGCTCGGCACAAACCCCTCCCTGTTATTGCTGGATGAGCCTGCCGCCGGAATGAACCCCTCCGAGACAGGTGAGCTTATGGATAACATTCGTAAAATCCGTGACACCTTCCAGATAGCCATAATGCTCATCGAGCACGACATGAGCCTTGTTATGGGAATCTGCGAGGGGATTTGCGTTCTCAACTACGGCAAGGTCATCGCCAAAGGAACACCGGAGGACATCCAATCGAATCCGAAGGTCATCGAAGCCTATCTGGGCAAGCGGAAGGAGGGAAACTGACCTATGCTGAAGGTTAACGATATCAACGTATATTACGGCAGCATTCACGCGATAAAGGGCATCTCCTTCGAGGTAAAGCAGGGCGAGATAGTCACCCTCATCGGCGCGAACGGCGCGGGAAAGTCCACGATTCTAAACACCGTTTCAGGACTGCTGACCAGCAGAACTGGCTCCATCACCTTTCACGACAAGCCGATAAACGGGGTCGCCGCGCACAGAATAGTCGCAAACGGACTCGCTCAGGTTCCCGAAGGCAGAAGAGTTTTCCTTCAGATGACTGTTGAGGAAAATCTTGAAATGGGCGCCTTTACGCGCAAGGTTTCCGAAATTGACGGGGCGCTCGAGAATGTTTATGAGCGTTTTCCACGCCTGAAGGAGCGCCGCAAACAGATAGCCGGAACTCTTTCCGGCGGCGAACAGCAAATGCTCGCTATGGGCAGAGCTCTTATGTCAAAGCCCGAGCTTCTTATGCTGGACGAGCCTTCGATGGGTCTTGCTCCCCTGCTCGTCGAACAAATTTTTGATATTATTAAAGAACTGAACGCAGCTGGAACAACAATTCTTTTGGTGGAGCAGAACGCTCAGATGGCGCTTTCAGTCGCCGACAGGGGCTATGTTCTTGAAACAGGAAAGATTGTAACGGCGGCAAACGCAAGTGATTTGCTTAACAACGACGCTGTCAAAAAGGCCTATCTCGGAGGCTGACAATTTGAGCCCGCCGTACCCTTTAATTGGGTACGGCGGTTTCGCGCGCTATTGACTATACCTGTTTATTTGTTGTATACTGGGCGAAGTGGTTAAATGTACCTGGAGGGCTGATTGCCGATTTCGGGTATACACAAAATATGCAATAATGTCCGCCCGACGGACATTTTCCCATGGAAGGGCAGGCGATAATTTGAATGTTCTTTATTTGATAAACTATGCAGGAAAAGCAGGCACGGAAAAATACGTTGAAAACCTGATTCGCCTCGGCAAGGGTAAAATTAAGCCTTTTTTTGCTTATAATATCGAAGGTGAGCTGTCGGAAAAAATGGCAGCCGCAGGTATTCCCTCCTTTCAGGTAGATATGGGGAAAACCTCCGTATTCTCCGCCGCGAAGAAGCTTGCGCAGTATTGCAATGAAAACAAAATCGATGTGATTCACGCCCAGTACCCGCGGGAGAATATCGTTGCCCTCATCTCGAAGCGCTATTACTCCGAGCCTAAAGTCGTTCTGACTAATCACCTTACGCTTCGTCTCAGCGGGCTTTCGGGCTTTATCTGGCGTAGGCTGAACAAACACTTCAGCCCGAAAAATCACCGTATAATTGCCGTCTGCAACGAGGGACGGGACATCATGATTGAAAACGGTGTTTTGCCGGAGCGTATTTCGGTTATATTTAACGGCATTGAACCTGCCGGAGTCCCCGAAAAATCAAACGCTGTCCGAAAAGAGCTGGGTCTTGACAACAACTGCTTTGTAATGACTATTTTGGCGCGCTTCGCCCCCGAGAAGGGTCTTGGCTTCCTTGTGGAAGCTCTGGCGAAGCTGAAAACTGAAACAGAAAAGCCCTTTTGCTGTCTTATCTGCGGCGACGGAGAGCTTTTCGGTGAAATAAGCGCAAAAATCTCCGAAACGGGACTTGAAAACGAGTGCCGCCTCCTCGGATACCGCAAGGACACCCGCGAGATTCTTCTTAACTCCGACGCCTATCTTTGTACATCGAGCTGCAACGAAGCGATGAGCTTCGCGATTTTAGAGGCCATGAACGCGGGGCTTCCGCTTGTTGTCACCGATGTCGGCGGCAACCGCGACCTTGCGGAAAGCTTCATACAATGCGGCTTTGTAACAAAGTACGGCGACACGGAGGATTTTGCCTCGAAAATCAAACTGCTGATGGACGACGTTCAATTAAGAGAGAAGTTTTCTGCGGCGGCGAGCGAAAAAATTGAAAAGCACTTTGACTTAAACAAGCTGGCAAACGACGTGTTCATGGCTTATAACTAATAACAGCGAAAGAGGGAAACATAAATGTTAAAAGACGGAAAGCTTTTCGGAAAAATCAACCTGATCGATTTTATTATTGTCCTTATAATTCTTGCGGCCGTCGCCTTTGTAGCGCTTAAGGTCGTTGACAAGGGTAATGAAGGCGCAAATCTTACACAGGTGCGTATAAGCTTCTACGGCGAAGAGACTCCTGACTATGTGACAAAGTATATTGAAACAGGCACCACTATCCTTGACGGCACTGAAAAAGTCAATCTCGGCACAATAGAAAGCTTTGAGCTCGGATCCCCATTAAGCTACGCCACAACCACAAACGGAGATGTGCAGCAGGTTATTAAAGAAGGCTACAGCTCTGTTTCTATAACAGCGATCGTCAATGGTGAACTCGGCGAGCACGGCGTTACAATCGGCGGAGTGCTCTACGGAGTCGGTCATACGCTTCCTCTCTACGCCGGAAAGGCCAAGCTATATATGAAAGTAAGCGGCATTGAGGCTGTTTCCTGACGAAGTTTCAACCCCAAATAAATCCTATGAAAGCGGGGTGGCTTTGTGCTCTCCTCAAGTATTTTGGGAAAAACCTATAGTGTTTGGCTGCAAAGCGGCACATTTGCTTTTCTGCAGGCGATCTTCGACTTTTTCAGCAGCGCCTTTTCCGAAAGTAAAATCGTCCACTGGTTTGTCAGAGACAGCCGTGTCGAGCCCCTCTATGAAAAGTCGCTGTTCGCGCGGATTTTTAAGGCTGTTTTCGATTTTATAGCTCGTATTTTATCTTTTATAATTCAAACCGTTGTCCGCGCCGCGCGCGGCAGCGTTACGGCGGCCTTTGTTGACCGATATGTAAAAGGCTCCTTCTTTATCAATTTTGAAACTATTCTGGGCGGGTTTATCTGCCTAATGTTTATTATTCCGCACGATTACTGGTCAAACACCTATGCGCTTCTCGCGGCGGTCGCCCTTTTCGTGCTCTATTTCCTCATGGTCGGCGCCGGAAAAAGAAAAATTTACTATCTGCACAATATGGGCTTCCCCATAACAATTTTTATGATGGCCTGCGTTGCGAGTCTCGGATTCAGCCTTGACAGAAGCGACAGCTTCCGTATTCTTCTGTTTTACGTCACCGCGCTTCTTTTTGTGTACATCATTGCAGCGGACATTACAACCAGAGAGCGCATGATGAAGCTTCTTGGCTTTATCTATATCGCCGTTATCTTCACAGCGCTTTTCGCTTTCTACCAGCGCGTTACCGGCGTCGCAGTCAGCGCAAGCCTTACCGATCTTGATTTAAATAAGGGCGTTCCCGGCAGAGTGTACGGAACTTTGGACAATCCCAATAACTATGCGGAATTTCTAGTGATGATGACGCCTCTTGCGGCGGTTTTCGCGGCGAATATCAAGCGCATATGGATTAGGATTCCCTTCTGTCTGGGCGTTGCTTTCCCGATTTTGGCTCTTTTTATGACTTACTCGCGTTCCTGCTGGATTTCAATGATGATTACCTGTATCATTTTTGTCTACTACGCAAACAAGAAGCTGATTCCTGCTTTTTTCCTTCTCTGTGTTGCGGTGATTCCCTTCCTGCCGAACAGCATCATAGTGAGGCTTTCAACACTTCTTACCATGCAGGATTCGTCTATGGTATTCCGTCTCTATGTTTGGGACGGAACAATTAAGATGGTACGCGACTATTTCCTAACCGGTATCGGGCTCGGACCGGGCAGCTTTGCGATTTTATATCCCGACTACGCCAATTTGCATGCTCTTGTTGGCGTGCCCCACAGCCACATGGTCTATATGGAGCTTATAATTGAACTGGGCGTGCTCGGCTTTTTCTCCTTAATGTGGTTCATGCTTAGGCTTTGGAAGGATTCCGCCTGTGCCCTTCTAAAGACCTCTTATAAATCAAACAAACTGGTTCTTATAGCCGCGCTGTCAAGCCTTGTGGGTATAGCATTCGCTTTTGGCGTTGAATATGTGTGGTACTATCCGCGTACCTTCTTCACATATTTCATTCTTGCAGGTATCGCTTTGGCGGCAATTCGGATTGTTAAAAGTGAAAACACAA
This sequence comes from Clostridia bacterium, assembly GCA_009929315.1. Taxonomy (GTDB): domain Bacteria; phylum Bacillota; class Clostridia; order Oscillospirales; family Oscillospiraceae; genus UBA2658. Next base: position 117,507 of record SAAS01000005.1, read on the forward strand.
GTTTATCGGCAGACGGAGAATAATTAATGAGAAACGACAAGATTCAAAAATTAGTTTGGGCGGGTCTTTTTATCGCGCTGACAGCTGTCGCGACTATGATAAGGCTCCCCGTCCCACTTTCCAACGGCTATGTAAACGCGGGCGACGCTGTTGTCATAGTCAGCGCTTTTCTGCTCGGACCGGGCTGGGGTGCGATTGCAGCGGGTTTAGGTGCGGCTCTTGCCGATATTTTTTCCGGCTTTGTAATTTACGCTCCGGCGACTTTGATTATCAAAGCTTTAATGGGTCTAGCAGCCGGAGCTATCCTGCGCAAATTTAAAGACAAAACGCCTGTTATGCCTGCCGTTTTCGGAAGCATAACCGCCGCAGTCATTATGGTTCTCGGCTATTTTGCTTACGAAATTATGCTTTATGGCTTCGGCGGGGCCGCCGCGGATCTTATCCCGAACTGCATTCAGGGCGCTTTCGGAGTTATCGCGGGCACGGTTTTGTTCTATGCCCTTCTTCGTATACCATACGTAAAAAAAACCTTTTAAGCAAATTTTAGGAGTTATTACATGATTACAGTTGAAAACCTTTCCCTTCAATTCGGCGGACAAAAGCTTTTTGACAGGGTCGACCTGCAATTTGTCGCCGGTAACTGCTACGGCATTATCGGAGCTAACGGTGCGGGTAAATCAACCTTTTTAAAAATTCTGTCAGGCGAGCTTGACTCTTACGACGGCAAGGTCAATATCGATAAAAAACGCCGTATGTCCGTCCTAAATCAGAACCAGAACATGTACGACGAGTACAGCGTCATGGACACGGTTATTCTCGGGAACAAGCGCCTTTACGAATGCGGCAAGGAAAAGGACGCAATCTATGACAAGCCCGATTTCTCGGATGCCGACGGAATCCGCGCGGCGGAGCTTGAGGAGGAATACGCCGAGCTTGGCGGCTGGGAATCAGAGAGCGACGCCTCCCGTATTCTTCAGGGTCTGGGCATAGGAACCGACCTGCATTTCAGCGGAATGAGCGAGCTCGAAGGTCGTCAAAAGGTTAAAGTTCTCCTTGCACAGGCACTTTTCGGACATCCCGATATCGTGCTGCTTGACGAGCCTACGAACAACCTTGACTTGGCCTCCGTTGTCTGGCTTGAGGATTTCCTTCTCGACTACGACGGCACCGTTCTGGTTGTTTCCCATGACCGATATTTCCTCAACACAGTGTGCACGCACATAGTTGACATCGATTACGGCAAAATCAAAATGTACGTCGGCAACTATGACTTCTGGTATGAATCCAGTCAGCTGATGCAACGGCTTTTGAAGGATCAAAGCAAAAAAGCGGACCAGAAGATTGCGGAGCTTCAGGCTTTTATCGCGCGTTTCTCCGCCAACAAGTCAAAATCGCGTCAGGCAACCAGCCGCCGCAAGCTTATCGACAAGCTTTCCGTTGAGGAAATGCCCGCCTCCTCGCGTCGTTATCCCTGGGTCGGCTTCAAGGCGGAGCGAGAGCCGGGCAAGGACAGGCTCTTCGTCACCGACTTGAGCAAGACGGTGGACGGAGTTAAGGTACTCAACAAGGTCAGCTTCATTGTCGGCAAGGAGGACAAAATCGCGATTATCAGCAAAAACGAAATCGCAATCACTACCCTCTTCAAAATTCTCGCCGGCGAGCTTGAGCCTGACGAGGGCGAATATAAATGGGGCGTTTCCACAACTCAGGCCTATTTCCCGAAGGATAACGGAGCATATTTCGATAACTGCGATTACGACATCATGGATTGGATGCGCCAGTTTTCCGACGACAAGCGCGAGAGCTATCTGCGCACCTTCCTGGGACGTATGCTATTTTCTAACGACGATGTCTACAAAAAAGTCAAGGTTCTCTCCGGCGGCGAGAAGGTTCGCTGCATGATAAGCAAAATGATGCTCTCCGGCGCGAATGTGCTGATGTTTGACCAGCCGACGAACCACCTTGACCTTGAGAGCATTGCCGCTCTCAATAACGGTATGGACTCCTTCGAATATAATATCATCTTCTCGAGCCATGACCATCAGCTGACGCAGACGGTTGCAAACCGCATAATTGAGCTTACGGAGGACGGCTGCATTGACCGCCTTTGCTCCTACGACGAATATATGCACATCATGGATAAGTAGGACCGGCACCATTCGCGTCATGTATTTGGTTTCTAATAAATACAAAAAAAGAGCTTCTCAAACGAGAAGCTCTTTTTTTGAAAGTACAACGCTTCAAAAAATTATAAGCACCTTTGCTGATCTTTTGGCAAACTGCAAGTTTATTGCTTATGTCAACACAAAAAATAGTCGAAAGACCTGCATATAACCGTTTCAGTGCATTTACCGCTGAAACCGAAGACAAGCCAATACTTAGGCCTGTTCCTCTCTCATCTTTGCGAAGCACTCGCTGCAATAGACAGGTCTGTCGGACTTGGGCTCAAAAGGAACTTTTGCTTCCTTGCCGCAAGCAGCGCAAGTAGCAGTGTAGTACTCGCGGGGACCGCGGGCTACGTTCTTTCTGGAGTCACGGCAAGACTTGCAGCGCTGGGGCTCATTCTGGAAGCCGCGCTCTGCATAGAACTCCTGCTCACCTGCTGTGAACGTGAATTCCTGTCCGCATTCTTTGCACACTAAAGTTTTGTCCTCGAACATTTTGAATCCTCTCTTCGAAAAAGACTTGCCCTCACGGGCATATATTGCGATCAGCCTTTAACTGATATCGCTGAGGTTAAGGTCGCGCGCCAGCTTACGCCTAATGCGCTGAACGGCATTGTCAACTGATTTATCTGTCTTTCCGCACAGCTCCGCTATTTCGGAATAGGATAGGCCGCGCAGAAAAAGGTTTAATACTTCAACTTCAAACTTTGACAAACACCGCGAATAGGTCTGGATTATCTCGCCGACACCCTCCCTTGCAAGTACCTGCTCCTCGGGAGTTCGCCTTAAAGACACGCCGTAAGTAACCGCGCCGGAACTGCTTTCATCTGAGAGGACATCGTCGAATGACACCATGTCATTGAGAGGGTCGTGCTTTTTTCTGGAAGCGCTCTTGATTGCAGAATAGATACGACGTTTAACACATATCTCCGCATAAGTTTTGAATGAGGTGTTCATGGATAGGTCAAATTCTCTTATCGCGGAAAGGAGACCGAGCATTCCCTCTTGAATCAGGTCCTCACCGTCGCCCCCGACAAGAAAGAAGGGTCTTGAACAAATTTTGACCAAACGAGTGTAGCGGAGCGCCAGCTGATCCTCGGCAACCTTGTCGCCTAAGTTCGCCATGCCGAGCAACTCGTTATCATTGAGATTAGAATAAATTTCCATAATTCAAGCCGTCTATCCCTAAACATCACAGATTATAGTATAATATTTACAAAAAGTCAAGTATATTCCTTTCGTAAATCTACATATTTATGTTATTTGACAATTTCTCGATAAATTCTGAAAGTCGCAGCGCAAGCTCCGCAGCGCTTTTTTCGTCCGCCGCTTCTACCATAACTCTGATCAGCGCCTCGGTTCCCGAAGGTCTCACAAGGATTCTTCCCGTCTTGCCCAAAGCCCTCTGTTCGTCTTCTATGGTCTTTTTCAGCCTTTCATCCCTTATGATTGCTTCTTTGGCTGCATTTCCGCCCTCAATGGATATGTTACGCAGAACCTGGGGATATGTGGGAATTTCTGCCGCAAGCTCGGAGAGTTTTTTCCCGCTTTTACTGATAACCCTAAGAAAGCGTACCGCCGCAAGCTGACCGTCTCCCGTCGTTTCGTTATCAAGGAATATGAGATGCCCCGACTGCTCGCCGCCGAGATTAAACCCTTTTTCCTGCATCATTTCAAGGACGTTTCTGTCCCCTACCGCCGCGCAGTGGAGCTCAATTCCGTTCTTGGCGCAATACTCATGGAAACCGAGGTTTGACATCACCGTTGCGACTATCGCGTTGTTTTTCAGTTTTCCCTCGGCTATCATGGCCTTTCCGCAGATTGCCATAATTTTATCGCCGTCCACGAGCTTTCCGTTTTCGTCAACCGCGAGACAGCGGTCGGCGTCCCCGTCAAAGGCGAGTCCCAAATCATAGCCTCCGGCTACCACCATGCGTCCGAGCACCTCTATGTGTGTCGAGCCGCAGTTCGCGTTGATGTTACAGCCGTCCGGGTGGTCGTTTATCATCTCGATATCAAGCGGAAATCTTCCGAAGATATCGTTTGCTGTTCTCGTCGCCGCGCCGTTTGAGCAGTCAAGCATAACCTTCATTCTGCTGATTTTGCCCTCCGCGGCGGACACTATGTGCTCAATATACCTGTCAATGCACTCGCGCTCACGCGTGAGCACCCGACCTATGTCACGGCTGTGCTTTTCCGTGAGCTTATCGCCGTTGTCGATAAGCTGTTCGATCTTTGCTTCAAGATCGTCGCTGAGCTTAAAGCCCCTGCCGTTGAAAATCTTTATGCCGTTATGTTCAAAGGGGTTGTGCGAAGCGGAAATTACAATTCCCGCGTTTGCTCCGCAGTCAGTTGTGATAAAGGCGACGGCGGGGGTCGGTATAACTCCGAGGTGCATAACGTCAGCTCCCGCAGAGCAAAGACCCGCGGTTATTGCAGCTTCAAGCATATCGCCGGAGATGCGTGTATCTTTGCCGATTGTGACAAGCGGCTTGTCTTGTGCCGGCATGTCCTCGGCAAGTACCATTGCCGTTGCCTGTCCAACTTTAAATGCAAGCGCGGCGTCAAGATCCTTGTTGACTATGCCGCGAATCCCGTCAGTTCCAAAGTATTTGCCCAAGTGGTTTTCCTCCAAAATAAAGTAAGCATTGTGCCGCAAGGCCGAGCTATTTATGAGCCTTCATAATTCGCAGATGCTTTCAGATTTCCAGCTGCTGCTGGCCGAGATATTCGATTCCGAGATGATCGTAAGCCTTCTTCGTAATGCAGCGACCTCGCGGAGTGCGGGTCAAAAAGCCTTGCTGAAGCAGATAAGGCTCGTAAACATCCTCAAGCGTAACGGATTCCTCGTTTATCGTCGCCGCAAGAGTCTCAAGCCCCACTGGGCCGCCGCCGTAAAACTCTATAATTGCTCGAAGCATCCTTCTGTCCAGCGAGTCAAGTCCCTGCTTATCAACCTCAAGCCTGGTAAGCGCCTCGTCAGCGACGTCACGGGTGATTACTCCGTCCGCCCGAACCTGAGCAAAGTCGCGCACTCGCCTAAGCAAGCGGTTTGCGATTCTCGGCGTTCCCCTGCTGCGGAAGGCAATTTCTTTTGCACCCTCAGGCACAATTTCAATTCCGAGTATTTCCGCGCTGCGCTTTACAATCAGCTGCAGCTCCTCCGGTGAATATAGCTCGAGCCGCATGGTAACGCCGAAGCGGTCACGCAGCGGCGCCGTGAGCTGACCTGAACGGGTTGTCGCACCGATTAAGGTAAATCTCGGCAAATCAAGACGGATGGAGTTCGCGGAGGGACCCTTGCCGATAATTATATCGATTGCATAGTCCTCCATCGCGGGATATAAAATTTCCTCAACTGTGCGGTTAAGTCTGTGAATCTCATCGACAAAAAGAATGTCGTTTTCCTGAAGATTGGTCAGAAGCGCGGCTAAATCACCCGGCTTTTCAATTGTCGGCCCCGAGGTTATGCGCATATTAACGCCCATTTCGTTTGCGATAATTCCCGCAAGCGTAGTTTTTCCAAGCCCCGGGGGGCCGTGGAGCAGAACATGGTCAAGCGGCTCCTTGCGCATTTTTGCGGCTTCGATGAATATGCTCAGATTTTCCTTGACCTTTTTTTGACCGATATATTCACTCAAAGAACGCGGACGAAGCGAGCCCTCGTTTAAATCCTCTGGGAGTATGGAGGTTGAGGTAACAATATGTTCCTCGTCGTCATTTGCATAGTTTATGCTCACGTTTTATCCTCCTACTTCAGCATTTTACGAAGCGCCTGCTTAATTATTTCCTCGAGCGCCGTGTTTTCAACATCAATATCCTTCATTACAATCGAAATTTCGCTGCTGCTGTAACCGAGCACGGCAAGCGCTGAAACAGCGTCTGACAGCTTTGAGCCCCCTGCCGGAACTGCGGCTGCCGCTCCCCCGCCGATGGAAATTCCGCTTGTTTCCTTGGCAATCTTATCCTTCAGCTCCAGCAAAACACGCTGAGCAATTTTTTTGCCGATACCCGGCACAGCTGTCAGCGCTTTTTCATCGCCGCTGATAACTGCCATGGCGAGCGCCTCGGGCGTAGCGGAGGATAAAATGGAAATTGCCGCTTTCGGACCGACACCCGAAACGCCGATAAGCATTTCAAAGCAGCGCTTTTCCTGCTTGTCGTAAAAGCCGAAAAGCTCAAAGCTGTCCTCGCGGATATGCTCGTAGGTATATAGCTTCGCGCTCTCCCCGATTTGCAGGTGGGAAAGCGTGTTTACGGTTGCGTTTAACGCAAAGCCGATTCCCCAGCAGTCAATAACCGCGAGATTCTGTTCAATAGCCGTTACTTTTCCGTTTATGTGGTAGAACAAGGGCTGTCACCTCTGTTTTTTGTTATTAGTGAGGTCGCGCTCCGTGCGTGACAGATTGCTATCGCCAGCGCGTCCGCCGCGTCATCAGGCTTTGGAGCTGTCTTCATATTGAGCAGGCGCTGCACCATGTAGATAACCTGTTTCTTTTCCGCCCTGCCGTAACCGACAACGGACTGCTTGACCTGAAGCGGAGTGTACTCAAATATCGGGATTCCCGCTTTGAAGCAGGCCAAAAGCACAACTCCCCTGCCATGAGCCACGGAGATTCCCGTCGTAATATTGGTGTTGAAAAAAAGCTCCTCGCAGGCTATTTCGTCGGGCGAAAAGGTTCTGATAAGCTCCGAAATATCGTCATAAATATGATCCAGCCGACTTGAGAGGCTGGTATTTGCGGATGTTGATATTACGCCGTAGCTCACGAGAGAAAGCGTATTCTTCTCGCTGTCGACTATTCCGAATCCGACTGTTGCTATTCCCGGGTCAATACCCAATATACGCATTTATACCTCCGAGGCTTATGTTGAAATCGATAGAAAGCTTATACCGCAATCCTTATACATTCAGATTATTTTATCATAATTCACCCAAATATTCAATGTATTTCTGCTTCCGACGTATTTATAGACCGGAGTATCAACGATTATTGCATGCAAAACAACAAGAACACCTGTTTACGGTCCCCTCTCCGTAAACAGGCGTTCTCAATAACAGAACTCTGAGATTTTTAAGTATTACGCTCTCGGGTGCGCCTTATTATACACATCCTTAAGCTGTTTCTTCACAAGCTGTGAATAAACCTGGGTGGAAGAAATGTCTGCGTGACCGAGCATTTCCTGGATTGATCGCAAATCGGCACCATTTTCCAAAAGATGAGCCGCAAAGGAATGGCGCAGGGTGTGCGGCGTAATTGTCTTTTCGATTTTCGCCTTAACCTGGTAGGTCTTTATTATCTTCCAGAAGCCCTGACGCGACATACGCTCGCCGCTGACGTTGACAAAAAGCGAGAGCTCATCGGAGGCAGCTATCATCTGGGGTCTTATGAACTCCACATACTCGGCAAGGGCACGAATTGCCGCAGGATACAGAGGAATTATCCTCTCCTTTTCATGACCGCGGCAGCGAATAATTCCCGCAGAAATGTTTACATCCGATACGTTCAACGCAATAAGCTCACTAACGCGTATCCCTGTTGCGTAAAGCAGCTCAAGCATTGCCCTGTCGCGATAGCCCTTAAGGTCTGTGCACTCCGGCTGCTCGAGCAGGAGCTCAACTTCCTTGCCGGTTAAAATCTGCGGAAGGCGGAGAACAGCTTTTTCCGGAACCAAATCAACTGTCGGGTTCTCTTCAACTATCCCCTGCGAAATCAAAAACTTGTAGAAGTTTTTAATGGATGCAATGCTTCTTGAAATAGTCGGAACCGACTTGCCCTGCGTCTTCATCCAAGCTGTGTATTCACACAGTTCGTCAGATGTTGCCGAATCAAGGCTTTCATCCGTATGACTATCTAAATAATCCCTCAACTGTCTGATATCACGCAAATAGGAACTGAGGGTGTTATCGGTTGCTTTTTTTACGTTTTGAAGATAGTTTTCATACTTTTCTATACATGCAGCATTATTCACGATAACTCCTCCTTTCGATATAATTTATGTGAGCAGCGATACCAAATAAGGTACGAGCTTTAATTCAATCAATGTTCCTATTGCCAAAAGCGGCAGACATGCGAATGTCCGAAGATAAAGTTTGTCTTTTTTCGGAGCGGAGGCACCTCGAACCAAGTGGAAAATCCGCGATGAACTCATGAATCCGTCAACCGAGATTATAAAAAAACAAGTCAAAGAAATTACAGAGGTAAAGCCAAGAATAACCGCCGCCATAATTATTCCGTTATCGGGGTAATAAGACATTATGGTAGCCGCGGTGCAGCTGAGCGCGAATCCTCTTAGGAAGCTCAAAGCAGGCAATAAAATAATTCCGAATATTGACGAGCCGAACAAAAACGCAACCAAATGAAATCGTGCAAAGTGGAAGAATACGTTCAGCACGCTCGAAGACTCAAGCCGACCTATTCCGATATAATCACTTAGAGCGGAGTTCATCGGAGTAAGGTAGGAAAAAAGGCTTCCCGCGATGCATCCGGCCGAAAAACAAAGCAGTAGCAGCAAAAAACCAAGCTTGCTGTCCTTTTTGTATCTAAGTTCATGTGTAGTGTTGAATAAACCAGTCTTAACCATCAACGCACCGCCTAACGAAATAATGTCAGCGCAGGCGATAATAATGTAATTTACATAACACACCAATGTCGTCAATATAATACAAATTCAATCAGTTATCAAGCCTTTAAGCAAAATAAAATGATTTTTGTTAATTATGACGGGATATTATGTTAACTGTATTATGTTAACCTGCGTAACTTCACCTACTCGAACCGCCTTATATTACACGCTTTTTAGCAATATGTAGTGGGCACATAATTCGGTAATTACAACATATAGGTAATCACGTTAACTTTATGTAAACTTATACACCGTGATTACAAATAGTAATATTTATCTTCTCAGCTTCGATTTTTTCTTTTTTCTGTGCAATTTCAACACAGCGCCGAAGCTGGCTCCCGCAACCGTTGCAATAATTATACGAAAAGTCAGGGCTGTTTCACCGCTGTTTTTCCCGAATAGTAGTGTTACGGCAAGGATAAGCATTATATAAGCGGCGGCTGATGACAGCCCCGCAATCACTACTCCCCCGCTCTCTCTTCCCGCGCAATAGAGCCCGCTTAGTGTTGAGCCCATAATAACCGAAACTAAAATGAACGCGTCTCTAAGCGTTGCGGGAAGCACTCCCGAAACAATCAGAGCCGAGAAAACGAGAATTGCCGCCAGCGTAAGAAGCATACCCAAAGCCGCGCCGACAGCCGAATGTTTTATCAGGCTTTTCCTGCCCGTGCTGTTTTCTTTTTTATTAGACATATTAACCCCTCCGCAATTCGTCCTTATGGAAAAAAGTTTCCCCGCCAAACAAGCCTATCTAAGCTTATTCAACGGGGAAATCAAGAATTACTATTCAGATGAATTGAAGCGGATAAAAAGCGATTTATTTATCCTTGCGGGAAATCGCCCACTTTGCGACTTTTATGCGAACTCTGTCTTCGCCTGTTTCAATTGTCATGCTGTCGCCGGAAACGCTGACGATTTCGCCCTGAATTCCGCCGATGGTGACAATCTTGTCGCCTGTTCCCAGGGAGCTTCTCATCTCTTGAATTTTCTTTTTCTTCTTGTTTTCGGGTCTTATCATGAAGAAATAAAAAACCGCAAAAAGAACAACAATCGGGAGAATAGTGCTTAAGGTACTTGCTGTTGAGGTCGTTTCGGTTGTGCCTGTGGTGGTTCCTGTGCTTACGCAGCCCGCGAAGGCAAGGCACATAACCAATACGGCGGAAATAAGCGCGGCTATCTTCTTTGTAGATTTCAACTTCATTTAGTTACCTCCTAGAATTGTGTTTTAATTATATATGGCAAAGTTTTCATTTGCAAGGGTTTTATATTCTCCCGCCGAGCTTTTCGGTGAAATGCTCGCGAAATTCCGAGAACGTCCCCTTGTCGAGCTCAAAACGTATTCTTTCCATAAGTTTGTTATAAAAATACAGATTGTGGATAACTCCGAATCTCAGCCCCAAAATTTCTCCCGCTTTGAATAAATGGCGCACATAGGCTCTTGAATAATTTCTGCACACCGGACAGTCGCAGTTCGGGTCAATGGGTCCGTCATCCTCCGCATAGCGGGAATTGTTTATGTTCAAAACTCCGTCCCATGTAAAGAAATGCCCATGCCTTCCGTCTCTAGCCGGCATGACGCAATCGAAAAAGTCAACTCCGCGGTAAACCCCCTCAATGATGTTGGCGGGCGTGCCGACACCCATAAGATAACGGGGCTTGTCCTTCGGCATGTGCTCCTCAATAATTTCAATTGTGTCGTACATCTCTTGGTGGGTCTCCCCTACCGCAAGTCCGCCGATGGCGTAACCCTCCAAGTTCAGTTCCGCAATCTGCTTCATGTGGCGCACACGCAAATCGGCAAATGTCGCACCCTGGTTAATGCCGAAGAGAACCTGTCCCGGATTAACCGCGTCGGGAAGAGAATTTACCCTGTCAAGCTCCGCCTTGCACCTTATAAGCCAGCGCAGAGTGCGGTCGCAGGATTTGTCAACATATTCATAGGGCGAGGGAATCTTAACGCATTCGTCAAAGGCCATCGCTATATCCGAGCCGAGGTTTGACTGAATCCTCATGCTCTCCTCGGGACCCATAAAGATTTTGCGTCCGTCAACGTGAGAATTAAAACTTACGCCCTCCTCCTTGATTTTGCGGAGCTGCGCAAGCGAAAAAATCTGAAAGCCGCCGCTGTCGGTTAATATCGGGCCGTCCCAGTTCATAAACCTGTGCAGTCCGCCGCGGCGGCGTATCATCTCGTCGCCCGGTCTAACATGGAGGTGGTAAGTATTCGATAGCTCGATCTGGCAGCCAAGCTCCTTAAGCTCCGTCGCCGCGATGCCGCCCTTAATAACACCCTGCGTGCCGACGTTCATAAACACAGGCGTCTGCACAGTTCCGTGAGGGCAGCTAAATTCGCCTCTGCGGGCGTGTCCTTCGGTTTTTATAACATTAAACAAAAACTATTCTCCTAATCATCAGCGCGCTCCGCTCGGAGCTAATCTATCAGCATCGCATCCCCGAAAGAGAAGAAGCGATACTTTTCTTCAACCGCTTTCGCATAGGCGTTGAGTATGTTTTCCCTTCCGGCTAAAGCGGAAACCAGCATAACCAGCGTGCTTTCGGGCAGGTGGAAATTTGTGATAAGCGCATCAATACATTTGAATTTATAACCGGGATAGATGAAAATATCCGTGAAACCCGAACTTTCCTCAAGCGTCCCGTCCTGCTTTGAAAAGCTCTCGAGCGTTCTGCATGAGGTTGTGCCGACAGCGACAACGCGCCCCCCGCTTTTTTGGGTTTCCGTTATCATTATCGCCGTTTCCTTTGGAATAATGCAGAACTCGGAGTGCATTTCGTGGCTCTCCACGTCCTCGCACTTGACGGGTCTGAAGGTTCCCAGCCCGACATGGAGGGTGACATAGCAGATTTTAACGCCCTTTTGGGCGATTTTATCCAGAAGCTCCTGTGTAAAATGCAGTCCCGCAGTCGGTGCCGCGGCAGAGCCCACTTCTCTTGAATATACCGTCTGATAGCGCTCCTTGTCGGAAAGCTCTGTTTTTATATAAGGAGGCAGGGGCATTTTACCCAGCTGCTCAAGCACCTCAAGAAATATCCCCTCGTACTCAAAGCGGAGTAGCTTGTTTCCGCCCTCTGCGCAGTCGCTGACGGTTGCTTTGAGTTCCCCCTCACCGAAAATGAGTTTAGTTCCGGGTTTTGTCTTTCTGCCCGGCCTGGTAAGGCACTCCCAAATATTGTTTCCCTTATCCTTCAAAAGAACCACTTCGACAACGCCGCCCGATTCTCGCCTGCCGATCAGTCTTGCGGGAAGAACTCGGGAATCGTTGAGTACAAGGCAGTCGCCCTCACGAAGATAATCCGGCAAATCGAAAAAATGTTTGTGTTCAATTTCGCCCGTAAATCTGTTTAGGTGAAGCAGCCGCGAGCCGTCCCTTTTCTCAAGCGGGGTCTGCGCGATTAGTTCTTCCGGTAAATAGTAGCTGAAATCAGATGTTTTCATATAGCAGTAATGCTCCCGAGCGTCAGTTAAGACACTGTTCCCAAAGAAATATTCACGCCCGTGAAATAGAAACCTATTATCTGGCGCGCGCCGTAACCATAGTTTTTCGCCATTGAATAGGCTCCGAACTGGCTTAATCCCACACTGTGCCCCCAACCGCCTCCGCTGAAGGTGTATGTACCGTTATCAAGTGAAACAGTATAATGAATACTGTTAAGCCCCAGCGTGCCGCAGGAGAATGAATAGCAATTAATCCTTGTAAAGGAGGCTGATGCCCCCGCCGAATCGGTGAAGGTTAACGTAACCACATTATTCGTATCCGAATAAGTCGGCAAAACGCTCGCTATATCTCTCAAAGAGTAGCCCTTGCCGTTTACCTTCGCAAGGAGATCCGCGGCGCTAAACTGAACGCTCCAGCTCTTTCTCGAGTTCATGGATGCCGGAACCGCGTCCTCATAGGGGTCAACCACGCCGCGGCAATACGGAAGCGAGTTCGTAAAGACATTTTCACTGTTCTCGGTTCCGCCGCCGTCCGAAGAGAAATAGAATGTAGTGCAAAGCGAGCCGTTATAGGTTATGTATCTGCCGGCGGTTACATCCACGGCACTATCCGAGGTGGCGTTCGCGCCCGTTGTTCCGCGATACGCCTGGCTGTATGTGTCCGCCGTAACATCAAAACCGAAGAGAGAGTATCTGCCCGCATTTGCGGCAAAATAGGTTCTCGCGCAGAGCGCCTGAGCTTTTAGCGCCTCCAGAGGCCACGATGCAGTCATTTCATAAGGGACAACGCCCTTGATATAATCTTCAAGCGGCAGTATGTTTATTACGGTGAGCTTACCGCTTATGTAACGATAATATTCAAAGTCGCCGTAATACGCATAGCCCTTGAACCATGTTATGGCTTTTCCCGAGTTCGATATTGGGTGAACCGCAAGATTTGCATTTGTTCCGTAATCAAACTCGAACAAAATACTCGTAGTTCCCGTCTTAGTAACAGCAACACAGCGGCTGCTGCCCGTATAGACCTCACCCGCCACTCCGAGCGAGGCAAGAGCGCTTGTCGCTTCAGCACTGCTCTCGTAGTTTCCGAGCATTGCGTAATATGTACCGTTATACCACGCGGGGAAGCCGTCCGTGTACTGCAGGGCTGCATTCTGCGCGGAATAGAAATCCGAGTATGTTCCGGAAAGTTTGATGTGATAGCAGCCGTTTGTACCCGCCGTAACCGCAGTGTTCACGTCGGGAACCATAGTAAGCTGAGTTACCGCCGTGCTCCCAAGCTCGTGGAAAACACGGGAGGAATCGTAATAGCCGAAGGAATAGCCGCTGCCCACCTTATTCTCTAAGCTCGCCGTATTAAGTGAGCTGTCGCGTAAGGTGCTGTAATAGTAGTAAAGTCCGATTCTAACGGTATCGTATTTAACACTTATATTCGGTCCGTCCGGCGCGGTTGTAGGCTCACCCGTTGATCCGCTCTGCCCTATCTGAACCACTCCGCTGCCTGTTATCACGTATGTACCGCCCGTAACCGCCACAGTTCCTGTATCGCCCACAGCGTAGGCGGAGCTTAAATCACCCGATAAAATGTTCTGCGAGTCGTTGACATATATGGTTCCCGCCGCAAACGAATAATCTCCCGCGTAAAGCACGGAAAAAACGAGCACCGCGACAAGCGAAATTATAAGTAAGCCGGTCATTTTGTGCTTCATAAGTACTTCCTTTCGCTAATGTGACAAAAAAGCGCTGCGCTAAAGTCAAAATTTCATGGCGAACATTTATTGACAGCCGCCAGCGAGTTGTGATAGGATTTCACAAATAATGTAAACATAATATCCCAAAACCCTTTCGACATTATATTACATAATCAGAGTGTTTATCAAGCTTTAACGCTAATTTTTGGGTTTGCATTATTTTGGAGTTTTTTGAATATATTTTCTTAGCCTCATAAAGGGAGGGTGTTTTGCATGAAAAAATACAAGGTCGGAATAGTCGGCGGGACAGGAATGGTAGGCCAGCGCTATGTTTGTCTTATCGCGGAGCACCCGTGGTTTGAGCTCTGCGTAATTGCGGCAAGCGCTCGCAGCGCGGGAAAGCCCTATGAGGAAACCGTCGCCGACCGCTGGGCTATGGATGTTCCCGTGCCCGAATGCGCACGTCACCTTGTCGTTAAGGATGCAACCACCGACATTGATGAAATCACTTCATCGGTTGATTTTATTTTCTCCGCGGTGGACATGAAAAAGGACGAGATAGTCGCGCTTGAGGAGGCTTATGCCAAACGCGAGTGCCCCGTTGTGTCAAACAACAGCGCAAATCGTTGGACACCCGACGTTCCCATGGTTATTCCCGAAGTAAATCCCGAACATATTAAAATAATAGACAGCCAGCGAAAGCGGCTCGGAACAAAGCGTGGCTTCATCACCGCAAAGTCCAACTGCTCCATCCAGAGCTATGTCCCCGCCCTGCACCCGCTTAGGGCCGAATTTGGCATAAAGAGCGTGCTTGCCTGCACCTATCAGGCAATCTCCGGCGCTGGCAAGACCTTTGAGCGCTGGCCGGAAATGCTGGACAACTGCATCCCCTATATCGGCGGCGAGGAGGAAAAGTCCGAGCGCGAGCCGATGAAGGTCTGGGGCACCATAGAAAACGGCATTATTGTCCCCGCGACTAAGCCCGCCATAACTGCACAATGCCTGCGGGTTGCCTGCACCGACGGTCACATGGCGGCGGTATTCGTTAGCTTTGATAAGAAGCCGAGCAAGGAAGAAATCATCGACAGATGGGCAAACTATCAGGGACGCGCTCAGGAGCTTAAGCTCCCCACCGCTCCGAAGCAGTTTATACATTATTTCACGGAGGATAACCGTCCGCAGACAAAGCTTGACCGCAATCTCGAAAACGGCATGGCGATTTCGGTGGGACGGCTTCGTGAGGATACTCAGTACGATTATAAATTTGTGTGCCTTTCCCACAACACACTCCGAGGCGCGGCAGGCGGCGCGGTTCTGCTGGCGGAACTGCTCTGCGCAGAAGGTTACATTGAAGCAATCCATTAAGGAGGGTAAATTATGAAAACACCTATCTTTACCGGTGCGGCAACCGCAATAGTTACCCCGTTTCGCGGGAACACAGTTGATTATGATAAAATGGCAGAGCTTATCGACATGCAGTACGAAGGCGGCATTTCCGCCCTCATCATCTGCGGAACAACAGGCGAAAATGCCACTCAGCCCGTCACGGAGCACGAAAAGCTTGTTGACTTCTGCGTTAAAAAGACGGCAGGACGAATGAAAATCGTCGCCGGAGTCGGAAGCAACGACACCATGACGAGCGTGCGCCTGGCCACAAGTGCCAAGGCTTCGGGAGCAGACGGAATACTAATGGTCACTCCCTATTACAACAAAACCACCCAGCGCGGACTTGTTGCGCACTTTTCAACAGTCGCGGATCAGGTTGACATCCCGATGATTCTCTATAACGTCCCCGGCAGAACCGGCATAGGCCTCACCGCCGAAACCTATAAAACTCTTTCGAAGCATCCGAATATCAACGGAGTTAAGGAGGCCTCGGGCGATTTCAGCCTGTTTTCCAGAACGCGCGCTCTCTGCGGCGACGATCTTTTCTTTTGGAGCGGAAACGACGACAACACCGTGCCTATGATGTCAATGGGCGCTCTCGGCGTAATCTCCGTTGCTTCAAATATCGTTCCCGGAGCAGTCACGGAGCTATGCAAGCTCTGCTTAAACGGCGACTTCAAGGGCGCTACCGAGCTCTATTTCAAATACGCCGACCTTTTTGAGAAGCTGTTCATCGAGGTTAACCCCATCCCCGTGAAGACCGCCATGAATCTTATGGGAATGGATGTAGGCAATCTTCGCCTGCCTCTCGTCGATATGGCTCCCGAAACTCTTGCAAAGCTGAAAACAAGTCTTACAAACGTCGGTTTGGAGCTTAAATAACACGAAAACTGCAAGGGGCGACTATGTTCGCCCCTTACGGCTACTCAAAATTAAGTTTATCTTTCATAACGGAAGGAAAGGTCAATAAAATGCCAAAGATTATCATTTCCGGCTGCAACGGCAGGATGGGGCAAACAATTGTGCGCCTTTGCGCCGATAAAAAGGATATAACCATAGTCGCGGGCTTCGACAAAAACCCTCAAAAGCTCTCCTACTTTCCTGTCTATGCAGATCCGATGGAATACATAGGCGAAGCAGATGTAATAATAGATTTTTCCAGCCCGTTATCGCTCGACGTTCTGCTCAATTATTGCACTCGCCGTAGCATTCCGTGCGTTTTATGCACCACCGGCTACTCAAATGAGCAATTGGTGCAAATATCGCACACGTCTGAGTCTGTCCCTGTGTTCAAATCCGGGAATATGTCCCTTGGAATTAATCTGCTCACTTCACTTATAAAAAAAGCAGCGACGGTTTTAGGTGAGGACTTTGATGTTGAAGTAATCGAAAAGCACCACCGCATGAAGCTTGACGCCCCGAGCGGAACTGCGCTTATGCTTGCTGACGCGGCAGCCTCCGCCCTCCCCTATAAAGCTGATTATATCTATGACCGCCAAAGCGTCAGACAAAGCCGCGCGAAAAATGAAATCGGCATTTCCTCTGTTCGAGGCGGAACCATAGTCGGTGAACATGAAGTAATCTTCGCAGGAACTGACGAAGTTATTGAGTTTAAACATACCGCTTACTCAAGGGATGTTTTTGCAAACGGCGCAATCTCCGCCGCCAAATTTCTTGCAACCGTTAAGGAACCCAGAATTTACGACATGAATGATGTTCTTGCTGACGTTTTGGGAAAGCTGTAATAAACGTGACCAACAGTATATTTGAATTTAAGAGCGCCGCCAAAAAAGGCGGCGCTCTTTTTTTGCCAAATAGTAACAACGCGTTACAATTCTTGACAAAATACTGACAATTTGTTATTATTCCTGTAGTAAAGTGGGTGAAGCTTATGAAAAAAATCGTTTCCCTTTTCTTAATATTTTGCCTTGTATTATCAGTGTGTCCGATGAACTCTTTTGCCGCTCAGGTAAGCGATTTTTCGGACGTTCGCAGTATTGATTGGTTTTACTCATCGATTAAGTTTGTGACCGACAACGGTATGTTCAATGGGACGAGCAGTTCGACATTTTCACCGAACGCTTCGATGACCCGCGGGATGTTCGTTACGGTTTTGGGACGTTACGGCGGCGCACCCTCCGTATCAAGCGGAGCAAGCCTCGGTACCGTTCTTAAATCCGATGTAAACCTTCGCTCCGCCCCTTCCTCTGTTAACACGAGCGTGGTTGCCGTTCTCCAGACCGGAGCTCAGGTGGAGGTTCTGGACACCGCGGCCGACCTCAAGGATCCGGCTTACACCTGGTACTACGTTAAGTACAAGGGCGCGCTCGGCTACATCAGAAGCGACCTCATGGAGGTATCCGAAAGCGGCTTTACTGACGTTTCTCCCGACTCATATTACAGTTCATATGTGCAGTGGGCGTTTTCCTCCGGCATAGCAGGAGCAACCGGCGACGATACCTTTTCTCCCGAACGCAATATCACCCGCGAGGAAATCTGCTCTATGCTCTATAATTACGTCGACTTTAAAAACTATCAGCTCAAGGCTTCCCTTCCCGCCGTCACATTTAGCGACAGCTCCGCAATTTCGTCGGACTATAAGGCGGCTGTTTCCACAATGCAGCTTTGCGGCGTGGTTCTTGGTTACGGTGACGGCAGCTTCCGCCCCTCGGGGAGCGCCACGAGAGCCGAGGTTTCCACCATGCTTATGCGTTTTATCGACACTATCAGCTATAAAAAAGTAAGCGAGTCCTCCTACGACTCCGCGGGAAACTATATCTTCGGCACCGAAGTTCCGCAAAAAACTGCCATCACGGCGGATTATTTCTCCGACGCCTGCTTCATCGGTCACTCTCTTGTTTGCGGAATGCAGAATTATTTCGGCTTATCTGATACGGATTTCTACGCCGTGAACGGTATATCCGCAAAATCAATGCTGACCTATTCGGACTTCGAACTCAGCACAACCCACACGGATGAAAGCGGAAACACGGTTTCGGATACAGGCGTGCTGGATGCCGCACTTGCCGAACACAGCTATGCTAAGGTTTACATAATGCTTGGAGTCAACGAGCTGGGACCCGAGGCTTACCACAGACAGAGCTATTACAACAGTATGAGTTCCCTGATTGACCTTGTCCGAAATACTCAGCCCAATGCTACTATTTATCTCATTTCCCTCTCCCCTGTTTCACAGAAATGCTCGGAGAGCCGAGAGAGCTTTACACGCGATAATGCAATCGCCTTCAACGCTGTCATTAAACAGCTTTGTAAAGAAAAAAACACATACTACCTGAATGTATTCGATTTGCTGTGCAACAGTAACGGTTTTCTACCCGAAAGTTCCTGCATGACTGACGGTATACACCTTCTGGCTTCCGAGTACGCCAAAATAAAGACTTACCTGTTTACCCACACAGTCTGATTTTTATTAGTAAATAAGAAACCCGTTCGGTTTTCCGAACGGGTTTCTTATTATGTTCTTATTTTTTATTCGGAAAGGAGCTCCTTGAAGGAGGTCGCAAGTCCCGCAAGTCCCTGAATTTCCGAGGGAATAATTATCTTGGTTGCCGTACCGTTTGCCGCTGCGGCAAAGGCTTCAAGCGCCTTGATTTTGATAACCGCTTCTGATGGAGCACTCTCGTTGATTCTGCGAATACCCTCTGCCGTTGCTGTCTGAACGGTCAGAATGGCTTCCGCTTCGCCCTGCGCCCTGAGTATTTGAGTCTGCTTCGCGGCATCGGCACGGAGGATTGCCGCTTCCTTTTCACCCTCTGCCGAGAGGATAGCCGCGGTTTTTTCACCTTCAGCGCGGAGGATGGCCTCGCGGCGCTGGCGCTCTGCCTTCATCTGCTTCTCCATGGCATCCTGAATTTCACGCGGAGGCAGAATGTTTTTAAGCTCAACGCGGTTAACTCTGATACCCCACGGGTCAGTGGCTTCATCAAGGATCACACGCATTTTTGTATTTATTACGTCACGGCTCGTAAGTGTCTGGTCAAGCTCAAGGTCGCCTATAATGTTTCTCAGAGTAGTTGCTGACAGGTTTTCAATGGCATTAATCGGATTTTCAACGCCGTAGGTATAAAGTTTCGGGTCGGTAATCTCGAAATAAAGGACTGTGTCAATCTGCATGGTTACATTGTCCTTCGTTATAACGGGTTGAGGCGGAAAATCATAGACCTGTTCCTTAAGCGAAACCTTTTTGGATATTGCTTCAAAGAGAGGGATTTTAAAATGAAGACCGACGCTCCATGTCACGCTGTAAGCTCCCAGCCGCTCGATTACATAGGCCTGTGCCTGCGGAACAATTCTGATGTTGCGGATAACAATTAAAAGAACGAGTATTGCCAGTATGATGGGAACTAAGTATTCAGAGAACGGCATTTTACCCAACCTTTCTGCCGCATTAGGCAAGCGGCGGCCATCAGAGAATAATTTTCGTTTATTTCCCCGCCATTTCAGTTTCGGGCAGCAGAGTTACAATAAGTTTAACGCCTTCAATGGACAAAATCTTCGTCAATGTACCTTTTTCAATAATTTCACCTGTCGAGCTTCTGGCCGTCCAAGTTCTGCCGCCGACAAGCACGGATCCTGTCGCCCCGATATTGTCAATTCTCTCGGTTACCGTTGCGGTGGCGCCGATGACCTTGTCTGCATTTGTTGCCTGAGTTTTTTTGTTAACATATTTGTGGGCAAGCGGTCTTGTAAGCAGAAGCGAGGCAATGGAAACCACAACGAAAATAAGCGACTGACTCCAAATCGGGAATGAAAGGAATGCGCTGCCAAGCGCCACAAGCGCACCGGCGGCAAACCAGATCGAAACAAGACCCGGGGTTGCCCCCTCGGCAACAAGGAAAACAACTACTAAAACTGCCCAAACAATTATCATCGTATCCATAGACATGCCTCCTTTTAAATCGTTTTTTATCCGAATAAAATGATTTACCGCAAGAAAAAATGATAATATCGGTATGATTGTCTTTAAGTCTCGCGCCCGTACTCATTTTCTGACGGCTATATCCTCTCGTTTCGGTCCCGTGGAAACAATATTTATCGGGGTGTGGATATGCGCCTCGATGAAATCAACATAGTTTTTAAGCTCCTGCGGCAGGGACTTATAATCCGTAACGCCGCGAATATCGCAGTTCCAGCCGGGCAGGGTTTCATAAACGGGAATTGCTTTGCCGAGCTTTGTTGTAACGGGAAATTCGTTTATAACTTCCCCATCGATTTCGTAGCCGACACAGACCTTAATCTCGTCCATATAACCCAGAACGTCAACCGCCGTCAAAACAGCCTCCGTCGCCCCCTGCATACGGCAGCCGTAATCCGTGGCAACAGCGTCAAACCAGCCGACTCTGCGCGGTCTGCCCGTCGTCGCGCCGTATTCGCCCTTATCTCCACCTAAGCGGCGAAGCGTTTCCGCCTCTTCATCGAACATTTCCGAAACAAAAACCCCGCCGCCGACGGCACTGGAATAGGCCTTGGTCACGGCAATAACGCTCTTAATTTCCGTGGGCGGAATACCCGCGCCGATGGTTCCGTAACCTGCGAGAGTATTTGAGGAGGTAACAAAGGGGTATATGCCGAAATCGGTGTCCTTCAGGGTGCCGAGCTGCCCCTCAAGGAGGATTTCCTTCCCGTTTTTGAGCGCTTCATGCACAAGGGCGGCGGCGTTGCCGATAAAAGGCGCGATGAGCCTGCGCTGCTCCGTCATCTCTGCAAAAAGCTCCTCAACATCGAGAAGCGGCTTATGATATAGGTGCTCAAGCAGAGTGTTTTTTATAGCGCAGACATTCTTAAGGCGGCTTTTCAGCAGCTCATCGTCAAAAAGCTCGTTGACCTGAAAGCCGATTTTTGCAAATTTATCAGAATAAAAAGGCGCAATTCCGGCCTTTGTGGAGCCGAAGGCCTTCCCTGCCAGACGCTCCTCTTCATAAGCGTCAAAAAGGATATGGTAAGGCATGACAACCTGAACGCGTTCGGAAATTACAAGCTTCGGTTCGGGAACGCCGCGCTCGCGCAGGGCGTTTATTTCGTCGGTAAAGGAGCGGATGTTAAGAGCAACTCCGTTTCCGATAATGTTTGTAATGTGCGGAAAGAAAATTCCTGACGGGAGTGAATGCAGCGCAAATCTCCCGTACTCGTTTATTATGGTATGTCCGGCATTGGCGCCGCCCTGAAAGCGAATAACCATATCGGATTTTTCGGCAAGCATATCGGTAATTTTGCCTTTACCCTCATCGCCCCAGTTCGCTCCAACAATAGCCTTAACCATGTGATTCACCTCATAGAATTGTATTATGTCCATATTGATATTTTTTGCACTCCAATATTGTATATTATATTGGATTCTTTTGCAAGGCGAAAATTAGGTCTTTACTTTCACAATTTAGTGTTATAGAATGTGACTGCGCTAACATCTGTTCTGCAATATTTTGGCAATTTCCCCGGAACATTGCTTTCCGCAACAATATATTGAGGTGGTGTTTTGATGAATAAACAGGCAAAAAAGCCTCGCAACGAAGAAATGTATCGAGCCATTCTTACACTTAAAACAATCGAAGAGTGTGAGAGTTTTTTTGACGATCTTTGCACAATTACCGAGCTTCAGGCAATGGAGCAGCGTTATCAGGTTGCTTCACTTCTCAACAAGGGCTGTATTTATAACGAAATTCTTGAGCAAACCGGCGCCAGCAGCGCAACTATCAGCCGCGTTAACCGCAGCCTTCAGTACGGGCAAGAGGGCTACGCCTGCGTCTTCAAGCGCTTAGCCGACCAGAAAACTTCGAAATAGGCCTTTATAACAGGTTATAATACCAACATTATTACAAAACGACCATTCGTTTTTGATGGTCGTTTTGTACCATATTTAGCTGCATCTCACTATTAATACTCCGTTTTCGTTCAAAATTATACAGAAAGGGATGAAAGGTCATGACCCCCTACGGTCCTCTTGCTCCGGTTTATGACAAGTTCACAAGCGACATTCGCTATGAGGACTTCGCCGATTTTTATGAAAAGATTTTCAGAGCGCGCGGCAAGAACGTTAAGGCCCTTCTTGACGTCGGTTGCGGAACCGGCACTTTAACCGCAATTATGGCTCAGCGCGGTTACGAGATGGTTGCGGCGGATTCCTCCTCGGATATGCTGTGTATAGCTCAGGAGAAATTTTCCGCGCTTAAAAACGTCATCCCTCCCCTGTTTTTGTGCCAGTCCATGACGGAGCTTGACCTTTACGGAACTGTTGACGCGACTATTTCCTGCCTTGACGCGGTTAATTACCTTGAGCCGAGCGATTTGCCCGAGCTCTTTCGTCTGCTTCATCTGTTTATCGAGCCGGACGGACTTCTCATCTTTGATGTAAACTCGCCCGAACGCCTTAAATCGCTGGACGGCTACACTTCCGTCGATGAGGATGAGAATAGCCTTTGCCTGTGGCGGGCAGACTTTGACGAGGATGAAAACGCGCTTCTCTACGGCATCGATATTTTCACCCGCCGAGGAAGATTTTGGCAGCGCTCCTTTGAGGAGCACATTGAGTATTGCCACGAGCCACAAAAGCTAGCTGAGCTTCTTTTGGCGTCCGGCTTTTCAAAAACCGAAATTTGCTTGGATGGGCCGCAAAGCGAGCTTGGAAGAATATTTATTATCGCGGAAAACACACCGCACTGAGGTTAAATCAATGGACGAAATCATTCGCGCCGTCACGAGCGACGGTTTTATAAAAATATCCGCCATCAGTGGGCGCGGTCTTGTCGAGCGCGCACGGCAAATTCATAATCTCAGCCCTGTTGCAACTGCAGCACTTGGCAGAACTCTCTGCGCCGCGTCAATGCTCGGCGACCTTCTCAAGGAGGAGGACGCGAGTGTCACCCTCCGCGTTAACGGCGGAGGCCCTATTGGCACCGTTATGGCGGTTTCGGACAGCAGTGGAAATGTCCGCGGCTATGTTCAAAATCCTCACATTGACCTTCCCTTGAAGGCAAACGGCAAGCTTGATGTCGGCGGAGCTGTCGGAACCGACGGTACTCTTACGGTCAGCCGCGATTTGGGGCTTAAGGAGCCGTATATTGGCTCAACGGCTCTCGTGAGCGGAGAAATTGCCGAGGATTTAACCTACTATTTTGTTGAAAGCGAGCAGGTCGGCGCGGCCTGCGGACTGGGTGTCCTCGTTAACACCGATTTGTCAGTTATCTGTGCGGGCGGCTTTATCGTTGCTCTTCTTCCCGGCGCGCCCGATAAGCTTATCGAAACTATTGAGCGCAACATTGCCGAGATGGGACAGGTCACGGATATTCTTCAGAACGGAACGGCGGATGACCTTGTCGGGCGTGTCCTTTTCGGCTTGGAGCCTGAAATTCTCTCTCGCAGGACAGTCGAATACCGCTGCTATTGCAGCCGTGATCGCGTACAGCGTGCGCTCGAGAGCATTGGCCGAGAAGCTCTGGAGGAGCTTGCCGCAAGCGGCGAGAGTGCCGAGATTAACTGCCAGTTCTGCAACGAAATTTATACTTTTACGCCCGAGGAAATCCGCCTGTTTCTGGCTCAATCCGAAGAATAATACTGCTGCCTAAGCGCCCCCAAAAAAATGGGAAAATGAACTTGACAATTGCGCAATAATTTAGTATACTGGCAAAGCGCTTGAGATTTTGCGTATGGGAGCATAGCTCAGCTGGAAGAGCACTTGCCTTACAAGCAAGGGGTCACAGGTTCGAGCCCTGTTGTTCCCACCAGTGCGTTTTAAGCGCATTTTTCCCCGAGAAATCGGACGCATACGGCCCAGTAGTTCAGTTGGTTAGAACGCCAGCCTGTCACGCTGGAGGTCGACGGTTCGAGCCCGTTCTGGGTCGCCAAGGGATGCAACCGTGTCCCTTATGCCTCTGTAGCTCAGTTGGTAGAGCAGAGGACTGAAAATCCTCGTGTCGTTGGTTCGATTCCGACCGGAGGCACCAACCCCATCGGATGATTATTCATCCGATGGGGCAATCAAAAAAATTCGCATTATGCGGGCGTAGCTCATTTGGCAGAGCGCCACCTTGCCAAGGTGGAGGTAGCGAGTTCGAATCTCGTCGCCCGCTCCAAAATTTTCTCGCGGAGCTCCAAATTTTTGGAGCAGGCGACGAGATATTTATTTAATGATTTGGGGCCCCCGACCCCAAACGACTAGGAACTGACCCATGTAAGCGACGACGGCGCCATAGCCAAGTGGTAAGGCAGTGGACTGCAAATCCGCGATCCCCCAGTTCAAATCTGGGTGGCGCCTCCAAAATTAAAGAGCTGAAACTTTTTGGTTTCGGCTCTTTTTTCATTAGCCGGCTTATAAATATTCTGTCAATGAAATCTTTTAATAACCAGACGATACCCGTTAATATTGACAGTAAGGGCATAGTGCCATAGAATAAGCATTATAATAATCCGTATCGATTAAGGGGGACAATATGGCAGGCAGCACTTCCAACAGCAATGTTCGCGAGCAGCTTATACTTGCCGGCATTGAGGAGATAAATCAGTATGGACTTCAAGGCTTCTCAGTACGTCGAATAGCCGCCAAATGCGGCGTTTCCTGTGCTGCGCCTTATAAGCATTTTGAAGATCGCCAAAGCTATTTTGCGGCGATTATCGAATATATAAACGGTCTCTGGCATGACAGACAGAAGGCAATTCTTACCGAAGTTCCTGATAATACAAGAAAGCACTTGGTGGAAATAAGCCTTGATTACGTCAGGTTCTTGGTGGAAAATCCACACTTCCGTTCTATCATTATGCTCAAAGATGAGGGCTTCGACAGCGTTTATCAGAATATGCGCGGACAGCTCAGCGAGTTAAGCCGAGGTCTGATAATCAGGCACTGTGAAGAAGCAAATATACCTGAAAATATTGCAAAACGTAAAATCTACATCATCCGCTCGCTTATCTACGGCGCGGCTCTCATGTTTGACAACGGAGAAATGGCTTATAACGACGAGAATATGGGCTTTGTTGAATATTCTATTGATCGTGAGTTTGATTTGCCTTGATGAATTAACAATTTTCCACAAGTGCTTGACAACTGAAAAAGACATGATATATTAGGATAGGTTATCAGTGATAACCTATCCTAATTGTTTGTGAGGTACTATTCATGCCTGAATATGTTATAATTTCTGACTCCTGCTGCGATTTACCGGCGGAGCTGGCAAAAAAACTTAAAATTGATACTGTGCCGCTAATAGTCAACTTTAACGGTGTTGAATATAAAAACTATCTTGACGAACGCGAAATCAGTTTATCAACCTTCTATGAGGGACTTCGAAAAAAATATCCTGCTTTCACCTCCGCGACAAATGTTGATATGTTTATCGAGCTCATGACCCCCTATTTGGACGATGACAAGGACATTTTATATATCGGGCTTTCTTCGGGTTTAAGCGCAACCTTTCAAAACGCCTGCATTGCCGCAAAGGATCTTGAGGAAAAATATCCTGAAAATAAGATAATCTGCATTGATTCACGCTGCGCGTCATTGGGCGAGGGACTGCTCTTAACTCTGGCTGCAAGAGCTAAGGAACAAGGCAGGAGCATTCTTGAGCTCAAGGCTTATGTTGAAAAAACCATCCCGCTGATTAACCATTGGGTAACAGTCGATGACCTGTATTATCTCAAACGCGGCGGTCGAATGTCGTCAGCGACGGCTTCCTTGGCCTCGGTGCTTAACATTAAGCCTATTCTTCGTGTGAATAATGAGGGAAAAATTGTGGCTGCGGACAAGGTACGCGGACGCAGGGCATCGATTTAAAGCTTGTTTCAAAAAGTTTCGGACTATGCCGATAATATTGAAAAGCAAACCGTGATGATTTGCCACGCAGCCTGTCGTGAAGACGCTGATTATCTTGCTTCAATGATTGACAGCGCACTGAAGCCTGCCGACATTATAATCAATTCCATCGGACCTGTGGTTGGCGCGCATGGCGGCCCCGGTGCCATGGCGGTTTTCTTCGTCGGCACAAGGCGTTAATTTGCACCTCGTCGACTTTAAATTTTGATTCTTCTCTTATCCATAATGCCTCTCCAAACTCAGCAGTCTTCTCCTCCAAAACGAAGGGCCGAAAACCTTGTGGTTTTCCGCCCTTTGTTTTGCATTTATTTATTAACATATTCTCGCTCAAGGATTACTTGCTTTATGAGGGTATAATTCTTAACTTCATAAGCCAATCTGATTAATGACGAAACGAGAAAAACTACAGCTAGTAATGCAGCATATGTAGTATAACTGTAATTTCTTTTTTGGTACAACATAATATCGCCAGATATTTTTTTGATTCCAAAGCGATTATTTACTTTTTTTGCGCCAAATGTGATTAACCAACAATATCCGATAAGCGGAGCGAAAAAAGCATAAAAGCAGCACTCTGGTTTGAAAATTGATAGAGGAACGAATAGCACTAAACCCACTAAATATGAAATAGACAATACCAGTATTGCTGTCTTTGTCTTCTTGAGAAATATCTCAATTAATTCAGGCTCTTGTATCGCAAGTGGATAATATACACATTCTCTTGCTTTTGACAAATTATTATCCTCCAATGAGTGTAATTGGTTTGCTTGTTACAACCCTTTCCACCGCACCCACAAAACTCTCAACGCCTTGCTCTATCTCGCAAATCAGAGCGGCTTGATTATCAAAATCCGGTGCGGAGCTCAATGAACATTCGATAACGGCATCCAAATTGGTTTCATCATGAAAAACCATGAGTCCGTCCACAATAACACCGTTGACGAGCGGTTCTAAGCTTTTTGATATCTCTCTGTTTCGAGCGGAAAGCCATACTTCGAACGCACCCTTGTCGTGCAAATATACAACGGCAATCTTAAGCCCTTTTTTCTTAAAGTGTTCATTGCTTAGGGCAAAATAGGACATATCCATGTAGCCTTGATAGATACCGCTGACATCATACCACGGATATTTCTTTATGAAGTCCGCGCGCAGTTTGCCCAAAAAGTCCAATATTCCCTTATAGGCAAGCTGAAGCTCTCCCCTCTTCAACAAGTCAGTATAATCGCTTATGAGCCGATTCAGAGATTTCATAGATAACTCCTTCAGAAATTTCCGCTCTTTTCTTAATCATACCACCCGCTTTTTGCAAACGCAACAGTTCGTATATATCGCGCTTTTTTCAATTACTCTTGCTTTTTCCATACTATATGAGTATAATATTGATATAAATTTTTAATGGAGGCATGCAAGGTGTACACTATCACAAAAGATTCACTTCTTATGGAAGTTTTGGAAAATGCTCCTCAGACCGCTCCGTTTTTCAACGCAATCGGAATGCATTGTCTGACCTGCTCTCTCGCCTTCGATGAAACCATTGAGCAGGCCTGCGCCGCTCACGGCTTCGACGTTGACGATTTCGTCTTCCAGGTCAACAATTTCCTCGAGGAGCAGTCAAAGCCGAAGGGCTGATTACAAAACCGACTATATGCCGTTTCAATAAGTTCGCAGTTCTCGCGGCGAAAAAGTGCTAAATTTAAGCGCTTTTCCCACGCAGCAAGCCGAATATATTGGAACGGTATATTACTATATGGAGGAACTTACTTGGCGCAAATTAAACTTTCCGACAGGCTCCTTGCCATTGCAGGGCTCGTTCCCGCTCTCGGCGGTGTTGCGGATGTCGGAACAGACCACGGATATATCCCCGTTTGGCTCTCCCAAAACGGGCACATCGGAAAAATTTACGCAACCGATATAAACGAGGCGCCGC
The DNA here is from genome assembly GCA_009929315.1 of Clostridia bacterium. Taxonomy (GTDB): domain Bacteria; phylum Bacillota; class Clostridia; order Oscillospirales; family Oscillospiraceae; genus UBA2658. Next base: position 145,576 of record SAAS01000005.1, read on the forward strand.
TTCTTCACGCGAAAATGACGGCGGCTGAATTTGGGCTGGAGAACGCCATTTCTTTCTCGCTTTGTGACGGACTTGCGGCGCTTGACGGAGCGGATATCAGCACCGTTATCATCGCGGGCATGGGCGGCGAGAACATTGCGGACATTCTATCAAAAGCGCTTTGGACGAAGCAGCTTCGCACACGGCTCATTCTCCAGCCGATGACAAAATCCGCTCTGCTTCGCAGCTGGCTTTTTGAAAACGGCTATCGCGTTTTGTCCGAGCAGCTCGTTTCGGACGGCTTGGTTTATGAAATTCTCACCGCGGAGGCGGGCGAGGACGAGCCTTACTCCCCTGCTGAGCTTCTTACGGGTCATATTGGGCTTATCCGCTGCGACCCTCTTTTTGAAAGCCGCCTTGATTCGCTGATTGAAAAAACCGAAAGAGCGGTTTTGGGTCTTCGTGCCTCAACCAGAGCGGAGGACTCCGAGCGTCTTTCGCAGGCAAGCGCAGCACTTTCTTCTTTGTTCGAGCTGAAAAAAACCATTTTTCCGAGCGAAACTTAAGGAGGTATTTATGCCAAAGGTAAAGGATGTTGTCAGTTACTTCACCCAGCTTATTCCGCCCGAAATGAAAACGGAGGACGACAATGTCGGGCTTCTCGTCGGACTTAACGGCGCCGAGGTGAAAAGGGCGCTTATTGCTCTCGACATTACCGAGGAAGTGATTGTCGAGGCAATTCGGATAAACGCGCAGATGATTCTTTCCCATCATCCCATCTTTTTTGGGCTGAAGCAGATTAGCGACGACAGCCTTGTGGGAAGAAAAATTGTCAAAATGCTTGCCAACGGCATATCAGGCTTTTGTCAGCACACAAATCTGGACTGCGTTTCCGGAGGCGTTAACGACACTCTTGCCGACAAGCTGGGCGTAATCGTCGAGGGCTATCTGGAGGGGCCGCATTACACTCATAATGGCAAGGAATACGGCATGGGGCGCTTCGGCAGGCTTTCCTCCCCTGTTGATTTCGAGGATTATCTTTGCGATCTCAAGTTCGCTCTGAGCAGCGCGGGACTTCGCTATCACAACGCCGGCAGGCAGGTAAGCCGAGTTGCGCTCTGCGGCGGCACGGGCGGGCAATACCTTGAAAAAGCAGTCGTGCTCGGCTGTGACACTCTCGTTACGGCTGATATTAAATATCATCAATTTTTGCAGGCAAAGGAACTTGGGCTGAATCTTATAGACGCGGACCACTTCTGCACGGAAAACGTCGTCGTTCCCGTGCTCGCGAAGATGCTAAAAAATGCTTTCCCCGAGATTGAGGTTGTTATAGCAAAGTCTTCCTCCCAGACCGCGAAATTCTATTAAACGAAAAGACCTTCTTTCCCAAAGTCGGGAAAGAAGGTCTTTTTATGTGTCGACATTAAGTATATGCTCTGTCACATTTTATAACGCAGTAATGATTCGGAAGGAGCCTCAAAACCTCATCGGAAATTTGCTTTTTTAAATCATCGTCACAGGTGGCGCAGCCGTAGCCCACAACAACGTCGAAAATAAGATTTGTATGTGTTTCTCCCGGAACATATCGGAAATCGTGTATTAAAAGGGTGTTGTCAATTTTATTGACAATGCCCTCAACAATTTCCTTGAGCCTTTTCAGCTCCTCGTCGTTTGTATCAATCGGGTCAAAGTGTATTACCGCTTCACAGCCGAGCGCGTCCTCAAGTTCGTTTTCGATATCATCAATAACCGAATGCGCTTCAAACACCTGTATGGAAGAGGGTACTTCCGCGTGCAGTGAAATGATACGTCTGCCGGGTCCGTAGTCATGAACCACAAGGTCGTGCATACCGACGATTACGCTGTGGGACATTACGATTTTTTCAATACTTACTACCAGTTCCTGCGAGGGCGGAGTGCCCAGAAGCGGAGCGAGAGTGTCCTTTGCGGACATTGCCCCCGAATAGAGAATAAAGAGCGAAACCAGAAGCCCCGCATAGCTGTCGAGTGAAAGCGCCGTAAAGTGGGTAACAATAAGTGAGATAAGAACGGCGCCGGTTGCAAGCACATCGTTGCGGCTGTCCTGCATAACGGCGTTCATTGTGGCGGAATCGAACACCTTGGAGAGCTTTCGGTTGTAAAGCGCCATGTAAAGCTTCACAAGCATTGATGCTACAAGCATTATGACGGTTATTGCACTAAATTCAATCTGTTTCGGAGTAATGATTCCCGCTATGGAGCTTTTTGCAAGCTCGAAGCCCACAAGAATTATTACTATCGAAACAATGAAACCCGAAATGTACTCAAACCTTCCGTGTCCGAAGGGATGCTGCGGGTCCGCCTTTTTGCCCGAGAGCTTGAAGCCGACTATTGTCACAACGGAGGATGCGGCGTCCGACAAGTTGTTGAATGCATCTGCGATGATAGCCACCGAGCCGGACAAGAGCGCAACCGTGAGCTTCCCCGCGAAGAGAAGAAGGTTGAACATTATTCCCACCGAGCCGCTTAAAACTCCGAATTTTCTGCGCGTCTCGGCGCTGTACGGCGGGTCGCTGTTTTTTAATAGTTTTCTGATCAGATAAAACATTTGCTTCTACCTTTAAAAAATTATTCTGAAGTTACCAATGCCCTTTTGAGAGCACGGCGCTTCATGGTTTTTATTAGCGCTTTTTCCTCTGCGCTCGGTTTGAGTGATTCGCAGATTTTGGAAAGCGATTTATTGTAAGTGAAATCATCGAGCTTGCATTCCTTCAGGTACTCCAGAGTCAGCCCGGTATAGCTTACATAACACATTGACACAGCCCATGCGACCGCCATTTTGACGTAATAATCCTCATGCTTAATATTCTCCAAAAGCACCAGCATTTGCTCAATATGCTCATCTTCAATGTAATATGCGAGCATCATTACGACTGCAAAGCGAATTTCATAGGCTTTAACTGAGTTTACATAATCCTTAATGAACTCCCACATACGATCCTTATGGTTCTTCGTGATTTTTAAACCGCCGCAGAAACCGTCGCACAGCGCCCAGTTGGTGATTTTCGGGATGTATTTACGCACCTCGCCAAGAACGTATTCAACATCCTCTTTCATAAGGCCGATAACCGAGCCCTGAAGCATGGTTTCCTCAAGATATTTGTCCTGATTAAGCTCAAAGTATTCGCGCCAGTTATCCTTATAAAGCTCCTTGGCAAGCTTTTTCATGTCAGGCGAACGCACACCTAGGGCGTCTTCCACTCCCGGTATCAGTGATTTTATAAATATCTCGTATTTCGGGTCTGCAAGCTCCCGCAGTTTTTCACGGTACTTTTCATAAGTATCGGCCATTAGTGATATTTCCTTTCAATACCCAGCAGCATGATTTTTTTCTCTATTCCGCCGCCGTAGCCGACAAGGGAGCCGTCCGCCCCGATAACTCTGTGGCAGGGAATGATAATGGAAATCGGGTTTTTGTTGTTTGCCCCGCCCACGGCACGGCAGGCGTGGGGCTTACCTATCGCGCAGGCGATGTCTTTATAGCTTCTGGTTTCGCCGTAAGGAATCTCCGCGAGCGCCGCCCAGACCTTTTTGCGAAATTCTGTGCCTTCAAGCTCAAGCGGAAGGTCAAAGCTCTTTCGCTTGCCTGCAAAGTATTCTGTCAACTGCATGGCGGCAAGCTCGCTCAGCTCGCTCGGTGTGCCGCTCCCCTTCTCGTCTGTAAACAGAACATGTGTAATAGCTCTGTCGTTATAGCCGATTTCCAGTCTGCCGCAGGGAAATTCATAAACCGCATAGTTTTTCATCTTTGTCCCTCCAAGCCATTGTCAATTTTCATTCTGTCAAACGAGTGTTCCAATTCTTTGACCAGTGTTTCTCTTGCCTGAGCCTGCGCCTGTTCCATGCTTTGAACATGCATTTGTGTTGTTATATTCGTCGCCATCGCCTGATCGATAATGGCAAAAACAGCCTTTTCAAGGTTCCCGCCCTGAGAATAGTCTGCCTTTATAACATAATCAACGCGCCCCTGCAAAAGCAGAGTATTAACGGCTTCATTGTTGTTCTGATAAACAGCTATGGAGCGCCCGCCGTTTGTGCGCACAAGCTTCATGCAGGGGACGTCCGTCAGCCCGTCACCTATATAAACCATGTTGCGGAATGGAACGGGGCGCTTGTCTTCCTCCATAAATTCGTTAAGTCCGTCGTTTTCGGTTACGTCCAGAACGCCCTTGTTGATACGAAACAGAAACTGTGTTTTGCTGGTGTAATTAACCGCCATCGCGGGCCAGCAGGGCTCGCCGTTTTCATCATAGCAGTATTCAGCGGCGTAAATCCGCTCAAAGTTTTGAGATATCCTTGTACCTTCGATGATTTCTTTAAGTCCCGAGGAAATTATGTAGTGCTGTGCCCTCATGCCGCGCGCCTCGGCATAGTCATTAACTCGTTTAAACCATGTTTCCACACCGTCAAACAGTTCGACTTTCTCACCCAGCGCGCGCAGGGTGTCCCTTGTGAAAAGGAATTTCCCCTTGGCTTTGCGAAACATCACAAACATATAGGCGAGAATCTGATCCATATTGTTTTCGCGCATAACCCTGCCGCACTCCGCCCAGAAATCCCCCTCCGTCATTCCGATTGCGGGAATGAAGGCGTAGGTCTGCATATCCTTTGGCGAGAGCGTTTTGTCGAAGTCGTACATCAGGGCAAAAATCGGTTTCTCGGACATGAGCAAGTCCTCCCCAAGTAAAAGTTCGCGATTGCTGCTAAAGTGCGCCGTCCCTGCAGGCAATAACAAATTCGAGCGGGTGCATTATAAGCTCCGCCGTTTCCTCGGCGGATTTGCCTTCGGCAAGAAACCGTCTTGCGATGACGGCCATAGATTCGCCGATTTCAATAATATGACCGTCCGGATCAAATATTCGGACTACCCTCTGGTGCCAGTCGTGCTTTTGGGGCGGATGAACCTGTTCGATTTCAGGAAAAGCGCTGAGCCTGACCAAAAATGCGTCAAAGTCATCGACCTCAAAATATAGTTCCATGTTGAAGCACTTATCAAAAGATGGCTCTTCGGGAAGAGAGGCCAGCCATTTAAAATCCTCCTGAAGGGCGAAGCCGCCGCTCAGGGTCACATTCTTCCCCAAATCGAGGGAAACCGTTTGTCCGAAAAGTTCCGAATAGAACTTCTTTGAGATTTCAATATTCTTCACCGCAATAAGCGGCATTTTATACTCCAATTTCATATATTCCTCCAGCATGGCACTTTCTTTGATTATATACTGTTTTTGATTATTATCAACACAAAAAGCGCGGAGGTAAAGGCTCTCCGCGCTCTTATGCTTCCGTTTATGGCAAGTTGCGTCCGTAGATCTCGGTATACCTAAGCCTTCCGTTTATTCGCTCTGATTTCATGAGTGATACGCGCGAAACGAACATGGCAGTTCTTTTTACGTTAAGGTTTATCGGAGCACTTGCTTCGACCTGTCTTGCCAGAGTAATATGCGGTTTAAACTCGCGGTTTTCAATGTCGAAACCGCTGTTTCGCAGCTCGGCTTGAAGGCTCTCTGCAAGCGTTTTCAGCTTCGGATTCTTCTCTATTCCGACCCAATAAACATTCCCGAAGCGACCGGTTCCCGAGACCGCCATTTCAAAGGGCCCGTCCGCGCTGCGGTCAATCGCTGCTCGAATTTCAGAAACCCTTTCGGATTCCCCGATGAATGCTAAGGTCAGGTGAAGATTCTCAGGGCTTGTGAAGTTTCCCGAAACAGTCTGCTGCTTCAATTCCTCGATTGCCGAGAGTAATATCTTCTTTACTTCCGATGAAAAATGGATAGCGATAAAAAGCCGCATTGATATTCCTCCCGAAATACGAAAGCTCATAAATCACAGATATTATACACCTTTGGCGTGCTGTCGCAAACCAAAATCCGTATCCGTTCAATTAAAATGTATTTGTATAGAATCGCTTTTTCTTTCTGACGGATTATATTATAATTATCGCAGTTAACTTGCTTTTTGCCTATCGCGGTCAAGAAAATATTCTCCCTTTAGTTTATCCTTGTGAAGGTGGTGATAATTTGGAGCAAAATAAAAGCGTGCTTGCTGTCAGGCGGATGCAGACTTACATCGAGGAGCATATTTCGGAGCAGATTACTCTTTTGCAGCTTGCAAAAGCCGCGGGTTATTCCCCGTGGCATTGTGAGAGACTGTTCAAAGAGTACACCGACAAAAACCCCTTTGACTACATCCGTTCTCTGCGCCTTTCAAAAGCGGCGCTCGTTCTTCGCGACAGCAAGTCAAAGGTAATCGATGTTGCGTTCGATTTCGTTTTTGATTCTCACGAGGGTTTTACCAAAGCCTTTTCAAGACAATTCGGACTTTCGCCGAAAAGCTATGCGAAAGGCGTCCCTCCGATTTCGCTTTTTATTCCCTATCTTGCGAGCGATTATCGCCGAACAAAACTAGAAGGAGCTAACAAAATGCAGGAAAATAAGAACCTTAAGCCCGTTTTCGTTCAAATCGTAGAACGTCCGTCGAGAAAAGTACTCCTCAGACGCGGAATCAAGGCCCCCGGCTACTTCGAATATTGTGATGAGGTCGGCTGCGAGGTTTGGGGCGTGCTGTCAAGCGTTAAGGAAGCGCTTTACGAGCCAATCGGAATGTGGCTGCCTCTAAGCATGAGAAAGAGCGGCTCGGAATACGTTCAGGGCATTGAGCTTCCTTTGGATTACGATAAGCCCGTTCCCGAAGGGTATGAGCTTGCAGAATTACCGCCATGCAAAATGATGGTATTTCAAGGTCCGCCTTTTGAGGACGACGATTTTGAGGAGGCTATCGGCGAGCTCTGGGAGTTCGTTAAAACTTTCGACCCGAAGCTTTACGGTTACGAGTGGGCGGAAAACGAGGCCCCGCGCTTCCAGCTTGCGCCGATGGGCTACCGCGGCTATATCGAGGCAAAGCCCGTCAGAGTAATAAACGCCTAAGAATCGAGGCAGAGCGCCTTAGCTCTGCCTCTTTTTTCTGCTTCACTACCGAGTATAAATGTGGTAAAATCAGTTATTCATTTCTGTCGGATGGGGAGGCTTAGCCGTGGCTAACTACAAGGAAATACGCTGCGCTTCCGCCCTCAACAATGTCAGCGGCAGATTTCCCTATAACTGGGATTTGAATATTTACCGCGGCTGCGAACACGGCTGCAAATACTGCTTTGCCATGTATTCACATAAGTATCTCGATTCGGAACAGTATTTCGACGATATTTTCATCAAGACAAATGTGGCGGAGCAGCTTGAAAAGAAGCTCATGAGCCCCTCATGGAAAGGGGAAATCATCAACATCGGCGGTGTTACGGACAGCTATCAGCCGATTGAAGCGCAGTATAAGCTCATGCCCGATATTCTGCGGCTTATGATTAAGTATAAAAATCCCTGCATTATTTCAACCAAGTCGGATTTGATTCTGCGCGACTATGACCTGATTGCGGAGCTTTCCAGCCTCACTTACGTTAACGTCGCTGCAACCATAACCTGTATGGACGAGGACTTGAGGCAGAAAATCGAGCCGAACGGCGCCTCTTCACTGAACCGCTTTGCCATGCTCAAGGAGTTTTCAAAAACGCAGGCTTCCGTCGGTCTTCACCTTATGCCGATCATCCCCTTTCTAACCGATACGCGAAAAAATATCGATTCCCTGCTTTCCCAAGCCTCCGACAGCGGCGTAAAATACTTTATTCCCGAAATTTTGAATCTGCGCGGCAGAACACGGCAGACATTTTTTGAGTTTATACGAGTTGAGTACCCTGCATTATGTAAACCTTTTCAAGACCTTTACAGCTCAGGCGGTGTAGATAAGGCCTATAAATACGAGATTTATTCGCTGGTTAATGAGCTTAAGAAAAAATACGGGCTCTCGACCGATTTTAACGCCCCTATTCGGGAAAAGCTTAATAAACCCATGTTTGAACAGCTGTCTCTTTTCACCTAAGCCTCTCAAATCGGTGCAGGGATTGCGAGGACTTTGTTTTTATTTCTGCTAAACTTTGATTTAAGAAGGTGATGCAATGGATTGGCTTGAAAGACTTAATCAGGCGATAGACTATATTGAGGATAATCTGACTTCGGATATCAGTTTCGACCGTGCCGCGCAAATTGCCTGCTGCTCTACTTTTCACTTTCAGCGTATGTTCTCCTACATCGCGGGAATCCCGCTCGGAGAGTACATACGCCGAAGAAAAATGACAGAGGCGGCTTTCGATTTACAGCAAAAAGGTCTTAAGGTTATTGACGCGGCTCTTAAATACGGCTACGAATCGCCTACCTCTTTCAACCGAGCTTTTCAGAGCGTGCACGGGGTCGCCCCTGCTCAGGCTCGCAACGAGGGTATTTCGCTCAAGGCATATCCGCGCATCAGCTTCAAAATATCAATCAGAGGAGATGCGGAGATGAACTACAAAATTGAATCTAAGGAAGCCTTCCGAATTGTCGGAGCAAAAAGACATTTTTCAATGCAGGTCGAGGAGAGCTTCAAGCTTGTTCCGCTGTTTTGGCAGGAGATGAATAAAGCGGGTCTCATTCCCAAGCTGTGTAAACTCATGAATTGCCCACCCTACGGAGTTTTGGGTGTCTGCACCTGCATGGACGGGAAGGATTTCGACTATTACATTTGCGCTTCGTCAGATAAAGCCTGCCCTGCCGATATGGACGAATACGAGGTGCCCGCTGCCACTTGGGCAATCTTCGAGTGTGTCGGCGCCATGCCGAATGCTATCCAGGAGCTTCAGACGCGCATTGTTTCCGAGTGGCTGCCCGCCTCAGGTTACGAATATGCCGATGCCCCCGATATTGAACTTTACCCCGAGGGCGACATGAGTTCGGAATCTTACAAGTGCGAGGTATGGCTGCCCGTAACAAAAAAGAAATAGACAGAAAAGCCGAAACGCGCCGAAAAATTACGGCGCGTTTCGGTTTACATAATACTACTTCTTTTTCTTTCTGCTCTTGTGAAGCGTGCTCGGGGTCGGCATTCCATAGATATCCGAGTAGGATTCCTCTTCCTCGTCGGACAGCGGCGGAGTCGGCGTAAGCCCCGTCATGCCTGTTGAAGATTCAACCGAGCTGGTGTCGTAATATTGCTCAACCGAGCGATTTCTTTGTAATATTGGTCTATCAAAGTCTTTCATTTTTTACCGCCTTCCTATTTTTAAGTTAAAGCTATGCAACAAATGCTGAAATATTATCTGCAATATAACGGTTTTTGATACAAAAAAGCACAGGGGATTTAAAATGGTTCCTCTGTGCTTTTTTCAGTCTTTCTGACACGTTATTTACTTTCCTCGAATCTCTTCCTTGACTTTTTTGGTCAGCTTTGCGAAAACAAGCGCATAGGACCTGTCGCAAAGGTCACGCAGAACCTCGTCGGGCACATCGCCGTCCAGAAACACTGAGTTCCAATTGTTCTTGTCCATGTAGAAGCCGGGAACGATATCGGCGTATTCCTTACGCATAAGTTCGGCAAAAAGCGGTTCGCACTTGAGCTGCAAAAGCTCCCTATTGTCATATCCCTTATACTGCGGTCCGGGCTGGCAGGTTGCTGCGAACATTTTTCCCCCCACCTGATAGCGGAACCACTCCCATTCGGGCTTAAAGTCCTTGACAGCCCCGGGCTTGCTCAGAAGGTATTCATCCAGCCATTCATATTTTTTCATCTATTACTCCTGATATCAGATATTTTTTATAGGCTTTCCGTGACCGACAAAAATGGTTTTTGCACCTGAATTTTTAATTTTATCAACGCTTTTCCGCATTGATTCCTCATCCTCAAAAATTCTGGCGACTGTCGGTCTAAGCATATTGAACATTGCATCTCCGACAACAATCTCTCCGTCCTCCGTCAAAACTCCGACTGTGCCCTTTGTGTGTCCCGGAAGCTCGAGGATTTTGGCGTTCACGCCGTATTCATTCAGCTCCTGCCCTTCTTTCAAAAGAACTTCCGGCTTGAATATTGAATACTTAGCCCTTTTAAGCACAGGCTGTGAAAAGAAAGAGAACAGCTTTCCGAGCGCAGTCGTACCCAGGAGAATACTGTCTTCTCCTTTTCCTATAATCGGCAAATCCTTTTCGCTCATCGCAATCGGCACATTAAGCCTTTTTGCAAGATATTGAGCCGAACCGACATGGTCAAAGTGACCGTGAGTAAGCAGAATCAGTTTTACGTTTTTATCCTTAACAAGTTTCAAAATGCCCTCACCGTTATAATAATTGCAGGTGTCAATTAAAATTGACCCGTCTTGCCCCGAGAGCAGAAAACAATTGGCATAGCCGAATCTCAGTCTTGTAACCACAAATATACCTCCTAAAATTCCTGAAACGGGTAAGATTGAATAAATTAGGCAGTTTTAATCCCCATAATAGTACATCGGCGAAGTAAAAAAGTCAACGCGAAACGGCGGCAGTTTCCTGCCGCCGTTAACAAGTTCTGTGTGCTAAACACAAAACATCTATGCAAGTTTAATCCAATATCCGCCGTATTGCGGAAGCACTTCCCATTTGGTGGTGGATCCCATGTAAAGATAAGCTGCTCCGTTTTCATTCAGCACATCCAGATGCTTCAAGTTGGGATCCCAGCCGGTTGCGCTGTTATAGTTTGAAGAAGTGATTGTCACGTTCGGGTCGAACTCCTGAAGGAAATATACACCCGTTGGATCTGTCAGATGGCTTGAAGCGTCGGATTTTGTGAGCCAAGGGTTGTTCCACTTAACCATATAGTATTTATTGTCGTAAAAATATACCTGCCCAGTTGTTGAAGAGAGCGTCGTTCCCGATTCATACTGACCTGCATTGAGCGCCTGATTGCAGGCAGCCGTCCAGTCCAGAAGAACAACGGAACCCAGAATTGTGTCTCCCGCGCCGGGAGTTCCCCCGCCTTCCTCCGACTCACCTTCTCCATCGTGCACGGAACAGTGAATCGCACCGTTAACAACCGTAAACTCACCGCCGGAAGGACATTTAAGTCTTTCAACAGTACTTAACAGTTCAGGAATGTCCCCGTTTATTGCCTGCTCAAGTGTCAGCCCCGCCTCGTCCGTGGCTTTGAAGGTTCTGAAGCTGTACATAAACTCTTCACGACTCGATTCGCAGACACCCTTTTGCGCGCTGATAACATATTGAGTCAGCGCAGGTACCATTATCATGCCCAAAGCACTGATAATAGTTATTGCAACGATTAGTTCCATCAAAGTAAAGCCTTTATTGTTTTTCATTCTCCCTCACCCGCAGTTTTTCACTTAATTTCCTATATGTGGTTTATATAAAGTGCATGACACGCTTTTTAGTGTACCATACATACCACTAATAGACAATGCCAATTTATATTTTGATATTATCCCCTAACCTGCGGTGCTGTTTTTACCGCAGGTTAGGGGATAATGGCGTTTCTTTATAATGTCCGTTCTTTGCTGTTCGGCACCGTAATCAGAAAATTCAAGGACAGGCATTTAATCGAGCGAAAAAGAATAAAGTGAAAATAGTCTATCGGAAATCGGCTGAATTCTTTTCAGCCTGACTGAAAGGCGCTGCCATAGGCTTTAATTCAGGGCTAATACTTAGCTTTGCCTCTGTGGCAGTCTGAATTTCTTCGATTGAGAACTCCGGGTTATATTCGCTTAAGACCAAGCCCTGAGGAGTGACATCCATAACACCCATCTCCGTGATAATCTTTGTGACACATTTAACCGCAGTATAAGGCAGCCTGCACTTTTTCAAAATCTTGTGCGAGCCTTTTGCGGTATGTTCCATCGCGACAATTACCTTTTTTGCGCCGACAAGCAAATCCATCGCACCGCCCATCCCCGGCATCTTTTTGCCGGGAATAATCCAGTTAGACAAAGAACCTTCCTCGTCCACTTCAAGTCCCCCTAACACCGTGGTATCCACATGACCGCCGCGGATTAGGCCGAAAGATGTTGCTGAATCTATAAAGCTGCCCCCTGGTGCAACCGCAGCTACGGCTCCGCCTGCGTTGACTACATGTATTGGGTCATGGTTACTTTCATTGACAGTCCCTGTGCCTATAATCCCGTTTTCAGATTGCAGAGTAACACGTACTCCCTCAGGCAAATAATTCGGTACAAGCGTGGGGAGCCCAATTCCCAGATTCACAACATCGCCGTCTTTTAGTTCTTTCGCGACTCGCGCAGCAATAAAGCCTTTGATTTCGTTCTGTTCCATCAATATGGCCCTCCTTCTACCACGTAGTCAACCAACACGCCCTGCGTGCGTACATTTTCAGGTGCTATTTCACCAATATTTACCACATGTTCGGCTTCTGCAATCACAATATCTGCAGCAGTTGCCATAACAATATTAAAGCTGCTGGTGCTGCCCTTATACCATACGTTTCCTGCCATGTCGATCTGATATCCGCTTATTATTGCAAAATCCGCATGTAGCGGCGCCATCAGCAGAAAGTCACGGTTGCTCAGTGTCTGTTTACCTAGACACATGGGGCTCTCCTCTACCATCGTTCCGACACCCGTAGGTGTCAGAACTCCGCCAAGACCTGCGCCTGCGGAACGTATCATCTCCACAAGCGAGCCCTGTGGGACCAAAACAACCTCAAGTGTTTTCTCCTGCATTGACTGAACGGCTACATCGGGATTAAGCCCCACATGCGAAGTGATCAGCTTCTTTATCTGGTGATTGTGAACCAGCTTTGCAACCCCGTATTGTTCTTCGTTAAGCGGTCCGCCCGGCATGGAAGCGTCATTGCAGATCATGGTCAAATCCTTCACGCCGCTTTTCGAGAGAGCTTCGATGAATCTGTGAGCGTTCCCGCAGCCCATAAACCCGCCGAACATTACACTGGCTCCATTGGGGATGAGCTTAACCGCTTCTTCAACGGATACGAATTTTGGCATATATTTCTCCTTTTAGTCAGACTTTTTCAAAAATGGTCGCGACTCCCATACCTCCGCCGATACAAAGCGTAGCAAGACCTTTTTTCACGTCGGAGCGTTTTTGCATCTCGTGTAAAAGTGTTACTATAATTCTTGCGCCGGATGCACCAATCGGATGCCCCAGAGAAATTGCGCCTCCATTTACGTTTACCTTGTTCATATCAAAATTCAGTTCTCTTGCTACTGCTATGGATTGTGCGGCAAAAGCTTCGTTTGCCTCTATCAAATCTATGTTGTCTATGGTTAGTTCCGCTCTTTCCAGAGCCTGTCGCGTTGCGGGTACCGGCCCAACCCCCATTATGCATGGATCCACACCACCCTGTCCGTGTGAAACAAGTTTTGCCATTGTCTTGAGCTTATATTTGGCAACCGCCTCGCCGGAAGCCAGCAAAATCGCTGCCGCCCCGTCATTTATGCCTGAAGCGTTTCCCGCTGTCACCCTGCCGCCGTCAGGCTTGAAAGCAGGCTTAAGTTTGGCAAGAGACTCCCTATCTGTCATGCTTTTTGGATATTCGTCCACCTTGAAATCCACAATTTCGCGCTTGACCTTCACCGGCACGGGAACTATTTCGTCAGCGAACCTTCCGCCCGCTTGGGCAGCGGCGGTCTTTTTTTGGCTTATTAAAGCAAACTCATCCAGTTCCTCACGGCTTATTCCCCACTCATCGCAGATGTTTTCGGCTGTTATCCCCATGTGATAGCCGTTGAAAGCGTCCCAAAGTCCATCATGAACCATGGTGTCCACCATTTTTGTATCGAACATACGCGCCCCGAAACGAGCGGAGGTCATGGCATAGGGAGCGGCGGACATGTTCTCCATTCCGCCGGCCATAATCAGGTCAGCGTCACCGGAACGGATTGCCCTGATAGCCTCAATTACCGACTTCATTCCCGAGCCGCAGACCATGCTTATCGTTTGTGCCGGTACTTCGTTTGGTACTCCGGCTTTGACAGCAGCTTGTCTTGCGGGGTTTTGCCCTAAGCCAGCGGAAAGGCAGCAGCCAAACATCACTTCGTCAAGAAGCTTCGGCGATAATCCGCCTCGTACGAGAGTTTCTTTAATCACTATTGAGCCGAGCTCGACGGCCGGTGTGTCCTTCAATGCACCGCCAAACGAACCTATGGCAGTCCGGCAGCAGGATACAACAAATACTTCTTTCATGATAATCTGTCTCCTAATATCTATCAAAATTATATTAATTACATCACAACCGGCTCTTACCTTGCTCTTTTCATTGGCACATGGATTGATATGTTAATCCCCAATCCTACAATTGCCATTGCAAGAAACAGCAAAAACACAGCAATATAATTCCCTTTTGTTGAAATGATGGAAGCACTTATCGTCGACATAAATGACGCCGGAATGAGTATAGTGTTGGCAAAGCTGAAAATGACAGAAAAGCTTCGTGACCCGAAACGGTTATTGAGAAAACCGGTTAATATTGGGGGCATCGTACCGTAGGCAAATCCAATCATACATAAGCCAATCAGCAGAAGCGGGCTTGATGAAGTTCTCAGAGCGGCGAGCACCATTAAAACTGAAGCAATTGCAAACACGTTTGCGCTAATCATTGTTTTGCTGCCGCCGGCCTTATCGTAAATTCCGCCGGTCACTACCCGACCGAGACCGTTGCAAACCGAAAGCATACCGACTGACGTCGCCGCCAGTGTCTCTGAGACACCTGATGAAAGAGCAATATCCTTAGCAAAGCTGATAACCCCAGTACCAACCGAAGCTAAAAGCATGGCGTACGTATAAAACTTCCAGAAATCCGGACTTGAAAGCGCTTCCCCGGGGCTCATATCAATATTTCCCTGAAGCTCCCGTTTTTCCTGCACCTTCTTGCTCGGTACTACAAAAATTGAGCCGAGTCCTAAAACTATAAGCACGGCTATTCCCAGATAAAAATAAGTACTGCGCCAGCCGATGTTTCCAATCAGCTTATTTGTAAGTGTGCCTATTAACAGTGAGCTTGCACCGAAGCCCATCATCAGGACGCCTGACGCCGTTGCTCTTCGATGAGAAAACCAGCCGGTAATTGTTGAAATAACAACATTGTAGGCAATACCGATACCTAAACCCAATAAGCCCCCGTACGACAGGTAGAGAATGATGATGTTACTATTCACACGTGAAGCGATTACAAAGCCCGAAAAGGCTAAGATTGCGGCAATCAGGACGGAGCTTCGAGGAGAAATTTTTTTGGTCATAATTCCGCCCAATAGGCCGCCGATACAAAAACAGCACAGAGTTATAGTGAAATTAAGCCCAAGGGCAGTATTACTCCAGCCCAGCTCTGTATGCAAAGGGGCTTTAAGTATTGACCAGGCGTAAATAATGCCGGAAAAAAGCATCATTACAGTTCCGACAATTAAGCGAGTGATTTTGGTTACTTGCATTGATTATTCCTGCCTATTTTCATTCGATTGTCTGAGATATTTCGTAAACAATACCGCCGGTGCTTTTCGGATGTGTAAAAGCTACTCTGAGATTGCCGCTTTGAGATTTTCCGACTATCTTAACGCCATTTTCCTCAAGACGTTTGCAGTCGGCGTCCAAATCATCTGACACAAGAGATATATGGTGAAAGCCTTCCCCCTTATTATCGAGGAACTTTCTTACGACTCCGCCTTCCCCCAGAGGTTCCATCAATTCAAAATTATCGCAGCCGATTGCAATCAGACAGCTCGTTTGACCGGCCTCAGGCAAGGCTTCTCTTGTTATTTCCCGCGCACCGAACGCCGATTCAAAAAAAGCGACAGTTTTGTCTATACTTTCAACGGCGACTCCAATGTGGTTAAGTTTAGTAATCATGCAAACATCCTTTCTATCTGGTCAAAATCTGTACACCGCCGGCTATCGGAGGGCATAAGCCTTCAAGATAGCCGCCTATCATTTCGGCAACGCCGACATTTGCTTTTGCTACCTGATGGGCACCCGCGTCTCCGCGAAGCTGGAGCGCTATTTCGCAAACCACACGCACTCCCGATGCCCCTAAGGGATGTCCCAATGCCAGCAGACCGCCGCTCGGGTTCACCGGGATTCGTCCGTTAATGTCAACAGCTCCCGAGCGCATGAAAGAAATCGCTTCTCCCTTGCGGCATAGTCCCAGTCCCTCGTACGCCCAAATTTCCTCAGGTGAAAAAGCATCATGCAACTCCACAACATTTACATCTTCCGGTCCCAAACCTGCCATTTCGTATGCTTTATTTGCCGCAACTCCAAGCATTTTAAACCCCACCAAATCACGCCCCGGCTCGTCAAAGCTGCCTGAAATCATAGCGCTGGAACGTATTTGTATCATTTGGGAAGTGTATTTTCTTGCGACGGCTTCCGAGCATAGTATCAAAGCGGCGGCACCGTCAGTGCTTGGACAGCACTGCAGCAGGGTGATGGGATCGGCAATCATTTTTGATTCCAAAATTTCCTGTGCGGATAATTCCTTTTTATACATGGAATATTGATTCAAACAGCCGTTTCGATGATTCTTGACTGAAGGGTATGTTAAATCTTCCGCCGTAGCGCCATAGTCCGCCATCAGACGTCTTGCTATCAGCGCGAAATATGAGGGCATTGTTATTCCCAGCTGTCCGTCAAGATCATCTTTATTCGGAGCAAGGAGCTTTCCGGCAAGGCTGCTGGTTGTCATTGCTTCGGTTCCGACAACGATTCCGATGTCATAGGAACCTGTGGCAATATCTCTCCATAGCAGATTAGCCGCAGAAATCCCGCTGCCGCAGGCATTTTCGATATTATTCATCTCTATTTCAGTGACGCCTAAGTTCTTCAGAATGTCCTGAACCGTAGTAGAGCCATCGACGGCTCTGGCACCATAGGCTACCTGAAGCATCCTCGGATCAATACCGGCATCATGAACAGCGGCTTTTGCGGCGACTGTTCCGAGCTCGGTTGCCGTTTTATCTGGAAATTTACCAAAAGAGCTTTGCCCAATTCCCAGCACCATTACTTTGCGCATATTATTCCCCCTCCTCCAGCTCAAATTTGTACCCAACGACGGAGATATCTTCTTCCTCCCACAGTTCCGTTATGACCAGCTTCATTTTATCGCCGATTTGGAAATCCTTATCTTGTGAAGGAATCAGCGGGGACAGGACACGTACACCCTCCGGCAAATCAATATACCCCAGAGAGTGCGGAGCTTTAAACTTAGCCACGGCCCTGTATGTGGTTGTAAACGAGTACAAGATTCCGGTTGAGCTGAGCGGCAGCTCCTCAATTTCCGTGGAAAGGCAATGTGCGCAAAATTCCCGCTTTGGAAATGAGGCGGCCCCGCAGCGCTTGCATTTTCCGCCAATTAAATAGGGACCTCCTGCGTCGGTGCCGATTATACCGTCCCGTATCATTCTTTTATTGCCCATTTGCAAGCTCCTTTACATCAATTTGTGATACATAAGCATTGACATTCTTAATTGCTTCCTGTTTAAATCCGATGCAGCCTCCTGTGCAATGCATTGTCTGTCTCTCATAACACTTCCGACATTGAGCATCTGCGCTGATTCGGCACGCCTCAGCATCGATTGTGTTTTTAAAATATGCGGCAATGTCCGCCACAGAGCGGTAATCCTTTATTGCTACGCTGCTGAAATCGGACATTCCAAAGCAGCGAACCGCTCGAAGATTTGGCAGTATATCAATTACCGGATTGCAGCTTGCCTGCATACCAAGTAAATTGCTTTCTTGTCTGGGATATTTATGGACGTATTCAGTCAGCCATTGCATTTCCTCTTTGCTCCAAATACAAGCCGGAGGCTTATTGCAATCGTAATAAGCGAGAATCCCGTTTTCTTCCATATCGTGCAGAAAGCGAATCAGATAGCCTTTGCGCGATTTAAAATATTCAAGGGCGTTCCACTCTTCTCCTGCGGAGAAATCCGGAACTGTCAATGAAAAGCGTACAGTATTGTAGTCATACCTTTTTAACAGGTCAATAATGTAGGTATAATCTAAATCATTTGAATAAAGATTGATTCCAAGCTTGAAATTGTCCTTCAGGAAATTTTCTGTGATAAGAGCATCTAAATTTCGAACCAGTTTTTCGTAATTTGCTTGCCCCATCACCTTTGGAGAATTGCAGTTGACAAGAAATTTTGCCATAAAAGAATAATTGAGCGATAGTAATTGCTCCTTTAAACTGTCCAGGCGCAGGCCGTTCGTATAAATCAGTACATCATTTATATTGGGGTTATACATTAGCTTTACGAGGAACTTGTTGAAATCGGGGTGCAGTGTAGGTTCTCCTCCAATCAATCCAAGATTTGTCGGACCTTTGCGAGTAATAAATCCCACGGCCTTATCAAAGTTTTCCTCGGACATATCCAGTACAGACTTATTGACAAATTCGTTTGCGAAGCAGTACGGACAATTTAAGTTGCAGCGGTATGTAAGCATGATGTTAGGCAAAGAGCACGCCTCCAGTCTTTTACTGTTCTTGCTAATTCACTTGTTCATGAAAGCGAATTGTGAACTAATTCGGCCTTTCACCTTTTTCAATTTCAGATGGCAAGAGTGGTCAGCTTAAGCTGACCACTCTTTTAGCAATCTGTCTTTCGTTTTACCGGAGCACAATTTTCATCGCTCGAAAGTCATTGCCGCAGCAGCCATCCTTATCCGATTACAGAATTCAATTGCAAAGTATTCCCTGTGGTAATGACGAGAGCTTTTATCGGAACCGTCACGGAATATGCGGGTGACCTTACTCAGAAATTCGTATTTTGTAAATTACTTGAAGCTGCCGACAAGCTCAACATAGTTGAATCCTTCAACCTTCTCACCCATAAACGTACCCGTAAATGTGCAAGCCGCCTCATATTTATCTTCGCCGGTCGCGGAAGCAATCTCCTGTTCGAGCAAACCGCGGACTTTAACATCGAATTTTGCATCAAGAGAGGGCATTTCTATTACATAGGTTGAGGGGTACTTCTGCCCGGTAACCGGACTTTCGTAGATATTGCCTTCACCTTTGGAGAAGGGTACAACATCGACGACCGTGTGCGCTCCCTTAGGCGACATGACAGTAGCCCAGCAGTTTTCCTTTTTATCGTTTACGACAACATCCCAAACGCTGATTTTATAACCGTTGCTCAGGTTTAGATTCATCCATTTCCACTTGAATGTGCGCTTTCCGAAATCCTCGTTGCCATCGCCCCACTGACGATCAATCCAAGCATCACCCTCGACCTTGTATTCCTTGCCGTTTAGAGTCAGCTTGCCTGTTGCCTTAAGGCTGGGAACGGAAAACTGATAAGCAATGACCTCATCGTTAAGGAAGGGAAATGCGCCGGTTGCGCAGTTAAAAAGGAAGGGACCCGTACGCTCCATTTCGAGCTCAATGCGGCCTTTTCCATCGGGCAAATCTGTGCCGGCATAAAACATATCACCCTCGCGGCGCATATAGGAAATCGGCGTTTTAATGTCCAGCTTATCCGCAGCATAGCTGATTGTGGGCTGCATAAAAACATCTTCCTTGACACAATATGTGTTTTCGGTAAAATCCGTCATAGAGATTATGCTAAGCATGCCGGGGAAAACTCCCTTGTCCTTACGGGGATTTACGCACATCATATGAAGCATAATACCCAATTCGCGTCCGTCATGGGTTTTCAGATTTGCGGCGACAAACTGTCCGTCAGACATATAGCCTTCGTCCAGATGCACGCCAAAATCCGACTCATGGTTGAAATATGTCGGTACTCCGTGCTCAGATTTCGGAACAACTGTAATTTTTGCTTCACTTTCTACCCATTTCATAGTGATTTTCCTTTCAAAATTAAATTAGGATATGGTTTAATCTTCTCGCTGTGAAATCCAAAAGTTTATTATTACTACATATCTGCACCGAGGCTTGCCATAAGCTTGTCCTGTTCGCCACCACCTCCGTCATGAACTTCATTGCCGGCAAGATATGTCCACATTTCTGTTCCGAAGCCGAGTCGCAGCTCTTTGGCCAGCGCTTCCTTCCACGGCTGACGCAGCACCTGTACGGTAGCGCGGCGCATCATGCGCGGCTTTGAGGCGAATAGTTCAGCCAGTTCCATTGCGCGCTCATAGATTTTATCTTTGGGTACGACTTCATTGACAAGTCCATACTGCAGAGCTTTCTCGGGTCCAATTGTCTCACAGGTAAGCATGGCGTAATTCGCACGTTTAAGACCCATGCATTCACGGAAGGCAATCTGGATACCATCGCCCGGAACCATGTTTGCCGGGTGGAAGTGAGGGTCTACTATGGTTGCGTCATCAGCCATAAGGGTAATATCACAGAAAAGAGCCATTTCCGTATGAAAGCCGGGTCCGTTAATAACCCCGATGGTGGGGATTTCAAGATCAAAAATAAGCCCCTCGCAGATATTGCAGCCATCATAGAACATGTGCTCATAGCTGAGCCATTTTTTTGAATCTGGAGTCTCCGCCTCCGTCGAGTGTATCTGAGCCAGCCAGTCATGGCCGGCACCGCCAAGAATAAACACTTCGGTTTCAACATCCTGACCAACATCGCTGGTCAGCTGATGTATTGCGCGATGGAGGGGCTGATCCCATACGGCGGATTTACCGTCGGTGTGCCACTTTGCCATGACTACACCGCTTTCGGTGCGTTCCAGCTGAAAAAGCTTTGAATACTTCTTGCTGTACTCTTCAAAAGGAACAGTGGGTATCATGAGAGGGTTTCTTGATGTTTTTACTTTTGGCATTAGATAATTCTCCTTTATACTCAATTATTTATAACTGATATGCTCTCGGAGCGCCCAGTCCCAACATTTCCCTGGCCTGCGCCGGCGTTGCAATCGGACGTCCCAACTCGTTTGCAATGCGTACTATCTTCTCAACCAGCTCAGCGTTGCTCTTTGCGAGCTGACCTTTGCCGAGGTATATGTTATCCTCCATGCCGACACGAACATTTGCTCCGAGGATAATTGCTGCCGCAAGCAACGGGAACTGTGTCGCTCCGGTAGCGATTGCGCTGAAAACCGTATTCTTGGGCATATATTTCATGGCTGTCATCATGTAATCAATCGTAGGGAAGCAAGTTCCGTTATTAAAAACTACTTCAACAAGATGGGGAGCTTCCGCAATACCAGCGCCAATAAAACCGTGGAGATATTGAAGGTCTCCGATGTCAAAGCACTCAAAGGCAGGCTTTATGCCGTTTTCCCTCATCATGCCCATTACCTGTTCTGCCTCAGTTGGCATGATACTGTAGGAATATTCGACGATTTGGTCTTCATCCCGCCCCGTCAGCGGAGGCAGGCGCTTTTTCATCTTTGCTCTCGATACAAAGTTTGAGATGTCGATGCTGGCTACCTCGGGTTTTGCATCCAGGGATACTGTGAGGAGCGGAGAAATGCTTCCGTCCGGGAGGCGGGTACGTCCGCCGCCCGCAGTATTGTTAATAATGATATCCGCACACCTGTCGCGAATCATTGCGTTTAGCTCCCTGTATTCGTTAGGGTCCTTTGTCATTACCGCATTGTTCTGAGAACTTCTCCTGTGAACATGAACCATGCTCGCTCCGGCATTATACGCGTCGAAAGTCTGTTGGGCCGCCTCCTCAGCGGTTTCCGGCAGATTTGGATTTGCTTCCTTGCCCTGATTTGCACCCGTAATCGCGCAGGATATGATCAGAGGTGAAAACTGACTAAGCCCGCTTCTGCTTAACTTAGATATGTACTTTTCTGCATCAAGGTAATCTTCAACATAATAATCTCTTAGTTCCGACATATAATTTCTCCTTGCTTTTTATGATGTCAGGCTGAAATTAAGCTTCTTTTTATTGGAAACGCCTTCGATCTGCTCAATTTAAACCTGTTGCATTAATTTTATTATTTCTCCCGACGACAGGATTGGCGTCAGCTGTTAATATATTATCTGAGATAAGCAAAACCCTACAGCAGTCCCGCTGTCTTGGCATCCTCTGTCAGCTGCGGACGAAAATCCGGGTGAGCCAGTCCGATCATGGCTTTTACACGTTCCTTCATCGTCAGGAGCTTCAAGTTTACACAGCCAAATTCGGTTGCGACATACTGCACATCAGAGCGAGGAGTTGTAACCGCTGTGCCGATTGGAAAATGTGACACAATCCTGCTCTGGCGCCCGAGCTTTTCATTTTCAATGGTGGATTGGATGGCAATAAAAGACTTTCCGCCTTTTGACATCTGCGCTCCCCGAACAAAGTCAACCTGTCCGCCTGTCGCGCTGTGCTGCCTGCCCCCGATATTGTCAGCGTTAACTTGTCCAAGAATGTCAACGGATATCGCGGTGTTAATTGAAATCATGTTGTCGTTTTTGGCAATATTTGAAGGGTTATTAACAACAGTAAAGGGCAAGTAATACATGTTTTCATTACGATTAATGAACTTATAAAGTTCCTTTGAACCAAAAGTAAAGGCGGAGACAGATTTTCCCGGAATGAAGTTTTTCCTCGAGTTGTTAACAACTCCCATCTTCATTAGTTCCATCATTGAATCAGCCATCATTTCTGTGTGTATTCCCAAATCGTTTTTCGTTTTCAGACCGTAACCGACAGCGTTTGCAACGCCGCCGATGCCCAGCTGTATACAGGCGCCGTCAGGTATCTGGTCCAACAGAAAACTTGAAATAGTTTTTATTGAGTCATCTATCGGCATGTTTGGTATTTCGGGCAGTTCACGATTCGTCTCGACAATTGCTGTTGCTTCGGAAAAATGTATCAGATTCTGCTCGCCGTAAACATATGGCGCAAAGCTGTTGACCTGCAATATGATTATTTTCGCCGATTCTTTCAGATACGTATGCAGGGCTACACCGCTGGCGCCGTAGCTCATATATCCGTTTTCGTCCGGAGGCGACACCTCAAAAAAGACAACATCAGGACGTTGAGTTTCACGGCACCAAAGGTCGACCTGGCTCAGGTGGACGCTGCTGTAATTGACCTCAAGCAAGTTTTTTTTCAAACAGTTGCGCTCCTGAGTCCCCATAAAGTATGTGCTCAGTTTAAACGCGCCGGGGTGAGTTCCTTCCAGCATTTTCACGGGATATATTATTTGCGAACAAGTGAGTGTTACGTTCTCCAATTCATCCCCGCGTTCAGACAGAGCATCGCATAATCCGTAAGCAACGCTTGTACAGGTCCCCTCATAAACTGTATCTCCGCTTTTAACAAGTCGAACCGCTTCCTGCGGAGACATCAATTTGTTATTATATTCTTTTTCAAAATCTATCCGCATTTCTTGTGCACTCCGTTTATATAATTGTGGGATGGATAATTGAGCCATGTACCAATAGCTTTGCAAACGGTTTTTTGGAGGTTTCTGACAATTTCGCCCAAACTCATCTCTTCTTGCTCAATAATAGCATACAAAATAACCACAATTCATCGGGCTGGAGCTTGAACAATGCCGAAACTTTTGTTATAATATTGTGCTATAGCACAGTAGTTATGGAGGCGCATGCGTAGTGAATATCGAATTAACCAGTATTTCTGATAATCTGAAAGATTTTTTGCCTGAACTTGTGATAAATAGACCATTTGAGGCGATGGTTGCCTCAACATCCTATATTGATCAGAGTCTTGATTCATTTTCATCGGATGTTTTATATGTGCTTTATGCGTCAAAACTTATCAGAGCTTCTTTTGGTGACACAACCGCAAATATATTGTGTATTGCCGACCAAAGCCTTCCTGCGTGGTTTTCCGAACTGCCGAATATAAACTATATTTATCTTCACGAATCCGTGGAGTTCTGGAGAATTGAACGAATTTTTAGTGCTCTTGTCCAAAAGAAAAGCTCCTCAAAATTTGAGGAGTTAATCGATGCGCTGTATCGCGGAAAAGGAGTAAGTGCCATAGCCGATATTGGCTGCGATATTCTGGGAAATCCTATAACCATATTGGACACCAGTTATAAGCGATTGGCAACCTCATCAAACCTTGCTGTGGGAGATAACAAGCTGCTGGAGAACGCAAAAATCGGATATATGGACGAACAGACAATCCGCATTTTAAAATCCAGCAAACGTCTAAATATTATTTGCCAAAGTCAATACCCCGTTGTGTCAGGCCCAAGCGCTAATCATGAGCATGGTGTGGAAGTCGGTTATGGATGGATTGATTCATCGGTCAGGATTAACGGTACGGTAGTAGCCTATTTTGCTGTATATGGGATAAACAAACCGTTTGGCGAAAACGACGCGGAATGCGTCAATCAACTGGTCAAGCTGACTTCAATAGAATTACAGAAAAATGAACACTTCATTCAAAATCACGGCGTAATGTATGAGTCTCTGCTTGTTGATTTAATAGAGCAAAGATTGACTGATCAAAAAATAATAACAAATCGCTTGCGAAGCCTCGATAAAACTTTAAATGAAGACTTGTACACAGTTATAGTCCAAAAAGCAGATAGTGAAAAAACCAATTTTCAGTTTTCTTCGGGTATGCAGTCTTCTCTTCGAATACTGATAAAAGACAGCATCTCTGTTTCTTACAAACAAGAAATTGTATTGTTGGTGAGCAGGAGAAAAGACGAAGCATTATTCTCAAACACAGAAGACGATCTTCTCCCCTTCTTGGAGCAAAATGGCCTTCGGATGGGAATAAGCAATGTGTTTTCAAATCCCGCGGAAATGCATAAGTATTATCTTCAGGCCAAAAAGAGTCTCGAACTGTCCAGAAAGCTGTCGGAGAACAGACTCGAATATTACAGCGCCTACATCATTTTTCATGCCCTTGAAATATGCGCCGAAAACATTGATTTGAGGGATTTCTGTCATCCGGGGTTGCTGAAAATGATTGAAAGCCCCGAACCTGCTGATCAGGAACTTGTCCAAACACTGTATTTATATTTGTTCTATATGAAAGACATCCCTAAAATCACAAATGAATTGCATATTCATAAAAACACCTTGTTTTATCGCTTAAAGAAAATTAAAACTATGATTGGCGAAGAGTTTGACGAAGGTAACGCAGTATTTAACCTTATGTTTTCTTTTAAGCTTAAAGAATACGTTAAGAGCTTTGTGGAAGCCAATTAATAATTCGGCCGGAATGTCATGGAATCAGCGAAGTCATGCGCAAATCGGAGTTATAAAAACCTATAATTTTCCTAGAAATGTGTTTTGAAATCACTCTCTGCCAAAACACAAGTGTGCCAATAGAGTTGTCATTCGTGATGGATTCCGCTATCCATCTATTTCAACTCTGTTGGCACACTTTTTGCAATCACCTTATGATATACGGTAATGAAACGCATTGATAAATATTTAATGTAGAGAGAATTTTGACATTACAATTTGCCGGGTTTTTATTGTTGCACCATCTGCTGTTTTTTAGGCGCAAGCGCGGCAAGAATTGCTATGACAAGCGCAACCGCAAAGAACACGGCTGTCACAAGGAAAGAAAACTTTACCGTTGTATTGCCTGAAAGCGTTCCTATAAGCTTGAAAAGGAACGGTGAAGCAAAGGAACCGATGTTAATAAAGCTCAGGCCAATAGCTATTGACAAGGGTACAGCGGCTTTTGGGGCCTTGAAAGTGATATTGAGCATGCAGTAAGGCAGCACAAATCCCGTTCCGAAACCTATGAATACAGCGCCCACATAAACAAGCGCTATGCTTTGCGCCATACTTAAAAGCATAAAGCCTATGGCGGTCACACACATCGCCGCAGCAATTAAATACCGTTTGAGCAGCGGGAGCAGCTTACCGAAAAATAGGGATACCAACAAGCCGCCCAAGGTCATCGCAGTGATTACCATTCCCGAAGTAGCCGGATTTCCGAGACTGTTTTTTTCAATCAAAAACGCGATATTGCTGTAAAAGCTGAACAGAAACAGCATATAGAGAAACATACCAACCGCTATAAGAAAAACAGGTTTATTCGGCGCCGACTTCTCAGTGGGAGATGTCTGGATTTTTGCCGGCTCGGGTAACTTAAAGAGTACTAATATAGCGACAATTGCACCAAGCGCATACACAAAAAAGGCATTGTGCCAATTTAACACGCATAGCAGGCCTGCCGCAAAGGTCAATACACTGGAGCCCAGGGAATTTGTCGCGGCTTGAAGTCCCATCATTCCCGCTCTTTCCGGTCCGTCAAAAAAGTCGGCGATTAGTCCGGTTGCAAAGGGCGTTATAAGACCGACGCCAATGCCGAAAATAGATCTTGAAATCATTATGCTCGCAAAGCTGTTTGTGAACGCGGGGGCTACGCCGCCCAGGGAAAGAAGAATTAGACCAACCATTACAAGCATTTTTTTGCCGAGCTTGTTTGATAAAACACCGGCAATCAAAGAGAACGGTATGATTAACAGGGATGGGAGTGAAATGATCATCTGTATGTTGCTACTGCTGACATCGGGAAAGGCTTTTGCAATATCCGCTAGCGCCGCCGACACGGACATTGCGCTGGACAGGAAAACGGACAGGGACAAAATAGAAGCTTTCAACATTTTATTGTTCATTGTATCACTCTTTTCGATTCATTATATTTCAGGAACCGTCCCGAGAGCAGGCCTGTCTATCGGAAACCCCTCGCGCTCAGGGTTTCTCAAGTGTTCTGCCGCGCCTTAACGAAATATGCTGTCTGCATCTCATTCATAAGTCAAAACCGCGCATTTTTACACATCGGAGAATCAGTCGTATTCAGATATCCCGCCTGCCAAGCCGAAAGCGCGTCGCGGGTCAAGCCAAGCACATCTCGTGTAATTTTGATGCCGGACTTGCGTACGCTGGCCTCGCTTTTGTGATCCATACTGCCGCAAATTAGCAAATCAACGCCCGCTGACTTCAGCTTTTCAAACACTGTGCTTAAGTCAGCGTGCAGGTCGGGAAGCCGAGTTTGGTCACCGTCTTGCGCGTCGAATATCTCAAAACAGCACACATCTTCAAAATAGCGTGTTACGCTGCCCTCGGTCGATGCTATCGCAATTCGCATGAGCGGACCTTCTTTCCGCGCGGGGGGATGCCGCTTTCACGGCATCTCCCCCGTTCTTATGATAATTATTTACCTGCACCCTCTACAAAGCGCTCAACAAGCGCCCTTGCCTGGGTAATCTTGTACTGATTTTTTCTCAGCGGAACAACGCCCTTGACAGCAAGCTCTCCGGCTTGCTTGACTAGCTCTGCGGTGGGAGTCTTACCCTCGAGCAGCTTTTCAACCTTGCCAAGCTCCACGGGAACCGGAGCTACTCCGCCCAGCACTATGCGCGCGTCATGGAACCTTCCGTCCTTCAGCTTGTAAGCGGTTGCTAAACTTACGATTGCAAAGTCGACAGCATCGCGTACACGCAGTTTTTCATAATGCGTTTCATAGTCTTCCATATCTGGCACAATTACGGCTTTTACAAGTTCGCCTTGCTCCAACATATCAGAGACCTTGAGTTTGGTGGTAAACAGTTCCTTTGCCTTGATTGTTCTGCTCGTTGTAACGATATCGGCATCAAAAGCTATAAGCACCGGAGTTATATCCGAGGCGTTTACGGAGTAGCAGCCGCAGTTCATGCAGCGCCCTGCCTCTTTTGCGGTTTCCTCCTTGCTGAGGGAAACTGCGTCCTCTTTGTCAAGGCTGCGTTGTCCGAGCGGTACCTCTTTGAGCTTTACGGATTCCTTTACAGCAACGGACTCCGCATCGCAGCTCAGGAATTCGGAGCCTTTGACTCCGCGCTCGAAGGGGAAGCCCAAATCGCGGCTCATGTGCTTCGCCGCAGCGGAGCCCGCCGCAATCGCTCTAACCGCAAGATTGGGACCCGTCACCGCATCTCCGCCGCCGTATACGTTTGGCAGATTGGTCTTAAAGGACTCCTGATTAACTTCGATAAGACCGCGCTGAGATTTAATTTTTTCAGCATATTTGTTACCTAGGAAGTCCAGATCGACACGCTGGCCGGTGGCGAGAATTATGCTGTCCGCTTCAATAATTGTTTTATCTGCCTCATCATACTTGGGGCTGAAGCGACGGTTCTCGTCAAATACCGAAGTGCAGGCTTTGGTCTCGAGGCCTATGACCTTGCCGTTTTTTTCAACTACCTTTGAAAGACCGCGGGAGTTGATTATTGTAACTCCCTCTTCCTTTGCGCGTTCGATTTCTTCTGAGGTGGCCGGCATTTCGCTTTCCTTCTCAAGGCAGACAAGAGTAACGTTTTTGGCACCCAGTCTGACCGCGGTCAGCGCGACGTCCATTGCAACGTTACCGCCGCCGCAGACGAGAACATTGTTGCCGAACTGTGCAACCTTCTTGAGGTACTTATTGACTTCCACAAGGAAGTCCAAACCGAACATTGTAAGGTTTTCGCCGTCAATGCCCAGAATCGGCTGTTTCCAAGCTCCCGTAGCCAAGTAGACACTGTCGTATCCCGAGATGATAGCATCCATAGAAATGTCCGCTCCGACAGTCTTGCCCAAATCGAACTTGACTCCCATGCCCTCGAGAGCCGCCACAAAATCATCCACATAATGTTTCGGCAGACGATAATGGGGAATGCCATACATCAAAACACCGCCGGCCTTTTCCATCTTATCAATAACGGTCACGCTGTGCCCTTGCTTGCGCATAAAATACGCGCAGGTCAAGCCGCTGGGACCGGCACCGATTACGGCAAGCTTTTTGCCTGTTTCTGTTTTTGGAGCAGGATAGAATTTGCCGATGTCTGCCAGAATATAGTCGCCCATGCTTCGCTCCACAGCGTGAATGTTAACACAGTCTCCGTTGCCGAGTTGATTGCATTTGTCCTGGCAGGGATGGGGGCAGATGCGAGAGGTAATCATGGGCATGGGATTAACCTCCATGATTATTTCCGCAGCGCCGTCATAGTCTCCAGCACGAAGTTTTTCCATATAGGCCGGAATATCCGTGCCCGCAGGACATTCGCGTGTGCAGGGTGTTATTCCGGCCTTCATGCCGCCGAAAATGGAGTGATAGCGATTGTCTCCATGCACCGCATAGCATTCCGCGCCGCCCTTGCGCTGGCAAAGGAAGCGTCCGCCGCCCTCGTGCGGATAACGGTAATACCAGCAGCGGACGTCCTGACAGACATTTCCGCCGACTGTGCCGGTGTTTCGTACAATTGAGGTGGCGACCGAGTGAGCCGCCTGAGCCATAGCCGGAGCCTTTTTCAAGATAATTTGTGAATCAACGACGTCGGCAAGCTTTGTCAGCGCACCGATTTCTATTGTTCCGCCATTG
This sequence comes from Clostridia bacterium, assembly GCA_009929315.1. Taxonomy (GTDB): domain Bacteria; phylum Bacillota; class Clostridia; order Oscillospirales; family Oscillospiraceae; genus UBA2658. The sequence goes on from SAAS01000005.1 coordinate 174,661, forward strand.
TCCTTGATCCCTTCACCCTCAGATATTTCCTTTAGGTCAATTACGGCTTCGGGATATTCGGGAAGAATCGCTTTGCTCATGGTTCCGAACAAATCGGTACCTCCGGCAACAACCACATTCTTTCCCTGTTTAAGCAGTTCAGACGCCTCTTCAAAGGTTTTCGATGTGTAGTGTTCAAATGTTTTCATTTTAATTCACCTCCGTTTAGGCTTTTCCGAGAGCCGCGAGAACCGCTCTCGGATGTGCGGGATATGCGCAGAACTCTTTGCCAATCGCATTGGAAATAGCCATCATCATGGAAGCGGGTCCGGGAGCACCTGAAATCTCACCGAAACCGACAGCCTTGAAGCGCGAAACCTCGGGATGGTCCTCCTCGACATTGAATTCAAACGGAGGGAACTCATTGAAGGGTCTCCACTTGTAGTCAATAAGATTGCTCGTCAAAACATGTCCTGTGTATTCGTCAAGGACAGATTCCTCAAGCATACCGGTGTCTGCGGCGGCGGCGCCGAAGCCGCCCTGAGCCTGCATTTCAAGCGTCGCGGGGTCAATAATCTGGCCGACATCCGTACCGACAAGAACCTTCAGCAGCTTGCATATGCCTGTGTCCTTATCCACTTCGACCTCGGAAAAATAGATGCAGAAATTGGACTTGCTGTAATCGGATTTCCATGTTCCGTGACCGGTAATTGTCAGGCCGAACGCGTCAAGGCAGCCGAACCAAGGCACTCTGTTTTCCGGTGCGGAGAGCATATATACTAATCCGTCAGTTGTCGTAAGTTCCTCGGGTGTGCAGTGGAAGACGTTCCTCGCCGCGTTTTCAAGCAGCTGCCGTCTTGCGTCTTCGGCCGCTCTTGTCACAGCTTCGCCGGTAGTCAGGGTTGAGCAGGAACCTGCCGGGCCAAAGTCGTAAGGAGCTATGGTTGTGTCTCCGCCCTTGACAATGACCTTTGCAGCGTCAATATCCAAAACGTCAGCTACATATTTTCGGAGGTTACTCGCCTGACCCATGCCGCTCTCGGTTATGGAGTTGTGAAGATAGACATCTCCGTTGCCTTCAAGGCGGACATACGCTTCAGCCTGGTCCTCGCCAACATCGGCATTGCCGTGAACCGAAACGCCGACGCCGACAGCTTTATTGCCGTATTCGCGAGTCGGAACATACCAGCCCTTCCACTTGTCCTTCCAGCCGAATTTTTCGCCGGAGGTACGCATTACATGGGAATAATCCTGTTCTTTGCAGTCGTACCAATGACTGTCGCGCCAGATCCAGCCGTCACCGGTCTGGGCAAAATTGTTGATACAAAATTCAAGCGGATCAATATCTGCTTTTTTCACGGCTTTCATAACCAGAGGCATGAAAGCACACTTTATCTCCTGTCCGCCAAAGCCGCGAACAGAGGCCGTTTGCACATGGTTTGTCATAACGACATCGCCATGAACCTCCCAGTTTTTGCATTTTCCGAAGGCAACCTGCATTTCACCGAGACCTACACCGAGCTGTATCTGACCGACTCCGTTTATTGCGCCGCAGTCCAGATAAACTGTGCCTTCGGCGGCGTGGAGCAAGCCGTCCTTTAGCCCGACTTTTGATTCGGAGTAAATACCGATGCGCATATCATGGACGAGCAGCTGCTCCGCTTTAGTCAGGAACATCTTTACGGGACGATGTGTAGCGGCTGAAAGCGCACTGCAATATGAAGCGGTTGTTTCCATGCATGACTTGTTGCCGAAGGAACCTCCGACGTTGAACGATTTTACATCGGTCGGCATACGCGATTTGATTTGGAAGAACATCTGTTCGGTGTGCGGTGCCTGAATGGTGCCGTAAAGCTGAATTCTGCCGTCATGGATGAAGCTTGTAATTCCGGGAGGCTCAATTGCGGCGGGAGAGCCGAATTTATCGTATGTATATGTCCCTGTTTCAATGATATCGCATTCTTCAAATGCTTTGTTTACGTCGCCTCTGTGAAGCGAGGTCATCATTTTCTCTCCGGAGATTTCCAAGTCCGGAATCTTATTTCCCGGAAACACAGGGTATAGCTGAGGAGCTTCCGGCTTCGCAGAATCCTGAGAATAATACACAGGCTCGAGCTGCTCATATTCTATCTTGATTAAATCAGCCGCTTCCATAGCTATTTCTTTGGTGTCGGCGGCAATAATAGCAACAGCCTCGCCGACATAATTGACAACCTGTTCCAAAATCGGAATCGCGGGGGGCAAACCAAGTCCCCACTGATCCACCGGCGCAGGGACGTTTTTGTATGTGATAACCGCCCTGACGCCGCGCATTGCCTCAGCTTCGCTGGTATCTATGAATGTTATGCGCGCGTGGGGATACGGGCTGCCCAGACGATATCCGTAAAGCACATCCTTGAGCTTAAAGTCGTCAAAGAAAGTTGCATGCCCCGTAACGATATCTTTCGCGTCGGCACGAACCAAATTTTTTCCTATGTTGCGATACTCAACTTTTTCTCTGGAGCTCATGCTTTTATCCCCCCTTCATTAGTGAGTTTTTCCGAAACCGCCATGATTGCATCAAGAGCGTGATACTGGCTGATGCAGCGACACATATTGCCCGAAAGCGCATCTTCAACTTCTTTTCTGTCAGGATGGGGATTTTTTATAAAAAGCCCCTTTGCCGCCATGATAATTCCGGGTGTGCAGAAACCGCATTGGAACGCGTAATAGTCGATGAACGCCTGCTGAATCGGATCAAGCTCTCCGGTTACAGGGTCCTGCAGCCCCTCAATCGTTACAACATCCTTTCCGTCGCACTCGACGGTCAGAGTAATGCAGCTCGAAACAGCCCTGTTGTTTAATAGCACCGTACAGGCGCCGCAGGCGCCTTCTCCGCAGGCTATTTTTGTGCCGGTAAGATTTAGCCTTTCACGCAAGGTAGTCGCCAGTGTCTCCTCCGGGGGAATCGCGCCGTTTATTTTGCGCGTGCTAACCAAGAACTCGTATTGCTCGCCGTTAATTGCTATATGAATCAGTTTTCCATCCATTGCAATCTTACACCTCCTTATTAGATTCGGCACTTTCACTATTTCATAGTTCAGTTTAATACACAATGTATGTGAATTTGTTTTAAACTTAACGCTTTGTTAACCAGTTTGACTTAATTGATAAATTAATGGCAATTTTTGTGGAACAGCTTGAAACCGCGCTTCCTTTTGTGCTATAGTAAAAAAAGAACAGCGACTATTTGTGATTTAACATAACATGAGAATAGGTGAGTTGTCCTTATGAGCCAATTATTTTTGGAATTTCAGAACGAATGCTTGCAGGAGCTTACGAACGGAGCCAACCTTAGCAAGCTCTGCAATCTAACGGCGAAGTATACCGGAAATCCTATCGCGGTTACATTGACTTCCCAAACAATTGTCGCCGTCTCCAAAGATTACGATCAGGAGCTTGTCAATGAATATGTCAACACCGGCAAGCATACCATTGACGAGGAATTCACGGATTTGGTGAGTGAATTTGAAAGGCTTCTCTTGAAGGGGCAGCCTATCAGCAAAGTATTGCCTTTTTTCAGCCATAGGCATTCCAGCTGCGGTTGTCTTTTCGGTATAAACCTTATTGGAGTCATGGACATGCCAATAGTCAATCACATGCCGACGAAGGATGAGCTTGAAATACTTCGGATTGCCGCATCTTTTTTCGGACTGGCGCTAACTATCAATGGCTTTTCCGTTAAGAACAACTTCCATCCGATTCAAAACTATATGCTCGGTCTGCTTAATAACAATATCAATATAATTACTTATCAGAATCCGTATTATCTGCAGGCTCTGTTAAAAGACATTTGTTCCTTTCGCTTGCTTTTGGTCCGCCCCACAACTTATGAGCAGGAATCACGGATTGAATCAGAACTTCTTCAATTCTGCAGGACTAACCTGAATTGGTGGTACATCCCGTACAACCACGCCTTCGTCGTTGTGATCGCCGCCGAGAATTTGTCTCATTTACCGGCTTTAGTCCAACGCCTTGGCAGTAGCTTTATGGTTTGTGTAAGTGACGATTTCTATCCGTTCGACAAATTCCCGTCATATATACGAATTGCGGAATTTGCGTTGGATATCTCAGCTGCCGAAGGCTCGCAGGAGAGCGTAGTTTACACAGATGACTATAAAGTCTTCTTTGCCGCCGCCATTGCTAAACACTCTGATGATTCCGAATTGTTCGAAAGTTCTTTTTTTCGGAGGATAAAGGATTATGACGAGCGCTATTCCGCTTCTTATGTTGATACACTTCGAGCTTTTTTTCGCTGCAATCAGGACACACAAAAGATGGCCGAGAAACTCTTCATTCACAAAAACACCGTGTTTTACAGGCTTAATCGAATGAAAGAGTTGTTTGACATAGACTATCAGGATGTAAAACAATTATCGAATCTGTATTTTTCTTTGTTAGCGGATGACAATATCATATAAGTTTTAGTCTGTCATCGTAAAGCTGTCTTATCGGTTCCGGTGAAATGAAATATTTGTTGTAATTCATTTCTGCGATTCCGGTTTTCGTTTTCCCTTATAGAAAATTATGGACAAAATAAAATCCCTTGGAAATGCTTAATTTCCAAGGGATTTTTGGCGGAAGAGGTGGGATTCGAACCCACGAGACGTTGCCGTCTACCTGATTTCGAGTCAGGGCCGTTATGACCACTTCGATACTCTTCCATATTAAATTGTAAAAAGTACGGCCATTAGAACGGCCGCACTTTAGATTACAACAAATTTACGAAATTGTCAACTGAAAAACGCCATCATGCGCCCTTTTCAAAAACCGCTTTGCTCTGCATTGCAAGCTCAATATTTGGAATAGCCTCGGCTATTGCTTCCGCTATAATCTCGTGCCCTTTTTCGTTCGGGTGAATACCGTCATTGCAAAGATAATCGCTGTAATTGCGTCTTTCCAGAAACGCCGAGCGTATATCGATTATGGGTATATTGTATTCCGAGGCAATATTGCAGATTTGTACATTATAAATTTCGTGCCATCTGTAAATATATTCGTCGCTTCCGCCGAGCCACTGGAGAATCTTCGATTTGTCCAGACCCCTGCTTATCCAATCAAAGTATTTATGTTCATCAATCGGAGGCAGATTCATCATAACGATTTTTTTGCCCATTTCCTTTAAACTGCTTATAATTGCGCGATAGGCGCTCACAAAATCTTCAATCGGAGTTTTTGGAAGGTGCTCCCCCGACGGATTTTCCGAAATTTCCTTCCAATTGTGGTCGCTGTCGTTACCGCCGTACTCAAGAACCATCACTTCACAGTTTTGCACGTCCTTGATATGCCGTTCTATCATGCTTTGCCCCTTCATAATTGTGCAGCCAAGCATGGAATAATTGGACAAGTCCAACGCTGAATCACCCGTTGCCAGAATATTGGCAAAGCAATTTTTCGTCATCGCATATCTGTCACGCAGCTCGTCGATGATGACACCCTTTGAAATTGAGTCGCCGAAAAGGCAAATTTTGCTCATAATACGCCTCCGAATAATCGCGTAATGTGGTTATCATTATTATATTACCTTGTTATCGATATGTCAACCAAATATATATGATACTTGCATTATTTTCAAACCCGCGCTATAATATACACACTAATGTTCTGAGGTGTCTGAAGAATGAGTAAAGTCGAAAAGCTGCGCGAACTCTCGAATCAGCTTAAATTCCCGGATTATAACGGATTTCCCGACATTGAGTTATATATGGATCAGGTGCTTGATTTTCTTTCCCGCAGCAAAACCAGTCTGCGTGATGATGACAGGCTCAGTTCCGCCATGGTTAACAATTACATTAAGGCTGATGTTCTTCCCCGTGCGAGAGGTAAAAAGTATTCGAGAGAACACCTTGTCTACCTTTCCGTTATACTGCGGCTTAAGCAGGTGCTTTCGGTTAAAGACACAGGCTACCTTATAAAAGTAGTTAAGAAGAACAAGGGCGATGAGGAGTTTTACGAGAACTTTCGAAGCATGGTCGAAACCTGCGCCAAGGAGCTAAGCGACAAGGCTTTGAGTTCGGACAGCAACCTGCCGGAACTCGCTATGAGGCTTGCGGTGGAAAGCTATCTTTGCAAGATAGCCAGCGAATATATTATTGATAATATGTCTTACGATTCTGAGGCTGAGACTCAGAAAAAGCAGTCCAAGTCTGCTGCAGCCGAAAGCTGAAATTGTTTTTTACAAAGCCCCCTCGTAAATGAGGGGGCTTTTGCGTTTGTTGATGTTTTTTTCGCGGACGTCCGCCGCCTAATCCTTAATTTGCCTTGTAAGTGTTCTTTAATAAAAATAAACGCGTTCAAACGGCTTCATGACCGTCGGAACGCAGCATCTGAAGTATTTAAGTTTATATGTGAACCGCTTCATTGCGGATTATTACTTAGTGACAGGACTTTGCTATCTGTCGCTCGGAACGGTTTCAGTATTTCCGTAAATCATGTCATCAACGTCGCTGTATTTGAACTTTCTGTTCATTAAATCATCTCCTTTCCTCGAGATGATATCATAGTACACCAAAGGTTTGAAATAATCAAGAAATATTAAACAAATAATATGTGAAATTTTTGTAAAGTTAGTCAAATATATGTCAATAACAATATATGCCGGAGAAGATGCTTCTCCGGCATATATTTAGTTTTATCTCTTTCCGGAGGGTGCTGCATGTCTTCCCTTTTGCCTTTTTCTCACGCCCTCCGACGGTGAAAATTTCTTGTCGAGTCTTTCAAAGAACCAAGTAAGGGTCTTCATAAGCGGATAGGCCAGAAGCGAGAAAACCGCCAGCACCAGGAACGAGGAGAAGGAGAGGTCCGTAAGTGAAAACAGCTGTTTAAAGAAAACCGCGAGCACAATGAAGCTTACGGTCATTCCAACCATGAGAATGGTTCGGATTTTATTGTAGGGCATACAGAACCTGTGCAGAACGAGAAGCCCGACAACGCCGATGAGAAGCGCGGAAATTGTGGACATTTCCTCCTTCGGAAAATCGAAAGCAACATAAAACAGCATGACACCTATTACAAGGATGAGATCTGTAAATCCGCCGGGAAGCGCACGATAGATGACATTTCTAAGGAATCTGCCCTTAACTAAGCTGTTGTTGGGCTCCATAGCAAGAACGAAGGAGGGGATGCCGATTGAAAGGGTGCTTACGAGAGTAAGTTGCGACGGCTCAAGCGGATAAGGAAGGGTAAACGCAAGCGATATAAGCGCCAAAACAAAGGAAAAAATGTTCTTTACCAAAAACAGCGCCGCGCTTCGCTCTATGTTGTTTATTACCCGCCTGCCCTCCATAACAACGGACGGCATTGACGCGAAGTTTGAGTTTAAAAGGACAACATGAGAAACCTGACAGGCAACCTCACTGCCCGAGGCCATTGCAACGCTGCAGTCCGCCTCTTTTAGCGCGAGGACATCGTTAACACCATCGCCCGTCATGGCGACTGTATGTCCGTCCGCCTTAAGCGCTCTTATGAGCTTTCTCTTCTGTTCGGGGCTTACCCTGCCGAAAACCGTGTATTCCCCTGCCGCGGCGCGGATTTTCCTGTCGTCGTCCAGCGTTCGCGCGTCGACATACTTTTCGGCATTTGCTATCCCCGCGCGCTTTGCGACCTCCGAAACCGTCATGGCGTTATCGCCCGAAATGACCTTAATCGCGACGCCCTGCCTTTCAAAATAGGTGAAGGTCTCGGGCGCGTTTTTTCTGATCTTATTAGCAAGAAGTATTAGTGCAAGAGGAAATACCTCCTGCGTAAGAGCTTCATCGGAAAGCTTACCGTCATAAATCGCCAGAAGCAGAACGCGGCAGCCCTTCTTGGAATAGAAATCGACCTTGTCCTTAATTTGGGAATAGTTCTCGCCCATTATAATGTCGGGAGCCCCGAGAATATAGGTTTCATCCTCGTGGAAAGCAACTCCGCCGTATTTTTTTACAGAGGTGAAGGGCAGTGTTTCCAATGCCGTCTGCTTGTGTTCGTTTTTAAAATATCTTCGAAGTGCCGCCATTGTGTCGTTGTCGTCCTGCATGGCATAAACGTAATCCGACATAATAAGGCGGATGTCGTCGGCTATGAATCTGTCCTCACACAGAAGATAAATATCCTCGACAATCATCTTGTTTTCGGTTATCGTACCGGTTTTATCCACGCAAAGCGTGTCTACCCGAGCCAGAGTCTCAATGCAGTTCATATCGTGAACCAGCGTTTTTCGCTGTGCAAGTCTGATGACAGCCGCGACCAGCGCGATGCTCGTCAGCAGATAGAGCCCCTCCGGTATCATCCCGACCAAGGCGCCGACCGTTGATACAACGCCCTGCGAAACCGTGCCGTGAAGCCAGATAATTTCTTTAACAGCAAGTGCGGCGCCAATCGGAATCAGAGCAATACCAATCCACTTGACAAGGCTAGAGAGTGAACGCATCATTTCCGACTGCTTTTGCCCTCGGCTTTTTTTGGATTCCAGAGTAAGTCTCGAAACGTAGGAATCCTTCCCGACACGAATTAGCCTTGCCCTGACCGATCCGCTGACAACGAAGCTTCCGCTCATAAGTTCATCGCCGACGGCCTTTTTAATCTCGTCCGCCTCGCCTGTCATAAGAGCTTCGTTGACCTGACACTCGCCCGCAACAACGATAGCGTCCGCAAAAATCTGATTTCCCTGCGCGAAAACAACAATGTCGTCGCGAACCGTGTCCTCGGTGCTGATTGTCCTGAAAGCCCCGTCACGCACCACGACACCCTTGGGGGCGCTTATAATACTCAGATCATCCAGAGTTTTTTTAGCTCGAAGCTCCTGAATAATACCGATAAGGATATTTGCGAGAACAACCGGCATGAAGGTCAGATTCTGCCACGAACCGACAGCAATTACGCAGGCGGCAAGGGCGAAAAAGACAATGTTGAAATACGTAAATAAGTTTGACCAGATAATCTGCCCGACTGTTTTTGAAGGCGGATCTATCGGTATGTTGCCATACCCGTTTTCCAAACGCTCCGCCGCCTGCCGCGCAGTAAGCCCGCCCCCCGGCGGCGCAATAAGCTCGGCAATAATACGTCTTTCGGGCACGGGCTCATTTTTCTTTTTTGCGGATGTGCGAAAAGCCATCAGCTTCTATCCCCTCGATGAAAATTGCTATACCTTATCATAATACCATATTCTTAAGTTAATTGGGAGATAATTTGTAAATTTTTCCGTTATGATTTTACCCTTATATGCGGAGTATAAATCAGCATATAAAAGCTGCCGGTTTAAGAATAAACCGGCAGCTTCAAGTATTTTGGAATTACAATACGCGAACTCTGAAAACATCGTCCTGCTTAGCTATGGTTTCGGGTATAGTCTGCCCGACAGGCGTATCGGTGTCAATAATGGTATAGGCAATCTCGCCCTTTGCCGCGTTAACCATGTGGGCTACGTTGATATTCGCCTCGCCGATAAGATCAAGAAAATGGTTTAGCATGCGCGGTACGTTGCGGTGAATAATGCAGATTCTGTTTACTCCCATGCGATCAAGTCTGACGCTCGGAAGATTAACCGAGTTTTTGATATTGCCGTTAATCAGATAATCCACAGCTTCCTGTGCCGCCATAATAGCGCACTTTTCCTCGCTCTCGGGAGTTGAGGCGCCCAGATGGGGCATTGGAATTGTGTTGGGCGCTTTGGAAGTAATGGCGTTTGGGAAATCCGTTACATAGCGCGCAACCTTTGTGGAATCGATTGCTTCCAGCATGTCCTCGTCGCAGACCAGCTCTCCGCGGGCAAGGTTAATTATACGAACCCCGTCCTTCATCTTCGCGAAGGCGTCCTTATTAATCATGTGGTGGGTTGCGTCCTTTTTGTAGGGGACGTGCAGGGTGATATAGTCGCAGTTGCGATAAATCGTGTCAATATCGGTTGCGTGGTGAACCTGGCTTGAGAGCATCCACGCTGCGTCAACGGACAGGAAGGGGTCATAGCCGTAAACCTTCATTCCAAGCTCGAGAGCGGCGTTCGCGATTTTCGCGCCGATTGCGCCGAGGCCGACAACACCGAGGGTTTTCCCTGCGATTTCGGGACCTGTGAAGCTAGCCTTGCCCTTTTCTACCATTGCGGGAACCTCATCTCCTTTGTCGGAAATGCTGTGAACCCATTCAACGCCGCCGATAATATCGCGGGAGGCCATCAGAAGCGCGCAGATAACAAGCTCCTTAACCGCCTCGGCGTTTGCGCCGGGGGTATTGAAAACCACTATCCCCTGCTCGGCGCAGCGGCTGACAGGGATGTTGTTTGTGCCGGCTCCCGCCCTTGCTATGCATAGCAGGTTTGGGTTAAAGGTCATTTCGTTCATATCGGCGCTGCGAACCATAATAGCGTCAGGAGCTTCGGTTTTATCGTCAAGACCTATTCCGCTCTCCTTAACCACATCGAGGCCGAAGGGTGAAATCTTGTTAAGGCATTTGATATTATACACGGTTTGCCACCTCAAATTCCTTCATAAACTCTACGAGCTTATTAACTCCCTCAATCGGCATTGCGTTATAGATAGAGGCTCTCATGCCGCCGACCTTGCGGTGACCCTTAAGGTTGGTAAGCCCGAGCTTTGTCGCGCCCTTGCAAAATTCCTCGTCCTTCGCCTCATCTCCAGTGCGGAAAGTGACGTTCATATCGCTGCGTGAACCCTTTTCTGCGCAAGCCTTGAAAAGAGCGCTGCCGTCGAGATAATCGTAGAGGAGCGCGGCCTTCGCTGTTTTAATCTGCTCCATACCCTTGACTCCGCCCTGCTTCTCAAGCCAATCCAGCACCAAGCCGAGAATATAAATATTCCAGCAGGGCGGCGTGTTGTACATCGAGTCGTTTTCAATCATGGTTTTGTAGCTCATAACAAGCGGCGTGCAGGGCATTTCCTTTCCTGCAAGGCTCTTGTCGATGATAACCACCGTAAGCCCTGCGGGAGCCATATTCTTCTGAGCTCCGGCAAAAATAATGCCGTATTTGGAAACGTCAACAGGTTTTGAAAGAATATTTGAGGACATATCGCAGCAGATAGGAACACTGCCCGTTTCGGGGATATATTGCCATTCCGTTCCGTAAATTGTGTTGTTTGCGCAATAGTAGAAATAATCCGCGTCGGATGAGAGCTTTAGCTCGGACTGCGCGGGAATATATGTGTGGTTTTTATCCTCGGAGGAGGCGGCGATATTTATTGTGCCGTATTTCTTGGCTTCCTTGGTTGCAACCGTGGCAAAGTTGCCGGTAACCGCATAATCAGCCTTGCCTTTGCCGAGCTCGCTCATAAGATTCATCGGAATCATTGAAAACTGCAATGAAGCTCCGCCCTGAAGGAACAGCACCTCGTGTGATTCGGGGACTGAAAGTACCGACTTCATTTTAGATTTGGTACTTTCAAAGATTTCCAGATACACTTTACTTCGGTGACTCATTTCCATAACTGACATTCCGCTGCCGTTATAGTTGAGAATATCTCTTCCGGCAATCTCGAGAACTTCAGTCGGCAGTACGGATGGACCTGCTGAAAAATTGAAAACTTCTTCTCTCTTCATCGAAAAACCTCCATGCAATTTCACATTGATTCTGCTTGTCAGAATAATGTCAAAGCCATTATAAATCCTTTAGCATTCTAAAGTCAAACTAATTTACCTACAAGCATTTTGTCTAAAACGCCGACTATTTGGACATTTTCTACAATTTTTCGGAGGTGTCCATTGTGCACGCACACTTGAGTATAATTCGCTGCGTGTCCTATGGACATGCCGTCTTTTTCGGTTTCAAAGAGAACTGTCAGTATTTTCCCGACACAGGAATTAAGATACTCGCTTTCCATCTCACCCGCGAGCTTCTGCGCCTCCATCGCCCTTTGAGCTTTTACTGTATTGGAAAGCTGCCCGCCCATTTCCGCCGCCTTTGTTCCAGGTCTTATTGAGTAGGGAAAAATGTGCATGGAGGAAAAGCCGCACTTTTTTATAAATGCCAGAGTTTCAGCGTGGTCCTCATCCGTTTCACCGGGAAATCCCACGATTAAATCCGCCGTCATCCCGCAATTAGGGAAATGCTTACGGAGAATCTGTGTTGCCTCAAAGAACCTTGCCGTGTCGTATTTTCTGTTCATTCGGCTAAGGGTGGCGTCGCAGCCGCTCTGTAGTGAGAGATGGAAGTGGTCACAGATTTTGCCCGTTTCTTTGAGCCTTTTTGCAAAATTCTCCGTAATAATTGTAGGTTCCAGAGAGCCGAGGCGAAGGCGCATATCCCCTGCCCTTTCAGCACAGCGCTCGATAGCGTCTGCTAAGTCGCACTTTGGCTCAAGGTCACGCCCGTAGGATGCAATCTCTATTCCGGTTATTACAAGTTCGCGAAAGCCCCTTTGTGCAAGTTCCTCGGTCTGTAAGGCACAGCGCTCCGGAGGCAGAGAGCGAACTCTGCCCCTCGTGTACGGTATGATGCAATAGGTGCAGAAGTTCGTGCAGCCATCCTGAATTTTGAGCATAGCTCTGGTGCGCCCGTCAACAGCGCCTGAGGGAAGCTCCTCCAAAATTTTTCTAGAAAAGGGGTCGTCCGCCCATTCGATTTTTTGTTTTTCGCCGAGAGCTTTCTCAATGTCATTCAAAAAGCGCTCCTTGTCACCGCTTCCGTGTACGACATCCGCGCCGAGCTGCGCAACTTCTTCGGGACTGAGCTGGGAAAAACAGCCGCATACGGCAACGAGAGCCTCGGGGTTTGCGCCCTTCAGCTTTCTTATCGCCTGACGCGACTTTCTTCCGCTCTCCGCCGTGACGGCACAGGTATTGACAATTACGAGCTCCGCAGTCTCCTCGTTTTCGGACATCTCAAAGCCACGCTGCTTTAGCATTGTTTCGATTGCCTGTGTTTCGTATTGATTTACCTTGCACCCGAGGGTGGCAATTTTGTATTTCATAGGTTCACCTTGTTTTCATTGGGTTTTCGGAATATAATAAGCGGAAAGCGCTAATTATATCGCTTCGTACCGACGCCGTCGGCACTCGCTCGTTTAAATATATATCATAACGCCGCTTTAGTGGCTATGACATAATTCCGCGGAGGAAAATATGACAGTTTATCTTGACAATGCGGCCACAACAAAGGTCTGCAATGAAGCGGCGAAGGCGGCTTTAACAGCAATGACAGAACTTTACGGCAACCCGAGCTCTACTCATAAAATGGGACGGGAAGCCAAAGCTCTGCTGAACGAATCAAGGGCAAAGCTTGCCTTCACCCTCGGCGCAAAACCGCAGGAAGTATTCTTTACGTCTTCCGGCTCGGAGGGTGACAACTGGGCGCTTATATCGGCCACCGAGCTCATGAAGCGGCACGGGAATCATATAATCAGCTCGCAGGCGGAGCACAGCGCGGTTTTAAAGTCACTCGAAGTTCTTGAAAAGCGCGGGTTTGAGGTGACAAAGCTTAAGCCCGAGAGCGACGGAAGCATTTCGCCTGAGTCTGTTTTGGGCGCGCTTCGCGAGGATACAATTCTCATTTCACTCATGCTTGTAAATAACGAAACCGGCGGCATAACCGATATTGCTGAAATCGCAAAAGGTATAAAAAAAAGCGGAAGCGCCGCACTTTTACACACAAACGCCGTTCAGGGCTTTTTAAAGGTTCCGTTTTCCGCGAAAACTCTCGGCGCGGATTTAATTACTGTGAGCGGTCATAAAATTCACGCTCCGAAGGGTGTCGGCGCGCTGTATATTAAAGACAGCGCAAAAACTCGGAACCTCGCTCCCCTCATTGTCGGCGGCTCTCAGGAATTCGGAAAGCGCGCGGGAACCGAGGCACTGCCGCTTATTGCCGCTTTCGCGGCTGCTGCGGAGTACGGAAACGGCTTGGCGGCACAGTCACAGCAGGAAATGACACAGCTAAAAAAGCTTGCCGAAACTCGGCTCTGCACCGAAAACGAGGGACTTATGGTGCTCTCTGGCGATGCGCCGCATATTTTAAGCATCTCCCTGCCCGGCTATAAAAGCGAGGTCGTCATGAATTATCTCGACTCGCTGGGAATTTATGTTTCAAAGAGCTCAGCCTGCAAAAAAGGCGGCAGAAGCTATGTTTTGGAAGCAATGGGTCTGCCGAACGCCGTAATTGACGGTGCGATTAGAATCAGTTTCTCGCGCTATACAACACGGGACGAGGTTAATGCTCTATGCGACGGAATCTTAATGGCAAGAGAAAAGCTCTTCACGGTTTTACACTGATTTTGTCTACTCTTCGCTACTGTCCGCTTTGTTGCTTACTTCGCTAGTCTTTTCCGACAGCTTGCCTGATTTTTTTGCTTCCAGCCAAACGGGTTCAAGGCTGACAGGGTCAAAATAGCTCATATTCTCATAAACCGCGGTCTCCGAAGGGAGGCCGCTTTTTTCCAGCCTACGGTAAACGAGGGTCTTTATGCCTGCATAGATAACGGCAAAGGTGGGAACGCCTACAAGCATGCCGAAGAAGCCGAAAAGCCCTCCTCCCAATATGATGGCAAAAAGCACCCAGAAGCCGCTTAGTCCCGTCGTACTGCCGAGAATTTTCGGACCCAGAATATTCCCGTCGAACTGCTGGAGCACTATTATGAATATTACAAATATCAGGCACTGCATCGGAGAATACATGAGAACAATAAGCGCTGAGGGAATCGCGCCTATAAAAGGCCCGAAAAACGGAATGATATTTGTGATGCCGACAATTACGCCGATTAGCACCGCGTCCTTAATACCGATGATAAGACAGCCCACATAGCATATTATTCCGATAATCAGAGAATCAAGCAGTTTTCCCGTGAAAAAGCCCATAAAGGATCTGTCCGTGAATTTAAGAGCTGTAATTATACCCTTGACTTTTTCCGGCGAAAAAATACTGTAAAGAATTTTTTTGCTGTGAGCCGCGAACTTCTCACGGCTGAACATGACATAAACCGATACAACCGCCGCTACGAACAAATTTAGTAGCGCCTTCAAAATGTTTATAACGCCTGTCGATACGATTGAAACGATATCGTTCATTTGCGGTAAAAGGCTGGTCTTGGCCCATTGTGTCAGCCTGCCTCCGGCAGCTCCGAGTATATCCGTGAAGGTAGCTTCAAGCTCAGGATAGCCCTGAAGCCATTTATCCGCCCATTTTTCCGCCTTTGTGATACTTGTCGACAGGTTCCTGACGATACTCTCGACGCTGTCGTAAACCTGAGGGATAACGAGGCTGAAAAGTGCTGAGGCCAGAGCGACTACGAGCACAATTGCAAGAAATATCGACATGCCGCGGCTGAAGCTGCGAGCTCTTTTTTCCTTTTTCCCAAACACTTTTTTTCCGAGCGGGTGGAAGATCTTTCTTTCAAAGTATTTTACGAACGGCGTCAATATATAGGCCATTACGAAGCCGCCTATAATCGGGCTCAGTATGCCGAGAAGCACGGAAAATGATGCTCTCAGCCCCGACCATCTCTGGATAATCCAGAAGAACACGATGCAGGCAATTATGACGAGAAAGGCAGTTACGCCCCAATACAGATATTTCTTGTTCCACTTAAAGTTTTTCATACTCAAATCATCTCCCGCCTCGCGCCCCGCCGTCAAAGTTAATAAAATTATATTACAGCATTAAGCCTGCACCGTCAACAAAAAGGGCGGCTGCGATAAAAAATCGCAGCCGCCCTAAATCATACTAACAGTATTTCTTTATGTTATCGCCGAACTTTTCCGTATCAGCTGTAGCTGTAATCGTAAATTTGATGTTTTCCTTTGTACCGAAAGCATCGAGTGCGTCAAGAAGCTCCGCAACCTTGTCCATATCAGGCTCGCCTATCATTTTGAAGAAATTTGCAATGAAAACATGGGAAATATCGTAATTTGCCGCATGCAGTCCGCTGATAAAGCCCTTAAAAAACTCCATCGACTTGAAACTGTAGTCGCTGGCATGGATAAGACGAACCGTGTGGGGTATATCAAAGGTCAAATTTTTGTCCTTTTCCAAACACACTACGCTGCCGTTTTCTTCCTCAACGGCATGTTTGACGAGCTCAACTAAAGATTTTGTTTTGCCGTTCCCCTTCGGGCCGGCGATAAGCTTAACCATGATAAACACACTCCTTAAATTTTATGCCGAAAAAAAGCGTGGTGCTTGCTTCTAAGCTTATCCTAACATACAATTTACAGAACTTCAACGGTTTGTTTGTCAGCATTTTGCACAGTCTTTCTGCGGTAATTACTCCTGTCCCAAAAGCTTGAACATATTGCTTTTATAAGCCTCAACTCCCGGCTGATTAAAGGGGTTAACGCCCGAAACATAGGCGGAAAGCGCGCAGCTCATCTCAAAGAAGCATACGAGCGAGGCAAATCCCTCCTCGTTCCTCCTCGGAACGCTTAAAGAAATATTCGGCACGTCGCCCTTAATATGCGCGCCGGCAACAGCCTTTGCGACTATTTTTGAAATATCGCCAAATTCACGTCCGGCAAGGTAGTTCAGCTTATCCTTGTCCCCAAGTTCAAATGGCACCTTCAGGCTCGAATCGGAGTTTTCAAAGGAAACCACAGTTTCCATAAGCCTTCTCGGCCCGTCCTGTATATATTGCCCCATTGAGTGTAAATCGGCGGAATACTCGACTGACGCGGGGAAAATCCCGATTCCGTTTTTACCCTCGCTCTCGCCGAAAAGCTGCTTCCACCATTCCGCCATTGAGCGGAACGACGGTTCAAAGCTCGCAAGAATCTCCACCGCTCTGCCGTTTGCATACAGATGCTGTCTTGCGCCCGCGTAAAGCCAAGCCGGGTTTTCCACGGATCGCAAGTCAAGGTCATGCATTTCGGAAACGGCGCACTGAAGGATTTTCTCAATATCAATCCCGGCAACCGCCATCGGCAGCAGTCCGACAGCCGAAAGCACCGAAAACCTTCCGCCGACATCCTCGGGTACAACCAAACGCTCCCAGCCTTCGGCAACCGCCATATCGTGCAAAGTGCCCTTTCTCTCGTCGGTAGTGGCGATAATGCGCTTTTTAGCCAGAGCGCCGTATTTTTTCTCAAGCAGGCTCTTGAAAACTCGGAAGGACAAAGCGGGTTCAAGCGTTCCGCCGGATTTGGAAACGACGTTTACGGAAAAATCCCTCTCGCCGATAAGCTCGATGGTTTCATTTATCGCGGAAGCGGAAAGCCCGTTGCCCATAAAGAAAATGTCGGGCGTTTCCTTCTTCACAAGATTATAGTTGGGCGAGCGCATAAGCTCGATTGCGGCTCTGGCTCCGAGATAGGAGCCGCCGATTCCGATAACGACAAGTACCTGTGAATTAGAACGAATTTTAGAGGCGCAGGCTTGGATTGCCTTCAGTTCACTATTAAGTACGCGACCCGGCAATTCCACCCAGCCCGTATACTCCGAGCCCTCGCCCGTATGCTCAAAAAGCTTCCTGTGTGCCTCCGCAACCATTGAGTAGTCCGGACCTGCCGCTTTGAAAAATTCTTTTGCGCCCGATAGATCAACCTTGACCATTAACCGTGTCCTCTTTTCCCCGATGGCCATTATTTGCCGCGGGATTTTATGTTCCTGTATTTTAATACATTCCGCTTAGTAATACAAGCAATATTTGATGAATTATGCTTGTTTGTGGGTGGCGTATACCATAAATTGCTCCTATTTAGGCAATAAGTGGAAAATACTAGCTGCCGAACAGCCTCAAGAGCATTTTTCCGTACAGTTTTATCATTGTCAGCTTCCGCACCGAATTTCCCGCGAGCAGCGGCACGCGCGCAAGCTCGCTGCCGTCGGAATATACCACCATTTCCCCGAGCGCGTCCCCCTGATTTATCGGAGCCTCGAAGTTCTCGGGCAATATCAATTCATAGCTCAGCTCCCCAAGCCTGTTTTTTTCCATAAGCAGGCTCTCCACTCCGCCGTAAACAGGCTGAACGCTGTCGCACTCGCCGAGGGAAATGCGAACAGGCGGCAGCGCCTGGGGGCTTCGAAGTGGGCACAGAGAATAATTTGCGAAAGCAAAGTTTAAAAGCGTTTTCGCGCTTTCAAAACGTAGGTCGGAAGTTGCGGCGTGCATTATTACCGCGATATACTCCGTGCCGTCTCTTTCTGCGGTTGCCGAAAGACAGTACATTGCGCCGGTGGTGAAGCCGGTCTTAAGTCCCGTCGCGCCTTTGTAAAAACGAACCAGCCTGTTTGTGTTGACAAGCTCCGCCTCTCCGTTTCGCAAAGTGTCCATCCAGATAGTAGTATAAGCTTTGATTTTGTCAAACATTATCAGTTCTCTTGACATAAGCGCAATATCGTAAGCCGTAGTAAGATGTTGTGGATTGTCAGTCAGCCCCGTACAATCGCAAAAATTAGTGTCAACCATGCCTAGCTCCGCGGCGCGCGCATTCATTCTTTTTACGAAGCTCTCCTCCGAGCCCGAAATATGCTCCGCAAGCGCAACAGCGCAGTCGTTCGCCGAAACAACGCATACGCCCTTTAGCATTTCGTGCACGCTCATCTGCTCCCCTTCCTCCAGCCAAATTTGGCTGCCGCCCATTGAGGCGGCATGTGCGGAGCAGACTACCATATCATCCTCGCTCAGGCGTCCGGCTTTGATTTCCTCCATGACCAGAAGAAGCGTCATTACTTTTGTGACACTTGCCGGCGCCATTTTATTATGGGCATCCTTTTCGTAAATAACTTCTCCGGTGGTTTTTTCCATCAGCACAGCCGACGGCGCAGGTATCGTAAGTGACTCCTCTCCGAGCGCTTCGATAGCAAAAGCCTTTGTTGAAAACAAAGCCGCAGCAATAAGCACAAACAATAATTTCTTCATTTTCAGCCTCCAAAATAGCTTCGTCCAAGCATAGCTTAATAAAACTATATGGTGCTCTCACAGCCATTATTCCCGCGAGAAAAACTGTCAAGTCTTTTATTTGCTGTTTCATTTTTTGCAACACGGAAAAAGTGTCGGTTTACAAATATTATGCATATTCATTACATTATCAGTCGTTTATTCGCAGGCTCATTTTTCAGGTTATGATTTATCAAGGGTTTTCCACACTTTCAACAGGGTTTTCAACACAATTAGCACCACATTATTCGACAAATTATTCATAAGTGGTTTACATAATCATTTTTAAACCAATTTTTTCATGGGAAATCGTCGAATAATAATACTTGACAATTCGGAATTTTTGTTTTCCGATTTTGCTGATAATACAAAAGACGAGGCGCAAAGCCGCCTCGTCTTTTTGACTGAGTATTTTGTTATTTTCACTGAATTTCTCTGTACATCGCGGGTGCATCGGCCTTTTGAGCATTTTCAGAAATCGCCAGAACCTCAACCTTCAGGGTTCTTTGCCCGAAACGAATCTCGATTATATCGCCGAGTTTAACCTCATAGGAGGCTCTCTGCGCTCTGCCGTTAACGGAAACCCGCTCGCCGTCGCAGGCCTCGTTGGCTATGGTACGGCGTTTTATAAGCCGTGATACCTTCAGATATTTATCAAGGCGCATTTATTAACCCTTTCATAATTAAAAAAGGCGCGGAAAAAATCCGCGCCCAAGCATTTTATTTATCAACAGAATCCTTAAGGGCTTTACCGGCTTTGAATACCGGTACGCGGGACGCAGGAATCTTAATTTCTTCCTTTGTTTTGGGGTTGCGTCCTATGCGAGCCTCTCTTGTCTTAACATCAAAAACGCCAAAACCGACAAGCTGTACTTTCTCGCCTGTTTCGATTGTCTCTTCAATGGTCTGGAACGTAGCGTTAACGGCCTTTTCGCTGTCCTTCTTGGATAAGCCTGTTTTCCCTGCCACTGCGGCAATAAGCTCTGCTTTGTTCATGTTCTTCCTCCTAAATAATTTCTCACTGAGTAATTTTTGTTATATAGAAATTTGCACAATTTGTATTCTGCAAAAAATCTAGCATTTTTGCTTGGCGGCGTCGTAAAGGACTTCCATTTCCTCAAGAGTCATATTCTTGAGCTGTTTGCCGCTTTTTATGGCTTCGCTTTCGAGGGATTCAAAGCGCTTAATAAACTTCTCGCAGCTCCTGTGAAGAGCTGTCTCCGGGTCGATATCCGAAAACCTCGCGATGTTCACCGCTGTAAAGAGCAGGTCGCCCAGTTCTTCCTCGATGTGAGCCTTGTCTTTTTCCGCCTGCGCGTCTATCAGCTCCGAAACTTCTTCATTAAGCTTGTCCATCGCACCGCTGACATCAGGCCAGTCGAACCCGACTTTTTTCGCCTTTTTTTGTATCTTTTCTGCGCGCCAAAGCGCCGGAAGGCTTTCAGCAACGTCTGTCATGGTTTTGGCAACCGTCGTCTGTGCCTTTTCTGTTTTTTTGAGCTCATCCCAGTTTTGGATTACTTCCTCGCTGCCCGATACATTAAGGTTGCCGAAGACGTGCGGGTGGCGGTAAATAAGCTTTTTGCAGGCAGAATCCGCCACATCGTCCAAATTGAAATTGCCCTTTTCCTCTTCAATTCTGGTATGGAAGATTATTTGCATAAGAAGGTCGCCCAGTTCCTCCCGCAGATGCTCAGAGCTTTTCTGGTCAATCGCTTCGCAGACCTCGTAAGCCTCCTCAAGCAGGTTTCGCCGAATGCTTTCATGTGTCTGCTCAATATCCCACGGACAGCCGCCCGGGGAACGCAAAACCTCGATTATTTTGCGAAAATCGCTCATATCGTAGGAGGATTTATATTCAAAATTTACCACACTTTCCACCCTTCCGCAAGCTGAAATTTTACTTATGTGCATATATATAAAAAGAACCCAAATTATCTGTACACATAATGCAAATCTCAACACAATTTGTGCAATCTTTGTCTTTAATATGCCCTGTTCGCGGCAAAACCAGGCCTTATTTCAAATCTTCGCCGAATTTTGCTATTTTATTCGCAAGAGTTTTGCAATTTTCTCTCCCTTGGGAAGAAGCTTCATATCTTCCAAAGTAATTGCCTTAGTAATAACGGTAAGCACACCATAAACCGCAACTGCGACAGCAACCGTGGCAGCAAGCGCTACCAGAACAATAATTCTTGTCGGCTCGGGTCCCGCTCCCAGAAGCTTAAGTGCGGCAGGATAAACCAGCCACGCGGCAGCACCCATCACGGCGCAGTTGAGCAGCGGCTTAAAAAACAGCTTGCCAATATTGGGCCGCTCCGGCATTTTCTTTGCAACGAACCAAAGATTAACCGCACACATAATAATATAGCTGACTAATGTTCCGATTGCCGACCCAAAAATATAAAGCTGTTTCTCGCCAAGAAGAATCCAGCTGACGGCAACATTTAAGGCTCCGCCGATCAGCATGTTATACATTGGTATGCGCTCTAAACCACCGGCTTGCAAAATCGCTGTGGTTATTGCAACTATGCATACAAAAAACGAGGATATTCCCATTATGGCCAAAAGCGGCGCGCCTTCCGTCAAGCTTCCGTAATAAGCGCCGTTCATTATCGGCTGCGCCAGAACGCTGAGGCCGATTGCCATCGGCAGGAATAAAATAGTCGCAATTCTAAGCGAAGACTCTATAACATTTTTTGAATCCTCGGTTTTGTTTTTTGCTCTGTAGCCGGCAATCGCCGGAATTATGCTGATTGTAATAGCGGTTACAAGCGCTGGCGGAAGATTGTAAAACGTCTGCGCTTTGGAATAAACGCCGAACAGTGCGGAAGCCTCGTCTGTTGTAAAGCCTATGGCGTCCTGAAGTCTGTTGAGAATAAGCCCCGTGTTTATAAGCGCAATAATGCTGGAAACGCAGGAGCCGAGAGCTATAGGAATACCTATTTTTAGAAAGGTTTTAAAAATACTGCTGCCTTTATCGCTTGTCATATCAAGCTCTTCAGGCTGACGCAGACGCAAATTCCCGTCTTCGTATTTTCTTCGTTTGATGACAACAAAGAGCATATAAATACAGGCAAGCAAGGAACCTGCCGCTGTTCCGATAATTGCTCCTGCTGACAAGTTCGGCATGCTCTCGCCCTGTTTTAAAAGCAGTATTGCTATTGACAGTCCGACAGCTATCTTTGCCGCAACCTCTATCACTTGCGAAACGGCAGTCGGCCTCATATCCTGAAGACCTTCGGTATATCCTCTGAACGCCGACAGGATGCAGACCATTATTACAGCGGGTGCTATCGCCGCGACGCTTTGACTGGCTTTTGGATCTCCCATGAAGATTGCAAGGTCAGTCGGAAATAAATAAAGAACCAAGCTTCCGACTGCACCCAAAACAGCAAAAGAATATAGCGCAATTTTGAATATCTTTTTGACCTGCGCCGGTTTGTTTCGATTGTTAGCCTCCGAAATCATCCTTGCAACGGCTATAGGGAGTCCCGCAGTAGACAGGGCAAGCAGCACATTGTAAATGTTATACGCAACAGTAAAATGCCCGTATCCCTCGTCGCCAAGAATGTTGCCCAGCGGAATCTTGTATAGAGCTCCCAATAATTTTATTATAACAATTGAAACAGCCAAAATTGCCGCTCCATGAAGGTAGTTCTGATTTTTAGATGATGCCAAATTGCACCTCCGATTGAATGATTTTTATTTTCGCATCATTATCCGTATTATATATGCAAAACCCCGCCGTTTCTATACGCTAAGGCTTAATTGCAGAAATGCTCTTTCGAACTAATCCGTATCAATGTACACCAACACGGACAAAAAATCAAGGAAAAAACGGGAATTTCAATCTCCTTTGCTGTCCGTCCAAATAGCATAACCGCAATTTGATTTCGCTTAGCGTCAACTAAAAATTGTGTTTTTCGACTGGCTTTCAAATGTTTTTTTAGTTCTTCTCCGTTTACCAATACCCCAATTTCTGTAAATCGTTTGACAAAATAATCCGTTTTGCTTGAAAATACTCCAATATGTGATACTATATAAACACATGCTTTCAGACATATAGTTGCCGTAATTTGAGCATACTTACAGTATCTGTATTTGGAGGTCTTGCCTATGCACAGAGCTATCGAGCTTTCAAGAGTGTTTTCTTCTTTGCGTCAGTCAGTAATAGGACTGGATAGTATGAGTTCATCCATAATTTTTGCTAACCCCGCCGCCAAATCCGCTCTGGGTTTCGACCCGACCGGGCGGCCGGCCAAAGAATTATTGCCTTATGATATTCTCTCTGAGGATGCAACGCAATATGTTTGCGGAACGACATTTAACGGGCGCCCCGCAAGCATTTCGGTTGTTAAGGAAAATACTTACGTTCTTTTTTTCTTCGATTTTGTTAACGACAAAAAAAGGCCTTCTCTTCACATTAACCGCCACATGATAAGCAACCTGCGAAACAGCACAATGGGCATTAAAATGTCCGCGGATCGCTGCGTTGCGGGTCTTGAGGAAGGGCTGCTTCCGAGCGATAAGAACATTTCAGTGCTGTATCATTATTACTACTGTCTTCTTCGCACAATTACGCAAATTGACAGCGCGGATTTGCTCGAGCGAGGTGAGCTGCCGTTTTTCCCCGTTAACACCGACCTTGTCGCGCTTTGTGCCGATTTAACAAACACCGTGGCTCAGCTCAGCAAAGAGACGGGGGTTAATGTCGTTTTCTCAACTTCTGAAAAGGAGCTTTTCGCCGTTGTCGATCCGTCAAAAATCGAGCAGCTGCTTTTAAATCTATTTGCCAACAGCCTTGCTCATACCGTCGCCGGAAACAGCGTCACTCTGACCCTCCAGCGCACAGGCAGCAAAATGATAATTTCGCTCGATGATGACGGGACCGGTATCCCGCAGGATAAGCTTGTAAATATTTTCTGCTTGCCTGACGATAATTTCGACGATAAACTTGATCAGTCCGGAAACGGTCTGGGGCTCTACATCTCCTTCGGAATCGCTCAACTTCACAAGGGCGTTCTTTTGATTGAAAGCCGTGAAAAAGGCGGTACACGCGTGCGAGTAATGCTTCCGACGGATGAAATGCCCTCGTCTAAGTTTAACAGCCCGGAGACGACATATCGGCGCAGCGAATTATCCTCCGCCCTTTCAGGTCTTGCCGATGTTATCTCCAGTCAAAGCTACGGTCCGAAATACGAGGACTGAGAATACTTCAGGCTGTTTCAAAGCTTACACACTTTTGTTGTGTGTCCGAAGTTTGAAACAGCCTTTATAAATTAAATTCCGAAGAAGCGTCTGCCGTTCTCTGTTGTCATTTCGGCGGTTTGCTCAACGCTTAAGCCCTTAAGCTCGGCTACTGTCTGTGCCATATAGGTAAGGTATCTCGAATCATTTCGCTTTCCGCGAAAAGGTACTGGCGCGAGATAGGGACAGTCGGTTTCAATCAAAATGCGGTCATTGGGGCACATTTTAATAACCTCGAGCGCTTTTCTTGCGTTTTTAAAGGTAATCGCTCCCGTAAAGCCCAAATACCAGCCCATATTGAGGATTTCCTTCGCCATCTCAGCGCTTCCCGAATAACAGTGGAAGGCACCCTTAACTTCGGGGAATTTTCTTATTATTTCCATACACTCCGCGTGGGCTTCTCTGTCGTGGATAACAACCGGCATTTGAAGCTCGCTCGCCAACTCCATCTGGCGTATAAACACTTTTCTCTGCACATCGCGCTCGGAAAGGTCATAGTAGAAATCAAGCCCGATTTCCCCTATTGCCCGAACCTTCGGCAGCGCGCACCAGCTTCGAAGCAAATTATCCGAGTCTTCCGAAAAGGTCTTGGCGTCATGCGGGTGCCAGCCGACGGCAGCGTAGACAAAGGGATATTTTTCCGCAAGCTCAATCGACTGCAAACTGCTTTTTAAATCGCTTGAAGCGTTTAAAATAAGCTCGACTCCGTTTTCATTCGCCGCCTTTATAACCTCGTCCCTGTCCGTGTCAAAGTCCTCGTCCGTATAATGGGCATGTGTGTCAAAGTACAAGTAAGCCGCCTCCGTTTTCTAAATAAGCTCTGTTGAGGTAATAATGATAAATCTAAAGCTAAAAGCAAATACCGCGTCTTTTTCGGAACGGGTCACGGATATATATGTATTCGTGATGCTTTTTGCTTTTCCTCTGTTTACGGGATTTGAGGGTTACTCAGAGATAACTCTTTCAAAATACATCTTTTTTGTGTCTGCCAGCGCCCTCTGGTTGGTTCTGCTTTTTGCCGCCGCCCTTAAGAAAAAAATGAGCTTCAATCTGAAAAAACTTGACCTCGTCGAAGTTCTCATTCTTTTGTTCACGGCTTCTTGCTGTGTTTCCGCTGTTTTTTCATCCTTCCGCTCATCCGTGCTTTTGGGAGAAGGACGTTTTGACGGGCTTGTAACAATCTTACTGTGCGCAGGAATTTTCTTCGGGGTTTCGCGTTTCGGGCGCGTAAAAAATAGCTATATCTACGCCGCCGCCCTTGCCGTTTCGATTAACTGCATTGTCGCCGTATTTCAGATTCTCGGCTATAATCCCCTGCAGCTTTTCCCGGGTAGCTATGATTTTTACGATGCCGGGCGGGAGTTCAGCAGCATTTTTCTCGGCACAATCGGCAACGCGGACCTATTTTCCGCTTATCTCTGTTTAATCCTGCCACTAATCTGCGCCTTTTATATCTCAGCCGAAAAAAGACCTCTTATTCTGCTTGCTCCGGCTTTTCTCTGCTCCCTGTGCCTATTCAAAAGCGGCGTTTCGGGCGGTATTCTTGCGCTTTCCGCAACTGTTCTGCTTGCCGCGCCTTTTATTATAACAAACGGCGAACGGCTTCGCAGGGCGCTTGAGGTCGCGCTGTTAATACTTAGCTCCGTAATACTAGCGATTTCGGTTAAAACCGCCGAAACAGCGGACGCCGTTACCGTCACCTTTTCATTCTCTCGCGCCTGCATAATTGTGCTGATACTGATATTCTGCGCCGCAGCCGCTCGTTTTGCACTTGCAAAAAATGATTTTTCGCGAAAAGCGCTCAGGCTTTTTTTCCTGACGGCAAGCGGTACACTCTTTTTTGCCGGACTCGCTGCCGCATATTTCTGGAAGGGTGACAAAGGCTCCGTTTATGAGCTTTCACAGCTCATGCACGGGAACTTTGACGAGCGCTTCGGCTCCTCTCGCATACTTATTTGGCGAAAGACCCTTGAGCTCGTCCCCGAAAAGCTGCTGTTCGGCGGAGGTCCCGGCACTCTCGCCCTGCGGCTTGATGTAGACTTCTCGCGGTTTGTGGAGGAAACGGGTAAAACCCTTTCGAGTTCGGTTGACAATGCTCACAACGAGTATCTGGGCATTCTGGTAAACACGGGCTTAGTTTCGCTTGCGGCTTATCTCGCCGCGCAGGCTGTCAGCCTAGTCAGAGCTGTGAAATGTGCAGCGCGCTCGGAATTTTGCTGCTGCTTTGCCTGCGCCCTGCTTTGCTACTGGATTCAGGCCTTCTTCGGGCTTGGCCTTTTCCTTGTGTCTCCCCTAATGTGGCTTTGCTGGGGGCTTCTTGTCAGTTCATTCCGACGAGAGAAATCACATCTATCGGAAAACGAATCTGTGCTTGTTTAAAAAACGGCCGCCGCGGGTTACGCGGCAGCCGTTTTGCGTTTTTTATGCCTCGGTCAGCTCCGCGATTTTTCTTCCCATGAGTACGCCCATGACGGAAGCCATCATCAGCCCGCGAGTCCAGCCGCTGGAATCCCCCAGACAGTGCAGGCCCGAAATGTTGGTGTTTAAATCCTTATCCATTTTTACGCGGTTAGAATAAAACTTTAGTTCGGGTGAATACAGCAGGGTTTCGTTTGAAGCAAAACCAGGCACAACATGGTCAACCGCCTGGATGAAGTTGATAATGTTAATCATCGACCTGTACGGCATTGCAGCAGTTATATCCCCCGCAACGGCGTCCTGAAGCGTCGGGCGGACATTTGACTGCGCCAGTTCCTTTTCCCATGTGCGTTTGCCGTCAAGTATATCGCCGAAGCGCTGAACCATTATATGACCCGCGCCAAGCATATTAGTCAGCTCTCCGACTTTCTGAGCATAGGCTATCGGCTGGTTGAAGGGATAACTGAAATTGTGCGAGCACAAAATAGCAAGGTTTGTATTATCGGATTTTTTATCCTTATATGAATGCCCGTTGACAACCGCGAGGTCATCATCATAGTTTTCCTGGCTGACAAAGCCGCCCGGGTTCTGGCAGAAGGTGCGAACCTTGTTTTTGTAGGGTCGCGGGTAGCCGATGAGCTTTGATTCATATAGAACCGAGTTCACCTGTTCCATTACCTCGTTGCGAACCTCGACGCGCACACCGATGTCAACCGTGCCCGGCTGATGGGCAATCGCGTTTTCGGCACATATCTTCTCGAGCCATTCCGCGCCGCGTCTTCCCGTTGCGATAACAGTGCGCTCGGCAAAAATTTCGCGGCTTTCGGCGCCCTTGTGAATGACAACTCCGAGGCACTTATCGCCCTCCAAAATTACGTTGTCGCACTCATAGCCGAACATCAGCTCAACGCCGTTGTTTATCAGGTACTGCTCGATGGCATAATATATGTCCTGCGCCTTTTCCGTCCCCATGTGGCGAATCGGGCAGTCGACGAGCTTAAGCCCCGCCTGAATGGCGCGTTTGCGAATATCCTTGACCTGCTCGTAGTCGCTTACGCCCTCAACCTTATCGTCCGCACCGAACTCAAGATAAATCTTGTCGGCGTAATCAATCAAATCCTGCGCCACACCCTCGCCGATAAGTGTCGGCAAATCTCCGCCGACTTCATAGCTCAATGAGAGCTTCCCGTCGGAAAAGGCGCCCGCACCAGAGAAACCGGTCGTTATATGGCAGTAGGGCTTGCAGTTGACGCACTCTTTCGTCTGTGCCTTAGGACATCGCCGCTTTTCGACGGCCAAACCCTTTTCCACCATCACTATTTTCTTGTGGCCGCCTCGGCGTATAAGCTCAAGCGCCGTAAATATTCCCGCCGGACCCGCGCCGACAATGACTATATCTGTTTTCATATATCCCTCCATGTCCATATATTGTTATGAACATTAGTATTTCTAAAACCAAAGTACATTTTACATTCAGCATTATACACTATGCAATCGGCAAAAATCACGAAAACCGGACATTTTTCTCTTTATTTTTATTTAGACAAACCGCAAGTATATTGTTTTTGTCAAAAACACCAAAATGTTTGTATATTTGTTGTAAAAATCATTGATTCTCCTAAGCCTAAAAAGCGCAATTTTTATTGACCTTGAAAAATCGTTAGTTTAGAATAAACTTGTAAGCACATTGATTTTACACCTAAACCGAATCAGCCACAACAGTTCGAAATAATAAATTTTGAAGGAATGGTGAAGTTTGAAAAAAGTAGCTGTAATTATGGGCAGTGACAGCGATTTACCCGTTGTTGAAAAAGCTGTCGCGAAGCTCGCGGAATTTGGAGTTCCCTGCGAGGTACACGTATATTCGGCGCACCGCACCCCCGCCGAAGCTGCAAACTTTTCTATGAAAGCACGGGGACGAGGTTTCGGCGTAATAATTGCAGCCGCGGGAAAGGCGGCACACTTAGCCGGCGCGATAGCTGCAAACACAACCCTGCCTGTAATCGGCATACCTATAAAATCTTCTACATTGGACGGCTTGGATGCTCTCCTTGCGACCGTACAGATGCCTTCGGGTATTCCTGTAGCCACGGTTGCAATCGACGGAGCGGAAAATGCCGCCCTTCTTGCTGTTTCGATACTTTCCGTATCGGACAAAACCCTTGCCGCAAAGCTCACCCTTTACAGAAAAGCCGCTGCTGAAAGTGTTCTTTCCAAAAACAAAGCGGTAGAAGAAAAGTTCAACGCCTGATATAACAAAATAATACACAATGATTCAAAGGGGAAGAAATTGATGGAAAAGACTTCACAGCTCTATGAGGGCAAGGCAAAAAAGGTTTTTGCGACGACTGACGAGAATCTCTGCATTGTTTCCTACAAGGACGACGCTACTGCTTTCAACGGCGAAAAAAAAGGTACGATTCTCGGCAAGGGCGTTATCAATAACCGCCTTACAAACCGTCTTATGCAGCTTTTGAGCGAAAAAGGAGTGCCAACACATTTTGTTGAAGAGTTGAATGACCGCGAAACTCTGGTTAAAAAAGTTTCCATCGTCCCTCTTGAGGTAATTATCCGCAACATTTCCGCAGGCAGCTTCGCAAAACGCTTCGGAGTTGAGGAGGGCATCGTTTTTAAAAGCCCGACTATCGAATTTTCTTATAAAAATGACGAACTCGGCGACCCCCTTATGAACGACTACCACGCGCTGGCGCTAGGACTTGCCACGCAGGACGATATCGACACTATAAAAACCTACGCGTTTAAAATTAACGACTTTTTAAAGGCATATATGCTCGAGCACGGAATTGAACTTGTCGACTTCAAGCTCGAGTTCGGAAAGCTCCCCGACGGAACTATAGTTCTCGCGGACGAGATAAGCCCTGACACCTGCCGTTTTTGGGATGTTGTCACCCACGAGAAGCTCGACAAGGACCGTTTCCGCCGTGACCTCGGCAATGTTGAGGACGCATATAACGAGGTTATGAGACGTCTTTTGGGGGATACGAAATAATGAGCGGTATTCACGAGGAATGCGGAGTTTTCGGCGTTTATTCGAGCGTGACCCGTGATGTCGCCGCAACTGTTTACTACGGGCTCTTCGCTCTGCAGCACAGAGGTCAGGAAAGCTGCGGAATTGTCGTAAACGACGACGGCGTATTCACCGCCTTCAAGGACACGGGTCTTGTTAATGACGTTTTCACTCCGAGCGTTATGGAATCGCTCGGCGAGGGCAAGCTTGCCGTCGGACACTGCCGTTACGGCACAACGGGAAACTCGGATCGCAACAACGCCCAGCCTCTGCTCGTTAACCACATCAAGGGAAAGATGGCGCTTGCCCATAACGGCAATCTTGTCAATTCCGCGGAGCTTCGCGAGGAGCTTGAGCTTCAGGGCAGCATTTTTCACACTACCACGGACAGCGAGGTTATCTCGTATATCATCACTAAGGAACGCATATCCTCAGGCTCGATTGAAGAGGCAGTTAACAAGGCAATGTACAGGCTCAAAGGTGCTTATTCCCTTGTCGTCATGTCCCCGACAAAGCTTATCGCCGCTCGGGACGAGCACGGTTTTCGTCCGCTCTGCTACGGTATAACCCCGGGCGGTGACTATGTTGTCGCCTCTGAAAGCTGCGCACTCGCCGCCGTCGGCGCGACGATGGAGCGCGACCTTTTGCCCGGTGAGATTCTCGTTTTTGACAAAAACGGTGTTCGCTCGATTAACGACCACTGCGGGGTTTGCGAGCCGAGCCTCTGCGTTTTCGAGTATATTTATTTTGCAAGACCCGATTCGGTTATCGAGGGCAGCAGCGTCCATAATGCAAGAGTTCGCGCGGGAGCCTTTCTTGCGCTCGAGCACCCTGTTCAGGCTGATGTGGTTGTCGGCGTTCCCGACTCGGGAATTGACGCCGCCATCGGCTTTGCAAGGCAGAGCGGGATTCCCTACGGAATCGGACTAATTAAAAATCGTTACATTGCCCGAACCTTCATCTCTCCGGGTCAAAAATCCCGCGAGGACAAGGTTCGCATAAAGATGAACCCCGTTTGCTCTACCGTTAAGGACAAGCGCGTTGTCCTCATTGACGATTCAATAGTGCGAGGAACGACCTGCGCGAGGATTGTCGGACTTTTGCGTGAGGCGGGAGCAAAGGAGATTCATCTTCGTATTTCTGCGCCGCCCTTTCTTAACCCCTGCTATTACGGCACCGACATCGACAGCCGCGACAATCTTATCGCCTGCCACAACACTGTTGAGGAAATAGCAAAAATAGTCGGCGCGGATTCGCTCGGCTATCTCAGCGTTGATAACGTGACAAAGCTTACGGACAATCCCTGCCACAAGGGTTATTGCTCCGCCTGCTTCGACGGGCGTTATCCGACGGAAATTCCGCAGAAAGCAAACAAAAACCGCTTTGAGCAGAAACTCAGCGAAAGGAGCAAAACGGAATGAAAAGCTTTTCCGAAAGCTACAAGGACGCGGGCGTCGATATTACCGCGGGCTACAAGGCAGTGGAGCTTATGAAAAGCCACATCGCCAGAACTATGCTCGGCTCGAAAAGCTCGGATATCGGCGGCTTCGGCGGTCTTTTCGAGCTTGACATTTCGGGCACTCCGAATCCTGTTCTGGTCAGCGGAACGGACGGTGTGGGAACTAAGCTGAAGCTCGCTTTTCTTATGGATAAGCATGACACCGTCGGTATCGATTGCGTTGCCATGTGCGTTAACGATATTATTTGCTGCGGAGCAAAACCACTTTTCTTCCTTGACTACATCGCCTGCGGCAAAAATGTACCCGAAAAAATTGCCGCAATCGTTTCGGGCGTGGCGGAGGGCTGCGTTCAGTCCGGCTGCGCGCTGATCGGCGGCGAAACAGCCGAAATGCCCGGCTTCTACCCTGCCGAGGAATACGACCTTGCGGGTTTTTCCGTCGGCGTTGTAGATAAGTCAAAACTTCTTGACAAAAGCGCGGTCAAGGAGGGCGACATTATAATTGCTCTTCCCTCCAGCGGCGTGCATTCAAACGGTTTTTCGCTTGTCCGCAAGGTTTTTGACGTTGAACACTCCGACCTCAAGACCCCGATTTCGGAACTGAACGGAGCCTCCCTCGGAGAAACCTTGCTTACGCCTACAAAGATTTACGTCAAACCCATGCTCGCGCTTTTCGAGGCCGTTCCGGTTAAGGCGGTTTCGCACATAACGGGCGGCGGTTTCTATGAGAATATTCCGCGCAGCCTTCCGAAGGGGCTTTCAGCGAAAATTGACCGCTCCGCACTCAAAGTGCTGCCGATTTTCGATTACCTTGCAAAATCAGGCAACATACCCGAGCGCGACATGTTCAACACCTACAACATGGGAGTGGGCATGAGCGTTATCGTCTCTAAAGAGCACTCGGAAAAGGCGCTTGAGATACTTCACGCAAACGGTGAGGACGCCTATATTATGGGTGCAGTCATCAGCTCCGACGAGGGCGTTGTGATATGCTGAAGGCTAGAATTGCCGTGCTTGTTTCCGGCGGCGGAACTAATCTTCAGGCGCTTATTGATTCGCAGGAAAGCGGAAAACTGAAAAGCGGCGAAATTACGCTTGTAATTTCAAGCTCTGATACCGCTTTTGCACTCGAAAGAGCGAAAAAGCACAATATTGCCTCCGTCACGGTTTCAAAGAAATCCTTTGGAAATCAGGCGGAATTTGAAAGCGCGATTCTCGACATTCTTAAAAAGCATGAAATTGAGCTTGTCGTGCTCGCGGGCTTCATGTCAATTCTGTCCGCCGAGTTTGTGAGGCAGTGGGAAAAACGAATAATAAACGTCCACCCCTCGTTAATACCCTCCTTTTGCGGGGAGGGCTTTTACGGGCTGAAGGTGCACGAGGCAGCTCTCAAATGTGGGGTTAAGGTCACGGGCGCAACCGTGCATTTTGTAAACGAGATTCCCGACGGCGGGGAAATAATTCTGCAAAAGAGCGTGCCCGTTTATAAAAACGACAGCCCCGAAAAGCTCCAAAGGCGCGTTATGGAGCGCGCGGAATGGATAATCCTCCCCAAAGCGACAGAGCTTATCTCCGCAAAGATTTTGAAAGAGGGCGAAAAGTATGGCTTTTGAGATTAACGATATAGGAGCAATTCTCCGCAAAAACGACTACCCCGGCAGAGGAATCATAATCGGCAAAAGCTCAGACGAAAAGAAGGCGGTTTTCGCTTATTTCATCATGGGCAGGAGCGAAAACAGCCGAAACAGAATATTCATTGAGCATGAGGAAGAGCTGCAAATTCACCCCTTCGATATCACTAAGGTTGAAGACCCGAGCCTTATAATTTACTCCCCTGTCCGAGTCAACGGCAAAAAGACGGTTGTCACAAACGGCGACCAGACCGATACGATAATAAATTTCCTCGAAAAGGGCGACAGCTTTGAAAACGCCCTTGAAACCCGCTGCTTCGAGCCGGACGCGCCGAACTACACACCCCGTATCAGCGGCATTCTTAATTTTGAAAACGGCTTTGACTATAAGCTGAGTATATTAAAGGCTGCGGACGAAGAAGGAAACGGCTGCAACCGTTTCACCTATGCCTATAAGCCTACCGCCGGCGTCGGACATTTTATCCACACCTATGCGTCAAACGGAAACCCCATACCGAGCTTTGTCGGAGAGCCTGTACCTGTCGGAGTCGGTAACGATATCGATGTGTTTGTCTGGCTAATATGGCGGCATCTGAACGCCGACAACCGTGTGTCCCTCTATGTGCGCTTTACCGATATCGAAAGCGGAATGACCGAGAGCCGCATTGTTAATAAGAACGAAAAGGGAGTTTAGCCATGAAGGAATTTGAGCTGAAATACGGCTGCAACCCCAATCAGAAGCCGGCAAGAATCTTTATGCGAAGCGGTATCGAGCTGCCCATCACTATTTTGAACGGCAGACCCGGATATATTAACTTTCTTGATGCCTTCAACAGCTGGCAGCTTGTCAAGGAATTGTCTGAAGCCACCAAAATGTGCGCCGCAACGAGCTTTAAGCACGTCAGTCCGACAAGTGCCTCTGTCGGTACTAAGCTCTCCAAGGGGCTTAAGCGCGCCTGCTTTGTCGACGACATTGAGGGGCTTGACGACTCCCCTCTCGCCTGCGCCTACGCAAGAGCCAGAGGCACGGACCGCATGTCAAGCTTCGGCGACTGGATTGCGCTTAGCGATACCTGCGATGTCGTAACCGCGAACATCATTAAGCGCGAGGTATCGGACGGGATTATCGCCCCCGGCTACACGCCCGAAGCTCTGGAAATTCTCAAGGAGAAGAAAAAAGGCGCTTACAATATAGTTCAAATTGACCCCGACTATGTTCCCGAAGCGCAGGAAATAAAGCAGGTTTACGGTATCAGCTTTGAGCAGGGGCGCAATAACTTTGTTATTAACGCCGAGCTTCTTAAAAACATTGTAACCGCGAACAAGAATCTTCCCGAATCTGCTGTGCGCGACCTCATTATCAGTCTTATAACTCTTAAATACACCCAGTCAAACTCCGTCTGCTTCGCATTCGACGGACAGGCAATCGGCGTTGGTGCGGGTCAGCAAAGCCGCATACACTGCACTCGTCTTGCGGGGAGCAAGGCGGATAACTGGCAGCTACGTCAGAGCGAAATGGTGCTTGAGCTTCCCTTTATTGACGATTTGCCCAGAGCGGTGCGCGACAACACAATTGACGTTTATCTATCCGAGGAGGCGGACGATGTCCGCGGTGAAGATGTCTGGCGTCAATTTTTCATTCATCAGCCGAAAAAGCTCTCTTATGAGGAAAAGCGCGAATATCTCGCAAAGCTTGAGGGTGTTTCCCTCGGCTCGGACGCTTTCTTCCCCTTCGGTGACAATATCATAAGGGCGAGAAGGAGCGGCGTGAGCTACATCGCGCAGCCGGGCGGCTCCGTTCGCGATGAGGACGTTGTGCGCGAGTGCAATGAGAGAAATATGGTCATGGCTTTCACGGGTATGAGATTGTTCCACCATTAATTATGTAAACCGAGGTGTCCTATGAACATTATGGTAATCGGCGGCGGCGGCAGAGAGCACGCTATAATTAAAAAGCTGAAACAGAGCAGTAAGATTGACATAATATTTGCTCTCCCCGGCAACGGCGGCATTGCCATGGACGCCGTTTGCACCGGAATCGGCGCTTCGGATATTTCCGCGATTCTGGCTTTTGCCAAAGAAAATTCGATAGATTTCGCCGTTGTCGCTCCCGATGACCCGCTGGTTCTCGGCGTTGTGGACGAGCTTGAAAACATCGGCGTTCCCTGCTTCGGTCCGAATAAAAGCGCCGCGATTATTGAGGGCAGCAAGGCCTTCAGCAAAAATCTCATGAAAAATTACAGTATCCCCACCGCGGATTACGAGGTTTTTACCGATG
Organism: Clostridia bacterium; assembly: GCA_009929315.1. Lineage (GTDB taxonomy): Bacteria > Bacillota > Clostridia > Oscillospirales > Oscillospiraceae > UBA2658. Next base: position 209,534 of record SAAS01000005.1, read on the forward strand.
TTCATAAAGCTCTGAATTACCTTGAATCTGCGCCGATTCCGACTGTTATCAAGGCTGACGGCCTTGCTCTCGGTAAGGGTGTTGTAATAGCCATGACTCGAGATGAGGCGAAGACCGCCGTCCGCTCCATGATGGAGGACAAGGTCTTCGGACAGAGCGGTGCAACCGTTGTAATCGAGGAATATCTTGAGGGTCCCGAGGTTTCCGTTTTGTCCTTTACGGACGGTAAAACCCTTGTTCCCATGGTTTCCAGCATGGATCATAAGCGCGCTCATGACGGCGACACGGGGCTTAACACGGGCGGCATGGGTACTGTTGCGCCCAACCCCTACTACACTGAGGAAATTGCCGCCGAGTGTATGGAAAAAATCTTTCTGCCTACCATAAACGCCATGAACAGCGAAAACCGCAGCTTTAAGGGCTGTCTGTATTTCGGACTTATGTTAACCGCTCAGGGACCAAAGGTCATTGAATACAACTGCCGCTTCGGCGATCCCGAAACGCAGGTTGTGCTGCCGCTTCTTGAGAGCGATTTGGTTGACATAATGGTTGCAACAAGGAACGGAACTCTCTGTGATGCCGATATTCGCTTCTCAAACGGCGCCGCCTGCTGCGTCATTATGGCGTCCTCGGGCTATCCCGAAAAATACGAAAAAGGCTTTGAAATAACCCTTTCCCTCCCTGAGCCTGCCGATACCGAAATTTATGTCGCAGGCGCAAGGCTCGAAAACGGGAAACTTCTTACAAACGGAGGCCGTGTGCTGGGAGTAACGGCAAAAGGCGAGGATTTGCCTTCCGCTGTCGCAAAGGCATATGAGGCTGTGAAGCTTGTACATTTTGATAATTCGTTTTACCGAAGGGACATCGGGCAAAAGGCTCTTGAGTTCTTAAATAAGGAGGCCCACTGATGGTTTACAGGGTCTATGTTGAAAAGAAACCCTCCGAAGCGCTTGAAGCTAGGGCGCTATTTGGGGAGCTGCGCAGTTTTCTGGGAATTAAGGAGCTTACAGACCTTCGGATTGTAAATCGCTATGATGTGGAAAACATCGCCGACGAGCTTTTTGAGCAAAGCAAATTCACCGTTTTTGCCGAACCGCAGCTCGATGTGGTTTCCGAAGAACTTAAATATAGCGACAGCTCCACCGTTTTCGCGGTTGAGTTCCTGCCCGGGCAGTTTGACCAGCGAGCTGATTCGGCAGCCCAGTGCATACAGATAGTTTCGCAGGGCGAGCGCCCGATTGTTCGGACAGCCAAGGTCTATATTTTAGGCGGTAAAATTTCCGCAGCTGAGCTGACTGCGATTAAAAACTACGTTATCAACCCCGTTGAGAGCCGCGAGGCTTCTCTTGAAACCTTAAGCACTCTCGCGGTGAAATTCCAAATTCCAACGGAAGTCGAGCTTCTGTGCGGCTTTCGTGCCATGGAATGCGAAGAGATCTCAAGTTTTATACGCCAGCGCGGTCTTGCCATGGACGCGGACGATCTTCGCTTCTGCCAAAAGTATTTTATTAATCTTAAGCGGGATCCTACCATAACTGAAATAAAGATGATTGACACCTACTGGTCGGATCATTGCCGCCATACAACCTTCAACACCGTTATTGACAGCGTTAACTTCGAGGATGAAACCCTGCAAAACGCCTGGAACAGATACCTTGAAGTTCGCAGGGCGCTTAATCGCACAAAGCCGATTTGCCTAATGGATTTGGGTACGCTTGCGGCAAAGCAGCTTAAAGCAAACGGCGGTCTCACAAAGCTCGACGAGAGCGAGGAAATCAACGCCTGCACAGTTAAAATTGACGTTGAAGCCGAAAACGGCACAGAAAAATGGCTGCTGCTCTTTAAAAACGAAACCCACAACCACCCAACGGAAATTGAGCCCTTCGGCGGAGCGGCAACCTGCATCGGCGGAGCCATTCGCGACCCGCTTTCAGGCAGGAGCTATGTTTATGCCGCAATGCGTGTTTCGGGTGCGGCAGACCCCCTTCGTCCCGTTTCCGAAACGCTAAAGGGCAAGCTTCCTCAGAAGAAGCTCGTTTCAACAGCCGCTGCGGGTTACAGCTCCTACGGCAATCAGATTGGGCTCACAACGGGCATAGTTGACGAAATTTATCACCCGGGCTACGCCGCGAAGCACATGGAGGTCGGCGCCGTTATCGGTGCCGCGCCCGAGGCAAATGTCCGCCGCGAAAGACCTAAGCCCGGCGATATCGTCATTCTGCTCGGCGGAAGAACGGGGCGCGACGGCTGCGGCGGTGCAACCGGGTCCTCAAAGGCTCATGACTTATCCTCACTTGAAAACTGCGGCGCGGAGGTGCAAAAAGGCAATGCCCCCGAGGAGCGCAAGCTCCAACGTCTTTTCCGAAACCCCGAGGCATCACGCCTTATTAAACGCTGCAACGACTTCGGCGCGGGCGGCGTTTCCGTGGCAATCGGCGAGCTTGCCGAGGGCCTTACAATCAACCTCAATGCTATACCTAAAAAATATGAGGGACTTGATGGCACAGAGCTTGCCATAAGCGAATCGCAGGAACGCATGGCGGTGGTCGTCGAGAGTAATTATGTAAACCGATTTTTAGAGCTTGCCGCGAGCGAAAACCTTGAGGCAACCGTGGTAGCGGAGGTTTCGGACTTCCCGCGGCTCGTGATGAACTGGAACGGCAAGTCTATCGTCGACATTCAGCGCAGATTCCTTGACAGCAACGGCGCCGAAAAGCACATCGACATAGCTCCCGAAAAGCCTCAGAACTTTTCTAAGGAGCTTCCCTCCGACTTTGCAGGCGGAATGAAAGCGCTGGTTTCCGACCTTAACGTCTGCTCAAAGCGCGGACTTTCGGAGCGCTTTGACTCCACAATCGGCGCGGGCAGTGTGCTCATGCCCTTCGGCGGCAGATACCAGCAGACCCCAATTCAGGCAATGGTTCACAAAATCTCACGCGAGCATGGCGATACCTCCACCTGCTCGTTTATGGCTTACGGTTTTAACCCCTCCGTCAGCGAAAAAAGCCCCTACCACGGCGCTTATCTTGCGGTTGTCGAATCGGTTTCCAAGCTAATCGCGGCAGGCGCCTCTTTCGAGGACGTTTATCTCAGTTTCCAGGAATATTTTGAAAAGCCGCTCCGCGACGGTAAGCGCTGGGGCAAGCCTCTTGCCGCCGTTCTCGGCGCTTTTATCGCTCAGCTTGATTTGGGCATTGCCGCCATCGGCGGCAAGGACTCGATGAGCGGAAGTTTTGAAAAGCTGGACGTTCCGCCCACCCTTATTTCCTTCGCGGTCACGACAGACAATTTGAAAAATGTCATTTCGCCCGAATTTAAGTCCGCCGATCACAGGGTTTGCATGCTCGCGCCGATTTACGGCTCGGACGGACTGCCCGAAGCCGCTTCTCTCAAGGAGAACTTCAAAACGGTAACGGAGCTTATCCGCAGCGGAAAGGTCTGCGCGGTTTATACCCCGACCTTCGGCGGGGCTGCCGAGAGCATATTTAAAATGTGTATCGGAAACGGACTCGGCTTTGTTTATGATAGCGGCGTTTCGCAGGAGCAGATTTTCGGCTACCGATACGGCAGTTTTATCCTTGAAATGACGGGTGACGAGCGCTGCGGAATCGCGCTCGGACATACAACCGAAAAAGCTGAAATCGTCTGCGGCTCCTCCGTTTTGCCGCTTGAAGAGCTCCAAATGCTCTATGAGGACAAGCTTGAGAGCGTTTATCCCTGCAATATTAAAACAGAGAATAAGCATACCGTCGCCTATTCCTTCGAGCGAAAGGATTTATTTGCAAAACCGCGTATTTCTTTCGCCCGTCCGAAAGCCATAATTCCGGTGTTTCCCGGAACAAACTGTGAATACGACACAGCGAAGGCGCTCGAAAAAGCCGGAGCTGAGGCTGAAATCATTATTATTAAGAATCTGACTAAGGCAAGCATTTCTCAGTCGGTGGAAGAATTTGCCTCAAGGCTTAAATCCGCGCAGATGGTCGTTATCCCCGGCGGATTTTCCGGCGGCGATGAGCCTGACGGCAGCGCGAAGTTCATCACCTCCTTTTTCAGGAACGCCGCAATCCGCGACGAGGTGGAGGAACTTCTCGGGAGGCGTGACGGCTTAATGCTCGGAATCTGCAACGGTTTTCAGGCTCTTATAAAGCTGGGTCTCGTGCCCTTCGGACACATTACGGACACGGACGAGAGCTTCCCTACCCTCAGCTTCAACAATATCGGGCGCCACCAGTCAAAGCTTGTACGCACGAGAGTTTCCTCCAATCTGTCACCTTGGCTCATGAACACCATTGTCGGAGAGATTTACACAGTTCCTGTTTCCCACGGTGAGGGGCGTTTTCTCGCCGATGACGAGTTAGTCAAAATACTTGGTGAAAACGGACAGATTGCCACACAATACGTTGATCTTAGCGGCAATGTTACGCAGGATGTTCGCTACAATCCCAACGGCAGCTGCTGTGCGATTGAAGGCATAAGCTCTCCCGACGGCCGTGTATTCGGAAAAATGGGTCATTCGGAGCGTATCGGCGAGGGACTTTACAAAAACGTGGAGGGGCACTGCGACATTCGCCTTTTTGCGTCCGCTGTTGAATACTACAAATAAATACACGAAAAATGCCCGTCCGAGCCGAATACGGGCAGTTTTTCTGCATTATTTCTTGGAAGTAATGTCTTCCGCTCGTTGACAATAAAGAAACAATGTGTTACAATTTGGTTACTTAGTATAAATTACCTCTTTTCCGTGCAAATGAAAGGATTGAAAATACATGTCAGAAGATAAAGCAGTAACACTCGAATATAAGGGACATCCGCTTCGCCGCAAGGACAACATGATTTATTTCGGCAGCATGTCCGACAAATACATTATTTTGCTTCAGGTTCTCGACACAAAAAAGGTTAAGGACATGGATGTGGCGACAAAGGTTTCGGTTTCGCTTCAGCTGACCGATCCCAATCTCAAATCCCGCGACAGCATTGTGAAAAAGAGCGAGAAGGACAGCCTTTACGCCGCAATGGATGTTGCCTCGGTTTGGCTCGACAGAGCGCTTGCTCAATAATTTATTGCCCTGCGGTAAAAATAATTTGCCGCAGGGCTTGATTTATCTATGAAAATAGTGCAATATATAAAGGATAAATATTTTAGTCTTACTTTTCTATCTGGAGGCAGTTATGGCTTTGCACAAAGTTAAAAAACCAAACAGCGTGTTCGCAGGTGCAAAGAAGAAGAAAATTTGCTTTTCCTTTCGTTTTATATGTGTTTCCGTTTTTAATCCAAAATCATTATTTATGATTTTGGGATTTTTTTTGCCTTCAACAGAGATGCTGTCGCCGGAATTTGTCTTTCTGCACAAACAATAAATACTATTCAGTCAAAATATTATAACATAATTATGCAATAATTACTTGCTATTGTCTGAATATTAATGTATTATATTCATATATATTGCATAATTATTCGGTGGTGAATATCATGATTAAAGTTTTTATAGTCGGAAGCGAGGGCACGAGCGGTCTTCGGCTCCATTCACGGCTCAGGCTGAGGACGGATGTCGAACTTCTCGAAATAAGTCCGGAGCTTCGCAAGGATTCAAATGAAATCAGAAAACTGATCGAAAAATCGGATTTCACTTTTCTCTGCCTGCCCGACGAGGCGGCGCGCGAAACCCTCACGCTTACCGAGGGGACGAAGGCAAGAATAATCGACACCTCCACCGCTCACCGTACAGCGGAGGGCTGGGCTTACGGCTTTCCCGAGCTTTCGGCGAAGCACAGGGATGAAATATTCTCGTCGAAATATGTTGCCGTCCCCGGCTGTCACGCAAGCGGCTTTATATCCCTTGTTTATCCGCTTATTTCCTCGGGAATAATTACGACTGATTATCCTCTCTCCTTCGTTTCGCAAACCGGTTACAGCGGCGGCGGGAAGAAATTGATTTCGGAATACGAAAATAGTGAGCGAAGCTGTGATCATGAAAGCTCAAAGCTCTACGCGATGAATCAGAGCCACAAGCACATTCCCGAAATTCTTTCTCAGTGCGGTTTATCGCAGGCTCCTGTTTTTATGCCGATTGTCTGCGACTATTACGCGGGCATGGTTGTCAGTGTTCCGCTTCAAACCGCAGCGCTCAAAACAAAGCCTGCTGTTTCAGATATTATCGATATTTACAAGACTCACTACGAAGGCAGCAAGCTCATAAAGATATGTGAGAAGGCGCCTGACGCGCTTTATTCAAACACACTCGCAGGTCGCGATGACATGGAGCTTTACGTTTCCGGCAACGGTGACCAGCTACTCCTCTCCTCCCGCTTTGACAATCTCGGCAAGGGAGCCTCAGGCGCCGCAATTCAGTGCTTCAATATTATGTGCGGTCTTGAGGAAGGCACGGGTCTCGCGCTAGGTTGATGCCCATCCGCACGCAAGCAACAAAATCATTCGGAGGTTAACATAATATGAACTATATAAACGGCGGCGTCTGCGCGCCTAAGGGCTTTACTGCCTCGGGAATCAGCTGCGGAATAAGAAAGCCCGGCAAAAAGGATCTCGCCTTGATTGTGAGCCAGAAAACGGCTTCAACCGCGGCGGTTTACACGAAAAATCTCGTTAAGGGCGCTCCTATAATCGTGACACAGCAGCACCTCACAAACGGCTACTCGAGAGCAATAATCGCAAACAGCGGCAACGCGAACACATGCAACGACAACGGCATCGAAATCGCCGAAGGAATGTGCAAATTGGTTGAAGAGTACACAGGAATACCTTCGGAAGACGTGCTTGTCGCCTCAACCGGGGTTATCGGACAGAAGCTTAGCCTTGAGCCAATAGCAAACGGTATGCCGGCTCTTCTTATGGGGCTTGGAAATAACTCGGACGATGCCGCGACGGCCATTATGACCACCGACACAGTCAAAAAAGAGCTCGCGCTGGAGTTTACGCTTGACGGAAAAACCGTCAAGATGGGCGCTATCGCCAAAGGCAGCGGCATGATACACCCCGATATGGCGACTATGCTCGTTTTCGTCACAACTGATGCCGATATTTCTCCCGATATGCTAATTCAAGCACTTAACTTATCTGTTCTGGACAGTTTCAATATGATAAGCGTGGATCGCGACACCTCAACAAATGACACGATGATAGTCATGGCAAACGGCATGGCAGGCAACAAAACGATATCTGAAGAGGGTCCGGACTTTGATTCGTTTTGCGCGGCACTCAGTGACTTGAGTTTAACCCTGAGCCGCGCAATAGCAAAGGACGGCGAGGGCGCAACCAAGCTTTTGGAATGCAGAGTGAGCGGCGCTAAAGACAAGGAAACGGCAAGGCTTGTCGCGAAATCCGTCATCTGCTCTCCCCTATTCAAGTGCGCAATGTTCGGCGCGGACGCCAACTGGGGCAGAGTTCTCTGCGCAATCGGTTATTCGGGCGCAGAGGTCGATATTACAAAAATCGCGGTCAGCTTCAGCTCGGAGGCGGGAGAAATCAAAGTCTGTGAAAACGGCGGCGGAATTGATTTTTCGGAGGAAAAGGCAAAACAAGTCCTCTCCTGCGACGAAATTATAATCGATATTTCACTCGGCGACTGGCAGGCCTTTGCAACCGCCTTCGGCTGCGATTTGACTTACGATTACGTTAAGATAAACGGCGACTACCGCAGTTGACATAATTATTTTCGGAGGTTCTCATAATGGACGAAAAACTCACAAATGCGCAGCGGGCAAAGGTGCTAATCGAAGCCCTTCCGTACATTCAGCGCTACAACAATAAAATAGTCGTCGTGAAATACGGCGGAAGCGCAATGCTGAACGAGGACCTAAAACGCGCTGTCATGGGTGACATCGTTTTGCTTTCGCTAATCGGAATCAAGGTCGTCCTCGTTCACGGCGGAGGGCCGGAAATCAGCGACACTCTCAAGCAAATGGGCAGAGAAACGCAGTTTATTGACGGGCTTCGCGTTACCGACAAGGAGACGGCGGAGGTTGTGCAGATGGTGCTCGCGGGCAAGATTTCCAAGAACCTTGTAAACCTCATCGGCAATATGGGCGGACGGGCAATCGGCCTTTCCGGCATGGACGGGCACATGATTGAAGCCGAGAAGCTGCGCGACGATCTGGGTTATGTCGGCGAAATTGTCAGCGTTGACCCAACGCCTATTCTGGATGTGCTCGACAAGGGTTATATCCCCGTAATTTCATCAATCGGCTACGACAAGCAGGGCAACAGCTACAATATCAACGCCGACACTGCCGCAAGCCGCATTGCGGGAACGCTAAAGGCCGAAAGTCTGGTTTCAATGACCGATATTTCGGGACTTCTGCGCGACAAGGACGACCCCAGCTCACTCATTCCCGTTGTCAATGTCAGCGAGGCTCCCCATCTCATACGCGAGGGCATTATCTCGGGCGGTATGATTCCGAAAATCGAGTGTTGCATTGAGGCGATACGCCGCGGCGTTAAAAAGGTTTTTATAATCGACGGGCGGGTTCCCCATTCAATACTAATTGAAACACTTACGGACGAGGGCATCGGTACGATGTTTGTATAATCGGTTTACATAATTAGGAGCGTGATTAAATGGATATAATTGAGCGTGATAAAAGCTACATCGCCAACACCTACGCCAGGGCGCCGCTTGTTGCGTCGCTCGGAAAGGGCGCTCAAATACTTGATGACGGCGGTAAGGAGCTTATTGACCTCGGCAGCGGAATCGGCGTCAACGCCTTCGGGGCTTGCGATGAGGAGTGGATAAAAGCGGTTGAAGCCCAGCTTCACAGGCTTTCGCACCTGTCTAACCTTTATTACACCGAGCCTCAAACCAAACTCGCGCAGCTTCTATGTGAGAAAACGGCGATGAAGAAGGTCTTTTTCGGAAATTCGGGAGCCGAGGCAAATGAATGCGCCATTAAATGCGCGAGAAAATATTCTCACGACAAATACGGCGAAGGACGAAGCACTATTATAACGCTCACAAACAGCTTTCACGGGCGAACAATGGCTACCCTCTCCGCCACAGGTCAGGATGCAATGCACGTTCACTTCGGTCCCTTTCTTGAGGGTTTTGTAAATGCACCGGCAAACGACTTCCCCGCTCTTGAGGCGCTCTGCGGGAATGACGTTTGTGCGGTTATGCTGGAGCTTATTCAGGGTGAGGGCGGTGTAATACCGCTTGAAAAAGCCTATGTTTCCGCCGCGGCGCAGCTCTGCGCGCAGCGCGACATACTTCTTATTATTGATGAGGTGCAAACGGGCAACGGCAGAACAGGAACGCTCTATACATACATGCAGTACGGCATTTCGCCGGATATAATAACCACAGCAAAGGGTCTTGCAGGCGGACTTCCGATGGGCTGCGCTTTGCTCGGAGAGAAGGTTGAAAACACTCTTTCAGCCGGAACTCACGGCTCCACCTTCGGCGGAAATCCGATTTGCGCGGCGGGCGCTCTCAGTATAATTTCAAGACTCGACGAAGCTCTTTTCGACGAGGTTCGCCGAAAGGGAGAATATATAAAATCACAGCTCGAGAGCGCAAAGGGTGTGAAATCCGTCACGGGTCTCGGACTTATGCTCGGAATCGAAACCGAAAAGGACGCGAAAACCCTCGCTCAGGAATGCTTAGACAAAGGCGTAATCGTATTGACGGCGAAAAGCAAGCTAAGGCTGCTTCCGCCGCTGAACATTAAACAGGAAGAACTTGAAAAAGCCATACAGATTTTGAAGGGAGTACTCGCACAATGAAACACCTGCTAAAGCTTTCCGACTTAAGCTCGGAAGAAATCGTCGGAATACTTAACCTCGCCGACCAGCTCAAATACGAGAGGAAAAACGGCATTGAGCATCACCACCTGAAGGGAAAAACGCTCGGCATGATTTTCCAGAAAAGCTCGACCCGCACAAGAGTCAGCTTTGAAGTCGGTATGTATCAGCTCGGCGGAAACGCCCTGTTTCTCTCCTCGCGTGACCTTCAAATCGGCCGCGGTGAGCCTGTTCAGGACACGGCAAGAGTGCTCTCCCGCTATCTTGACGGCATTATGATAAGAACCTTCGCGCAAGCCGAGGTCGAGGATCTCGCGAAATATGGCTCGATTCCTATAATCAACGGTCTAACGGATTACGCACACCCCTGTCAGGTGCTCGCTGACCTCATGACCATACGCGAATATAAGCACAGCTTCAAGGGGCTCAAGCTCTGCTTCATCGGCGACGGCAACAACATGGCAAACAGCCTCATGGTCGGCTGCATTAAAATGGGAATGTCCGTCGCAATCGCCTGTCCCGAAAACTACAAGCCGGACGCGGCGCTCATGAAATGGGCAGCCGAAAACGGTGATTTCCTTTGCACCACAGACGTTCTTGCCGCCGCGAAGGATGCCGACGTGGTTTACACCGATGTCTGGGCCTCCATGGGTCAGGAGGGCGAATCGGAAAGCCGCGTTGTCGCCTTCCAGAACTATCAGGTTAACGACGCCGTCATGGCTGTGGCTAAGCCCGACGCGATAGTTCAGCACTGTCTGCCGGCCCACCGTGAGGAGGAAATAACCGAAAAGGTCTTTGAAGCTCACGCAACCGAGATGTTTGACGAAGCGGAAAACAGGCTTCACGCCCAGAAAGCCGTTTTAGTCAAGCTCCTCGGCGACAGATAGCGCCATGAGTAAGGTTTATTTGGTATTGGAAAACGGCCGCGTTTTTGAGGGCGAAGGCTTCGGAGCGGTCGGTGATACTATCGGTGAGCTTGTTTTTACAACAGGTGTTGTCGGCTATGTCGAAACACTTACCGACCCGAGCTATGCCGGACAGATTATCATGCATACCTTCCCCGAAATGGGCAATTACGGCATAATCCATGAGGATTACGAGAGCTGGAAGTGCCATGCGCGCGGCGTTGTCGTACGGAACTGGTGTAAAGATCCATCAAACTTCCGCAGTGAGGAAACTCTGGATGCCTTCCTGAAAAATCAGGGCGTTGTGGGTATTTGCGGAGTTGACACGAGGGAGATTACCCAGATTATCCGTGAAACCGGCGTCATGAACGCTCTTATAACAAGAGCTCTGCCCGAGGGGGTGCCCGAGGACGTAAAAAACTATACCGTCAAAGGTGTCGTACCCGAAACCAGCACGAAAAGTCCTTACATTGTCGCCCCAAAAGGCGACGGAAATTACAATGTCGCGCTAATCGACTACGGCGCTAAGCGCAACATTATCCGCGAGCTTTCCGAGCTTGGCTGCAAGGTGACGGTTTTTCCGCAAAACACAAAAGCTGACGAAATTCTTGCCTCGAACCCCGACGGAATCATGCTCTCAAACGGAGCTGGAGATCCCGCGGAGAACACGGCGTGTATAGAGGAAATTAAACTGCTGCTCGGCAAGGTTCCCATTTTCGGAATTTGTCTGGGTCATCAGCTTCTGGCCCTTGCCGCCGGCGGAAAAACCGAAAAACTTCGTTACGGTCATCGTGGCGGCAATCAGCCCGTCAAGAATCTTGAGAGCGGACGGGTTTACATAACTTCGCAGAATCACGGTTACGCCGTTCTCTCCGAGAGCCTTGACCCGAGCGTCGCGACCCTAAGTTATGTAAACCTAAATGACAACACCTGTGAGGGGCTTGACTATCCGTCGCTCAAAGCTTTTTCCCTTCAGTTCCACCCCGAGGCTCATTGCGGTCCGCGCGATATGCGATTTGCCTTCAGAAAATTCTTGGATTTAATGGATGGAGGTAAGGATAATGCCGCTCGATAAACAGATTAAAAAGGTGCTCGTCATCGGCTCCGGCCCTATCGTAATAGGACAGGCCGCGGAATTTGACTATGCCGGAAATCAGGCCTGCCGAGTTTTGAAAGAGGCGGGTCTGAATGTCGTTCTCGTCAACTCCAACCCGGCTACTATCATGACTGATACAACACTCGCCAACGAAATTTACCTGGAGCCACTCACCGCGGAAACCGTCAAACGCATCATTGAAAAGGAGCGCCCCGACAGTTTGCTGGCTTCCCTCGGCGGACAAACCGGACTTACCATAGCCATGCAGCTCAGCAAGGAAGGCTATCTCGAAAAAATGGGCATTCGCCTGCTCGGTACTTCCGCCGAGGCCATTGACAAAGCGGAGGACAGGCAGCTTTTCCGCAATACAATGCTCAAAATCGGTCAGCCTGTTATCCCCTCCGACGTTGCAAACGAGCTTGAACGCGCCGCGGAGATTGCCCGTGAAATCGGCTATCCCGTTATCATTCGCCCCGCTTTTACACTCGGCGGAGGCGGCGGAGGCGTGGCTTTCAGCGAGGCAGAGCTTCGAGTTATCGCCCGCAACGGGCTTATGCTCTCCCCTATCACTCAGATTCTGGTTGAGCGCTACATCGCGGGCTGGAAGGAAATCGAGTTTGAGGTAATGCGCGACAAGGCGGGCAACGTAATCGCAGTTTGCAGCATGGAGAACTTTGACCCCGTCGGTGTTCACACGGGCGACAGCATAGTTGTCGCGCCCGCTATGACTCTCTCCGACAGGGAGTATCAAATGCTGCGCTCCGCTTCTCTCGACATTATAACCGAGCTTGGCATTGAAGGCGGCTGCAACTGCCAGTTCGCGCTCAACCCCCACAGCTTTGAATACACGGTTATTGAGGTTAACCCCCGCGTTTCGCGCTCCTCCGCTCTCGCGAGCAAGGCGACAGGCTATCCGATTGCGAAGGTCGCGGCAAAAATTGCTCTCGGCTACACTCTCGACGAGATACGCAACGATGTAACCGGTAAAACCAGCGCCTGCTTTGAGCCGACGGTTGACTATGTGGTCTGTAAACTGCCTAAATGGCCTTTTGATAAATTTGTGGTCGCCGACCGCACGCTCGGCACCGCAATGAAGGCAACAGGCGAAGTTATGGCAATCGCCCCCTGCTTTGAGGCGGCGATTATGAAGGCTGTCCGCGGCGCAGAGCTGGGGCTTGACACCCTCAACCCTAAGGTTCCGTGTTCGGTTGACATAATTTCTGATATAGCACTTGTCAACGACAGGCGGCTGTTCACTGTTTTCAGTGCACTTAAACAAAATGTCAGCGTTGAAAAGATTAACGAGATAACAAAAATCGACCCCTGGTTTTTATATAAACTCAAGAATCTCGCGGATTTTGAGATTTCAATTTCCGACATGGGCTTGACTGAAGAAAGCTACAAAAAGGGAAAATATTACGGCTACACGGACAAGGCCTTAGAGCGCATTTCCGGAGGCAAGGTGCATAGCCCCACCAAGTATTCCTACAAGATGGTTGATACCTGCGCGGCGGAATTTGCTGCTGAAACGCCATATTTCTATTCCTCCTGCGACGCTCACTGTGAGGCTCGCCCCTTCATAAAAGGCTTAAAGGAGCGCGTTATCGTTCTCGGCAGCGGACCTATCCGCATAGGACAGGGAATAGAGTTTGACTACAGCTCCGTTCACTGCGTAAAAACCCTCAAGGAGCTTGGTTACGAGGTCGTTATTATCAACAACAACCCCGAAACCGTTTCCACGGACTTTGACACGGCTGACAGGCTCTATTTTGAACCGCTCACCTTTGAGGACGTTATGCAGGTAATCGAGGTTGAACGACCCTTCGGCGTTGTTGTCGCCTTCGGCGGACAGACTGCGATAAATCTGACTCACGCTTTGAGCGACGCTGGGATAAAAATACTCGGCACCTCCGCGGAGAGCATTGACCTTGCGGAGGACAGGCTTCGCTTTGATGCGCTTTTGGAAAGCTTCAATATCCGCCGCCCGAAGGGTCTTTCGGCGGTCGATATGGACGAGGCTTTAAGCGCTGCCGAAACGCTCGGCTACCCCGTTCTGCTGCGCCCCTCCTATGTTATCGGCGGGCAGAACATGACAATTGCCTACACAGAGGATAATGTTCGCCAGTACATGAACATTATTCTTGCCCAGGGTATCGAAAACGCTGTTCTGGTCGATAAATACATGATGGGAACCGAGCTTGAGGTTGACATAATCTGTGACGGAACTGATGTTCTGATTCCCGGAATCATGCAGCATATTGAGCGCGCCGGCGTTCACAGCGGCGACAGTATAGCGGTTTATCCTCCGTATAATATCGGCGATAAAATGCTGACAAATATTATCGAGGTTTCCACCAAGCTTGCTCTTGCGATGAACACCCGCGGGCTTGTGAACATCCAATACCTCATTTACGGCGGTGAGCTTTACGTTATCGAGGTCAATCCCCGCGCCTCAAGAACAATTCCCTATATCAGCAAGGTCACAGGACTTCCGATGGTTGATATAGCCACGCGCCTAATGGTTGGAGAAAGCCTCAAAAATATGCCTTACGGCACCGGTCTTTATAAGCAGCCTCCCTATGTTACAGTAAAGGTCCCCGTTTTCTCCTTTGAAAAGCTCTTGGGAGTAAACTCCGCGCTGAGCCCCGAAATGAAGTCCACGGGCGAGGTGCTCGGAATCGGCAAAACCCTTGAGGAGGCGCTGTTTAAAGGGCTTCTTTCGGCGGGCTTTCACCTCGACTCACACCTGAAAAGCAGCGAGAAGGGGGTTTTTATAAGCGTCAACAGGCAGGACCGCTTTGAGCTGCTAAACCTTGCGCGAAAGTTCGACGAGCTGGGCTACAAGCTCTATGCAACCGACGGCACCGCGCACGAGATTGAGCGTCTGGGCGCGGACGTTACAATTGTCGGAAAGCTCAAAAGCGAAAACAATGTTTTGGGTCTGCTTGAGGACGGAAAAATTTCCTACCTTATCATGACGGGTACAACCGAACCCAACTATGTAAATGACTATATCCGCATAAACCGCCGCGCCCTCCAGCTCTCTATCCCCTGCCTGACCTCGCTTGATACCGCGAACGCCCTTGCGGATATGCTCTCAAGCCGTTACACCGAGCACAACACCGAGCTTGTGGACATCGCCCACATGAGAACAAAGCGCGAAACCCTGCCCTTTGTAAAAATGCAGGGCAGCGGTGACGACTATATCTTCTTCGAGAATTTTGACGGCAGCATTTCCTGTCCCGAGTCGCTGAGCACCTCGCTTGCTGACAGGCACTTCGGAATCGGCGGAACGGGCATAGTGCTTATCGAGCGCTCGGAGATTGCGGACGCGAAAATGCGCATCTTCAACGCGGACGGCTCGGAAAGCGGCATGGCGGGCAACTGTATGCGCTGTGTCGGCAAATATCTGCATGACCGCGGAATAGTTCCGAAGATGGAGATGACCATTGAAACCGAAAGCGGAATAAAGGAGCTGACTCTCTACTCCTTCGGCGGTGAGGTTCGCTCAGTACGCGTTAACATGGGAAAGGCCGAGCTTAATCCCGCTAAAATACCCGTTAAGCTTGACGGAGAGCGTGTTGTTAACCGCAGGCTCAAGGTTGCGGGCGGCGAGTATGAAATTAGCTGCGTGAATATCGGAAACCCTCACTGCGTTGTTTTCTGCGAGAGGGTTGACCGAGTTAATATTGCGGAGCTAGGTCCGCTCTTTGAGTATGACCCCCTGTTCCCCGAGCGCATAAATGCGGAATTTGTCCGCGTTGTTAACGGCAACACGCTGAAAATGCGTGTTTGGGAGCGCGGCAACGGAGAAACACTTGCCTGCGGAACGGGAGCCTGCGCTGCGGTCGTCGCGGCAGTTGAAAACGGCTTTTGCGCGAAGGGCGAGGATGTAACCGTCAAGGTTCGGGGCGGCGAACTCGTAGTTAATTACTCTGACGAAGCGGTGTATCTGACAGGCAACGCAAGTCTTGTTTTCAACGGTACGGTTGAGCTGTAAAAAAAACTGATTCAGCTGTAAATTAGTGATGGGGTGACTTTTTAAGTCATCCCATCTTTTTGTTGTCCGTGAGCCTGCGTAGTGTAAGCCTAATCAAGCACTCGCGGGAAACGCAGCAGCTTAAAAAAACATTTCCGTTATCAGCCGAAACAGCCGTGAAAAGGCTATCAAAAGCCCCTGTCTTCGCATAATGTGTAGCGAATAAGAGTATTCACACCGTGTGGAAGGGACTGAAACATTATGAACGACCAACGTATTTTGCGATATTTTCTTGGGGGAAACACCTCAAGCGGCTTCTATTCTCTTTACGACAGCTTCGTATCCCCATCCGACGACAGCTTTCTATGGGTCATAAAGGGCGGCCCCGGCTGCGGCAAATCAAGCTTCATGAAAATGCTCGGCAGCGCCGCGGAGAATGCGGGCTTCAGCGTTGAATACGACGTGTGTTCAGGAGACCCCGGCTCTCTTGACGGAATTTTCATACCCGAGTTGAAAACAGCGTATATAGACGGTACTGCTCCGCACACGGCCGACACCCACATGGCCGCGGTTGATTCCGCTTATTTAGACCTTGGCGCTTATTATGACTATGAAGCAATCGGCGACTGTAAGAACGAGCTCAGACAGCTTTACGGCGGCTGCAGCTTACTTTACAAAAAGGCTTATTCGGCCTTTGCGGCGGCCGGAGCACTTCAAAACGGATGGCAGGATGAATTTTCAACACAGTCGGAAAAAGAGGAGGCGGTTAAGCGCGTCAGCGGAATAGCGCTTCGGGAATTTGGGAAACGGCACAGGGAAAAAGGTCTGATAAAGCGGCGTTTTCTGAGCGCGCTTACCTGTAACGGGCTTTCTTCTCTGCCCGAAACCGCGGTTTCACTTTGCAATCGCTTTTACGTTTTTGAAAACAGGCTCAGGATGGCGGCACCGGCTCTGAACTACCTTTGTGTCGCGGCATCCGAAGCGGGACATGACGTAATAGCATGTTTGAATCCCTTAACTCCCGAAAAGATCGAAGCCGTACTGTTGCCTTCCCTTTCGCTCGGTTTTATTACCGACGACAGCGCTTTGAACAATGAGCTTGACGCGCGGCGAATAAGACTTGACGCGCTGGCGGATATCGAAAGACTTAAAAAGACCAGAGCCGAGCTGCGAAGATGCGAGAAACTGACCGAGGCGCTTGTATTCGAGGGTTGCTCAAATCTTTACGGAGCGAAACTTATGCATGATGAGATAGAGAGCATCATTAACCCCAATGTTGATTTTGACAGTATCGGCGCGCTTGCAAGAAAGCATGTCAAAGCGCTTGGCATTTAGGAATCTGCACCGACATGAACAAAAAGTCGATATTGAATAAATCAAGACGCAGGGCTTTTTGCACTCTGCGTCTTGTGGTTTTCCGTATAATATTTATTGCTTTAAGTCCGAGCCTTCGGGGCTTTCCATGATTTCTCGGACAATGCTTTCTATGTCGAGCTGAAGCTCTTTTTCGCTGTTGTCCTGCGTTTCTTCAGAGGCTTTTCCTCTTTTATGAAATTTCAAAGCCGGTTTTTCAAAGTGACGGCGCAGCGTTTTGTCGCGTCGCTTCTGTATCCTTCGTTCCTTCCATGCTTCCCTGCGTGCGTATCTGTCGTCCCATGCGTCCCAGAGCTCGAATTTCAGAATTTTGAGCTTAGCAACAAGAAGCCTAATGAACTTTACGGCGAGAATAACAAGACAAATAAACGGGAATATACCGAGCAAGACAGCAATAAGACAGAGCCTTGCCACATAATCCTCCGAAACTCTCGCGGCGTTTTCCCAATAGGGATAAATAACGCCGGTTGTAGCCATAGAGCGGTCGCCAAAATTCTTAAATATTCCGTAAATGGCAGGCAGAGAGTATCTTGTGCTGTTTTCAACAACCACAGCTTTTTGCGTTTTAAAGCTCTCTGTGAGCAGGTTTTCCCCAAAATTTGAAATCGGGTCCGGCATCGCCACTTCGTAGCAACTGATTGACGTTGTCTCCTGCAATGAGGCAAACGTGGAATAATGCATAAATATTACAGGCTCACCCGAAAAGGCTTTATTTGAAAACTTGTCGGTTTCCCTGCGGACAACACCCGCAACATAATAAGGTGCTCCGCCGATTGTAACCGTCATACCCTCAAGCGAGGTTCCGCCGAAGAGCTTCCATGCCAGCTCATAGTCCAGCACCACCCTGTCCTTCATGAGGTCGTCCTCGGAGATAAAGCTTCCCGAGAGAAGCTCGTAAGGATGAAACAGGAAAAAATCGCCGTCTACACCGATTGCTGTTGCTTCGGAGGAGTCACGGTCGCCCGAAACAGTAAGACTGCCGACAGCCGAGTAGCAGTCTGTCCAGCTTTCGCCCTCTGTTTTCGGCTCAAGCCCCGCATCAACAAGTTTTCCGTCAATGCCCTTGCGAAAGGCGTTTATCGTTTCCGCTGAAACCTCACTGCCGACGGGGAAAAAGCAGGAAAGCTGCGCAAAACGCTCTTTACTCTCGCCAGCCCAGTATTTCGACGCCTGCTGGCTTAATAAAATTCTGCTGTAAGAACCGGCGCGCAAAAGACAAGCTCCGATGAGAATCAGAAGGAGGGCGTTTACCGCGTAAAGCAGTATTCTCTTTTTGTTTTTCAAAAGCGCCGCTCCTTTCGATATGCGTTAGAATATCCGATAAAGCAGTTGTTTGCCTTTAGTCCGCCAGACGCACCTGCGAGCCCGGTTCTATCGGCTTTGTTGACGTCGTTATAACCATGTCGCTTGTGGTTAGCGCGCCCGAAACAGCCGTATTGACGTCGTCGCTG
The DNA here is from genome assembly GCA_009929315.1 of Clostridia bacterium. Taxonomy (GTDB): domain Bacteria; phylum Bacillota; class Clostridia; order Oscillospirales; family Oscillospiraceae; genus UBA2658. Next base: position 228,090 of record SAAS01000005.1, read on the forward strand.
GCCATAACCTTAACGTCAATGCGTGTGGCGATATACCTGTTGCCCAGGGGGCTGCTCTTTGCCACAACTGTGAGCACGAATTTTCCGTTGTTGTCGGAACGGATTGCGCTGTTCGGTACAAGCGCGTCATAGCTTCCGCCCCGCTCTCCTATCGAAACTGCTAGCTGCGTACCGCTTTCAACCTCTCCCTGAAGCTTGAAGCTGAGGATTTTGTTTGTTCCCGGGTTTTGGGGGTCTGTTTTTATCGCAATCAGTGTAGCGCTGATATCTCCGCCGTAGTAGTAGTTTGTGATCTCGGCGGCATCACCGACCTTAACCTTCTTGCTTTGCTCGTTTGTGACAGAAAAGCTCACTCCATAGCCCATGTCCGGCACTTCAATGGTCATCATAACCGCGTCAGCCTCCGCAGTTTTACCCGCGGAAACATTGACCGAGGCGACTATTCCGTTTACTTTACTTTCAACGGAAGCTCCCTCGCCGCCTGCTTTCAGTTTTTCCAAATCCTCTTTCTTTTCGTCGATTTGCTTCCTTTGCGCGGCTAAGTCCAAAGCAGCGGAAGCGGCGGTCTTCCCGTCGGTTTTCTGCTTTTCAGCCAGATCGAACATTAAATCTTCGAGAGTTTTCTGGTTTTCCTCAACGGTAGTCTGCGCCGCATCGAATTTTGTTTTCTTTTCTTCGAGCTTCTTCAATGAGGTGCTGTAACTGTTGTAAATTGTCTGAAGGTTAAGTAAGGTATCCTGCTCGGTCGCAAGCTTGCTTTTAAGCGTATAGTAATTGGAATCAGCGCTGGCAGCGGCGTAGAGAGCCGAAAGCGCGCTTTGTAAGGAGCTTATGTTGAGCTCGATGGTGTGAACGGCGTTGTAGGCCGCGGCCATCGCCGTAATGGTGTCCTCATCATAGGTTAAACCTGCGGCAAGTGCCGGTATGATATCATTAGATGGCTTAACTGTCGGGAAAGTCGTAAGCTCAAGAAGAGCGGTATATTTCTCATATAGGGCGTCCTTATAGACCTGCAGTTCCTGCTGCTCGCTTGCGGGATAGGTTTCCCTCCACGCAGTGGCGCAATTAATGAAATTATCATAGTCGGTCTTATAAGCGAGCATTGCCGACGCGAGCTTTTTTTGAGCCGCGCTGATTTCACTTCTTTTTGCGGAAATTTCAGCCGAATTTTCCGCGCCGCCAGAAAGGCCCGAAAGCTGCGACTCCAAATTTGCAATTATGGCCTTTTGCTGAGTGATTTCAGCATCCGCCCTGTTCACATTTGCCTGCGCGGCGGCATAGTCGGCTTCCGAATAGGTGTTTGCATCCCTCGTAGCCTTCGCCTTTTCCAGAGCCTTTTGAGCTAGAGCAATGTCTCGGTTTTCCTTTGAGTAGTCGCTGTCATTTGCGTTTAAGAGCGCCTTCTGGTATGCAAGCACAAGTGCGTCAAGCGCATCTTCGGCCTCCCTTAGCTGAGAGCTTTCCGCATCGGAATACAAAACAAGCGTATCACCCACCTTGACCTCGTCCCCCACCTGTACGGGAACGGATAGCACCTCGCGGGACTGCTCGCTCTTTACCTCGTAACTCTCCATCGCGGCAACCGTACCGCTTCCGCGTATCTTTGCGTTTATCGCGCCCGACTGAACGTAGCTGGCTGCGACCTCTGCCAGCGAATGGTTCATTATGGTATTTGAAAAGAAGGTCAGTACGAGCATAACCGATAAAAAGATGATGGCTGCGTTTTTTACCCAAGCCCTCTTTTTGACTTTCTGTTCCGTCATAGATTTCTTCCTTTCAATTGGTTTACATAATTATTGTGCAGCTGCTTCATATATCAGCCCTTAACCGAGCCCGAGTTTGTAATACCTTCAACCAGCGCCTCTTCACCGTGGAGAAACAGCAGCAGAGACGGAATCATATAGATAGTTGCAACAGCGAAGGCAAGTCCAACCTCGCTTGCGTTAATCGTTGACAGAAAAACAGAAAGCGGCTGCTTCGTCGCGTCCGGCAATAAAACTATCGGCTGCTCAACCATGTTCCAGTAATCGATAAAAACAAGTATTGCGATTGAATACAGCGCGCTTCGGCACTGCGGCAAGCATATTCTCGTGAATATAAACCACTCACCCGCGCCGTCAAGTTTGGCGGCTTCGATGAGGGATTTGGGTATTCGTCGCATGAACTTCGTCAGCAAAAACACGCTGAAGGGAGCAAATGCGCCGGGTAATATAATCGACCAGCGGGTATCCAAAATTCCGAGCCAATCCGACACAAGATAGTTCGGGACAAGCGTTACCTGATAGGGCATTAACATCAGTATAACATAAAAGAAGAAAAGGAAAGTCTTAATTTTCCCCCGATAACGTGTAAAGCTGTAAGCCGCAAGCGTAGCTATTGCGACCTGAAGCAGCACGATTGGAATGACCAATAAAACCGAGTTCCAAAATTTTAAAAGATAGTCGGGGCTTTTAATCAGCGCCGTTGCGTACTGGTTAAAGGAAACCTTATCGGGAATAAATTTCAGGTTAACCTGCTCGGAGATGTAGGTTTTTGTGGAGCTGTTCGCGTTCTGAAAAACCGCGCCGTAGTTTGCGGAGATTTCCGATTGTGACATAAAGGAATTGGTAAATGTAAGTACCGTCGGCAGAAGAAAAGCAAAGGCAAAAACTGCCGCAAGCAGAGTCAGCATTCCCCTGCCGAAATAGCGTTTCTTTTTCATCCCTCCACATCCTTTCCGAGCTTGTCCTCAAAGAAGAACAGCAGAGCGATTATTACGACCATGACGAGCGCCATCAGCACGGCCGCGGCGGAAAGCTTCTGGTAATCCAAAGCTTTGAATGTGTTATTCATAAAGTGCTGAAGCATATATAGGCTCTCGACCGGATAGCCTCCGGAAAGCAAGTATACCTCGCGGAAGACCTTGAATGAGTTTATAAGTGAAAGTATCGTGACAAAAAGAATAGTCGGCGAGAGATATCGCAGAGTTATATTTTTGAACTTAAACCACGGCGTTGCCCCGTCAATGTCGGCAACCTCGATAAGCTCCTTCGGTATATTGTTTAAAGCCGCCATGAAGAGAATCATGTTATAACCGAGGTTCTTCCATAGGAAAAGCACGACAACGACAAGCTGCGCGTACTGAGATTTAAGCCAGTCGATTTTTTCGATGCCGAAGATTGCCAGAAAGTCGTTCAAGCTGCCGTTGTTGCTGAAAATAACCTGCCATATCAGAACTACCGAGGCAACAGGAACCATCATCGGACTCAGAAAAAAGGTTCGGAACTGGCTTTTCAGCGGTATTCTGGCTTCAAGCATCTGGGCAAGCAGAAATGAAAGGACAACCGCAAGCGGAACCGCAACCACGGAAAAGGTTGCGGTATTCTTTGCTGCGGTCACAAAGGCAGAATTTTTAAACAGCGCGATGAAGTTTTTTAAAAAGACAAATTCATGCGAAATCGGATTATTTATAACGGAATAATAGACAATTACAAAGAAAGGTACGATGAAGAACACGGCAACCCCCAATATGCTGGGAGAAATAAACGCGAGGTCGCGCAGGCGATCCTTTTTGCGTTCATCAAGCTGCTGCCACTTTAATCTCATCGTACCTTCCTCTTTTTCCGCCCAGACTCGCAAAAGAGTTTGCTCTGAGCGTGCTATCTCTGCTCGTTTATATAGATGCTCATGCGGCTCTGAATGATATCCGCCACCTGATCAACGGTCTTTTCGCCCGAGAAGAAAAACGCCGATTCCTCGCTGATAATGTCGAGCAAACTTTGGTCATAGACCGCCGTGTGTTTAACAGAGTTAATCATATTGACAATCTGATCGGCTTCTTCCTGAGTGATCGCATAGAAATCTACCGACATGTCGCCGCCCATACTCATTCCGCCTGAGGATACGGGAACTTTGTTGCCGTTTTCATCAGTAGTATACTCCTGAACCATCGCTTCTGCAAGCTTCTTGTCAAAGGCCTTCTGGCTTATCGGATAGCCCCAGGAGAGGTTTTCCTGATAGTCCTCTGAAAGGAGAACGCGCATGAACTGCCAAGCGCCCTCTTTCGCCTTGCAGGCGGTGGTCATCGCAAGTCCGCCGTTAATTTGGGCAATGTTGCCGACGCCGGATTCAGTCGGCAGGCCCTTAAAGGTTATTGCTCCGCCGAACATGGCTTTGTAATACTGATAGCTCTGGAAGTCGCTGGCGTTGAATATGCTGAAAAGCTGGCGGCCTTCGCTGACAAGTACAGAGGGGTCAACCCAATCTTCGCCGTCCGAGCTCTCTTCAATCTTCTCGGGGAAGCTCTTTGCAAAGGTCAAAAGCTTCTTGAACTCATCGGAATTGAAGCTGCACTCGCCTGTCTGCCAGTTCATGTAGTTATCCATGTTGAGCATGCACAGATATTGAAGAACATTGTCTCTCGTCATATACGAGCCGAAGGGAGAATCGGCGTCAGGGTGCTCCTCGATAATCTTCTGCATATCATCCATAGTCCAGCCCATTTCGGTACCCACGACATCGGGAGAACCTACAATGGATACCACGCTGAAGCTGGAAACGAGCTGATAGAGCTTGCCTTCGGTCTCAACCGCATTTAGAATGCCGGGCATAAGGTCGTCGCGGCTAAGTTCCGAATCGCTCTCTATGTAAGGGTAAAGGTCCTCAAGTAAGCCCTTTGCCGCATATTGCTTATACGGAAGATTGGAAATATCAATCATGTCGGGAATGTTTCCGGCAATAATCTCTGTATTCAGCTTAGTAATTCCCGCCGTGTAATCTTGGTCTGTGTTGAACTCGGAGTAATCGGTAATTTCGATTCGGTAATCGGGATTGGTTTTATTGAACTTTAGAAGTTCTTTTTTGAGATTCCAGTCCACCCACATTGTCGCAAGTCGGAGCGTTGTTTTCTGCTTGACTTCGCTTCTCGGCGTCTTTACAAGCGTTATAATCTCAAAGGAGCTTACCCCGTCGTCACTGTAGCTGTTGGAAATCGCAAATACGTTTCCGTCGTCCTGAACGGTGCTGAATCTGATATTATCGCCGTCCACATCGCAGTTGAGCCATGTCAGAATTTTTTCCGGAACGGCGGTAACCAAATCATAACCGAAAAGCGAGGAGCTGTCCGTGTAGCAGAAGTCGTACTTATCACCGCCGTCGCTTGTGTTCCAAACGCTGTTTGGAATAGTGTAATCCTTGCCCCAATCCTTGGTGTTCAAATCAATAACCTTGAGAGTGGTTCTGTATACGCCGTCAGCGTCGGCTTCGGAAGCGCTTGTTGAAACTCCCATGGTACCGTCTTTGAGCTTAATAAGGCTCGAAATATATCCGTCCACCGAAATCTTGAACAAAAACTTTGCATCATTGCCGATAACGTAAACAGTATTGTTTCCGTCTGAAATATACACATTTCCGGCATCGTCCGTCAGCATGTAATTGATATAGAAGCTGCCGCCGCCGTATTTGCTGTCCGCACTCGCGGTGCTGTCAACATACTGGCTCAGGTCAATGCTTGCAAGTTCCGCTCCCGTGCTCGACAGCTTACGGATTAAACTCTGTCTCTCATCGCTAACATAGTACTGATAGGGGTCATCCTTTGTCTCGTCAAAGCCCTCGGGCAAATCAAAAATAGTTTTGCTTATACTCTCGGCTACCCAGACATTTCCCTGTGCATCCGCAACGAGTCTGTCAAGGCTCGAGTAGCTGTACTTGTCCTGCGAGCCTTCAGTCGGAACGTAGTCAGCCAGTTTGTGGTAATTTGTTCCGTCCTTACCGATTGCATAAATGAAGGTCTTATATGTAATATCCGAAACCTCAGGGTCTGAAGTTGCGGGAGCGGGAACCGCTTCCGTTGTTGTAACTGTCGTTCCGGCAGCGGAGCTTACCGTTATGTCAGATGCTGAGGACTTGCTTTGATACAACATGCCGCCGTTATTGTAGGCGTCAACCTCTTCCTGTGTCGCTTCTGTTCCGTCCGCGTGAACGGGAACGTAAGCTGTGAAGTAAACCGTGTCCCCCGATAAATAAGGATTAGAAATGTCTGTTATCTCCTTTGGAACGCCGGTATATTGAGGTACATACACAAATTCCGAAAGAGCCTCCTGACCGTCATTTCCGGAGTTTCCTCCGCAGGCAGTCAGCGGTACTGCCAGAAGCACAAACGCGAGAACCAGTGTTCCTGCCCGTTTAAGCGCACTATTCTTTTTCATCTAATCTCTCCTTAAAAAACACCTAATGGTGTATGATTCGTATTAGTACACCTGTCAATATATCACCGTTGGGTATTACTGTCAATCCTTAAAGTAAATATGTTCTTATGACAACCTCGCATATCGAGATATTAGACGTCAAGCCCGAAAATATGTTCCTTGTTTTCCATATATTATTTCTCCGCAAGCTCATCTTCTGTTTTTGAACGAAAGCGTTCCGCCGCCCTTATGGTTTACATAATTCTATATATGTGATATTGCCTTCTTAATAATTCTCAACGCATTAAGCGGGCGTTTGAGTGCAATAAAAGCAGTTATTCCGAAATTATTATTGCGGAATATTTGCCTGTTTTTACCTGATTATTCCTTTATTTTCCTATGTTTTTTGTTGATTAAAAGTAAACTTTTTATTAACATTAGGTGTATTTATCCCGTTTCTGTGATATCTGTCATTATTTCCTGTAATATTGATATTTGTTGTGCATTATTACTAATTATATATATGTATGCAAGCTTGACATAACTGCTCAGACCTGCTAAAACTAACTTGTTGCAATGCTATATGCTTGTGTCAATCAATTCGATTTTTCTTTTAATAATTTTTGCTCGTCATAATTAGGCAGCTGCCGCGATGAGCAGATTTGGAGTATTCATGAAAGCGACCTCACACTTTGCAATGGCTCACCTGCTCTTTGCCTCGCTTCAAAACCGCGGGATTTATCTTAACCGAGTAGCCTTTGTTTACGGAAACATAGCGCCGGATTACAAGCCTTCCATGTGGGTTTCACCTCATTTCGGCAAAGTATGCTCCCGCGCAAACTCTGAAATTTTGACAGAGCTGTCGCAACTCCCCGTGTCAGTCAGCGGAAGAGTCGGCGCAGAGTATTCAAGACAGCTCGGATATATGTGCCATTTTATTTGCGACTATTTCTGTTTTGCCCATAACGAGGACTTCTGTGGCGGGCTGAAGCAGCACGCCGCTTATGAAAACGAGCTGGACGCATATCTTCGGGGCAACTGTCTCAAGCTTCTGGACGTACATGGAACCGAACAGATACATACTCTTGCAAGCGCCGACGAAGTAATAGAAAACGCGGAAGTTGTAAAAGCAGAGTATCTCGAGGTCGGTCACAGCCTCAAAAACGACCTTCGCTTTGCTTTTAACCTCTGTGTTCTGTCAATAGCAAGCATTGTTGCAATTTCAAAAAAAGTTCCCGCTGCGGCCATAAACATTGAGCTTGACAACGGCAGAACCGAACTCAAGGGCTACGCCACCGGCGACAATTTGATTTTTCGTATGTTCTTTTATAAGTATCGGAACTACAATCTCTTTTTTCTCCCCGAATTTATGCCGCCCATCGGCGCATATTAAACAATAATTATTTTCAGCAATCTAAAAAGCACTCCTTGTTCAGATATGAATAAGGAGTGCTTTGTTTTTGAGTTTTTCCGCTAATGCGGTTTATTTTACTGTGCTGATATACTCGATAAGCTCGACAACCTTGTTGGAATAACCCCACTCGTTGTCGTACCAAGCTACGAGCTTGACGAACTTCTCGTTAAGCATGATGCCCGCGTCCGCGTCAAAAATCGAGGTGCGCGCGTCGTGGATAAAGTCGGAGGAAACGACCAATTCGTCGGTGTAGCCAAGGATTCCCTTAAGCTCGCCTTCGGAAGCTTTCTTCATGACCTTGCAGATCTCTTCGTAAGTCGTTGCCGTCTTGAGGTTGACTGTGAGGTCGACGACGGAAACATCCAAGGTGGGAACGCGGAAAGCCATGCCTGTGAGCTTTCCGGAAAGCTCGGGAATAACCTTGCCGACAGCTTTTGCGGCGCCCGTGGAGGACGGAATGATGTTGCCGGAGGCAGCTCTGCCGCCGCGCCAGTCCTTTGCGGAGGGGCCGTCAACCGTGCGCTGGGTAGCGGTTGTGGAGTGGACGGTGGTCATAAGGCCGCTTTCAATGCCGAAATTATCGTTAATGACCTTTGCCAAAGGCGCAAGGCAGTTTGTCGTGCAGGAGGCGTTGGAAACGATGTTCATTTCGGGCTTATATGACTTGTTGTTGACGCCCATGACAAACATGGGAGCGTCAGCCGAGGGAGCGGAGATAACAACCTTCTTTGCGCCCGCGGCGATATGTGCGGAAGCCTTCTCAACTGTTGTGAAAAGTCCTGTGGATTCAACGACAAAGTCCGCGCCGACACTGCCCCAGGGGAGCTTTGACGGATCCTTCTCGCTGAAAACGGGGATGCTCTTGCCATTGACAATAATGCTGTTTTCCGTATGGCTGACCTCGCCGTCAAACTTGCCGTGGATCGTGTCATACTTGAGCATATACTCCATATAATCCGGGGTAATCATGTCATTGATTCCGACAAATTCGATGTTCTCGTTGTCAAGTCCGGCGCGGAAAACAAGTCTTCCGATTCTTCCGAACCCATTGATGCCTACTTTAATTTTGCTCATATTTTTCCTCCTAATCAGCACATTCTAAACGTATGGTACATCTGATACGTTCAATATACTACAAAAGTCCTTTCTTGTAAACAGTTATCGGACAGTTTTTTAATTTTTGTCAAATAAAAACTACTATTTATCCACGTTGCGGGTAAAGGAAACGCCGTCCTTATGCAGATAAATGTCAAGCGTGACTCTGTCGGCCCTTATTAGGCTTTGCGTATATTCATAAATCATACCCGTTTCCGTTCTGGTTCTTCTTTGTACGGAAAAAGCGCAATGTCCGGGTCTGCAGCCCAGCATGTCCGCCTCCTCACGCCCCAGAACGACTGCCTCGTAAGAGTCAACAGCGGAGGCGGGTGCTATGCCGACTTCGTAAAGCAGGCTGTAAAAGCTGTGCGTCCTTAAAAGCTCTCTGGTAAGCTTCGGATAGATATACTGCGGGTAAAAGGAGGTTTCCAGAATAAGCGGCTCTCCGTTTACGTTTCTGATTCGCGTAAACTTGTATACCGATTTTTCGGCTGAGTTTAACTCAAGCACCTTAACCAAATCAGGTGTGGGCGTTATTACAGAAAACTCAATCAGCGTGGAGGACGGTGTGAGTCCCATAGAGCTTATCTCAGAGGTAAAGGAATAGACATTCTCTGTTTTGCGCCGCATTTTCGGTTCGGCGACAAAGGTTCCCCTGCCCTGCTTGCGCACAACAAGTCCTTCGGATTCGAGCGAGCCGATAGCCTGACGAACCGTACTGCGGCTGATATTGAAGGTTCTGCAAAGCTCCGCTTCAGAGGGCAGAAGCTCACCGGCACTTAAAGTACCGGCAGTAATGTTGCGTTTAACGATACTTACAAGCTGAGAATAAAGCGGAATGTCGCTGTCCAGCGACAAAGTGCTGAGAAGAACAGGATTTGTTTCCACCAGGTAAGTCCCCCTAACAGTAAATACATGTCATTATAATCATTATAAGCAAAAAACCAAATAATACAAGCATTATTTAAAAAATCGGGAGATACTATCCATAACTCACAGCTAAATGTTCTTGACAATAAATGAAATAAATATTATAATCAGTCATGCTAAAAGCCATGTTCGATGGCCCTTAAGACGCCGAATGGCGTATTTGGAGGGAGGGAAATGAATGTCAGAAGTACGCGTAAAAGAGAACGAATCTCTGGATAGCGCTCTTAAAAGATTTAAGAGAAGCTGTGCTAAGTCCGGAGTTATGTCAGACCTCAGAAAAAAGGAATACTACCAGAGTCCCAGCGTAAAGCGCCGCAAAAAATCTGAGGCCGCGAGAAAAAACAAAAACAAGCACACGTTTTAATTAAGTTAAGAACACTGATCCCGCCTCTTTTGGGGCGGGATTTTTGCAAATGTGTTTTAGAATTTCAACGGGGTCAGAGGGTAAGGCTATGCGAAATTCAGAAAAAACCGGATATGTCTTGGGTTCCGCGGAGGAGCTCAATCTGCAAAAGACATTTGAGTGCGGTCAGTGTTTCCGCTGGAGCTTAGGCGAAAACGGAGTATACTTCGGGGCTGCGGGCGATAAATGCCTTAAAATATGGCAGGAAGGCGGTCAGATAATCTGTAACGCCGAAAACGGTGACATCTCATTCTGGAGAAATTATTTTGACATCGATACCGATTACGACGACAGTCTTCACTGCTTTTCCGAACCTCAATATCTCAAAACCTGTGCCGACTTCGGCAAAGGGATTAGGATTCTGCGTCAGGAACCCTGGGAGGCGCTGTGTAGCTTTATAATTTCCCAGTGCAACAATATTCCCCGAATAAAAAAAATAATATCCACGATGTGCTCCGTCTTCGGGGAAGAAATCGGCTGCGGGCTTTATTCCTTCCCCCGTCCCGAAAAGCTTGCCGCACTTAGCGAAGGCGACCTTGCTCCGCTTAGGTGCGGTTACCGCGCCGCCTATATTTTAAATGCGGCACGTGCAGTATGTGAAGGCTCGCTCAATTTTGAAGAACTTTCGACAATGCCCTCTGAAGAGGCGTTCGCGGAAGTTAAAAAAATTCACGGCATCGGCGACAAGGTCGCTAACTGCTTCATGCTTTACGGTCTTCACCGCATGGACAGATTCCCGATTGACGTCTGGATGAAGCGCGCCCTGGAGCGGCACTTCCCCAAAAACTACGACCCCTCCGTTCTCGGCCCTTACGCGGGACTTGCCCAGCAGTACATATTCTATTACGCTCGGACAAGCGAGGGCAGGAACAATTTTGAGTGTTCGTGACGGGTATACTTTTCTTCGTAAACTAGCCACAATTATTCAGGCTGAAATTGCGTAAAATATTTGCAGTTTCAACGGTTGACAGCCTGTCCGCCAATGGAGTACAATGTTCAAAATATATAAATGAGAGGGAGCGGTTAAAGTGGAAATGAGCAAAGCATACACCGAGCGCTTCGTCGGCGAGGGTCTTACCTACGACGATGTCCTGTTAGTCCCTGCCGAAAGCAGCGTACTGCCCGCTGACATTGACCTTGCAACGAATTTAACAAGGAAAATATCGCTTAGAATCCCCCTGATAAGCGCCGCTATGGACACGGTCACCGAATACCGCATGGCGATTGCGCTTGCGCGTGAGGGCGGACTCGGCGTCATTCACAAGAACATGAGTATCGAAGCGCAGGCTGAACAGGTTGACCTCGTCAAGCGCTCCGAAAACGGCGTTATTACCAATCCTTTTTCTCTGACGGCGGATCGCACAATCGGCGAAGCAGATGCACTTATGGCAAAGTTTCGCATTTCCGGTGTTCCGATTGTGGACACGGACGGAAAGCTCATTGGCATCATCACAAACCGTGACATGAAGTTTGAAGAAGATATGACTCAGCTCATCGCCGATGTCATGACAAAGGACAGGCTCGTTACAGGCAAGGTCGGCACCACTTTGGAGGAAGCCAAAGTAGTCCTTCATACAAATAAAATCGAAAAATTGCCTATCGTGGACGATAACGGACGTCTTCGCGGGCTTATCACAATAAAAGATATTGAAAAGGCTCTCGCCTACCCTCATTCGGCAAAGGACTCGCACGGACGTCTCCTCTGCGCTGCGGCAATCGGCGTTACCTCCGACCTTATGGAGAGAACAGCCGCTCTCATCGACGCGGGCGTTGACGTTTTGACCCTTGACAGCGCTCACGGACATTCCCAGAACATTCTGCGCGCTGTCGCCAAGATTAAGGAAAAATACCCCGATGTCCAGCTTGTTGCCGGAAATGTTGCAACCGCCTCAGGCACCGAAGCGCTCATTAAAGCCGGAGCGGACTGTATAAAAATCGGAATTGGTCCCGGCTCGATCTGCACCACCCGCGTTGTTTCGGGTATAGGTGTTCCTCAGATGACAGCTGTGCTCGAAAGCGCCGAGATGGCCGACAAATACGGGATTCCAATTGTCGCGGACGGCGGAATCAAGTATTCGGGCGACATTGTTAAGGCAATCGCCGGCGGCGCTTCGGTTGTCATGCTCGGCTCCCTCTTTGCCGGCTGTGAGGAAAGCCCGGGGGAAACTGAGGTATATCAGGGTCGTCAGTTCAAGGTTTACAGGGGCATGGGAAGCCTTGCGGCGATGGCAAAGGGCTCTCGTGACCGTTATTTCCAGGAGGACAACAAAAAACTTGTTCCCGAAGGAGTTGAGGGGCGTGTCCCCTACCGCGGCGCGGTTTCGGACGCGATTTTCCAGCTGATGGGCGGACTAAAATCAGGCATGGGTTACTGCGGCGCGCCTAACATTGAAGCTCTGCGCAAAAACAGCAGCTTTGTGCGCATAACAAGCGCTGGACTTAAGGAGAGCCACCCCCACGACATTTACATCACAAAGGAAGCTCCGAACTACACCATGAATCCCTAAAAACACACATGAGGCTGCCGCAACGTATCCACTGCCTTTACGCAGGCGAGAAGTTTAGGTTCTGTTATTCTCCCTGCTAAAAAGCACATCGGATTATTTCGCGGCGGCGCAGCCTGTAAAATATATCGCAAGAAGATGTTTCGACATCTCTTGCGATATTTTTTTATTCTCACACAGAGACGAAGGGAGGGATTGCAACATGAGCG
>SAAS01000147.1 GCA_009929315.1 Clostridia bacterium
AAGCGGCTGTGGCGGCTCGTTCAAAAACCCCAAAAGAGGAACTGAAGGAGCAAAAGACTTTATCAAAAAAACCCATTGCAAAGGAGAAGGTTATAGAAAAGAAAAAGAAGGCTTTACCGGTCTCGGCAGGTAAAGTCTCAAAGAAAGCGGCTCCCCCGGTAAAAGCGCCGAAAGCCAAGCCCGAATCTCGGAAAGCTGCTTCATCAATCAAGGCAAAGGCACAAGCAGCCGCTTCCAAAACCGACACTTCTCCGGCCAAAGCTCCCACAGCTATAACTCGAACCGCGGCCACCCCCCCTCAAAAAGAGGCGGCACCGGCAGCCGTAAAAAAGGGAAAACAGGCCCCTTCCGTAAAATCCAAGGCTGAGCCCAGCACTCCGGCAGCGGCACCGGCCAAAACCAAAACCGCCCCCAGGAAGAAAAAAGAAGCCGCTGAGGCTCCTGCTCAAAAATCGAAAGTCAAGGCGGCTCCGGTTGCCGAGGCCCTGCAGTCCGGCAAAGAAAAAGCGTCTAAAAAGAAGTCGGCAGCCAAGGCACCGGCTGAGAATCAGGAAAAAGCGGCAAAAGATGCGACAGCAGCCAAAGCTCCGGCGGCACCCAAAACTCCCGCCGTTGCACAGGGAGATTCACCCGTTGAGGAGCTGAGCGCGTTCCTGCAGGAAAAAGTTCGCGAGCTGGTCAAGCGCTATAAGGAAGATGATTTCCTGAGCTACAGCGATGTGGAAGAAATTTTACCCGATGCCACCGCTGATGACTTGGACCGCGTCTTTCTGGAACTGCGCAAACTGGATATCGAGCTGGAAAAAGACACCGAATTGAACGCCAAAGAATCCGGCGATGATTCTGACGACGATAAGGCCAAGACCGATCAGGATATTCTCGATGACCCCGTGCGAATGTACCTGAAACAGATGGGGCAGGTACCCTTGTTGGATCGGGACCAGGAGGTGGAGATCAGTAAGCGCATCGAGACAGCCGAAAATCAGGTCAAGGATATCATTTACAACATGGGCTTTGCCGGCAAAGAGCATGTGGCGCTGGCAGAGAAGCTGATTGCCGAGACACCCCGCGAACGCTTCGACCGCGTGGTTCAGCTTCAGGAGAAACTTCAGGATAAAAACACAGCCCTGGTGAATAGACCGGGCATGGAAAGTGAAGATGAATCCACTTTCGAGCTGGTCCAGGATCAGAAAGCCGAAAGCCGCGACACCTATGCGCGTGCTCTCAAGCGC
>SAAS01000023.1 GCA_009929315.1 Clostridia bacterium
CCCTCGCTTGTTCGCAAGTCTGTCGACTTGCTCTCCGACTCGGGTCTTCGACCCTCGCTTGTTCTCAAATCAAAGATTTGATCGCAAACCTTCGGTTTGCTTAGCTGAGGTTGTCTGCTTCGCATCCAACCCGCCTCCGCTGAGGCCGCCACTACGTGGCAGCCCGCTCGCAAACCTTCGGTTTGCTCTCCGACTCGGGTCTTCGACCCTCGCTTGTTCTCAAATCAAAGATTTGCTCGCAAACCTTCGGTTTGCTTAGCTGAGGTTGTCTGCTTCGCATCCAACCCGCCTCCGCTAAGGCCGCCGCTACGTGGCAACCCGCTCGCAAACCTTCGATTTGCTCTCCGACTCGGGTCTTCGACCCTCGCTTGACGGCTCACCCCGCCTCCGCGCCGGATCGCAAACTATCCTGAAAGCAAGTTTTATCTGAATTCTTCACTCCTGACGAACTACTTTGAAAGCCCAAGCGGGCTTTGCCCGCTTGAGGCGGCACGCAAGCCTTTGGCTTGCACGCAACGTATAGGGGCCCAAAAAATAGGATACTCCGCGCCGGAGTCGCGGCCCCGCACCCCAGATCAAAAAAAGGATTGGGGGTGTGAGAAATAATTTGAAAAGTAGGTGGCTTGTAAGTGTGGACGCAAGAGAAAAACCAACCATACATTTCCTGATGTTCGCACTTGATTTCTTTCCATTCCTCCACCCCTGTCCCCCTTTTCGTGCATTTCGTTGGCGGGTTGGACGCTGAAAGCGGCCGACCTTAGCCGAGCAAACCGAAGGTTTGCGAATTTGTGCTTTTTTGTGTTGGGGGACGGGGGAGGGTACTACATAAATTTGCCTATAACCTAACCTTATTGGTTTTCGTGTTTTTGTGATTGTTTTCGTGAATTTAGTGTGATGATGTTTACATCCGAAGAATCCAGTACACGAAACTAAAGTACATCCAAAAAATTCCACTTGAACAAATTCGATCCTGTTCCCCAGGGAGGGGGGGCGATAAACGATCACAGATGCACGAGGAGGCTTCGCCCCTTCGGGGCACTCGCAAGTTTCCTCCGAAAACTTGGTCGCACATCTTCGCTTCGCTCAGCCTTGCTCAGCTAAGGGCGAGCCTAACGGCTCACCCCGCCTCCGCGAACATGCCCCCCCTCTCTGTTATCCGGTAGATCATCCAGTTGCCCTGCTGCTCTGACACGATCAGCCCGTTCTCCCGCAAAATATTCAGATGATACGAAAGCTTCGACCCGGAGATCCCCATACACTCCCGGATCACGCACACACACAGCGGCTGAACAGAAAGGAGATGCAGAATCGCCACCCTCACCGGATCCGAAAGCGCATGATGCGTCGCACTGATCTCGCCGATACGCTCTGCCGGCGGCAGACGGGCACGCAGCCCGGCGATACCCCCGATCTGCACAAGATCATCTCTGATCACATCCGGGATCCCGCACCGGACCTCAAACTCATCATCTCCGGCATTTTCTCCGGCAGGCAGCAGCGTATCGGTCATCTATTTCAAATTATTATGAAATGCATAACTATATATCTTTTGTCCGATAATAATTGATTCAACAAAAATTGAAATGACTTACCCTGAGGCACAAAAACAATGATTGACATACTCCTCGGCTCACTCCTTCTCGGGTGGGAAACCCTGATCGGCTACCTTTCCGAACATGTCGTGACCTGTCTTATCCCTGCCTTTTTCATCGCCGGCGCGATCGCCGCCTTCATCAGAAAAGACGCCATCCTGAAGTATTTCAGCCCGGAAACCAAAAAGACCGTATCCTACGGGATCGCGTCCGTATCGGGGACCGTACTTGCCGTCTGCAGCTGCACGATCCTGCCGATGTTTGCCGGCATCCTCAAAAAAGGCAGCGGCCTTGGCCCGGCAATAACGTTCCTCGTCGCCGGTCCCGCGATCAACATCCTTGCGATCGTCTACACAGCCCAGGTCCTTGGTCTGGACATCGGCATCGCCCGTGCCGTATTTGCCATAGGGATCTCCATCCTGATCGGTCTGATCATGATGAAGCTCTTCCCCGCGCACGACACCGAGACGAAGAAAACCTTCGGCGCCGCACGAAAAGCCGCTCTGGCGCAGGAATCGGTCCGCCCCAAATGGGTCGTCCCGCTCTTCTTCGTCATGCTCGTTTCGATCCTCCTCGTCGGCACCTCGGCGCTTGACGCCTTCATCCGTCTTGGGATCGTGTATGCCCTTTCGATCGGGATCGCCCTCCTCCTCATCTACTACTTCACCCGTAACGAAGTCACCGACTGGGGACTGGAGATCTGGGATCTCACCAAAAAGATCTTCCCGATCCTCATCATCGGCACCTTCGCGCTCGGCGTCCTTTCCTTCTTCCTGCCGGCCGAGTTCTTCAGACCGTACTTCGGCGAGACCACGCTAGGATCGACGTTTCTTGCCTCCGTCGTCGGCATGATCCTCTACATCCCGACGCTCCTGGAAGTGCCGGTGATCGGAACAACGCTCGGCTACCTCACCGGCGCCATGGCAAAAGGTCCGGCACTCTCCCTCCTCCTCACCGGGCCGACGATCAGTCTCCCGAGTCTGCTGGTAATCTACCGGCTGATCGGTGCAAAAAAAACGCTGGTGTACACCTGCCTCGTGGTCGGTTTTGCGACGATCGCGGGATTCCTCTTTGGGATATTCTTCCCGTAGGCTGCACTGTCACAAACATCTAATACAAAAAAAGTTGAATATCCTTTGGAGCTGACATGACAAAAATCGAAGTACTGGGAACCGGGTGTGCGAAATGCAAACGGCTTTTCGCTAACACCGAACAGGCAATAAAAGAACTGAACATCACCGTCGATCTGGTAAAGATCGAGAAGCTCGACGAGATAACCGAACGCGGCGTCATGATGACGCCTGCGCTGATCATCGATGACGAGATCGCCGCCGAAGGCCGGGTTCCGGATGTAAAAGAGATCAAAGCAATGTTAACGGTGTGAGATGATCATGACGGAAAAACCTGTATGCTCCTGCAGTCAGACGACTGCCGCAAAGATCATTATCCCGTGCGCAGGCCAGGCGAACACCGGCCAGATCACCAATCTCGCCGCTCTTCAGCTGGCGGATGAAGGATACGGGAAGGTCGTCTGCGCTTCGCTGCTTGGAACGGGAAATGAAGGACTGATCGCCAAGGCGAAAAATGCCGAAGAAGTCGTCGTGCTTGACGGATGTCATATGAACTGCGTTGCAAAAATGGCCGAATGCCACGGCGTGGTCGTTGGTCAGCACATCGTCGTGACTGATCACGGCATCACCAAAGGTCCTTCCAGGTCGTACACGGATGACGATGTGGAGAACATCGTTGCCGCCTGCTGGAAGGGGGAAGGCCGCACGGAAGAGCCGAAGAAACGCGGCCATTCCTGCACCTGCGGATGCGGCGGATCCTGCGAGTGAGGGAAAGGAGCAGAACGTGCCGGTCACGCTGATAACCTGTTCGGGTATTTCGAATACCGGAAAACTGACGACCCAGGCGGCCCTTTCTCTGATGCAGAAGAGACCGGGAGATTATGTCTGGGTGCGTGCGCAGCAGAACGGCGGCGTGTCTGCCGACGAGATCGCCGAGGCAAAACGCGTGATCGTTCTTGACGGCTGTACGGACTGCTGCGGGGCAAAAAAACTTGCCGAAGCAGGATTCACCCCCGATTCCCATCTGATCGCAACCGAGCTCGGGATCACGAAGAACGGTATGGCTGACGTGCAGTTTGCGGAGATCGGCAAGGTCGTTGCCGCTGTTTTGGAGGCGTCCCGATGAGGATCCCGCGGATAAAACGGCTGGAGATCGAGTGGAAGCATTTCGCTGTCGGCGAGGCGACCTGCGAGCGGTGCGGAAAAACGGGAGAAGCGCTTCATGCTGCCGTTGATGAGCTGCGTGCCGAGTTTTCTCCTGCCGGCGTGAAGATCAATCTGACGGAGACGCTGCTTGACAAGGCCAGGATCGCGGAGTCGAATGAGATCAGGATGAACGGCGTTCTGCTGGAGAGCCTGCTTTCCGCGTCGGTCGTGACGACGGACTGCCCCTCCTGCGGGGAGCTTGCAGGAGAAAGCACCTGCTGCCGGGCGGTCGGGTTCGGCGGGGAGATATTCGAGGATCTGCCGGCCGCGCTGATCAAAGAAGCGGCATACCGGGCGCTTTTTGCAGCTTCTCCGGCTGAATAAACCTTCCCGAACTCATCTTTTTTTCAGATTTGTATTCTGCTGAGATTATATATCAGGATTTGTTTGGTATGACATCCCGGCGCGCATCATTTTATCTGTTCTCACATGAATAAAAATCCGGTTTGATCCTTACGGATAGCAAAAAAATGGGTTTCCTTCCCGGGAAAAGGCGGCACTAAACTTTTGGATGAAATAAAGGGAAGAATAGTTACAAAATATCATTCAATTCAAACAAAAAGTTAATTGCCTAAAAATCTATATCACTCATCTGAAAAACATGACAAATATAATTGAAACACAATCTCTCTCCAAAAATTATGGAAAAACATGTGGAATATCTTCAGTTTCACTCAATGTTGGAGAGGGAGACATATTCGGATTTGTCGGACCAAATGGTGCTGGAAAGTCAACCTTCATTAAACTGATATTAAACCTAATAAAACCAACTAGCGGTACTGCCACTGTTTTTGAAAAAGATGTATTCAAAAAATCCCATGTGATTAAACGAAGCCTTGGTTATGCTCCGTCAGACGTAAGATTTTTTCCTAACATGACAACAGATCAGATCCTGAAAAATACCCTTCGTTTTCACCGTAACAAAAACTACAGTAGAATTGACACGATATGCAATAGATTGGATCTTGACAAAAACAAAAAATTTAAGGAACTGTCACTTGGAAACAGAAAGAAAGTTGCCTTAGCAACTGCATTAATTCACGAACCTAAAATAATAATCTTAGACGAACCAACAAGCGGTTTAGATCCGCTTATCCAGATCCGTCTATTCGAAATGCTCGAAGAGGCTGCAAAAAAAGGTGCAACTGTATTTTTATCCAGCCATAATTTAGCAGAAATACGTGATCACTGTACTGTTACAGGATTTATTAAAAATGGGAAAATCATTAACGAACAAAGACTTGATACAGCTATTACAAACAAAAAGATTGTAACGATTACCGCTGAAAATTTAAATCGTGAAATTCTTGAGAGACTTAATGTTACAATTATTTCAGATAATGACAACTCAGTAAAATTCTCATACACGGGTGAACTGTCAACACTCATCAAAACAGTATCTTGCATTGAAATGTCAGATATAATTATTGAAAATAACTCATTAGAGGGAGAATATATAAAATACTATGATGATGGGGATAAATTATGAACTTAACACTGTTTATGATTGAGATGCGTTCATACACTAAACCAATAATTCTCTGGAGTGTATTTCTTTCAATTATTCTTGCAGCTCAATTGATATTGATGGATAATCTGATAGATATTACTCTGGGTTATCTCTCGATGATCATGCTTGTCGCAATTAATCTGTCACTGGCATTATATGCAATAAAAGCAGGTTCCAGATCACTTATTAAAGAAGAAGCAAAGGGAACTATTGAATATATTTATGCACAACCGATTTCAAGATCAAGCATTGTATTTACAAAAATTATTACTGCTGTTCTATCATATGCAATAATTCTGACAATTGTCGGTTTTGTCTGTCTGATGACCTACCATTTAGTCATACTTCCCTCTCTCTCATTTGAAAAATTATTCGCTGAGATTGGAAACCTCTTTCTATGCACTTTTGTAATTGGGCTTGTTTTTATGGCAGTCGGATTTATGATTTCAGCTTTAAAGTCAAATAATAAACACACATCAGGCACTTCATTATTAATCGTGTCCGGCACGTATATAGCCGGGATTATCAGTCTTCTTCCAAACCTTCGACACCCGTTTTTATTTGGGATAACCTTTCCATCGGGTCTTGAAAATCTGGGTTATTTATCACCATTTATGATGATCTCCTCTTTGTTTGAAATCACTCTTTCAGATACAAGTATAATCTTGAATATGGTTTTCAGTCAGATCTTTATTAACCAGGATCTCTATTATGCTATTGATCAAACAATTGCGTTCATTATTATTTTCTGTGTTTGTATGATCTCTCTTAGCGTATGTTTTATTGTTTACAAGAATAAGGATTTAAAAATTTAACCATCACTAAACTTTTTGGGATGTTCTAAAGATTACTCTGCCTTTGACAGAAGCTGAAAATCACCAAAATATCCGCATACAGATTTGAAAGTCTGGTGCCCAACTTCTCTCAAAACAGGTATTTTCAGAATATACACTCACTACTAATGCAAACTCGGTTTGAAGAGAGATTGGAATGCCAAATGTCAACTTTTAAATTATATTTTGCCAAAAAAGTATTTTTATAGAACTTACGCGGTGTGATCTCAACCGAAAATACTGACTAACTTCTGAGATGCACTTCGATTTTGTGTATGGCATTAGCGTTGGTGTATGAGATAATTTAAC
>SAAS01000148.1 GCA_009929315.1 Clostridia bacterium
TCGGAACCAATACGGAAATTGTCGCCCGCGAGGGCGGCTTTTTCTATGGTTTTGCGCAGCAAAATCCAGCTCTTTTTCTGGGGGGAGGTTTGAAATTGCCACTCCGACAAGTCGGAGTGCTTTTTTGTTTTCTCGCGGCTAAAGCCGCGCTACTTCGTGGTAAAATAAGGGTGGACACAACTTATATCGAGAAAGCTTTTTGTTTGGCTTTAATAGCCGTCTCGTACAATTTTTGAGTTTTCTCGGAAGTTGTGTCCAGCGAGGCGGCTATTTAAGTTATGGGAGGGGCGAGATGAACGAAAAATATATTCTCTACGCACGCAAATCAACAGATACGGAAGACAAACAAGTATTGTCGATTGAGGCGCAGATAATCGAGCTACGCAAGTATGCGCGAGATAATGGCTTAGTCGTTGTCGATGAACTAATAGAAAAGAAAACTGCAAAAGCGCCAGGGCGCAAAGTGTTTAATGCTATGCTTACACGTATACAAAACGGCGAAGCCAATGGGATTTTGGCGTGGCACCCTGACCGCTTGGCGCGTAACTCGATAGACGGCGGACAGATCATCTATCTACTCGACCAAACAATCCTCAATTTTTTGCGGTTTCCGATGTTCCAATTTGAAAACACCAGCCAAGGCAAATTTATGCTGTCGATCATGTTCAGCCAGAGTAAATACTATGTCGATAATCTTGCCGAAAACGTCAAGCGCGGACTGCGTCAAAAGGTGCGGCGTGGTGATTTTCCTGGACTTGCACCCCTCGGTTACTACAACCACCCAAAAACCAAAACGCTCGCTATCGACAAGCCCACCGCGCCGCTCGCAAAGCAAGTTTTTGAGATATACGCCAAAGATAAGAGCCGTTTTGAAGATATTGCTGCGTTTCTGTTCGCAAACGGTATAAAAACCAAAGGCGGCAAGCCATACCCGAAAGACAAGATAAAGCTGATACTAACAAATCCTGTGTATTATGGACATTTCCGTTATGGCGGCGAGGTACATGAGGGCAATCACGAGGCGTTGATTACCAAGAAATTATTTGATGAGGTGCAAATGGTACTCAAACGGCGTTGCCATGTACAGAAGCCAAAAAACGAATCATTACCGCTTTGCGGTATCGTGCGTTGTCCGTGCGGTATGATGATTACCGCCGAACGGCAAGTCAAACGGTATAAAAACGGCAGTTCGTGCCAGTATATTTA
>SAAS01000149.1 GCA_009929315.1 Clostridia bacterium
GCCTCCTTTGCGAAAGCGTCACAGAACGATAGCACAAATTCAAGTACAGCCTCCCTTGCCGCAGGAAGCTTCGAGGGATCATCTACATGGACTGTAAGAAGGGATGCCTTATCGCCCGCTGCTTTATCCCTTAATATTTTTGCAGCTTCTGTAAGGGTGCTTCTCAGCCGCCATTTTGCTATCCTGGGAGCCAGGATATAACGCGAATTGTCCCTTGTGAGTCCGTTCTGCAGGGGAGTGCCGGATATCCCGTGCCTTATAAGCTGCCTTAATGACAATCCATCCGCCCTTTCCACAAATGGTCGGAAACCCGGGGACGGCGTCATCTGCTCAAGCTGGCTCCATTCGCCAAAAGTGGTAATACCGCTGTCTGAGCCGCCTATATCCTTGCCGTATCTTGAAAATTTCACCCCTTCGCGGATCTTGCTGAAATCCACGGGGCTGATAAATTTTGCCAATTTGCCGTGCCGTCTTAAAATTTCCTTAAATTCAGCCGAATTTCTGTCACGCGGAAGCATGGCGTCATTTACGGAATGTTCCTGTATTGTGGAATAAATATCAGCTGACCAGTCCTTCAGCACATTCCTGCCTTCAGCTGCGTCCACGGCAAGGCAGATGAGCGAATGGAGAGCCATGGCTATGCCGCGAAGGTGATCCTCCTGCTCTTTTTTTGAAAAGGCGCTCCTTACCAGTTCATCGGCTTTTTGTTTCCCGGCTTTTATCATTTCGCGCGCCGCCTGACCCAAAACGTCTTCGTTGAATGTCACGGCGACCTCCGAAGCCTTCAGCGGAACAAAACATTCAACGCAAAAGAATTTTTGCGTCGGGGTCCTTGAGTTCATTAAAAGGCCCTTCTCGCTGCGGATGTTGTCAAAATCGGCAAAAGACCCGCTTTTTATACACTCTTCGAGTGCCGATATCTCCACCATTATGTCTTCGTATTGCCTTTTAAGGTCGCACAGGGTCTTTACAGCGAGGCTGCGGACCATGGCTTTTTTGCGGATATTGAACTTTTTCCATATGACAGGAGCGGCAAAACCGTCATATGCGACATTGTCCTCCGATGTTTCCTTGGATTCCCTTTCCGGAGGAAATTCGGTATACACGGGATCTCCGCCGCAGTCCAGGTCATCAGCCGGCAGTCCGTTCCCCGGTCCCTGGCCAAGCAGGAGCTGCCCGGCCTTT
>SAAS01000150.1 GCA_009929315.1 Clostridia bacterium
TTAGTTGGATGTCAAGACCTGGTAAGGTTCTTCGCGTTGCTTCGAATTAAACCACATAATCCACTGCTTGTGCGGGCCCCCGTCAATTCCTTTGAGTTTTAACCTTGCGGCCGTACTCCCCAGGTGGATTGCTTATTGCGTTAGCTGCGGCACAGAAGGGGTCAGACCTCCTACACCTAGCAATCATCGTTTACAGTGTGGACTACCAGGGTATCTAATCCTGTTTGCTCCCCACACTTTCGAGCCTCAGCGTCAGTTAAAGCCCAGTAGGCCGCCTTCGCCACTGGTGTTCCTCCGAATATCTACGCATTTCACCGCTACACTCGGAATTCCGCCTACCTCTACTTCACTCAAGAAAAACAGTTTCAACTGCAGTCCATGGGTTGAGCCCATGTATTTCACAGCTGACTTGTCTTCCCGCCTGCGCTCCCTTTACACCCAGTAATTCCGGACAACGCTCGCTCCCTACGTATTACCGCGGCTGCTGGCACGTAGTTAGCCGGAGCTTCCTCCTTGGCTACCGTCATTTTTTTCTTCACCAAAGACAGAGGTTTACAATCCGAAAACCGTCTTCCCTCACGCGGCGTTGCTGCATCAGGCTTTCGCCCATTGTGCAATATTCCCCACTGCTGCCTCCCGTAGGAGTCTGGGCCGTGTCTCAGTCCCAATGTGGCCGTTCAACCTCTCAGTCCGGCTACCGATCGCAGACTTGGTGAGCCATTACCTCACCAACTATCTAATCGGACGCGAGCCCATCTAACAGCGGATTGCTCCTTTGATATATCTGCGATGCCACAAATATATGTTATGCGGTATTAGCGTTCGTTTCCAAACGTTATCCCCCTCTGTAAGGCAGGTTGCTCACGCGTTACTCACCCGTCCGCCACTAAAATACAAAACTTCAATCCGAAAACTTCCGTAATGTATCTTCGTTCGACTTGCATGTGTTAGGCACGCCGCCAGCGTTCGTCCTGAGCCAGGATCAAACTCTCTAAAAATTGTATTAAAACAACCGAAGTTGCTATAATCATTCCAGAGCTTAATTCGCTCATTCGCTGACATTTCTGTCTTAATTTTGTTTCCAAAATTATTGCAAAGTTTTTAAAAAACTTCAAATTAATTTCAGGGTCCTTTTTGTTCGTCGTTGTTTAATTTTCAAGGTTCACC
>SAAS01000151.1 GCA_009929315.1 Clostridia bacterium
TCTCAGATAGGCGATTTCCGCGGCCCC
This sequence comes from Clostridia bacterium, assembly GCA_009929315.1. Classification (GTDB taxonomy): domain Bacteria; phylum Bacillota; class Clostridia; order Oscillospirales; family Oscillospiraceae; genus UBA2658. The sequence goes on from SAAS01000151.1 coordinate 28, forward strand.
ATCATTTCGGTTACCAAAGGAATAGAATTTCAAAGCGGCTTGACTATGTCCGGAATCCTGGAGGAGCTCCTCCCGCAGTGTCTTCCGGTGGCTCTTTCGGGACCCTCTCTGGCTACGGAAGTCGCTCGCGGAGTGCCGACTGCGGTCGTCGCGGCCAGTCACTCTCAGAAATCGGCTCAGCTTGCACAGGATATTTTTCACTCCCCCACGTTCCGGGTTTACACCAGCTCCGACATTCTGGGAGTTGAGCTCGGAGGCGCCTTGAAGAATATTATCGCGATCGGCGCAGGTATCTGCGACGGAATGGGTTTTGGCTCAAACTCCAAAGCGGCCCTGTTGACGCGTGCCATCGTGGAAATCCGCCGTCTGGGGGTCGCCATGGGAGCCGAAGCCGATACTTTTTCGGGCCTGAGCGGTCTGGGGGACCTCATGGTGACCTGTTTTTCTACGCTCAGCCGCAATCACTCTGTCGGCGAACGGCTCGGAAAAGGAGAAAAACTGAATGAGATTCTCGCTTCAATGAGCGCTGTGGCTGAAGGAGTTCCGACATCTGCCTCGGCCCATGCACTCTCCGAACGATTTCAGGTCGAAACGCCGATTATGAACGAGATTTACGCAATCCTCCATGAGGGCAAAGAGATGAAAGAATCGTTGCATGCGCTAATCGATCGGAGCCAAAAGGCCGAATAGAGCGGGATTTGGTGCGTTATTTGTGAGGTTTTGCGCGGGATTTGAGCTTTTCACGCGCTGTTTTCGCAGAATTTCACAAGAAAATCGCGAATTTTTAAACACTCCTAACTGATTGAACTGAAGCAGGTAAGAGTTTATTCAAGAAAGAATCGAATAAAAAAACTCAAAACATCTATTGACTTTTAGTGGTTTTTTTTCATAGGGTGCGCTTTGTTTTTCTGACTTAAGAAAATTGCTATGAGTAATATCAGAGGAAATTTTTTTATTCGTATTATGATGAGAACAATTGGAAAGGGGTTTTCTGTGTGTTTGCTCCTGGTGTTCTTGGGTGCTTTTGCTTTGAAATGCATCGGTCAGCCTGCAACGCCGCTGCCTACCAACTCGCCCGCTTTGGAGTTTGTCGCGACTCTAATCAAACCTACCGCGCTCCAAACCAACACTCCATCCGCT
>SAAS01000152.1 GCA_009929315.1 Clostridia bacterium
CCACAGCTCGTCGCAAGCAACGTCGCCGTTTCCGTTGACGGAGACACCTGGCTGACCGATCTCGTTTATCCGATATCGAAGCAAGACAAGTTTGTTTTAACTGAAGAGAACATCGAGATCCTGTAAATGGACACAGAAGCGATCAAGAAATATTACTCCGACCTTTTGATCACGCAATACCGCATCAAACCGAAAGCGGTGGCGACGATCAAGGCTTTGACCGTGCTTCCGAACCCTGACGATATTCTCGAACAGGCCCGTGCGTGCTTTGACCTTGATACGGCGGTTGGTGTTCAGCTTGACGTTTTGGGGAAGATCGTCGGTGTTCAGCGCGAGGTTTACGGCTTGGACTTGGAGCATTCTTTTTTTAGTTTTACGCGCTACGACGGGGAGCCGGACAGCGTCGGCTTTGGCAGATATTCCGACAATCCGTATTCCGGCGATCTTCTCCTTCGATACAACAATTGGGCGGTGTACACGCTGACGGACTTTGAGCTTCGGACGCTCATCAAGCTGAGGATCATTTTCAACAGCGCGTATTCCAGTTTTAAGAACATCAAGGAAGCTCTTTATTCGGCGTTTGCCGGGGATATTGATGTTTCGGAGCCTTCTCCTGAAGGGGATGATCTTTTTAATTTTACAAGGTTTGACGGAGAGCCGGAATCCTATGGGTTCGGGAGCTATACCGACGACCCGTACGAGGGAAACATCATGCGTTATTCCGAGTACGAGATCATGAAGCTCGATTATTTTGTGAAGCCCGTCTACGCAAAGGCGTGGGCGGCGGCTGAGTTTTTGGGGATCGTCCCGAAGCCGATGGGCGTGGGATACGAAACGCATTTAATTTAACAAGGAGACTTTCATCATGGCGAAACTTACAAGGGTTCATCAAAAGCAATTCGGCGTGAATGCCGGAGCGTCCGACGTCGGCGTGTTCGGATCACTCGCGGCCGCAAGCCCGCAGTATTCCAAAGACCCTGAAACGATCCAGGGCCTCGCCGCGTTCTTGACGGGATGGGCCGCCGAAACGATTGCGAACAACCGCCCTGCGCTTGAGGACTTCAACGCCCTCGATTTCTTGTCCTTTTACCAGCTCTGCTATTTGTTCCAGAGCGGGGTGCCGGAATGGAGCGCAGAAACGACGTACTACGAGAACAG
>SAAS01000153.1 GCA_009929315.1 Clostridia bacterium
GCCTCGGCGTCGTTCATCCCTCGCTTCATGCTTTTGCCTCCTGTTTTAGTTTTTCTTTGAGCTGGTTCCACTCCTCCGGCGGAGGGCACGGCGTCCAGTCAAGTGCTGGCATAGAATTCGACGCATTAAGCTTTTTTTGATATTCGCTCTGCTTAAAACTCGAAATGTAATCAAGAACAATCGCGACGACGTTGTCATTCGGAAACAACGTCTTCAGCCCGACGACCATCATCCTGACAGCCCCGAGGAAGCTGACGTCTTCCTCACCCCTCAAAAGCTCCCAAGCTATCGCCCGGTTCAGCGTTCGGTTGTACGTTTCCTCAAGGATCGTTACACCTTGGACGAATGTTTCCTTTTTCATAACGCTTCGATCTCCTTTGCGATGTCCTTCGCTTTGTTTTTGAGCCTGTCTTGGCTCGACACCTTCCCGTCCTTTTCCCTCCGTGGGTTTCTCAACCACTTCCGGCAAAGTGCGGGCCATGAATGAATTTCAGCCACGCCACCAATCCTCCAACCGTTGGCCTCATAATTATCAAAAAACGGCTCAGCTTCTTCCGGGTGACCCAAAGCCTTGAAATAGTCGCGGATCATGTCTAGCGTCGGTTTTTCCCCCACACCCCCTTTTAAACAAATACCCTTGTCCTTATCCTTGTCCTTGTCCTTCGGGGCATTTATGCCCCTTATATCCCCCTTATATGCCCCATCCTGAGATGGCTCATGAAAGGCTTCGAGCTTGGTTTGGACGTTTTTAAAGATCTTGTTTCGTTCGTCGATGTGTCCGTACTGAAACTCAACAAAATCTTTAATCCTCCAACGATCGCCGCGGACTTCGATCTGCTTATCAAAAACCCTTTCAGCGTCTTCTCTGATAAATTTTTCTCCAATAAAAAACGAGGCGAGCTCAAAGTCGCAATACCAAACCCCGGCGATGTCGCACTTGTCGAGTATGTAGCACCACAGGATCTTGTATTTGTTTTGTAGCCCGCGAAACCAGGGACGCTCCCACTTGTCGGTGTCTGTAAATCTCTTAGCCATTACAGCTCCACTTCTTGCTCATGGGAGGTTCTCCCATCGGACCGATGGAGCCATGACGAATAGGTCCTGCTGTGCCTTCGGTTTTTCCACGCAATACTCGCTTTCGTTGGTGTCTT
>SAAS01000024.1 GCA_009929315.1 Clostridia bacterium
GCAAGTTGGAGAACCTCCATATTATCGAAAGGCTTCTTGAGTATCAGAAGGCTGTCGCTTCTCCCCAGCACAGTATGAATAGCATGCCACGAATAGTCGGAATATGCCGTGCATAAAACAACCTGCAAATCGGGGCATTCTTCCCATAAGTGTTTGATGGTTTCTATGCCGTCCCAGCCCGGAGGCATACGGACATCGACAAATGCAAGGGCATAGGGGCGGCCCGAGGCCGAGGCCTGCCTGACAAGTTCCAGGGCTTCCTTTCCCTGAGAAGCGCAATCTATTTCAAAAAAAGTCATGGGTGATGGCGCCTGAATTTCTGAACCGAAGAGAACAGACTCCATGTTTTGAAGATCCTCGCTCTGTGCGGGAGGTTTCAGTATTTTACGAAAATCTTCGTGGATTGAAAGATTGTCATCTACAATAAGGATGCGAAAAGAAGAAGGCGCCTCTCGGGAATTCATACCTTATCACTCCTTGATAATAGAGGCAGCTCAAGAGTAAACGATGCGCCAAGCCCCGGTCCGTCGCTGTGGACGGTCAGGCTGCCTCCGAGTTCGTTGGCGGCTAAGGCGCCGCTGTGCAGCCCGAAGCCGTGTCCGGTCTTCCGTGTGGTAAAACCGTGTTGAAAAATACGGGTCAGATTCTCAGGTGCAATACCCATGCCGTTATCGGTTACCCGCATGCTCAATCTGTCCGAACCAGAGGAGAAAATCTGCAGGGTGATGATTTTCTCCCTGTCGCCGTTGTCTTCGCAGGCATACATGGCATTGTTGATCAGGTTCAGCAAAATCTGCAGGATCTTGTGCTTGTCTGTGGTAAACGGAGCTACCGGTTCATATGCACGCTGCACTGTGACATTGTGCCGGGACAGCGCCCCGAAGTTGAGCGTAAGGGCGTCTTCCATCAGTTGCTCCGGTGCAATAGTCTCTTTGACACCCAGGGCGCCGCCGTAGTTCTGCTGCATGCTTACAATTTCCTTGATGTGCTCCACCCGCTCGTACAGGGATTCAGCTTGACCCGATATACTCTCGTATTCCTCCTTCAGTGCGGAGCCGAGGGATTCCAGGTACGCCGGAATTTGCCGGCCCCGCGGATCATCCGAGAGAAAACTGGCCAGATCCTCTTTATGTTCCGCCAGCAGAGCGGCTACCTTGGAGACATTGCCAACCCGGGATTCCCTGAGCTGATCACGGATCAGCGTACAGGAGACATTCACGCTGTTTAAAACATTGCCCACATTGTGCAGTACCCCGGTGGCCACTTCGGTCATGCCGGTGATCCGAGACATTTCCAGAAGGGAACTTTGTGTCTCCGCCAGCTCTAAAAGAGCATTCTCCTTGGCCTTCACCTGCTTTTGCAGTTCCTGAGTACGCTCAACCACACGGCGCTCCAGAGTAGCCTTGGATTCCAGCAGTGCTTTTTGAAATATCTGCCGAGAGTGAGTGGCCCCCAAAAGGTCCGCGACGGCCCGTAAGCTATCCCTGTCGGTATCGGTCCATAATCGCGGCGTTGTACAATCGCTCAATCCCAGGAAGCCCCACAATGAGCCCTCGAAGAATATCGGGACCACGATAATCGACAGGATGCCTTGAGATGCCAGTAAAAGCTGTTCTTCATGGCTCATGCCGGCAAATACTCCATGGATAGGTTGACCCGCGGTGAGCTGATCAATCCAGTGTTCCAAACCAAAGTCTGAATAAGAAATGTTTTGTAGAACCGGTTCCTGCAACTGTTTGGGTATATTTGAGGCTGTCCACTCATAACGCAGTGAGCAGAGCAGGCGATTGCAGGCATCGAGATGATTTTCAAAAATATACGCGTGGCTTGCGTTCGTTGATTCTCCGATCGTACACAGGATATCGGAGATAGCATCCTCCCACTTCTCTTTTAACAAAAGGTGTTGACCGGCAAAACGAACGCTCTCCATAATGCGATCTCGGCGAAGCAAAGAATCGATCATACTATTGACAGAATCGCCAAGTTCCCCCAATTCATCACTGCGGCCCCCGTCTGCCCGCACGTCAAGATTTCCCTCGGCAACTTTCTGTACCACATCGCGAAGGCGGTGTATGGGCCTGACCAGTTTTTTAGCATACGCCAGAGAAAGAGAAAAACTGAAAAAAATACATGCCAAGGCAATCAGCATCGTATTAATGTACATTCTTTTGACGCTTTGATCATAGTCCTTAAGCGAAAGCCCTAAATGAATCCATCCCCACTGGATTCCGGAGTAATCGAAGGGCTGCGCATAATGAAAAACGCGCCTGTTCAGCAGAGGAACCTTTTGGATAGAACTAAAAACACCTCGTGTTTCAGGCTGAAACACACCAGCGGATATCGTTTCAACCCGCCAGCCTTCTTGTTCATTGATTATTGAGAAGCCGTCGTTCCTTACGATAACCAAAAAATCCAGGCCGGGGTCGCCTTCCAAAAGGGTTTCGGCGGTAGTCACGATGCTGGCGTAGTCTTCATTGATTGCGGCTCCTGCGGTCACATTCAACAAAGAAGCCGCTATTCCGCCGGCTTTTGAGTGAAGGTTTTGAATAAAGGTTCTTTTTTGCTGGGGTATAATAACAAGAACAAAGACAACAATAGTCATAATCGTCACGAGCCACGCAAAAAGCGCGATGTGAAGAGATAATTTCAGTCCTTTAGTTTTGCTTTTATCAACATTCACATTGAAAATCCCCAACCATTATGATGTGCAAAGGTTTATTATTATATCTGCGACTATCGCTCCCGAGTCTTGTTTCATCGAACTGTTTCTCAGGAAAAAACAAAATAAGAGTATGATATTTTCAAGAGTTCCCTAAAAGCCTCCGATGTTTTTTGAGCAGCTCCAGGCTTTTGTCCAGGCAGGAGATGCTGTGCACTTTTATCGTCTCCGATTGAGTAAGTTCAAGAATCTGTTTGCCTGCCGGGCTTTCTTGTAGCGTTGCCAGGACCTCGATTACCTGTTGACGGTACGGGGACGCGGAGTCCCGCAAAAAAGCAAAGCCCGCCGGCACAAGAGGCGGGGAAGAGGAGAGTATCCGCAATTTTTTCTTGAGTTGCGGATTGAGATCGCACATCACTTCGAAGCTGTCCTGCGTCACCAGACAGGCGTCAACCGCACCGAAAAACACAGGCAATACAACCTGTGAAACCTTGTTTTCCTTGGTGACCTTTTTTAAGAAGTCGGAGGTTCTCTTGAGTTTCGCCTCCAGGAGGAGGGTGTCAAGCCAGATCTCCGCCATACTCAGTCGAGGGTTGAGCAGTACATTCATACTGCGTCCTGCAAGTTGATCGAGCCGTTGAATGCCGCTGTCCTGATTGACCAGGAGAAGATACACAACCTCGATCCGCCCTCCTGTCGCACCTGTGCCGAAGAGATCAAAAGCCATCTCCTTGCTCGCGATGACATACTCCGGGGTGGTGATGCCCAGAGCGTCAATAGGGGTGGTCCTGGCGAATTGCATCAAATCCTCTACCGTGCGGTAGACCTTGGGATTAGGATCCGCCTGAATTCCATGCTTCTCTGCAAGGGTCCTGACCCACACCTTCAGAGCAGCGCGGATATCGTTCTCGTTCACATTCGTGAAAACACTGGAAGTCATGGCCAACTGAAATGGTCGATCGGCGGGGTTAGCGAATACTTCGCTTCTTCCGCCAACGATAAGAGCCGTCACAGCTATCCCGAGAACGAGCAGAAGACGCAAGACCCGCTTTCCGCGTTCCCTGCGCTTTGACATCGACAGGACTGAGCGTGTGACCATTCTTATTCGCCTAACCTTTCCCGGACTTCGGCTCCCACTAAAAGGCTGATCCGAGATTGAAGGGCGACGTTCTCATAACGAGCCCTGTAATGCTGGGCCGCCATCAGCGCCTCCATCAACTGAGCTTGGATGACCTTGTCGACCTCAATCAGTTCGTACTGATATGCCCTTGTCTTGAGAATGCGATTTTCTTTGGCGGCATTCATGGCCTCCAGGGTTGCCTGATGTGTTTTTGCGACGGCGTTCAAGGAGAGCAATAAATCCCTGAGCTGAAGCCCCAATCCGTCCTTGAGGAGAAATTGCTCTTCTTTGATTTTTGCCACCTGAGCGCGGGCTTCGGCAACTTTGTTCCTGGTCATGGAGCCGTCGAAAATCGGGATCTCGACACCAATGCCGATACTCCATCCATCCTTGTTCGGGTCGGTAGCCAAGCCGGCCTCGTAGTCGTTCCACCATTTGTACAGTTCCCCTGTTATTGCCACCTTCGGAGAAGAGGCGCTCTTGGCCGTCAGCAAGGAGCCTTCCGCCGCTCGCAGACCGGCCTCTATCTTGCCCCAGTCGGGGTTGAACCTGTAGGCGGTGTCGACAAGAGCGTCCAATTTGCCGGAAAAGGGTGTGAACGGAATTGCGCTGTCGGTCGGCTGTACACTGGTATTCCATGACAACCCCATGGTGTTGGCCAGGGCGGCCTGAGCCATCAGCTCGTTTTTTTCAAGCTGCGCGACCATCGATCGCATAGACTCTACTATTACCATGTTGTCGAGCCAGTCGGTTTTTTTCACTTTCCCGCTGCCTTCCTTGTACATGGTTTCCGTAAAATCGAGAGTGACCTCCATGCGGGCCAGGGTATCCCTGCCTAACTGGTGGAGTTGAATGGCCATCACCGCTCCAAAATAAAGGCGATGAACACTGTCGATAATTTCCAGGTCGGTCCGTCTGGCCTCCTGTTTCATCATCTCCAGCGCTCCTGCGCTTTGTTCGCGATACCCTTTGCGCATCCCGCCGTCATAGATCAGCCAGCTTCCCTCCAAAGATGCCCTGTACGACTCCTTGTCCATCAGTTTGATATTCTGCTCAGGAACGGTGATTTTATCAACCGGTAGAATCCCCACTCCGGGAATGTCGATAACGGGTAAGTCGAAGTTGAGAGCCGGAAAGATGTAGTTCGGGGCTTCATCCAAGCGCTGATAACCAACTTTGAGGCTGATCTGCGGCCAATAGGCCGCCAAAGCCTGCCGATGCCTGGCCTCTGCCATTTCAACAGCATAGCGGGACGCCGGGCGACGGCGGTTGTTTTGAAGCGCCTTTTCAAGGCATTCTTCCAAGGATGCCTCCTGTTTTGTAATCGTATCCTCGCCAAAAACAGGAAATGGTTCGGCTAAAAAAAACAGAAAAAGAAAAAAAATCGTACAGGCCGGGCAGAGTGTGCTTTGTTTCCGCATAAAGGGCCTCCTATGGTTGTATTTAAGGCATTCATTTTTGCCCGGATATCTTGCGGCAAAAGTTTTCGCCCGTAGTCACAAGGTGCTGCTGAGGCATTTGAGACAAAATTTGAAAGAGGCGCTTATTTCGAGAATAGCTCAAAGAGCATTTTCAGCCTCTTGTTATAATTCCTTACGAGCTTGCTTCAGCCGGGTTCAAAGTATATTTGAGCAAGTGCGGTTTTTCTTTTTTTGCTCTTGGCTCCTTAATCATAATGAATTTTATCCTGCTGTCAAGATAAGAAATCTTTTAATTTAGCTCTTGTTCAAAATAAGGTTCTGAAAAATCAAAAAGAGCTAGCTGGAGATATTTTCGCCTGAGCAACGCAAAAAAATAGTGGTCCTTATAGTCTTGTCGTTTGAGGGGAAGCGCGTTTCTTTGACTGTTGTTTGACTGACAGGACGGTTTTCGGCGTAGTAACATCGAATCAACGGTATTTCTCTTACACGGAGCCGTTGCGCTTGCCTGATCGTCGCTTGACTGGGGTGTATTTCCCAGCCGTATCTACCTTCAGCATCCCCATTTTCTCAAAAAACTTGCACAAAAAGTTGTACTGTGGTAAGAAATGTGAGGGTACAGTTTTTTGAAATACTTTTGTAATGCTCTTTATCTCTAACACGTTCATCTTCCGCGAGAGGAGCGTTCCATGAAGAGCACCTCAACTATCACAAGTACATACCCCGCCCATACCACACGGAAAATCGCTTTCCCGCTGTGTGTACTGCCGTCGGACGCTCCGAACAGAGACGATGCGAACCTTCTTCAAGGAGAGTGAGCGCCATGCTGACCGTAATCAAAGCGGACATCACCACGCTGCACGTGGACGCCATTGTCAACGCCGCCAACAACTCCCTGCTGGGCGG
>SAAS01000154.1 GCA_009929315.1 Clostridia bacterium
ATACGGTTTGTTCTTTATGAAGGCAAGCGCATTGAATTTACAAAAATCAACGCATTTGCGGCAGCCGTTGCATAAACTTTCGTTGATGACTGGTATTTTCACAAAAATTGTTTCTTCCCGGACCTTCTCAGGCTTAAAAAACAAATGACCATTGGGCTCTTCAACATCGCAGTCGATATAGACGGATTTTTCGGCAACGGAGGCTAAATTAACGGATACCAGTGTTTTGCCTGTACCGCCTTTGCCGCTCAGTATGGCTATTTTTACACCCTTACTTTTCATGGCCATGAAATCCTGGATGGAAATTACTAAGCAAAATAAGCTGTTCGGCTACAAACGCGTCAATATTTTGCTGCACGGTTCCGGGTATAGATTTATAGATCAGTACCTCTGACTTGCGCAAGACCTCTTCCGCATTTTCGCCGCAGCGTGGAGTCAGCAGCGCTTTAACGCCGTGGTCAGCTATTACTTGAGCAGCTCTGATGCCTGCTCCGCCCTGGCTGGCAACAGCACTGTTATCAAGGTAGTAGCTTTCTTTTGTGTCTGTATTATAGAAAAGGAAATATGGAGCTCGCCCAAAGGACGGGCACACGCCTGATTCCAAGTTTTGTTCATCTACTGGTATCGCTATTTTCATCTGAATCCTCCGTTCTATTCGCATTTAAATTGTTTTCAGTTTCGGGTTCTTCATCAAACCCTCTGCCGCATCTATGGCGCCGACAGCCGCCTCTGCCACAGCCATTCCCTCTGCCGTCACAGAGCTGATATTCGCCGCCTTCTATCCAGAGTACTTTTCCGTTGACCAAAGACTCAGCAAGTTTTTTCCTCGCCTCGTCATAAATTCCTTGGACCGTTGTGCGAGAAATGTTCATTTGATTGGCACACTCTTCCTGCGTGAATCCATCCAAATCAATTAGCCGTATAGTCTCATACTCATCAACGGTCATATTGACTGTGTTCACTGCGTCCGCAGGGGAGTCAAGAGGTCCGAAACGATTGCTGTCCGGAAGGCAGCAAACTTTTCTCCATTTTCGGGGTCTTGGCATATAATCTCACCTCACTTAACGACAGAAATAACCAGAGCGTCCTCCGGTTACTTCTGCTGCTCTCACAAATTCTCTAACTGCTTATCAATGACAT
>SAAS01000155.1 GCA_009929315.1 Clostridia bacterium
ATACGCAAGGCAGTTATATTGTTTTGGAATGGATTATAACAAGGCTTTGCTTTCGGTAGAGGTTAATTTCTCCACTTACACGGTCAGGAAATTGCAAGAATGGAATTATCCGAAGCAGTTTATGCGGCAGCGTGAGGACAGCATAACGCATAAGTTTGAGCCTAAATTCGGATTTAAGACAACGAGCCAAACAAGACCATTGGCATTAGGCGAACTGCAAACAGTTGTAACGGAAGATATAGGGCTGATTGTTGACAGTCAAACAATATCGGAAATGCAGACGTTTGTCAAGAACGACAGCGGCAAGTATGAAGCAAGCGCAGGTGAACATGACGATTTAGTAATGGCAGCGGCAATAGCTTACTATTCAAGACCGCAGCAAGACTTTAAAGTAAAACTACCGCAGGGAAAGCGTGTCACATGGTCACCCGATATATGGGAAGATTACCGCAACGCAAGAGACGAGGCGGAACGTAAAAGAATAATCGAACTGGAGGGCAATCCTTTTTGCTGATACCTAAGACAACAGAAGAGAAACTAACGCTGTTTAAAGAGCGGTTTGACGATGCTAAAGGCGGCAACTCGATTGAGCATGAACTGTTTCAGAAGCGGTTAGACCAATACAACGGAACGCATGAGCTGACAACGCCTAAAGGTGGGGAAGCGAAGAAAGCGACTATTGTACGCCCTGTTACCGATGAATTGATAGAAGGACAGATAACCTCTTCATATCCCTTGCCTAAGATAGAGCCGCGCAGACAGTCATTAAAAGGCAGGGAACGGGCAAGAAAGATTGAGGCAATGCTGACGGCAGAGCATAAAAGGATGTCGTATCAATACATACACGATGAGGACGAGAGAAGCACAAAGATATTTGGCGGCAATATTCAGCAGGTTGATTGGGATAACACAAAATACACGCACGACCATGTTGGCGAGGTATGCGTAAGGAATATAAACCCCATGCAGTTTGAGCCGCAGGAGGGAATAACGGACATACACGAGCTGGATTATTACTTCTTTACGGAAGAGGACACAGCCGAAAGGATATTCGAGAAATACGGCATACCGCACGAACTTTTAACGCAAAAGGACAACGAGAAGCTAGAACACCATTTCTGCCAATACGTCAACAATG
>SAAS01000156.1 GCA_009929315.1 Clostridia bacterium
ACGGCTCCACCCCGGTGATCAACGCGATCTCCTTCCTGCTGATCGCGGGCACCTCCGTCTTCGCCGTGGCAAGCCTGTGGGGGAAGCGGAAGAGCTGAGACGGCGAAACCGGCACATACCAGGATACACAAAAGCCGCCCCGGGAGGTATTTCCTCGCCGGGGCGGCTTTCTGTTTGGTAAAGGGTGATCTCATTCGAGCCTCCGCGTCAGTTGTCTTCCTATTTCGGGGTTTTTATACCCGGCTCGAATCGACGAGGTACTCCTCGACAAACAGCTTTTGCTTCGCCGTCATCCCGCCACATCCTTTCAAAAAGATCAAGACACGTGCTAAGCACGTGTGATAAAATTTCCCCCGTAAAGGAGGTGAAACATTGGGGAATAAAGAATACCCTGCGAACAAGAGCTACACCCAAGAAGAGTTCAGAAAAATCGCAGAAGAGCTTGGGTGGACGGTTTCGAAAGCACGAGGCAAAGGAAGCCATTATTTTGCCTCGAAAGAAGGAGAAAAAGGATTCCCCATACCGCAGAAACTCAAGAAGGGCTTACAGGAAAGCATTAAAAAAAGGCTGGGGCTGAAATAGCCCCAAGCCTTTCCCTAAATCCATAAACTCTCGATACTCTAACGAAAGGAGGAATTACCTTGACGAAATATCCCGATCGCTATGCCTATCCAGCTATCTTTATTCCCTGCGACGAAGAAGATGGCGGCGGCTACGAGGTACGCTTTCCAGACCTTGAAAATTGCTTTACCGCCGGCGATACCGTGGAAGAAGCAGTGGAACAGGCAAAATACGTGCTCGAAGACTGCCTCTATCACGCTGAAAAGAACGATGAGCCAACGCGTCGCTCCACGCCGCTTGAAGAAGTAGCGTGCCCGAAAGGAGGATTTAAGCAACTGGTAGTAGCCGTTATGCCCCCGGTACGAAGAGCCTGGAGCAACAGGGCGGTGAAGAAGACGCTTACCATCCCCGCATGGCTTGACGAGCTTGCCAAAGAGCAGGAAGTAAATTTTTCACAAATCCTACAATCCGCTTTAAAAGAGGAGCTTGGCGTCGCCCATCATCACGTCTAAACCGTGACAAACGCGCATCGCCCCGAGTCGGCTGTCCGACCGGGGCGATGTTCGCTGAAA
>SAAS01000157.1 GCA_009929315.1 Clostridia bacterium
GTAGCGGGTACGCCGTGCCAGTTTGTCATTCTGCCGTTCGGTGAGGACGAAGTCTATGACCTCGACCTCGGCGGTGCATCAGGCGGCACATTCACGCTCGGAGACGGAAGCAGTATTGAGACAAGCGATCTTGCGTACAATGCTACGGCGGCTCAGATACAGACGGCACTCAATACCGCGTATGAGTCAAGTAGCATCATTGTTGCCGGGACAGTAATAACCTTCCCGACAGGAGTGACCGCCGAACTGACGCTTGATGCAACATCGCTCACCGGTGCGACTGATCCCGCTGTAACGCTTCGTGACGAGATAGCCGAATTTGTCGGTACGGGCGTTATCACATCAAAATCGATTAGCGGAGCAACCGAAGATGCTATCGGCATGAGTATATCAGTCCAGGGCAACGGCGAACTGGAGTTGAACCCGGCATGAAGCTAGATATTAAGTACGGAATAAACGCAGTTAGGGCAGTTATTAAAGCCACAGGCAAAACGCCGTCGGAGATATTAAAAGGCGGTTTTAAAGGCGACGACCTTGAACTCGGCACAACGCTCATTTGGGCGGGACTGCTCCATCAAGACAGGAATCTGACAATAGAACAGGTTGGAGACTGGCTTGACTCTGAGGAAGGTCTGTATGTCAAGGCTGTGACCGAAGCGGCAAGCGGGTTTATTGCAACATTCAACAGGTCGTTTGCTGTGAAAGAAGACAAGGAAGCCGGTACAGAAAAAAACTAACAGCGGAGGACTGGGAGAGAGCGTGTGACGAAATGACGCTCGCCGTTCTCGGTCCTCTGCACCTTACACATGACCATTTATGGTCACTCACTTGGGGACAGGTTGATGACCTCCTTCACGCATGGAGATACACTGAATACCTCGAAATGTCAAAAATAGCGACACTCGGCGCATGGATCATGAACGTGTCGGGAAACGTCAAACACACCGTCAAGCCTGTCGATCTCGTTGGTCGTTGGGTTGACGGACAAGTTATGTCTGAGAATCAGTACCACGAGTATCTGAAGAAGAAAATCAGCAGTAAAAAAAGGGGGCGGGAAGATGGCGAAGAAGAAAATAACCTATAAGTTCGGGGCAGATTTGACCGAACTTGAAAAGGGATTTAAGAAAATAGAT
>SAAS01000158.1 GCA_009929315.1 Clostridia bacterium
ATCAGGAATAGTTTAGGTAAATCGGTATAACCGAAAAGCGATAGCGTAAAAGCCGCTCTCAAAAAACGAGAGCGGTTTTTTCATGCCCTGGTTTCGCCGGGATTTCCTCCCCATCCATCAAAATACACCCGCCCGATATTTCCTTTGAGGCGTTTTTTTCTTCAAAAAAAGATGCTCCCCTATTTGACAAACACGAACTCCCAGACTAGCTTCCCGTCGTACCTCTTTGGGAGTGTACAACAGGGCAGACCGGTTCTCTATTACAGGTTGTGTTTAATGTTGCTCAAACGAGATACAGAAGAGATTGTTATGAAAAAATTATGTGGGTTTTTGTGTTTGGCGGCGATAGTTGCCTTCGTCCCACAGTTAGCGGCGCAGAATGACGACTATATCATCGCCGATGGAAAAACGGGTGCATGGACCGTTGTGGAAGGAACTCATGTTGGGACCTTTTCCGCACTGAAAGATTCCTCATTGTCTTTCAGCGTTGAAAAGAATAATACGTTGGGAGGTTTTACCTACGGGACTTTTCAGTATAATGTGGGTACGTCCCAGATAGTGGCCAACAGTGAGTTGTTCGTCGGTTCTGTAGTGGCGGGCCAATTGGGCCCGGGGAATGTCTCTGTCGCATACAGCGCGGGGGATATGGTAGGTGTATGGGTTGAGTATGATGGGCAGAGATACTACAGCGTTAGCCAGCTCAATTCCAATCAGGGAACAGGCACTTATAAGAATGCGCCACCTGATGGCTATGCAAATGTCTGGTTTGATACGTTGGTGAGTAGCAACCAGAAAGAGCCCAAAAATGGCTCGACCGTAAAACTTAACGTAACCGGAGTAGCTCCTGCCGCCACTCCTGCCTCCAGCGGGGCTCCGTTGCCCGGAGTTTTGGCGACGGTAGCGCTCTGTGGTGCCGTAGGTGGGTATCTCCGCAGGAAGAAAAGTGCTGCTCATATCGAGCAGGAATAGTTTAGGTAAATCGGTATAACCGAAAAGCGATAGCGTAAAAGCCGCTCTCAAAAAACGAGAGCGGTTTTTTTCATGCCCTGGTTTCGCCGTGATTGCCACCCTTGCCAGAGGGATTTTCTCTCCGTAGCGGGGGAGAATCATCCTCTGGAGCATGTATGACACTC
>SAAS01000159.1 GCA_009929315.1 Clostridia bacterium
CTGAAGGTCTTCTTCCTTGGGCCTGAAAAGACCGGCAGCCCACGTTCCGGGGTCAAGACAAGTATTCTCTATAGGTTTCATAGCATTTATCTCCTTTAATGGGTGAAAGTTGCTGCTTCACGAACCACCCGGAAACAGGCAGATTCCCGGAGCAGCGTTGGAAACGTAGCACGGGGAGAGCGGAATCGGCAAGGAATTTTAAGAAATTTTTCTTAAATAGTTTGTAACAATCATTCCATAAATGAGTTACAAATAAGAAATCAAAGAGCCCTCCGCCTCCGAAGCGCTTTTCTCCGGCTCAAAAAACGTTCTGAAAAAAACCTCTTTTCAAGGGCATTTTTTCGGTTGACACCCCCCCTCCCGAAAGGGTAGGCTGAGACAGGATTTTTGTATGACAGAAAATTTGGATAGCAATAACCCGACGACACCGCAGCCCGGCACTCCTGCGCCGGCTCCGGGTGCCCCCGAACCGGTTGTAGTTCCGCCTAAGGCGCCGCAGACCAAGAAGGAGACGATCCGCATCAGTCTGCCTCCCAAGCCGGCTGCCCCGGGCAGGCCTTCTGCTCCTGCAGCTCCCGCCGGAGCTCCTGCGGCCGCCAAACCGGCAGCTCCCGCCGTCCCTGCAGGAACCGCCCTGAAAATGAGCGGCACTCCCGGTCCCCAGAATCCGACCGCCGCTCCCAAACAGCGTGCCGCATCAGCCAAAGCAGCGGGTAGCGCTGCCGGTGGCAAGGTGCAAATGGTAGATCAGGTCTTGGCCATTTTGGTGGCAGTCGCGGCGATCGCCTGCGTGGTGACCTCTTTCATGCTCAATAATCTGGGCAATACCCCCGGGTATTAATCGGTTTTCGAGAGGCCGCGCGCCTCGTTTTAAAACACTCACC
Source organism: Clostridia bacterium (assembly GCA_009929315.1). Classification (GTDB taxonomy): domain Bacteria; phylum Bacillota; class Clostridia; order Oscillospirales; family Oscillospiraceae; genus UBA2658. The sequence continues at coordinate 885 of SAAS01000159.1, forward strand.
CCTTTCCGAGTGAAGCGGGTGGGTGTTTTTTCTTTTTCTATTTCTCCCCTTCCTCAGGCTGGACTCTTTTCATCCGTGTGCGTATTCTTGGACCGTATGAAGATCATTTTATCTGCAATTTTGGCCTTGGGATTCTGGGCCGGTTGTTTGGCGCAATCCCCGGAAATTCCGAAGCTGGACCCCAAGTGGAAACTGGTCTGGAGCGACGAGTTTGAATACACCGGCCTGCCCGATACGAATAAATGGGG
>SAAS01000160.1 GCA_009929315.1 Clostridia bacterium
GGGCGCGGCCGAAGGTGGGTTCGATAATTGGGGTGAAGTCGTAACAAGGTAGCCGTATCGGAAGGTGCGGCTGGATCACCTCCTTTCTAAGGAGACTTGAAGCGCGGAGGCGTGCGAAGCAGGAAGACAGCGCATCCCGTAGACCGAAAAACAGGCCGGACTTGTCCGGCGGATTTTCGGCGGAGGGATAAGCAGTCGACCGTTGCGCAGCCGCCGCAGCGTGACATCACGCAGCTTCTAACGTCCTATGGTCAGACTGTTTTTGGGAAAATTGGAACTTCACGTTGTTTAATTTAGAGGGTGTACACACGGGCCCATAGCTCAGCTGGCTAGAGCGCACGACTGATAATCGTGAGGTCGGTGGTTCGAGTCCACTTGGGCCCACCACCGAGTCACATCGCATTTCTGCGGAAATGCTTTCGCTGCGCGAAGGATGTGCCTTCCAGGGGGAACCAGTTCCCCCTAGATACAAGCCTTCGGCTTGATACCCCCAAGCTCTACGAGGGGGGGTAAAGAGCGGAAAGTGTGGGTTATATGCGCCACATGGGGGTATAGCTCAGCTGGGAGAGCACCTGCTTTGCAAGCAGGGGGTCATCGGTTCGAGCCCGATTATCTCCACCACCTTTTTTCTTGCGAGAAAGAAAGCTTTGATAGCGCATAAATACAGGTATCTATGAAAGCGGATACGAGTACTTAAGTGGATTGAGTGTTCGTATCTGGTTTCAACAGAGACCGGAAGACTGCACCTTGAAAACTGAACAATGTAGATTAAAAGTATTAGCAGCAAGCAACAGAGGGAAGCGCTGAGCGCTCAAGCAGGAAGGATAAGACAAGCCCAGACCGAAAAACAGGCCGACAAGGTCGGCAGCATTTTCGGCGAAGCGAAGACTTATCCGACCGGCCGCGAGAGCAGCGAAGCGTGACAACTATTGTGGAAAACCAAAAGAATGGCGAAGGCTGTTCTAGAATGGGTAAAAACAATTAGCCAATTATCAAAAACTCTGTGAGCCTGCATAATTCATGATCATAAAACTAGAATCAGGTAAGACTGATTCTACGTAAGGTCAAGCTAATAAGAGCACAAGGGGAATGCCTTGGCATCAGGAGCCGAAGAAGGACGCGACAAG
>SAAS01000161.1 GCA_009929315.1 Clostridia bacterium
TCCGGCAGCATCCACCCTAACAACAGCCGGGGGCGTTGGAACACTAACGGTTAAATGGACAGACGGCAATATTATAGACGCCGCAGACGGTCTTAAACACGGATCAATAACAGTAAGTATAACCGCAAATTATTAAGCCATGCCACAAGCGAAAAATAGTATAGTAATATCACAAGCCGCCCTGCCTGGTTCACCCGGTTCGCCTGGTGTTGGTGGCGTATCTATGATGTTATCGCCCGAGTATTGGCCGGTGATGTGCGACTCTTCCGAAGTTCCGCTTTCCGGAGAACTTGGATCTGGCGGTAAAGCTGTTACTGAGATAAAGGTTTATCTTGGAGGCACTCTTAAAACATACGGAACCGACTGGCAATTTCTAACAAGTTACGGAACAAACGTAACATGGGGTCAGATCTCCGGGCAACCGAAGATATACATTAACTCCATGTCACAGGAAGCCAAATCCGGGTACGTGGATATCAACATACAGCTTCTAGGCGTTCCCCTTACAAAAAGGTTTTCGGTGTCTAAGGTTATAACCGGGGCGCAGGGACTGCAGGGACTGCAGGGGTGTATCGTACGCATTACGCAGTGGGCTGCGGGCGTTAACTACCGGAACGACTCAGCGCTAACTTCCGGCGAGCGATACATCGACCTAGTGGTACACCGTATATCGAATGTGACCCGCCGGTTTAAAGCCAAGGCAGCTCACAACGGGGTTACTTCATCGCCGGCAAATCAGCCGGATAACTCTACATATTGGGAAGAGCTTAATACATTGGCTCCTATCTATACCCCGCTTATACTTGCCGACTATGCCGTGATAGAAATGTTCCAGGGACACGAAATTAAGATAATGAAGCCGGACGGAACTGTTACGGCCGGAATCAGTGGAGCAGGTTCCGGAACTACAGGCGTTAGGTTCTGGGCTGGTGGGGCAACGCCGGGAGAAGCACCGTTCAGGGTGTATGAAGATGGAAGTTCCTATCAGAAAAACATGCGGGCAATAGGGCTTATTACATCCCCATTCAAGGCGCTACTTGGTAACGGAAATTCGACTACGTTCAACTACTATTTTGAAACTCTGTTCAGCAACGGCAGGTGTAGCAACTATTACGCAAGCCCGGG
>SAAS01000162.1 GCA_009929315.1 Clostridia bacterium
AACCCAGGCATTTTTGACAGTTCCGAAAGCTCGGAAGCGATCTTTTTTGAATTTGCGATTATATAATTCTGCTTGCGCTGGTTGGGATCGACATAACCAATTTCCTGTTTGATGTGCGACTGCTGGGTGTTGCTTATGGCCCCTGAAGCGGCCGCAGCCGCAGTTTGATCCCTGAGAGCTATTTCTTTCTGAAGAGCATCGGTATTCTGAAGGAGCCCCACAGCCTCATCAAATCCGGTAAATCCGAAAACGACAGATCTTGTAATAAGCCAGTTGTTGGCCGTAAGGGTCGAAAACATTTTCATTACTCTGGTATTAGTCGCAAGTTCGGCATTTTCTCCGGCGGCACTGTCTGTTCCTATAAGGTCAAGAGTTTCCCTGACATGCTGGTTAATATTCACAGGACCATATTTGGAAAAGTCAATTTTATCTGCAGCATAAGATGGCATGGAAAACACAAGTACAAAAAACATAGACAATGTTATAAGATATCGTTTCATAATCCCACCCCGATCCGCATATTCTCTGAAACACTAAGATCTGTGCCGCTTACCCGCGAATTAATTCACGGGAGCGAGCTGCGTATTCTTATCAGAGAATATACGTGTCTGCTCAGCCTTATACTATTTTTGCAGTATATCTTCGGCCATATGTATACCGACGGCTTTTGACGGCAGGATCCTGGCCCTTTTTCTGGATTTTTTCTTTGTCTCTTCTTGTTCTTGTTTGATGGGAGCAGGTTTTGACATATCCTTTGGAGTTTTCTTGCCCCTTTTTTTCGGGGCGCGTAGTTTTCCAGAAACTGCAGGGTCACGTGCAATGTCGGAGGCGGTAAGACCGTCAGCATTGCGTATAGAACGGTCTGCGCCTGCCTTGATAAGTTTTAACGCAACCTTGTCTTCTCCCGATGCCGCGGCACAATGCAGTGTAGTATTCCCTTTACTGTCAGGATCGTCAGGGTTTGCACCTGAGCTGAGCAGAAAAGAAACTGCTTTTTCCGGGTCACGTCCCATAAGAGCATGCCTTAACGGACTTTCGTCATTATTGTCCCTGGCGTCAATATCGGCCTTGTGGTTAAGCAGATATTTCATTATCTGTATATCGCCGCGTTCTGCCGCAA
>SAAS01000025.1 GCA_009929315.1 Clostridia bacterium
GACCTTTTTCTGCATTCCTATTTTACCGAAAACAGTCGTCCCGGCCGAAACGCGGAATTATCACCATTCACTTGCCTGCGCTGTCCAAACTCGCGCTTGTGCTTTCGCTTGTACTCTCGTCTGTGCTCCCAACCGCAGTCTCCTGAGCTTCGCTGTAGTCCGGGGTATAGTCCTCATATTCCGTGCGGAAAACGCCCTGGAATATGCTCCCGTTGTCCTGCTCGGTTCCTCTGTTGAAGTCCATGGAGAATTTGGCGTAGCCGCCGAAAATGTCGTTCGTGCACTCGGGGTCGTTTCCCTCGACCCAGATGACAACCGTGTACTTGTGGGCTTCGCCTACCGCGACGTCTGAAACCGTCCCCTGGGCGACGACGCTATCGGTCGCAAAGGGCGTCGTTATGACCCCGTATTTGCCGCCCTCCTCGTAGTACTGCTTGTCGTAATCATAGGCGCTCTCGCCGAAGGGCGCGGTACGGAAGCCGTAGAGTTCCTCGGGATTTCCATCGGCAGATTCCTTGGCGTAGATAATCTGCCTGCCGTCTTCAAAGAGCATCAGCCATATTGCCGAGCCGACATTCATTGTCTCCGACTCCAGATTCAGATAGTAATTGTAAGAGGAAACCGCCGTTCCGACATTTTTTATATAAAAAGAATAGGCGATATAATTGTTCCCATTGTGAGGACCATCGACATCGTCAACTTCGGCGCCGATATCCTCGAGCGTGATGTTGTTGACCTCCTCGATCTCCTCGCTGAACAGTCTTGATTCTTCGCGGGTGAAGTCCCGCGTCTCCGACAGGACATATCCGGCCTTGAGCATGTCGGCGGTGAGGTTCACCGTGAACGACCCCGCTTTGTCCGCGAGGGCTGAAATGAGGAACAGTCCGGTCAGAATTGCCGCAAACAGGAGGATCAGGCTTTTTAACCCGAGAGCCGAGAGCAGCTTGAGCCAATGGAACTGCAGAAAGACGAGAAGCCGGGCTTTTTTCCCATCGTCAAGAACCAGTCCCAGATCCCGGGCTATGGTCTCGAATTCCGATCTTTTTGTTATGCCCTTTTCCCGCAGTTCGCGCCGCAGCACCTTCCGCTGCGCCTTGATCCGCTTTCGGTCGGCCCTCGTCCCCGGCTCGGTTTCCGGGAAGCTCTGCCGGCTTAATTCCGTATCTTTCTGTTCCCGCCCTTTTTTCTTGAGAAGGGGCATTTGCTCTCACATCCCTCCGGTGCGCTGTTGTTGTCTACGAATCAAGCAGCGCCAGCTCGCATTCTATGATACTGTCCTCGTTCTGCCAGTCGCCGATCAGAACGCCCGTCGCGAAAGCTATTTTGTTGCGCCCGAATGTCGCCTGATGGCTCTTTTTTTCAATCCCGTCGGCCAGCAGGACGATTCCGTCCGAGGCGAGTCCGGCGAGGTATTCCGTCGTCTGCTTGTCTGCAAGCTTCGGCCCCGTATCCCGGCTCAAACGGAGCATGGTGGCTCCGTTTTCCTTCAGGTCGCCGGCGCTTATCGCATTTATCCCGAAACCCGAAAACATCACCGGGCAGCCCATAGCCGCGATCTTCTGCAGATTTTCCTGCATGGTTTTCGTCCTGGACGCCCACATGCCGGCCGTTACTTCTATGCACAGCCTTTTCGCCTGCGTCTGTGTATCCTCAAGAACCGACGCGATCTCCTTCGGCAGCCCGCGGCGGCTGAGCCAGCCGTTCGGCGGGGCCAGCGCGATATATGCGGCATGTATACCGCAGGCGTCCATCCTTTTGACCGTATCGCAGAGCTCTGTGACAAAGTAGACACCCAGATCGAAAAGCAGCCCCTCTCGCTTTACGATGTGCTCGACCTCCGTGTATGAAAGCCCGGCCGTTTCTTTACCCTTAAACCTCATCTCCGCCTCAAAAGCCTTGGTTTTATTCCGCTTTGTTTCAACGATTGGGCGGTACCAGAGGGAAAACGGGCGGGAAGCCCTGCGCCGCACCAGCGGCACGGTCACCGGTATGGACCGGGACTGGTGAATATACTTCGTAAACGCCCTTTTCAGCTTTGCCTTCAGGTCCATGACCAGTGTAACCAGCACCGGGTCATAGCGCGTTCCGGAGTCCTTGCTGATTTGCTCGAGCGCGTACTCCAGAGGCTTTTCCGAGTGTTTCTGCGAAGCGACATGATCGAGCGCGTCCGCCAGCGCGACAATTCGCCCTATGATCGGTATCTCACTCTCGGCGGCGCCAGTTGGAAAGCCCTTTCCTCCCCACAGCTCATGATGGCTCCCGATAGCCTCCATGATGATATTGAGCTCCGTCGGATTGCTGAGGTTCTGCATCAGCAGACTCTCGGCGAGCTTCGCCCCGTCGGTCGTGTGCTTGCGGTAAAGCGCGACCTCCTCGGGCGCGAAATCGCTACCGAGCTGATGATAAAGCTCAGGCACCAGAGCCTTGCCGATGTTCATGTAGCGCGCCGCGTCCGCGACGATGGAACTCTGTTCACTCTTGAGCCTGACGCGGACCTTGACGTCCTCGGGATAGATATCGGCGGCGCAGGCCTGCAGAAAGATGATCTCGGCGTAATCGGCGACTCTGACACAGTGCTCACGTTCAAGCTGGGGGAGTGCCTCAAAGGCTTCCTCGATGCTGCCAAATTCCCGCTTAATTCCCTCCTGACCCATCTGTTTCACCTCTTTTGTTTCAAATACCGGTTAACGGCCCACACTATCAGCACAATCGCGATGAGATAGAAGATAACCAGAGTGACAAAAATGAACACCGTCATAAAATACCACTTTAAAAGATAGTCAAACAGCAGCCCGCACAGCATCAGATAAGCATACGGTATGGCGAGAAGCAGAAGACTCTTCAGTACCAGAGCACGAGCACCCCCGCTGTTGAGAAAAAAACGAAACCCCCAGATATCAGGCAATTTATTTAGCATTACGTCGCTTCCTCCATATTCATGTTCATGATGACGACGACCCCGTTTCCGAAAAGATTGTTGTCAGTAATCTCAAACTCCTGGCTGAGCCTCAGACGGTGGTTCATAAAGTCGAACTGGACCCGGATATCTTTGTAGTCTACGCTGATCATTTTCATAACACCCGTCTCGCTGTCCTCGTTGGGGAACTCCTCCACTATGATCCGTTTGTTCAGTTCTTTCCTGATGTGGGCAAGACAGGTTTCTAATTTTTTACTGACGGCGATTTTATGATAAAATTTTTCAACCTGCCGGTACTGTTCGGCAAAGCGGGGCACGATGAGAAGCTTCTCCAAACCCGGGGCTGTAAAAGTATAAAATACCTGATTCCCCATACGCGTTCGGTTCTCGAGCCTGTACATGGCGCCGTACCTCTTCAATTGCGTTTCGTACGGCTCAATGACCGTGTCATAAATATAGATCATCCGAAGTTATTCCACCTTTATATTCCGTGTTTCATCCTGCCTATTTCCTGTTTCTGCTTCGCTGTGATGTCCCTCGGCAAATAGTCCGGCTTCGCCAGATAGTAGCCCTGCACATAATCCACGCCGCACGCGACTACCGTCTGCATCTCTTCCTTCGTCTGGACGCCCTCCGCCACGACGCGAATGTCTCTCTGATGCGCATACTGGATAAGATTTTTCAGAATATTCAGCCTGTCTTCGTCGTGGTCGACCCCTTGAACGATCGTCATGTCAACCTTGACAATGTCCGGCTGGAAGTATAAAAGCGACAGCTCGCTGTTGTAGCCCGAGCCGTAGTCGTCCACGGCAATCTGCGCATTCCATTGGCGCGCCATATCCCGCTTCATGCCGATGATATCGTCGTCGTTCTGGTCGGCCTCGGTGATCTCAATGACGAGGTTTTTCATATAGTCGTAGAACTTTTCATAAAACTGCATCCGCTCTTCGCCGGAGAGCATCGTCCCGCCAATGGAATTAATAAAAACTTTTACGTTATATGGTATAAGCCCGCGCTCCACCTGTTCCGTAAATGTCCGCATGCCCTCAAACCAGGTAATGCTTTCGATGATGTAGAGTTTAGACTGTATGCGGGCCAGATTAAGTACATCCTCGGGATTGCTCAGTTCGGGGATCTGAGGCCGTATGAGCATCTCGTAACCGTAAATTTTCGCCGTAGCTATGTCGACTATCGGCTGGAACGCATATTTCACCAGCTTGTTTTCGATAAGCCGCTGGAACGACTCGCGGCTGTTTATCAGGTAACCGTCCTTCTGGTACCGCTCGCGATCGTATTCCATGAGACGCTCGGCGGCGGTTTTCTGCCCGATATACGCGGCGAAATTGGCATAGGTGAGGAGCTCGGCAGCATCCTCGCTGTCCTTGGGATACCACGCGATGCCCGCGGTTGCTTTCAGGGAGACCTCAGTCTGGTGTTCTCCCAGCGCCGCGGAGGAATTCTTAATGGTCTTAAACAGTTTTTCAATCGTCTGCCGCAGGGAACTCTCGCTGGGATACCCATAGAAGAACCCCAAAAACTCGCTTGCGGAATAGCGCGAGAAAATGCTGCCCGCGGGGGAAGCGTCGCGCAGGGTGTCCGTAAAAAACTTGATATACTCGTCCACATACATGAAGCCGTAATTGTCATTTAAAATTTCAAGGGATTCGAGCTTGAAAAAGACGATGCACGCAATACCGATCCGCTCTTTTTCGCTAAACAGCTCTTTCAGTTTTTCAACAAAAGTCCGGTGGTTGAAAAAGCCCGTGAGCAGATCGTGCCTTTTGGCATACAGATCCCTCTTTTTCGCTTCCACAACATCGGTCACATTTCTGACCGTAACGATCATGTCTTTATCCCGCCAGTGCCGGCAGATCTCCATCCAGACAATACTTCCGTTTTTTATGAGGGCTACAGTGTCACAGCCCTCCTCAATGCCGGGCTTGACTTTCCCCAGAAGATCTATTACGGTCCCGCACGCATCCCCGAATCCCGCAAGCTCGGGCGGCCAGTCCAGGAGCTCGGCGGCATAAGCGCTGCAATAAGCGCAGCCGCCGGTCATCGCAATGATAATTCCGCACGGGATTTCCCCCTTGCTTACGCCGGACGAAATAATCTCGACCATGCTCTTCAGCTCAGCCTCGCACCTTCGGCTTTCGGAGTCGGCCCTTTCGGTCAAAAACAGTTCAGTTTTTTTTAAATCATTATTTTTTTTCCAATAGAGTATTAATAAAATTAAAATTATGCCGATAAGTATTAATATAAGCACTTTATCCATGCCGTACCTTTTTCCCTCAGTTTTATCAATGCACAACGAATGGAAATTCTGTCATTTTCTCTATTAGATAATAAATACTTTCTGATACCGTAGTTTCAGCTGTTTTTTTGCGTGATAATCTCAGCAATAAATTCAGATATATTATTCTACCTGGATTTTCCTTTGAACCTAGACGGTATCATACATTGTTTATTGAATATTCTTTGAATTTGCCTATTTTCAGCAGCATTTCCAGTTTATGTAATTAAATAAGGGATGTTCTGCACAGTTTTACATTTTATTCGATAATAATAACATGTTCTACAATTCATCTATCATGGCGATACACCTCTGATCATATTTGTCGGTATCAGAGACTGTTTTTGTGTATTGCCACAGCTGATTCGAGCCGTTTTGTTCTGCCCAAAGTTCTGCCTTTTGGGCCTCAGTTCTGTCCAAAACCCGAAAAATGCGCTGATTCGAACTCTGCCCGGAAATCAGGCGTTTTAGGGACTTGTCCTTGAAAAAGCCCGCAGACACACACTTTTTGGCGCGGACGAAACGGCCAGAAGTTCTGTCCAAATAACCCTATCGTCCAAAGGGGAAAAAGACTCGGAATGTCATCCTCGGCGATGTATTTTGGCTTTAAATAGTTATCCTTAATACATAAATCCTTCAAGTTTTTCTCTCTTTCTGCATTAAATGCGTAA
>SAAS01000163.1 GCA_009929315.1 Clostridia bacterium
TGTTGGCAGCACGTCAAGATGTCCCCTTTTGGTAGCACATGAAATGTCCCCTTGAGGTTGTTTAGACAAGACATAGGGTGTTTTGTTTTTTTGAGTTTTTAGAGATGCTGTCTGGTGCGTAGTAGCCGAGAAGGTGTGGGCCGTAAGTGATGCTGACGGACTGGTCGAGATGTTCGTGAACCGTAACGCGGCATCTCGCGAAAGAAACTCTGAGGTTTGAGGGCGCGATTTGGAAGACGCGATTTTGATAAGAGACGGTGTTGTCTTGATTGACGGTTCTTTCGGATTTGATTGAGAAGATGAGATCCAGATCGATGTGTTTGGCGAGGGGAAGGAAAGCCGAGCCTTTCTGTTCGGGCGGTTTGGCAAAGCGTTTATTGAGCTCTGCGATGTAATGGTCTTTGAAAAACCGGTTAGCGTCTTCTTTAGTTTTGATGTCATGAAGCCGGAGCTCGTTGACAATGCGTCCTTGAAGAGTCTGATTCATTCGTTCGCCGCGTCCGCGGGCTTGAGGGGAATAAGCCGGGATCATTCTGACGCCGAGTTCATTTAAAGCCCGGCCGATCTGTGTGAGATGGCCTTCTTGGACTTTTTCGCCAGCCTTGGGCGTGTAGAAGAAATGAGGCGCTCGATCGGAGTAGAGAGAGCAGAAAACCCCGTGTTTTGCGACGCAATCCCTGAGGAGAAGCATGCAATCATGGGTATCTTCTTCATCGACGAGACGCATTTCGTAAATGCGGTTGGTGGCATCGTCCATCAGCGTGAGCAGGTCATAGAAGACTCCGGGCTGCAAGGAGATCCATTCATGGGGGCTGCCGTCGAGATGAAGCATCATGCCGGGCAGGGGCTTTCTGGGCCGTTTTTGGCGGTGTTTGTCCCGCTGACGTGTTTTATCAATTTCGCCGGCGGTTTGTAGAAGCTTTTTGACGAAAGTGTAGCCTCGGCGAATATTGTGGTGTTCTTGGAGTTTTTCGTGAAAGTGAGTGACATTGAAACCCTTGTAGTGAGCTCGATAAAGTCGGAGGATGGTTTGAACCTCGGAGAGCGGAGCTTGTTTGGGGCTTGGAGATCGCATGCGGCGATCGAAAATGCCGTCATAACC
>SAAS01000164.1 GCA_009929315.1 Clostridia bacterium
CCGTATTGATGATCTCTCCTTTATTGCAGGCAAAAAAATAGCCTGCATCTCGGGTATCGCCCAGCCCGAAAGTTTCGAAGAAAGCCTGATCTCCCTGGGAGCCGAGCTCGTTTACACGAAAAGCTTTGCCGACCATCACCGCTATACCCAGCAGGAAATCCTGAACGTCATCAACCGCAGCAAGCACCGGGGCGCCGAACTCATCATCACCACTCAGAAAGATGCTGTCCGCTTCCCCAGACTGGACCGCCGTGACATCGATATTTACTACCTCCGCGTGGAAGTAAAAATCATCGCCGGTGCCACCAGTTTCAACGAGTGCGTCAAAAAAATCTGCTTTAGCGATTAATCCCCCATGTTTATCCTCTACTATCCGGTTCGCTTCCTCCTCTTCCTGATTGGCTCTCTGCCCGTCTCCTGGGCCGCTCACCTGGGCCGCTTTTTTGGTACAATCGCCTGGCACATCGATAAAAGGCACCGCCGGGTCTGCATTGATAACCTTCAACTGATTTTCGGCAAAGAATTATCCCGGGATCAGATTTTCGCTCTCGCCTTTGAAAATTATAAACGCGTCGTGGAGGCCTATTTTTCCGCCATTTGCACCCTCCAGATGACCGATGAAGCGCTCAAAAAGCACCTGAAAGTGACCACACCGGAGAATTTTCCTCCTCACGACTACCCCGATTACGGAATCTCCCGCGTAGGCCTGATCGGCCACTTCGGTAATTTCGAGCTCTATGCTAAAATCTCTTCCCATCTCCGGCCATTCCAGTTTGCCACAACCTATCGCGGCTTGGATAACAAGTTGGGCGATCGCCTTCTGGCAACCCTCCGCTCCAAAAGCAACTGCCTCTTTTTCGAACGCCGCAAGGAAGGCGCCGCGCTGAAAAAAGCGATGGCCACTCAGCCGCTCGCCATCGGTTTTTTGGCAGATCAACATCCCGGTGACCACGGTATCTGGCTTCCCTTTATGGGAATTGAGTGCCTCTGCTCCACTGCACCCGCCGTTTTTGCCCTCCGCTATAATTGCCCGATTAGCCCCGTCTTTTGCTATCGCATCGCCCCCGGTCAATGGGAAATCGTAATCGATAAAACCAT
>SAAS01000165.1 GCA_009929315.1 Clostridia bacterium
TTTCCGCTCAATGTTATGTATTGGGTGCTTTCTGATGACGGCAATTATGAAGTGCTTGACGGGCAGCAACGCACAATCAGCATTTGCCAATATGTGGCAGGTGATTATTCCATAGACCATATGGGCTTTGATAACCTCACAAGGTTGGAGCAAGAGCAGATTTTAAACTATCCCCTTATGATTTATATTTGTGAGGGGACGGACAAGGAGAAATTAGACTGGTTCGAGATTGTCAATATGGTAGGCGAACAGCTATCAGCGCAGGAACGCCGAAACGCCATTTATACGGGCGAATGGTTGACCGAAGCAAAGAAGTATTTCAGTAAAAACGGCTGTCCCGCTTATGCCATAGCAAGCGATTATATGAAAGGCTCACCGATACGGCAGGAATACCTTGAAACCGCCTTACGCTGGATTGCGGCGCGCGATGATAAGAAGATTGAAGATTATATGGCGGCACATCAGCATGACACGAACTGTAACGAATTATGGCTATACTTTCAGACCGTCATAAATTGGGTAAAAGCGACTTTCCCAAATTACCGCAAGGAAATGAAAGGGCTTGAATGGGGCGTTTTCTTTAATAAATACGGCACAGGCGAATATGACCCGAAACAGCTTGAAGCGCGTATTGCTGACCTTATGCAAGATGTCGCCCCTGACGGAGATATAACAAAACCAACCGGCATATATGAATATTTGTTATCCGGCGAGGACACGAAGTTTGAGCGCGTTTTAAGTATACGCGCCTTTACCCCGAAAATGGCGCGGGCAGCATACGAGCGGCAAAAAGGTATTTGCCCGAAGTGTAAAAAACACTTTGCTTTAGACGATATGCAAGCAGACCATATAACCCCGTGGAGCAAAGGCGGCAGAACGACTGCCGCAAACTGTCAAATGCTTTGCGCAGATTGTAACAGGCGGAAGAGTGATGTTTAATACGAGTATCGCAGCTTATCTTTAAGTATCGTTAAGCAGATTTAAGCGACAGACAAGCGACAAATATGGGCAGATGAATCAAAAGGGCCCGACATATGTCGGGCCCTTTTGGTCATATATCTGCCACACAATGTCTTGGAATATCCCTCAA
>SAAS01000166.1 GCA_009929315.1 Clostridia bacterium
CGGCTATTAAGCAGAGTTTCTTCATCAGTCCGCTTTTAAGTTGCAAAGTATTGGTAATAAGCATATTGACCTATTCTGACATAAGCTAAAAACGTTTTCATTTTCAAAAGAATTCGGAGCCGGTTAGCACGGAGAATACAGTGCCGGAATTTTTGCGAGGAAATTCCTGATCGCTGGTATCTCCGCCCCATCCTTCGCCGGGAAGCTCTTTTCGGAAAGGAAAAAGTTATTGCTTTTTTAGCAACAAGGCATTTTTTTAGCCTCGAAATGCTTCAAGAAATGCCATGCCGATGATTTTCGCCGGGATAAGAAAACCTCTCGCGATTGGATTTTGACGATGATTTCCCGTCCGATTGCATTCCCGACCGGAATCAGCCGGTGGGAGATTTCCCGGTATGATTGTCCGGTTACGGCACAAATGGTCAATGGCTCATTTGTATGCTCCAACCCATCGGAAATGTAAGCGGCAAAGATGTCATTGTCCGCAACGGCATTTTTGAGTGCATCCATATAACCGAATTCGCGGAATACAAGTTCGCAGAGCGGCTGAAAAAACGGATGCGAATCATCCGCTTGAACGGTTGCCATTCGTTTCCGTCCGGTCACAGCAATCAATCCGGATTCTTTGAGTTTGCGCAATTCCCGGCACACAGGTGCGCAGGTCAGTTCCGATGCCGCCGCGAGGTCTCGCGGGCGCATAACGGGACGTTCTGCAACAAAGAGCTGCCGAAATATTGCCAGCCGGGTTTTCGATCCCAATATTTTGTCAAGCATGTTTAAAGGCTTCCTTTGTTTCCGTCACCCCCACAGCCGCGTTCCTGTGTCCCGCCACCGCGCACTGGCGCAAAAGTCATATCGGCGCAAGGATGCGAGCGCAAAACGCGGTGGTGGGGCTTCTCTGCGCGATTGTGGGCGTGAGAACTATTCCCATCCTTGCGCGGCAATCCATTTCCCCGGAGTTTTTTCCGAAGGGAAAAAGACAGGGACAAGGAATTTTGAAATCCGTTCGGCAACTACAGAAAAATCCTCAGGTGCGGCTACCGTTTTATTCTTGCGAAGGAATGCCGCCCACTGTGTCGCCTTCAACGGA
>SAAS01000167.1 GCA_009929315.1 Clostridia bacterium
TTTGCGCTGATAGCCAGTTTAAACGCGTATTTTCTCGCCAAGCTCTCAACCAGTTGGGGCGTGGTCAGGCGCTTCCTGGCGAGCGGAAAGCAAGAGACCGTTGTCACGCAAAAACATAGAGCCAGCGCTCGACGCGAGCTGAAAAGGCTGGGGTTGTCCGAGGAACCGATCCAAATACGTCTCATCCGCATTGACATCCCGGGCGCTGAGCCTGTCGTTTTGGCGACAAATCTATTTGACAATGAACGATTTAAGCCTGATACTCTTGGAGATGTCTATCATTTGCGCTGGGGCGCGGAGGAGACCTATAAAACCACGAAATCGTTTATTGAATTAGAGCGATTCACCGGAAAAAGCTACCTGTCGGTTCAACAAGATTTTCACGCCAACATCTTTGCCGCCAACATGGCCTCGTTATTGACGCTCGACGCTAAAATTATCGCTGAGGAAAAATCGAGAAATATAGAAAATCATGACAATAACGCGACTGAGGAATCCGCTCCACTTGCGATTTGCGAATATAAGATAAACAAAGCAAGTGCTTTAGGCGTTTTCAAGGATTGCGCGGCGAGGATATTTCTTTGTGATTCAATAGCCGCTTTGAAAAACCTTTTGACGCGTTTTACTCATCGGATTGTCGAGACAATTTATAAATTCAGGCCGAACAGGAAATTCGAGCGAAGGCGAAAGTTCCCAAACGCGAAATTCTCGATGCCCTATAAGCCGATTTCCTAAGCCGCCGAAAAACGGCTTCGACAATTCGCGCTAAAACGCGCTCAAGCCCCTTTCGGCGACAGCGAAACGTAATCGCCGTGCCCGAAAAGCATCAGGCCTGACGTATAACCCGATCATGCCGCGATTTATGAAATCTCAAACAGCTTTCAGGCAACCACAGCAACCAGATTGCCGTCAATCGAGAGTCGAGCGGCGTGCTCGTTCAAGGCGTCAAGGCTCCGCGCGACGGGCAATGGAAATGACATTGCGCCAGGAAGCGCCTGACCACGCCCCAACTGGTTGAGAGCTTGGCGAGAAAATACGCGTTTAAACTGGCTATCAGCGCAAATACCCATGTCGCCGGGTA
>SAAS01000168.1 GCA_009929315.1 Clostridia bacterium
TGAAAATAGATACGGGCAGAAAAAATGAACAGGAAACGAGACAGGAAACACAGCCGTTTCAGTCGCCCTCATACCCTAAACCTTCCGTCCCTGTGAGTGGACAGACAGCTCCCGGCAATACGGGCGGCAGCGGGGATAGGGCCAAGAAAAAACAAACCATGAAAACGGTAGGGGTCATTCTGATCTTTACAGTTGCGGTGTTTGGTTATCTTGCCTATGAGATCATGGGTATGAGGGGGAGTGGTTCTTCTGAACCGCCCAAGACTCAGGAAGGATCGGTAACTGCACAGGAAGACATCAGGCTGATGCAGGAGAAAAAGGAGCTTGCGGAAAAACTTGCGCTTATGACAAACCAGAGGGACGAGGCTCTTTCGCAGATAGAGCAGAGAATAGACGAAAAACTCAGGGCCTATGAAGAGGCAAATGCCGGTATGGCGGGATCTGAGCTCGGGGAAAAACTTACAATAATAACTGAGAGCCAGGCAAAGCTGCAGGAACAGATAGCGGCTATGCAGAAGTCAAAGGAAGAGGAAGAGCGTAAGCCGATGGAAGGAAGCGCGGCTCCTACAATAACTTACAATAGGCTTAAGGAAATAGCCGACGCAAGGAAAGCGGAGGAAAAGTTACTGGCGGAACAGGCTGCCGTGGCTCCTCCTTATGATATAAGGGCCGGACTGCAGGCAGGCGCCATTATTCCTGCCACCTTAAGGACAACTATGGTCAGTTCCATGCTTCTTGACAGGTTTTTTGTGGTCGCCGAGACTACTGAACCTTACGAGATCATGCCTGGTTATATGCTGCCGGCGGGAGTCCGTTTTCTCGGAAAGCCGACAGCAGACATGGAAGCCAGAAGGATGCTGGTTGATGTAAACAAGATGCAGTACGGATCTACAGAACTTGACCTTAAGGGCTGTATGCTTGACTACAGAGGCAACCCCGGGCTTGTAACAAAATACATAGACCCGATCAACCAGGCGATATTTCCAGTGCTGCTGACAAGCCTTGCATCTGCAACTGCTGCCGCAATGCAGGATATGACAACATACCACAACAGTGTTACGGGTGATTCGTACGAAAGGCC
>SAAS01000169.1 GCA_009929315.1 Clostridia bacterium
TTTGTCGGAGAGCAGGCCAAGGTCCTTCATGATCTTAGCTCCATATACAGAAGATACTATCCCGCCAAGCTGGTCCGAAGCGCCCCTGCCGCCTATCTCTGTCTCGTTTTCATATCCCCTGTAAGGATCAAATTTCCAGTTTGAGAGTTCTCCGAGCCCGACGGTATCAATGTGTGCGTCATATGCGATCAGGGTCTTCCCAGAGCCCATGTATCCGAGAATGTTTCCCATCCCGTCGATAGTTACCTCATCAAACCCCAGATCATTCATCTCTTTTTCGATCCGTTTTATCACACACTCTTCCCCGCAGCTTTCACCCGGAATAGCGATAAGGTCGCGAAGAAACTTTGTCATATCTTTTTCATAGCCCTCTGCTGCTTTTTTAATGGCATCAAAATCCATGGATGTACCCCTCCGATGTGGTCATATAAGCTGCTCAAGGGTGAAAAATACCCTATTGTCACCAATTCAATATAACACAGGGGAGAACTTAGTCAACTGGTATAAAAATACAGCGAAATGCGGCATGGAGCGTGCCGCGTGAAGCGGGCGATTTCATCGCCGTGAAGCCGTAGTGAAGCGATGGTTTTTAAAAAACGGTCAAACGATCGTCAAACGGTTGTTAGGGCGGTCGGAGATAACCTCCGACGGAGAATTTGCAGCCTTTGGCTGCGGAGAATTCGCGACATTTGTCGCTGGAAAATTTGCATCGCTTCGCATCGCGGTGAATTTGCGGCCAACGGCCGCGGAGATTCAAAATCACCGTCATTCCCGAAAGGGACACTCGGGGGCGACGTCAAGGAGTTAGTTTTTTGAGTGCACACGATATCTATTCTGACATAGAGGGACTGTTTGACCACGTTTGACTATTGTTTGACCGCCCCTACGATCGTTTCACCATTGCTTCACGCGGCAGCTTTTGTCGCAGTTTCACCATTGTTATAGCCGCTTCTCCATATATAATATTAGAACATTTCTGTTGTACAGAAAGTCGAAGGGGGTCATGAAATGAGCGATCGAATGAGACCTATTTCCTTTGGAAAACTGATGGAGTGGATACTCTCTGAAAAAGAACGCAC
>SAAS01000170.1 GCA_009929315.1 Clostridia bacterium
CTGGACAAACAGCCTGCCGTGACGCTCTGACTTGTACTTAAGCTGCCTTAAGAACTCGCCCCAGGCGGCATCTGCGATCGCTCCCGCAAGCCTGTGGTTTTTCTGCATGTTTGTTACGGACAGAGTTTCTGCCGCAATGACGCCGTATTCCCGTACAAGCTTGGCTGTCGCCTGATGGGTCGCGTCACGCCTTGCGTTTGCAATGTCCCTGTGTATGCGCGCTGTCTGTATGCGCGCCTTGTTTCTGTTCTTCGAGTCTTTTTGTTTCCGCGCAAATGCACGCTGCGCACGTGCGAGCTTCTTTGACATCTGCTTCAGGCGCTTCGGATTCTCTATTACAGTACCGTCTGAAAGCGTGGCAAGCGCAGTCAGGCCCATGTCGACCCCGATAGACTTACCGGTCTGTGAATACTGCTCGAACTCGACTTCGGTACAGCAGATGGACGCATAGTACTCGCCTGTCGGAGTCCTCAAGACCGTGGCCGAGATCATCCGGCCCTCCGTCGGCCTGTGTATTACCGCTTTTACCTTCCCGAGCTTCGGCAGTTTTATCCAGTTTTCTCCTACGGCTATATTGCTGTTGGTGAAGTTAGTTGTGTACGAATTCCGGGATTTTTTCCTGCTCTTGAATTTCGGGAAGCCGTAACGTTTCGTCGTGCGGCAGGTGCCGAAGAAATTTCTGAATGCCACGTCAAGGTCGAACAGGGTATTTCGAAGGGCGAACTTGTCTGCCTCCGCGAGCCATTCAGTTCCGGAACTCCTCTTGAGCTGCGTAAGCGCTTTACTGTCGGCGTAGGATGAAGAAGATTTCCCGAGGTTTCGATACAGGTCCAGCCGGCTTTTCAGGAAGTGGTTGTATACCCAGCGCACGCAGCCGAATGTCTTTATCAGCTGCCGCTCCTGGATCTTATTTGGGTATATCCTGTACTTATACGCCTGAAACATACTGTTATATCCTCTCGTTTAACGTTATATCGTCTTGTATACTTGTTAAAGTACTGTAATAATTATATGCGGATGAATATACCTAAACAAGTACCACGCCGCTTACCCACGAATGAATTCACGGGAATGCGCGG
>SAAS01000171.1 GCA_009929315.1 Clostridia bacterium
CCGCCCTGAGATTTCCCTCCAACATATAAAGCAGGGCAATGTAATCAAGTGCCGGTTTTGCCTCGGGAGTGGTGGTGAGTGCATTTTCAAATTTACGTCTCACATGAGCCATGCAGCCAAGGGGAAGCACACCTTTTTTCTCTTCGAATATACTATAAGCGGCATAACCATCCGTTTGCAGTGCTCCCTGATAGCCTTTCAGCATTTTAAGAACCACCTCCCCGGAACGGGAGCCTTTGTCATAATAAAAGAATACGCCCGGAACCAATACCGAACGAACCACCCAGATATAGCCCTTTCGTGCCGAACCGGGTCGGTCGGTGATCGGATGGGTGGTCTCGTCTACCTGAATGTAGCCGGCCGATAATACCCGCTCCATTTGCGCGGCATAAAGCCCGTAAAGTTTATCTGCCGTGGCATGTACCCAGCGGTTCATGCTCGAAGTGCTTATTTCTACTCCCAGTTCTTTGAAACGTTTTGCCTGCCGGTATTCGGGCAGGTGGTAAAGAAATTTATCAACTATTATCTGGCTTAACAACGACTCACCGGCCATACAGCCCGGCAATATCACGGGCGTTGAAGGTGCCTGAACCAGGGTAGCTGAAAGGGCTTGTTCATCTTGCTTTACCTTGTACACGGGGCGAACGGTACGCTCTACCCAAAACCTGGAAGGCTCAAGCATTAATCTTTCGCTTACATCTTCACCGATTTTAACCCATGTGTTCGGATTTACATTTTCAGGTTCCAGCACAGTCTCTCTGCGTTCAATATGGAGGGGGATTTTGTAGGAACGTTTCTCGGATACCAAACGTTGCTTTTGCATAGAACGGCGCTGTTCTGCCTTTTGCTTTATATCTTCTACCAAAGTAGTCAGCACCAGGGATTCCTGTTCCAGGGCAGCCTTTCCCTGCTCAGGGTCAAACAGGGATAATTGCGCCTCATTGTAGTCGGGCAGTTTCTTTTCTGAACGGCGGCCAAACAGTTGGCGCTCCAAATAAAGGATGCGCTCATTCTTGCGAAGAAGCTGTTCTTCTTTCAAAAGGATCTGCTCATCTTTCAAAACAAGTTGCTTTTC
>SAAS01000172.1 GCA_009929315.1 Clostridia bacterium
GCCAATACGCCCGGATACCTTATTCTGGAAGACAACGAGAACCAATACATCGTTGGTCAACCCGGATACCCTTGTACCATTACCGCATCGTACGATGGTGGAAAAGCGGCTGCCGACAAAAGGGGATTCTCCTTTACGTTCGACTTCGATTCTGTTTGTCCGAAAATCCACATGGGTACGCCGATCGATATCGACGCGCTCTTCGTGTAACCCTAAAAAGTTGAGTCATGACAACAATTAAAGCGTGGTTAGCAGACCGTCGGCGCAAGTATGCCGACGGCCTTGCTTTATTCAATAAACATGCGTCTCCGGAGCTTAAGAGTAAGTTCGGGGCCTACTTTAACGAGGTTGATTCGTGCCCGGCATTCGACGGACACATGACCACGTTGGTTAACAAACTTACGGTGATAGACCGCGACGCGGTTATTCCGCAAAGTGTAGAACGAAAAGCTTCTGTAGGGGTTGTTTCTGCCGGTAAAGTGTCGGCAAAACCGTCCGGTAAAGCCGCCGGAAAAGCAGCCGACAATACAGCGCCGGCTGTAAAGATTACACTGGCAGACCTGCCGGACGAACTGCAGGGGCTTGTTAAGCGCGTTCGCGAGATCACTCCGCTGTATGCAGCTGCATTCACGGAAATGGCTTCTGAATCCATAGCGGATAAAGATCGTGCCGAAGTGGCAAAAGAGGTGTTCAACCTCTGGTGTGAGCGCCGGGCCATCTGGGAACAGTTGGATGAGTACGCAAAATCGAAAAACGCTACGCTGGATGTTGGTTTCGCCAAGCCGGAACCGCTTCCTTCCAATCCGCTGCTGGATGGGATGGTGCTTGCAAAAAAGATTGAGCGATTAAAAGAGAAAATTGCCCGTACGGAGAAGGCAATAACAATGCACTCCGAAAATGGAAAAGAAAACCTGAGGGTCGCTGCCTTACAGCGCCTGGAAAAATTTAACATGGAACTGGCCGACTTAATGGCAAAGATCCCTCAGGCATAATTTGGTTGTTTAGGTTGTAAAAAGGGCATCGCTGCAAGTGTATGCCCTTTTTTTATAAAAGATTGACTATGGCTAAGAAAG
>SAAS01000173.1 GCA_009929315.1 Clostridia bacterium
GAAACGCTCTTCCGGCAATTGTTTGTGGAAGAGTGCCAAGAGGATTGGGAAGGGGTTACTATAGGCGATTTTGTTGAAGTTAACCGTTCAAATATCGATAAAAATTATCCTCATTCAACCATTCAATATTTAGACACTGGCTCATTGACAGATGGAAAAATTGAAAAACTCCAATCAGTTTCATTGAGCGAGGCCCCTAGCCGAGCAAAACGGCTCGTTCGGCATAATGATGTCCTTATCTCAACCGTACGACCAGATCAAAGGCACTATGGAATAATCAAAAACCCCGCAGAAAACTTAGTGGTATCAACAGGATTTTGTGTCTTGACTTGCACGAAAATTGACCCTCATTTCATTTATTTGCTTTTAACAGACAGCGAAATGACCGTCTTCTTACATTCAATTGCTGAAGGATCGACTTCAACTTATCCGTCGTTAAAGCCATCAGATTTATCTTCTATCAGCTTTCAACTGCCACCCCATGACAAGATGGATAAATTCGCAAAATTCGCCCAATCATCTTGGGACAAGATTGAGAAAAACCATATTCAAATCCGCACCCTCGAAAAACTCCGCAACACCCTCTTGCCCAAACTGATGAGCGGCGAAGTCAGGGTGGCCGCATGAGCAAGCTCACCGAATCCGCGATTGAAGAACTGACCATCAACCTGCTGGAAGGGCTGGGGTATAAATATATCTACGCTCCGAACATCGCCCCCGACGGCGACAAGCCGGAAAGGCACGACTATGGCGAAGTGCTGCTGACAGCCCGCCTAGAAGAAGCCGTCCGCCGCATCAACCCAAAACTGCCCCTTGCCGTGCTGCAAACGGCCATCAAGGATGTGCAGCGCATTAACTCCCCCGACCTGCTCATCAACAACGAGACGTTTCACCGCCTGCTCACCGAAGGGGTGAAGGTCAGTATCCAGAAAGACGGCCAGGAACGCGGCGAGATTGTCTGGCTGATCGATTTTGCGAAGCCCGACAACAACGAGTTTCTTGTCGCCAACCAGTTCACGGTTATCGAAAACAATCAAAACAAGCGGCCCGATCTGGTGCTGTTCGTCAAC
>SAAS01000174.1 GCA_009929315.1 Clostridia bacterium
GTTTCAGGCTTGTTGAAAAAGAGGTCCTGGAGTCAGGAAAGCCCTGGAGCGAATTTTCCCTGGAAGAACTGGACGGATTCTGGGAAAAGGCGAAGAGGCTTCAGACAAAATAATAGTGAAGCGGCGATTTTATCGCCGTTAAGCGGTAGTGAAGCTGTGGTGAAGCAATAGTAGTATTGCGGTCAAACGATCGTCAAACAATTGTCAAACAGTAGTCAAACTGTTGTTAGGGCATAAGGGCAGGGTCGGGGAATTTGCAGCCTCCGGGCTGCGGGGAATTCGCGACATTCGTCGCTGGAGAATTTGCTCGCTTCGCATCGCGGAGAATTTGCCGGAAATTCCACCCGGCGGTGAATTAGACAATAATTCATTGATGACCTTGGCCCCTTACCGTCATTCCCGTATGGACCTGAGCGGGAATCCAGCGGCTTTTGTTTAGACTTTAAAAAGCTAGTGATAGCTAAGATCTAAAGACACTGGATCCCCGCTCAAGAGCATACGGGGATGACGGGGATGAGACACTGGATCCCGGCATCTCAAAGCGCATTCGAAATGGTTCGGGCACTAAAGTCAATTAAAAAAGTTTTCCTGACGGAAAACGGTGCTCTCCCGACGAAGGCATACCGGGAAGACGGAGAGAAGGAACAGTTACCGTATCGACCGTGATTCTGAACCTCCGCGGCCCTTGGCCGCACTTCACCGCGATGCGAAGCAAGCAAATTCTCCAGCGGCCGTAGGACGCGAATTCACCGCGAGTGTTCTCCTCGCAAATTCCCCGATCCTGCCCCTGGGTTCTAACGACTGCTCAGCGACTGCTCAGCCATTGCTCAGCAACAGCTTAGCCGCATTTTAAAACGACTGTTTGACGATAGTTTGACAACCGTTTGACCATAGTTTGACAGTATTTTAACGACTGCTCGCCAATTGCTTGCCTACGCTTGCCAATTGCTTGCCTGTCTTTTTATCCCAATAAGTTTTTAAGCGCACCAGACGCTTGAAATAGACCAAAAACCACAGGAGGAATCATCAATGACAGTACAGGAAAAGATAATGGATGCGATCAATA
>SAAS01000175.1 GCA_009929315.1 Clostridia bacterium
ACTTTGAATAAGAATTTAAAAGTACCGTCTTTCCCGGACGCCTCTTAACGGGAATCCAGCGTCTTTGAATCCGCTCTATGACTAGCTTTTTAGAACTTAAAACAAAGCCGCTGGATCGCCGTTTCCTGCTAAGGAAACATTTAAAAACTCTTTAGCATTCGATCTATTTCGAGTTCGTTTCGAGATCTGGGGTCAAATGTCTTTGAATTTGGTCTATGACTGGCTTTATGGATTCTTAACTCCAAGCCGCTGGATTCCCGATTGGAGCATTCGGGAACGACGGTGCTTTAGAACCTCCGCGGCCTTTGGCCGCAATTCTCCGCAGCCACGAGGCTGCAATTCCCCGAACTTGCCCTTGGCTCCTACGACCGTTTGACTACTGTTTGACAATTGTTTGACTATCGTTTGACCGCCTTCACAACTGCTTCACCATTGCTTCACGCGACCGTATTTGTCGCAGCTTCACCATCGTAAGGACCCCTTGCCAATGCTTGCCAATTCTCCGCAACGCAAGCATCACAAAGCGAAGCGTTGCAAATTCACCGCAGCGTTTCTCAGCTGCAAATTCCCCGCGAGTGCATTCCTCGCAAATTCTCCGTGGCTTGAAAAGCCACAGCCTCTTGATAGCCAACGGCATTATCGCAATTGGGATTTAGAGCGAGTGATAACGACGCAACGCGCAGCGGAGCCTTCCGAAGGCGTATTGGGCATACGTCGAAGGAAGGCTCCGCAAGCTTTGCTAAGTTAGCTCCGCGCTTTTAGGTTTTAGCGATATCCTACTGCAATATCGCAATTGGGGCAGATCGGAGATGATAGCGACGCAACATGCAGGGGTTCAAGCGAAGGCGTATTGGTAATACGTCGACGCGCAGGACCGCAAGTGTTGCTAAGCTAGCGCTCCGAGATGTCCCAATTGCCCCCCCTCCTAGAGGGAGGATAAAAATTCTTTCAGGCGCTGCATCCCCTCGCGGATATTATCCATCGAGCACGCATAGGAGAATCTTACAAATCCGGGGGCGAAGAATGCTGCGCCGGGAACTGCCGCAACAAAT
>SAAS01000176.1 GCA_009929315.1 Clostridia bacterium
CCGACCAGACCGCATACGATCAATATCATCGTCACCTCAAACGAAGGCTTTTCCACCGCGTCCCTCCTGGAAACGATCATCACCGTGACCGAGGCAAAAGCCCATGCTCTGCGGCTTCTCGGCCGGGATTTTACCGGCACGACCTCGGACGCGGTAATCACTGCATCCGAAGGAGAGCCGGTCCATACATATGCAGGGACTTTTACCGAGCCGGGAAAACGGATCTATGCCGCGGTCCTTCACGGCGTAATGGAAGCGGTCAAACGGCATGAAGGAACGGTGTCAGGTCCCGGACCCGCCTACTTCATTTACTCAAGATACAACGGTCACGGCTGGTTTGAATGGAAGAAGAAGGACTGTCCCTATTATCCCTGTCACTTCCCCGGCCAGTCCTGTGATTTTTGTTACTGCCCGTTTTACCCCTGTCATGACGAATCCCTCGGCGAATGGATCGACAGCTCCACCTCGGGTCAGAAGGTCTGGGCCTGCACAAACTGTCTGCTTCTCCACAAACCGCATGTCGCCGCCTATCTGAAAGATCATCCGGATGCAACGCTTGCTGAACTGAAAAAAGTAGATGAACAGATAAACCAATAATTTTTTCCTACACTTTTTTTTACTGAAACTTGACTTTTACAATTATCAATTTCCCCCCCTCTTTCGCGCCTCACCCCTACTAAAATTGGGAAAATAGAAATTGACAGTTACTGAATATTCCGCGATAGGTAAGTTCCCTTGACTGCTCAAATAATTCTTGAAAATAGGATATTTCCACCGCGTCGGGCTCCGCGCCGGGTTGCAAGTCTATCGACTTGCTCAAGGCTTACGTCGCTTTCGCTCCCCTCGCCAGTCGCCCTCCCGCACCCCTAAATAAGAATAGGAAACGGAATCTGTCAAAAATTCTCTGAAATTACTGTTTTTACGGAGAAAATTCTCTAACCGCACTTAATTTGGAAAAGAATAAAAAAAGTGATGGCAGATTCTGCAGAGGGTTTAGACCCATCCGCGGATTTTCATACCTTCAACAACGCGCGCCACGGCAACCACGTATG
>SAAS01000177.1 GCA_009929315.1 Clostridia bacterium
ATAATCAGAATCATGGTTATGTGTTGTCGCAGCATAGCCTGAGTGTGTGTGTGACGCAAGAGAATAGACTCCGTCGTGGTTATGCCCAGACAAAGCGAAGCTGCTCAGCGTGTAATCTGCCGACGTTGTCAAATCGCCAGAAACGAAATAGGCTATCCTGTTCCCCTCCCATCCACTCTTGAAAATACCGCCGTTTGTATCTAAATTGATTTTTCCCGTTACCGTTCCACCGCTGAGTTTAAGATAGGTCGAATCGTGGTTATGGGCCGTGGGCGCTGCTCCGATTTCAGCGAGGGTCCATGAGACGGCTGCTGAGCCGTCGAAATTCTTGGCCGTGCTACCGATTGTGAGGGCCCTGGGAGTGGTAAGAATATCTGCGTTTTCAGCTCGAGACGCCCTTGGCCTTATTCCGCTCAAAACAGACCCGGCGGCTGTAATTTCCGTTGCTGAAAAGCTGACAGCCCAGCCTGTTTTCCATGTGGTATAATCACAGGAGATGTAGCCACAATGTAAGTCATGGACGATAACCTGCGGATAGCTCCACACTGTGCTGACTGCGCCTATTTGAATCGCACATTTTCCGTTGTAATACCCGAACGATACCGGGAGATTTTCAAGGTTTGAACCCTTGTTTGAAAGGCAATAAGCAAAGCAATAAAGCCATCTAGATGATGTTATGTAAGTATAACCTCCGACAAAGTAATCAATTGAACTGTTTGTCTCGCAGTTAAAAATTGAAACAGTAAACCTGACCAGTGTATTCGTCCAGCTTTTAGGAAGAGAGATTATAAGAGCTCCCGTTACAGTGCCGATTTGAGTGCTGTATTGGCCGCCGCCTAAAACTGGAATATGATATTGATTCCCGACAAATGCCGCATCCGTGGCTGTGGCCGAGTTGCCTGTGCAAGCCAGAGCGGTAGTGGCTGGGCCACCTGCTGAGGCGGAACCAGCATATAGGTGCGTATGCTCCGTGGGGGCATAAGTGCCAGAGTGATTGTGTCCAATCGCTGAATAAGCAGAGTCATGGTTATGATCCGCTTTC
>SAAS01000178.1 GCA_009929315.1 Clostridia bacterium
AACAAACAGGTCATGGACTTGCTCGAACTGTCTTCAAACGAGACTTATTACAGAGGCACCGGACATACCCCCAGCGGAAACATATGTCCCTACTGCAAGGGTAAGGGGTACAAGGGCCGTATAGGCATATATGAACTCCTTCCGCTCTTCCGCCATCCCGGCTGGGAAAAATATGTTGAAAAACCGAATGAGCTTCGTACTGTCATGATGGGGTGCGGGTACACAGATCTTTACGGTGATGCGATGAGAAAAGTAAGGGACAAGCTTGTTTCACCCGATTCACTCGCAGGAGTCATAGCGCCGGTCAACAACGACAATGCGGGATATCTCTAAAGAGCCCGGAAGGAGAATAACAATGAAGAGAAAACAGATCTTGATAATAACTCTTATAATAGCGATCGTAGCTGCGTTTGCCTCGCCTGCTTTAGCCGACGGCGGAAACTGGAGTGAACCTGCGGTCTGGTGCGGCGACCCCGAAGATTCTGCGGCTGCTGCTTTTGCGGCAAGATTCAAGGCTTCGGCTGAAGATATGATGATGAGCGTCCCTGTATATGATATCAGAGTAGACTACGATCCCAAGGGAACAAACGTCTTTCCCGTAACGATAAACAGGGAAGATGTTCTCAAGGGCCGTCCCGCAAACATAATCTGGATAGGCCGGTACAATGGATTCAACGAAGAAAAAATGAGCTCTTTTGCAGGCAACGAGAGAGTCATAAATACGAGGTTTACTTGCACTACTTCCGCTTCCGGGAATAAATTCTATGCCCTCGAGGGCGTGGTCACATGGACTCCCAAGACAGAAAGGAAACAGGACAAGATCTGTGTGGTCTGGGATTCCATGGCAAGGACCCGCGTCTATCTCGGAATATCATTTCCTGACCTGCTTGAAAGCGTCGGTATCACGGGATCGATAGACGGATATGCCTCAACGGACAACCATGATTATATTTATGATCGCGAAATGGACGAACTGGAAGACGAAAATAAATAAATATGGGAATAAGTGCATATTATATTTAAACACAGGGGCCTTTCG
>SAAS01000179.1 GCA_009929315.1 Clostridia bacterium
GACCTTCACACGACGAAGCGAGATCTCGCCGAAAGCCTGCTCGAAGGAACGGAGCGCGTGACCAGCTTCTCGCTCAACGAGATGGCCGCGCTGATCAGGGAAGTGTGAGAAGAGCCGGGAGATCGGATTTGCCTCTCCCGGCTCTTTTTTGCTATGATGTCGCCGTACCTCAGAAAAAGGACTAAGGAAGGAAGTGTTCTTCAATGGCTGAAACGATCAACTGCGGAGACTCGCATCCACAGGGAAGCGCTTTAGTTTTCAGCGCACTCTTCTCGTTTTTTTCAGGCCTCCTGATCCTCATTGTTCTCTTCTTTTGGACACTTCCTCAGACAAGCGCCCAAGCGGCAACACCGAGTAGAACGGTTGCCGTCGGCATCATATCGAGAGAGCTGAATGCGATAATGACACCGTTGAAGATAAAGGGCGCCTCGAAAAAAGCGACAGCATACGCAAAGTATATTTGGGAAGCACACACGAAGTATGGGGTAGATCCGTTTCTGGTGGCGGCGCTTCTATGCGTCGAATCAAAAGGTCGTGCAGACGCGAAAACAAAGACCTGTGTGGGGCTTATGCAGATCAGCGTCCCGGCCAATATGCAGTGGATTCCGAAACATTTCCCTAAAATAAAAACGACCAAGGATTTACTCAAACCCCGAAATAATATCATGGTCGGAGCATTTATTCTGGCGGAGGCGACAAAAGGGACTTCAACCCCCCGACAGGCTCTCTTTAAGTACCTCGGTAGAAGGGATGAGCAATATGCATCAAAAGTGCTCGGTATTGCCGACCGCATGAGATCTTCAAAAAAGTAAACACTTACCCGCAGATTGCAATCGAATCAAAGGATGATTTGAAAAAACAGAACTCCCGCCTTCTCCGGAGCCGCCGGCCGGAAAGGCGGGAGTTCAATGCTTCAGTCGCGCAGCGAAGCGACTCCGTGGCAGCTGATCATCTTGCCCGGGTTGAGGATGTTGTTCGGGTCGAAGGCGAGCTTCACTCTGTGGATCAGCTCCATCTGCGAGGCGTCCATCACGCGGC
>SAAS01000180.1 GCA_009929315.1 Clostridia bacterium
TATATAAACCAGTTTTTTGCCGGAATTGGCGGAGAAGAAAAAGCCGGTGTCGGACCGGAATCCCGTACCGGAGCACTTGGACCCGGAATGGCCTTCAAGGCTGCTTTTGGAGAGGAAGCGGAAATAGTCGGCACTGTTATCTGCGGTGACGGTTATTTTGCGGAAAACATGGACGAAGCAGGCGACAAGATACTTAAGATGATCGCGGACTTTAAGCCCGATGCCGTTATCGCGGGTCCTGCCTTCAACGCAGGACGTTACGGAACGGCATGCGGCGCTGTAAGCGAGGCTGTGACCAAAAAACTCGGGATACCCGTTGTTACAGGAATGTATCCTGAGAATCCCGGGGTCGACATGTTCAGAAAGAGCGTCTACATAGTTGAGACATCTGACAGCGCAAGAGGCATAAAGGATGCAGTCCCGGCGATGTCGAAGCTTATCATGAAGATGCTCAGTGGAGAACCTGTCGGAAGCCCTGCCGATGACGGGTATATCCAGCGTGGGGTCAGGGTCAACCGTTTCCACGATAAGATCGGAGCGGTACGTGCTGTGGACATGCTTGTCAAAAAACTTAAAGGGGACGAATTCAGAACAGAATACCCGATGCCTGTTTTTGACAGGGTGCCTCCCGCAGAACCGATAAAGGACATGAAAAACGCGGTCATAGCGGTCGTTACGTCAGGAGGGATAGTTCCGAAGGGAAATCCTGATCATATTGAAGCTTCAAGTGCATCGAAATATGGCACTTACAGCATTGCAGGAGTTCAGAGCGCAGATGAAGTCGCCTACGCAACAGCTCACGGAGGTTATGATCCTACATATGCCAACACAGATCCTAACCGTGTGCTTCCTATAGATGTTCTTCGTGAGATGGAAAAAGAGGGTGTCTTCAATAAGCTTTACGACTACTTCTTCACAACGGTAGGAAACGGCACTTCGGTAGCCAGTTCAAAGAAATTTGGTGCTGAAATAGGAGAGAGGCTCAAAAAAGACGGTGTTGATGCCGTTATCCTCACATCCACCTGAGGAACCTGCACA
>SAAS01000181.1 GCA_009929315.1 Clostridia bacterium
TATTTGAATAGAAAAAAGAAGACGGGAGGTACATGCAAGTGCCCGCTAATTTACGAAGTATTCGCGGCGTGCTCCACTTTTATACGCTTCTTCTTGCAGCTGCAATGATCATCTTTCCGGTGCTCATAGGAGTGTACGATCTACAAAAGGCTTGGAAAAACGCCGATCGCGATCTGACATATGCTTTGGAAATGCAATCCACAGCCCTTCAGCGTTGGTTTACCATTAACCAGAACACCGTTCGCTCCCTCGCCGCCCTACCGACGGTACAGAGGAAATCCTTCGAGAGTATGTTCGAAGACTTCCGGAATTTTTCCCGCGCGAACAGCAACTTCGACTCCATCGTCTTTGTGGACGCGAAAGGAAGTCCTGTTGTACAGAGCGGATCGGGGATCAACACCCACCCGGATCTCAATATCTCCGACCGTGACTACTTCAAGGACGCCATCGAAGGAAAGTCGCATATTACGGACGTCATCATCGGAAGAACATCCGGCAAACCCATCGTCATATTCTCGATTCCGCTCATTGAAGATGACGGTTTTCAGGGTCTTGTTTTCGGCTCCATACGTTTCGATACTCTCTTGAAGACCATACTGTCGACCCAGTTTGGAGCGACAGGGAGGTTTCTCCTTTTAAACGCCCAAGGCAAATCTATGCAGGAAACCGGAACGGGAGGGAACAGTTTCTCCGATGAGACGATTGCCGCGCTCCGCTCATCCAACGGACAATCCGTAAGCTATCGCGAAGAATCCGGCAGCAAATATCTCGCAAAGGGAAAGCAGCTTGAAAGAACGAATTTTTTTCTAGTGGCTCGAATGGACTACGGAGAATACTTGGGCCCATTCATCGCCAATATGCTCTATTTCGTGACGGTTTCGGCAGTGCTCCTTTTTTTCATGCTCTTTATCTCGCGCAAGTTGTACAACAGGGTCGACAGATCGCTCAACCTGCTCTTTGAAGGAGTATTCAAAACCGAACGGGGAGAGTATGAGTCGCTCGACCCCGATCTATTGGAGGATGCGCCCTTTGAACT
>SAAS01000026.1 GCA_009929315.1 Clostridia bacterium
CCCTGGCTGGACGCGCCGACCAACGCGCCCCTGACGCAATGCGCGGCCACGCGCTACGGTTACACCCTCTTCGCCGCAGGCGACTTTCTCTCCTATAACGACCAGCGTCCGCGCACGGTCGTCAACGAGGTCTGCGGCGTCGAGGTCTCGCGCACGTATCATGCCTATCCGACCAACGCGCTGGGCCAGGCGCAGGAGATCGAGGAGCGCGCGGCGTTCCCCGGCGCGCCTTACGGCCATGCCTCGAACCCTCGAACCGTGAAGACGTACTACGCTGCGACGGCCGCCTCTCCGTTACCGGGCCGCCTCGCGAATGTCGCCTATCCCGGCGGCAAAACCGAGACCTACGGCTACGAGTACGGCACCTACAACGCCTTGACCTTTGTTTTCACGGCGGACCCGGGCGGCGGAGCATGGCGCGAAACCGTCACGGCCGAATACCCGGACGACGGTAGGGCTGGTTCCCCGAAACCGCCGCATGTGCAAACCACGCGTAGCGTCCGCGCATGGGACGAGAAAGGGCGCGAGGTCCTGGACGAGTCCTATGTCGAGGACGGCGCGGCGTTCGCGCGGATCGGCTGGACGCGCATGTCCTACGACCGCAACGGCAAGCTCACCGAGACCGCGTATTCCGACGGCCGCGTCGAGAGCGCGACGTGGGGCGCGAACTGCTGTGGCAAGGAGTCGGAAACCTCCGCCGAAGGCATTATCACCGTCTACGGCTACAACGCGCTGAAGCAGAAGGTCTCGGAGACTAAGAAGGGGATGGCTGCGGACGGCTCCGGCGACATCACCACGCTCCGCATATATGATCTTGAAAATCAAGTACTCTCCGTCTCCGTCACAAACGAAGCTTCGGGGCTCGGCTATGTTGACTACACTCGCGATTACGATGCGGTTGGCCGTTTGACCCGGAGCACTGATCGTTTGGGTGTCACCGACAACTATGTTTACTCCCTGTGGCCGCCCTCGCCGCAGTACTTCCCGGACCCCAACGCTACCCCCGGCGAATATCAATATACGGGTCGTGGTCGCTCTGTCTGTGTCACGCGCGCCGGTCGGACCACCTTCACGGTGTATTACCCCGACGGACGTCTCCGTTTTGTCGAAGTCGATGGTTCTCGCCGGCAGTCCTACGCTTACGGCGTCGATCCGAGTGGTGCCGTCTGGACGCTCTCCGTGCAAGGAAATCTCCCGTCTGTTCCCTCCCGGTGCTCTCTCTCTGAAATACGGCTGCTCGCTTCTGAGTTGGACTGTGCGTGGACGATTTCCGTCAAGGATATGTTGGGAAACGGCATTGCAACGGAATATCCTGGGTTTGGAAAGACACGACTAGTGGTTTCCAATGTTTTCGACATTGCGGGGAATAATGTTGAGATGACGGAGTATGCCATTCCCTCATTTTCCAATGGCCCCTTTGTGGTTTCACGGATATTGGGGGAGTATGAGGCGTCCGGATTAAGGCGTCACACGGCTGTCGACATCAATACCAATGGGGTTATTGATTTTCACGGGCCGGACCGGGTTGTCGGCAAGAGGAAGGTCTATGAAAGGGACGGCTCTAACGACTGGTGGACCGTCAGTTACTTCTGGGTTTATCCCGAATTTAGTTCGACTGTTGCTGTCACGACAATGGTTAGTCGGACCAAAATTGCCGGACTTGCGATGCTCCAGCAGAAGGAAGCGAGCGCTATCGCCTACTCTGAAGTTATTGATATACGGGGTAACGTGTCGCGTTACACAACGCTCACTGATCGTTCGGCCCGAAGAGTCACTCAAGTATCAACCACAGAGTCGTCCTCACAACCTGCAATCCGTGTTACCGTGAACGGGGTGCTGGAATCTGAAGTGTCGCCCTCATCTGTAACAAATAGATATACATACGATTCTTTAGATCGCCAAGTACGTGTCACTGATGGGCGTGATAACACCACAATCACGGCATACACACCGTTGGGGCAAGTGGACTATGTTGAAGATGCAGCCTCAATAAGGTCTGCTTACTCCTATGATACGCTCGGTCGTCGTATCTCCGTCACTGATGCCTTTTCCAATACCGTCTACACCGCATACGACATTGACGGTCATGTAATTGCCCAATGGGGTGCGACCTGTCCTGTGGCGTATGAATTCGACGCTTACGGACGCATGATCGCCATGGCCACGACCCATGAGCCGGGGTTTGGCTTTACAAACTTACTTTCTGTTCTTCCTCCCAACATGGTTCTGTCTGCAACGTCTCACCCTTTGTATCCCGCGGGCCTTGACACGGTAAGATGGTTCCGCGATCAGTCTACCGGATTCATAACCAACACAATGTATGCCGATGGAAAGCATGTTTCGTATGGCTATACTCCGGACGGGAAGGTTGCTTCCCGTGTGTGGGCACGGGGTATTGCCACAACCTATGGTTATGATGCTGGTAATTTTTTGACTACTGTTAAATACTCTGATGATACTCCTGAGGTGTCGATATCATATGATCGTCTTGGGCGGCAACTTTCTTGTCTTACTGCCGTATCAACAAATGTCTTTACATATTCGGCGACAACACTTGAGCCGCTCATGGAGACCCAAAACGGTGTAAAAATCGTTCGTGCGCTTGACATCGCAGGACGCTCTTCGGGCATCAATCTCGGTCCTGATTACTGCGTCGAATATCTCCGCGACGGATACGGTCGGCTTGAAAATGTGATTTCCTGTGATGCCGGAATAACATTGACTAATACCTACACTTATCTTCCGGGCTCTGATTTAATAACCCACGTGTCTGCTGGGCCATTGGATGTGACTAAAACCTATGAGTCCAGCCGGAATATCGTTGTATCCGTTTCCAATCAGATTAATCATGTTGGCACGACATCAATTCTTACGCATGACTATAAAAATGATGTGTTGGGACGACGCGCGGTCCGGATTGACACGACGCAAGAATTGCCAATCACCAATTCATTCGGGTACAACCTGCGCAGTGAGATTGCAACTGTCGCATTGGGTACAAATATATACAGTTATGTCTATGCCCCAAACGGTTGTCGACTTCTAGCCACGGCCAATAGTGTGACCAACATGTATATTCCGCAAGCATTCGAGCAATATGCGGTAATCAGCAACGGTCAGTCCGGAATCTATCTTCCGATATACGATGAAGATGGGAATATGACGTCTTATGGAGCTTGGGCATACAAATGGGATGCCGAAAATAGACTTGTTTGCGCTACGTCCAATGGTGTGTTGGTGGTAGCCAACGTTTACGACCATCTGTCTAGGAGAATCAAAAAGTTTTCATGCGGAATGACTGACGGGATTGATTATCTATATGATGGGTGGAGCCTCATTCGTGAGACATATAAACGTCGTGGGAGTGATAATTTGTGCACGAACTACTACACATGGGGTCTTGATCTTTCTGGTTCAAAACAGGGTGTCGGCGGTGTCGGCGGGCTTCTCGTTGTCGCTGTTTCTAAGTCTGTCAATGACGAGTCATCAGTGTTCCTGCCTCTCTACGATGCCAACGGCAACATCACTAAGTACCTCGACGAAAAAGGGGAGATTGTTGCCTCGTTTGAATATGATGCCTTTGGAAACTCCGGTGAGACATCATCAGTTGACGCGGTCCTCCCGTTCCGATTTGCAACAAAATATTGGGATGCGGAATCAAGGTTGATTAACTACGGCTTCCGTTTTTATTTTTCCGAATTAGGAAGATTTCTGGGAAGAGATCCCATACAAGAGCTGGGATTTAGAGAAAGAATAGGGCCGTTGTTGGATGATTCAAACATTTTAATTAATGACCGAAGACGGCTTGATGATCATAATGACCTTATAAATGGTTTTGATGTGTTGGGGCTTGCCGAGATACCCAAGCCCGGCAGTGGCATTGGCTATGTCAAATGTAATGACAATTGCCAGATGGAAGTCAGTGGATGCGATGAGACAACGGCAAAAGAGACTGGCATACCAGTTTCGTGTTGCAAAAAACATGAAGAAAAACATATTAGCGACATTAAACGTAAAGGAAATTGGTGTACGAAAGACGCCGCTGGCTGCTGCAATGGAAAAGGAACGGCTGCAGATAATAATAGTTATGAACCCCAGCCCCCTAAAGACCACAATTTAAAAGAAGGTATGGATATTTCGATGGCTTCAGAATGTAATGCTTGGGAAGAGACAATGGGCTGTTGTCTTTCAGAAAAAAACAAAAAATGCCAAGAGACCGCACGTGAGGTGTTGAAAAATCGATTCTGTCATGAAATAAGAAACATACCCTTTCGAGAAGACTGGAATTCAAATAATGGAGGTTCCCGATGATTCTCATAAAACATGGCTATCGGTTGTTTTTGACAAACCTCATGTGTGTGTTTCTGTTCGGGGTTGGGGTTTCCGGATGGTTGTGTTTGGGGTGCCGCACGGATGAAACGAAGGAAAAGCAGTGGTCAGAGACGATTAGTGTCTCGGAGCAGGATAGGGCCCGTTTGCTGAAATCTCTTTGGTCAACAAAAGGAGAGGGATGGTTGCTACCGCCTGAAGAAATGAAAAGTGGTCAAATGACCTCTCTTCTTCAATCTTTGTACGATAAAAACGGTGAGGCAGGACGCACTAATATTCATTTTTCATTTGA
Organism: Clostridia bacterium; assembly: GCA_009929315.1. Taxonomy (GTDB): domain Bacteria; phylum Bacillota; class Clostridia; order Oscillospirales; family Oscillospiraceae; genus UBA2658. The sequence goes on from SAAS01000026.1 coordinate 4,622, forward strand.
TCCGTTATTTCGCGACAACTGGCTGTATGCTGTCAATTTGACAGAGGGAGACCGATTAAATTACGAACATCTGGCGCGGGATATGCAGGATAACATGTGGTACACGGTGACGAGGTATTGTCGTCGTTTCGGCATGAATTTCAGGATTTTGTCGAATGAAATAGTGTTTTATGTCCCGACGGACTATTATTCTCCTGATTTGGATCTTGGCAGGAGTGGACATGATGGGCGTCTCCCTGATGGAAGATATCGCATATCTGATGCGTTTTTTTATCCGAAGACGACGAATGATCTTTGGTTGTTGAGTACCCTGAAAAGCAGGAGTATTACAGGTTTTCGGGGGGTGCCAAGATGGGGTTTGAAAGAATTTGAAAGTATATTTAAACAAGATGTGTGCGCATTTTATGAAATTAGGCCACCTTTTAGGCGGAAAGAGGTTTTGCCAGTTGAGTTTGATGCTGAGATTAGAGCGAAAGGGTTAATTCCTGTCTGCATTGATCCGGTCCAAACGAACATTAATGATAATCTGCCACATCTCGAGGTTCCTGTTCTTGAATTCATTCTGCAAATGTGTAGGACATACGGATTAAAATTTTACATAGATGATGGGAAAATTAAGTTTGTCAAGCCCTTCAACTACTATTCTCCTGACATTTCCAAAGAGACGGTGAAATTAGTTCCTGAGATTTTAAGGTTTGAACATGAACTGGAACAATGGTGGGAGTTAAAAAATGATATCAATGAAGATAAGCAGACCAGATAAGGGGCTCCGCACAAGCTGCCGAACTTGACAAGCGACAACAGGAGGTGTTAAGGCGAAACATACTTCAAGCGGGTGAAGGTGGCGCGGGATCAGCCAACGAATTTCTTCAGGGTTTGTC
>SAAS01000182.1 GCA_009929315.1 Clostridia bacterium
GCCGTCGTACGCGCGCGAGAGGCGTTCGGCGTTGTCGTCGGAGCAGACGAGGGTTTGCGAGTCCGTGAGAGTTAAGACTCTCACGCTACTCGCCTATGCTATACAACTCGAGAGGAAGATATTGTTGGTATCTTAAAAAGTCTTGGTCTGAGGTAAAAATCTTCCAAACGTTTTTAAACGCAACCGAACATATTAAAAAATCGACATGAGACCCCTGAACACCGTTCCGCCGGCAATCATTGGAAAATTTCGCAGCCAATTCATAATCCGCAGTCTCAATGCTTTCGTCCGAGAAGGCGGTCAATGCCTCTTTCAAACGCTCGTATTTCTCCGGGTCGGAAATCCCCGATAACAGCTCTTGCCGTATCGGGCCTATCATCACAACCTGCAAATCCGCGACCAGTCGCCGCAACTCGTTCAGTATCGCAGATTCATTCTCCGAGAGAGCCTTTCTTCTAAAAGCGACGGACCAAATCGACGTATCAACGAGAACCTTCATGCGCGGTTTCTTTCTTGTTTATAATCGTACGACACATCGTAATCGATGGTCCCGAACAGGGAAATCAACTCTTCAGCTCGGCGTTTCCGCACAAACTCACGAAGCGCAAGGTCAACCGTCTCTTTTTTCGTCTTCATTCCTCCCGCGCGCAAAGCTGTATCCAACAGTTTTTCATCGATATCAACGCTCTCATGCATCGAAAACACCTCCCCATCTTCAAATCTCCCCCTTACTACAAGGGCTTTCGGGGACATAATATTGATACAGAAGAAGCCGGCCCCAAACAACTCCTTTTCTCCATTCATTTCTTGGGACATATTATTCTACATGAGGGCTCCTCTACAAAGGGAGAATTTTGATTATTATAACATGCTACCCATGCGAGGAACTTTTTGCGCTCATCTGGGCGGCACTTCCACCCGAACAACTAACCGGATGCTTCTGCAACCCTTCTGCTCAAACGATTCTTGACCATCGCGAGCGTCGTCGCGCTCTTCTTCTTTTTCAAGGCGTCGGCTTCGCGGCAACAAA
>SAAS01000183.1 GCA_009929315.1 Clostridia bacterium
CCGCTTTCTTGCTTTTGCCGGGGCCGTATGAGTATGATCCGGCCACCGCAACGGCGACTTGTGAAGCGGAAACTGAGTATTGGTCTCTGTCTGCTCATGTTAGATTTATTTACGAGGAAGGCACGGTTCGTTTTTCAAGCGACACGACTGTGGAAGATATTGAAGAAGGGAGAACAGTAACAACCTACGGCGAGGGAACCAAAATCGATTAGGGAAAGGCTTGCCCTGTCTTATCAAATAATTTTAAGGAGGCTTTTCTTATGAAAAAAGCATTGATTATTATGTTGTCACTGACGTTAGTATTGTCGCTCGCCGGCTGCGGTGGAAGTGGAAACGGCGAGAATTCTTCGGCAAGTCCTGCCCCTGCTGAATCGGAAGGCACACCTTCCAGTGAAGTGGAAGCGGATGAAGTCAAGTATTACGGCATCGGTGAAGCGGCCGAGTATGAGGAGTACCGAATAACAATTGATAAAGTAGAGCGGGTGAGTGATACCTCAATTTTCTGGAACCCCAAGGAGGGGTACAACTATATTAAGGTTTATGTGACCGTGGAAAATATTGACACGGAGGCTGTGTCGGTGGATGAGACCCCGCTATGTATCGTGCGCGACGGAGATTATAATGCCGAGCTTTCGGACTATTCGCGCAACACAGACGTGATAAATTTTTTACAGGATGGCATATTTGAAAAAGCCTATCTTGCTCCGGGAACTGCGGAAAGCGGCTGGCTGACTTTCCAAATAAAGCCCGATGAAAAAGAGCTTACTATGAAATACGACCAACTGTTTGATACGGTCTTTTTCCGCTTCACGGTTGAGTAGATTTGAAGGAGGCTTTATATAATGAAACGAAAAATACTATCCCTTTTGCTTGCAGTCGCTATGCTTCTCCCCTTGACGGCAGGGCTGTCAGGTTGCGGAAAAAGCGGTTTTGGCTCTACCTTGATTGTGGGTGATAAGGGTGGAGTAATTGGGGATTTGAAAAAGGATGGATGGACGGTTTCTATTCCCGCAGGCGCTTTTGAGC
>SAAS01000184.1 GCA_009929315.1 Clostridia bacterium
TTTACGCGGCACTTTAATAGGGCTTTTCATGGCACAATATTTAGCCGTTCGCGGCATGGCATCTAGGTGAGCTGTGGACAAACGAACTTAGCAGCAACAAGTGAGAAAGGTTTTTTGATAACCAAATCTTAAAAATTATTGAAAATAATATTTGATGTGCTCAATTTACTTCAAAACGCATCCCCGTGAAACACAAAACAATGCAGTAATTTCACGCTGCGTGAGTTAATGAATCACCAGAAGTTTCGGTCATCAGTCTAATTATTATGTTTTTTTGTCAGAGCACTGCCCTTTCTATGGGTACCATTTTATACTTTTCTCTGACTATAACGTTTCCTTAAAGTGAGTCCTTCTTGGGGGCTCACTGTGAACCTGGGCTGGATCCAGCGAATAGTTATAAGGGGGTTTTTGAGAAAACTCTGAAGAATAGTTCGTCTTTGCATATCATCATTGCATTCTTCGTCATGCGGTCAGTCTCGGCGCTTAGCCGCACCGTGAAACGATATCTTTCTTCCGGCATTTTCATTCCTCCTCGCCTGAAATCTGCGCCGATGCCGCCCTTGGTGCGCGGAAAAGCCTGATAACGCGGGCTTTTCTGTGCAGTGTGGTGACCGATCCGGTGCAAACCGTCAAATATGATGCTACCAAAGAGTGGTTGTCGAAAGGCTGAAAACCCTTGTACCGCCTCATCCCGGCCCGCTCTGCGGGGCGGTGTGACAGGCGGGGATGATGTCACCGCTTTATCCTGTACAAAAATCGAACGGGTGCGTCCCCTCCCATACATCTCTCGAAACCCGCAGTACAGCGCCGCAACGCGGCCTCAAAGTTCCTCGGCGAGCTCGTATGTCACCCCTGCATGAAAATCGGCACAACGGGGCAAACGGGGGCCGACACAGTGCTAATGGCTTCAGTTTCGGGCCGTGGTCAGGCCGATAGAAACTGGCACCCTTTTTCATTTCCACAATTAATTTGATGAGGATCGCAATGAAACCTATTGATGAAAATCAGAGAAACAGATAC
>SAAS01000185.1 GCA_009929315.1 Clostridia bacterium
GAAGCCGGGTTCAGTCGTCGCACCTTCCCAGTCGCCCGGTTCCGCGCCCGGTCGAGGCTTCCAGAAGACAACCTCGATTGTTTGCGTTTCCGGTTCCTCCGCCAGTTCTTCGAGTGCGACGATTCGCGCTAAAAGCTCCTGTCTGTTCACAAAAATCACCCTCTTTTATTCAATTATATCACACATATGAGCCAAAAGCACTATAAACCATGAGTCTTTTTATCACTTTCATCCGGGACTAGAGAGCAACGGATAGATGTTCCGCTGCTCTCTACGTATACAGAATACAAAATACAGCTTACTCTTGTTTCACAAGGTGGAGGTATTCGGGTTCCTCCTCCATGACCGACGGGACGAACAAGCATCTGCCGAGCTTCGGGTCGTTCGGATGCGGATACCACGCCGTGCACGATCCCCGCGTACAGCGACGGTCAGAGATACAACAGTGATAGGCAACGGGCGATTCTGGAAGCCAGTGGTAGATTTTCATGCCGACGCCACCTCCTCGAACGTGCGAAGTAGTGCCGTCGCTTCGGCGTCGGGTATGTGGGCTGCTTGCAATCGGGCCAACTTCGAGGCGTAGAGCGCTCTGGTCGATTCGGGCTGCGATTCGAGCCATGACTGAGACGGTTCACCGCAAGGAAGGGAAGGTTTCTCTTCGGCTTGATCAAGGGGGCAATTGGCCTCTTGATTCTCCGAGGGATTTTCCCTTGTGATTTCGGGAGCTTGTAACTTAGTTACATTTGTGTCTGCATCCTCTACAATTCCGACGGCGTTCATTAAGTCGGCTTCATGTTCATTTTTGAACACTTCTGCATAGGGCTTGCCGGTCAGAGCGTCCACTTCGACGCCTTCATCAAGCAGGGCGAAAAATTCTTGACGCCTCGATTCTTTTTCCGCAAGGGAAGAATCTTTTTCGAGTTCATTTTTTCGGGAGTTTATTTCTTCTCCTTGCGGGCTTTTCTCCTCTTCGACCGTGACAGACGACCGTGACAGCGTGACATCCTTAAGGATGA
>SAAS01000186.1 GCA_009929315.1 Clostridia bacterium
CGGCGAAGGACAGTATCTCTGGAGTCCCGGACTTGTCGCAGGCGAGCCTGACAGACTCCTTGGTCTGCCTGTAGACGAAAGCGAATACGCACCTTCGACAATTACATCGGCGGCTTACGTTGGCGCACTTGCTAATTGGCAGTATTACTGGATAGCCGAACTCCAGGGACTTAACGTTCAGAGACTCAACGAGCTGTACGCAGGGACATCACAGGTTGGATTTATCGGCCGCTACTACGGAGACGGCGCACCTGTGCTTGAGGCTGGATTTGTCCGTGTGAAGCTTGGTTAGGAGAGTTTCCTATGCTTAGCGAGAATGTAAAAATTGTACTGGCAAAGGCGGCGCAGACCGCCGCGACAACTGAAGTCCTGTCTGATGTAATTGACACCTGCGGATTTGAAGGTTGCATCTTTATGACCCGCTTTGCGACCGCAAACGCAGGAAATTACATCAAGGTCAAACAGGACGTGGCGGCAAACGGAGCGACAGCCGCCGACCTTGTCGGAACTAAGGTCACGTCAGGAACTTCCGAGGAGGGCTGCGCTATTGACATTAACCGTCCGCAGGAGAGATACCTACAGCTTAGTGCCACACGCACCGCATCTTCCGCACTCGGCGAAATATGGGCGATCCTTTACGGACCAGTGAAGGCTCCTGTTGTAAGCGCACTCTCAGGCACACTTGCAATTGAGGCTCACGTATCACCGGCTGAAGGCACAGCATAAGGATAAAAGGGGGGCTATATGCCTCCCTTTTTTATTTGATTAAGGAGGCTAAAAAATGAGTTATAACGCAAAGAATTATGTTGAACAGGGTGGCGATGTGACCGTTGTCGGCGGTGAACTTAACGTAGCCGCCGGGGGGAAAATCTCAAAGGCGGGCACTCAGGCTAACCATATCGCTGATATAGGAAACGAAGCCACAGGAACACAGATAGCGACAGCCGTCAACGCCATTCTCGCCGCACTTGAGGGTGTAGGAATCCTCAAAACCTCTTAGGAG
>SAAS01000027.1 GCA_009929315.1 Clostridia bacterium
CACTTGCACCGCTCGGTGTGGTCGGAACTAGTGGGGAGACGGAATATGTTTTTATCGCTGAAATTGTCTGGGCGGTGCTGTCGTCGATAATTTGTTTCCAGTTAACCGTCCAAGGCGTTGTCCCTCTGTTTAGGTCGCCTATCCATTTAATATCTGCAGTTCCCGAACCCGTATGTTTTGTATATTCAATATCTATTCTTAATGCAGACGTTCCTGGCACACGTATTATTAATTGCCCATATGTTTGCGCAGCAGCGCCTATAACAGGTAATCCAGTTACTTTTGTTTCGGTCGCAGCCGAACAGCCAATAACCATGTATGTGTTTAGCAAGTTTTGGTCTACCAACGCTTTGCATAAAACCCCTAGTGCTACTGGATAAGTTATCCCGCTTATCTCCGTTGCTTCCCTATACACCCTCGCAAAACTGCTCTCTTTCAGTAGGTTATCGCTCGGGACACTCGTCGTTCCTGTTCCCTGTGCTGCGCTCGGCGTTGTAAACGCGTGCGTTTTCAGATCCGTAAAATACTTTTTAATCTTCCCGAACAGTGTCGCGGTACTTTCGCCCGTTGCAATATTTGCGCGCGTGCTCGCCTCGGTAAACGCCACAACGGTGTCTTTTATATCGTCGCCGTCGCGCTGAATTAGTTCATTTAGGTTTTCGGCGTTAACAGGTGTTCCGGCTTCTGATATCGAACCGGGAACAGCTTCTAAATCGTACGTGTCAGCCGAAACCTCCGTCAGCTTATAACGGTGTGGTGTCGATGTAACTCTATCTTTCCATGGTACAAATGCCATCTTTCTTTTCTCCTATCTATTATCCTATCTTTTTTAATTATAATCCATCCGCGTTTTTTACGCAAATACGAGTTTTTATATCGCCTCGCCTACAACTGAAAATCCGTGCCAGCCGAAAACGTTCCGCAGTACTTATATAATTTCTCTCGTGCCGTCTCCCACAAATCCGCATCGAATAAAATACGCTCGACTGCGTTCGCCTTAATATACGTCCACGCCGTTTTCGTGGGTGTTGTCGGTGTCGCCGTAAACCCGGTCGCAGCTGGAAACGTGTGCCCGCTCCGAATTGCGCCAATATCAGCCAAAACATCGTCGAACGCTACCAGGTCGCCCGCAACGTGCACAGTCGCGTTTACAACAACGCTAAAAATCCCACCGAGATATGTTATCCATTCCGTTATCCGCGTTAAATCTGAGACTTGCCAGAACCCTTTATCGGTGCGGTTAATAACGTCTATTTCCGCTCTGTCGTAAATCAACGCATCCATTACGAAACCCCCTCAATTATTTCAGACGCAATTTCAGCCTCAATCGTTTTCGTTATTTTAGTTATAACAACCTCATCCGAATCAATCGTCGCGGTTTTCAAAAACTCGTCCGTGCCAGTCGTGTTATAAACACTCGTTGCATATCGATATTTACCAACAATTTTAGTCGCTATATTCGTGAGCACGTTTTCCGCAACCGCTTCGGCCGTTATCAGCGGGTTTTTAACCTCTCTAACGTTCCCGTCCGTTCCGCTCGAAATCGGTGTCGTGCCCGTTCCATACGGATACCCGATAACCGTTATCCAACCAACTTGACCGGTTGTTCCCGTAAATACCAATTTTGCGCCCTCTGAATAAACCGCGGATTTTACCGTATCGAGGATTATATTCGAGCTCGTTGCCACGTCCGAAATATCAACCTCGGCTGGGAACGTTCCGTAATCGACCCAAATTTCCTGCTCTGTTCCGGTTAGTGCAATTCCTTGTATTTCGGCAAGTCCCGACGCTGTCGCGCTCGCAACAAACGTATATCGGTGCACTATTACCCCATCGATTTTATCTGCGCTCGAAATATCCAAGCCCTCGTCCATAATCTCGTCCTCAGTGTACGTTTCTCCCGTTTCCGCGGAATAGGGCGCGATATTTAATATCCCGTCCGAATCCGTGAATAATATACAATTTCCAGCTTCCGCAATTAACCGGAACGCCTCACGGTGCGGAACTGTCGGAATATACCCGCTCGAGAAAATCGACGCGAGCGACGCATCGGTTATAATCGTTACACCCGCATCCGCAGCAACCTCATCCGCCCACGATTTTAACGTGCGTGGACTACTCGGAATAGCTCCGTTTTTGTATGTGCTCTGTCCAAGCCGGTTTATAATGTCGTATCCGGTTATCTCGATTATTTTGCCGCGGTCGAGTACGTTCATTTTCGCGGATCTGTATTTTCCGAACTGAACGAACGTACCACCAATACCAAAATCAAGCGTTATTAAAATTTCACGTTGTAACGACTCCGGCACGTCCTTAATCGTTTTGAAATCGAACGAGCTGTCGTTATAAAATTGAAAAACAATCTCAGCGGACTCAACAACCTCAGCCGTTAGATCCGTAATTTTCGTTGCGGTAACCTTTATCAGCTCCGAACCCGTCCATAAAAAATCGATGCCGAGCATAATCGACCATAACCGCGCCCTCTGCCCCGGCTGAACCTTTGTCGGTGTGATTATAATCGTGTCCCAGTCGAACACGTCGGCTTGGTCGGTGTAATTCGTGAGTGTATTTCCCGTTACGGTCGTGGTCGATATGGTCGAGCCACCGCCTTTATATTCAATCGTGAAATCTATAAACGGGCAATGTGGAGGAAATACAAAACTTAACCCATATGAAAAATGCGTGCTTGCGAACTCGAGTGTTAACGACTCGCCCGAAATCGCGCCTGTAATCGAATCGGATAATCCCGAACTCTCCCAGCCCACGTCGTCTCCGACTGTCAGTTCGGTATGTGTTCCATCCAGAATAAACCAGTGCTTTTCGAGGTATACTCCTTTTTTCTTCGTGCCAAGGTTCATAATATTATCCGCCAATCCGTACATCGAGCTCGAGCCCGCAGTTATTTCGGGAGAGTCGGACGGAATTGTGCTATCGATTAATTTATATGTTACTTGCGCGGAGTCAATCATTTATAACGCCTCCACCTCTGTTCCTGTTAGGATAATTTCCCAGTTCAACCAAATCCAGCTCTCCAAAACTGAATCGTACGCGAACCGCTTCTGTGCCTCGTTTATCTCTAAAAACACCGGCCCGGCAAACGTCCCCTCGTGCGGGGTTGTTATCTCCGCCGTTATATACCCAGTCGTTTTCTGCGCCTGCAATAACGCGATAACATAACCGACCTGCGTTTCCGTTAAGTGTGCATAACCGATTTTAGCGACAAACCTGTGCCCTATCGTATCTCTCCGGATTTTCCCGGATATCATTTTATACTCGCGATATTCCGGCTTGTATCCAAACTCGGGTTCTTTATTCATCGTCGCAAATTCAAAATCGTACTCGTTTAATTTAATCATATATCTGCTCCATTATACATACGCGCCCGTCTTTTTCAGGGTTTTAAGACCTCTGTTTTCTAACCCGTTATTCACCGTTTTGTATGTATAGTTTTTCAACTCCTCGTTTCCGATATAAACTTTTATAATCGGTGTGGACGTCTGCTGTCCGCTCCCGAGCGCGTTAATCTGCATCGCACCAGTTACCCCGTTAACCATCGCCGAAATGTCCGTGTTTTTCTTGACCGAGTTCCGGATATCCTCGGACGCTTCTGGCATTTCCTGTTCGACACCGACCGCTATTCCTTGCGGTATCATTTTTCCGACCGAGTCGCGCATTAATTTACTCGGGCTTGAAATTCCAAAGAAGTTCTTAACATTTTGCCACGCATCAGCCGCTGCGTCGTTAAGCGTTTTTATCAGGGCCGGTATCGCTTGTTTTACTCCAGAAATAATCCCGTCAATAAATCCTTTTCCGAGACTCGCCCAATTAATATCAGTAAATAATTTAGGTAAGGATGTTACCATCCCGTTAATAATCGCTAAAACTATTTTAGGTGCGGCTTTTATTAGTTCAGGAAGTGCCGTTATAATTCCCTCGATAACCGCCACGACTAAATCAATCGCGACGTCTTGCATTTTTCCGATATTATCGAGTATGCCCATTATCAGCGTTATTACGAGCTGAATTGCCGCCGGAATTAAATCCGGCAAATATGCTATTAAAAAGTCCGCAAGCGCGTATATTATCTCGAACGCGGCATCTACCAATTTCGGAAGTGTCGCGAATATCGTATCGATTAAAAGCGGGATAATCGATAAAGCGACGTCTACGATTTGTGGTAGTGCCTCGATTATTCCGTTCAAGGCATCCGTTATCACCGATTGCAGCATCGCCCCGGCATCTTCTGCTCCGGTTGCTAAACCCATGAAGCCCTCAACGAGTCGGCTTACCCAAGGCATCAGCTCAACGCCAATATTTGTCCCGAGCATTTTTACCTTTTCAGTCAAGAGCGTAATTTGGTCGTCTAAACTCTCACCGGCTTTTACCGTTTCGTTATCGATTATTAAACCTAAATCCTCGAACTGCTGAAATAACTCGTCGATGGATCCAACCTCGTCGTTTAACATCGGCAGCAGCTCTTGTCCGCTACGTCCGAATAAATCCACGGCAAGTTGTGTTTTTTCGGCGCCCTCTTCCATGCCCTGGAGTGCTTCGATTGCTTTTTTGAATGTTTCCTCGACTGATAAACCCTCAAAATCGGAATAACTCATTCCGAGCCGGTTCATTAATAAAATCTGCTCTGCCTGTCCCGTGGCAGCTCCGTCCAAAACGGACGTGAACGTTTTCATTCCCATTGTCAGAACGGATATATCCGTCCCGCTCATTTTCATGGCGAGTGCCCATTTCTGGTACGCATCGGTCGACATGTTCAGCTTTTGGCTTTCTTTTCCTATCTCGTCGGTCGTTTTAATCGAGCCGAGCGTTAATTTCGCGAGCGCTGCGCCCGCAACCATAACAGCCGAGCCCATGGCAACGAGAGCTTTTCCAGCAACTTTAGCACCACCCGCAATTTTCTGCCCGAACGTTTTACCAGACGATTCCGAGTCCTTTATCCCTTTTTGAAACTCTTTGTTATCAAGCGTTATTTTTGCTATGAGATTAAATAAATTCATGCTACCTCGTGTGCGCTGCTTTAACGCGTGCTATAATTTCCTGCGCCGATAAATTCTCTTCCTTTTTCGGCTTAGCCTTTCCGAGCATTTGTTTTTCTATCTCACCCCACCAGTGCTCTGGACTTCCCGAAGCGCGTTTTCCTTGAGCGATTATATGTAACATATCCGCAACGTAGCGCTCATAAACGCGTTCAATCGTTCTGTCACTGATTTTAG
>SAAS01000028.1 GCA_009929315.1 Clostridia bacterium
CCGTTTTTGAAGGAGGAAAGCTCGTCTATAACCACGGTGTCATAATCAAAGGGGACGCCGCTTTTTTCCACCAGCCACTGGACGTTCTCACGGTTTATGATGTAAATGTCGGCTTTTGTTTTTAGCGCCGCAAGCCGTTCCTCTTCCGTACCGACCGCCGTACTGATAATGAGACCTTTCAGGTGATCCCATTTCTCGACCTCCGCAGGCCATGTATCTCTCGCGACCCGGAGGGGCGCTATGACCAGCACCCGGTGTGATTCAAAGCTGTCGAACAGAAGGTTGATAACCGCCGTCAGCGTAATGACCGTCTTGCTCAACCGAGGCCCATATCCAAGAGGACTGCGGCGTTTCTATGCTTTTCGATGTAATCGACTGCATGGCTTTGGTACTCATGTGGTATGAACTTCATCCGGCATCACCTCCAATCTCTTTAAGTAAACGCATAATTTGCCGCTCGTCATCCAGAACATATACACGGAAACCAAGTCCCCGCAGCAGCTTGTGCCTTGCCAATTGCAGTGGGCGCGGTTTAAAGCCCTTTGCCTTTACTTCAACAAAGGCTATATAACCACCCGGTAAAAGGACGATGCGGTCGGGCATTCCGTCAAAACCGGGGCTCGTAAACTTTGGTGCGATGCCTCCCATGTTTTTTGCCGCGATTGTCAGCTTTCGCTCTATCTGTTTTTCTCTCATGATGTCCTCCATCCGGGACAGAGTGGACAGAAAGGACAACCTTTCCCTATATTACTTATGCGCGGGTATGGGTACAGGTTTTGTTTTTGACTTATAGAAAACCCATTTTGAATATAAGGAGAAATGTTGTCCCGTCCCATAGTCTTGTCCATTAATTTTTGCGTCTGTAAAGCCTTTGGCGACCATACATGGGCTGCCGACAGCGTTCATTAGTACGCTCCCAACCATCGACTTGCGTCATTAATGCCGCTATCGCATAACTGTCCGCTGGCTTCATCTCAGACAGATTGCGACAGAAGCACTCACACCATATTTCCGCATTGGATACCACCGTTTTTACAGTAACTCCGTTTGGGCGAATAGGGTCGCTCTTATCATTGACATAGCTGCGACGGGCATAAATGTCCATGTTCTCCCAGCCATCCGGCAGCAGGGTATCAAGATACTCTTCGACCATGCCTTGACGCTCATCGACCTCCATTGCCGATTGCTGCACCTTTTCCGCTTCTTTTATCATGTCAGCCTCAAGATACAGCTTTTCGCCACTTTCATAGATAGCCTTGGCTTCAGCCCATATCTGGTCACGTTCCTCTTTTGTGAAATGCCAACGCTTCTTCTGCTCGTCTTGATGCAGTTTCACTATCCAAAAGCGACGGTTGCCCGTAATATCACGCAGATAACCGCGCTCACCATTGACCGACGCAATGATGATGCACTGCCTTGGATGGCTTTCTACGGTTTTGCCATAACTCGGACGATACTTGTCATCGGCTGTGGAGAGAAAGGCTTTTACTTTTTCGATATCCGCTTTTTTCATACCGGCGAGTTCGCCAATCTCCACGATCCAAAAGCCCTGAAGCTTTTCCGCGCCGGACTTGTCATTCATGTCGGTGAGGGAAAGTGTATCGGAGTAGTATTCATCACCCACAAGGTCTTTGAAGATAGTGCTTTTTCCGATTCCCTGTGCACCGTCAAGCACAAGAATACTGTCATACTTTGTGCCGGGGCGGTAAACACGGGCAACCGCCGCTGCAAAGGTCTTTCTCGTAACTGTGCGTACATAACGCGTATCATCGGCTTGCAGGCACCGCACAAGGAGCGTTTCAATTCTTGGAACTTTGTCCCATTCCGGCAGCGCGTTCATATAGTCACGTATGGGATGGAAGCGCCTATCGTCAGCAACCTTTGTAAAGCTGACATCGTGATTGCGGCTGGAAAACGAAACATAGCGCACATCTATCAGTGCTTTTAGCTGTGCTGTGTCCGCATCTCGCCAGAAAGAGTTATCGATTGGACGCTCCCAGGGGGTAGCACCCGTCACTTGAACACGACTGGCAAGTTCGTTATAAGCAAAGTTCGCAAAATCCGGGTCGTTGTTGAGAATGAGCGTTTCATTCCATACGCTGTTTTCAAGCACAGTGCTGCGGGTCTGATAACGGAGCAGCTTTTTCCAGTCGTCCGTTTCGGGATCAAAATCCTCCTGAGCCTGTACCTGTCGTTCCTCGGCTATCTGCAGTTTTACGCTGTCGTCTGAGAGTGCCATTTCACACATCTGGCCAAATGACTTTTTATCATCTTCGCTGCCAAAGCGGTGTGTGCGGACAAGGTCGAAGGCGTTTAGCAACTTTCCACAAGCGGGATCTGTCGCATGATGGCTGTACGCGAATTTGTCGTCGTAAACAACAACACCGGCAGTACCCTCGCCGAGAACATAGTCATAGCGTCCCTCAATAACTGAAGGTGCGTAAACCTCCGGTAGAAATTTGTCGATTACCGCTGTTACAGAATAGGCGCGGCAGAATGCACCGACCACGCCGGGCTTTGAGAGCGGGTCCTCCTGCTTTGCGGCCTCGCGCTTGACAGCCTCTGACTGCCGCGAGGATGTAGGCCATTGTGATACATCACGCCAGTCGGCGTACATACCGAGATACTTATCCACATCGAGCGGTTCGCCGGTCTGTTCATCGAACACAAACTCGCCGTTTGACGGGCAGGATGCCCAATACATCATGCGGTTTGATTCGTAGGTGGAGTCATCGAAAAAATCCATACCGATTTGCTTGGCGACCATTCTCATAACGGCGGGATACTCGTCCTCACTGACTTCTCTGCCAAAAAGGATTACAATACGGCATCGCGGTGTTTCCGGGGTGTGGCTATGGGTGGAATAGAGAAAATAAGTAACGCCGTCGAGGGCGGTGCGGACAATGCTCTGGAAATTCACATCAGCGGGAATGCTGTCAGCATCGAGTAGGCCCAGTGTGCGGAAGGTCACGTTTCCGTTCTTGCGGATTCCGTCTTTCAGCCAGCCTCCTACAAGACCGCCGATGTCCTTGAGTTCACCGCGTTTTGCCTTCGGCAGCTTTGAATATTCCTCTGCTGTTTCCGAGGTACGGATAGGATTCCGGTTGCGGTCGATGATATAATCCCATTCCAGTTCCTTGTTTTTATACTTCTTGTCCGTCCTGCGGTTGCAGACAGATATTTTAATCAACACGGATTTGTTCCTCCTTCGTGTATTCGCCTTTAAAGGCACCGTCGCCGGATATAGCAGTCATGTAGTCGGCCATTGCATTCAGCCTTTTGTAATCCGTATCACTCAGGCAGGCGAAACCATCAACAGGCCGAATGCCCGCCGCCGCGTCTAACCCGCAGTAATACAGCACTGTTTCGCGTAATGACGGACCGAAGCTGGTACCGTTGTCTTTTCGCAGCTTCTGCGTCGTTCCTTTTGCAATGCCGAGTTCCTCGCCAACAGCATCCCATTTACCAAAAATGGCATAGTCCGTCACCACAATCTCATGGAGAGAATTTTGTACGGCATTTCGGACATAGTGTTCAATTTCGGCGAGACAGATGACCTCGATATGATTTGTGATGGCTTCGAGCATCATCGTTCGTCTGTCCTCCACGCAGCTTCGGGAGTAACGTTTTCTGCAAAGGGCATTCACGGCTTTTTGCAATACTTTCCAGTATTTCTTTCCTTCAGGATCGTCCGGCTGGCGGAGAAGCATCAGCGAGTCAAAATCATAACCTCGCACCGCCTTCAGATAATCAAAAACCATAGGCGCTATTTTCAGAGCATCTACACGCATAGCTGCCATAAAGTTATTACCGTTCGGTTTTACTTCGTCCATAGCCCAAGGCGTAACAGCGGGGTCATAAAAGTTCTCCGCCTGACCGTGACACTTTCTGCAAAGACTCACCAAATCGTCCATTGCTTCATTGCCGAAGCGATCATAAGTAAGATGATGTACGTCCGTAGCTTTGCCGCCGCAAACGCAGCAGATATGCCCGTCAAGCTCAAGCCGTTTATCAGCCGTCTGCCTCCATTGGGAGCTGTGAATATATCTTTCGTATTCAGGATTTCCTGGTTTAAACCGCCATGTATTAGCCATTGGAGCACTCCTCATTTTCTTTGGTAAGAAATTTGATGGTCATGTTCTTTTCACTCGCCCTGTCAAACTCCGCCTCCATACCGGAACTGAGGCGGTCGCCGCACACCCAGAATTCGCCGCATCTATCCATGAGGGCGTTACCAAAGGACATACCGAGTTTTCGTTCCGCCGGGTCGTTATCGTCCATGAACTGCGGATACAGAAGATGGGGCGCAACGGGGATGTATCCCTTTTCAACTGCAAGGCGGCAGTATTCTCTCGCCGCCTTTACGTTCGCCGCCACATCCCCGGAGTAAGGACTGCAAATATACACGAGGGTTCTTTTGTTATCCGGCATGACGCACCTCCGAAATCTTGTCGAGGAGTTCGTCTACAAAAAGCTCATATTCCTCTGGGGCGAGAGCACGGACGTCCTCGACCTCGAAATCCTCGCAGAGTCCGTGCAGTTCCATGCCGTAGCCGATATCCCGCAAAACATCGGTCAGACGGATAACGCTATCGATGTTGATATCGCCGCGGTGCATCATCTTCGCGCTGCATTCGGCGCAGTTCACTTCCGTGTCATAGGGGTCTTGCGCTCCGGCGAGAATAAGCTCCCGCAGATCCATCTGAATTTCCTTGCCGCATACGGCGCAGCGGGTATAAGTGCTTTTTGCCGTGACGGGACCGAACACGACCGCGCCGTCCTTCAGCTTTGTTTTTGTGTAAATCATCTTCTCTACCTCCGCAGTATTCGTGATAAACGGAAAATCCGTCCTCACCTCGTACAGGACAAGCAAGGACGGAAACCGTACCATATTTAATCTTTTTTATAAAAATCGCATTCGTAGCCATCGGCTCGGAGTATAAGACCGGGCGCCCAAGGCGGTGTTCTGCCCATCTGTTCGCAGACCGCCTCAAGGGACATGATCCTGTCCGCTTCGATGATGACTTCATCGTGTACATGGGCTACGATGTCACAGCATCGCAGAGTCTTCATGGCGTGGCATAGGATATCCCGGCTTGTCGCCTGGACGATATTTTCCACCAGTTTTGGACCGTAAGTTTCAAGGCGCTCCCACTTTTTAGTGCCGCC
>SAAS01000029.1 GCA_009929315.1 Clostridia bacterium
TGCTCAAGCTCGACGAGCTCGGACACGACGACCCGACCATGATAAAAATGCTGGAGGATTTGACGGGTAAAAACGCGAGGCAAATTCCGCTTGACGACCCCGAAACCATGGCAATTTTCTGTTCGCCGAAGCCTCTGGGGCTTCCCGAAAACGACCCGATTATCGGCAAAACGGGCACAATCGGCATACCCGAATTCGGTACGGACTTCACAAGAGGAATGCTCTCGGATACCAAGCCCACAGAGTTTGATACCCTCGTGCGGCTCTCGGGCTTCTCGCACGGAACGGACGTCTGGGTGGGCAACTCAAAGGACATTATTTTAAACGGCATAGCAACGGTTAAGGAAACCATCGGCTGCCGCGACGATATTATGCTCTATCTCATGAGCCGAGGCATGCAGCCCAAACGGGCTTTCAAATTCATGGAGGATGTCCGAAAGGGAGCTATCCACAAGGGAAAAAGCTGGGCGGAGGGCATAGTCGAGGAAATGCAATCGCTCGGAGTTCCCGCTTGGTACATTGAGTCCTGCCGCAAAATCCAGTACCTTTTCCCGAAAGCGCACGCGGTTGCCTATGTCATGATGGCTTTTCGAATCGCCTACTTCAAGGTGCATTTCCCGCTTGCCTATTACAGCGCTTACTTTTACCGCCGAAGCGACAGCTTTGACGCTTCCCTTATGACCAGGGGCATAGACGCTGTGCGGAAAAAGATTAACGAAATTCGGCGTGATCCGCAGGCAAGTAAGAAAGACGAAGAAACGCTCACGACGCTTGAAGCGGTTTACGAGTTTTATCTTCGAGGCTTTAGTTTTGCCCGCATTGACCTTTACAAGTCCGAGTCGACTAGGTTTGTCATAGACGGTAACTGCCTGATTCCGCCCTTTATCGCGATTGCGGGACTGGGGGAGGCGGCGGCAAACGACCTGGTTAAGTGCCGCCTTGACGGGCGTAAATTCATCTCCGTGGAGGAGGTAATGGGCGCCTGCCCGAAGGTCAGTCAGACCCATATTCAACAGCTTAAAGAGCTTGGAGCTTTGGGCGATATTCCGCAGACGAGCCAAATGAGCCTGTTTTAATAAATAAAGAGCCGATTCTCAATTTCAGAGAAACGGCTCTTTATTTATCTTATTTTGGTTAGCTAGTTCTCCATCTGTTTCCCCAAAAAGCTAGCCACAGTTATGGCAAGCTTTACCTGAACCTCCGTAGGCTCGGGAGAGCTTTGCTTTGCCGCAAAAACCACGCAGCCCATAACGTCGCCTTCAGCGAGTATCGGGGCGGCAACGGACAGAAAAAGGATTTCCTCACCCTCGGCAAAGGGGACTTCGGACCTTTGCGTAGCCGTATAGAGCTTTCGCGAATCCATAATTTCCGTAAGCGCGCCGCTGATCCTTTTGTCTACAAGCTCCTTCTTCGGAACTCCCGCGCAGGCTATAACACTGTCCCTGTCGCAAACCGCGGCGACACAATCGCCGGACTTGTACAGGGCGTCACAGATTTGTGCCGCAAAGTCGGTAAGTTCACCAACGGGTGAATATTTTTTAAAGATAACCTCTCCGTCTTTTTCCGTGTAAATCTCCAGCGGGTCACCACTACTGATAACATTGACATCGTAGACCTTATCCGCGTGGTGCTCAGACCGTTGGATTACAAGGGCTTTTAAGATATCCGCGATGTCTTGCTCAAAATTTACGGTTTCGCCCTCCTGCGGCAGAGCGCCGCACCGCAGCAGCGAATCAATGTCCGATTTCAGCTTCACATCAATATGGTCTTCATAAATATAAATCTTTTCGATGATGAGCTCCAAATCACGCTTGTCAAGCTTGTCCTTTTCGAGTATCACGTCAAATATTTCGATTGCAGTTCTGGCTATGCGATTGACCTGAATGATGGTGTTGCGCTTGTTGGCGGTTAGCGCAATTTGGTTCGAAAACCCCGAGATTCTGTCCTCAAGCTCCGCTTCCATTTCGTCATAGGTCTGCTCAAGAATTTCCTCTTTTTCAGGATGCTTCATTATATCCCGAACCCGCTGGCGCTTGGTGGCCTTAAGCTCCTCGTAAGCGTCGTCCGCTTGCCGTTGAAGTATGGCAACGGTTTCTTCGTTGTTCTTTATTTCAGCAGATTCCTCTTTAATGGACGCGTTAAGCCGATCCAGCATATCGGCAGAGTTTGTCTTAATTTTTCTAACGTATTCCTTAAGCAGCCCGTCCAGCACATCAACCCTTGTGTGGTGCGACGTGCAGCCCTTCAGTCCTGTTCGGTGGTAGGAACCACAGGTGTAGGCAGGTTTCAAATCGTCACGGCTCATAGAAAACATCGGTGCACCGCAGTCCCCGCAAACCAAAAAACCGGAATATACGTTCTCGTTCTTTTTAATTCCGCGATAGCTTGATGTGGTGCGTTGTTTTCGCTGCTGCTGAACCGAGGCAAAGGTTCGATAGTCAATAATCGGCGCGTGATTATTTTCAAAAACTATGTGGTCTGATTCATCCTTTTTCATGTCTGCGCCGTTTATTTTCTTGCGCGTGTACTTCCCTTGCCTAAGCGTGCCGATATAAAAATCGTTCTCCAAAATTCCCTGAACGGTCACAATACTCCACTGGGGCTTGGCGTGAAGCTTAGATTCATCTCCAGTCTCTTCCTTGCGCTGCTTTTCAGCCATACGCGGGGTTGGAATGTGTAGATCTGTGAGATGGTTGGAGATTTTTCTATAACCCCAACCGCTAAGATATAGATCGTATATTTTCTGGATGACCGCAGCGGCTGGTTCATCAACATCGAAGGTCATACTTTTGCTGTTTGTAATAACGTAGCCATAAGGTACTGCACAAATCCATTTGCCATCATTTTGACGACGCTTAATAACAGACTTCACTTTTTTTGATGTATCTGTCACCGGCATCTCGTTGACGAGAAAACGAAATTGAATGGCCGTCCAGTCGTCATAAGTCGGATAGTCTATGGAGTCCCCGATGGAGATTATGCGCACGCCCTTGTCTCGCAAATCCTCTAGCTCCACTAGACCTCGGCTGTTGCGGCGTGCAAATCTCGAAAAATCTTTTACAATGAGGATATCATATTTTCGGTTCATAAGAAGCGGGCGCATTTTCTGATAGCCCTCTCGCTGCTCGAAGGTGTAGCCAGAACGGTCGCGGTCCTCGTAAAACGTCAATGCCGAGCCGGGGAACTTCTGCTTGACAAAATCCTCAATGATGGCCTTTTGGTTCTCGATGGAGGTGTTGTCCCTGTCTTGTTCCTCGTCCACAGATATTCGGGCGTATCCTGCTATGTCAAATATTTCTATCAATGTAGTCACCTCTTCAAACTGTATGTCGTACGATATTGTAATACAAATTGGACGGAAAAGCAACTAATAAGTGAACTGCACGACGTTTGTTAATCGGGATAACACAAAGAGTAACAAACGTCGTGCAGTTCATAAACACATATTCAGTGAAGAGGTGTCATTTTGCAAAGATTTTTGCAACTCCAAATCGCGCTTAGCAGAAACCTTTTGATTATAAAGAAGAAGTTCGCGGGTGCCTGCAAAGAGGTCTCCGCTGCCCGAGAAAAACACTGCTACGGTGTATTTCTTTTCTTTGTATTTTACATATGTTGGTTTTAGGCTTTCACGCAATTCTGGGTTTTCCTGCTCAGTCTTGGTTAGCCAAAAAAAGACCGTTTTATTAATGTCGTTGACCTCTATTTGCAAATAGGGACCTCCCTTGATTTCTGTTAGTGTTGGCAATTAATTGGTGAAATATTCGTAAATATAACGTCGTTGGATATGACCGCCGCACGGCGGTACTTTTCAATGTGCAGCGAGGGGGAGATAATTTATCCCTTCACTGTGTAGGCAGCGAGAAAGGCGTTTTGATAACCAAATCTTATAAATTATTGAAAATAATTTTTTTGCGCTCGATTCGCTTCAAGATGCCTGCCTGTGAAATGCTGAACAATTTGGAGGTCACGGGTATTAAGCAATCTGGAACTGGCGGCGGTCGCACAACATAAAAAGTCCTTTCCCGAGCTGATCAGAAAAGGACTTTTAACGCAGTACGAAAATAATCACGGCAGCAAAAGGCGCCGTAGAAATCGGACTGAGTATAGGTGTTCCTATAACTCAATCTGACTTCGTACGGCGCTTGACGGTCTTCACCGGCTTTGCACTGTGTCGGCCGTTGTTTGCCCCGTGTGCGATTTTCAGGCAGGGGTGGCATACGAGCTCGCCGAGGAATTTGGAGGCCGCGTTGCGGAGCTGTACGCGGGCTTTGAGAGATGGATGGGAGGTGCGCAGATGTTCGATTTTTGTACAGGATAAAGCGGTGACATCATCACCACCGTTTACACCGGCCCGCAGAGCGGACCGGAAGTGTAGTACCACAAGGCTTTTCGGGCTTTTAACAAGCCGTCGTTTCGTGACATCAAATTGTACGGTTTGCACCGAAATGGTCACTACGAACATCAGAAGACGCCACTGTAACAGACATTTTCACCGCACTACAGATGGCGTCGACGCCCGTTTCGAGCAAAGGAGGAACAAAATGCCAGAGGAAAAGTATCGCTTCACGGTTCGGCTCAGCCCCGAGGCTGACCGCATGATGAAGGAAGCAATGCCGAAGGGCAACTGCCAGAGCCAAAATGAATTTACGGAAAACGCCATCCGCTTTTATGCCGGTTATCTCACCACCAGAGATGCCATGGAATATCTCGCGCCAGTTCTGTCGCAGGTGATCCACGGAACGCTGGACAGCTTCGGCGCGCATATCAATCGCAATCTCTTCCGGCTCTCCGTTGAGGAAGCAAAGACGTGGAATATCATCGCAGGGATGTTTCAGGTGGGGCCTGAGCAGCTCAAATACATCCATGGTAAGGCGATAAGCGAGGTCAAGCGGCTGGGCGGCAAGCTCACCTACGAGCAGGTATACGAAAACCCGTACCCGCTGGAATACAGTCTTAGCCTTCTCACCGGGGAGGAATAATCGCCATGCCGCGTATTATTTTTATCTCGCCGCATTTCAAAAGCGGGAAAAACAGCGCAGCGCACCTTTCGTACCTTGTTCATTATATTGCCACACGGGAGGG
>SAAS01000030.1 GCA_009929315.1 Clostridia bacterium
ATCTGCGGGGCTGACAACATGTGCACAGACTTTACGGACGGCTTTAAGTGGGGGCGGGCGTACTGCAACAATTGTGACTGTGCCGGTCCCGAGGTGCACACAGGATACGAGGAAAGCCTTGACGCGCCGTGGCGGGAAGAAGCGAGAAAACAATTTGTGGAGGTTGTAAATGAGCACGTCGCCAAGCGCAGCCCCTGGGTGAAAACGTCGGACAGGCTGCCGACCGAAGCGGATGCAGATAATACCATGTGTTGGGTGCTTGCAACAACCATAAGTAGCAATCTGCCTATGCCCGAAGCCATAGCCTATATCAGAGCAAACCCGGATAATTACCCCTACTGGATGCCCATCCCGTCGCTGCCGGAGGTAGAAAAATGAACAGGGAAGAAGCGCATCTCGACCAATGCACTCAGGAGCACCTTCCGCAAGCCATCTCATATCTTGATAGCGACGAATGGCTCCAACTATGCCACCAGCCTGATCCAGCTGGAATCAATAATCTTCGTATCGCTGTATCCACTGTTCTGTCTGCCATTATGGGTATGTACAGTGTCCCCCAGCCCGACCCCATCACCGGCCTGGTGCCGTGTGGGTGCGGGGGTGTTGTGGAGCAAACGGATTTTCATGACGGCTTTTTCCCTTACAGCAAAGTAGAGTGCCTTGAGTGCGGGAATGAGATAATGAGGGCTGGAAACACAGCCTCAGAGTCTCATAGTGAGGCGAAGAGGGCGTGGAACGCATCACACAGCTACACCGCCCCGCCCCGACCGGGTGCAATCGGGCCGGATGTGGGCGAAATGGCCCCGAACGGGGAGGAAGGAGCGAGACGTGGCTGATTTACAAAAAATAAAAGCATATCTTACAAGGCTTGAAAAAAACAGGCTGAAAGACGAACCGCAAAACAAACACGCTTATCAAGGAGCAAGAGAGTTATCGGCTATTGTATCTTTGGCAGAGCATGGAAACGGAAAAATAAGCAAAGCCGCTATCAAGGCATTAAGTAAAATTTGAAACATAGGAGCAGAATCATGAAAGAGTTTGTTTGGATGGTCATTTGCCTTTGCGCCGGGGCTATCTTTGCGCTGGGGATGTACGCGCTGATTGCGGGCGGGACGAAAAAAGAGCGCGAATACGACATATACCGAGAGGGCTTTGCCGAGGGGCACAGAATCGGCCTGCGTAAGGGGAAGGTGCTCAAGATAGACGCGGCGCTGTATGAGGAACTTAAGGGGCGGGTGGACGTAGCGCCTGGGCCGGACAGCATAAGGGAGAGCATTGAAGAACGTATATTATAAAACAGCAAAGAAAAGCCCCCTGCAGTGTGCAAGGGGCTTTTTTATTACCTGAGCGCTTCTTCTTTCGCTGCGTCCGCCGCCTTTCTCGTGATCGCCTTGATCAGTTTATCGGCTTCTTCCGCGCTCTTTGCGTTAAGGATCGCCTGGTTCTGCGCCTTCAGGCCGTTAGCAACGACGGTGAAGTATACCCGGTCAATCTCCGCCAGCTTTTCGGGGGATGCCGTGGATTCGTTAAAGCCCTTCCAGGTTTTAGATGGTTTCGTTGTGAGGATGTATTCGCTCCCCCACTTCTCGTAAATCCCCTTTGAGTAGTCAGCGTAGTCCTTCGCGTAAGGCTTGCCGGATTGCAGGTCATCATAGACCGTCTGCGTCATGGACGATGCTTCTTTCACGCCCTGGGCGGTCATTTCACGAACATTAAATCCGATTACCCTCTCGTTTGTTCGGACAGAGCCGGGGAAATACTTTGATTCATAGCCCGCGATGATGTTCTGCCCCTTCAAGGAAAGCTGGTTGATCTCCTGCCGCACGGCGATGGTTCCCTGATCTCGCTGTTCATCGGTCAGGGATGCGTTGGAAAGAACCTGGTTGTAAGCATCCCACTTGGCGCTGATCTGTTCGCTAATATCATACAGCTCCCCGCCCTTCTTGGTCATGCGGTGCGCTTCCGTCACGGCAAGGTTCAGCTCGTCTTGCGTCAGGTTCGGGTCAAACATGGAGAATGGGCGGTTATCCCGATAATGGTTCTTGACCTGCGTGATCCCATCCAGGCTTGCCTTGTAATTATTATAGAGCTGCGATGTATAGGCCGGAGTAGTGAACATACGGCTTGACACTTCTTTGTTAAGCGTTTCAAGGAGCGCTTCGCCAACCGTAGCATCACCCGTAGCGTTTCTGACAAAGTTAAGCCCCAGCTTGCCCCATACGCCCGTATACTGCGGAATGATATAGTCCCATTGGACAGGCGAAAGGAAGCCCGTTTTTTCGCTTAGCCACTTCGCAATCCCGGTAGTGCGCTCATTATAGCGTTCCGTTCTGGCGTAGCTTTCCATCATTGAGCTTTCAATGGCGCTGCCATACCAGGTTTTGTTTTCTATCAGGTTTTGGATCGGGCTGTATATCGTGCTGAAGTTGGTGCTTTCGGTCAGAACAGCCTTCGCGCCGTTCACCAAAGCGTCAGCAACCGATGTTCCTTCCCCTGTTGCAGCCCCGCCAACCGCCCTTCCGAGCGCGTAGAATATCAGGGAAATCGGGTCTTGCGTCATAGGGATGCGGAGCAGTTTTTCGGGGCCGACTTTCAGGAACAGGCTCTTGGCTTTATACCCCTCGTCAAACGTTTCGTATTCCTCTTTTTCATCATCCGTTAAGTGTATATTATTCATAACCGCTTGCAGTACGCCAAGCATGGTCATATTCAGCACGATCTTTGCGGCGATCTGCCCCCTGCGCCCCGTGTTTTCGTTCGTGAACAGGGAAGCGGCCTTGTTGATGCCCTGGATGCCCGCGTTAAAGAACGGAACGATTGCCCCGATCTCGCGCATGATGGGAGAAGCCCCGCTCCTACGGAAGTCAACCGTTACCCCGGAAGCAGCAAGCCCGGCCCTCAACCGCCCTTCAAAGGTGTTAAGGTTATCCCTGTTCTTTCCGAGCGACGACTTCCCGGAGTAGAACTCAAGGAAACGGCTGTTGTTTTCGACCATTTCATTCAAGAACTGCATCGTAAACACTTTCAGGGCGGTTTTTCCGGCCTTCTTTGCCGCGTTTGGAGAGGTAAGCGCTTCGACCATTGTCTGTGAAGTTTTACCAATCTGTGCGGAGTACCTTGCCCCGGTTTCGGAGAACATGGAGTATAAACGGTAAGCATCCGTGTATCGGTTGTCTTTTAGCACCTGATGCCCATTAATGGTAGTATTGCTCAAGATGCCTGCAATCGTCCGGGGAAGGTTCAGAATCCACTTCGGAACAGCCGTCAGCACGTTTGTCGAGGTTGTGCCGTAGATCATTTGCGTAGCCATATCACGCACACCGTTGGTCAGTGCGAAGAAGGGGTTAGTACCTGTCGCTGTCGCGCTAATCATGCCGACGATGTTCTTTGCCCATTGCAGAACTTTGGTAAGCTGAACACTCGGAACACTTTGAAGGACGGAAAGCATGTTCGCGTCATGGACGAGGTAGCTGCGATACCGCCCATCCCTGCCGAGTATGTTGATCACGTTTGCGCCTGTTGCCGTGTTCTCCATCGTGAACATGGAGCGGTCGAGCAGGGAAAGTACGTTCTGCTCAAACTGCTCAAGATCGGGGTTATCGCCGAGCGGCGAATCAAATAGCGTGGTCTGCCGAGCTTCTTCCTGTTGCGCGATCATCTGCTCTATTTCATTTTTGATTGCAGCGATCTCCGGCTTATGCTTGATGTCTTTTTGAATGTTCTCCGCGAATACCCCGGTAGCGTCGTATCTGTCAATCGCGTCAGCAAACACATTGCCAAGCTGAAGCCTGTGCGCCTGTTGCGTATAGGCCATGATCAGCCGCGCCATTGATTCAATCGGGTTGATGATGTTCAGGTCAGATTCCTTTGCGCCGAGCAAGCCTTTTTTCACGTCGCCAGACGATTTATTAGGAGCGCCCTTCGCGTCATCACCCATCTGCCTGTATGTAGGCACATAGTTCGGATACATGGCCTTCATGTTGTCATACTCTCCTTGTGCGATGACACCCTGCTTGACGATGTATTCCTTGAAAAAAGCATCATACCACTCATGGAGCATGGCCTTGTTGTTCTTCCATCCGGGATGCGCCGCTTCAACTTCCGCAATGGTGGAAAGAATTTGCTGTCTGGTGAACTCCCCGCCCAATGCGCTTTTGCCGACTTTTGTCCTGTCAAGGTCATGATACGCGATCAGGTAGGCTTCAAAGGCTTTGATCTCGTTTGCGCTGATGCCTTCAAAGTTATCAGCGAAGCCCCTGCCAAGTATGGTATCGCCCCGGACGTTTACAAGCCTATCCTCAATGATGGCTTTGACGAAGTTATCTATGCGGTTGTTTTTCAGCGCAATCATGCGGGGGTCTTCCGACATCATGTAATTATTCCCGCGCAAGCCGCGAAGCATCTTAGACATTTCATCGAAAACAAGGGTACTATCAAAGGTCTTTGCCCGGATGTTCCTGATACGTTCCTTGACCGTGCGCTTCCCGGATTCGTCTGCGCTCACAATGCGGGCCTTGATCTGCTCAAACGTGCTCGCCCCGATGGTTCGTCCTAATGCCGCCCGTGCCGCGTCAAACTCTTTCAGTACGCCCAATTCAGACAAGCCCTTTTCAAGCTCCGCAACAAAGTCCTTCCCAAGATGCGCCAAAGCCTGTTCCCGGTTGACCATGTACACTTTCATGGCTTCCGCAACCGCTTCCCCGTTAAGTTCCTGTGGGGTATAGTTTTGTGAGAATACGGGATCGTTCATCAACTGCGACACGATTCTCAAAATGGCAGGATGGCTCCCGATGCGGGTTCTCTTGTCTACCCAATGCCCGAACTCATGCGACGCGGCGGTCAAGTCCTGCGCGTTCTTCACATGGACAACTTCGGATTTGGGGATGAAGTAGCCCGCCGTAGTGTTGCGCAGCCCCCGCATGTATTGTCTGCGGTTGACATTGAACGGTACGCCGATGGCCTTGCCAAGCTTCGTGAAGATCGTCTGTGCGCTCTG
>SAAS01000013.1 GCA_009929315.1 Clostridia bacterium
AAAAACCGCCGAAGCTGCTGTAACAGCCCGGCGGCCCGCCGCATCCCGGAGAATGCAAGCCTTATCTGTACAAAGCATAGCAGAGCGATATCCGGAATGCAAGAACAACTTTTTTATTTATAAATGGAGGTATCGCATGTCTATTCTTAATGAACGCTTTTTCAAAATGAGCAACGCAGCTTTCTGCTACGGTCTCACGCCGATTCAGTTTTCAGTCTACAGCTATCTGGTGTGCCGCGCCGGACAAAGTGAAAAGTGCTGGCCCAGCATGAAAAACATCGCGGCATGCTGCGGCTGCTCTGCAACATCGGCGCGGGAGGCAATCAAGGTACTTGAGGAACGCGGCTTCATCCGCAAGGTGGAAACCTATTGTGAACTCCTCGGTATGACGCGTCAGACCAATAACACATATTTTATTCTCGGCCTTCCGCCAATCTCCAAACAGGAGGCAAAGACCGTGTTCCATGAGAGGCCAAAAGCGGAGCTTGAAGGGGAGAGGAGCCGCGCGTGAAGGGACGAAGGAAAAAGCAGGATAAAGGACCGGCGTCAAAACTGACGCTCGCTCCAACCACAAACGCCCGCAGTGCGGACGTTTTCAACGCGGTCAGAATTGGAGTCAAAACAGGAGTGAAAACCGCTCCGTGGAGTCAAGCAGGGCCGAAAGACCGGTGTGTGCAGACTTCTTGGGGCGTCAAACAGGGGAGAGGAGCAAAAATTGAGCGATAAGACAAAATTTCCGGTCTATATGAGCAAGGAGACCGAGCGACGATTGGACCAGCATTACAAGGCCCATGGAAGCACCTCCAAAACGGCGTTCGTCGAAAATGCGATCAATTTTTATATCGATTACCTCATGACGGAGAACGTCGGCGCGTATCTTCCGAAGACGCTGCTCTCCGCAATAGACGGGCGGCTTGGGATGTTTGAAAACCGTATTGCATCGCTGATGTACAAGCAGACCGTGCAGACCGACATGGCGATGAACATAGTTGCCGGCAGCTTTGATCTGGATGAAGACTATATGCACCGCCAGCGTGTGCGCAGCATTGCCAATGTGAAACAGACCAACGGTCAGCTCTCCTTTGAAAACATCGCACGGCGCGGGAGCGATGAATAATGGCAAAGCTGATTCTCAAAAGTCCGTATCTTAAGTGCGGCGGCGCGGCAAACGTCAGCGGCTACATGAGCTACATCGCAACGCGGGAACACGTGCAGCGCATCGCGGATGACCGTCCGGCAACGCGAAAGCAGGAGCAGCTCATCGCAAATCTCCTGCGAGATTTCCCGTACACAAAAGCGCTCTTCGAATACGAAAACTGGAGTGCGGCGCATACCAAGCGCGCCGCCTCCGCACTCATAACAACGGCGCTGGAGATGAATTGGGACACGGCAGCGCACTCGGATATCTACATGAAGTACATCGCCGCCCGTCCCCGCGCCGAGCGGCTCGGCACGCACGGGCTTTTTGGCGACGATGAAAATATCGATCTGGATCAGGCGATGGCAGAGCTGGACGCCTACACCGGAAACGTGTGGACACACATCATCTCCCTTCACCGTGAGGATGCAATGCGTCTTGGCTATGACAGCGCGCGGGCATGGCGCGATCTTCTGAAAACGCACCGGAATGAAATCGCGGAGGCAATGAAGATTCCGCCGAACAACTTCCGGTGGTACGCTGCCTTCCATGACGAAGGGGAGCATCCGCATGTGCACATGATGGCGTGGTCGGGTGACCCGTCGCAGGGGTATCTGAACAGCGACGGCATCAGGGCAATTCGCTCCAAGCTTACAAACGATATATTCCGGCAGGAGATGCTGCATATCTACGAACAAAAATCGCAATCCCGTGACGAGCTGGCGCTTCAGGCGAGAAAGGTTATGTCGGATTTAGTGCGCGAAATGCAAGAAGGCATCTGCAATTATCCGAAAGCAGAGCAGCTCATCATGGAGCTGTCACAGCAGTTAGAATCCGTACATGGAAAAAAGCAATACGGCTATCTGCCGAAAAAGCTGAAGACGCTGGTTGACGAAATTGTCGATCAGATGGAACGCCTGCCGGTGGTGGCGCAATGCTATGCACGCTGGTTAGAGCTGCAGGAACAGGTCCAGAGTTATTACAGCGGCAACACTGCCTCGCGTCTTCCGCTTTCTCAGCAGAAGGAGTTTCGGGCAATCAAAAATGCGGTCATTCAGGAAGCCGAACGTGTTAGGCTCGGAGAAATCACCTTTGAGGATGCTGATATGCAGCAGGACGAACAGGAAGATGAACGCTGGGTTTCAACCGACTATTGGTATCTGCGGGATGCAATCTGTGACGATTCGCTTTCGCTGGATGAACGCAATGACGCAGTGGCTGGGATGAAAAAGTTGGCGGAGGATGGTGATTCTTATGCGCAGCATTTGCTGGGGAAGCTCTATCGCGACGGGATCGCCGTTATTTCTGATTGGGTGGAAGCACAATATTGGTTTGCCAAGGCGGCAAATCAGAACGTGGCGGTATCGCAGTACGCACTCGGAAAGCTCTGTCTCACGAATGATGTTGAGGTGCGCGACACGGAGCAGGGTCTCCGCTGGCTGAAAGCCGCTGCCCAAAACGGCAGCCACTATGCGGCATATCGCCTGGCCAAGGAATATCTCAAGGGTGAAATTACGGAAAAGAATGTGCCGGAAGCGCTGGAATATCTCAGCAGGGGAGCACAAGACGGAAATCCGTTCGCCCAATACATGCTGGGCAAGCTGTATCTGACCGGCAAGGAGGTGCCTGCGGACAAAGAGCAGGCACTCTATTGGCTGACGCTCTCCGCTGACCGGGGCAACCAATATGCGCAGTTCTTCCTCGACCGGCAAAATCACTTCAATCCGCCGTCCGTTATGCTGGCAGCCACCCGGCTGCTCCATCATATGGGCAACATTTTTCAAGACCATTCACTCCCGCCACGAAATCCGTCGGGTATGCAAACCGACTCCAAACGGCGCAAACGGCTGACTGAAAAGCGTATTGCGATGGGACACAAGCCGAATGATCATGAAGAGCAGTATCAGGGGCCCACGATGTCAATGTAGCCTGAGCGCAGCACCCGCAGCACCCCACGGCGGCTGGCGCCGGGGAAATGTATCAATAAGACGCATAACAACAATTAAAAAACCTTCAGAACGAGGGAGGATGAATATGAAGAAATCAAAGTATAAATCATTCAATGAACTGCCGCTGATGCTGAATGTGCAGGACGTTTCGGATGTGCTCGGCATCGGACTGGCGCACACATACGAGGTTGTCCGACGGAAAGACTTTCCGTCCATTACGCTCGGCTCACGCATCATTATTCCACGGGATAAGCTAATGGAATGGCTGGAGCGGCAAACCGCTTATAAAACTGAAAAGTATTGATAGCTATTTCAAAAATTCTGTGGTATTTGTTTGTGTTGCAAAGGAGGGATTCCATGAGTAAAAGACGAGCAAATGGCGAGGGCAGTATCCGAAAACGCCCGAACGGTCACTGGGAGGGCCGGTACACCGTCGGCGTTGACTATGCCACCGGCAAAGCAATCCAAAAAAGCGTGTCCGCAAAAACGCAGGCCGAATGCAGGGACAAGCTGAAACGGGCCATTCAGGATAATCGCGGCGTGGCAATTATTCACAGCGGCGATTACACGGTCTCCGAATGGTGCCGCCTGTGGTTTGAAACCTACAGCAAACCGAATATCCGCCCGACCACGGTGCACAATTATACCAATATCATTGAAAACCACATCATTCCGTGTATCGGACATATCAAGCTCCGGCAGCTGACATCGATTCATATCCAGCGGATGTACAATGAAACAAAGGAACACGGGCGCGTCAAGCGCTTCGAGAAAACGGAAGACCTGTCGCTGTCAAATCGTTTCGTGCGGGGAATGCATATGGTACTGCACAACTGCCTTCAGCAGGCGGTGAAGGAGCGCGTCATCACCTACAATCCCTGCGACAGCTGCCGCATCCCGAAGCTCGAGAAAAAAGAGATGAAGATCATTCCACCCGAAAAAATAGGCTCATTTCTCAGGGAGGCGGAAAAATACGGTGTGCTGCCAATTTTTTATCTGGAACTGACCAGCGGACTGCGGCGCGGCGAATTGGTCGCACTTTTGTGGGAAGACCTTGACATTGAAAATCGTATCATCTCAGTGAATAAGCAGATCGGTCGCCTCAACGGCGAACTGGTGGTGTCCGTCCCGAAAACGCAAAACTCCGTCCGCAAGCTGGCGATTCC
The DNA here is from genome assembly GCA_009929315.1 of Clostridia bacterium. GTDB lineage: Bacteria > Bacillota > Clostridia > Oscillospirales > Oscillospiraceae > UBA2658. The sequence continues at coordinate 4,254 of SAAS01000013.1, forward strand.
GCAGCAGGTGGTGGATATTCTCATCGCCGAGCATGAAAAGCACACGGACAGTCCCTACATGTTCATGTCGCCCAAGACGGGCGGCTACTGGAGCCCCGAGTCGGTCGGGCGTATTCATAAGAAGCTGCTGGCGTACGCCGATATCGACACCTCCGTGCGCTTTCACGATCTTCGCCACACGTTTGCAACGCTCGCGGTGCAGAGCGGCGTCGATGTGAAAACCCTGGCCAGCATGCTAGGACATTACAGCGCCGGCTTCACGCTGGACACCTATACCCATGTGACCGGAAAGATGCAGCTTGGCGCAGCGGATAAAATCGGCGGGTTCATGGACACCGCCATGCCGGAGAAAAGCGGGTGCAAAATCATACCGTTTGATCGGGTGGTGTGAGGATGCAAGAACAAGGAATGAGGGACAGTCAGTGCTGCCCCTCATTCCTTTATTATGGATAATGGGAAGTTAGCCTTACTGAAGTCATTATTTTGCTAATCTTTACTAAAACTTAGCAGCAACAATTACTGTCGCCGCTACAGCAGCTGGATTTTGTTGTTTTCTTAACCTCAGCAATACCTAAAACCGTATATGCGGCTTGGCGTATCGCTTTTGCGGGCACATCATCGTACTCATTGCCTTCAAATCTTACTGCCCGACAATAAATATCTTTCCCAAGCATAGAAGTGCATGACTCGCAGTAATTATTAAAGATCTCTATGTCCAAGATGTTTTCAATGGAAACTCCGTTAAAAAGCATTTTGTTTGATTCCGGGATATTGTCTTCATCAAGTTTTGTTTCAAAAAACTCAACAGTGATGCCTTTAGGCTGCAGCACCCTGTTCATTCTCTTAACTTCATTGGCAAGATTTTCGCCTGTATCATAGCAACGGTCACAGGTCTCACCTTCAACATCAAGGTGCTTCCACTCTATTGTTAGTTTTTTCATTGTTTCTTTCTCCTTGGATGTTTTAAATGCTTCAATTAAAAACGATGCGACATAATCTTCGATGTTTCGATCGGGCACCCATGACTTTATGATATCTCGACTGTTATCTTTTGGGCTCATTTTTATATTCTCAAATCCTGCGTTTTCGAGCATGAGTCTGATGTTTTCGAAATACTCAGCGCCGGCTACACAACCCGACAACATCTCCAGGTCTTCACGAAGCTGATCCGGCAGTTCTGCGGTTGCTACAACATCGGATATCGATAGCCTTCCGCCCAGCTTAAGCACCCTGAATGCATCACTAAATACCTGAGCTTTATCAAGCGATAGATTGATGACACAATTCGATATGATGACGTCCACCGAATTGTCTGCAACAGGAAGATGCTCAATCTCACCTAGCCTGAACTCGACATTTTCATATTCGCTTTTCTCGGCATTCTCTCTTGCCAGCTTGATCATATCCGGTGTCATGTCAACACCGATTACATGTCCGGTATCTCCTACCTTCCTTCTAGCCAGAAAACAATCAAACCCTCCGCCGCTTCCAAGGTCAAGGACCGTTTCTCCTTCTTTTAGCGCTGCAATTGCCAAAGGGTTACCGCAGCCAAGTCCCATGTTGGCACCGTCCGGCATACTGGCTAAATCAGCCTCAGTATATCCAATAATCATGGCCAACTCTGTTAGATCTGCTGGACCGCAGCAACTACTGGAGCAGGAACAGCCGCACCCCGACGAACCTTTCTTAGCAACTTCAGAGTAATTCTTACGTATTGATTCTCGACGCTCTTCTTTTATACTCACCTTAATACCTCCTATGCTTTCTATCCATATAGACGAACGACAAAGAAAAAGGATGCAAGTATTGCCGATGTTTCAGCAACACTTGCATCTGTTCTTTTTGTCCTGATACTCAATCACATTACCCAGACGGTCAAACTCGAGATTGCAGCAATCAAATAGCATTTCCTTAAGTTTTCCTCTGGCCCTCTGTACGCGAGATTTAGCTCCCGGCAATGATAAGCCTAGTCTTTGGCTTAGCTCCTTCTGGGTAAGGTTTTGAAATTCTGTTAGCAGTATAGCTTCCTTGTATTTGTCCGGAAGCAAATTGATCATCGCTTTTAGGCATTGAGCAATTTCCCCATTAGCATTTTCCAAGCCGGAGTCTAGTCTATCGTCTGGAACATCGTCGAATAACTCAGAGCTATAATTCTCGAATCGATGTGTCCTGTAAAAATCAGTAATGGCATTTCTGGTTATTGAATATACCCAGGCGTGTATCTTGTCGTCTGCTTTCAAGCTGTTTATATTGTTTTGAATCTTACAAAATACATCCTGAAGTATATCCTCAGCATCCTGGTCATTATTAACGCTTTTCTTAATAAAGCTCATAAGAGGTTTGCTGAAGTGGACCCATAGGTTTTCGACATTTGTACTCGATAATGTATTGTTCATCTCTTACCTCAAATGTAATGAATTTTTATTTTGCCACTTTTTCAATGATTTTATCTATGTCTTTCGGTTTAAGTACTTTGCCGAAAGACATAGGTCTTTAAAGTATAGACTAGTATATGCAAAACAGCGATAATTTTTCTGATTAATTCTATTTCAAAAAACCTCGTAATTCAAAACTTCGCATTATGGTATGACAGGTCCGTGGCCGGAAGCCCCGGGCTTGTCCGCTGTTTATGGAAAATGGGAAGTTCGCGGTTCCTGAAGATTCGGTGCACTCATTCATAATGGGCAATTGCAATGAAACCATAAAGTAATACACTTTGCCGTTATGGTAAATTTACTTTGTTGAAATAATATGTATTTGTGAGTTGCATATGCTGCTTATTCCTCTTCGGTTCGAAATGCAATAAGAGATAGTTTAGGCCAGTTTCCCTTCGATGGCATGCCAAAAGAGAGCTGTAAACTCAGTTTGTCTATCTCTGCTATGCCTTTATATTCAAATAGCATATTAATACTGTCATTTCGTTCATTTGGATAATTTCCAAATGTCGTACATGAAGGAGCGGAGATAGAGATTTGTAGTGCTAATGGGTAATCATCATCTAACAGGAAGCGAAGAGGAATATCAGTTTTTCTAGCTACGTGAATTTCTTTGAATTTTGTAGGATGTGCAAAAAAGACGATGCATAATTCTTCCTGACATGATGTTTGACGAATGGAATGGCGATAGACACGCCCTCCTAATGTATTTATTACCCCAGATCCATGAAAAGACGTTTTGAAGCTTTCTAGAGTCATCGGATCAACTTTCGTAGCAGCAGTCTCTATTTGATCAAAGTCAAATGTCAGGACACCCATCGCATCTGTCTTTGTTATACCTGTATATATTGTTCGTTCTTCGTTAACGGTTAGATCCGGAGCGCAATATATACTTCCATCTTGGCAGACCTGAAACCAAAATATAGGCCGATAGGTATCTTGATACATAGCTATAATTCGGTGCTTTTTTCCAAGTACACCATCGTACACTTCTGTAACTGTTTGGGGCATAATAATCGCCTCCTTGAGCATACCTATATCAGAGCTGTAGTTAAAACAAACTGCAAAGTTCGTATATGAAGAATATGAATAATAAGCATTATTTTCTTCCGTAGTTATACTAGATTAAGAATTCTGGTCCTTACATCCTCCCAAGCTGGTATTTCTCTTTTGTCGATGAGTGTACCAAAATAGCCAACTGGTAGCGATTGAGTTCCGCCTTCATTTACCACACCTTCTTGCACTCTTATTTCATCTGGAGAAATAGAGTCTATATAGCGTTCTTTTATCATAGAAAGCAATTCGTTTTTTCCGACAATCTGATATTTTCTGACAAAGAGTCTCGTAAAATAGGCAGCTAAATCGATGTCTTCATGAGAAACATAACCGAAAAGCTCATGGGTTGTTTCATCTTTTACCAACTTTTGATTTAAGGCGATATCTACATATTTTTGGCAAAGTTCATAAAAGTCGCAATTTTCATCATCAGTAATTGCTTTTATTACTTCTGGTGAGTCTGTTGTTTTGATATTATCAAGAATATTTTTGTAATAATCCGCCTTGTCCATTTTTTTCACTCCTAATATTTAAATTGTTGCACTGTCGGCGTTCTGTGGGACAAGATTCTTTTTAAACGTGATGGGAAAATCATTTGTATCATAACGGCTTGTCCGTATATGAACAATGTGACGCAACTGTAGTTTATTTCTGATACCAAGCGTCCTTTATCGCCAACACATCTAGCGCTTTCCACTCTTCTTTCCACAACTGGAAGTATGGAATGTCATTTGAAGCGGGTTCTGGATCGCACCTATCCATTTGGACAATTGACGGAAGAATAACAGCATCCCCAATCAGCAAGCACTCACCCGCTTTAAGAGAAGGCAGTTTATCCACCAAGTTTCCAAGTGTGTCTGGAAGCAACCGCTTAACATAGTTTTGATCATTTGGATTTGTCAGTCTCAATGCAAGAAAATTGTTGCATTGAGAAAAAATTGTTTCAGATATTTCAGATGGGCGCTGGCTGGCTAATAATAATGAAATGCCATATTTTCTTCCTTCTTTTGCAATACGCTCAATGGATTCCTTTGAAGCTCTATATTTTACCAAATCGCTATTGGGTACATATTTGTGAGCTTCTTCATAAACAAGTAGTAGAGGCACATCATTATTAATTCTTTCTGCAGAGTTAGCCTCGCAACGCATGCGTTTATAGTAATATCCATACTCGAACAGAATTCTTGAAATTAAAGATACGGTGATACTTAAGACTTCAAAAGGAACTCCGCTCAAATCCAGAATTGTAACATTAGAATTTGATGATCCATAACCCAATAATTGCTTAAGTGTATCGTCAAAAGAAATTTTTTTTGCTTTGTCACCCAAAAGGAATTCTAACCTTTTATCGTTAATCCGGTTTTCTAATCTACTAACAAAGTTGGTTAATTTTCCGTTTAGACTTCCTTGTGTCGTCTTCGGCTGTCCTTTCTTTTCACCTGTGGCGTAGAGTTCCCCAGTATCAATTGTCTCAGAATTTTTTGCGTTTGCATATGCTAAAACATCAGTAATATCAAAATAAAGTGGTGAGTCAAAATGAATTTTATTCTTTTGTTCTGCTGTTCCCTTAAAGTGTAAAATTCGACTGTTAATAACACTTTCTTTAAAAGTGTTTCGTTGATTGTGGTCATTTGACTCGGTTTCAATAAATAGCTCTTGTAATTCATCACTATTGAGTAACCAATATGGCAGAATCAAGCTGGAAATATCTATAAAGTTTGATGTTGGAAAGGCTGTTTTGTATTCTGAGTGAATATCAAAAATAACAACATGGGAATTATTTAGCCCTGTATATTCACCGCTCTTAGCGTTAATAGCATTTTGGATTATTTTGGCTACAGAGTGAGACTTTCCAGAGCCGGTTGAACCAACAATAGCAATATGCTTATTGAAGAATTTGTCGCCGTCAACTGGAACTGTGATACTGCTATTTGTTGAGAGAGTTGCAAATGAGAATTTCTTATTTTCTTCAAGTGATTCTTGAAATATTTTTTCGATTTCTTCCTTTTTTGCTGGTTCAACTTTCTTAGGTGGAATTGCTATTGTATCACCTCCACGCTCGAATTTGCCGTCACGGATTAGTCCTAATGGATTTGCCTCAAGTATGTATTTACGTCTAGGGCTGCCCTCTGATGTCACGCCCACCTCAATACTGAAATTCTCGATGATGGCAATGAGCACAGCATTATCATTGTCTGCAATTCTGAGATAGGAACCAACCTTTAACTTTTCTTCAGCAATCTGAAAATCTTCTAAATTATCAACAGATATTCTAACTTTATCCGGAAATACTGATATGACTTCTGCGTTTAGCTTATCTGGCTCAATCACTTAAATCCCTCCAGTTATATTATTTCGCTAATGTTCTTCGTTTCTTGAATTTGAATAAATATGTGTTTGTGATCGCTATTCTCATAATAATGTTCTTTAATAAAGAATTGATATATCTCTCTTGATGTTGGTATAGCGTCTAAAATCTGATCTACTTGCTCCAAATCAGTGATTATCTTGATCGTTATTTCATTATGCGCAGTTGCTCTTCTGGCAATTGATTTTGTCGAGAAAGTAGCTCCCTTAAAGTCATACCCGTCCAAAAAATAAATGTCGTCATTTTGCAAAGCTTGTTTTATATTCGAGACCCTCTGTTCAGAAACATTGTGTAAATAGATATAAGGGCAAAAGGGGCTAACTTCTCGTTTCGATAGCTTGCTCCAGTTCTTTGCTATTTTTAACACTAAAGTCTTGATTTCTGTATCTAGAATTCGTTCGTCACAGTCAATTAAAAATAATCTCTCGCACGGAGATACATTCTTAGGAGAGAAATACTGTGCCTTTACCGATTGGCAATACTCTTTTACGCCCTTAAATTGCAAATACCAAATATCAAACAAACCATTTCGGTTATCTATTTTTGAAATGAATTCGCGCTTTGTAATTGTCCTTTCTGCTACCCTTTGCTTGGTTGCGAGTTCTTTCACAAGCCGTAATGAGCTATTGTAGTAGTAATATTCCGATTCATATTCGCAGCACGAAAACACTTCTTTTAGTTTAGTGATAACACACTTAACTTGCTCTTCATAGCTAATTGCATTGATGTCAATGGTCAAACGGGTTAGAAAATCAGCAATATCTTCATCGGTCAAGCCTAATTCAATATGGTGTTCGTGCTTAGTATCATCGTGCGTATATGTAAAGAGCTTTTCTTTTGCAAAGGCTACATCAACAACGTCCGGAAACTTGCTTTGACCAGAAGAGTAGTTTCCATATATCCGATATTTCAGTTGTTTTCCGCTTCCAAGTGTTTCTTTGTAATTGCTGAGCATAAGTCGAATTGGCTTGGCAATGACCGAATGATTATACTCTGTTTTAGAATAGTATTTACACTGAATAGCTGTTGTTTCATCTAAGTGGTTAATATCTACATCTTCTATTCCTTCGATACATACGGTGTCAGTGTCAGCATCTAGTTCTAACAATTGCAGTATATAATAGTCAAACTGATAGTAATATCCTGTAATTGTATCTATGGCCGCCCTGCTTTTACCCATTGGGTTCCCTCCACTGTTAATTTCCTTTATGTTAAGGCAATCCTTTAAACTTCCCATTATTCGCCTAACTCGCAGTTGCCCGAGCTGCTCATTCTTAGTATAAAACGAAAAAAGCCGCACAGCAAAGCTGCACGGCTGGCGCTGCAGGCGCAAGGCCTGCCGTTAATCAATTATAGTTGGAAATGGAAGTAATTGCAATTAAAATGTAAAAAAGGGGCGTATGATTGCCGATTTTACTCCCGTTAGGGACAAATTAGGGATTTTGGCAAAATCGGCGGCGGAAGGACTCCACCGGCGAGCATCTTTTCCTGCTTCTAATTGCTGCAATCAATTAGAAATGCACTTAAAATTCCAAACATTTAACGCAAAAAACCGCCGTAATAGGCGGTTTTTCTTAATAATTGGTCCGAGTGACAGGTTTCGAACCTGCGGCCTCGTGGTCCCAAACCGTATCTAAAAACTTTTTTAGCTCAATTTTGGCCATTTATAGCCGTTTACGCTCTTATTTGTTTCCTGTTCAGGCCTCTTTGACCACATGTTCTCCGCTTGTTCCGCGGGGGTCTGTGGCTAAAAATGTGGTCAGAAAAGCGCTTCCGGAATGCGGCTGAGTCGCGACCAAAAAGCGCTTTTCTATTTGCATGGTAACTCTGCTCCAAATAACCGTCAAGTTCATTCTACACCTTCGGATTATGCAGAATTTGCGTCGCTGTAATCAAAGAAATATACAAAATTAATAGTAAGATTTATAACACAAAAATCAAAATAATGAAAATTATATTTTGATAAATGACATAATTCTGTATTGACAATAATTAAAATATTGCGTATTATATTTTTATATATGTACGGGAGCGTGAGCTGTGGACTATATTCAGAAATTAAAAAATATCGCCGCGCAAAATGGTGGCATTATTGATAACAAGACAGCGGCAGCACATGGCATCTCCCGTGCGACGCTTTCAAAGCTATGCGCGGAAGGAAAAGTTCAGCGTATTCTGCGGGGACAATATATCTTTGCCGACGACTTGCAGGATGAATTGTTGTCCATCGATAAGCGATCGCCATACATTATCTTCTCGCATGAAACCGCCTTGTTTTTGCATGGTATGTCCGACCGCACGCCGTTTGAACATTCCATTACGGCACCGTCTGACAAGGTGCCTTCAAAAGCCATTATGGAAGAATTTAAGGTTTATTATATCAAACCTGAACTGTTTGAACTGGGCAAGACGATGCTGACCACGCCTGCCGGGAATCAAGTCACGGCATACGATCTGGAGCGGACTATCTGTGATATTGTGCGCAGCAGAAACAAGATCGGGACCGAAACCTTCCTTGTTGCGCTTAAGATGTACGCCGCAAGTTCCAAAAAGGATCTAAACAAGCTTAATTCCTACGCAAAACAAATGCGATTGGCAAACGTGGTTAGAAAATATCTGGAGGTACTCCTGTGAGCGACGCTATGAGCTTGAAGGCAAGGATAAGAAACCTTGCCAAGCAGAAGAACATTCCGGCACAGGTCATCCTGCAAAATTATATGTTCGAACGACTGCTCATCCGACTTTCGAACTCGGATTTTAAGGACAAATTCGTGCTTAAAGGCGGTATGCTTGTTGCGGCTATCGTAGGCATTGACAACCGGGCCACAATGGACTTGGATACCATACTGCAAAATCTGCCGCTGACACCGGAGGCAATCCGTGATGCCCTAAGGCAGATATGCGCTGTACCATATGATGACGGCGTAATCTTCGAGCCGGGAGCGATCGTGCCAATTCGTGAGGATGATATTTACGGCGGCTATCGCGTGATGCTGAACGCGCGATTTGATACCATCCTGACACCGTTAACTATTGATGTTTCCACTGGCGACGCGATTACGCCCAACGCTGTAAGCTTTACCTTTTCTGAAATATTCGATGATAGCAAGTCTTTCGACCTGTGGGCGTATAACATTGAGACTGTCATGGCAGAGAAAGTGGAAACAATTCTGCGCAGAAGCGTGTTTAACACCCGCCCGAGAGACTTTTATGATGCCTACATACTTATGACAACACAGAAATATGATCCAGTACTTTTTGCTGAAGCATTAAAAGCAACAGCCGAACATCGGGGCACCGCAGAGCAGATTGCGGACACGGAAGATATCCTCAGAAATATCGGGGAAAGCAAAGACCTGCACGATACATGGGAAAAGTACCGCAAGCAGTTTGCGTATGCAAAGGATATTTCCTTTGACATTATCGTCAATTGCCTACGACTTCGGGTTATGAGTGATAGACATATAAGATCTATTGATTTTTCTACCCAAGATATACACAAATGCATGGAATAAACCATAATTTTTGAACAGACAATCAAGCCATTTATAGGATACTACGCTGTACAGCGGTTACATATTTGAAAACAGACTAAATCCGGCTTTGACAATGGAAACCATGGCGAAAATAACAAATATATATTTTATGAATAGAGAAAACATTTGTTGTTTTGCATATTAAAAATCAAGAAACATTTACAAAGCGAATAATTGTAATAAACGCTCTGAAGTTGTAAAATAATATAATACGTCACTCCAAAAAAGCGGCCGTTTCTATCGCACATATCGTACAATATCGCATATGTGACCCTTGCCCGCAGGCGGTCCCATCGCCGGGAAAGTCCGGCGTTGGGACGGTTTTGGAAGATGCCGCTCGGCAGAAACTTTTTGTGAAAAGGTTTTTGAAACGGTTCCCCCGGAAGGGCGCAGCGGCACTTATGATACGCAGTGACACATCTGTCCGCCATTGAGTACCGTATTAACCTCTGGCCGCACAGGCTTCTGGAGGTTTCAGACAATTCCATCGACTGGTAGCGCTATATCGAGAACCGCAAATCTTCGGTACGCTGCCGGGTCAAATGGACGTTCCGAATCATCAAGTGCCAGTTCGGTTACCGGAAGACCAGATATCAGGGTCTGAAGAAGAACGAAAACCGACTGTATGCCATTTATCAGAGGTTCCCTGGAAGTCGAGACGACGTGCGGTAAAATCAAAATATATGGAACGTTTTTTGGGCGGGCGTGTTGCAAAACGCGCCCGTTATTCGACCTTTGGCCTTCTGATTTGTAATATGGAAATTTGGATAAAAATAAGTTATAATCCGATTATATGGATGTGAAATTTAAAATCGTGAATTAAATTATAATGAGGCTTCAAAATGACATCAAGTAAAAAGAGCCGTTACCCCCAAATGGCCGAAATAATAATATTTTTGCTTATTATATTGCTTTTTATCGTGCTTATTGCCGCAATAGTCAGAACGAACACAGGCAGTATGCCAAAAGCGGAAAACGGTGTTGTTGATCTATCTGGCTGGGACTTCGAAAAACAAGGAACCGTTTCGCTAAGCGGCAATTGGGCCTTTTATTGGAATGAATTTGCAGATCCGGAGGACTATGCTGCTCCGGACTTATATGCCAAGGTTCCAGATGTGTGGAATAATTACGAGATAGATGGCGAAAAGCTGCCCGGCTACGGATATGCGACATACATATTGCGTATTGAAGGGGTTCAGGGGCAAAACCTGTCAATGCGAGCCCCTCCTTGCTCAACAGCCTACGAGCTGTATATCGATGGAAGGCTTCTTGCCAAAAACGGGACTGTCAGCAGCACTTCGGAAGGCTTTGTACCTGAATACGAGCCGGAAAATGTGACCATAACCACTGAGAGCGACAGCTTCACGATCACGTTGATTATATCAAACTACGTTTACGCCCGTGGAGGAGCATGGTATTCGCCTGTTCTCGGTACTTCCTCACAGATCGAGAAGCTTGACCGCTATATAACACAGACAAACTGGTTTCTCCTTGGGAGTTTTATCACGATCTCATTGCTGTGCTTCTGCATATTCATCCTTACAAAAAGAAATGTTTCAATTCTGCTGTTTGCCGTTTTGGCGCTCGTCACAGCGCTGAGAACGACGGTTTATGGGGCGTATATACTGAGTTCCATCGTGCCTTACAGACTGGTGGTCATAGCAGATTACCTTACGCTCATATGGATGCCGTCCCTGATTGTGCTTTTTATACTAAGTCTGTCTGATGAGGAGAAATTTAAAAAGCTTATGCCGGTGGTTTCACCGGCGGTTGGGATTCTCACGATTTTCGTAGCGGCGGCACCAATCAACGTCTTCACGCAGACCACAATTTTTATAGAAATATATGCGGTAGCCATCCCACTGTATGGACTCTACTATTTGCTGAAAAGTAAAAGCCGCTTAAAAGCTGCTATTACTCTCGGCGTTTTGGCGCTCCTTACAAGTGCAGTCTTTGACGTATTGTATCAGAATTGCATTCTTGTGGGGGTTTCCGAGCTGTCACCGATAGGCTTTTTCATCATGCTTTGCACATGGGGTATAGTTCTTGCAAAGGACTATACGGATCTCAACGAACACGCAAAACAGTCAGCGGAAAAAGCGCACGCCGCTGAGATAGCTTTTTTGCAGGCGCAGATAAGACCTCATTTCCTTTATAATACGCTGAACGTTATATCGACGCTATGCAGACTGGACGGAGAATATGCGGAAAAGCTAACGCTTGACCTGTCAAAATACCTGCAATATTTTATGGAGTTCAAAAATCTCTCCAAATTCATCAGCTTTTCCGCCGAGCTTGAATTCGTTGAAACCTATGTGAAGATCGAAACGGCCCGGTTCGTAGATGAATTCAACGTTATTCATGATCTGTGTGATACCTCCGGGCTTGCCGTACCGCCTCTGTCCATCCAGCCTCTTGTTGAAAACGCCATACGTCACGGCGTCCGAAAAAAAGAAGAATTCGGAACGGTTGTTTTGTCGGTAAGGGAAAACGAGAAAAAAGATGGATTTATTATTGAAATCTCCGACGACGGCGTCGGTATCGAACCATCCAAGCTGGAACAGCTGAATGCAGGGATCCAGGACGGAAACTCCGTAGGCTTGATAAACGTAAAGCGAAGGATAGATAGTCTTCGCGGTACCAGCTTTGTGATTAAGAGCGAATTAGGGCGAGGAACAAGGATTGTAATAACAATGCCCAGAAACGTTCAGGAGCTAAATGAAGAAACCTAAACACAAATGAGTAAGAAGAGAAAGGAAACAAAAATGAGAGCGGTTTTGATAGACGATGAGCATTACGCGCTTCAGGGACTGAAAATGCGCCTTGATGAAATCGGCGGAATCGAAGTTGTGGGAAGTTTCAAAAACGGAAAGCAGGCTCTTGAGAACATAGAGGAGCTTAGGCCGGACATTGTTTTTTTGGATATCGAGATGCCGACAATTTCCGGGATAGAGTTGTTTTCGCAGATACTTGATATAGTGAACGATGTGAAGATCGTGTTCACGACGGCTTTTACTCAGTACGCAGTCGATGCATTCGAACTCAACGCCCTGGACTATATCGTCAAGCCGGTCGAGACGGAACGGCTGCTGAAAACCATGGAGAGATTTAAGGTTGTGAAGCCTTCGGCAACGAAAGGCGTTCAAAAAACTGAGGTAAACTGTTTTCGGAAGCTCTCGGTTATTGTAGACGGAGCTGAGGTGAATCTTGGTCTGAGAAAAAAATCCGAGGAGCTTCTGGCCTATCTGATCTGTGCCGAAGGTGAATTTGTTTCCAAGGAAAAAATCATGGAGGCCCTTTGGCCCGAAGCGGAGAAGGATAAAGCGGCAAACAATCTTTATGTTGCATTTTATAACCTGAAACGGTATGGAGTGGACACACTTACGGAGTCCCTGGAATCTGCAAGGGGAAAGATGCGGATGAATCCCGAACAAATAGTGTGTGATCTGTATGAGTTCAAAAAACTTGTTAGGCTTTGCGGCAGCGTAAACGGAGAAACAATCGGAACGGCCCGGAAAGCGGTCGAGCTATTTCGCGGAGCTTTGTTCGAGGAAAACTACTACGACTGGACCGCGCTCCCACAGGCGGAATTGGACGTTGGGTATCTTGAGCTGCTTGAAAAAGCAGTGGCATATTGTAAAAGGATTGACGATGCCGCAGGTATGCGGTATTTTGAGAAGAAAAAAGAAAAATTCGAAAGCATAGGATGATGCTGAAGGCTGAATTTGCCCGGAAGAGAAAATCTTCCGGGCTTTTTTGTCGAAAAATGTTTAACATCCGTTCCTCGTTAAGATTTCTGTAAGATATTGTCGTATATAATCGCGATAATGAGTTTGTTATGGGAGGTGATTTGTCTTTGAAAGCTATTATTCTCATCCGGGAGAATAAGGAAGCCTGTTTGCTGGGAAATCAGATACAGAGGCTGGGGAACATGCATGAGACCATCGCCTTCCCTGACACCGGCAAAGCACTGCAATATCTTGAAGGGAGCTCAGCTGACGCAGTATTTCTCGACGTCGATGGAGAACCCGATTGGCAGAGCTTCTGCGGAAGGGTTAAGTATGCGGATAAAAAAATAGAACTGGTTCTCTTGAGCGGCAATCCTTTAAACGCGGTCAAGGCTTTTGAAGCGGGGGCTCTCGACTTTTTGCCGAAGCCTGTCGAGCCGGAACGGCTTGCAAAAGCGATCGACAGGTTCGTGCTATGCGGCTGATCCGGAATGGGGCAAATGGAACGAAAAAAGATTTAAATAAATGATGGGAGGACTTGACATGAACAAAAGCAATATAAACGCGACAGCGGCAGGAAAAAAACTGCTGTCTTTTCTGATGGTTCTGTGCATGCTGCTGACGCTGCTGCCAACGGCGGCGCTGGCGGCGGACGCTCCGACGGGCTACACCACCGACAGCAATGGCATCATGGCTTACAGATATAGAACCGGCAGTTATTCAACCATAAACTGTATCAATTTGCAAGGCTATTATGACGGCAGTTGGCTGCAAACAATCTCCGCTAACATGGGCTTTGAGACCTATCTTGAAATAAATGGCGGCGAAAACTATCGGCACCCCGGGTGCTTAGTCTATTATCCCAATAAAACTGCGTATGTGAATGCCACCGGAAGTCCGGAGACGGCGGGGATCTCCCCATATTGGGTGAATTCCTCCGGATTGACGGTGGACGTTGATACGAATTTCTTATACGACGGCAGGGTCATTCAGTTCCAGTACACGGTCAAGAACACAAGCTCAAGCTCTGTCACCTTCGCACTGGGTTCCACCAGCCTCAGTTGCCTCATGCTTGGAAATACTTATCAACGCCTCACCGTCACGCCTTTCGGCGGTGGCTTAAGCTTTTCCTCAGGAAACTCGGATGCTCAGCTCAACTTCTGGTACGGCAGCGATATTGAAGGCGTAACGCCTGTGGATACCTGCTGGTATGGATATTTTTCAGACTCTCCGCGCAATACGTTCACGGATATCCCGAACAAAACCACACTTAATGTATCCCCCGGTCTATCGTGGTCGTGGAAAAACCGCGCCATCGCAGCAGGGGAAACACAGACCTTTTCCGTGCTGCTCAGCGTGGGCGGAAAGGACAGCGAGATACTGACGAAGGAATACACGGTGGACTACTCCACCACCCTCGGCACAGAGCCGGAGGATGTGACGGTGGAGGCGGAAACCTCTGTCACCCTGCCCACTCTCACCGCGGCGGGCTATGAATTTGGCGGCTGGTACAGCGATTATGCGCTGACTTCCCCTGTGGGCGCGGGCGGCGAGAGCTACACCCCAACGGACAGTATTACCCTCTATGCCAAGTGGACGTCCATCCAAAGTCCGGTGAACGTCACCGTTACAAAGGACAGCGACGCATGGACGGGGCAAAACCTTGCGCTCTATCAGGGCCGCTACTATAAGTGCGCCCTGATAGAGAGCGGCACAGGCGGTATTTACTCCGCCAGTGTCGTCAACGGTACTTACGACATTTATAAGGATGGCGTGGACACCGGCGATAATGCGTCGGTTGCCACAACCGCCACCAGCGGCACCGGCGCGGCGGTTTCTGTGACCATCGGCTATACCACCCTCACCGCCGTCACAAAGCTTGACGGCAGCGCCGGCACCGCCCCCGGCACTGCGGACTACCGCACAAACGGCGCGGTGCAGCTTACTCCCGCCGGCTCCGGCGGCACCTACACGACAATCGTGCGGGACACCAACTCTTCCAGCTACGACGTGTATGTAAATGCGCTGGACTCCGATCAGAATATCAGTGTTTCCGATAACAGCGTCACCGTCAACTACTTCACTGGCGAGGTGGCGGCCACGCTGGACAGCGCCGCCTATGCGGGCAAAAATGTTGTTCTCAGCCGCACCGAGGGTAATAATACATATTACTATACGGCAAGCTATCAGTCCGGCGGAAAGTACACCGTCATGCTTCCGGCAGGACCAAGCAATGCTTACACCTATACCGTCTCGGTAGACGGCCGGGCGCTGACCGATACCGTGAGCTATAACGACAAGACCGCCGCTGCCGCATACTACACCGCCCATGTGGATGTGCTGAAAAACGGAAGCGACTGGACAGGTGACGGCGTATGCGTCTATCTGGAAGACGGCGGCACACAGCAGAAGCTTACCTACACTGACAGCACCGATTATCAGCTTGTCTTGTTTTCAGACGGTACCGCCTATAACGTGCTGGTTTCGGGCAGCAATTCGCCGCAGGACACCGGCTTTGACGTTAGCAGCAATGCCGTCCAAGCAATAAGTTATTGGACCGTCAACTTTTACACTACGGATGATGCCAATGCCTACACCAGCCGCATCATTCAAAACGGCAAAACCGTTTCCAAGCCCTCCGCGCCTAACGTGACCGGCAAAAGCTTTGATGGCTGGTACAAGACGGCTGGGAGAACCGACACTTACGACTATTCCTCCGCCATATCCGATACGACTCATATTTACGCTAAATATGTTGACCCGGCCGTTTCGATAAACGACATTGTCATGGACAGCAGTACCTACACCGTCCCCAACCTGACCATCACCGGTTTCCCATCTGCCGGCACACCGGTCAAAACCGCTGTTCTGACCGTGGACAGCGGAACCGTAGCGGTGACTGCCGGCAGCGGCTATACCGTCACCGGCAGCGGCAGCAAGGCGGTCACCGTGACATTCGGCAATACCGGCACATCCATGGCAAACGCGCAGGCGTTTTTGCGGACGAACACGGTCGCTACGCCAGCAAGCACAAGTGGGGGCGGCGGGACATCCTACACCACCCAGAACCTCTCTGTGACAGTCTGCGGCAATACCTCCGACGGCAGCGTAACGACTTCCACCACAACGATATTCCCCGTTACCCTAAATCTGAACGGCGGGACGCTGAGCAGCGGCAGCCTAAGCTACTATCAGGAGGGCGTCGGCGCGACCTTGCCGACAGACGTTTCCTATTCCGGACACACCTTTGCCGGTTGGTATGATAATTCTGAATGTAGCGGCAGCGCGGTAACCGAAATTTCAGATACTGACAGCGGTGGAAAGACTTATTACGCCAAGTGGACAACAAGCGACGGCGCGATAGACTTCGGTACTCCCGTCTTGAACGGCGTCGGCAGCTTCACCTATCCCAATTTGGAGCTGACAGCGCCCGTCGGACTGACCGGCAATCTGTATTCCGTCTCTATCAGCATCGAAAACGGTACGGTAGCGGTGACTGAAGGCGACGGCTACACAGTAGGTTACAATTTAACAAATACCACCGCTACAATAAATCTTGGCGCTGGTATGAGTGTAAATAATGTACAGAACTTATTGCGAACTAAAGCATCCTTCACCGGAACTTCTTCCTCAGAGTATCCTGTCGTGAAGATGACACTTGACGGGAACACGACCACACTGCCAAGTGGTGATAGTATATTCTCTGCAGGTAATGGCACCGTAGGTTTAAACGGGCATTATTATATGTATGTACCAGTAAGTGGTGGAATTGATTGGAATTCTGCTTACAACTTAGCAAAAAGCTATACATACATGGGAATGCAGGGATATTTGGTAACCGTTACTTCAGCTGCAGAAGATACAGCATTGGATCAGCTGACTACTAAGGGTGGTTGGGCAGGAGGAACAAGGTTAATAGGAGATAATAATTCTTATGATCGTAATCCATGGCTGCTTACTAGTACATCACCTTATTATAACAATATTTGGAAATGGGTCTGTGGGCCTGAAGCGGGAACCGCATTCTATTATGGTTCAACAGGTGAGAGTAACGCAAGCGCAGTAGATGGTGCTGGAAGTTTAGTAGCTAATAATAGCGTGGATGCTGTTTACACTCATTGGAACCCTGGCGAACCAAACGCCTGTGATCATGGTGTTAGTGGAGGAGTCGAGAATACGCTGCAGATTCACGCTGGTCCAGAGGGAGGTCCTTATTTGTGGAATGATATTCCTGCGTCATGGAATTTTGATGGCTATTTTGTTGAGTTTGGAGGCTATGGTGAGGGTGTAGATCCTGGGCCAGGTGATGACGAAGGAAGTGAAAATATAACTATTACAGGTGACAATACAGTCAAGGCCTATGCCCCAACCAGCAGCGGCGATACTATCTACGCAAACGGTGAGGCGCTTATCGTAAGCGGGTCGAACGCTTATTGGGACATGGACAGCGATGGCGTGTTGGATAACGATGAGGACGATACCGCAATCTCTTCCGGTGTTTCTTCAAGCACCACCATTTATGCCGGAACAACAAGCTCTTTGGTTGCACCCCCCTCCGGGCAGATCACTGTGCTGACCGACTCGACCGTCGGAAAAATTGACGGCGGCAATGTCTCCGGTCCGGTCTGTGTGAATCTCTCCGGCGACGTGGACGCGACCATCGACCTTGACAACATCACAATGGTGGCGGTTACTGGTACCCTCACCGGCGACGTGAAGCTCACCGCCACCGATGACCTTGGTGCCGGACGAGTACTTGCTATCGATAAAACCGTAGCTGACGTCATCGACATGACAAAATTCACCCTGAACAGCGGCAATAACGCCGTTATCGCCGTTGGCAAGGAGCTGCAAATCTCCGGCTACGGTGTCAACACCGATGACAGTGTGTCTACAACGCTTACCGGCACCGCACCCACTTATATCACCGCCACGGTTAATGTGATGGAGAACGGCTCCCTCGCCGATGCGGAGAGCGTGGTTTTGCAGTCGGAATCAGGCACAAGTATTACGCTGAACCGCAGCGAAACCGGAGTATACAGCTACACCGGTTTGATGGATAACACAACTGTCTATACCCTTTATATCGACGGCGAAGCCGTGGGCAGTTCTTATGCGGCGTTTGCTTCAACCGCGACCACCAACCAAGCGCCGAGCTACTACACCGCACAGGTGACCTATAAGGTGGACGGCGCTGAAACCGACGCGCAGAGTGTTGTGCTGAAAGCGGACGGCAAAGCAGACATTACCTTGACCCAGCAGACGGATTCTGGCGGAGATCTTGTTACCGGCGTGTACGAATATCGGGCGATGGCCGACAGCACAACGGAATACGCCGTTTGGGTCAACGGCGAGGACAGCGGCGAGACGCTGAAATTCGCTGGCGGTGATTATCAAAAGACAATCAATCGCTACACCACCGAGGTCAGCCTGACCAACAGCGGCGCGTGGAGCGGTCAGACCGTCACCCTGCGGGACGACAGCGGCAATATGATCTATACCCTCAGCGAAACAGACACAAGCGGAACATACAGCGTCCTCACGGACAGCGACTACGTCGGAACCTATAACATTTATATTAACGGTGAGGACAGCGGCACGGACATCACGCCCTCCGCCACCGCCAAGGCAACGACAGCGGGCGCAATCGCCTATATGACCGCCGTCGTCACGACGAATAAGGACGGCACGGCTGCCCGTCTCGGCACAGTCACGGTGGGCGGCAAATCGGCAACCGAAAGCAGTACGGGCAATTATACCATCAACTTGCCCAGCGGAACCTATGCCGTAAGCGTGGCAGGCACAAACGTGGGGAACGTAACAGACGTCAGCACCTCGCTGACCGCAAATTTCTACACGGTGACTTATGATGGAAACGGAGCAACAGGCACTGTTCCCACCGACAACACTGTTTATTTTGACGGAAGCACCGTCACCGTTCTCTCCGCCGGGGAACTGAGCAAATCCGGAAATGTGTTCGCGGGCTGGAAGACAGGCGAAACCACCTATGACGCAGGCGAGATATTTGCGATCACAGGCGCTACAACCCTCACCGCCCAGTGGAGCAGCTCAGCCGATGCGGAAGTGAGCTGGACGGTAGACGGTACGACATATTACGGTACCCTTTCTGAGGCGATCGCGGCGGCGGAAAATACCGGCCTGCCCGTGAGCATCACGATTCAGAATAACGTGACCATCACAGAGAATGTCACCATCCCCGACAACGCGGCAGTTACCGTGCCTGAGGGCAAAACCGTCACAGTCGCGGAAAATGTAACTCTGACCAACGAGGGAACCATCAACAGCAACGGCACCATCACCGGCGACGGTACGCTGGATAATAACGGCACGGTGGACAACACCGCTGCCGCAGAGACCGGCGGTACCATCAGCATCGCCACCGACAACTCCGGCGGCGATATCGAAGGCGGTATGATCGCCGTCGGCGTGACCGTCTCCGGCGGCGAAATCACCGGCCCGATTGTCAATAACGGCACCGTGGAGGACGCGGATGTGACGGGTGAGGTGACCAATAACGGCACGCTCACCGATACCGATGTGACCGGCGATGTGGAAAATAACAGCGGTGCGGAAATTTCCGGCGGCACCATCAACGGCAATGTGGAAAATGAGGGTACGGTTGAGAGCATCACCGTCAACGGCAACTTCGATAATGCCAGCGGCACAGTTACGAGCGCCTCGGTAGCGGGAACCACCACCGCCCCCGGAGGCACCATCACCACCGCCGCAGAGCTGATTGCGGCCCTGGGCGGCGCGGCGCACATCGACGCAGGAACCGGCGCTGTGGTGCTGGACGGCGACGTAGAGCTTGACCAGACCATAACTATCACCAGCGGCGACATCGTGATTGACTTGAACGGTTACAGCATCACCGGCCCCAGCGGCGACAGCAATGCCAGCGGCGAAGCCGAGGACGGCGGCGCGGCGATCATCG
>SAAS01000031.1 GCA_009929315.1 Clostridia bacterium
GAGCGCCTTTCGGCACCCGGCGAATACAAGCCTTATGCATATATATCCGTCGAAACCGTCCGCCAGCGTTATTTCGCCCCTCAGGAACATGTCTGGCCGACTTCTTCCTGTACTGACAGGTGGTTCAAGTGTAAAGTCTTGGGACGTTCAACATCTTCCCTGTTCTTAAGGTCAAAGAAAATTGGAATCGTGTCGACCCTTTTTCTTCCGTCAGGCCACCTGTAGAGGTTTGCCACATATCCCCCGATAGCCGATGTTACTCCGGCAATACGGGTCGAGAACGGATTCGCTTTCTGGAAAGAGCCTCCGAATACGATAGATTTCACCTTACAGTTGTTGGGATCAAACAGTTCTCCTGTTTTATGCAGATGCCCGACAACTACCAGATCAAGATAGTCAAGATCGAAAAAGTCGAGAACCTGGCCCTTGCGCTGTCTTACTGCGTTGAGCTTGCTCTCGGGAAACAGGCTGTTGCATGATCCGGCCACATGATGCAGATTGATGTTGAATCCGTTTACGGAAACAAGCGCCTGGTAGATTCCCACCGGAATAATATCTCTGCGCCTGCTGTGAAGCGCGAACAGAATATTGGCTCCGGCTGATTTCAGATAAGCCTCGTCATGGTTTCCGAGGATCGCGTATGTTTTCGAGTCTGTATAGAACGGATATTTCCATGCGACTTCGTTGACCTGAGTGTCAAATCCAAGAAAATTCTGTTCAAATGGCTGTCCGGTATATACTCCGCTGCCGTCAAAAAAGTCGCCTGCATGGAAGAAACTCCTTACCCCATAGATATCATGGGCCATGCAGTAGAATTCGTTGACCAGATCTTCCGCGCAACCCTTTGCGCCGTAATGGGTGTCGCTGATAACGCCGATCGGTGTGCATGTCACGCCTCCTGCCAGCTGCCGCGAGGGGACGTTGTCTATCTGAACGTTTACGAGTCCGCTGCCAAACATTTGTTTCGGTTCTATAAGGGAAACCTCATGTCCCTTTCTTGAGAAAGGGAAATGGTGTCTGATCAGACTGTCTATTCTGAGCAAAGCGTCTTCTTCGCTAATATCCCAGAATTCCGCAAGATCAGATACGAAAAGCATTTTCGTCCCGTCTCCCGGCACCGCTCGGGTCCTTCCTGAAAAACGCTTAAGCAGCCCTACGTTCATCTGCATATCCCTGTAGTTAAGTCCCTCGGATATTATTGACGCCGTAATGTCCCTGGTCTGGCAAATCTCTCTGTTTACTGCCATGTCTGCCGCGTCTACATCGGCTTTGTTCGGCTCTACCTTGACCTGAGTAAGGTCCAATGTCGGAAGCTCCCTTTCTTCGGTGTCGCGCCTGTCGGTTTCAATCCTCTCAGCCGGCGTATACATATTTGTCCTTTTGTTGCCGCGAACGTAATGTCCGTATTTCTTTTTCATGCCAAGACGGTCCCTCTCGGTTGAAAGCTGATATCCGAGAGCCGTTATTGACCGCGGTGTGCAGAGGGGATCTGTGGCGAATTTCGCCGCAAGTTCCGCTGCGGTCATATGTGAACGTGCTGCCTGCGTGATAAGCTCTTTTTCGTATTCTGTATAATACTGACGACCCGCTGCCGCGTGTTCTCCCGCTTCCGGAATATGGATACGGATATTGTTCTGTTTTTTCACTGTCTTTTCCTCCTGTGCTTTTGTCATATTTGTGTTTTGCGCTCCTGTCTTTCGCTTTTCGGCCATATTTATGTTCTTCGTCTTCTTTTTGCCCCATGCGCTTTTTCGGGAAATATCAGTCTTTCTTATGACAATTCTCTCCTTTTAAAGGGCGCCTCCAGGCGCTTCTGTATATCTTCCGCTGTTTTCAGCGTGGTATATCCCGTGATACTGTGTGTTTCCGGCACTTATCTTCATGCACCGCCGTTAATGTTATAAACCGCTTTATATTCTTATTTTCCTAATTTTCTTATTACCAAGATAATTATACTAAATTCAAAAAGAATTAAACAAGTATTAATTTTATCATCGTGTTTTTTTTGCAATATTCCACGTATTTTCGATTATTATTTTTATACTTCTAATATATAAGTATGATTAGCTATTTACCACTAATTATTAAAATTGGGAGTGTTTGGCCGGGAATAATGATTTTTCGGGCTGTTCACTCCCTGATTAAAGACAAAAAAGAGGGGCCCGAAGGCCCCTTTTCTGTTTTCTGTAAGGTGTGTTTACTTAATATGTTTGTTAAATCAGCTCATAATCTCCGTCCCTGAGATCTTCCGCCGTTATTACGGCTTTCCTGCTCCGTTCCTGAGATTTTTCCCGTACCTTTTCGCCCGAGTCCATTTCCCAGACCGTGTCAAACGTCCTGGCAAGGTCCTTGTCGTGGGATATTACTATCACCTGTGCATCGGGGTCTCCTCCAGTAAGGATGTCCGTTACTTCTGACATCTTGCCCTCGTCGAGCATGGTAAGGGACTCATCCAGCCACAGACAGTTGAAATTCGCTATCTGCTTGAGAAGCAGTATTGAAATGAGGGTGCCTTCGCCACCTGACATCCCCGATACGGGACGTTTCTCTCCCGATGCGTCTGTTACCATAAGGTTGCCGCTCTCAGATCCGAGCCTCCACTCTATCCCCATAGTTGAAAGGTGTTTATTCACGCCGTTTAGGAGCAGTTCCATTGTACGGTCGCAGATGTACCTGCTGAAATTCGCATCTGCAAGGGACACCAGCTGTTTGACGCAGACAAATACCGGAGCCATCTGCTCAAGCTGGTCTTCCGCTTTTTCCAGCTGGTCCGACAGTGACATATGCTGTCTTATAAGCTGTGAAAGCCTGCCGGCCTCCCTGGTCAGGGTCGCCGTTTCTCGGTTCTTTTCAGCCAACTCCCTTGTCACATGGCTCGCCAGATCCTTCACGTCTATATCCTTGCGCAGGCTCGGGAGCAGTATATCGTCCTTCTTCCTGAGCTCTTCGTATGCGGCACGCAGTTTTTTAAGCGTTTCGCTGTCTTTCGATATCATCTGAAGCAGCGCTGAATAGTTTAACTCAGCCTGTCTCATGTCGTCGTCGGAGGGTATGGACTGCCTGTCAGCTGCCGCAGCTTCAGCGGCAGCTTCCGCCATAGTGTATGCGCCTGTTGCAGCCACGCACGATTCAAGGGCCTCTTTGGTTTTTAAAGACGCTTCCTTTATGGCCTCTATAAGTCCGTCCCTGTTGCCCTTGAAATAGACTTCTTCAGATTCCCAATGTGAGACCTTGTTTAAAAGTGCGGTGTATTCAGCTTCCATTTCAGTAAGCTCGGCATCCATTGCGGATATCTGTTTCCTTATGTCTGCGGCTCCGGACGCCGCCTTTTCAGCATCTGAAAGCGAAGGCGTCTCCTCAATGGAATTTTTTTTCATGATCCTTTCCCTGCGCTCCGTATTCTCGGCGAGCATGGATTTCAGAGAGAATATCTCCCTTGAAGACAGCGATATGTCTTCCGAGAGCCGTCTTTCCATATCAGAGGCCCTGTCTTTTTCTGAGGCAAGCTGCGCCGATTTCTGTTCCAGACCTTCTTTTTCAGACATGTCGCACTTGCCGGGATGTGTTCCGTACTTCTGTTTATAGGCTTCTGCCTCAGCCATACAGCTCTCAGCCATAGTCTTTTTTGTTTTTATCTCAAAGAGGATGGCCTGGAAGCTTGAGTCCTTCATGCGTTCGATAAAATTTTCAGCGCCTGAAAGGGACAGTTTTTTGAGATCTATAATATCCCCGTGCCCGAGAGTTTTCAGCAATTCCACCAGATGCGCGAGCAGGCTTCCGGAAAGCTCCTTTATTTCTTTCTCGGCCCCGGACGCCGATTGTAAAGCCATATATGCCGAAATCTGCTCAAGTTTTGCCAATACGCCCTCGGCTTCTTTTCCTAACCTGTCGCTTTCCTTTTTTGCCTTATGCAGTGATATTTCTCTTTCATCCAGCTGTTTTACCGATGCCGAAAGTCTCTTCTGCAGGGAATCTTCCTCGGAAAGCACGGGATAGAGCTCAGCGACTGACTGCAGGAGACTGTACTTTTCCTGCAGTTCTATTCTTTTTCCATATAGGTTTTTTTTCAGTTCAAACAGACCACTCATTTTTTCTTTTGACGCCTTGTATAAAGGCGCGTTGGTAAAGACCGGACGCGCGGCCGTCAAAAATTTCGCCGTCTTGGTAAAAAGGTCTTTTCTTGCCTTTATGTATTCGCCGTATGAATAGCTGTGCCTCATCTGGGAAATAAGCTCTTCCTGCCGGGCTTTTGAAGACATATGCCCCTGAAGTCCGGAGGTCGTTTCGGAGATCCTTCCAAGTATCGACGCGCCTTCGCCCAGAAGCGCAAGTGATGCCGAATAGAGCTCTATGTCAAGTTCGATCTTTTTCCTGGATTCGGTCAGCTCGCTTATCGAAGGAATGGCTTTAAGTGAGTTCCTGAAGGTCTCCGTCTTGGCCTTGAGTGCCTCTTTTTCATATTCGGCAAGCTTTTTCAGTTCTTTTACCCGCTCCTTCAGCAGGTCCCCGTCCTGTATATTAAGGGCCGAGGACACAAGTGCCGTTCTTTCATGCGGTGTCACTGACAGTATTTTCGATATATTGCCCTGTGAAATGAAAGCTGCTATATCCGCAGAAGATTTCGCCTGTTTTATGACATCCGCGTCTTTTACATCGTCGCGTATGCGGCCGTAAAGCAGCAGGGAGGATACTGCAAAGTTTACGGCGCTTACCGAACTGGCGATCTCTTCCCACCCGCGCGGGGTCATGGTCTCAAGGACCGCGCCCGTGACAACCGCTTCTTTAGCGTTCTTTCTGAACTTACGGGTCACCCTGTGGCGACGGCCCCTTTTGTCCTCGAACTCCAGCATTACAGAACCGTCGGTAGCCCCTCTTCTTATATAATCCTTAATATTAACAGGTCTTGACTGGGACGCTTCACCGAA
>SAAS01000014.1 GCA_009929315.1 Clostridia bacterium
TGGTTGCGGAGGCAGGATTTGAACCTACGACCTTCGGGTTATGAGTTGCGGAAATCTCTTATTGTAGTCTCTCGCCGTCTCTTATAACCATTGATATTCCTAGTTTTTTTAAAATCATCCTGCTTTGTTCTTTGGCGCACAAAGACGTTTTTTAACGCCCTTGTGCGCCAAATGTGCGCTAAATTTATATGGATTTAATAGTGCCTAAATATTAAAATAAAACAGATCGAAGAGTTACTTGATTTGCCTATTTATCCAATTTGAGAATTTGTCTTTAGGAACTACAAGTCGTCTACCTAACCGTAAAGAAGGAAAATCTTGTTGATGCATTAATTCATAGGCTTTCGGTTTCGAGATATGTAACGCTTTGGCTAGATCATATGCGCTTAAAAAACGGGGGATATCATTATCCATCTCATTTTTGTCGTGTTTGTTTTCTGAGTCTGGGGGACTCTTTGGCATAGTCTTACTTACACGAGTATTCCATGCGTCAATAACATATTGTCTGTTTTTAAAGCCCAACATCGCGGCGCCGCACGTATCACTTGTGCAGCTAACTAAAAATCTCCCATATTCATCTTTTGATAATTCAGCCTCTGTTCCACAAAAAGGGCATATTTCAAGTTTTAACATACACTATCCTAAATCGTCCTGTGTGTTTTGTTAGATTCAAACTAATTCTGCCTTTCTTGCAGCTTTAATGGGAATATCCACACTTTCCTTGGAATGCCATCTTCCCCTGGTTGAATATCTTGATATGGTTTATCTGCGAGCGTCACTATTCCTCGGTAAATATATTTTGTAGATACTAACACTTCAAATAAATGGACCTCTATCCCGTTCATTACCGACAAGCCCAGCGTCCTGTTTTGAGTGAAGTTTATATCTTGATCGCCGTTTTTACCCATACCGGTATAGTGAAGGATATCTCCGACCCACTTATCCTTGTATAGTTGTTTTGTGTTGTCAGAAATAATTACGAGAGAATTAGTAGTATGCGATCTACGCATTCCACCCATATTCCCACAGTGAAACTCTTTAACGAAATTATTATGGGTGACTGTCTGTCCAACCTCAAATTTACAAAAACCACTCACGAAAAGCCCTCCTTATTCATCAATGATTGGTAGCTCAATTTGCGTAATACATTGATGCTTTTTTATATTCCTCTTCATATTTTGAACTCAAATGGCTGTTTAAAAATTCGTATTTAACCTTGTCAATAAACGTTGTATCACTAAATAAACGTTGCATTGTTACAGCAAATCCCCCAAGGTCAAATTTTCTATAGTCTTCACTAAATCCGCAATAAATTACATTGCTTGATGTGGCAATCAAATTTGAATATAGGAGGATTTTTCTTGTCCTAACTTCAAATAGTTTTTCATCGTTTTCAGTATCATTAGCAATAAGCAACCTATGTAACATTGCAATAATAGTATTAATCGCCATCGAAAATAAAGCCTGTTTGCCAACAGTCAATACATCCGAATGATTAACTCCATATTGGGCTAATGTCTCTGACAAATCAGGTGATACTCCAGATAAAATAGGAAAAGGAATCTTGTTTGGCGTATACATGTCCGATTTGATATGAATCGTTTGTTTTATCAACGCTGCTGCCACAGCCGTCGGGTCATGTGCGACCCTATTCATCATGCTTTCAAATGCTCTTGCAGTATCAGCTGTCGAGTATACTTTATGTGCTCTAATATGAAACGAAGTTAAATCCCATGTTGTCAATGTGTTTGTGAGAATATTCATTGTTCCAAAAATATAGCCTAGTATTGGGTCATGGCCCAATGTTTTATAACGGTGTGTCGTTCCGCCTAAGCCCAAGCCAAAGTTTTTCGAACCAGCAATTGTATCATAGGGAACAGAAGTATCAAAACAAATGGAGTCAAATTTTGCGAAATAGTATCCGCCTTGATTGCAGGCATTATCCTTACTTTTATTCAATTTTGATGTCTTATCTGCGAATTTTGATTCATCACTATTCTTTGTTGCTTTTTCATCAACGGTTGGCTTGAAGCTTGAAAGCAAATACTGACGTAAACACTGTAATGCGACAGCAAGAATTAAAAAAGAACCGTCTTTTAGAGACAGTTTTGTTCGCTTCGCAAATTCAATACTGATTTCATCAAATTCAGAATTATATTTCTCTACCGCCCGAGTTATTTCTTCTTCTGACAGAATTTTCTCATAATATGAATCAATGCTTGCTTTGCAGCACGTCTGTTCAAAATGATGGATTTCCACATCTCCGCCATTTTGCTTTCTGATTTCTAATAATTCTTGTGCTTTACTCATTTGCGCGTCCTTCTAAATACTCAATGAATATTCTCTTGGTTGCAGCC
The DNA here is from genome assembly GCA_009929315.1 of Clostridia bacterium. Classification (GTDB taxonomy): domain Bacteria; phylum Bacillota; class Clostridia; order Oscillospirales; family Oscillospiraceae; genus UBA2658. The sequence goes on from SAAS01000014.1 coordinate 2,358, forward strand.
TCTTCTTCAGTAATCCCGCCACTAGCGCTTATTATTTCATCAACATCTATACTCAATTTTCTCAATGTATCAATAGAAACTAAATCAAGATACACCTTTACGTCTTCAAATGTTAAAATCTCGTTAGCTGATATTTCAGCAAGTTTGTTGCGCAGTTGCTCCGGTACATCGACATTTTTAATTAAAGCTTTAAATATGGATACGGACAAGCTATTTACATTTGAGAGAGATACTACACCTCTATCAAATAAGACGATCACAGAATACCATCGTTTAATATCAACGGTTCTTTCTCAAGCTGAGCGAGAAATGCTTGTCCAGTACAACGCAGCTCACAAAGCAACGCCTCCAAAACTCGAAAAGAAAGAAGTCGAATGCTTTCAGCCGGAGGAGGTTATTCAAATTCGTGATTGCCTGGAACATGAACCCTTGAAATGGAAAACCATTACTCACATGCTGCTTATCACCGGTTGTAGGCGCGGTGAAGTTATGGGGCTTCATTGGGATGCAGTTGACTGGCCTAATAATCAAATAAAAATAGATCGCGCCCTGCTATATTCTCCTAAGAAGGGAATATATGAGGACACGACCAAAACACGCGAGACACGATTTATTAAACTTCCTCAGGAAACAATGCAGCTCCTGAAAGATTACAAGTAATGGTACATTGAGCAGCGCTTTAAGAATGGCGACCAGTGGCACGAAACGGGTTATGTGTTCATTAAGGACAATGGGGAGCCCATGCACCCGGACAGTATTACTCAATGGCTTGGGGACTTCACGAAGAAGTACAACCTCCCACGCGTTTACCCGCATAAGTTCCGGCATACTATGGCGTCGCTGCTGTACTTTAATGGACTCGACAGCGTAACGATTTCAAAGCGCCTCGGCCATGCGAAAGTTTCGACTACGACCGATATTTACTCACACATCATCAAGCAGGCTGACGAACGCGCCGCCGATTGTATAGCTGATGTTGTGTTGCGAAAGAAAGCGTGAAAACGGATACTGTTCTAACTGAACAGTATCCTACGCATATAACATCATTATTAGTAATTCAATTATGTTGTATATAGACGCGCATAATTCCTTGCTATTTGAATATAATGTAGAAGGATATCCTGAATTAGGCATTGACAATGTCACAAAATGTGATAAAATAACAATATCTCATCTACCATGTTGTAGAAGGAGACCAAGGTCATCGTAATGCGATGACCTTTTTTATTTTTTTATTGCGTGCATAATAGAATCACTGTCAAATTCTCTTTTTTCTTTTAAATAAAACACAGGGTATGATGATATTAAACGATAAAATTTATTGTTATCAGCAAATATTAAAATATAATCTATGCCTCTATGTAAATAACGAATGTATATCTTCTTTTCTTTCTCCCAGTAGCTTATATGATTATTACCGGCATTTGCAAGCCTTATTATATCGACTATCCACGGTAACATACTCGCCCTTAACAAACAAATATTTCTTTTTTCTGTGCCAGCTTTAATCGTAATAGTTTTTTGGCTATTATTGCAATTTGCTCCACAATCTGAAATTGTCGGATCGTTAACACAGGGCAATACATCTGCGAATTTATGATTTTCTTCAAGAGAAATTGCGTGCCAAAAACCAGCAGGCTTGTTATCGATTATTTCATGATTCTCGATATATACAAACTTTTCGAACAAACGCGGCCTAGAAAATTTGTTGTTAAGATTGTCGGAAAAGTAGTTAAAAGCTTTTTCTATATTCTTTTCGAAGTCAGACGTTAGCTCAATCTTTGGCGATAATTCTTCTATCATGTTTATCACCGTAGTTCCCATAAAAAAACATCAAATTTGTTTGTCCCTCGTTTAGTTCCGGTACAGATAGCCATTTCATAGTACCTAAAAAGCTCAGAAACAACAGTTTTTTTTGCATGGCTTGATTCTGAACGTTGGTAATGATTATTATGATAAAATCCAATAGCTCCTAAAATTAAATCAGTTAATTGCAATATCTCCGATTCGTGTGATTTAATCTGATAAATTCCTTTTATCGCTTCATGCTTGAAATCGTATCTGTTATTGCAAAGTACCTCGTGTAGTTTTATAACTTTGGGCCCGCTTTTAGTGTCTTTAATATCAATAAATATATTGTATTCGTTATTGTAATCAAAAATCGGATCAAGTAAATAATAATAAGTCTTGTAGTACCAAAGGTCGTGGCTTCCATTATTGTATAACTTGTGATTAAGATTGTTTTTATTCTTTACTACTACGGCTCTAAACGCAAGAGCCTTTTCATTTACGAAGTATTCAATTAATTCTAAATAAAACGGAAGCTTTGAAGGCGAAACGCTGGTCCATTTAATCTCTGTCCAAGTAGATAGTCCGTGCTTTTCTTTGATATGACGGATTTCCCGATAAATTCTTTCTTTCTCTTCAAATGAACAACTAATTGCGCCCATTAGCATCGAATTTGCATCATCATGCTCAAGATGACAACTTTCATCACAATATATATTTATCATTTTATCACCGCCCTAATATAGGATAGTACAAATGGTAATAATAGTCAACCGCTATAATGCACCTTCAATTTATCCGTTATTATAGTATTATTGGCACTATAAGCTCTCATCGATTTTGTACATCTAGATATAAAAATTAGTGCTTGTGCGCTAAATGTGCGCTAAATCCGATATTTTAGCCAATTGTAATAAAATAACAAAACCCTGTAACCATTGCGGTTACAGGGTTTCTTTTGGTTGCGGAGGCAGGATTTGAACCTACGACCTTCGGGTTATGAGCCCGACGAGCTGCCAGACTGCTCCACTCCGCGATATGGCGCTATTTTTTTAGAGCTTAAACAGCATAACACGACGCATTTTAAAAGTCAAGGCTTTTCGGGATTATAAAACAGCGAAGCGGCCGCCCTGTTCTTCAGCCTCAAAAATCCTGCCTTATCTGCCCTTTGTACCGCTCCGTTCAAGTGAGCGCTACTTTATTATATAGTATTTGCCGCGTTTTAGTCGCAAAAGAGAGTTTTATTTCATCAAAGTGTTGAAAATCTCCCTCTATATATGTATAATACTTCAATGTACTCGCAACAACATAAGAGCCCCTTAAAATATATTGTGCTCTTCGATTGCGGACCGAAAACACCCTGAAAGGTATGTGTCTTTATATGAAACGTACAAAAATTTCCGCAATTTACGCGGACGCGTCAGCTTTCACAAGCGAAGAAATAACGGTTTGCGGCTGGGTTCGCACCCTTCGCGACATGAAAAATTTTGCCTTTGTTGAGCTTAACGACGGCAGCGCGCACAAAAGTCTGCAGGTCGTTTTTGAAAAAGACTCTTTGAATAATTATGACGAAATTGCCCGCCAGAACGTCGGCGCGGCGCTCATTGTCCGCGGCAAGCTCTCGCTTACGCCGCAGGCAAAGCAGCCCTTTGAGCTGAAAGCGGTTTCAATCGAAGTTGAAGGCGTTTCCTCCCCCGAATATCCTCTCCAGAAAAAGCGCCACAGTCTGGAATATCTGCGCACAATTGCCCACCTTCGTCCGCGCACAAACCTGTTTTCCGCTGTGTTTCGCGTGCGGAGCGTTGCGGCTGCCGCCGTTCACGAGTATTTCCAGCAGCAGGGCTTTGTCTATGCCCACACCCCCATAATAACCGGCTCTGACTGTGAGGGCGCGGGCGAAATGTTCCGCGTTACTACCCTTGACGTTAACAATCCTCCCCGCACGCAGGACGGAAAGGTTGATAACTCGAAGGATTTCTTTGGCAAGGTCACAAACCTTACAGTTTCCGGTCAGCTCAACGCCGAGAACTTCGCCATGGCCTTCGGTGATGTTTACACCTTCGGGCCTACCTTCCGCGCCGAGAACTCAAACACAGCCCGCCACGCCGCGGAATTCTGGATGATTGAGCCCGAAATGGCCTTTGCGGATTTGACGGACTATATGGACAATGCCGAGGGGCTTATCAAATACGTCATTAAGCAAGTGCTTGCGAGATGCCCACAGGAGATGGAGTTCTTTAACAGTTTTGTGGACACCGCGCTGCTTGAGCGTCTGAACCATGTGGCAAGCTCCGATTTCGGCAGAGTAACCTATACCGAAGCCGTTGAGATTTTGAAAGCGCACAACGACGAATTCGATTATAAAGTCGAGTGGGGCACAGACCTCCAGACCGAGCATGAGCGCTATTTAACCGAGAAGATATTCATGAAGCCGATATTCGTCACAAATTATCCCAAGGAGATTAAAGCCTTCTATATGCGCCTTGACGACGACGGAAAAACCGTTGCCGCGGCGGACTGCCTTGTTCCCGCAATCGGCGAGATTGTCGGCGGAAGTCAGCGCGAGGAGCGGCTTGACGTCCTCGAAGCGCGCATGGCGGAGCTCGGACTCAACAAGGACGACTACTGGTGGTATCTCGACCTGCGGCGCTACGGCTCTTGCCGTCATGCGGGCTACGGTCTCGGCTTCGAGCGCCTTATCATGTATTTAACGGGCGTGAGCAACATCCGCGACGTGGAACTGCACCCCAGAACCGTGGGAACCGCTGACTTCTAATACTAAATAAAAAAGCCCTTCGTTCTATCGAACGAAGGGCTTTTTGTGTTATTTGAGCTCTCCTATTTTCCCGAGAACTTATCTCTCTGGATAACTGCCAGTTCGTCGCAGCGATTATTGAACTCGTTTTCGGCGTGTCCTTTGACCCAGTGGAAGCTGACCGTGTGTGTGCCCAGCAGTTTGTCAAGCTCCTGCCACAGGTCGATGTTTTTCAGCTCCCCATCCTTGCGCTTCCAGTTTTTTGCTTTCCAGCCTTGAAGCCAGCCCTTGTTAATCGCATTCGCGATATACTGCGAATCGGTGTATAGCTCAATCTCGCAGGGCTGCGTTAACGCGGAAAGCGCCGAAATCGCGCCGAGCAGCTCCATTCTGTTATTGGTAGTGTGTTCTTCCCCGCCGGAGAGTTCCCGCACCGTATCCTTATAAAGGAGAAGCGCCCCCCAGCCTCCGGGTCCCGGGTTTCCCGAACAGGCGCCGTCGGTGTATATTGTCACTTGTTTCATAATCGTTTTATTCCTTTCCCCTCGGAGAGCTGGGGGGTATTTAAGGGGGGATTGTTCCCCCCTTAAAATCGCGCCGCCGGTAGGCGGTTATCAGACTTCCGCAGAAGTCTGCGCGATTTCTTCGTCGGCTTCTTCCTTGTCGGTTCTTGCGACGGAAATCATCTTAGCCCCCTCGGAAAGGCGCATAAGGCGAACGCCCTGCGTTGCTCTGCCGAAAGTGCTGATGGTTTCCGCGCCCATACGGATAATCGTTCCGTCATCGGAAATGAGCAGAATGTCGTCGTTTTCGTCGACCACCTTGATATCCGCGACCTTGCCGGTCTTATCTGTTACGTTATAGTTGCGAAGTCCCATGCCGCCGCGCTTCTGCGGGGTTCCGTCGTTTCCGCGCAGGTACTCCTCGATTTCAGTTCTCTTGCCGTAGCCGTTTTCGGTAACCGAGAGCAGTGCGCCACCTTCGCGGGCGCGGGCGGCGCCGACGCAGTAATCACCCTTGCGCAGACGGATTCCGCGAACTCCCGTGGCGGTTCTTCCCATCGGACGGATGTCGTTCTCGTCAAAGCAGATAGCCATGCCGTCGTGCGTGGCTATAAGAATATTCTGCTTGCCGTCGGTTATGCGAACGGATATAAGCTCGTCGCCGTCCTCGATGTTAATCGCGCGAATACCGTTGTTGCGGACATTTTTGAGAATATTAAGACACATTCTCTTAACCGTTCCGTCCTTGGTTATCATAACGAGATATTCATCCTCGACATCAAGGTCACGCGTGTGAATCATCGCGCTCACGCGCTCACCCTGCTCAATCGGCAGGAGATTGACTATATTCGTGCCCTTAGCGGTTCTTCCCGCCTCGGGAACAAGGTAGCCCTTCTTGCGGTAAACTCTGCCGAAGTTCGTGAAAAAGAGAATATAGTCGTGGGTGGAGGCAGTGAACACGGTTTCAACATAATCCTCGTCACGGAGGGTCTGAGCCGTGATGCCTTTTCCGCCGCGGCGCTGTGTTCTGTAAGTGTCCGCCGTAATGCGCTTAATGTAGCCGGCGCGGGTCAGCGTGTAAACACAGTCCTCCTCGTCGATTAAATCCTCGATATCGATTTCGTCTTCAACATCCTGAATCTCGGTGCTGCGGGCATCGCCGTACTTATCGCTTATGGCAGAAAGCTCTGTTTTCAGCAGATCGCGAAGCATATCCTCGGAGGCCAGCAGTGTGTTGAAATAGGCGATTTTTTCTTCAAGTTCCTTGTATTCGCTCTCGAGCTTCTCTTTTTCAAGCCCCTGCAAACGCTTGAGCTGCATGTCCAGGATGGCCTGTGCCTGTATTTCGGAAAGTCCGAAGCGTTCCATGAGGTTTGGCTTCGCGTTGTCGTAGCTGGTGCGGATTATGTGGATAACCTCGTCGATGTTATCCTGAGCGATAAGAAGTCCTTCCAGCAAATGCGCGCGTTCCATGGCCTTTTTGAGGTCAAATTTTGTGCGGCGGACAATTATCTCTTTTTGGAAAGCGAGATATTCGTCGAGGATATGGCGCAGAGAGAGAATTTTCGGCTGGCTCTGATTATTTGTAAGCGCGAGCATATTGATTGCGAAGGACGACTGCAGCTGCGTCTGTGTGAAAAGACGATTTAAAACCACCTGTGTGTTTGCGTCCTTCTTAAGCTCGATTACTATGCGCATACCGTTGCGGTCGGACTCGTCGCGAAGCCCCGAAATCCCGTCCAAACGCTTATCGCGAACCTGGTCGGCGATGTTTTCGATGAGGCTTCTCTTATTAACCTGATAGGGAAGCTCGGTTACGATAATGCGGAAACGGTTCTGTCCGTATTCCTCAATCTCCGTTTTGGAACGGATAACCACGCGCCCCTTGCCCGTGGCGTATGCGGCTCTTATGCCCGCTCTGCCCATAATAATGCCCTTAGTCGGGAAATCGGGGCCTGTAACGTGCTCCATGAGCTCGGAAAGCTCCGCCTCGGGATTGTCCAGAACGCAGAGGCAGGCGCCGATAACCTCCCTTAAATTGTGTGGAGGTATGTTGGTTGCCATGCCGACTGCTATGCCGCTTGAGCCGTTTACAAGCAGGTTTGGGAAGCGGCAGGGAAGCACCCTCGGCTCCTTGCGCGTTTCGTCAAAGTTCGGATCCCAGTCTATGGTTTCCTTGTCAATATCACGCAGCAGCTCGTCTGAAATTTTTGAAAGCCGCGCCTCGGTGTAACGGTAGGCCGCAGGGGGGTCTCCGTCGATGGAGCCAAAGTTTCCGTGCCCGTCTACCAGAGTGTAGCGCATGGAAAAGTCCTGTGCCATACGAACCAGCGCGTCGTAAACCGACTGGTCGCCGTGCGGGTGATAGCGTCCCAGAACGTCGCCGACGCAGGTTGCGGACTTTTTGAAGGGACGGTCATTTGTAAGATTGTCTTCGTACATTGCGTAAAGTATTCGGCGGTGTACGGGCTTTAAGCCGTCGCGCACATCGGGAAGCGCGCGCCCGACAATTACGCTCATTGCATAGTCGATGTATGAAGTCTGCATCTCGCTGACAAGCTCCGACGAGATGATTTTCTGCTCAGGGTACCGGATATCCTCCGGCTTATAATCTTTTGCCATTTTGTGTGACCACCTTATTTTAATGGAAGAAGCGGGCTATATATCCAAATTCACCGCATACTTCGCGTTTTTCTCGATAAATTCCTTGCGCGGTTCAACTTTTTCTCCCATAAGGATAGTAAAGGTTTCGTCCGCGACAATCGCGTCCTCAAGCGTAATCTGCTTCAAGGTGCGTGTTTCGGGGTTCATCGTGGTGTCCCAAAGCTCGTGAGGGTCCATTTCACCGAGACCCTTGTTTCGGCTGATGTCGATTTTGCCCTTGCCGTCCTCTCCGCGCATTTCCGCCGAGATTCTGTCGCGCTCCTCGTCCGAGAAGGCGTATCGGGTCTGTTTTCCGCGCACCAGCTTATAAAGGGGCGGCATCGCGGCGTAAACATAACCGTGAGCAATCAGCGGCTGCATAAAGCGGAAGAAAAATGTGAGCAGGAGAGTTCTTATGTGGCTTCCGTCGACATCGGCATCCGCCATGATAATAACCTTGTGGTAACGCAGCTTCGTTGTGTCAAAATCCTCGCCGATGCCGCCGCCCAGCGCCGTTATTACGGGCATGAGCTTATCGTTGCAGTAAACCTTGTCGGCCCGAGCCTTCTCGACGTTGAGCATTTTTCCCCAAAGCGGCAAAATTGCCTGAAAACGGCTGTCCCGTCCTCCTGTGGCGCTGCCTCCCGCGGAATCACCCTCGACAATATAAATTTCGGTGAGCGAAGCGTCGCGCTCGTTGCAGTCGCGCAGCTTTCCGGGAAGCGTGGAGCCGTCCAGCGCGTTTTTACGCCGGATGCTCTCCCTTGCTTTTCGCGCCGCCTCGCGGGCACGGCTCGCCGTCATCGCTTTTTCGATGACAATTCTTCCGACGGCGGGGTTTTCCTCAAGGAAAATCGTAAACTTGTCGAAAACAATGTTGTCTATGAGGGTTCGTATCTCGCTGTTGCCGAGCTTTGCCTTTGTTTGCCCCTCGAACTGCGCGTCCGTAAGCTTAACGGATATGATACAGGCAAGCCCCTCGCGGCAATCCTCACCCGAGAGCTTCTCGTCATTCTTTAGTAGTCCTGTCTTTGTGCCGTAGGCGTTTAGAACGCGGGTCAGCGCCGTTTTAAAGCCGGTTTCGTGCATGCCGCCCTCTGGCGTGTGGATATTGTTGGCAAAGGACAAAATGGTTTCGTTGTAGCTGTCGTTATACTGGATTGCAACCTCCGCCATGCTGCTGTTTTCCCTGCTGCCCGACATGTAAATAACCTCGCTGTGCAGGGCAGTTTTGTTGCGGTTTAAGTATTTTACGAACTCGCGGATTCCGCCCTCGTAATACATGTCATCGCAGATTGGCTCGTCAATGCGTTTGTCCACCGTTGAGATGTGCAGTCCCGCATTCAGGAAGGCCTGCTCGCGCATACGCACATGGAGTGTTTCATAGTCGAAAACCGTTTCCTCGAATATTTCGGGGTCGGGCTTAAAGCGTACGACCGTTCCGACCTTGTCGGTAGTTCCGACAATCTTCATATCCTGAGTGATGTCGCCGCGGGAAAATTTCATCTGATAGATGTTTCCGTTTTTGTGAACGTCTACCTCAAGCCACTCGGAAAGCGCGTTAACGACGGACGCGCCGACGCCGTGAAGTCCGCCTGCGACCTTGTAGCCTCCGCCGCCGAACTTTCCGCCGGCGTGCAGAACGGTGTAGACAACCTCCAGAGCGGGCTTTCCCGTCTGTTCCTGAATGTCAACGGGGATTCCGCGTCCGTTATCGGAAACGCGGATGGTGTTCCCCTGCTCTATCGAAACCTCTATGTGGGTGCAGTAGCCTGCCAGAGCCTCGTCGATTGCGTTATCCACAATTTCGTAAACCAGGTGGTGCAGACCGCTTGCGGATGTTGAGCCGATATACATTCCGGGTCTTTTGCGGACCGCCTCCAATCCTTCCAGTACCTGAATTTGCGAGGCGTCGTACTCCTGAGTTATTTTATCGGTGATTTCAGCCATTTGTTTCTTCCTTCCGTGTTGCAAAGCGTAAAGGGTATTTCGCTTTATTGGTATTATTCAAAGCTTAGGGTGTTCGCCCTCTTTAAGAGAGTTGAAGACGCAAGCTGCGACAGATACAGTATTTGACTCCCGTCCGCCTTCTGACAGACGACAAAGGCCTTCGGCAACTCGTCGGACACGTTTACAACCTGCCCGTTTTTCTCTGCGGCGGTCAGGTACGCCCGCGTTATATGCGAATGGGACGAATTATCCAAATCACACACGGCGACAATTTCCGAATATGCCACCACGACGTTTTTTCCGAGATGTAAATACATTGTTTTGCTGTTCCTTTCTCGCCGTGAGCCGTCGAGCTGCGCTAAAAAAGCCGCGGCAAAAATCTTAGCGCCGCGCGAAGCCTTACGCCTTTCGGCTTTGCCGCTAAAGACAGTCTTTCAGCGTTCACTATCCTGCGGGCGAGCTATCCGCCCCGCGGCAACATTGATTATTTTTCCGCCCGTGCGCCCTTTCAGCTGTCCGTCCTCGCAGCAAGTAATCAGCGTTTGTCCGCCTCCGATTCTGTTGAGAACAAATTCCTGACGCTTCGAGTCAAGTTCGCTGAGCACATCGTCCAAGAGGAGCACGGGACATTCGTTAGTATCCTGCAGGGAAATTTCACGCTCCGCCATTTTCAGCGAAAGCGCCGCCGTGCGGGTTTGCCCCTGAGAGGCATAGAGCCTTGCGTTAGCGCCGTTTATATTTATCTCGAGGTCGTCCTTGTGGATTCCCGAAAGAACATTGCCGGAGGCTATTTCAGCCTGTCTGTGCGCGCTTTGGTGCTCTAAGAGCTCAGGGTAAATGTCGGAGGCCGCGGCAAAGGGGTCGCTGACCGTGCCGACTGTCTGATAGCAGAGCGAAAGCTCCTCTCCGCTGCCCGAAAACTCGCTGTGAATCGGAATTGCCACCTCGCAAAGCCGCTTAGTAAAGGCCGCGCGGTATCTGATTATCTGTGCACTGCAGCGGCACAGGCTGTCCGAAAATTCGTCCAGCGCCTCAAGCAGAGAGGGCTTTTCGCGCCAGTCGGACAAAATCCTTTTTTTATGCTCGTAAAGCCTTGTATAATCGGAAATGAGCGTCGCGTATGAGGGGCGAAGCTGCGAGATTGCCATGTCCATAAAGCGGCGGCGCGCCTTGGCCCCGTCCTTTATCATATTGAGATCGTCGGGACAGAACAGCACCACACGAAGAATTTCCGAAAGCTCCGCGGCGTTTTTTTTCACACCGTTGCAAAGAATTTGCTTTCTTTGGCCGCGCCCCATGTTAATTTCGATACTCTGTTCCCTTTCCCCGGAGCAGAGCTTACCGCTAACTCTTGCAAATTCGCGGTCAAACGAAATAAGCTCGCTGTCTGCCCTTGTACGGAAGCCGTGACCGCAGCTGAGGATGAACACGCTTTCGAGAAAATTCGTTTTTCCCTGCGCATTCTCGCCCGTTATAATGTTAATTCCTGGCGACAGCTCGATCGTTTCGTCTTCGTAGTTGCGAAAACCCACAAGTCGGACGGAATTTACTATCATCCGGCGCCTCCGCGGACGGTGTAGCTCTCTCCATTAACTTCTACCTTATCGCCTTCGCGGATTTTTCTTCCGCGCTGAGTGCATATCTCTCCGTTTACCTTCACCTGCGCGTCCTGAATAAGGAGCTTTGCTTCTCCGCCGGATTCAACTGCGGCCGCAAATTTTAAAAGCGCATCAAGACGGATAAATTCAGTTGTGATTTCGATTATTTCGGTTGTGCCTGCCATACAATGACCTTCCTTTTGCGCGAGGTTATGTTTATATTTTATGCCTTTAATCTGACGGGCAAAATCATATAGAGGAATTTATCGCTTCCGTTTTCCGGAACGATTACACAGGGAGAGGAGCCCGTATTAAGACAAATTTCGATTTTCTCCGCAGGAGCGGCTTTCAGGGCATCCTGAAGATATCTATTGTTAAAGCCGATTTCCAGTCCGTCCGCGTCGCCTTCATATTCGCACATATCCTCACCCTTGCCGATAGCCGTTGCGCAGTACATGCTCAGCTTGTTTCGTCCGAAAACGCAGCGCAGGGGATTTTTGATTCTGTCGTCTATAATGAGGGAAACACGGTCAACTGCCTTGAGTATCTTTGTGCGGTCAGCCTTGATTTTAAAGGCGTACTCTGTCGGAATAGCCTTTTTATAGTCCAAAAACTCTCCCTCAAGCCTTCTGGTAATCAAAACACAGCTGCCGACGGAAAATGAAATGTGCTTATTTCCAACGATTATTCTAACCGATTCATCAGTGTCCGAACACATCTTTTCCAAATCGGAAAGCGCGCTTCCCGGGGCTATAAAGCTGCAGTCGTTCATGTCCGAGGATTCGGGAGATTCGCGGCGAAGCGCAAGACGATAGCCGTCAACCGCTATAACTGTGAGTTTATTTCCCTCAATTTCAAAAAGAGCCCCCGTATAGACCGGTCTCGACTCGTTGTCGCTGACGGCAAAAATAGTCTGGTTAATCATTTCCTTCATTGTCTTTTGAGGAATGGAAACGGCCTTTTGATGTTCGACTGCGGGAAGCTCGGGATAGCTTTCGGAATAAAGACCCATTATCGAAAAATCTGCGTGTCCGCAGGTAATGCGTGTAAGGTTATTATCGTCCGTTGAAACAGTTACTATATCATCCGGCAGACTGCGGACGATGCTGTCGAAAAGTCTTGCCGAAATTATCACAGAACCGGGCTCTGCCACATCGGCGGCAAAACTTGTGTAAATCCCTTTAACAAGGTCATAACCGGTAATTTTAACTCCCTCTTGAGCTTCGATAAGAAGTCCCTCCAGCGCGGGGTTAGGACTTTTTGATGCGGCTGCACGGGAGGTTGTGGCAACTGCCGAAGAAAGCAAGTACTTTTCACAGGTAAATTTCATTTAAGGTTCCTCCGTATATTTTTAGTCTTTTAACGAGGCCTGTCTTTAATAATAGAAAGATAGATAGATTATTTGTTAGTAGTAATAGTAGTAGTACAAAAAAGTGTTGAAAAGTGGCTCAAAGCGCTGAAAACACTAAATGAGCAATGTTTAAAAATTTGTGTAAAAACGAGAAGTTTTAAACAGCTGAATATTTAAATTATTACGAAGGGTGGTTTTGAACAAGCGTGTTTTCATCAGTCCACAAGAAACGGTTGAAAAGTTTGGAGTTTAAACGAAAAATTTGTGGTTTACTGACCGTGAGAGGTGTTAATGTTGCTGGTTATATCACGAATGGTAATTCCCACAGAGGAGTCCTTGATTATCAGCTCCTCAACCTTGCGGATTGAGCTTAACACGGTGGAGTGATTTCTGTCCTCATACTGTTCGCCGATGTCCTTAAGAGAGAGATTTGTAAGGCTGCGCATGAGGTACATGGAAATCTGGCGAGCCATGGCGGTGTTTTTTGACCTTCGCTGTCCGCGCAGCTCATCCGGCTCGAGAGAAAAGTATCGCGCTGTTTCTTCAATAATAATATCGGGCGTCGGGACAAATTCGCCGACCCTGATGACATCCTTAATGGCGCGCTTGGCAGAGCTTATGTTCATCTCGTCGTTAAGGATAGAGTTGTACGCGGTCAGGCGCTTAACCACTCCCTCAATCTGACGAATGTTCGACTTGATGGTGTCAGCTATGTATTCAATTACATCGTCAGGCAGCGCCATTCCGAGCTGAGCCGCCTTGTTGCGGATGATTGCCATGCGCGTTTCCATATCAGGCGGCTGAATATCCGCCATAAGGCCGCCTTCAAAGCGGGTGCGCAGCCGATCCTCAAGCTTGACCATTTCCATCGGCGGACGGTCGGAGGTTATGACAATTTGCTTTCCCGCCTCGTATAGGTTATTGAAGGTATGGAAAAATTCCTCCTGCGAGCCGATTTTTCCGGCGATGAACTGGATATCGTCAACAAGAAAAAGATCAGCATAGCGGTATTTGTTGCGAAACTCCTCCTGCGTATTTTCCTTGAGAGATAAAACCATTTGATTGACGAAATCGTCGCCCTTGACGTAGGCGATTTTTGCGGAGGAATCTCTCTCGTGAATTTTCTGACCGATTGCAAGGAGAAGATGTGTTTTTCCGAGTCCCGAGTTGCCGTAAATGAAAAGGGGGTTGTAGGCAACGCCGGGATTATCCGCAACGGCGATGGCCGCCGCGTGCGCGAACTTGTTCGAGCTTCCGACGATGAATTTGTCGAAAGTATACCCCGCCACCTCGGGCAGACTGTCATCCGATTCGGCGGTTTGCTCATAATCGTCCAGCTCATCTTCGGCAAGGACGAGAAGGTCAAACGGGCAGGAAAAAAGCTCCGACAAAGCGGAGGTTATTGCTCCGGAAAAGCGCTGGGTTATGATGTTGCGCTTAAACTCCGTTGGGGTGTATATGACAAGGCGCGTGTCGGAAATGTCGACAGGCTTGCAGTCGGAAAACCATGTGTTTATGGAGGTGCTTGTGAGCTCTGAGGACAGAAGGCTCATGATGTTGTTCCAAATGTCGTTGACCGAATTCATCAAGTTATAATCCCCTTTTTTCGGAAAGGATAAGAAGCTGCTCTAACTAACTTATTATAGCAAATTTTCAGGCTATATACAAGTATTTTTATATATATAAATATATATAATGTATATGGCTATACGTTCAAGTTTTGCTTGATTTCGACCAAACATTGACGTAATATATAAACACTCCGGGCAGCAAAGCCGTTCGGGGATAATTCTGCATGTCCCGATAGGCCCGTTTTTAAAGAAAGATATTCGAAAGGATACGAAATGCGTACCTTAGCACAAGCACTGTTTAAAGATAAAAATTTTAAGCTCCTTCCCGATTATATTGAAGGGGGCGCTTTGCCTGCCCTTGTTGTCGGTCCGGGCAAAACGAGCAGGGCGAACATTGCCGCCGGACTGCGCCTTAATACGGGAAGACCTCTCTTTGTGATCTGCGCGGACGAAACCGCCGCCGAGAACTTTAAACGCGACCTGGAGCTTTATCTCGAAGAGCCCTGCCAAATGCTCTTTTCGCGCGACATGAACTTTTACGGCGCAGAGGGAGTCTCCCGCGAGGGCGAGCAAAAGCGCATAAGGACGCTGTATGCGCTTGCGAAAAACAAGGCGCCCGTCGTAATTTGCACGGTAACGGGATTGCTCCAGAGAACCATTGCGCCCGAAACGCTGGCGAGAAACGTGCTAACCGTTGAGGACGGGAAAACCTGCCCGCCCGAAAGGGTTGAAAAAACTCTTATTGCCTGCGGATATATTAGAAGCGCACAGGTTGAGGGACCCGGACAGTTTTCTCGCCGCGGCGGCATTTTGGACTTTTTCACGCCTGCCTTTGACTATCCCGTCCGCTGCGAATTCTGGGGCGATGAAGTGGACTCCATGGGCTTTTTTGATACGGACAGCCAGCGGAGAACGGAGCAGCTTGAGCGCTGCGAAATACTCCCGTCAAGAGAGATACTGCCCGCTTTGGGCGACAGTGAAAGACTCCCGGATAAGCTGCACGACCAGATTAAACAGGCAGCGAAGCGCGGAAACACAAAGCTTGCGGAAACCCTGCGAGAGGATACGGAGAAGTTTTCCGAAACGGGAAGCATTGCCGCGTCCGACAGATATGCGGCGCTTATCTATCCCGAGTTTACTACGGCTCTCGATTATATCCCGCAGGAGGCTTTGGTTTTTCTTGATAAGCCGGGGAAGATAACCGAAACGGCAACGGCTTTTTTCAAACAGCACCTTGAGGATTTAAATATTCTGCTTGAAAGCGGTCTTATTTACGGTAAAAGCGCGCAATATTACCTGCCGTGGGAGATGGCGGCAGAAAAACTTCGCGATTTTGCGCTCGTGATGGCGGACAATTTTACCTCGGGACGATATCCGCTTGAACCGAGGAGCATAATCTCTGCAACAGTAAAACAGCTTCCGTCCTACGGCGGCAGCGCAGAAACCGCCATAGAGGACGTTCGGCACTATGTCAGTCAAGGCTTCAGCGTTGTTGTTCTGGCAGCCGATAAACGCCGCGCGGAGCTGCTTTGCGATTATTTTGTCGGCAAAGGGGTCAAAACCTCTCTCGACACGGAGCTTAAGAAGCTGCCGCCGGAGGGAAGCTGCGTAATATCCGTGGGAACGCTTTCCGCAGGCTACGAATATCCTGACGCGAAATTTGCGGTTTTGACGGATAACCAGATAGTTCAGGGCGGTCTGCGCAAGCTGAAAAAGAAAAAGGCGCTCAAGGACAGGCAGGGAATTTTAAGCTATGCCGACCTCTCCGTCGGCGACCTTGTGGTTCACGAGTATCACGGTATCGGGCGCTTTGCGGGCATTTTCAAAATGCCCGTGGACGGAATTGACAAGGACTATGTAAAAATCTGCTACGCGGGAACGGACAGTCTCTATGTCCCCGCCACGCAGCTCGACTTGGTTTCAAAATATATCGGCGGCAGCGAGGAACACCCAGTCAAGCTCACAAAAATGGGCGGAGCCGAGTGGACGAAAACCAAGGCGCGCGCAAAAGCGGCGACAAAGGAACTCGCCAAGGGGCTTATACAGCTTTACGCCGAGCGCCAGAAGCTCAAGGGGCACGCGTTTGCGCCCGACTCTCCGTGGCAGACGGAGTTTGAGGAAAACTTCGGCTATCAGGAAACGGACGACCAGCTCCGCTGTATAGCGGAGATAAAAAAGGATATGGAAAAAGAGCTGCCCATGGACAGACTTTTGTGCGGAGACGTGGGCTACGGAAAAACCGAGGTTGCCCTTCGCGCGGTGATGAAATGTATTCTGGACGGCAAGCAGGCGGCGATACTTGTGCCGACAACCGTGCTCGCCCAGCAGCACTACCAGACAGCGCTTCAGCGGTTTTACGGCTTTCCCGTTACCATTCAGCTTCTTAACCGTTACAGAACACCGGCGCAGGTTAAACAAACGCTTGCGGACATGAAAAGCGGCAAGGCGGACCTTGTAATCGGCACGCACAGGCTTCTTCAAAAAGACATTGAGTTTAAAAATCTGGGGTTGCTTGTGGTAGACGAGGAGCAGCGCTTCGGCGTTTCGCACAAGGAGCGCCTCAAAGAAATGAGCCGTCAGGTGGACAGTTTAACGCTCACGGCAACGCCCATTCCGAGAACGCTGAACATGGCGTTTTCGGGGCTACGGGACATGTCGACCATAGAGGAGCCGCCTCAGGACAGGCAGCCCGTGCAGACCTACGTCATGGAACACGACTGGGGAGTTGTCTGCGACGCCATAAAGCGCGAAATTCTCCGCGGCGGGCAGGTCTACTATATTCACAACAGGATAGAGAGCATTGAGCGCACGGCCTCCCACCTAAAAAAGCTGCTGGAGGACATTACCGTGTCTGTGGGGCACGGACAAATGGACGAAGATACACTTTCGAGCGCAATGGAAAGCGTGGTTTCCGGCGAAACGCAGGTGCTTGTCTGCACCACAATAATCGAAACAGGAATCGACATTCCGAATGTCAACACGCTTATTATTGAGGATGCCGACAAGCTCGGACTTGCCCAACTCCACCAGCTTCGCGGAAGGGTCGGAAGATCTTCGAGAAGGGCAAGCGCTTACCTCACCTTCAAAAAGGACAAGGTTTTAACCGAGATTGCCGAAAAAAGACTTTCCGCAATCAGGGAGTTTGCCGAGTTCAATTCGGGCTTTAAAATCGCCATGCGCGATCTTGAAATACGCGGGGCGGGAAATCTTCTGGGTGCGGAACAGAGCGGACACCTTATCGATATTGGATACGATTTGTATATTAAACTCCTGGAAGAGGCTGTTTTGGAGGAAAAAGGGTTCAAACCGCGGGTTCACACCTCGTGCAGTGCGGATCTCGCCGTCTCCGCAAACATTCCCGATAAATATGTTGAGAGTTCTGAAATCCGCATGGATTTGTACAGACGGATTGCAATGATCCGCTCCGAGGAGGAGGCTGACGACCTGACGGACGAGCTTATAGACCGCTTCGGAGACCCCCCACCCAGCGTGAACGCTCTTATACACGTTGCGCTTTTACGCGGTGAGGCAGAGGAGGCGGGAATCAGCGAGATTTCACAAAAGGCGGGAGTTCTGCGATTTACTCTGGGCGATTTTGACATGTCTAGAGTGTCCGCCCTATACGGACAGACGGAATACAAAGGGCGAATCAAAGTGGAGGCGGGAACTAAACCCTGCATAGGGCTTCATCTGCGCTCGGGCAAGCGGATTATAGAAACTGCGCGAAAATTCGTCGCGGACTACAAGGCACTGCAGCCCCAAATCCCCGCCGAATAATGTTTACAAATTACGACTTGTTACTTCAAACGAGCTGTGTTATTATCAGAAGGAATTTTGCGGCGCGTTTCGCCGCCCGGCAGACGAATACGTTTGAGTATAAAAACCGAGTAGCTCTCGCATAAATCTGCGCTCCAACGCAAAGGGTTGTTTATACATTATAATAAGGAGAACACAATGAAAACCAAACTTCTTCCCTTCGTGCTTGCGGTTTCGGTCTGCCTCGCGCTTTTTGCGGGCTGTCAGAGCAGCGAACTCCACTCCTACTCCGAGGATGCGGCCGCGGCAAGCCCCTCGCCTTCTTCAACAGACACTACCGCTGCCGAAACGGACTTCACTCCGGCTTACGAATCGTACGACCCCGATGAGGTCATGCTCACGGTTAACGGAATAGATGTCACATGGGGTGAGCTCTTTTACTGGTATGCTTACGACGTAAGCAGTCTGGAAAGCTACTTCGGAGAAATAACGGACTGGGATGCCGAGTGCGGACTTGACTCGTCAAAGACGACCCGTGAATATGTTCTTTCCAATGCGCTTGACACCGTTAAAAACTATTGCGGCGTTCTGAGCAAGGCGGAGGAGCTGGGGGTTGTCCTTTCGGACGAGGATAAGGCTGATCTCAAAACGACATGGGAAAGCAATGTCGCCAACTATGGCAGCGGCGACGAGGACGCTTTTAAGGAATATTTGAAAAAGGCTTATGTTTCCATGACGCTGTATGACCGCATTAACGAAGTAACAAAGCTCAAGGAGCACCTGTTTGAAACCATGTTCGGCGCAAACGGCGAGAAAATCAGCGAGACGGATGTCTTGGAAAAGGGTGCGGAGCTGGGTTATGTTCGAGCAAAGCACATTCTCCTTTCAACCGTGGATGATACGGGAGCCGCGCTCCCCGATGACCAGATAGCGGCAAAGAAAGCAACTGCCGACTCCCTTTTGGCCGAGCTGAAGGGGATTACGGACAAAACAGCGCTGGAAGCCCGCTTTGACGAGCTTATCGCTGCCAACAGCGAGGACCCCGGGAAGGATTATTACAAGGACGGCTACACCTTTGTCTCCGGCAGCGGCTCAATGGACACCACCTTCGACGCTGCGGTTTCCGCCCTTAAAGACTACGAGCTGTCCGAAGTTGTACAGACAGATTACGGGTATCATATTATACTGCGCCTGCCGCTGAAGGCTGACGCGGCAATCGAGTTTACGAGCGAAACCGAGTCAACAACCCTTGCCTACTATGTTGCGCAGGATATGTTCACCGCGGAATCCGACAGCTGGGCGCAGGAAAGCAAGGTTGAATACAAAGACGCCTACAATAAAATGGATCTTTCCGAGGTCTTTGCAAAAGCGATAAGACCTGCCGCTGCCGGATGATGCAGCATTGACCGATTATTTCAAGGGGGCGCGCCGTAAGGCGCGCCCCCTTTTAAATTTGGGAGATGACGTTAATGGAAAAATACAGTATGAAGGGATAATCGACAGATAAATATACTATATTTAGATAAGGTAAAGCTAATGCTAAATAAAGTTTAAAAAGGGAAAAAAAGAGCGTAAAAACGGCTTGACAAGGGTAGCCTGAGGTGTTATTATAAACAAGCTCTCGCCTCGGGGGAGGGTTTGGAAGCTGCGGAAAACAGAAGAAAAACCTTGA
>SAAS01000006.1 GCA_009929315.1 Clostridia bacterium
GCTTGTGACGTCCATTAGCTTAACGTAAGGACTTGAGCCAACCGCCGCGTCCAGCTTTCGGTTGTCCTCGTTCATGTCCTCCATAAGCAAGGGGTCGGTTAAAACCCATTGGTTTAGCTGTAAATTCGCCGTTTTATTTGTGCTTGCCATTTATTCTCCTCCTTAATAATTCAAGTGTATAAAAGGGTGCTTTCAATCTTGGCGCGCGGGGGCGCTTTTTTTGTACCTTTGCGTACATCTTCGGCAATTTTCGTCAGTTTTTCGCTCTCCCTAAAAACCTCAGAAGCCTGCCGCGGCACTTGACAAAACGCGCAATAGAATATAATATAAATATGAAGATAGATTCATATTTATATAACATTTAGTTTAACGGGAGGAAATTCCATGAAACAGTATCCGGTTCAAACTCAAGCCATTCCAAACGGAGAGACCCTTGCATTCAGAAAATGCGGCGGCGGCGCCAAAAACCTTGTGCTGCTTCACGGAAACATGAGCAGCTCCGTTCATTATCAGCCCCTTATGGAGAAGCTCGAAAAGGACTTCACCGTTTACGCGCCGGATTTGCGCGGCTTTGGCGATAGCAGCTATAATCACGGCTTTGATTCGCTGCGCGAGCTTGCGGAGGATGTCAAGCAGTTCATAAGCCTTCAGAAAATCGATAAGCCCGTCATTATGGGCTGGTCCACCGGCGGCGGTATCGCGATGGAAGTCGCGGCCGATCTCGGAGACGAGCTGCGCGGAATTATACTGCTGAGTTCCGTGGGTATTCAGGGCTACACGATGTACCGAAAGGACGCGCAGGGCGCTCCGATTATGGGCGACTACCTTATAAATAAGGATGAAATCGCGGCGGATCCGATTCAGGTGGCGCCCGCTTTGCAGGCTTACGGGAAAAACGACAAGGAATATTTCCGCTGGCTCTGGAATCTGGTTATCTACCATAAGAATCAGCCGTCCGCAGAGGATTATGAGCTTAATCTTGAGGCCATTTTAAAGCAGCGCAACCTCGTTGACATCGATTACAGTCTGGTGCATTTCAATGTATCCGAAGCCTCCAACGGCGTTGAGGCGGGCTCGGGACGCGCAAGGCTTATCACCTGCCCCATTACAATAATCCACGGCGAGTCCGATATGGTTGTACCCGTGATTGAAGCTAAAAAAACTAAGGACTTCTTCGGAGATAAGGCGCAGCTTCATATTCTCCCCGGATTAACCCACAGTATTATAACCGACGACCTTGCGGCGCTTACAGAGCTCGTAATCAAAAACGCTTAAAAAAGCAGCCTTTTATTAGCCGCATAGGATTACCAAAAACAGCCCCTCCGACATAGTTGTCGGAAGGGCAGTTTTTCTGTGTCGGAGTTGAATAAGCGCTTAAAACATAAGCCGCTTGTTTCTTGTCCGAATATAAGTTATTTCTTTTTCTTTGGCTCGTCTTCGTCCATAACCACCTGAAAACGAAATCTCTGCTTCAACTCGGTGGATTTATGTTCGAGCGGCGCGGGTTCGGGCTTTGGCTCCGAGGAAAACAATCCGTAATCGAGGAGTTTCATAAACTCATCAACCACATGGTCGATTGCTTCGGGGTCTTCCTTGAAAACACACCAGTTAAGACCCAAAAAGTTCGAGGCACCCATCAAAATATAGGACATGACCTCGCTGTCGATATCACGAGTTTCTTCGGTTTCCTTTGCCGCGTCCAGCCCCTTGATGTACTCCTTGCTGAAGGTCTGATAGTAATCGACAAACAGACTGCGATCAACATAGAGAGATTCCCAGATAATATTATACATATACTGGTTCTCAAGTGCGAACTCCAGCCATGCCTTCATACCGACACGCTCCACCTCACGGCGGGTTTTACAGTCCTTAACTGAAAGGCTCAAGTGCTTACGGATTGTGTGGCTGCACTGCAGCAAAAGGTATTTATACAGATTGTATTTGCCGTCGAAGTAAACGTAAAAGGTTCCGGAGGCTACACCTGCAAGGCGGGTGATGTCAATAATTGAAGCATCATGATATCCCTTCTCATAAAACACCTGTGCTGCGGCGCTGAGGATGTTATTCAGGGTTGCGCGTCCTCGCTTAGTACTTGGTTTGTTGACAAGAGATTCCAAAATAGTCCTCCTTAGTTTTTATACTTAACATGAAACGTGGATTGGCATTCATTATAATGGCAATTGTTCAAATTTGCAAGCTTTTTATACGATTTCAAAGCGCGTCTTAGTGTTGTTGAAGAAGCCGAGAACCAAAGATGTGAACAGCATCGGCTGTTCATACATGGACGCGTGTCCGCAATTCGGGATTATCACCCTTTGGCAGTTCGGAATAAGCGAAGCAATCAGCTTTTGTTCCGCCATGGGAGTAAGATAATCCTCCTCGCAGGAGGCAACCAGAGTCGGCGCGCTGATTTTATGGATTTCCGCAGAAACGTCATAGTCCGCGGCGCTGTCGGTCAGGCGGCGCATTGCGGAGGTAAAATCCGGATTTGAAAACACCGGGCGCAGCAGCTCACGGCGGCGATTGAACCATTCGTTGTTTTTCGTATAGAAAGCCGGAGAATAGATGACCGGAATCGTTGTCAGATAGTAAGCGTCCGCCGAGGCGGTGGCGAGATTCCAAGCGTCGCCGATATCTCGAAGCCAAGGCCCCGTCCTCGCGGCGGTATTGAAAAGCACAAGGCGAGTTAGGCACTCCGGATATTTAACCGCGAACTGAAGGGCGATTTCGCCTCCGTAGGAAATTCCGGCAAGATTGACTCTCTCTATTTGCAAATGCTCAAGCAGGGCTTTCACCAGCTCCACCTGCAAACTCTGGGTAAAAGGCTCGGTCATGTGCTCGGATTTGCCCTGATCTAAAAAATCCACAAGAATCAGGCGATTATCGGCCTTGAACGGGTCAATAAATTCTTTCCAGCTTGCGCAGGACATCATGATGCCGTTGAGGAGCAGGATGGGGTTCCCATGCCCGTAATCCTCATAATAGATGTTTTTTCCCTCAAAAACAAAATTAGCCATAATATTCTCCCGCTTATCTTCCCAATATTCCGAGGCGCACAGCATCCTCACGCAGCTTTTCGCGGAAATCCGGATGTGCAATATCTATCAGACGACGGACTCTCTCCCTGATATTCGTTCCGCGAAGCTCCGCAACGCCATACTCGGTTACGACGCGGTCAACATCGTTTCTCGAAAGAGAAACGGCGGCGCCCGGCATCAGTTGGGGTACGATTTTTGAAACCATGCGTGTTTCGCCGGTTTCGTGGTTTTTCACCGTAGCAGTGGAATAAAGGGCGATAATCGACTTTCCTCCCTTGGAAATCTGGGCGCCCACGGCCGTATCGGACTGACCGCCGGTTCCTGAAAATTGTTTGGAACCGAGAGATTCCGAGGCGCATTGTCCCGTCAAGTCAACCTCGAGAGTTGTGTTTATCGAAACCTGCCCGTCGTTGCGTCCGATGACGTAGGGGTCGTTTGCCCATGCGCCGTCCAAAACGGCAACGGCGGGGTTGTAATCCATGAACTCGTAAAGCTCTTTGCTGCCCAGAGCGAAGGCGCAAACCATGGTTCTTTTTTCGGCCTGTTTATTTTTGCCGGTGATGACGCCCATTTGTGCAAGCTTCATCATACCGGTTGTCAGCATTTCCGTGTGAACGCCCAAATCGTTTTTATTTTCGAGCGCTGCGGCAACAGCGTTGGGTATTCCGCCGATTCCGAGCTGAATGCAGGAACCGTCCGGAACCATATCCGCTATATATTTGCCGATTATTATGTCTTTTTCGCTGTAAGGAGCGTCCGCTATTGTCGGTGCCTCGTAATCCGCCTGAACAAAATAGTCCACCTCGTCAACCGAGATATATGAGCCAAGCGTATAGGGCATATTCGGGTTAATCTCAAGAATAACCAAATCCGCGGCATCTATCATGCGCCGCTCATAGGTGTTGGATAAAGACAGCGACACATAGCCGTGCTTGTCCGGCATGGAGCAGGCGCCCACAAAGATATTCGTCCCCGAATAATCCAGGCGTTTTGATGCGGATAAATGAAGATGGTTTGGAATAAAAGAAATGTTTCCGTTTTTATGTGCCTTGCGAAGCTCGGGCGAATAGAACCAGCCGTCAACATAAAAGGAATCCACATATTTCTCGTCGTAAATCTGCGAAGGATGTGTCGGCAGGCAGTTGGTAACTGTTACATTTCTCACGCTGTCCGCTATGGTATGAAGATTCCCCATGAAAAGGCCCGCTTCGGCCGCACCAAGGCCGGTAACTATCATATCGCCCGACTTAACCAGTTTAAGCGCGCCGTCAATATCAATTAGTTTTGTTCTGAAGTCCATAATTATTACCATTCCTTTCGCCACGCCCACGGCACAAAATGACCACGAAAAGGAAGGGTCATAATTTGTGCATATATTGCGGTTTGCCTTGAGGGCGAGCAATATGCATTTAAAATAATCGAGTTTGAAATTAATTTCAAACTTAAGCTCCGTTACAATATTCTACAGAATCGGCAAAAGGAATTCAAATAAAAATTCCAAACCGCTCATTGCGGGCAGATCCGATTCGTAAAGGGGAAATATGCAATATTATAGCACAGGAAGGGGGCGTTAACGCCCCCCGCCGTTGCTTAAAGCTTAGTTTTATTTATTTGCCTAAAAGTTCATCCATGGTGCGCAGACCGTCGACCAGTTCCCACTTGCCGTCAGCTGTGACCTTAGAAAGGTTCATGACCTGTGTGCCGAGACGCTTGCCGTTTGAATAGTCAAGTGTTCCGCCGAACGGGTTCTGGAGAGGTGCGGACTCCATGGCCTTCATGTAGCTTGTCCATGTGAGTTCTTCACCGCTGTCGGCTACACGTCTGAGGCCTTCGCAGAAGAAGGAAGCTGCAATCCAGCCGGTCTGAGCGTAGGCGTTGTCTTTATAATCTGCGGCAACCCACTTCTGATATGTGGCGAGGTTTGCTGCACGCTCGTCGCCTTCGTAGGAGACCCAGCCGTTGCCGTAAACGTCAAACTTGCCTGCGATATCAGTGGCAATCTGCTCGGAAATCTTGGGGGATACGTTGACATAGGTGGTGATTGCGGGAACACTCATTCCCTGAGCGGCCATTTCCTTAACGATAGTCGGCATTGTTGCCTGAATCGCAGCGACAACAACGAAATCAACATTTGCGTTCTTGATGGAGGTAACAGCTGCGGAAACGTCGGCAGCACCCGCTGCGACCTGCTCGGATACTAATTCGATGCCCTGTGTTTTGCACTGAGCCTCAACACCGGAGAGCATGTCTTTGCCGGCGTCGTCGGAGGTGTAGATAACACCGATCTTCTTCGCGTCAAAGGTGCCGACACCGCGTGCGACCATGATGCTGCCCTCGGTTACGTAAATCGGCTGTACGGGGAAGATGTTGTAGCCTTCCTCATTGGTTGTTGCCTTGTCCGAATAGAGCTGTCCGATACCTGTTGCAAAATAAACGGAGGGGATACCGTAAGCCTTGAGGTCATCGATTGTTGCGGCGACAACGGGAGTTCCGAAGTGACCGACAATTGCGAAGACTTTTTCATCCTCAACCATTTCCTGGAGATAGGCTTTGCCCTTTACGGGGTCAAATTCGTCATCCTTATGTATGAAGGTAATTTTACGTCCGTCAATTCCGCCGTCGGCGTTGACCATGTCCAAATAGGCCTGAATACCGGCGAGGAAGGGTACGCCGACAGGAGCATAAGCGCCGGAGGTTGCTGCAGTATTTGCGATTAAAACTTCGGTGTCTGTGATGCCCTGGGTTCCGTCATCAACCACGGGAGCGGGAGTTACAGTGGCGTCCGCGGAAGGAGCTGTGGAGGGATCCGTTGTGGCGCCGCCGCAGGCAGCGAGAGAAAGAAGCATAGCCAGCGCAATTAACAGGGGAAATAACCGTTTTTTCATATTCATACTCCTCTTATTTTCTTTATTTCCAGGTGCAGCAGCACTTAGAATACTTTTTTAACGCGCGGAAGGTTTATTTGGTTCCGAGATAAGCCTCAATCAGGCGCTCATCTTTAATCAAAGCGCTTGCTTCGCCTGAAATATTGATTTTTCCCAAATCCAGAACATAACCGTAATCGGCAATTTTCAAGGTTTGGAGAGCGTTCTGTTCAACGATGACGACAGTTGTTCCCTCCTTCTTGATTTCACCGATAATCTTAAAGATGTCCTGAACAATCAAGGGAGCAAGTCCGAGCGAGGGCTCGTCCAGAAGAAGAATCTTGGGGTTTGACATCAATGCCCTCGCAATTGCGAGCATTTGCAGTTCGCCGCCCGAAAGTGTGCCCGCGAGCTGTTTTCCTCTTTCCTTGAGCAGGGGAAAATGCTTATAAACGCGGCGATAGCAGTTATCGATGATTTTTTTGTCTCTGAGTGTGAAACTTCCCGCTTTCAGGTTCTCGTCCACCGTAAGATCCGCAAATATCTGGCGACCTTCCGGGGACTGTGAGATACCGAGAGAAGCGATGGACTCCGCTTCCTTATTGGTGATGTCCTTGCCATAGAAGGAGATCTTTCCCTCCGCGGCATTCACCAAGCCGGAAATTGTCTGAAGCGTTGTAGTTTTTCCCGCTCCGTTTGCGCCGAGCAGCGCGACCACGCTGCCCTCCTGCACTTCAATGTTTATGCCTTTGAGCGCTTCGATCGGACCGTAGCGCACCTTCAGACCTTCAATGGATAATGCGACTTTACCGCTCACTTAATCAGTCCTCCTTTTCGCCGAGATAGGCTTCCTGAACCAGAGAATTTTTCTGTATGTTCTCAGGCGTATCGCAGGCAAGAAATTTTCCGAAGGAAATCGCGCAAACCCTGTCGCAAATTTCCATGACAAGACGCATATCATGTTCTACAAGAAGGATAGCGCAGTTATACGAATCGCGAACCTCGCGAATGGTTTCCGCAAGCTGCTGAGTTTCCACATCATTAAGTCCCGCTGCAGGCTCATCCAGAATAATAAGCTTTGGATCGCACATAAGTGTGCGCGCCATTTCCACCTTTTTTCTTATGCCATAGGGCTGTCCGCCCGCCATTGCGTCCTTTAAGTGGTCAATTCCCATAAAGGCGAGTATCCGCTCAGCTTTTTCGCGCATGGCCTTTTCCTCGCGGCGAGCCTTCGGCAGCCTGAGAGCCTGAGAAAATCCGCTCGACTTAAAGTCGATATGCCCGCCGACCAGTACGTTGTCCATAAGGGAAAGTTCGCTTACAAGCTCGACGTTCTGGAAGGTTCGCACTAAACCCTTGCGTATAATGTTGTGCACCTTCTGACTGACAAGATCCTCTGTCTGTCCTTGTTTTGTTCGAAACAGCACCCTTCCCTGGCTGGGCTTATAAAACTGCGTAATGCAGTTGAAGACTGTTGTTTTTCCTGCGCCGTTCGGGCCGATAAGTCCGAATATTTCATGTTCGTTGATGGAGAACGTCAGCTGTTCAACAGCCTTCAGTCCGCCGAAGTGCATTGAAAGATTCTCCACCCGAAGAATTTCGTTTTCGTTTAGCTGCACGAGGAGGACGATTTGTTCAGACATTTTCCTTCACCCTCCTTTTGAACAGCTTCTTCAGCAGCCGTTTAATATCATCAAACACCTTCACGCTGCCGCCGGGATAGAAGAGCACCACCAGAATGATAAGGATACCCGAGAAAACATAGGACAAGCCGTTGATATCACCTATAATCGGAATACGCTTGAGCACGAGATCCGGCAGAGCATAAACAATCAGAGCGCCCACAAAGGTGCCGTAGATCGATCGAAGCCCTCCTATTACTATAATCGCAAGAATAACAAGCGACAGCGGCAGGGTCCATGTCGAGGGGTAAACAAATTTTATAAAGTGTGCATAGAGCGCTCCGGCAAGCGAGGCGTAGCCTGTTGCAAGTGCAAAAGCGATGAGTCTGTATTTCAAGAGCGATACTCCCATTGCCTGTGCCGCGACATTGCTGCCGCGCATGGCGTTGAGCGCACGCCCAAGCTGTCCGTTCGCCAGATGATAGGTAAGTATCATCATCAGGACAAACACCACGCATAGCAGAATGAAGGTTGTGCTCTGGTTGAGCTTTAAAGTGCCCAGAAGTGTGGGATACTCGGCGCTTTTGCCCGAGAAGCCTCCCGTTATCGGTTCAAGCTCATCAAAAGTTTTTCGAAGCACCTCAGAAACGCACAGCGTGACAATGCCGAGGTAGAGTCCCTCCATTCGAAGTGAGGCAAGGCCGATAAGCACACCCAGAATCACGGGAATGATAACGGCTGCGAGTATACCCACTTCCCACGGAAGCCCCATATTGCCGGTTACATAGGCGCTTATGTATGCGCCAAGTCCCATGAAGCCGGCTGTTCCAAGTGAAATCAGTCCTGAATATCCAAGCAGCAGGTTGAGCCCCAGCGCTGCGATGGAGTAAATAATTGTGCCGCCGATAATACCTATCCATGAGGTTTTAAGAATCCCGCCCGATGTCAGTGCGGGAAGCATGGAGAGTATAAGACCAAACAGGACGAATCGCAGATATGGACTTTTGGAAATCTTGGTCAAAGAAGAGTCTTGTTTCATTTCTGCGCTCCTTTATACTTTTTTAATGACGCGTTTCCCGATAAGTCCGACAGGTTTAATCACTATAAAGATTATCACTAGCAGATAGAGTATCTGGGTGCCCCAAACGGAAGAAACATAATAGGATAAAAGGTTATTTGCGATAGCAAGAATATAAGCGCCGATAACCGGCCCGTAAAAGGTCTGGAAGCCGCCCAGAACACAGGCGATAAAGGCATTAATCTGAACGCTGTCCATAAGGTTAACCGTTACCGAGGTGGACGGAGCTATCAGAACGCCCGACAGGGTGCCGAGCACCATCGCGAACGCCCATGCGAAAAGTGTGACCTTTTTCGTCGGAATGCCGAGCATTCTCGCGGTTTTCTCGTTGGAGGCGGTGGTTCTTATCGCAAGACCAAGCTTAGTCTTTTGCAGAAGTAAGAAAAGCCCGATAGTCAGGGTAAGACCGATGACGATGTTTAAAAGGCTGTTATAGGAGAGATTCGCCTTGTCAAGAGTAAACGCTCCCGTTTCGAGTATTTTCGGTAAACGGAAGGGGTCGACTCCGAAAACCATCGGTGCGATTCCCAAAAACACCATCATCATGCCGAGAGTTATGATTTCCTTTCCGCTTCCGGCAACCTTTTTTGTTCGGCGGATTATGACAAAGTCAACCACAAAGCCGATGGCTATGGCGGCTATAATGCCGAGCAAAATCGCGAGCAGCAGCGGAACCCCCGCTTTTGTAAATATTATAGTTACAATATAGGCGCCGAACATTCCCATGACGCCCTGCGCAAAGTTAATTACCAGATTTGTGCGGAAAACTATGATGATTCCCAGTGTCGCCAGAGCATAAATCGCCCCGGTTTCAAAGCTCCGTAAAAACAGCTGAAGAAAAGTACTCAAATGGCATCCCCCCATCTGATAACATTCGCTGCCCATGTATACCCGATTCCGGCAGCAATCATAGAAATTACCGTTCCGTCCTTAACTTTTCCCTGCTCAAGTGCGAGCTTGAGCGAGAGGATTTGGTCAACCTGTCCGACATGGCCGTAGTTTTCAAGGTAAATCGTCTGATCCTCGGTAAGTCCCAGGTCCTTAAGCATGCCGAGATGCCCCGAGCGCTTGATGTGCAAAATGTCCAGAAATCCGATGTCGTTTCTCGTAAGGCCCGATTTCCGAAGCGACTCGTCAATGCAGTGCATCCAGTTTGGCATGGACACCGTATTAAGAAGTCCCTTCATCTTTGCCGAATCCATGAGCCTCAGTTTTCCAAATTCGTTAATGTTCTCGGCGGTTACGGGCTCTTTTATTCCGCCCACCTTGACCCCACAGGTGTTAACAACTGATCCGTCGCTCATAAGGTGAGTTCCGAGCAGGAGGTTTTTATTATAGTTCTTGCGAAGCAGAATAGCTCCGCCGCCCGCCGCGAGATTAAACATAAATGAAACGCCGTTATCCGTAAAGTCAATCAAATCGCAGTTTCTGTATCCGCCCGCGACAAGAATATTGTTGCAGTCGTCATCGGAAAGCAGGATGTCCTTTGCCAGCTTCATTGCCGTCACGCTTGTGCAGCAGCGGTTCTGTACGTCAAGGCACCAGGCGTTTTTTGCGCCGATGCGGTCCTGAATATAGCAGGCGGAGGTTGTAAGAGGATATTCCTTCCATTCTTCGGTGAAGCAGAGTATAGCGTCAATTTCCAGCGGGTCAACGCCTGTACTTTTAATACAATCAAGCGCCGCCAGCGCGCCCATTTCCTGTGTTCCGTCGCAATCGCCGCTTCCGGGGATGCGCTTTTCAACGATACCGAGCTTATCCGCAATTGCCTCTTCGGTCCAGTTGCCGTTAGTAGCTTCCGATATTTCCTTTGCTGTCATCCTGTTTTCCGGCAAATAAACACCGAGTCCAACGATGCCAACATTAGTATCTTTTGTCATTTCCGGTTTCCTCCCTGCCTCCATCAACATGAATTTGACTTCATATTAGAGGTTTTTCACTAAATTAGTTATTCATTATTGTACGTTTTCATGAATGATGATTCGCTTCTCGACTACAGCATAATAGACGATATACCGGTTTGTCAAGATGTATTTTATATTTATTTTTTATACATTGTTGTGATTATCGACGATTTTGTTGTTGACAAACGGAAAACTGTATACTATCATGTACATGAAGGATGATTCATATTTTAAGTTATCATTTGAAAGGTTGATGAATTATGAACGGACGCACTATTTCTCAAATCGCATTGGGCGATTCCGCAAGCTTTACCAAAACCGTAACAGAGGCTGATGTAGTCCAGTTTGCAGGCATATCCGGAGATTTCAATCCCGCGCACATAGATGCCGTATCGGCGGAAAAAAGCATATTCGGGCAGCGCATAGCTCACGGAATGCTCTCCGCAGGCTTCATTTCCACTGTTTTAGGAACCCAGCTCCCCGGCCCGGGCACAATTTACATGGCTCAGGAGCTTCGTTTTACAAAGCCGGTCTATTTCGGCGATACCGTTACTGCCACCTGCACGGTTGTCGAGAGAATCGAAGAGAAAAACCGCATTAAGCTTGAAACTATCGTAACAAACCAGCGCGGCGAGACGGTCATCACAGGTTTTGCGACCGTAATGCCTCCCAAGGAATAATTGAACGCGCGGCTTTTTATATGCCGCAGATTGATTTTACTTAAATATATTAAGGAAGTGATACTCGTGTCGTTTGTCAAATCCGAACAAAGCGGACATGTGGCAATTCTGACAATAAGCCGCCCCGAAGCTCTCAACGCCCTGAACTCGCAGGTGCTAAATGACCTCGAGGACGCAATCATCGAAGTTGAGCGCGATGCGGAAACCTACGCAGTTATTATCACCGGCGAGGGACGCGCCTTTGTGGCCGGAGCCGACATCGCAGAAATGAGGGGCTTTTCCGCTGCCGAAGGCAAGGCTTTCGGTGTTCGCGGCGGCGAGGTGCTTTTAAAACTTGAAAATATGAGTAAGCCCGTCATTGCTGCAATTAACGGCTTCGCCCTCGGCGGCGGCTGCGAGCTGGCAATGGCCTGCGATATACGTCTTGCCTCGGAGAGCGCAAAATTCGGTCAGCCGGAAACAGGGCTCGGCATTACCCCGGGCTTTGGCGGAACTCAGAGGCTGCCCCGCATAGTGGGTCTTGCAAAGGCCATGGAACTGATTTTCACGGCGAAAGTCATCGGTGCCGCGGAAGCCTTACAAATCGGTCTTGTCAGCTATGTCTGCCCGCCCGAGGAGCTAATGCCGAAAGCTCTGGAGCTTGCGGAAAAAATCGCGGTCAACGCCCCTATTGCCGTGCGCGAATCCAAGCGCTGCATCCGTATGGGTATGCAGACGGATATCCACACTGGCTCCGCCTTCGAGGCAGAGGCCTTCGGCGTAAGCTGCGGCAGCTCCGATAAAAACGAGGGCATGGACGCATTCTTGGAAAAGCGCAAGGAAAAGAACTTCTTGGGAAAATAGAAAATCGCCCTGTCGAACGTGCAGAGCGGCAAATAAATTATTTGAGAGGGATATTTCTATGAATAAAATTGTCGTCATCGGCGGCGGAACCATGGGACTTGACATCGCTCAGGTTTTTGCAAAACAGGAGTTTGATGTTGTTGTCCGCGACATAAGCGAAGAGCTGATTTCCGCATCGGCAGCAAGACTTGACAAGGGACTTTCCAAGCTTGCCGCAAAGGGAAAAATGAGTGAGGCCGATGTGAAGGCCATTCTTTCCAAAATCGCTTTCACCGTGGACATCAGAGCCGCAGCGGACGCAGATCTTGTCATTGAGGCTGCTGTCGAGAATCTGAATATTAAAAAGCAGATTTTCGCGGAGCTTGACGGTATCTGCAAATCGGAGACCATTTTCGCCACCAACACCTCCTCCATCTCCATCTCCGCGATTGCCTCCGCAACCAAGCGCGCCGATAAATTTATCGGTATGCACTTTTTTAACCCCGCAACCGTTATGAAGCTCGTTGAGGTCATCCGCGGTGCGAACACCTCCGATGAAACCTTTAGTGCAATTTCGGAGCTGTCGGTAAAGCTCGGCAAAACCCCCGTTGAGGTTGCCGAGGCTCCCGGTTTTGTTGTAAACAAGCTCCTTGTTCCGATGATTAACGAGGCTGTCGGTCTTCTGGAAACCGGCGTTGCCTCAGTTAAGGATATCGACACCGCCATGTGCCTCGGCGCAAACCACCCGATGGGACCTCTGGCTCTGGGTGATTTTATCGGACTTGACATTTGTCTTTCAATCATGGATACGCTATATTCGGAAACAGGCGACCCCAAGTACCGCGCGGCGCTTCTGCTTCGCAAAATGGTACGCGGCGGGCTTCTGGGCAAAAAGACCGGCAAGGGCTTCTACGATTACAGCGCATAACGAAAGCTAAAAATCGGCTAACACATATATAATAAAAGGAAGGGTGTCAAAATGGATTTCAAATTAAGCGCTGAAGAGCAGGAAGTATTGTCAATGCTGCACGACTTCTGCCTTAAGGAAGTCAAACCGCTCGCGGCGATTATCGATGAAGAGGAGCGTTTCCCCGAGGAAACCTATCATAAGCTCGCCGAAATGGGAATGATGGGCGTATGGGTTCCCGAGGAGTACGGCGGCTGCGGCCTCAGCTATCTTGCCTATATCGCGGCCTGCGAGGAAATCGCAAAATACTGCGCGACGACCAGCGTTATGCTATCGGGACACAGCTCGCTTTGCTGCTGGCCCATCTATGAATACGGTACCGAGGCGCAGAAGCAAAAGTATTTGGTTCCTCTGGCAACTGGCGAAAAGCTCGGCGCCTTCGCTCTGACTGAGCCGTGCGCCGGAACAGATGCCGCCATGCAGAAGACCACAGCCGAGGACAAGGGCGACCACTACCTCATTAACGGCAGCAAGATATTTATTACAAACGGCTACTATGGCGACACCTACATAGTTTTCGCCATGACAAATAAGGAGCTCGGCAACAAGGGTATTTCCGCCTTCATCCTTGAAAAGGGCATGGAGGGCTTCACCTTCGGAACCAAGGAAAAGAAGATGGGTATCCGCGGCAGCGCCACTTATGAGCTCATTTTCAACAACGTCAAGGTTCCCAAGGAAAACCTCCTCGGCGAAGAGGGCAAAGGCTTCAAGATTGCCATGACAACTCTCGACGGCGGACGTATAGGCATCGGCGCGCAGGCACTGGGTATCGCTCAGGGCTCCATCGACGAATGTGTCAAGTACGTTTCCGAGCGCGTACAGTTCGGCAAGAAAATCAGCCAGTTCCAGAACACCCAGTTCCAGCTCGCCGATATGCAGACCAAGACAGACGCCGCCCGCCTTCTCATCTACCGCGCGGCGCAGGCGAAGCAGGACCACGAGCAGTATAATCACCTTGCCGCTATGGGCAAGCTCTTTGCCTCCGAAAACGCAAGCGACGTCACGCGCCGCACCCTCCAGCTCATCGGCGGCTACGGCTATACCCGTGAATATCCGTTTGAGCGTATGATGCGCGACGCGAAAATCACCGAAATTTACGAAGGCACCTCCGAGGTTCAGCGTATGGTCATTTCCTCTTGGATGGGGCTTAAATAATACGCCGAGCCCCCAAACCCAACTTGTAAATGAAATTGACTATTCGGAGGAAAAAAATGAAAGACCTTTATGTTGTAAATTGCTGCCGCACAGCCATCGGCAGCTTCGGCGGCGCCCTGAAGGATGTTTCCGCCACAGAGCTCGGTGCCATAGTCATTAAAGAAACCCTTCGCCGCGCAAATGTTTCGCCCGAGAACGTGGACGAAGTAATATTCGGCTGCGTGCTGACCGCGGGACTCGGCCAGAATGTCGCAAGACAGGCGGCGGTTAAGGCAGGCATACCCGTTGAAGTTCCCGCTTATGCCGTTAACATGCTCTGCGGCAGCGGCATGAAAAGCCTCATCGAGGCCGCGCGCTCCATTCTCGCCGGAGACGCGGATATCATCGTTGCGGGCGGAACCGAAAACATGTCCGCCGCCCCTTATACGGTCCCTTCCGCGCGCTTCGGCGCACGCATGGGCTCGGCAAAGCTTGTAGACACAATGATTAACGACGGACTCACCGACGCCTTTAACAATTACCACATGGGCGTTACCGCCGAAAATATCTGCGACGATTGGAAGCTCACCCGTGAAGAGCTTGACGCCTTCGCTCTGCAGTCCCAGCAGAAAACAGCCGCGGCCCAGGCCTCCGGCAGGTTCAAGGACGAGATTGTCCCCGTCCCCGTCAAGGTCAAGCGCGAAACGGTAAACTTTGAAACGGACGAATTTCCGAGAAACGACACAAGCGCTGAGAGCCTTGCAAAGCTAAAGCCCTCGTTCAAATCCGAAAACGGAATGGTTACAGCAGGCAACGCCTCAGGAATCAACGACGGTGCCGCGGCGATACTTCTCGCTTCCGGTGAAGCTGTCGAAAAATACGGTCTTAAGCCCATGGCGAAGCTCATCGGCTGGGGTCAGGGCGGCGTTGACCCGAGAATAATGGGCATAGGCCCCGTTCCCGCCTCCAGAAACGCCCTTAAAAAGGCCGGGCTCACCATTGAGGACATCGACCTTGTAGAGGCGAACGAAGCCTTTGCCGCACAGTCCCTCGCGGTTGCGCGAGAGCTCAACTTTGATGTAAGCCGCGTCAATGTAAACGGCGGTGCTATCGCTCTCGGCCATCCCATCGGCGCTTCGGGAGCACGCATAATCGTAAGCCTGCTCCATGAACTTTTAAAGAGGGATGACGCTAAAATCGGCCTCGCCACTCTTTGCATAGGCGGAGGCATGGGCGTAGCCACAATCTACGAAAAGTGCTGAGGACTTAAAAATGGGATATATAATACTCGAACAGCAGGGTCATGTCGGAATAATAACCATAAACCGCTTTGAAACTCTCAATTCTCTCAATTCCGACGTGCTTTCGGATCTCAACCGGACATTGGACGTGCTTGAGGCAAACGAAGATATATATGTAGTTATCCTGACTGGAAAAGGCCGTTCCTTTGCCGCGGGAGAGGATATTGCCGAGATGCGCGATTTCGGCGCCGTGGAAGGCAAAGCCTTCAGCGATTTCGGAAACGCAATATCGCTTCGTATCGAAAATTTCCCTAAGCCCGTCATCGCGGCCGTCAACGGCTTCGCTCTCGGCGGCGGCTGTGAGCTTGCTATGGCTTGCGATATCCGTATCGCAAGCGAAAACGCGAAGTTCAGCCAGCCTGAAGTTGGTTTGGGTATTATCCCGGGTTTCGGCGGAACCCAGCGGCTTCCACGCATCGTCGGTATCGGAAAGGCTATGGAGCTTATTCTGAGCGCCAGAACCATCAACGCGGCGGAAGCGAAGGAAATAGGCCTTGTAAATCAGGTCGTGGCACACGAAAAGCTCATGGAAACAGCTCTTGAGCTTGCCAACGCAATAGCTTCAAAGGCGCAGATTGCCGTTCGTTTTGCTAAGCAGTGCATTCGCCGCGGCATGCAGGCGGATATTAACTCAGCCGCGAATTATGAGGCGCTCGCCTTCGGAATCTGCTGCGATACGGAAGATCAGTTCGACGCTATGAACGCCTTTGTCTCAAACACCGAGTTAAAGGGCTTTAAAAACCGTTAAGCCCATTTCTTTATTATTTTGATAATTCTCTTGTCTCCATAAATTCTTGCACAATCCTCCTCCAAAAGGGGCCGGCGTTATTCGTAGCGTCGGCTTCTTTTGGTATTTCAAAGCTCGATTTCCGCGAATAAAGCCTGTTTTTATCTTTAGGCGAGAACAAGCCGCGCCTATACACTTTATATACGCGCGGCTTTGTTTATTGCAGCTGCCCCTGAAAATTCTGCTGCTGCTGAGTTATAATCGCCTGTTTGCCCTTCACCGCGTGCTCCTCTTCCTTTGGGCAGAGTATATAAAGCAGTTGCGTAAGCTCTCCCACATGCTGCCTCTCCTCATCGGCAATATGCAAAAGAACTTTTTTTACTCGCTCGTCGTCTGTCGAAGCGGCATGGGCCTCATAGCCGATAATCGCCTCAAGCTCTCCGGCTAAATCCACCCGAAGCGCCTGAAGCGTTTCGTCAAAGCTCATTTGCTTTGTAACATTTGCAACAAACGGATTTCCCAAAAGTGCCATAACTTCACCCCCTGTATTCGTTTCCCCTTTTATAATAATGGCACTGTTTATTTTTCTCATTTAGCTCTGTTTTATACTAAAAAGGCGCTAAAAAAAGACGTCCGAAAGCAAAGCTTTCAGGCGTCTTTTCTCTTAAATCCTATTTAATTGCGTCCTCACCGCGTTCCTTGGTTCTCACCCGAATCGCGTCGTTAACATCATAAATGAATATCTTGCCGTCTCCGAATTCGCCCGTCGACGAGATTTCAATAATCCCCTGAACAACGTCCTCGACCTGTTCGTCAAGCACTACCATCTCAAGCTTGATTTTTTGCAGGAAGTTGTAATCGACCTCGGTGCCTCGCACGAACTTTTTCCAGCCTTTTTGCTTTCCGCAGCCCATAACCTGCATAATGCTGAGGCCGTTGAGCTTGTATTTCGTCAGGATTTCTTTTGTGTCCTCAAGCTTTTCGGGTCTGATATACGCTTCGATTTTTTTCACTTAATAAAT
The DNA here is from genome assembly GCA_009929315.1 of Clostridia bacterium. Taxonomy (GTDB): domain Bacteria; phylum Bacillota; class Clostridia; order Oscillospirales; family Oscillospiraceae; genus UBA2658. Next base: position 17,160 of record SAAS01000006.1, read on the forward strand.
CCTCCCTTGTGTTAATCCATGCCGTTGAAGGCAGGATAAGCCGATTCGTCGTGCTCGGAGCAGTCAAGACCCAAATCCTCGCCTTTGCTGGAAACCCTTATTCCCTTTGTGACAAATGTCGCCACCCCGTAAGCAACAAAGGTGCCTGCGACAGCGATTAAAATAGTTATTCCGATGGCGGCCAGTTGGCGAAGGAAAAGAGTTGCGTTTCCGAAAACGAGCCCGTCCCACGCGGCGGCGGAATTTATTGAGGTCTTTGCAAAAAGGCCGGTTGCGATTCCGCCCCAAATACCGCCGATGCCGTGGCAGCCGAACACATCCAGCGCGTCGTCATAGCCGAATTTGGGCTTAATGACGCTTATGAAGAAGTAACAAATCGGGCTTACCAGAGCGCCGATAATTAAAGCCGCCCAAATCGGAACAAAGCCCGCTCCGGGAGTTATCGCCACTAAGCCGATCACAAGGCCCGTCGAAGCGCCCACAAGAGTCGGCTTGCCATTTTTGACTTTTTCAATCAGGAGCCAAGAGAGCATGGCCGCGGCAGCGGAGGTGTTGGTGGCCATGAAGGCGTGAACGGCAAGCTCGTTTGCCGAAAGCGCGCTGCCCGCGTTGAATCCGAACCAGCCGAACCAAAGCAGTGACGCACCGAGAATTACAAACGGAACATTATGCGGGTGATATGTAGCTTTTGCGATGTGCTTGCGCTTTCCCAGAAGAATAGAGAGTACAAGCGCGCTCACGCCCGAGCTGATGTGAACGACGTTTCCTCCCGCGAAATCTATTGAGCCGATTTGGAAGAGCAGTCCGCCACCCCAGACCATGTGCGCAAGGGGGTAATATACTATAATAGACCATACTGTTGTGAAAATTACAAGAGAAGAAAATTTCATTCTCTCAGCAATCGCTCCGGTTATGAGTGCCGGAGTGATAATTGCGAACATCATTTGGAATATTGCAAAGGCGAGCGTGTTGGGATACGCAAGGGTCATGTCCTTCATTGTGTCAAAGCTCAGTCCAAACCACTTCAAGTCACCGATGATTCCTCCGATATCGCCGTGAAACGACAATGAAAAACCAATCAAAACCCAGAGAACGGAGCCCAGCCCCATGAGTATAACAGATGACAGAATTGTGTTAATAATGTTTTTTCTCTTTACCAAGCCTCCGTAAAAAAATGCCAGTCCGGGGGTCATTATCAATACCAGTGCCGATGATGTTAACATCCATGCGACGTCGCCGTGGTCCATAAATCTTCTCCTTTAAAAATAAAAATAGCGCCAATAATACACGGTGTATTATTGGCGTCTTTGCCATACTCCAAATATGGAATATTCAATTGGTAGCTTTTTCAAGCAGGCTCATTATATTTTAATTCCGATAACTTGTCAACAGAAATTACGAGCGCCCTATACCGTTAACTCTTCCAAGGTCTGGTCGTCCCTGTCCAGCCCTTCTCCTTCCAATAAACCCCGTCAACGGCGTTAAGCGGCTTTTTCTGCATGAGTCGTATGCCGTAAAACCACAACAGCGTTCTAAGCGCGGGGCGAACCTTTCCCTCGCGTCGTTTAATTGTTTTGGCAAGGCTGTCCGTCTTTTTTTCGATTTTAGCTTTTTTCTTTTCCGGAACCTCGTCCCACTCAATCGCGTTGACCGCGATTCCGTAGCTGTAAACCCTTCCTACTCCCCAAAAGTTAAGGCTGTCCCTCATGTCCTTAATTGTCGATTTCATTCCGGCTCCGGCGGCGGTCGCGATACAGACTCCCTGCTTAGTAAACATCTTCTCCTCGGGGCGGTGAGGCATCCACCGATAAGCAAAGTGATCCAGCAGAGCCTTCATCGAGCCGCTTGCGTGAAAAACATAAACAGGCGATGTGAAAATCAGCACATCGGAGGCGTCAACCGCGCTAATAATCGGTTCCATGTATGAGCGGTGAGGGCAGAGCTTTTCATCCTCCATAATGCATTTAGCGCAGCCCAAACAAAAGCTCGGCATGTCTTTAGGCAGAAAAAACTCGGAGATATTCTCCGGAACCGTCAGTTTTTCCGCCAGTTTTCTGCCTATGTGATAGGTTGAGCCCTTATGGTTTTGACCGTTAATCAGTACAATCTTCATGCTTTGCCCCTCGTATTTCAGGTCGTTTTCAGTGCCGATAAGCGGGTTTTGACAAGGCTTCTTTTTTGTAGTAGAATACGACTTGGCTCTAATTTACGAACCAGATTACGCCTTGATTCCGCAAATCTGAAAGCGCTCCTTCGTTCTCATGAAAAAGCCCGGTCCAAGCCTTTGTTCAAAGCCTTGCGAAGAAGCTCAAAAGTAGGCTTCTCAAGCTCAATTAAGTGTTCGCGCTCCGAAATATCCGCGAGAAAATGCGCATCGGAGGATGTGACAACGGTATGTTCTTTTCTGTAACCGTCATTTTCGGCAGCTTCAAAAAACTTCTGCGGTCTTGAGACCTCAAGTGCGGAAAAGCGCGGCTTATCCGGAAGGGTGCCGAACACAGACAAAATACTGTTTGAAGTTCTGTCAATATGCGCGGGATAGCAAAAGCCCCCGAAACTCTCCACAAGTGTGGGCAGAGTGTCAATCGAAATATCCAGCGCGTTTGAGAGAAGAAACGGAAAATTTCCGGTCACAGCTTCATTTTCGTCCATAATCAGCTGCTCGCCGAAGTATTCCGGGCGGTTTTGAATGGGCGGCAGATGCTTTTCCATCTCCAAGCCCGCTTTTTCCGCACTGTCACAGTCTGGGAAAAGACACACCACGTGGATTTCCTCGGCGGTGGTTACTTCAATCCCCGGGATTACCGTGAGAGGAAGCGAAGAGGCGGCAAGGCAAACGGCACGAACGTTCCTTGCGCTGTTGTGGTCGGTTATTGCAATTATATCAAGACCTTTAATATAGGCCATGTTTGCTATATTCGGCGGAGTCATCAATGCATCGCCGCAGGGTGAAAGGCAGCTGTGAATATGAAGATCATAAGCATATTTTGACAAAGCCCTCGCCCCCATTTCCCTAAAACGCTTATAACAGCCCGAGGCACTCCGCCGCCTTCAGCGCGGCCTCAAAAACCGGCAGTTCAGTCCTTACTACGGTCACATTCCCTTTTTTCGCGCCGATAAGCGCCTCATCATCGAGCGGCATTGCTTCGGCAATGACCACACAGGCAGTATCGGCAAGCGTTGAAACCGCCATGGAGTTTACATTTCCCATAACTGTAATCCAAAGACTTCCGGCAGGCGCTCTGCCCATTACTATCGACAGCAGATCGCAGCAATATATGCCGCCGGTAATTTCACGTTCGCCCTCGCCGTTTGCTATTTCCCAACCGAGCTGCGCGCACAGTTCCTTAACTTTCATTATTTAGCGGCCATTCCTTTCATCAGACTCAAGGCCTATGTTGATCCCAAATATCAGCGATATTCTTGTGTAAGTGTCGCGATTGTCCGAAGAGCGGGCAGCACGCACTTAAGCTAACGATTGTAAACTGAGCCTGTTTAATTCTTATCTGCGCATTTGTCTCCGCTTTTATCCCTGCTGTCAATTTTAAGTGAGAGCATACTCGACCTGACCGCTTCAACCTTGTCCTTAAGAAGATAAATGCAGGCGTCCTCAGTTGAGTATCCGAGAACAATGTCCTCCGCAAGCGCACGGCAGGAGGGTGCTCCGCAGGAGCCGCAGTCGAGCCCGTATAATCTTGATTCTATTTCCTCAATCTCGCGCATCATTTTCAAGGAATGCTGCGGATTTGAATCTAGACTCAGTGCATTTATAGGCTTAACCTCGGCATCCCAAAGAATTTCGGGCGGCAGAGTATCGCCGCTTAAGCTGTTGCAGGCAACGGGGCGGTAATTTCTCAGCCGTTTCATCCTTGTCGCCGCAACATAGGGGTTTTCTATATTCAGAACACCGCCGACACAGCCCGCGGGGCAGGCGTTAAGCTCCACGAAATCCTGATCTGAAAGCCTGTCGTCCTCCATCTCATCAAGTACGTTGATTACGTTTTCTATGCCGTCCGCCGCAAGATAACGAACAGTGAAGGTGGCCGCGGCCTCTCCGCCGCTGTTGCCCCAGCTGAGTCCCGTTCGTCCGCTCTGCGCGGAGTCAGGTCCCGTTCCCTCGGCGGCGCATTTATTCATCGCAGCAAGCAGTGCGGGGTAAATTTCGCTCACGGATATTGCTAAATCAACCTCGCTTTTTTCCGTACCCATGGGGTTTTTAATTGCCGTTGCCTTTGCGGGGCAGGGGGTTATAAAAACTATACCGATGTCGGAGGGATTTAGTCCCGTTTCTTTGACTGCTTTCTCCCGCGCAAGTCGAGCCGCCACCTCCATCGGAGCCGACAGCGGCAGTACATTTTCCAGTAAGTTGGGGAAGCGTATGCGGATTAACCTGAGCACCGCCGGGCAGGCGGAGGAAATGACGGGTCTTTTCGGCCCTCCCTGCTCGAGCATACGGCGAGTTGCGTCGCTTACAAGCTCCGCCGCCGCCGCAACCTCGTAAACCGCGTCAAAGCCGAGCTCCCTCAGGGCAGCGCGGATAAGCTCCAGATCCTCCTGCCTTTTATACTGTCCGAAAAGAGAAGGCGGCGGAAGCACAACTTTATATTTAAACTGCTCAATCGAGCTAAGCGGATCCGTAACGGCACTTTTTGCGTGGTGGGGACAAACGCGGATACATTCACCGCAGTCGATACAGCGTTCTCCAATAATCCGTGCCTTCCCGTCACGGACGCGAATCGCTTCCGTCGGGCAGCGCTTAACGCAGGTTATACAGCCGCGGCAGGCGTCCTTATCCAAAGTCACGGAGTGAAAATATTCAGGCATTCCAAACCTCCAAGATTATGCTAAAATTCTGTGAGTCATTTTATATTAACCATAACGGTTACTGTCGTGCCGCTGCCCGGCTTGCTTTCTATATTCATGTAGTCGGAATATTTCTTCATGTTCGGAAGCCCCATTCCCGCTCCGAAGCCCAGCCCCCGCACCTGCTCGGAAGCGGTTGACCAGCCCTCCTGCATGGCAAGCTCAATGTCTTCAATTCCGGGACCGTGGTCGGTCAGCACGGCAACGATTTTTTCATCGTCAATATCCACGTCAATTTCTCCTCCGCTGGCGTGAATCACCATATTGATTTCGCCCTCGTACAAAGAAATTGCCATTTTTCTTACCGTTTCGGGATCCAGCCCAAGCTGCTTTAAAACTTGCTTTACGGCGCTGGATGCCATGCCCGCCCTCGTAAAATCATCTCCGGGAACGACATAGTGATAGTGTAGGGTATTTCCGCTCATTTTGTTGATAAGCCTCCGTTCAAGCCTGCCTCATACAGCATGCCGCAGGCGGTAAACATACGGTAGCTCGTTGTCATGACTGCTATACCGTTTTCCTTTGCAACTTCCAAAATTTCCTCGCTCGGCTGTTTTCCGCGTACAAAAATAACGCAAACCATGTCCATCATGGCCGCTGTACGGATGGCCTGCTGGTTAAGAAGTCCCGTTATAAGAACCGCCTGGTCTTTTACGAAAGCAAGCACGTCGCTCATCATGTCGCTGCCGCAGGCCGTATGAACCTCGGTGTCCAACAGACTCTCGCCCACCAGAAGCTGCGCGTCGAGTATTTTCTGAATTTCCTTTATAAGCATAATATTCCTCCCAAAACAAGTTGGTTTGATTAGGTTTCAAGTTGAAAACCGCCGCCGCCAATTAAGCGCGGCGAAGTCCGCTGCGGAGGCATGAGCCGATAGAATACAAATCTATACAATTTCATTCTAGCACACTTTATTTCTCTGTTCAATCATACACTATTTTTAAAAAGTTAAAAATTTGACTATGGTATTATTTCGTGTATAATGTTATAATTGAAAAAGCGCACGAGAAACTACTAAAATTAGTTTTTCTATATACAGCATCCACTAAATCTTTAACTGGAGGAATCGCAAATGTCAAGCAAAACATGCGTAACTGCTTTTGTCGGAACACCCGAGCAAGACAAGAGGCTGCGTGAAAGTATTGCGGCCCTGCAAGGTGAACACTCTTTGGTTCAGATACTGCAGGTTGCACAAGAAATCTACGGCTATCTGCCCGAAGAGGTAATTGAAGTCATCGCATCCGAACTGGGTATCTCTACGGAAAGCGTGTACAGCGTTGCCACGTTCTATTCTCAATTCACTTTCAATCCCAAGGGAAAGTATGCTATTTCCGTTTGTCTGGGAACTGCCTGCTACGTTAAAGGCGCGGGCGAAATTTATGAAAAAATCAAAAAGACACTCGATGTTGAGGACGGCGGCACAACTCCCGACGGCAAGTTCTCTTTGGACGCCTGCCGCTGCATGGGTGCCTGCGGACTTGCTCCGGTTCTTAGCATAAACGACGACGTTTACGGCAAAGTTACCCCCGATCAGATTGCCGCAATACTGAAAAAGTGTGAATGAGCCGGATTTCCTTTTCGGCTTTTTAATTACGGAGGCAGCGCAATGATGCAGGAACTTTCCATGAACATACTTGATGTGGCGGAAAATTCCGTGCGGGCCGGCGCAACTCTAATTGAAATCACCGTTGAGGAAAGCTCTGGCACGGATCTTCTTTCCGTAACAATATCCGATAACGGCTGCGGAATGACTCCCGAGCAGCTCAAAAACGTCACAGACCCCTTTTTCACCACACGCACTACCAGAAAAGTCGGTCTTGGTGTTCCGTTTTTTAAGATGGCGGCGGAACTGACAGGCGGGAAGCTTGAGATTCAAAGCACAGTCGGACAGGGTACAGTATTAAGAGCCGATTTTGTGCGTTCAAGCATTGACCTTATGCCGCTTGGCGATATTAACGAAACCATAAGCACACTGATTCACTGCAACCCGCAAATTGATTTTTTGTACACGCGCCGCTATGAAAACGCGGAGATGACACTGGATACGCGCGAATTTCGCAGAATACTGGAGGGGCTCGAGTTAAACACTCCGGAGGTCTCCAGATTTATCCGTGAGTTTCTGGCGGAAAACACCGCTGACCTAATAACAGGTCACGGATAACAATGAATAATATGGGGTTTGCCTCGCGGCAAATCCACAAAACAGGAGGTAATCCAAGGATGAAGAGTTTAGCAGAACTTCAGGCTTTGCGCGACGATATGAAGTCAAAAATCGGCGTGCGCAAAGACGGCGAAACCCGCATTAGAATAGTTGTCGGCATGGCAACCTGCGGTATTGCGGCCGGCGCTCGTCCCGTTCTTGCCGCTTGCGTCAAGGAAGTCGAAACCCGCAAGCTTACCGATGTAGTCGTCGCTCAGACAGGCTGTATCGGAATTTGCCAGTTTGAGCCCGTAATCGAAATCTACGATACCGACGGCTCAAAAACCACTTATGTTCACGTAACACCCGAAAAGGTTCCCAAGATAATTGCTCAACACGTCGTAAACGGCAGCCCTGTGGTTGAATACACCATCGGCGCCAACGCAAATTAGGAGGTAGTAGTTAAATGGTACGTTCACACATCCTCGTTTGCGGCGGAACCGGCTGTCACTCCTCCGCAAGCGACAAACTCTTTGAGAACTTTGAAGCCGAACTGAAGGCCGCCGGCCTTGCCGACGAAGTTAAGGTCGTTATGACCGGCTGCTTCGGGCTTTGCGCTCTCGGCCCTGTCGTCGTCGTCTATCCCGAGGGTGCCTTCTACTCTCAGGTTAAAGTCGAGGACGTTAAGGAAATCGTAACAGAGCACCTGCTCAAGGGCAGAATCGTAAAGCGCCTGCTTTACACCGAGACCCTTGCCGAGGACACCGTTCTGAGCCTTGACAACACCGACTTCTACCGTAAGCAAAAGCGCGTCGCTCTGCGCAACTGCGGTGTTATTGACCCCGAAAACATTAACGAATACATAGCCTACGACGGCTATATGGCGCTGGCAAAGGTGCTCACCGAGATGACGCCCGAAGAAGTCATTAAGGTCATTTCCGACTCGGGACTTCGCGGACGCGGCGGCGGCGGCTTCCCCACCGGCAAAAAGTGGAGCTTCACCGCTGTTCAGAAGAGCGACATCAAATATGTCTGCTGCAACGCCGACGAGGGCGACCCCGGAGCGTTCATGGACCGCAGCGTGCTCGAGGGCGACCCCCACTGCGTTCTCGAAGCAATGGCAATCGCAGGTTATGCGATTGGCGCTTCCTTCGGATATATTTATGTCCGTGCGGAGTACCCCATCGCTGTTAAGCGTCTGAAAATTGCTATCGCTCAGGCGAGAGAAGCCGGACTTTTGGGAAAGAATATTCTCGGAACAGGCTTCGACTTCGACCTTGACATCCGTCTTGGCGCGGGCGCTTTCGTCTGCGGCGAGGAAACCGCTCTTCTGAACTCCATCGAAGGCAAGCGCGGTGACCCCCGTCCCCGTCCTCCCTTCCCCGCGGTCAAGGGTCTTTTCGGCAAACCCACAATGAACAACAACGTCGAAACCTACGCTAACGTCCCCCGTATAATTCTAAACGGAGCCGAGTGGTTCGCCTCCATGGGCACCGAGAAGTCCAAGGGCACAAAGGTCTTTGCTCTCGGCGGCAAGATTAACCACACCGGCCTTGTTGAAATCCCGATGGGCACCACCCTTCGTGAGATCATCGAGGAAATCGGCGGCGGCATCCCCAACGGCAAGAAGTTCAAGGCCGTTCAGACCGGCGGTCCCTCCGGCGGATGTATCCCCGCAAGCCTGATGGACATCCCCGTTGACTACGACAACCTCATCGCCATCGGCTCCATGATAGGCTCCGGCGGAATGATTGTCATGGACGAAGACAACTGCATGGTCGACATCGCCAAGTTCTTCCTTGAGTTCACAGTCGACGAGAGCTGCGGCAAGTGCACCCCCTGCCGCGTCGGCAATCGCCGCATGTATGAGATTCTCGAGAAAATCACCTCCGGCAACGGAGAGATTGAAGACATCGAAAGACTCGAAAACCTTTGCGTCTACATTAAAGAAAACTCTCTGTGCGGTCTGGGTCAGACTGCTCCGAACCCCGTACTCTCAACTATCAAGTATTTCCGCGACGAGTACGAAGCACATATCCTCGAAAAGCGCTGCCCCGCAGGTGTCTGCAAGAAGCTGCTTAACTACTACATCGACGCCGAAAAGTGCAAGGGCTGCACGCTCTGCGCGCGCAACTGTCCGGCAACGGCGATTACGGGCGAGGTTAAGAAGACTCACGTTATTGACACCGAAAAGTGCATAAAATGCGGCGCCTGCATTGATAACTGCAAGTTCGGCGCAATCTACAAAAGATAAGGAGAGGAGGATATGGAAATGAAAATGATAAATCTAACCATCAATGGTGTTAAAGTATCCGTCCCCGAAGGAACCACCATTCTGAACGCCGCCCGCGAGGCGCATATCGACATACCTACTCTCTGCTATCTCAAGGAAATTAACGAGATTGGCGCCTGCCGTATGTGCGTGGTTGAAATTAAGGGCTCACCCAAGCTCAACGCCGCCTGCGTTTTCCCCGTTACCGAGGGTATGGAGGTCATCACAAACAGCAAAAAGGTGTTTGACGCCCGTAAGATCAACCTTCAGCTTCTGCTTTCCAACCACCGCCGCGAGTGCTTAAGCTGCGTTCGCAGCGGCTCCTGCGAGCTTCAGAAGCTCTGCCATGATTACGGAGTTGACGACGAGGCCGCCTTCGACGGAGCAAAAACTCCCAGCAAAATTGACGAATCGGCAACCCACATGATTCGCGACAACTCCAAGTGCATTCTTTGCCGCCGCTGCACCGCGGTGTGCGAGCACAATCAGGATGCCGCCGTTATCGGCGTTAACGACCGCGGCTTCAACACCCACATCGGATCCGCTTTCGACGCTCCGCTCAACAGCGTTGCCTGCGTTTCCTGCGGTCAGTGCATTGTAGCCTGTCCGACGGGCGCTCTGAGCGAAAAAGACCAGACAGATGAGGTCTGGGCGGCTCTTGCCGACCCGACAAAGCGCGTTGTGGTTCAGACCGCTCCCGCTGTCCGTGCCGCTCTCGGTGAAGCCTTCAATATGCCCATCGGCACCAATGTTGAGGGCAAGATGGTCGCAGCTCTGCGCCGCCTCGGCTTTGACGATGTGTTCGACACGAACTTCTCCGCCGACCTCACAATTCTTGAGGAGGCTAACGAGCTCGTTGAGCGCATCAACACAGGCGGAGCACTTCCCCTCATAACCTCCTGCTCGCCCGGCTGGATTAACTACTGCGAGCATTATTATCCCGAGTTCATCCCCAACCTTTCCTCCTGCAAGTCCCCGCAGCAGATGTTCGGCGCAATCACCAAGAGCTGGTATGCCGCTAAACTGGGCATCGACCCGAAGAACATCTTCGTCGTGAGTATCATGCCCTGCACCGCCAAGAAGTACGAGTGCAAGCGCGAGGAGCAGTCTGTTAACGGTGTTCCCGATGTTGATGTAGCCCTCACAACCCGTGAGCTCGGCCGCATGATTGACCGTGCGGGCATCGACTTCGTAAATCTGCCCGACGAGGACTACGACGCTCCTCTCGGCATCTCCACCGGAGCCGCAGTTATCTTCGGCGCGACCGGCGGCGTTATGGAAGCGGCGCTGCGCACCGCGGCGGAGTGGCTTACGGGCGACCCCGGCGCTCCCATTGAGTTCTGCGATGTCCGCGGAACGGGCGCCATCAAGGAAGCTACCTACACCGTTGCAGGCCTCACCCTGAATGTTGCAGTAACAAGCGGTCTTGCAAACGCGAGAGAGGTTCTCGAATCCGTTAAGCGCGGCGAGAAGAACTATCACTTCATTGAGGTTATGGCTTGCCCCGGCGGCTGTGTAAACGGCGGCGGTCAGCCCATTCAGCCCGCGTCTATCCGCAACAACGTCGATCTCAAGAAGCTGCGTGCGAAGGCTCTGTATTCCGAGGACGCGGCAAAAACCCTGCGCAAGTCCCACGACAACCCCGTCATCAAGGAGCTTTACTCGAGCTTCCTCGAAAAGCCGGGCAGCCACAAGTCGCACGAACTTTTGCACACTCACTACACCGCAAAAACCCGCTTCAAAGGCGAATAAGCACTAATTTCAAAGCTCCCGTCCGCAACCGGACGGGAGCTTTTTTCTGTTAAAGCAGTTCTTTTATTTTGTTCTTCAGTTCATCTGAAAACTCGGCTCTGTCAAATTTTCCGACAATTTCTGCCGGAGTGCCTGCGAGCACATAGATAGTATCGGCAAGACGAAGCGCCTCCGAAATATCGTGCGTAACAAAGAGCACCGTTCGTCCGGCCTCGTCGTTTTTATAGGCGCGGAAAAAACTCTCGTAAAGCTCTTCCTTGAGCTTCGGGTCCTGTTCCTTAAAAGGCTCGTCGAGAAAAAGGATATCAGCGGGAAAAGCAAAGGCTCTCGCTAGCGCCACGCGCTGAACCATCCCCCCCGAAAGCTCACTCGGCATGGAAAATTCGTAAGGCTCAAGTTCCACAAGCCGAAGCTGCTTTCGGATGAGCTCAATGCGCTCTTCCTTGGTAAAATGCTCATCACCGCGCCCATGCTTCACACGCATGAGGTCGTCGGCTTTTTCACTGGCTAGCGGCTTTCTCGCGTTTTTCAAAACCAGATCGAGGTTGTCATGTACGTTCAGCCATGGCAGAAGCCGTGCCTCCTGAAAAACATAAGAGCCGCGAAGCTCTCCCTCCTGCGAGCCGAAGCGAACTATTCCGCCGTCGGGTTTATTAAGCCCCGCTATGATGTTAATCAGGGTCGTTTTTCCGACCCCGGAGGCTCCCAGTATACAGGAAACCCTGTGCTCCTCAAACTCGGCGGAAAAATTTGAAAACAGTTCGTGAGCGCCATATTTTTTACTGATATTTTCAAGTTTTATCATAGCCCGACACCTTTGCGTAAATCGTTTCAAAGACGAAGCTCAAAAGAATTATAACGGCCGTCCATGCAAAAAGCAAGGCGGGGTCAAGCGAGGTCTTGGCAAAATAGAGGTTCGCACCGATGGAAAGGCGCGGCATGCTAAGTACTTCAGCGGCGGCAACGGCTTTCCAGCAGATTCCGATGGCTGACACAACGGAGGCGTTGATGTAGGGCTTAGCGGAGGGAAGATACAAAAACCGCAGCGTATCGAAGCTCCTCACCTTATAAAACGAGCTCATTTCAAGAAGCTTCGGGTCGGCGGAGCGTATGCCCGCCACTGTTGCGGTGAAAACAATCGGAAAGCACATCAAAAAGCCCGAGAATATCGGCACATCTGTGGAGCGAAACCAGATTATCGCAATTATAATAACCGATACAACGGGGGTCGACTTAAGTATAACCATGAGCGGATTTATGAAATCGTAGAGCACACGGCTTCGTCCGCACATCATACCGAACAAAACTCCCAGAAGCGCGGAGGCAAAAACGGCGAAAAGCGTTCGGTAAGCACTCATGCCGATAATAGTCCAGCTGCTTTTTTCCGCCAGCAGGGTAAAAAAGGTTTTGACGACGGAAAGGGGCGAAGGGAAGTAGATGTCCCTGCCGATAAGCAGGTACATCGCTTCCCATATCGCTATCCAAAGTATTACCACAAGAATACGCCTAGCCCATAGGGCAAAGGTTTTTCGGGAGAGCCCGTCGTTCATAACAGTCCCCTTTTGTAAGAGATTCCTATTTCGCAGCCGCCGCGTAATAGAAGCCGTCATCAGGCAGCTTCCCGCCGACGGAGGCGGGGTCAAAGTCATAGAGTACCTTTAAAAAGCCGTCTATCTCGGACTTTGCGTCCTGCGCCGATTTATATACGATATTGCAGTAGGGTATCGCCTTTTCCGCTATCTCCGCCGACGGAACGATACCGGCATCGGCTATCATAAGGGCAGCCTCGGCGGGATTTTCGTTGACGAAGCTCACCGAAGCCTCGTATTGCTTTAAAAACTCCGCTATAAACTCGGGATTTGCTTCCGCAAATGCCTTGTTGACTGCTAGGCAGCCCATGTCAAGCTGGCTTTTCCCATCAGATGCGACGTCCCACTCTTTGTTTAGGTCAAGCAAGATTTTCATGCTCGGGTCTTTTATGAGCACCTGCGTAACGAAGGGCTGCGGCAAAACGACCAAATCCGCATCGCCCGCAAGCAGAGCCTGAGCAACGGAGGCGTGGTCTGTCAGATAGCTGAGAGTAACCGAGTCTTTTAGCCCAGCCTTGTCAAGAATATACTCCATGGCAAATTCGGGAATCGCGCCCGAGCCGCTCAAAACAATGGTTTTACCAGCCAAATCCGCAAGAGAGCTCACATTTGACGAATCCTTTCCCATAAGGTAGAGAACGCCGAGAGTATTCTGAGCAAGGAACTGAATCTGCCCCTCGGTTTTGTTATAGAGAACGGCGGCGGAGTTAGTGGGCAGTGCCGCGATCTGTACTTCCCCGCTGATGAGCTTTGCAGTTAAATTATCCGGTGCGTTTGCGATTTCGTAGCTTACGGAGTAGGCATCGCTGTTTAGGGCTTTTTCGGAAATCATTTTAATCAAACCCATTGAGGTGGGGCCCGCCAGTCCCGCTACCGTAACCTTTACCTGCTCTGCGGGCGAAGGGTTAACGGAGGCAGTCGCTTCGGGAACGTCTGTCGCGGTCGATACATCTTTCGTTCCGCAGGCGGCAAGCAGGCCAAGCACCAAAACAAGGCACAGAATGATTGTTATTGTGTTCTTTTTCATTATAAATCTCCCTTTCAGATTTTGTGTACCGCAAAAACGGTCAAGCCTGAGTTTTCGCGTAGACCGTCTTTGCACTGACACCGGGAAGCATTCCCAGTTTTCCGGACAGAGAGCTTATTGCATCCCCGGGGGCGTCCAGCGCAACGCTTATCAGGGAAACCGCTCTGTCACGGCAGGGCAAGCCCATTCGTCCGATGATAAATTCACCGTACTCGTGCATGAGCCTGTTAAGCTTTTCGACCGACTCGTAGTTTTCGACAACGATTGCAATCATTGCGAGCCTTTTTTCCTGATTTTCCATAGCCTGAACCCTCCGATAAAACAAAAAATGCGCCTCGGCAGGCGCAAAAAGCTAAAAAGCTTTTAAGTCACTGCCTTCCATGTCAGAAATACATCTTCAATGTCAGTACGGTTTGTAAATTACACTCATAATATACCATATGATCGTTAAAAAGTCAACAATCCTTCTTGAATAGAAGTCGGCCCGCGGTGTAATGGGCACCGCGGGCCATGGAGGAGAGAGGATTCTATTTATATTATGGCAGAGAAGTATCAGATAAAGAGGTTGACGTTTGATTCCTCGGCATCTCCGAGATATGCGCCTACGCCGCCGAGCTCAACTCCCTCGATGAGCTCTTCTTCTTTAATGCCCATGACATCCATGCTCATGGTGCAGGCAACGATTTTCACGCCCGCCTTCATAGCCTTTCTTATAAGCTCTTCAAGCGAATCGACGTTCTTATCGTGCATAATTTTCTTCATCATGGCGGTGCCCATGCCGCCCATGTTCATTTTGGAAAGCTTTAGCTTTCCTGTGCCTCTGGGCATCATAGCGCCGAACATGCTCTCCATGAAGGTCTTGCTGACCTTCTGCTTTTGGGACTTGCGCAAAACATTAAGCCCCCAGAAGGTGAAGAACATGGTCACGGGTCTTCCCATCGCGGCAGCGCCGTTTGCAATTATGAAGCTTGCGAGAACTTTGTCGAGGTCGCCCGAAAAAACGATAATGGTCTTTCCGTCCGGACTTGCCGTCACAGGCGCAGTCGGAGCGCCCTCCGCTCCTTTTTTTACGAGCGCAACATAGTCGTTTCCGCGCTTCTCGTTGCTGACGAGTGTATTTCCGGTTCTTCTTGACCACGCGACAATGTCTCTGGCAAAGCCGGGGTCAGAGGCGGAAACCTCCATGACGTCACCATTATTCATATCCTTCATGGTTTCAAAAACCTTCATAATGGGACCGGGGCACTGCATTCCGCTGCAATCGAGCCGCATTGAGGCAATTGGGGCATTTTGTGTATCAACATGACCGCTGTCGGCAACAGGCGCATCAAAGCTCATGGTTTTTTCCTCCTTGTAATGTGCTGACTGATAGAAGCGCATTCCGCCCGGATAAACTTTTACGTTTTCAAAGCCGTTATTCTTTAAAATTCGAGCTGCGTTGTAGGCACGAACTCCGATTGCGCAGAACACAATGATTTCCTTCTCTTTATCAAGCTCGCCGAGGCGCGCGCGAAGCGCTCCGAGCGGAATATGCTTTGCTCCCGCAAGGGAGAAGGTCATAAGCTCCGCATTCTCACGAACGTCAAGCATTACTGCGCCCGTATTTTGCTCGACCACATCCCACGGAGCAATTGCAACCTTTCCGCTAATAAGGTTATCCGCAACGAAACCTGCCATGTTTACGGGATCCTTTGCCGAGGAATAGGGCGGAGCATAGGCAAGCTCAAGAGCCTTCAGCTCACTGATACCCGCTCCGAGCCTGATGGCTACGGCAAGCGTATCAATTCTCTTATCTACTCCGTCCGCGCCGACTATCTGCGCGCCGAAGATTTTTTTGCCGTCCTTAGAGAAAAGAAGCTTAAGCGTAAGCGGAACCGCACCCGGATAGTAACCGGCGTGTGAGTTTTGGATTATAGTTACGCTCTCGTAATCCTCACCCTTTTTAAGCCCGCGTTTCATAAGAGTCTTCTCGTTTGCGCCCGTGGTCGCCGCGGTTAAATCAAAAACCTTCGCAACGGAGCTGCCCTGTGTGCCCTCGTATTTTTCGCTTAAGCCCGCGATATTGTTAGCGGCGATGCGTCCTTGCTTGTTTGCGGGGCCCGCAAGCGGAATCATTGTTCTGCTCTTATCAATAAAGTCCTCAACCTCGATAACGTCGCCCACTGCATAAATGTCGGGGTCCGAGGTGCGGAGATATTCGTCGACGATAATTCCGCCGCGTGCGTTCATCTCAAGTCCTGCGGCCTTGGCGATTTCCCCGTTGGGGCGAACGCCTATTGCGAGAATAACAAGTTCAGCAGATACAATCTTGCCGCTTTTCAGAGTAATATCGACCTTGCTTCCGACATCGTTAAAGGTGGAAACGCCGTCGCCGAGGTGAAGCTCGACCCCGTTCTGGACAAGGTTTTCATGCAAAAGCTGCGCCATTTCAAAATCAAGCGGCGCCATGACCTGGTCGAGCATTTCGATAATCGATACCGACAGCCCGAGGTGACGCAAATTTTCCGCCATCTCAAGTCCTATGAAGCCGCCGCCGATAACAGCCGCTGATTTCACGCCGCTTTCCTTAATGTACTGGCGGATTCTGTCAGTGTCCGGAACCGTCCAAAGTGTCTGGATTCTGGAAGAATCAATTCCGGGAATGGGAGGACGAAGGGGCGACGAGCCGGTCGAAATAACAAGTGTATCGTAGCTCTCCGTGTAGGTTTCTCCCGTATCCGTATGCTTCACGGTGACGGTTTTGTTTTCGCGGTCAATGGAAACGACCTCATTTTTTATCCGAACATCAATGTTGAATTTTGCGCGCATAGCTGCGGGCGTCTGCAAAAGCAGGGCGTCTCTGGATTTAATTACCTCGCCAACGTGGTAGGGCAATCCGCAGTTAGCGTAGGAGATGTATTCCCCGCGCTCAAAAAGGATAATTTCCGAATTTTCATCAAGTCTGCGCAGTCTGGCCGCACAGCTTGCTCCGCCGGCAACTCCGCCGATAATTAGAACTTTACTCATCATGTTCCCTCCCGATTTATCGTTAATTACCTGACAATTCAGGGCTTAATACGTTATAAAGAGATTGCGCTCTTTAACTTTTATATAATGAGTGTACCCCGTTTGCGCTTTTTATTTCCGTAACTTTGTCACACAACGGGAAACTTACAGAAATGCACAAAAATGCTGCTCATTTCAGGCTTTATTTCCTTCGGAGTCGGGGGCAATTATCTGAATTTCTTCAGGCTTTTGCAAGACTCCCTCGCGGTAGAAGCTCTTCCATCCGAAAACAGAAAGTGTAATGATTATAAGGCCGATACCCGAGCCAATCATCAGCTGCTCAATCGGAACGGCATCGGAAAGCGGGCCGAAAAGTCCCATGCCCAGCTGCATGACGAGTATCATAACAATCTGAAGCAGGGAAAATACCCTCCCCTGCTTATCGGGGTCAACCTTCTCCTGCAGCATCACCATGAGAGGCGAATTGTTAAAGGGCATGGCGATTCCGGCAATGAAAATAATAACGAGATAGACCCAAAATTCCTTTGTCAATCCCATGGCGATACATGTCAGCCCGAAGGCCATGCCGCCGTAGCCGAGTGTTTTAAGCCTGTTTGTAAAGCCGCCCCAGGAACTGAGTACAATCCCGCCTATTACTGCCCCTACGAAGAACGCCATTTCGTTCAAGGTGAGATACCAATAATTATCCCCGTAAATTCGAGTAACCATCAGCACATTTAGGAACGCTGCCGGAACAACCATAAAGCTGAACACGCCGCACACAATTAAAACCCGCCTGAGAAACTTGTTGCCGAGCGTGTAGCTTATGCCCTGCTTAAGCTCGTCAAAATAGCCGCCTTTTGTTTCGCCCTCAGGCTTTTCGACCTTCGGAAGCGGGACGAAAACAGAAAAAATCGATATGCCGATTATGGCCGTTACAAAGTCAATAAACATCACATACTCAAACGCGCCCCAGGCCAGCACCGCCCCCGCCACGGCTGGTGCCACGAGGTTAATAACCGATTGAAGACTGCTGTTTATGCCGCCGACCTTCATGAGCTTTTCCAAAGGTACAAGCTGGGGAATTGCGGCGTTCACCGCAGGCGTTTGTATGCCCGCACCCACCGAGCGGATTGCCGAGATTACAATCAGCGCCCAGAAGAAGCGCTCGGAATTCATTATTATTATCGCCAGAACCAGTGTCACCACGGCTATCCCCGCGTCAGCAAATATTATCAGCCGCTTTCTGCTGTATCTGTCCGCCCAGACTCCCGCGAAAATCGAAATGAGCACCTGCGGCAGAAAACCACAGATTGTCATCAGTGTCACCATTACGCCCGAGTGTGTTTCCTTTGCGACATACCAGATTATCGCGAACTGCACAAGCGAGGAGCCGAACATCGTTATCGCCTGACTTGTAAGAAACAGCGCCGTATTCTTTTTCCAGTTTACCATGTTTGCTTTATTTCCTTTTTATGCTTTAAAAACCGTTTAATTGTCGGTTTCATCTAAATTTAGTGTGACATAATATAAATTTTATGTCAATAACAAATATAAATTCCTTTATGAGCGCAAAAATACAGAGCCGTTCTTTTCAGAAAGGCTCTGTAAGTTCTATAAAGCTTTACGCTTATTGAGCGCTTGTTGCGGAGGAAGTTGCGTCAGTGCCCGCGCCATTGAATGGAGCCTGCCCCTTTCCGCCGGGTCCGCCGCCCTGTCCGCCGGAAGGCATTTGCCCTCCGCCCGAAGGCATTTGACCACCGCCGCCCATACCCATACCGCCGCCGTTGGAATAGGTGATTGCGGTCATCTCAATTGAGTATTCATCAGTGCCGACAGTCAGAGTATAGGTCGAGCCGTTTGCAATCTCTTTAGCACTGATATTGACCGACTGGAACTCCTTTTCGGGAGCAAACTGCGCGATCACATTACCGCTTGAGTCCTTGAGCGTTACTTGCGTCCCAGCCTTTTGAGTTCCCGTGAGCACATAGAGGATTGAGCCTTGAGTGGAGCTATCCGAGAAGCCCTGCGCCATTCCGCTGCTGCCAGCGCCGACAAGCGTGCCTCCCGTGATTACCGCGGTTCCGTTATAATCAAGGGTTCCGTTTGTGTTGTCTGTCGGGCCGCTGACTGTTATATCTCCGCCGGAGATCGCGAGGCTGCCGTTTGAATCGATACCGTCGCCTCCCGCGTCAATCGTAAGATTTCCGCCCGATATTGTTATCAGACATCCGTCAACCGCCTGCATAGCCGCTTTGCCCTCGCCGCCGCTTCCGTCATTTCCGCCCGCGGCATTCAGCCCGTCATCACTTGCGATAACGGTAATATCACCGCCTGAAATGTTAACGGTCAAGCCCTCGATTCCTTCATAACTGTTTTTTATATCAAGTGTCCCGCCCAGAATTTTCACATCGGTTTCGGCATGGATTCCGTCGTCACCCGCGCTGATGCTGAAGGTACCGCCCGCGATATATACAAAACCGAGGGTTGTATCGTCCTCATTTTCACTGTGGATTCCGTCCGTTCCGGCGTTGAGAGTAAAGGTGCCGTCCGCGATTCTTACGCTGTTTTTGCCCGTGAGCGCGCTTGAGGCCGACGTGATATTATATGTTCCGCAGGTAACGGCAAGGTCGTCCTTTGAAACAACGCCGTGTCCGTAATCAGCGTTGATTGTCAGAGTTCCCGCGCCGTTAAGCGTCAAATCAGATTTCGCAAAAATTGCGGCGTCAATGTTGTTGTCGTCAATCGCAAGGTATTCGCCCGTAACCGACAAAGTGTTTTCGGAGCCGCTTGCGGTTGTTATAAAGACCTTATCCGCGTTTTTGACATATATCGCGGCACTGCTTTCGTTCGTAATATCGGCACTGTTCAATACTATCTGAATTTTTGCGTCATCGGAAGCGTCAACAACAATCTGCCCGTTTGAAAGGCTTCCCGTAAGGATATATGTTCCTTCCTCGCTAATCGTAACAGTGTTGTCATCGACTTTGGCTCCGTCGCCGTTTATGCTTGTTTTTCCGTCTTGAAGCGTAATAAGTGTGCTTTCCGACTCGCTGTAACCGATTTCCTTGTCACGGTCAGTGAACATTTCATCCTCGCCAGTCGTGTCCGACGACACTGTCTGTGTCACCGCAACGCTCGGACTTGCACTTTCCGCCGTGTCATTTGTTTGTGCCGAGCAGCCTGCAAATACTGTCAAAACCAGCATAAGCGCCGCGATTGCAGAAATTATTTTTTTCAAAATAAGCTCCTCCTTAGAGTTCGCCGTCTTTGGTCTCCTGCAGGGATGAAGATATCTCAAGATTGCCGTTTCTGCAGCGCAGCTTATCAATAAATTCCTTCTCCGTCGAGGAGTCCTTAAGCGTCAGATTGTAGGTTAGTTTAAATAAACTCCCCATGTTTGTTGTTTTTACATTTGTAAGGCAATGCTTTGCTGTATATTCGTCAAAAAGGTCGTCAAATACTTCCGAATAGTCAAGATCTTCCGGGATGGTGATTCGCAATGTTTTTTTGCAGTGCTGCGTTTTTACTTCACCTAAATGCGAATTTGCAAAAAGCACACCGGCAAGACCGATTATTACTACAAAAAGCAGCGCGTAGGCAATATAGCCCATGCCCGTCACTATTCCGGCTGCCATGGCGAGGAAAATTGCTCCGATTTCTTTTGCGCTGCCCGGAAGAGAACGGAAGCGTACAAGACTGAAGGCTCCCGCCACTGCAACACCCGCTCCGATGTTTCCGTTTACCATGAGGATTACCACGCATACAATCGCGGGCAGGAGCGCAAGCGTTGTCAAAAAGCCTCTTGAGGGTTTGCTTTTATACACAAAAAACAGTGCGATTATGAGGCCTGTTACAAGAGCCGCTCCCAGGCAGGCGAGAAAACTTCCGATTTCCACACTGCTGGTCGCAGAGGCGGTATCAAAGATTCCGTTAAAAACACTAAGCACAGCTTACGCCTCCGTCCATCAACTTGCCCGTCATTGTTTTGTAGGCATTTCCGTATTTTGAAAAATTGATTTTGTATACCTTCTCCTCGCACAGCAAGTGCGTGAGCCACAGAGGCAATGCTGAGGAAACCTTTATTTCCATCAGACTCTGTCCCTGATTAAGCAGAGGCTTTCCGTAAACTCCGCTTATAAGGCTGAGGTCGTAATCGCGCCAGAGAATATTATCGTCAAAGGTAATGCGAAAATCCGGATTATCCTTTGCAAAAAACGCTTCTCTGTCATATGCGATATATGCCGCCGGCGAGAGGCCTTTGTATTCGGCTAAAAAGTAATCCAGCTCGCTTACTATCTGGCCGCTTTTTGAACAGCTGCATTTGCCCGCGAGGTACTTTTCCGCCTCATTCTCTCGCATTGATACACGGCGTTTATACACGACTTCGTCGTATTTCTTTTTCAGCTCGACAAAAACCTTGTCGTCCGCCATGGCGCTGCCGTAAGACCTTACACGGAGCTTTTCCTTATAAAGGGGCTTTTCGATGGACCTGCGCACCAGCCGCATATCCGGCGTGTCATAATAAACATTACAAACAGTGCTTCTGCCGTATTCATCCGGCTCCATAAATTTGCTCATGGTATCCATGATTGCCAGACGCTGCTGCGCCGTGACAAGATATTTAATTTCATATCTCATAAAAGTGTTTCGGTTGGTTTTCATTCCAAATCCTCCTTAACATGTCGAAAGAATATCAGGAAAACCTAAACTGAACTTAAAATTGAAGTTTAACTTAACTTTAAAATGTAAAGTTTTCGTAAGGGCAAACTTTTTAAATGTAAAAGAGCCCCGAATCAAAAATTGATTCGGGGCTTAAAACTTTGTTTTTTACAGTAGCACACTGATAAGAAGGGACTTTCCGTCCTCACTTTTCGCCGTGATTTTCCCTTTATGGCCACTGACTATTGCACTTGCTATTGAAAGCCCTATTCCATATCCGCTGATTTCGGAGCTTCTGGACGAATCCCCGCGGTAAAAGCGTTCAAAATATTCGTCGTGAGCTCCCTTTGTGATTTCCGGGACGGAATTTTTCATCTGAAGCACGGGACCTTTTGATGTGGCCTTGAGTGTAACTGAAATCTCACCGTTGTCTCCCGAGTACTTAATGGCATTGTCCGCAAGAATTACGACAAGCTTTCTTATAGCTTCCTCGTTACCCTCAAAGGAGATATTACTTTGGATTTTGCTGACAAAGGTTTTACCCTGCTGGACTGCGAGCCGCTCTAAAGGCTCAAGGCTCTCTTTTACTGCGTCGCTGATTGAAAAATCCGTCATTAGAAGCTTGCTGTCGTGCTCATCCATTCGGGCAAGCGAAATCAGACTGTTAGTGAGCTCCGTGAGACGAAGTACCTGATTTTTTATGCTTTGAGTCCACTCGGAGTCGCCCTGTGTCATTTCAATGACCTCTGTGTTCGCGTTTATCACCGCAAGCGGCGTTTTCAGTTCGTGCGAGGCGTCGGTAATGAAATGCTTTTGCTTTGCATAACTGTCAGTAATCGGCTTTATTGCCCTTTTAGAAAGCAGCAGCATGAGGATGAAAACTCCCAAGATTCCGACAGCTGAAACAGCAAGCGTTGCTCTTACAAACCTATAAAAAATGTCCAGGCTTCTGCTGCAGTCGAGAAAAAGCACCATTGTGCCCTTGTCCGATTCACTAACGCTGTAACGGTAAACCCCATAAAAGCCACTATCCCTACCGCCTTCATAAACTTCCTGTGCGTATTCAATGGCCTCGTCGGATGTGACCGCCGCAATGCTGCCCGTATTTGTGCTGATGATTTTTCCGTCCTCATTCAGATTAACGGTAAAAAAACGGGTTTCAAACTGCCCTTCAGGCGAAATTCCCTGTCTTGGTTTGTCGGCATTATTGCTGCCGAAACTGCCGTCTTCAAATTTCGGGTAGTTGCCGTTGTTCTGCTCAAGCATAAGGATCGTCGAATCCGCTTCCGAAACAATTTCGGAATATAGAGCTATGAGAATTGTTCCCATAATTATCAGCAGAACCGCGGTAACAGAGCTTACGGCAATAATAACAACCCTTTTTTGCAGTTTTTTTATCATAAGCGCTCCTCCAGAGAATAACCTGCTCCGCGGGATGCCTTAATAACGGCATTTGAGCCGATGGCGGAGAGCTTTTTTCGCAGATAAGAAATATAGACCCACACGACATTGATTTCGGCTTCGCTGTCGTAACCCCATATTCTTTCCATAAACCTGTCTGTTGAAATAAGTACCTTTGGGTTCGTCATCAGCATTTCCATCATTTGAAATTCCTTGTTGGCGAGACGGAACTGCCCGAAATCGGTGGAAAGCTCAAAGGTAGCTCGGTCAAGTTTCAAGTTCCCGTAGCGCAGGACATTGTCCGTGACCTCGGCTTGTCGCCTTGTCATGGAGCGAATGCGGGCAAGCAGCTCTTTAGTCGCAAAGGGCTTTGTAAGATAATCGTCGGCTCCGCTGTCAAGCCCCGCCACCTTGTCGTCAATTTCCGATTTCGCCGTCAGCATAAGCACGGGAAGGTCGCTGCCGCTCTCGCGCAGTTTTTTAAGGACGGTCAGCCCGTCCATTTTCGGCATCATAATATCCAGAATCGCGCCGTCGTAATTCTCCGCCTTAAGGTAGTCCAGCGCTTCAAGACCGTCATAAACCGCGTCGACGGAATAGTTGTTGTGTTTTAAAATTGTTACAAGAGCGTTTGAAAGCTCTTTCTCATCCTCGGCAAGCAGCAAGCGCATATAGACCCCTCCATTCATATAGAATACTTGTACCCTCTTAACCTTAAATATAATTTAAAGACTTCGGCACAAAACCACTTTATCCGATTTTTCGGCATTTCGCAACAGTTTGCGGCGAAAAATCGGCAAACAGAGCGCCGCTTAAGTTAGCTTACGGCAGCTTCAGCTCGTATCCTCCGGCCGGGCTTGACTTTTTTGCACAATGATATAGAATAATCCGATATTATATCAAATACTTCACGGCTGCAGCCGTTAATCGCCGAAACGGAGGGCAATATGGAAAATTCAAAGTTTAAAAATTTAATATCGTACTACAAACCGCACAGATTTTTATTTGGCGCCGACCTTTTCTTCGCTGTCCTCGGCGCCGCGGTTTCCATAGCTCTCCCGCTGCTTGTCCGCTATATAACCGGCACAGTCGTACACTGGAGCAGCAGCGAGGCGCTGAAAACCATTTCTATTATTATCGCAATCATGCTGGCAATGCTTGTTATTGAGATGTACTGCAATTACTTCATGACTTATTACGGGCATATTGTCGGCGCAAGAATTGAAGCCAGAATGAGAAACCAGATATTTTCACACTATCAGAAGCTGTCCTTCAATTTTTTTGACGACCAGAAGGTAGGTCACCTCATGAGCCGAGTGACAAACGACCTTTTTGACATAAGCGAGCTTCTTCACCACGGGCCGGAGGAACTGCTTGTTTCGGCAATCAAGCTTTTCGGCTCGCTTGGGATTCTTCTTGCCATCAATTGGCGGCTTGCTCTGATTGCCTTTGCTTCGGTTCCGTTCATGCTGTGGTTCGCCATCGGCTATAACAAAAAAATGAAGTCCGCCTTTGTTCGCAACAGGGCGAGAATCGGCGAAATCAACGCCACAATGGAGGACAGCCTTTCGGGCATAAGAGTTGTTAAGTCCTTCGCAAACGAAGCCATTGAAATTAAAAAGTTTAAGGCGGGAAACGCGCGTTTCGTTGAAAGCAAGCTGAACAGCTATCACCTTATGGCCGCTTACCACACCGTCTTAAACGCATTGACTACTTTTATCACCGTTGCCGTTGCCGGTGCGGGAGCCGTTCTTTCGCTCTATAAATATGTGGATTTGGCGGATCTTCTGGTATTCCTGCTCTACATAAGCAACTTTACCGAGCCGATAAAAAAGCTCGTTTTCGTAACCGAAACTTTCCAGAACGGGCTTGCGGGCTACGAAAGATTTTTTGAGATGATGAGCATATCGCCAGACATCGCCGACGCGCCCGACGCGAAGGAGCTTGACAAAATCCGCGGCGATATAAGTTTTAACGACGTAAGCTTCCGCTACGGTGAAGGCGAGCCGGTATTCGAGCATCTCAACATCACCGTTCCCTCGGGCGACTATGTTGCCCTTGTCGGTCCCTCCGGCGTGGGCAAAACCACGCTTTGCAGCCTTATTCCGCGATTTTACGAGGTTTCCGGCGGCAGCATCTCGATTGACGGAACAGATATCCGAATCGTCACCATAAAGAGCCTGCGCGATAATATCGGAATTGTACAGCAGGATGTCTACCTTTTCGCGGAAACCGTTATCGACAATATCCGCTACGGCAAGCCCGACGCCACCGACGCGGAGGTTATCGAGGCGGCAAAAAAAGCCGACGCCCACGAGTTTATTCTCGCCCTTCCCGAGGGCTACAACACCGACATCGGTCAGCGCGGGCTCAAGCTCTCCGGCGGGCAGAAGCAACGGCTGTCGATTGCCCGTGTTTTCCTTAAAAATCCGCCCATACTCATATTTGACGAGGCGACAAGCGCGCTCGACAACGAAAGTGAGCATGTTGTGCAGCAGTCACTTGAGAAGCTTTCCGATAACCGCACCACCTTCGTTATCGCCCACAGGCTCTCCACCATACATAACGCCAAGCGCATTCTCGTGCTCACGCAAAGCGGAGTCGCGGAGGAGGGAACGCACGCGCAGCTTTTGGAAAAAAACGGACTTTACGCCTCGCTTTACAAGGCGGCTCTGATTTAATATTGACACTCGGTTTGCGCTTTGATATCATGTGAGCCGTGTGGCAATCATAAGGAGGTTTTGGGTCGGTCAACCCTATCGGTTCTGTTTTTAACAGGAATTTTGCGCTGAGGAGCGCAGGCTCATATTTATTTTGTTTATACGTTGTGTGAACACCCACCGTACTTGCAAAACAACATGAGAGTATTAAAAAGTAACATCTGCCGATTACTATATAGACTCAATAACTGCCAATAATTGGATAAATAAAAATGCCAACATAGTGCTATGGTAACATAATAAATAATACAAAACGGTAAGGCGGAGCTCTACGCTCCGAACTTGTTAATAAAGCAAGTACAATTATTTTTTTGAAAGGAAATCACCATGAAAAAACTAATTGTATTGTTTGCTGTTCTATCCCTTGCCCTTGCGGGCTGCCAAAAAGCCACAACCTCTGCCGCTCCTGCGGAATCCCCCGCCGCCGAGGTAACTTCGGCTGCAGGCGGCAACTACACCGATGAAATGAAAATTCCCTACACTGTCGACCTTCAGGAATGGGGCGCGGACAGCGTTGAGCGCGACGGTGATCACGAAAACTCTCCCTATTTCAACACCTTGGACTTCTACAATATGGAGTCGACAGACACTCTCACCATTTTGACAAATTTCCAGACCTACCAGCAGACCAGCGAATGGTCCTGCGGCGTCGCGTCGGCTCTCATGGTTTTGAACTACTACGGAGCACTCGGCGATTATAATGAGCAGACTCTCGCGGAAATCCGTTCAAACGGACTTAACGAAGAGGCCACCTCCCTCAAGGACGTGGTGAAGATATTCGAAACCGTTGGCGGCTTTGATATTCAGAGCACCTATGATTTTGAAAGCGAGGACGCCGCCGGCGAGTATATGACGCTCGAGCAGATTCAGGCAACGCTCAAGGAGGGCAAGCCCATAATCGTTGCTTGGAACGACTGGGGCGGCCACTGGCAGACAATTATCGGCTATGACACCATGGGTACGGAAGTTACCCAGGACGATGTTCTGATTGTTGCGGATTCATACGATACAACAGACCACAATCAGGACGGCTACGGCGTTTACGGAGCCGAAAGATTTATCTACAACTGGACTATGTATGATTTCTTCACAGCCAATTACGGCATTAACGAGAGAGAACATCTCTTCTGCGTCGTATCTCCTAAATAGTTTTGATTGACCGCTCAAAACAAAGCCATACAATAAACAACACGAAAAGGCTCTGAAAACCCGTGGTTTTCAGAGCCTTTGTGCTTATTCTTTGCAGAGCGTACTTATTACTCCGCGCTCTTTTTTCTGCAATAGGCGATTATGAACTCTCCGATGATGATAAACAGCACAGAGCCAATCGTAATCGGGAGTGTCGCCGAAAGTGTTTCGGAATCGAAGGCCAGCGGTACCGCCGTAAAGAACACGGAAACAATAATCAGAATCATCGGCAGGATGGCAAGAACCTTCTGGAATCCGCTGCTGCCGGGTACTTTGAAGGGGCGCTCTCGGTCAGGGTCAAGCTTGCGCAGCTTGAGGAAGGCCGGGAACACGGGCAGATAGGAAATAAGGAAGAGCACAAGGTTGAGCGCGAAGAAGCTCCAAAACAGATTGGAGTCCGGCAGGAACGCGCCGATTAGTACGACCACAGAGGCCACAATGCCATTCATAATCGCGGCGCCGGTGGGCATATTGTTCTTCTGGCTGTGTTTGGCAAAAATCTGCGGCAGGTCATGATTTTCCGCAGCATAGCGCGCAACGCTGTTGACGCCGAAGGACCAGGAAATCATGTTGCCGAAAAGTGTGAGCATGAAAAGCACTGCCATAATCGAGATGAACACGCCGCCGGTCTGTCCGGTAAGGAGCATCATCGCGTCAAGCAAGCCTGTATCAGAGCTGATTTGGTCTGAGGGGATGGCCGCGCCTATGCCGAATGCGCAGAACAGGTAGATTGCCGCAATCACAAGACCTCCGGTGATGATGGAGCGCGGGATATCTCTCTTCGGGTTATCCATACTGTCCGTCAGCGTACATATAACCTCAAAACCGAGGCAGTTGAAGATGATAACCGAGATAAACGACAAGCTGTTGATATCAAAAGAGGGCAGCAGGGATTTGAAGGTATAGGGGTTGGCGACGCCGTGCGTTACCGCGCCGTAAATGCCGAGACCGCCCATGATCAGCGCCAGCAGCACCTTGATTATAGCGCCGCCGTTTAAAATCCATGTGCTGTCGCCGGCGGGGAAGAAGCTGATGAGAACAATGAGCCAGATAAACACAAGTTCAATAATCAGCGAGGGAATGGTGCCAAACTCCACGCCTGTGACGATAGTGATGAGACTGGGGAAGAGCACGGCAAGGGACGCCATCCACAAAGGAAAGTTAATCCAATAATACCATGCGGCGCGTCCGGCTGTCTTTCCCTTCGGATACGCGGCACGAATCCAGTCGTACATGCCTCCGTCTCCGTTGTAGGTTGTCCCCAGTTCCGATGAAATCAGTCCGTAGGGCAGCAGGAATGCGATGATCATGAAAATCCACCAGAAATACTGAGAATTTCCGATTGACGCGACAGGCGCCGCCGCTTCCGCCACTAAGACGACGCAAATAACCGTCAAAATCGCACTCATTAGCTTAAATTTTTTCTTTGACGCCATTTTCTCCACTTCTTTCATTTTTATTACCACTACCCCGAAAAGCATCGGAGCAGTTGTTTTACGCGAAGGTAATAAGTGTGCCGGTTACTCCCGAAAGCGCACTCACGGCATTGTCAAGCGATGTGATTATCGCCTTTTTGTCGGGGTTCGCACGTACAAATTTCATTGCAGCCTGAACCTTCGGCAGCATACTGCCCGGGGCAAAATGCCCTTCGCTAACATACTGCGTTGCCTGCGCGAGCGACATGTGCGAAAGATTTTCCTGATTCGGCTTGCCGTAGTTAATGGCAACCTTCTCAACCTCTGTTAAAATAAGAAGGATGTCCGCGTCAATTTGCTCCGCGAGAAGCTCAGCCGCGTAATCCTTGTCGATAACGGCGGCAACGCCCTCAAGCGTTCCGTCCGCGTTCTCGATTACTGGGATTCCGCCGCCGCCGCAGGTAATAACCACCGTTGTGTCCCAAAGCTTTTTAACCGCATCGATTTCGACAATTTTTCTTGGCAGCGGGGAGGCTACAACGCGGCGCCAGCCGCGGCCCGCGTCCTCCTTCATGGTATAGCCCTTTTCCTCGGCGATTGCCTTTGCTTCTGCTTCTGTGTAAAAAGGACCGATGGGCTTCGTGGGATTCTCAAAAGCGGGGTCATTTTTTTCAACTATTACCTGTGTGGCAAGCGTCACAACGGGGTAATTGCTCCCGCGCTTGTTTATCGCATATTTAAGCGCCTGCTGAATGTGGTAGCCGATGTAGCCCTGACTCATGGCGCCGCACACATCGAAGGGCATGGGCGGAACCACATCCTTTGCTGTTTCAAAGGCTAGTACCATGCGTCCGACTTGAGGACCGTTTCCGTGAACAACCGCCATCTCATAGCCGAGATTGGAGATTTCCGCGATATATTCGCAGGTTCTTTTAACGACAGCAAGTTGAGCCTCCGCCGTAGGCTCGCTGTTTTTTGTCTGAAGGGCATTGCCGCCGAGAGCAATGACAAGTTTCTGTGCCATTTCGTTTTCCTTTCGCCTTACAGGAGGTTCTTTTCCGTCAAAAAGCTCTCAAGCTCCTCACGGGCGGCCTGCTTTGCGGCCTCTGAGCAGTCCTTCTGATAGCGAGTGAAGTACACCAGCAGTCCGCGCATTGCGGTAAGACGGTTGCCCGCCTCTTCCCAGCAGAGGGAAATGGCACTGTCGGCGACCTCGTCGGTCACGTCCTCACCGCGGGTTGCGGGCAGGCAGTGCATAAATTTGCATCCGAGATTTCCGAGCTGCATGAGCTCGCGGTTAACCTGATAGTCATGGAAAACGCGAACGCGCTCGTCCTTGGGCATTTCATTCTCATAAAGTCCGTACCATACATCGGTGTAGATGAAGTCCGCGCCCTTAACGCTGTTACGGTCGTCAGTGACCTCCCAGCTGCCGCCGGAGAGCTTGCAGTTAGCCTCCATAATGGCCTTGTGCTCCTCATTAAGCTGGTGGGATTTCGGTCCGTAGTGGACAAAGTGCATGCCGAGATGTGTTGTTATCATGCCAAGCGACGCGCAAACCTGCGTGCCGTCGCCTACAAAGACGACCTTGCAGTCCTCAAGCTTCTTGCCCCAGGGGAGGTTTTCGACTATTGTGCACATATCGCCGATTTCCTGCGTGGGGTGGTTGTAGTCACTCATCGCGTTGAGCACGGGAATTGTGCAGACTCTCGCAAGCTCCGCAACGGATTTATGGTCGATAACGCGCGCCATAACAACATCGATGAGCTTGGAGAGCACCATTCCGGTGTCGCCGATGGTTTCGTGCCCGCCGAGCTGAATCATGCCGGGTCCGAGATACTGAGCGTGGCCGCCGAGCTGTTCCATAGCGGTTTCAAAGGACACGCGTGTGCGTGTGCTGGACTGCTGGAAAATCATGCCCAGAGTTTTGTGCTCCATAAGCGGGGGGTAATATCCCGCCTTTACGCACTTTTTAATTTTAAGGGAGAGTTCAATTATATCGAGAAGCTCCTGCTTTGTGAAGTCCTGTGTGTCAATGAAGTGTCGTAAGTTTGCCATTTTGGCACCTCCGTATTATTATAAAATTATCTTTGAGAATGTGATTAACCGTCTGTTTTGGCTCCAGCAAGCGGGAAAAACCGCCTATTTGCACTGGTGCTGGGTTATGCAGTGGATGTTGCCGCCGCCGTAAACGACTTCCCATGTGTCTACGCCGACAACCTTGCGCTCGGGGAACATCGCCGCGATCTGCTCAAGCGCGAGAGCGTCGTTTTCGTCGCCGTACTGCGGAACGATTACGCCGCCGTTAACTATGAGGAAGTTCATATA
Source organism: Clostridia bacterium (assembly GCA_009929315.1). Taxonomy (GTDB): domain Bacteria; phylum Bacillota; class Clostridia; order Oscillospirales; family Oscillospiraceae; genus UBA2658. The sequence continues at coordinate 47,502 of SAAS01000006.1, forward strand.
GGAAGCAATGCAAATGTCACCGTCCTCACGGGGAATTGTGCCCTCGACAAGGTCAATGGCGAAATCCGCCTTGATAGTGACATTGTTTTTCGGCATGCAGAGCTTGTGAACCTTGAGCTTGCGTCCTTTTGCGTCCGTTGCTTCGGAAAGGGTCTTGTAGGCCGCCTGACACTCCTTGTAGAAATAGTTGTCCTCGTCCTCGGTCCAGATACAGGCGACCTCTCCCGGGCGTACATAGCAGGCCACATCGTCAACGTGTCCGTTGGTTTCGTCGGGGTCGATGCCGTCCTTAATCCAGATGATTTTTTCGAGGTTAAGATATTCTTTGAGCTGCTGCTCAATCTCTTCCTTGGTCATGTGGGGGTTGCGTCCCTCGCTTAAAAGGCACATCTCGGTGGTGAGAAGCGTCCCCTCGCCGTCCGAATGAATTGAGCCGCCCTCAAGCACGAAGCCGGGTGTGCGATAGGTGTCGATATTCTCAATTTCGCAGACCTTCTGAGCAACCGCGTCGTCCATGTCCCAAGGGAAATAAAGCCCGTCCACAAGTCCGCCCCAGGAGTTGAAATCCCAGTCCACGGCGCGCACGCCGCCCTTGTCGTTAACAAGGAAGGTCGGACCGCAGTCGCGAATCCACGCATCGTTTGAGGCCATTTCAACCACGCGGATTTCCGGCGGAAGCGCTCTGCGGCAGTTGGCAAATTGCTCCTTGGAAACACACATTGTAACAGGCTCAAACTCGCTTATTGCCTTTGCAACATTCGCGTAGGCTTTCTGCGCCGGCTTTGCGCCGTCTCTCCAGTTATCGGGGCGTTCGGGCCAAAGCATCCACGCCTTACTCTGCGGCTCGAATTCTCCCGGCATACGGTAACCGTCTTTTTTTGGTGTACTATCAATTCTTTTTGCCATAATGACACTTTCCTTTCAGAATTTACGGATTTTTGCCGGTATATGCGGCGATCGGCTATGTCAACAATGCGCATTTGTTAACATCGGTGTAACGCCACGCTGAAAGTTTCGATTTTTTCAATCGTCACTTTGAAAAACTTAGTACATTGCTGTACACATGCACATTACAAGGCACATAATATTAAGCATTTCATCTGTTTCAAACAAATTTTATCCCCATACCGTACCAGTGTCAATAAAACTTTGGCAACATGAAACAGTGAACACCAAATTGGCGCGATGTTACTTTTTAAGTAACATCGCGCCAATTTCCTATTTTTCGCTCTTATTTGGGCTGTTTTTCGTCATTCGTTTGTACATCAGCGTTTCCATAATCGCAATCATTCCGCAGCGGGAGGTAACGTCAACTCCCTCGTAGTCGATTTCATCCGCAAACACATAGAAGTTAAGGTCGCTCATGTTCTGAATAATATTGTTATCCGCTCTGGTGAACGAAATAATCGTAGGTGTTGCAATGGCAAAAATTCTTTCCACATGGTTAACAATGCTCTGGTTATTGCCCGTATAGGAAAGAATAAGCAGCACATCATCTCTTTTTACGCGACGAAGGAGCGATGAGAACTCGTATTCCTCCGTCGGAATTTCCACATTATAGCCCATTGTGATAAGCAGACGGGAAAAATACCTTGCCACCTCGCTGCTCAAGCCCTCCGCAAGAATATAGATATGCGGATAACGTCCCATTATTTTGTGAAAGGTCTCAATCTTCTCGTCGGTAATTACTTTGACCGCCTCAACCACATTTTTGAGGTAGCTGTCGCGGTAATTGTCATCATGTACTATGCTTGGAATGTGTATCTTTCTCGATTCTTTCTCGGTTTGACGAACCGCGTCAACAAATTCCCCGAAACCCTCGTAGCCGAGCTTTTTGACAAAGCGAAACAGAGTGGTTGTGGAAACGTAGGTTTCTTTAGCCAAATCCCTGATGCTCATTTCCTTGACGACGTGCATATTTTTCACAACATAGTTCAATATGTTGCGCTCCGTTGTCGACAGCTTTGAGGCGTTGCTGCTGGTCTGCGAATAAAAGTCCATTATTCCTCCTAGAGCACACTTCGGTCTTTACGCCGCTTCACCATCACCGCATCTTATGGCTTGCTCTCGTTCGCGCTTCTTCTGAGCACATCGTAAATGCTTCCGTTGAGCATGCGTCCCATCAGTTCGATAAAGTTTTCCGGTTCTTGTTTCATCCCGCTGCGAATCCATTCATAAAAAATCCCGACAAAGCCATGTGAATAGAAGTCGGCGATAAACTTTTTATCTTCCTCGGGCACGAATTTGCCCTCGGTAACCTTATTGGAAAAGGTCATTAGAAGCCCGTGAGCAACCTTAAAGAGATATGCCTTTATGGCCTCCGGACTGATTGAGTTCAAAACATTGTGTATTATCATGGAGTGCGCGACCAGATAGTGCATGGACTGAAGGCAGCCCTCCTGCCAATAGCCGTGGACAGGGTTCTGAGATGTTACTTTTTCTGTTTCAATGTTGAAAATGTCATCAACAAGGTCATAAATGTCCTTGTAGTAGTAATAAAAGGTGTTTCTGTTGATACCGCAGGCCTCAACAATATTCTTCACCGAAATCTTTGACAAAGGCTTCTGCTCAAGCAGCCGAAAGAATGTGGCTATTATTTCTTTTTTTGTAAAACTTGACATCACTCAGGCCACCTTTCTCCAGTAATAGCATGACGCATGTTAATAATAACACAGAGAAATTGCAGAAATCAATAATAATGTGCTCTTTGGCACTTGTTTTAAAACCACGACGGTTTTGATAGTAATATTATCTACTCAAAAATATAAAAAAACAGATTAAACCTGAAATTCAAGCTTAATCTGTTTTTTGCCTTATGGCTTTGGCAGCATCGGGGAACTGCCGCGAATATTAAATCCGCTATATATAAAAATCTATATTCTTGCCGCAGGGAAAAGGGAGGAGTTTTCCCGGCGACTGCATAAAACTGTCAGACTTTTTCCTGAGAGTCAGGCAATTGCTGCATGGTTCTCATCAACGAACTGGCCGACAACAAGCTTCGCCTCATCGCTTGAAAGATACATGATGGTGTTTACAAAGCCGTCCTTATTTGCCTTCTCGGGTCCGATGGTATTGACCGAAATCCCATACTGAGCATAGAGATTTGCCAAATCCTTTGTAAGGCTTGCAACCATTTCTCTGGGAGTTACTTCCCAGCGGCCGAGATTACTCGTGTCCCGTGTGTTTGCGGTGGACACGTTGATAATTTTTCCGTAGCCGTTATTCTTCATGTGGTCGATCAGCTGTTTGCTGACAAAATACACTCCTCTGAGGCTTTTACCGAAGGCTCTGTTCCAATCCGCTGCCTGCATATCCTCAAGTCCGTCCTTGAGGGCGATGTTCGTGTTATTTAGGAGGATGTCCACCTTGCCAAAGACCTGCAAAACTGCCTTAATCGCTCTTCTTACGCTTTTTTCGCTCGTAACGTCGCACTGCACTATAACAGCGCGCCCGCCCATCATATCGATTTTCTCTTTAACCTGCTCCGCTTTTTCAATATCCTCGCAGAGAAGTGCGAGCTGCGCACCCGCTCTGGCATATGCAAGTGCGGCTTCTGCGCCAATTCCGGTTTCCGCTCCGGTCACAACGACCGTTTTACCTGTAAGATTAAAATTTTTATTCATATTGAATACCCCTTTCTATAAACAGAGTGCCCGTCCAACTTCTTGGTATATTGGTTATACCAGTTTCTGATTGCACCATATCATATAGAGTTTATCTTGTCAATACCCATTTTTTTATTTATTTTTTAACACTTTTCTGTCGCCTATTCGAAGCGACGCTCTTTATTGAAACTGTGGTATCTGGCTCAGCCAATGCTTCGCACGCATTATAAATGTCAGTGCGTCCTTTGTGAATGTATGGCGCAAGAATTTTTCCTTAAAATGTCATCCGCCCCGAATTTTGCGTTGTTCCCCCCTGTTGCGGCAAAAAACCGTCTTAAAACCCTTTGTGTACTTTCACAAAAAAACATTTTTTACAAAGGAGCGCGATTATACTAATATTGCGGCGGAAAATGCAGCCGTGGATTATAAGTCGGTGCGGAGTTTTTTCGGAGCGGCACCCCCCCGTCTGTTTTATCGGAGGTTTTTTCGACATGAACAAAAAAATACGCGCTATACTGATAACCGTCTTATCCTGCATGATTTTGTATAGCTTTATACGCATTGTGCTGACGGAAACAGAGTACAAACGAGCTGAAAAAATATATGAAAAGAGCCGTCAGGAGAGCTTTCATCTTTCTGACACAGAGCAGGAGCTCGTTTCAGCGGACGAAGAAACGGAATTTTTCCCCGAGGTTTCTGTTGATTTCAATGAGCTTAAGAAGATAAATCCGGAAATTATCGGCTGGCTCTGGATTCCCGGGACAAACATCAACTTTCCTCTGCTCCTCACAGAAAACAACCTGAAATACTTAAATCTAAGCTATGACCTGCAGCAGACAAATTCGGGCAGCATTTTCATGGATTACCACTCCTCAAGCGACTTTGACGACGACAACACCATAATTTACGGTCACAATATGCACAGCGGCGGTATGTTCGGCGAGCTTAAAAAATTCGCGGATTCCGAGTACTTAAGCCAAAACAACGAACTCTATATTTTCACCGAAAACCGCGTTTATAAATATTGCGTTTTCGCGGCTTATGTTACGGAAAATGACAGTAAAAGCTATACGCGAAATTTCACCGAAGTCTTCGGCTATAACGATCTTCTCGAATACATTGTCTCCGCTGCGGGCGGGAACGTAAACGACCTGCCCGAAGACGGTGCCGCGCTTGTTACTCTTTCCACTTGCACCTCGATGCGAAGGGATGAGCGCTTTGTCGTACACGCGTATCTTGAGGCAACGAAGCCCTGATAGTCGAAAATTTGCGCCATTAAAAAGCGGCACCCGAAAAACGGGTGCCGCTTCATTATTGTTCTTTAACGCCTATGCTCTTAAAGGCTCCATTTCCAATTGAGCACCTCGGGCAAGTCCTGACCGTGTTCAAAGATATACTGCTTGTGTTCAACAAGCCTGTCCTTCATTTTCTGAACAAGGCTTGCGCCCTTGTTTCCAAGCTGCGGCAGGCGGTAAACAACGTCCATAACAAGGTGGAATCTGTCAATATCGTTCTGAACGCGCATATCGAAGGGGGTGGTTATGGTCCCCTCCTCCTTGTAGCCGCGAACGTGGAGATTTTTGTTATACCTGCGGTAGGTCAGCTCATGCACGAGCGTGGCGTAGCCGTGGAAGGCGAAAACTATGGGCTTGTCCTTCGTAAAGAGCATATCGTAATCCTCGTCTGTAAGCCCGTGAGGGTGCTCCGTGTGGGGCTGAAGGCGCATGAGGTCGACGACATTGATAACTCTTATCTTCACCTCAGGCAGTGCATTTCGTAAAATGGTAACCGCAGCGAGAGTTTCGAGCGTCGGCGTGTCGCCGCAGCAGGCCATAACCACATCAGGCTCGGAGTCCTGGTCGTTTGAAGCCCAATCCCAAATTCCGATACCCTGAGTGCAGTGCTTGACCGCCTGGTCCATAGTCAGCCACTGCGGGCGCGGGTGCTTGGAGGTAACCATGACGTTGACATAGTTGCGGCTCCTTATGCAGTGGTCAAAGGTGGTTAAAAGGCAGTTAGCGTCAGGCGGGAGGTAGATACGCACAACATCAGCCTTTTTGTTGGCGACATGGTCAAGGAAGCCGGGATCCTGATGGGTAAAGCCGTTGTGATCCTGCTGCCACACATTGGAGGACAGAATATAGTTAAGCGAAGCGATATCCTGCCGCCACGGGAGCTGATTGCAGACCTTGAGCCACTTTGCATGCTGTGAGAACATGGAGTCGACTATGCGTATAAACGCCTCGTAGCTGTTAAAAAAGCCGTGGCGTCCTGTTAGGAGGTAGCCCTCCAGCCAGCCCTCGCACAAGTGCTCCGAGAGCATGGAGTCCATCACGCGCCCGTCGGGGGCAAGGAACTCGTCGTCCTCGCGAAGCTCCGCGTTCCAGCACCTGTTTGTTTCCTCAAATACCTTGCCGAGCCTGTTTGACATGGTTTCGTCGGGTCCGAACACTCGGAAATTGCGGCTTTCCTCGTTGCGCTTAAACATATCTCTGACGAACTCCCCAAGCTCCGACATATCCTGTGCGTTCACCGCGCCGGGAGCGGGAACCTCGACGGCGTAATCTCTGAAATCGGGCATGCGCAGGTCGCGGAGAAGAAGTCCGCCGTTCGCGTGTGGATTTGCGCCCATTCGGCGGTTTCCGTTCGGCGCGAGCTCCCTTATATCGGGGCGCAGCTTGCCGTTTTCATCGAAAAGCTCCGCAGGCTTGTAGCTTCGCAGCCAGCTTGCCAAAATTTCCAGATGTGAGGGGTCGTCCATCATTACGGGCACCTGATGTGCGCGGAAGGAACCCTCCACCTTGTTTCCGCAGACCTCCTTCGGACCCGTCCAGCCCTTCGGCGTGCGAAGGATAATCATCGGCCAAAAGGCTCTTGCCTTGTCGCCCTTTTCCCTCGCGTTTTTCCTGATTTCAAGGATTTCCGAAATCACCGTATCCATGGTTTCAGCCATGAGCTTGTGCATGACGGAAGGATCGTCGCCCTCAACGAAATAGGGCTTCCAGCCGCAGCCCTCGAAGAACTTTTGTATTTCCTCGTGCGAAATTCGCGCAAAAACCGTCGGATTGCTGATTTTATAGCCGTTCAGGTGCAAAATCGGCAGAACCGTTCCGTCCGTAACGGGGTTAACAAACTTATTGGAGTGCCAAGCTGTCGCCAGCGGCCCCGTTTCCGCCTCGCCGTCGCCCACCACACAGGCGGCGATAAGCTCGGGATTATCCAAAATCGCGCCAAACGCGTGTGCCAAACCGTAACCAAGCTCTCCGCCCTCGTTAATGGAGCCGGGAACCTCTGGCGCTACATGGCTTGACGTTCCGCCCGGGAAGCTGAACTGCTTGAAAAGCTTTTTCATTCCCTCCAAGTCCTGGCTGATATTCGGATAAACCTCGCTGTAACTGCCGTCCAGCCAGTCCTGCGCCAGCATGGCGTTCCCGCCGTGTCCGGGACCGGAAACATAAATCATGTCCAAATCGTACTGCTTTATCGCTCTGTTTAAATGCGTGTAAATGAAGTTCTGTCCGGGAACAGTTCCCCAGTGTCCCACTATTTTCTTTTTAACGTGCTCAGGCTTAAGCTCCTCGCCAAGGAGCGGATTATCCAGCAAATAAAGCTGGCAGGCAGAAAGATAGTTTGCGGCGCGCCACCATTCGTCAAGCTTTTTAAGCGTTGCGGGTGAAGCGGCTTTATCCAGTAGTTTATTTTTAAACTCCATTTGTCATCTTCCTTTCCTTGTACTGTTCAGTTTTCACTCTCTTACGACTCGATATATTATTTCCCCATGTCTAACTTATAACACACAAATTCCCATAAATAAAGCGTTTTCTGAATATTGTTACATACGTTACATACATTTGTGACATGTTACAACAATCGCATGTCAAAGAACTCGGAATCGCAGTTATCTGACACGCCGCAATTCTCGATTTTATTTCTTATAATTAAAAATATTCTTAAAAAAACAACCCCCACGGAGGCTTGTGCGCCTCTTTTGGGGGTGTTATACTCCTAATTGTCAAACAAACTCCTTGTCATGTGTCCTCTCCTATGTGCATATAAAGCGGAATGCGGGTCCGCTTTGTATGCACATAAGACTTTTAAGGGGTTTTTCAAAGTCATACTCCGCCAATCAGAAGCCGCGGAATTTGTCGGGTCTGAGCATTTTTTCATCCTTCATGGCACTTTGCACCTGATTTAAAAGGCGTTGTTTATCGGTCGGAAGCGTGCCCTTAAGAACAAGGCGGTTCGAGGCGTGGTTTGAGCGGATTACGCAGTTCTTTTCGCAATTTGCGTTTTGAAGAATCAACTCCAGCTCCTTCATCACTTCCTGCATATTCAAAGGCTCAAATTTTCCGCTTTGGATATCTGCGCTGAGTGACGAGCCGGGAGCTATCATTAGCGTCATGAGCCCCACAAAGGACGCACCCATCTCGCCTATCATCTTACCGGTTTGAACAGCGTGCTCCTCCAGAAGCTCGCGCCCGCCAAGTCCCGAAATAAAGGTTACCGAAACGTGGATTCCCGCGTTTTCCGCGCGGTGAACCGCCGTTATCATATCCTCGGGCGTTTCTCCCTTGTTAACCCTTTTCAGGACCTCCGCCGAGCCTGATTCCGCGCCGAGATAGATTATTCCGAGTCCGGCCTGCCGAAGCTCGCGAAGTTCCTTGTCCGTTTTGCGCAGGATGTTTTCCGCTCTTCCGTAGATACCGACTCGGGAGCATTCGGGAAAAATCGCGCTCAAAGCCCCGAGAATGGGTAAAAGCTTGTCTGTCGCCACACATAGCGCATCGCCGTCGGCGAGAAAAATCCGATCTACACGCGGATTTTCCCTTCGCGCCTCCTGCAAATCCCGATAAATCTCCTCGAAGGAACGCATCTTAAATTTTTTATCCCAGTACATCGGGCAGAAGGTGCAGCCGTTGTGCGAGCAGCCAATTGTCGCCTGAATAATAAGACTTCCTGCCTCGCTCGGCGGACGGTAGACGCTTCCCTCATACTGCATATTAAATCTCCTTTGCTAAGACCATAAGTATTATTTCGGCGTGCTCAGGACTGCTTATTTCCCCTTATCCGCTGAGTCAAAACTCCCGCGATTACGCCTATAACAATTCCCGCAAGCGTTCCCGAAACGAAAAGCACAGGCAGGTAGTATATAATCTGCTTTGTTCCCATGAGCACCATCGCGCAGAGAATCTGCCCGATATTGTGCGCAACGCCGCCGCCGATTCCGACCCCGATTGAACTGAAGCGCCCAGTTTTCAAAAGGAGCAGCATAACTGAATAACTCAAAACTGCGCCCGAAAGACTGTAAAACAGTGCAAAGGCGTTTCCGAACATGAAGGTCATGAGCAAAACCCGAATAACGGATATAAAAAGCGCCTCGGTCTTTCCGAGTCTGTAAAGCGCAAAGACCACCACAATGTTGGCAAGCCCGAGCTTCACCCCAGGCACGGCGAAGGAAAAGGGTATAAGGTATTCCACATAACTTAATACCATCGCAAGTGCAACCATAAGCCCGTATTCCGCGATTTGTTTTCCGGTCATATGTTTTTTCATTTTGCCACCGCGTCGTAATTTGACGACTCGCCGCCTTGAACCTCTACAACGACCTTGTTCGGCAGACAGATAATGCTCTGCCCATCGTAGCTGATTTTACCCTGATTTATACAAAGCTTATCCGGACAGGAAGCCTCGGTTATCTGTGCCTCTCCGTTTTTAATGACGAGGATGTTATAGCTCGCCCCCTCGCCTATGCGTATTTCCGCGTCCGTATCAAGCGGGTAATCCCCAAACAATTCTCCGTTCACCGTGACGGAAACACTTGCACCTTCGCTTCTGTTCAAATAGGTGAAAAGCCAAATCAAAGCGGCAATTGCGACCAGCGCCGCCGCGAGCAATATATCATTTTTCCGCTTTTTCAATGCCGCCATCCCCCTTTTGTTTTCCTGTATCTTACTTCAAATATGGCAACTTGTAAATAAAGCTCCGTTTTAAAAACGGAGCTTTATATTTTATTTTAGTCCTGCTTACTGTGATGTATGCCGCTGAAATCACCCACCATAATGCAGTGAGTTGGGCAAACCTGGGCGCAGTGTCCGCAGTTTGTGCATTTGTCGTAGTCGATTTGAGCAAGGTTGTTGACAACCGTTACCGCGCCGACGGGACATTCCTTCTCGCACTTTTTGCAGGCGATACAGCCGTGACTGCAGGCCTTTCTGGTAACCGCTCCCTTTTCGGTGTTTGAGCAGGTCACAAGAACCTTCTCCTCGTCCGCCATAACGGATATGAGCTTATTCGGACAAACGGTCGTACACAGACCGCAGCCGATACAAAGGCGGGTATTGACGTGGGCGATGCCGTTTTCAAGGCAAATCGCGTTCTGCGGACAGACCGCCGCACAGTCACCCAGACCCATGCAGCCAAAGCTGCACTTTCCCGTTCCGCCGAAAAGAAGCTTGGCAGCCCCACAGCTTTCTATGCCCTGATAGTCCATTTTTTCTGAGGTTGCGTTGCAGTCGCCCTTGCACTTAATGACGGCGACCATTTCGACAACGTCCTCAAAAGCTACGCCCATGAGCTCGGAGAGCTTTTTTGAAACGCCGTCCGCGCCAGGAACGCAGAGATTTGTTTTGACGCCGTCCTCCTCAATAAGAGCATGGGCATAGCCGTCGCAGCCTGCATAGCCGCAGGCACCGCAGTTGGCACCCGGCAGACACTCACGAATAGCGGGGAAACGCTCGTCCTCCTTGACCGCCATTACCTTTGAGGCAACGGCAAGCATAACGGCGCAGATAATACCGATTACAGTAACAGAAATGACAGCAAATATAATTCCTTCCATTGCGCGCCCCCCTACTTAAACAGGTTCTCTATTACTCCGGTGAACCCGAAGAAAGAGACAGACACAATGGACGCCGCAACAAGAGTGATAGGCAGACCCTCAAACGCCTTTGGCGTTTCGCCGCCCTCCATGCGTGAACGTACTCCGGAAAACAGCACCATTGCAAGGAAGAAACCAAGACCGGAGCCGAAAGAGTTAACCATTGACGAAACAAAATCGTATTTTGTTGAGATGTTGAGAATTGTCACGCCCAGCACGGCGCAGTTTGTTGTTATAAGCGGCAGATATACGCCCAGTGCCGAATGCAGTGAGGGTATATACTTTTTCAGAATAATCTCAACAAGCTGTACCAGCGCAGCTATGACAAGGATGAAAACTATAGTCTGCAAATAGCCCAAATTATTGGGATTTAAAAGATAGTACTGTATGGGCCAGGTAACCGCTGTTGCAAGAAGCATGACGAAAATGACGGCGATGCTCATTCCGGTTGCCTGGTCGAGTTTTTTAGATACTCCGAGGAAAGGGCAAATTCCGAGAAATTTCTGGAGAACGTAGTTGTTGACAAAAACGGCGGACATCAGGAGCACAATCAGCCCTTTAAAATCCAAATGTATGAGTCCTTCCATCAGACTTCACTCTCCTTTCCGCAGTTTGCACTTTTCAGCTTGCCGCAGGCAGCGGCGGAGGGACAGCCCTCGCAGCCAAATTCAGTCTTTTTAATGGCCTTGCCCTTGCTGATTTTGTTCACAAGAGCTATCAGACAGCCAAAAACGAAGAAGCCGCCCGGTGCGAGAGTCATTATGGAGATATTATTGTCGATAAGCACAGGTATTTCCATGCCAAACCATGTCCCGCTGCCAAGGATCTCTCTAATAGAGGCCATGACAAACAGAGTGAGAGTAAAGCCAAGCCCCATGCCTATGCCGTCCAGTGCTGAATCCAACACCGTGTTTTTGTTGGCAAACATCTCGGCGCGTCCGAGAATAATGCAGTTAACAACGATGAGCGGCAGATAAATGCCAAGACTTTCGTTTAAGGCGGGAGCAAAGGCTTGTACCAGCATTTGAACAATCGTAACAAAGCCCGCGATAAGAACAATATAACAGGGGATACGGACCTTATCGGGAATAATCTTCCGAAGCGCCGAAATCGCAATGTTTGAGCCAAGCAAAACCACTGTCGCCGCAAGACCCATTCCGATTGCGTTGGAAGCCTGAGTCGAAATTGCGAGCGTCGGACAAGTGCCCAAAACGAGAACAAGAACAGGGTTTTCTTTCAAAATTCCGTTTATCAAAATTCCGAGTTTTTTCACTTATTCCGCCCCCTTTGCAATTTCATAAGCAGTAAATGCGTCTTTAATAGCGTTGATATATGGTTTTGAAGATACTGTCGCGCCCGAGATGGTTTGAACGCCCGAGAGCGATGAATCTTTGCCTACAAACTGATCTCTGAACTCGGGGAGCGTGGTTTTAGTTCCGAGTCCCTTTGTTTCCGACTGCGAAAGAGTGTTGCACTGCGTAATCAGTCCGTCCTTATCAATTCCGCAGATGAGCTTCATATCGCCGCCGTAGCCCTTCGTTGTGAGCATAAACACATAGCCCGCGCCGTTATCGGCTCTGTATACCTCCGTGACCGTGGCAGGCAGTCCCGACAGTTGCGTGAGGGTGAAGGAATCCGCTTCCGGCAGAACATCTTTTCGCGCCTGCTCGGCTTTAACACGTTCCGCTTCTATTATAATCGGAGCGGTTTTTTGGTTTGTAAAGGCAAGTGCCGCGGTTATAAAAAGACATATAAGCGTCAGAACCAAAATTGGCTTTACGAAGTCGTTTTTCACATTGCTCATACTTTAACACCTCCAAGCGGTTTTTTGCGGGTGGCTTTGGAGATATAGGGGGTAAGTATGTTCATAAGCAGGATGGAGAAGGAAACGCCCTCGGGGTAAGAACCCCAAATACGGATAAGAACCGTGATAAGTCCGCAACCGACGCCGAAGATAACCCGACCCCAATCTGTGTTCGGCGTTGTGGAATAATCGGTCGCCATGAAGAAGGCACCGATCAAAAGTCCGCCGGAGAGCACCTGATAAACTGAATAGTCAAGGCTGCCCTTGACAAGGAAGGTGAAAAGAAACACCGTTCCGATAAAAGCCACGGGCGTATGCCAGGAAATCACACGGCGAATCAGGAGGTACGCTCCGCCGAGTGCAAGAGCGATTGCGCTTGTCTCACCGAGGCTGCCGCCGCGGATACCCAGCAGCATGTTTTGAATCGACGGAAGCGCCGCACCGGTTTCTCCCTTTAGAATTACGAGCGTTGTAGCGCTCGAAACGGCATCCGTCGCTCCCGAAATTGCGGTGTTGGGGGAGGCAAGCACCGCCGCCGCTCTGGCAAGAGCGTCCGGGAACACCCATGAGGTCATCGTGCTTGAAAAAGCGATGAGCATGATAATTCTCGCCGTGATTGCGGGGTTTGCGAAGTTTTGTCCGATACCGCCGAAAAGCTGCTTAACGACTATAATCGCCACTAAGCTTCCGAAGGCCGCCTGCCAGAGCGGAATTCCGACAGGCAGGTTGAAGGCGAGCAAAACGCCCGTTACCGCCGCCGAAAGGTCGCCGATGGTATTCGGCTTTTTTACGATTTTCTCAAAGACCCACTCGCCGCCGACGGCAAAGGCAACGCAGACGGCAGTTACAAGAAGGGCGCGCAGACCGAAAATAATCGAAGAAGCTATGAGCGCCGGACAAAGCGCGATGAGCACATCACGCATGATAGTTGAGGTGCTGGCGCTGTCCTTAATATGGGGAGAAACCGAAACTGTCATCTTGCTCATTTTTTCTCCTCCTTTTTGGCTTCTTCCTTCGCCTTTTGTTTAGCCTCGAGAGCCTTTTGTTCGGTCTGATAATTTCTCAGCATTACCTTGGCAAGCTTATTAACCTGAACCAGCGGGCGGTTTGCCGGGCAAACGTAAGCACAGCAGCCGCACTCCATGCAGATATTGACCTTAAGAACGTCCAGTTCTTCAGGCTTTTTAAGGCGAAACGCCGTTTCAATGTCGCAGGGCGAAAGATCAAACGGACAATGCGCTACACAGCGCCCGCATTTAATACAAGAGCTTTCTTTGGCAAGTATTGCGTCCTTTTCGGTAAACGCCAGAACCGCGTTCGTGTTTTTAAGAACGGGCGCGTCCAAATCGGGAACGGCAAGCCCCATCATCGGGCCGCCGTAAAGAACTTTTTTAGGCTCCGATTTAAAGCCGCCGCAAAAATCGAAAATGTCTTTGAGCGGTGTTCCGATAGGCGCGATGACATTCTTGGGATTTTTCACCGCGGAGCCGTCCACGGTTACGCATTTTTCGACAAGGGGAAAGCCGGTTTTGATGTATTTAGCTATTGCCGCGAGCGTTGTACAGTTTATTACAATAGCGCCGACATCAATCGGCAGCTTGCCCTCAGGCACTGCGCGCCCGATGGTGCTGAAAATCAGAACTTTTTCGCCGCCCTGAGGGTAAAGCGCGGGAAGCGCCTTGACCTCAACGCCCTGCGCATCCTTACATCTTTTCTCAAAGCCGCTTATGCACTGCGGCTTATTGTCCTCGATTCCGATGATTACGCGCTTAACCTGCATAAACTTTTGAAGAAGCTCAATGCCCTCCCATACGAGGTCGGCGTCGTCTATCATCGTTCTTGTGTCGGAAGTAATGTAGGGCTCGCACTCGGCACCGTTTATGATAACAGCTTCAATCGACGAAAGCTCCTTGACCGAGAGCTTCACGGCGCTCGGAAAGCCCGCGCCGCCTAAACCGACAACACCGCTGGCTCGAACCGCGTCAACAAACTCCTGAAGGTTTGTGACGCTCGGCGCCGCGAGCCCTTCAAAAAGTGTCTGCTGCCCGTCTGTTTCAATTACAATCGCCGGCACGAATTGACCGCCCGACATAAGAATATCCTCAATCTTTTTAACCTTCCCCGACACGCCCGAATGAATCGGCGAGGACACAAAGCCGCCGGCTTCGGCAATTAGCTGCCCGACCTTTACCTCATCCCCGACATTTACCACAGGCTTTGCGGGTGCGCCTATATGCATTGACATCGGAATTGTAACAACCGCGGGAGTCGGAAGCCGAACGGGCTTGTCTCCTGCCGTGTTTTTCCGGTGCGGCACATGAACTCCGTGAAGTCTTTTGCTATGCACGACATTTCCTCCTAACATCTTGCTTTGCGCCTTTCTACGAATGACACAAGATACGACTAGTATTATATACAAAAACTCCTTCAAATGTCTACACAAAAATCTTGGTTTTTTGTTGATATCTTTTAAATCAAATGTTAGAATTGTTGCAACGTTAACAAAGGGGTTTTTCCGATGACAAAACAAAAAACTCTCTCCTTTACCGCCGTGATTGTTGCTGTCTCTGTGCTGCTTTCCGCACTTTCGGGCTGCAGTCCCTCACAGGATACAAAAATCAGCAAAAGCGACTTTGTTTTGAACACGGTTGCCACCATAACGCTCTACGGCGAAACAGACGAGACTATTATAGACGATTGCTTTGAGCTTTGCCGATATTATGAGGCTCTGCTGTCCCGAACCGATGAAAACAGCGAGATTTACAAGCTCAACTCTCGTCAGATTTCCGAGGTTTCAGACGAAACAGCCGAGCTTATAAAGAGGGGGCTCGAGTATGGCGCTATCTCAAACGGCAATTTTGACATCACCATCGAGCCGCTTTCCGCGCTTTGGAACTTCACTTCGGACACGCCCTCAGTTCCTTCGGAGGAAGATATTTTAGAGGCGAAATCAAAGCTTGACTATACTGCGGTTTCGGTTTCGGGAAATACGGTCAGCTTCTCAAACGACTATACACGGCTTGACCTCGGCGCG
This sequence comes from Clostridia bacterium, assembly GCA_009929315.1. Lineage (GTDB taxonomy): Bacteria > Bacillota > Clostridia > Oscillospirales > Oscillospiraceae > UBA2658. Next base: position 62,822 of record SAAS01000006.1, read on the forward strand.
ATTGCAAAGGGCTATATCGCCGACAAGCTCAAGGAGCTTCTTGTTTCGCGCGGTGTTAAAAGGGCAATCGTTAACCTCGGCGGAAATGTGCTGTGCATTGGCGGAAAGGCCGAAACCGAGAATTTTACGGTTGGTATTCAATATCCCTTCGGTGAGGGGTCGATTGCAAGCGTGAGTGTCCGCGATTTGTCCGTTGTGACTTCGGGAACCTACGAGAGATATTTTGAGGAAAACGGAAAGCTTTATCACCACATTTTGGATCCGGACACGGGCTACCCCGTTGAAAACGACCTTCTGTCGGTCTCAATAATCGGCGCGAGCTCCTGCGACTGCGATGCTCTTTCAACCACCTGTTTTCTTCTCGGCAGGCAGGCGGGAACCAATCTGATTGAGAGCATGGACGGCTATTACGCTATATTTATAACGGACGACTATAAGCTGTATTATACGGAAGGCGCACAAAGCGCCCTGAACATCCAGTCCTGATATGCGGCGCTTTATTAAATAAAAACGAAAGAAATACCCCGAGTAAAGCTCGGGGTATTTCTTTTATTCCGTCAAACCTCAGACCGTTTTCTTTTTTGTAAGAGCATTTTCAAGTAGTGTCAAGAGTCTGCCCGCATAACCCCTGTAAACTATAACAAACACGAGGGCGGAAACAGCCATTCCTCCGAAAATGTCGATTACCGAATGCTGCTTCAAAAACACGGTTGCAAGAATAATCGCCGCACAGAGCAGCCAATTAAGTATTTGAATCCAAATTTTTGATTTGAGCGTCTTGCTCTTCAATATGGCAAACCATACGCTCAAGGCTCCGACAACGTGCATGCTCGGGAAGACATTGGTGTTGGTATCAAACTGCTGGGTCCATTTCATAATCTGAGCGGCAAAATTCGCGTTGTAGCTTGTCGGTCTCAAATCCTGTCCGTTCGGAAACACCGAAATGATGGTCATACTTATAAAAAATCCGAGAATCAGGGACAACATATAATGCTCAAAGGCCTCGTGGTCCTTAAACAGGAAATAGAAGCCCGAGATAACCATATATAGAAACCAAGAAAAATAGGGAAAGATAAACCATTCGCAGAAGGGTATCAAATTGTCAAGCGCACAGCGGATAGAGTAATAGTCCGTTGTAATGGTCTGCTCTACTATGAAATACCATGCAAAATGTATCGGTAAATACATCATCATAATCCATTGTCTTTTTGTAGGTCCCTTTTTAATCATCGGTGACGACTCCTCACGCGAAGTAATCTGCCGCGCGCTTCACGCAACCAAAACATGGTAACACATTAAAGCCGAAATTTCCATATATTTTCTTCAAATACTAAACTCGGAAAAATATTTTTCGACAGCGGAGCAGATTTCCGCCACCTGTTGCTCGTACTTAACCGACGGGTTATAAGGTATCGGTGCTCCCACTCTGATGGTTTTTGCCTTCCAGTCCGCGTAGGTGGGATAGAAATAAACTATCTGCTTAGTTCGGGCATAGTAAAGCCTTCCCACGGACACAAAGCCGTCGTATATCTTCTCTGCGTAGGTATGGTAACCCGTCGGATGCTCTGGAAAAAGCAGAAGGTGCTTGCCATCCTGCAAAGTTTTTACGCTGTTTCGCAAAGTTGCCATTACGCCCGTATCGTGGTAAACGGGTACGCAGGCGCTTCCGTGCAGAATAAGCGGCAATATAAGCGCATAAAGATATGCCGCGGTATATCCCAAAATCGGAGAATACCACTTATTTAAGTCCCACCAATAGTCTTTCCTTATGTATGCAGGAGCCTTCTTTGGCGATAAAACCTCCGCGTTTATCCAAGGTCTTATTTCCTCACAGAGCTCAAAATGCGCGTTCATTGCAATCGGCCCGAAGGCTCGGTCGTGATTGCAGACGAAAACGGAGGGTTTTCCTTCAAAAGGAAGCTCCCACACTGTCTTCATGGGCTTTGTGAAAAACCGAATCGCACCTCGCAGAAATCTAAAGAATCTACTCTGCCTGTGGCTGTCTGCAATTTCCGTTCTATTTTTCTTCGTTGAAAGCATTAAATTTCTCCTCAGCATAAAACCGTAAAGTTCTGCAAATGCAAAAAAGCTATTTTTTAAGCATAGCGCTGCGCGCTTTATAATCCGGCAGTACGGTTTTAATAAGCGCGTAAAAATCTCCGCCGTGGTTGTGATGAACAATATGCGCAAGTTCATGCACAACGACATATTCAATCGCTTCCTGCGGATAAAGCATAAGCCTGTATGAGAAGCAAAGGGCGTTTTTCGAGCTGCAGCTGCCGAAGCGCTTTGCCGCCTTTGTTATCTTCACACTTTTCGGGGAAAGCCCCATGGTTTCGGCATAACAGGCTACCAGAGGCGGAAGCTCCTTCTTAGCCCGGCAGACAAGTTCGGCCACTTCTCCGTCCGTCAGCAGCTGCCGCTGCGCCGCGCGAAGGCGCTGCTTTTCTAAATGAGACGAAATCCAGTCCTCACGGCTTTCGACAAAGCTTTGAATATACGCTGTGGGACAGCGGCGCGGAGCACGCACCAAGATTTCGGGCTTTTCTGTTATCTCCAGTGCAAGGGTTCGGCGCTCCGAGCGTATTATTTTATATTCGTATGCCATTTTTTACCTCTGAATTGCAAAGCGCACATTTAATTAATCAATTCACAAAAAAGTTCTGTTATCCCTTTTTCTGGCGCCCATATATCCAAAAACCGGCTCAAAAAAGCCAAGTCTGAATTTCGCCAATCTGGCAAAGTTCGGGCAACTTCTCACGCAGGCATAACAGCGAATACACTTTTGCTCATCAATGAGCAGCGTTTTTGAGTCAATAGCGCCGACAGGACACTTTTTTGCACATACTCCGCACTTGCTGCATGCAGACAGATCCACAGCAGGCTGCTTAATTAAGAAGCGTGTGCCCCTATCAGGAAAGTTTGTGATAAACATCGGAAGCTTGGATTTCGGAATAATAATTGGGTCAAAACTTCCGTCCTCGAGTTTTCTGCGAATTTTTCTGCCGAAGGCCGAGGCCTCGGCCAAATCGGCTTCGTTTGGTCTGCCGAGAGCAACCGGTGCGTTCTTTTTCGCGAATGTGTGTTCACCTATGAAAGTACCGGCCGCAATAAGGCAAAAGTGTTTATTCAGCGCAAAAGTTTCAAACTGTTCCAGAGAAATTCCAAAGCCCATGTTTCCGTATACCGACACGACGGCAAGCGGTCTTCCTTCGCCTTCGATTTGCTCTATAAACTCGAATACGAATCGCGGAATCCGCTCTCCATATATAGGTGTTGCAATTATTATAATATCACTATGTATCGGCCGATATTTATTTCTGTTCTCAGGGAGGGTAATATCGGTAAATTGAGTCTCACAGTTCAGGCCTCTCGATATAGCCCATACAATGTTTTTTGTGGTGCCTGTTGCCGAAAAAAAGATGATTTCAGCCTTCATAAATTACCACGCCTTCCGGCATTATACTAGCATTCCTTTTTTGTACGCGAAATCTGTGTTCCTGCCATGTTCGGAGGATTTACAGCAGTTTCCAGAGCTCCTTAAGCTCCCGTTCGGCGCTCGGCGATTTCTGAAGCTCCCCGGGCTCTTCCGCGGAATACGACAGGCCGAAAACCTTTTCCCAGCCCAAATATTCGCACACGCAGTCAAAGTGCTCTTGAATAAGCCCGTACTGTCTTTCCGTGCGCGGGTCTGCACCGACTGCTACGACGCCGAGCTTTTTATTCTGAGCTTTAAACATGGCGCTCCTTGAATGAAACTTGTCCAGCACCGCCTTGAGCTGTGAGGAGATGCCGAAATAATACACCGGCGAGCCGAAAATAACAAAATCCGCCGCGTACACCTTGTCAATAACGCTCTTCGTGTCGTCCTTTATTATGCAGTCGCCGCCGTTTTTGGTGCAGGCGCCGCAAGCGACACAGCCGGAGACCTTAAGCCGCGCCACATTTATTATTTCAACTTCGTGCTCCGTATTTTCGGAAATTCCTTCAGCAATCGCCGAAAGGGCGTAGCTTGTGTTTCCCTTTGGCCGCGGACTTCCGTTTAAAATAAGAATTTTCATTGTTTTTCCCTCCGAAATTTCGGGCAGAATCCAGTTTAGCTTAGAACAGTCCCGTGATTACGCCGTTTTCGTTAACGTCGATATTCTCGGCTGCGGGAACCTTCGGAAGCCCCGGCATAGTCATAATATCGCCCGTCAGCGCAACGATGAAGCCCGCTCCCGCCGAAACCTTCAGATTTCGCACGGTAACCTTGAAGCCGCTTGGCGCGCCCAGCTTTTTCGGGTCGTCCGAGAAGCTGTACTGCGTTTTCGCCATGCAGATAGGCAGAGCGCCGAAGCCGAGCTCTTTAAGCTGGGCTGCCTGCTTCTTCGCGTTTTCGGTCAGCTCAACGCCGTCCGCGTGATAAATTCTTTTGCAGATGGTTTCAAGCTTCTCTTCAATGCTCTTGTCTAAAGAATATGAAAATTCAAAGCCGTTTTCCTTTTCGCAAAGGCGAACCACCTCGCGGGCAAGAGCTTCACCGCCCTCGCCGCCGCGCGCCCAGACCTCGGATAGCGCAACATTGACGCCAAGCTCGCGGCACTTATCCTCGATGAGCTTAAGCTCCGCTTCCGTATCCATCGGGAAACGGTTGATGGCAACCACACAGGGAAGTGAATAAACCTTAATGATATTCTCAACATGCTGCAGAAGGTTCGGAAGTCCCCTCTCGAGCGCCTCAAGATTCTCGGTACACAAATCGGCCTTTAACGCCCCTCCGTGATGCTTAAGGGCGCGGACCGTGGCAACTACAACCACCGCCGAAGGGCTAAGTCCCGCCATGCGGCACTTTATATCAAGGAATTTCTCCGCGCCCAAATCCGCGCCGAAGCCCGCCTCGGTAACGGCATAGTCGCCGAGCTTCAGTGCCATTTTGGTCGCGATAACACTGTTGCAGCCGTGGGCGATATTTGCAAAGGGTCCCCCGTGAATAATTGCGGGAGTGTGCTCCAGGGTCTGGACAAGATTCGGTTTGAGAGCGTCCTTTAAAAGAGCCGCCATCGCGCCTGATGCCTTGAGCTGCCCCGCGGTGACAGGCTTGTCATCGTAGGTGTAACCGACGATTATTGAAGACAGGCGCGCTTTAAGGTCTGTTATATCACTCGATAGGCACAGCACCGCCATAACCTCCGAAGCCACGGTAATGTCAAAGCCGTCCTCGCGCGGACAGCCGTTGGCACGTCCGCCAAGCCCGTCAACAATGTTTCTAAGCTGGCGGTCGTTCATATCGACGGCGCGCCGCCATGTGATTTTTTTCGGGTCGATGCCGAGGCAGTTTCCCTGCTGAATGTGATTGTCCAGCATTGCCGCAAGAAGATTGTTGGCCGCGCCTATTGCATGAAAATCTCCCGTGAAGTGGAGGTTAATATCCTCCATGGGAATAACCTGAGCGTATCCGCCCCCGGCGGCTCCGCCTTTGACTCCGAATACGGGGCCGAGCGAGGGCTCCCGCAGAGCAACAACGGAATTTTTGCCGATTTTTTGAAGAGCGTCCGATAGTCCGACAGTGGTGGTCGTTTTCCCCTCGCCTGCGGGAGTTGGCGTGATTGCGGTTACCAAAACGAGCTTTCCGTTGTTCCTTTTCGATTCGTTTAACAGCGAAAGGTCAATTTTTGCTTTATAGTTGCCGTATTGCTCTATATATTTTTCGTCAATCCCGCAGATGCGCGCAATCTCCGTTATTTTGAGAGGAACTGTTTCCTGAGCAATCTGAATATCCGTTTTAAATTCCATGTTGTACTCTCCCTCTTTGGTTTCGACTTGTTTTTATCGGCATATTAAGCCTAAAGCCCAAATGCCCCGTAAACTTGATAATATATAGTTTTGTCCCAAAAATCAAGAAGCAGCTGAAATCTCTGGCATACGCTGTCGAAAAACGAGAAAAGCCTCTCTTAATCTTGCTATTTTATTCCATGCGGTATAAAATCGTTTGTGAATAATGAAGGGCTCTCGCAAGTCGGGGGTTTTTCATAGTCCTTGGAGGTAAATATGGAAAAAAGCGCTTCACCTACCCTCTCAAAAAAGCAGAATATGTGGATGGCAATAAAATTCGTTTTGTTTTCTATCTCCGCGGGAGTAATACAGTTCGGGTCGTTTACTATTCTTAACGAATTTGTCCACCTCGATAAATTCACAAGTCTTGACGAATTGCTCGGCAACGATTACGGACTGTCATATTTCATCGCGCTCGTGCTTTCCGTTCTTTGGAACTTCACTCTAAACCGCAAATTCACCTTTAAGTCAGTCGCCAATGTTTCTGTCGCAATGCTAAAGGTTTTTGGCTATTATCTTGTATTCACTCCGCTTTCCGTGTGGTGGGGCGTCGCGCTTACCACTCACGGCTGGAACTATTACCTGGTTCTCGGACTGACAATGCTCGCAAACCTCTGTACCGAATTTTTGTTTTGCCGCTTTGTTGTTTACCGGAACAATCTGTTTACAAATGAAGCCGCGCAGAAACAGCTGCGCGAAAACTCGGGCGGCGACCTCACATCCTGATACGGGAGGATATATATGGAGCTTAATAAAGCCAATATCAAAAAAATCATTCTGATACTGCTCATCGCTATAACCTTTTGCATAGGACTAATCAATCTGTCGAGTGTCTGGGCGGCGGTTGCAAAGGTCCTCGGTATACTGACCCCAATTATTGTCGGTCTGTGCATTGCGTTTATTTTGAGCCCCCTTACCACCACTATCGAAACGCGTATGCTGGGCTTTCTTTCAAAGCGTTTTCCCCGGCGGGGCAGAACTGTTGCTCGCAGCCTCAGTATTTTCATGTCAATCATAATTGTCGCCGGTGTACTCGCGCTTGTCATCGTTCTGGTTATCCCCGCGGTCAACGACGCGTTTTCGCAGATTTTTTCCGACCTGCCGAAACAGATTACAACGCTGGTTGAAAAGATAAACGATTTGCTTGTCAGATTCCACATCGATTTTCAAATTCCTCTCAGCCAAGCGGATGACTGGACAACACTTCTAAACCAGGCAAAGGACAAAATTCAAAGCGCTTTTGACAGCGGGATATTAAACGATATCGCGAGCACCACGCTTTCCGTTATTAGCGGGCTTACGAATTTTGTTCTCGGAATTATTCTCTCTCTTTATGTTTTGACGCAGAAGGAGAAAATCGGTAATTTCGTTTCACGCTTTATCAGAGCCTACTCCTCGGAAAAAACCTCGGCACGTATCTTCAAGGTGGCAAATCTGACACGGCTTTCCTTCCGAAATTTCGTTACCGGCCAGCTTACGGAAGCCTTGATTATCGGCATGCTCTGTCTGTTCGGTATGCTCATTTTCAATTTCCCTTATCCCGCCGCAACCTCCGCAGTTGTCGGACTTATGGCCCTCGTCCCCGTTTTTGGCTCGTGGATCGGAGCGATTCTCGGAGCGTTGCTCTGCCTTTCTCGGTCCTTCCCCACTGCGCTTCTGTTTGTGCTGTTCTTCATCATTCTCCAGCAGCTTGAGGGCAACTTTATCTATCCAAAGGTTGTAGGTAAATCCGTGGGACTGCCCGGAATACTCGTTTTCATCTCCGTAATACTAGGCGCAAGCATTGGCGGAATCCTCGGCATAGTCCTCTCCGTTCCGATTTGCTCGATTTTGTTTGTGCTAATTAAAGAGGCGGTTGATAAGCGCCTAAAGAAGAAAAAGATAACGGATAATCTCGAAGACTTGGGGATCATTTCGTCAGCGGATAAAGAGAACTGATTTTACTTTAATTTGACAAGTCAATACAAAAAATGCGGACAGCCTTTCGGCTGTCCGCATTTTTTAATCAGAAGGTTATTTCTCCGGCATAGTTTGTTTCGAACATCCTTCGTATCTCATCGGCATCCGAGCTTTGCCCGAGCGCCCACATAAGCTTTGTTACCGCAGCTTCCGTTGTCATATCAAGACTTTGGATGGCTCCCGTGGCGATGACCTTGCGCCCCACCTCATAGAGGGAAAAATCGCTTTTCTCGTAGAGGCATTGGCTGCAAACAACAACGGGGATACCGCTGTCCACAAGGCGTTTTATCGGAGTGTAAAGGTCGCGGTGGAGATAATGCAGTCCTCCCGCGCCGAAGGTTTCGAGCACCACTCCGCGGTATTTGAGCTCCTGCAGGCAATCGAAAATCTTCGGATTTGTGCCCGGAATGAGCTTTAGGAGAAAAACTTCGTCGCTAAGCTCGCTTTTAAGCTCGCATTTTTCTCCGCGGAGAGGGAAGCGCTCAGTAACCAGCCTTATGCCGTCGGCAAAAAACTCGCCCCTGTTTTGCGAGTTGACGCTTTCAAAAGCGTCAAAGCCCATTGTGCGCACCTTAACCGCGCGGCAGCCGCGCATAAGCTTGTGATTGAAGGCGATTGTCACGCCTATTACGTTGTGGTCGATTGCGGCAAACGCCGTTGCGAGGTTTGACTGCGCGTCCGACAGCGGCGAGCTGATTGGTATCTGTGAGCCTGTGAATACCACGGGCTTGTCGAGGTTTTGCAGCATAAAGGTTATCATTGACGCAGTATAAGCCATGGTATCCGTGCCGTGGGTAACGACAAACCCGTCATAATTCGGCAGCTCGTCAAAAATACTGCGTGCGATTATTTTCCATTCCTCCGGCTGAATGTTCGAGCTGTCAAGATTCAAAATAGCTCTGTATTCAATATCGTAATACTGCCCGAATTTTTGAAGAGCGCCGAGGAGCTCCGGCGGAGCCGCCTTGGGAACCATGCCCTCCTCGCCTAACTGAGAGGCGATTGTTCCTCCCGTCGCCAGTATCAGGACCTTTTTCATTGTCTTATCTCCATAATCGTATTTAAGTTAAAGCTACTGCGGTTTTGCTTCAAGAACTGACAGCTGTTTTCGGTTTACCGCACGGAAAAGGACAAAAGCGGCAACCGCCGTAAGAAGCTCCGCCGCCGGTAACGCCCACCACACCATGTTGACATTTCCGGACAGGGAAAACAAATATGCAAGCGGCAGTGCCGCGGCAAGCTGGCGAACAATTTGCAGAAAAAGTGCGTGAAAACCGTATCCAAGAGCCTGAAAGACGGACGCCACAACAAACACAAACGCGGAAAAAAGGTAACCGAGACTGATTGTTTTCAGAGCGGCAACGCCCATAACAACGGTTTCCGGCTTGTCCACGAAAAGCGAAAGTATTTGCTTAGGTATCAGTTGGAAGAGCGCAAGCCCAACAAGCATTATCCCCAAGGCGTAGAACAGACCAAGCCGCATTGTTTTTCGGATTCTGTCCGGACGTTTTGCCCCGTAATTATAGGCAACAATGGGTATCATGCCGCTGGTCAGTCCGAATACAGGCATGAAAATGAAGCTCTGGAGCTTGAAATAGACACCAAAAACCGCCGTTGCCGCCGTTGAAAAGCCGATGAGAATCTGGTTCATTCCGAAGGTGAAAACGGAAAACAAAGTGGTGTTGAGTATCGCGGGGACTCCCACCGCATAAATCTGACCGATTACCTTGCAACTCGGACGGAAGCCCTTCAGTCGAAAACGAATTTCTTTATTTTTCTTAAGATTAAACGCAAGGTCGAAGCACATGGCGAGAATCTGCCCGATGACCGTTGCATAAGCCGCGCCCGCAACTCCCATCTTGGGAAAACCGACAAGCCCGAAAATTAGTATCGGGTCAAGAATCATATTTGTCCCCGCTCCGATGAACTGGCTTATCATGGAGTATTTCGTGCGTCCCGTCGACTGGAGAAGCCTAGAAAAGGTAATGTCGAAGAAAAGTCCAAAGGATATTATCGAGCAGATTGAAAGATAAGCCGTTCCCTCATTTACAATTTCGGTGACATCCGTCTGCGACTGAAAGTACATACGAGTAAAAAGCGCCCCGAAAACCACAAACACAAGCATATTCAAAAGCGAGAGAAAAATCCCGTTCATTGCCGCAGAATTTACGGCACGCTGGTTTTTCTGACCCAGGCGGCGCGACAAAAGCGAATTCATGCCGATTCCCGTACCGACGCCGACGCCGATCATAAGATTCTGAATCGGAAACGCGAGCGAAACTGCGGTAAGCGCGTTTTCGCTTATTTTTGCGACAAAAAAGCTGTCCACAACATTGTAAAGTGCCTGGATAAGCATTGCAAAAATCAGCGGAAGCGATATTTTAAGCAAAAGCTTGTTCTCGGACATTGTGCCCATTATATTTTCCGAAACTCTGAGTTCTTCGTTCATGTGTCGTTTTCTCTTTCTCTATTATCATTTATCGCGGGCCTGCCTAAAATCGACACATACGCGAAGAAAAGCCCTCGTCCGCATTACGGAAATGAATCGGAACAACGGGGGTTTTTGATTATAGCATAAATTTATACAAAATTCAACCGGAAAGCCCTCCTGTCGAAACTGTGTCATAAAAGCGCTGTAATTTGCGCGAGTTTGTTTTTTTCTCGAAGCTAAATTTTTTATCTCCTCCTGTTTGTTTTTTCGTTTATCGGAAATAATTGTTTTGACGCAAGTTTTGTAAGTATACGGAGGTCTGATATGAACTATTCGGAGCGAGGAGCGCGAAAGACTCTCGGCGGAAGGGAGCTCACCTTTATACGCTGCGACAGGGACGGAAATATTATCGAGGAAGCCACTCTAAAAAATCTCGGAATTACAAACGCAACGATTGAGCGAATTGTGGGCGATGTTTCCGCGAGGATAGCGCCGACAGAAGCGGACGGATCTTTTGAGGGCGGTATTATTACGGATTGAGGTGCCCTGTCCGAGTGCTTTCAATATCTTAAAGCGGCACCTTAAGTGCCGCTTCATTGTTTAAAGGGGTCATAAGATGGCAAAGAGCAACATGCACAAGCCCGCACAGGAATCGGATAATATAGTTAAACTCGCGCTCTATATCCGCGTTTCCACCGACCGTCAGGCCGAGGAGGGCTACTCCATCGAGGTGCAGACGGAGCGGCTTGTCGCCTTTTCAAAGACGCTCGACGGCGAGGTTTCCTTTGAGCTTTACATCGACGACGGCTTCTCGGGCGCTTCGCTTGAACGTCCCGCAATGCAAAAACTTGTATCGGACGCGAAAAACAAGGCGATAACCCATGTCTGCGTCTATAAGCTCGACCGTTTAAGCCGCTCCCAGAAGGACACTCTGCATCTTATTGAGGACGTTTTTTTGCCGAACAATATCGCTTTCATCTCTGTGCAGGAGAGCTTCAATACCTCAACGGCCTTCGGCAGAGCCGTTGTGGGAATACTTTCCGTCTTTGCGCAGCTTGAGCGTGAAAACATTTACGAGCGCACCCGAAGCGGTATGCAAAAGCGCGTTGAGGCCGGCTTCTGGCCCGGTGGCGGCGGGGTGCCCTTCGGCTACGATTACGATTTGGAAAGGGGAATTTTGGTTCCCAACAGCGACGCCGACACCGTAAGGCAGGTTTACGCGCTTTATCTGAAGGGCTACTCCCTTCAGAATATTGCAAACATGCTGGGGCTGAAATACGAAAAGCTCGCTTCGCAAATAATGCTTCGCAAAACCAACATCGGCATAATCGAATATAACGGTGTTGAATACCGCGGCCTGCACGAACCGATTGTGTCGCAGGAGATTTTCGAGCGTGCGATGGCCCTTCACGCAAGACGTTCGGAGGGAAGGCTCGTGTCGGTTACGAAACATCTATTGACAGGTCTTGTTTACTGCGGAGTTTGCGGAGCAAAGCTGCGTTATCAGAAATGGGGAAACCGCGGCTACAAACTCGTGTGCTACTCGCAGCAAATTTCAAAGCCCTATCTTGTGAAGGATGCCGACTGCGATAACGAATCGGTCTGGGCCGAGGATATTGAACGCGCCGTCATCGCCGATTTAATGGCGATGACGGCCGATGAAATTAAATCAGAGAGCGAATATTCCCCCGTCACGCTCTCGGATACTCTTAAAAAAAAGAAGCTCTCTCTTGAACAGAAACTCAAGCGGCTATATGACCTTTACTCGGAGGCGGGAAACGACATTTTACTCGACAGCATCAAGGAGCTTACGGCGGAAATCAAAAATCTGGGCGATAAAATTGAAGAGGAGCTGAGTCGCGGTCTTTGGTCCCGCCGCGCCGATGCCGCCAAAGAGCAGCTTCGAAGCATTAAAGAAACGTGGATTTACATGGATACTCAGGAGCAGCGCAACCTTATATGCTCCGTTATCGACAAAATCACCATTACTCACAATTCAGTCAGAATAGATTACAGATACTAAGCTCGGCAGCTCCGCAGACGAGGAAGCCGCCCCCTGTTGGCGTTTGCGCTCCAACTTATGAGGGCGCTGGACGCACGCAGACGAGGAAGCGCCGCCAGTCGCTGTATGTGTATACAGCAGGGCAAGCTGACGCTTAAGAAGCTCCGCAGACGAGGAAGCGCCGCCTGTCGGCGTATTAACATACGGTAAGGCGGCGCTGACGAAGCAAACAAAAAAGCAATATATAATATTAACGGCGCAAGCCGTTACAAAATTTTTCAAAATATTATACCTGCTTTTTTGTGGTGCGGTGTTTCTGGACTAAGGACGTTCATTCCGATGATAGCAGGAGAGATACGCCGCTACCTGCGCGACAACAGCTCGATTCGCGTAAGCCGAAGCATGCGGGACACGGCTTATCGTGTGCTTCAGGTAAAGGAACGTCTTACGGCGGAGCGCCAGAAAGAGCCTGACATTGCGGAAATCGCGAAAATACTGGATATTTCCCGTCAAGAAGTGTATTTTGCGTTGGACGCAATTTCGGAGCCGATTTCAATTTACGAGCCTGTTTTTTCCGACGGAGGCGAGAGTATCTGCGTGATGGATCAAATCGGCGACACAAAAAACACCGACGACGCGTGGATTGAGCAAATCTCTCTCTCCGCGGCGGTGTCCTCGCTGGATAAAAGAGAAAAGCGGATACTCGCACTTCGCTTTTATGACGGAAAAACGCAGATGGAGGTTGCTTCCGAGGTGGGCATCAGTCAGGCGCAGGTGTCACGCCTTGAAAAAAACGCCATTGAGCAAATCAAAAAAAGTATAGATGCAGGCTGAATAATTTAATCAAATTTTTGTAATAGGACAAACAAAGCCCTCCATATCATAGATGCGGGGGGCTTTTGCATTTCGCGCTATATACGCGAGGCGCCCCCGCCAGGTTGCGGAAAGAGTTTTCTCAGTAACAGTCATAATCCCCGAAACATTTTGGAAGGAGTTGTCATGTTCATGGAATGCCGTATTGAAGACTTCCGCTACAAAGAAGTTGTTAATGTGTGTGACGGGCAAAGGCTCGGCTATGTTTGCGACGTAATGATTGACGTTAACACGGGAAATGTTTTGGCGCTGATTGTGCCCGGACGATGCAAGCTTTTAGGGCTTTTCTGGCGCGAGGACGACTACATTTTACCCTGGGATTGCATAAAGCGCATAGGCGGCGATATAGTGCTCGTTGATATACCCGGCGAATATCGGCGCGGTCGGCGGGATAAACATCCTTGGTTCACCTGGCAGTTTGACGAAAAGCACAAACTTTAAGTCAATATACGTTAAATTATTGATTATCCGCAATTTGTTGAAATGAAAGTCGAGCTTGGGCGAAACATCATTACGTTCGGAACAATTGGCATTATTGTATTTGACGGAATTAAGACTAATTCCCGCACTTTCTTTGGAAAATATCCTGAATTCGTATAATATTGTTAATATTCCTTGTATTCTCCGCATCTCGCCGATATAATATATTCGTAAATATGCAATTTTGAAATCCAAAAATTGCATATTTCGATTCTTTACAAGCAAAGAGAGGGAACACACATGGCCGAAAGGCAATTCAGCAAGGTACTTGTCGCCAACAGAGGTGAAATCGCGATTAGAATTTTCCGCGCCTGCAATGAGCTCGGTTTGCACACGGTGGCAATGTATTCCAACGAGGATACCTTCACCCTGTTTCGCACAAAAGCCGACGAGGCTTATCTCATCGGCGAAAATAAAAGCCCGCTCGGCGCTTATTTGGATATTCCCGCCATCATCGACCTTGCCAAGCGCAGGGAGGTAGATGCTATCCACCCCGGCTATGGTTTTCTTTCGGAAAACGCTGATTTCGCCCGCGCCTGCGAGGACGCGGGTATAAAATTCATAGGTCCGAGTTCGGATATTCTTGGAAAAATGGGCGACAAGCTCAACGCGAAAGCTATCGCCATTAAGTGCAATGTCCCCACCATTCCCGGCTGCACCCGCCCGCTCCGTGACGGGGACGAGGCGCTTGAAATGGCAAAAAGCTTCGGCTTTCCCGTCATACTCAAGGCAGCGGCAGGCGGCGGCGGGCGCGGAATGCGCCTTTGCCAGAGCGAGAGCGAGGTCAAGTCCTCCTTCGACCTTGTTAAGAGCGAAGCGAAGAAGGCTTTCGGGAACGATGATATTTTTGTTGAAAAATATCTTGTGGAGCCCAAGCACATCGAGGTTCAGATTCTTGCGGACGAGCACGGGCATGTCATGCATCTGGGCGAGCGCGACTGCTCGCTGCAGCGCCGCTATCAGAAGGTTGTCGAATACGCCCCGGCCTTCTCCGTTCCGCAGGAGGTTCGTGACAGGCTGCACGCCGATGCTGTTAAAATCGCCGAGAGCGTGGGTTACACTAACGCCGGAACGATTGAATTTCTTGTCGACAAGGACTGGAACCATTATTTCATCGAAATGAATCCGCGCATACAGGTTGAGCACACCGTGACAGAGATGATTACGGGCATCGACCTTGTCAGAGCGCAGATACTTATTGCCGAGGGGAAGCCGCTTAGCACCCCCCTTATCGGGCTTGAAAAGCAGAGCGACGTGGAATTTAACGGACACTCCATCCAGTGCCGCGTTACGACCGAGGATCCCGCGAACAATTTTGCTCCCGACTGCGGCAAAATCTCCTCTTACAGCAACGGCGGCGGCTTCGGAGTCCGTCTGGACGGCGGCTGTGCCGGCGCGGGGGCCGTTATCTCGCCCTACTACGACTCGCTGCTTGTTAAGGTTACCTGCTGGGACAAGACCTTTGAAGGCGTTTGCCGCCGCGCGCTGCGCGCAATCAACGAGGTTCACGTCCGCGGCGTAAAGACCAATATCCCCTTCGTAACAAATATTCTGCACCACCCGACCTTCCATGAAGGCAGGTGCCACACAAAATTCATCGATGAGACACCGATACTCTTTGACCTTAACCTCTCGCGTGATCGCGCGACCCGCGTTCTTAAATATATCGCGTCAATTCAGGTGGATAACCCCGACATCGACCGCCGCCAGTACAATATCCCCCGCTTCCCGACTGTGGATTATCCAAAGGCACCGGGCCTCAAGCAGCTTCTGGACGCCGAGGGACCCGACGCGGTCAAGCGCTGGGTGCTTGACCAGAAAAAGCTTCTGATCACCGATACCACCATGCGCGACGCCCACCAGTCGCTTCTTTCCACCCGCGTTCGTACACGCGACATGGCAAAGGGAGCCGACGGCACCGCGGCGATTCTTTCGGACTGCTTCTCGCTTGAGATGTGGGGCGGCGCCACCTTCGACGTGGCTTACCGCTACCTCCACGAGTCGCCCTGGGAGCGCCTTGATATACTCCGCAAGAAAATTCCCAACGTCCCCTTCCAGATGCTGCTGCGCGGCGCCAACGCCGTCGGCTATAAAAACTACCCCGATAACCTCATTCGCGAATTCGTAAAGGAAGCGGCAAAGAGCGGAATCGACGTTTTCCGTATTTTCGACTCGCTCAACTGGATTCCCGGCATGGAAGTCGCCATGGACGAGGTACTCAATCAAGGTAAGCTTTG
Source organism: Clostridia bacterium (assembly GCA_009929315.1). Classification (GTDB taxonomy): domain Bacteria; phylum Bacillota; class Clostridia; order Oscillospirales; family Oscillospiraceae; genus UBA2658. The sequence continues at coordinate 78,618 of SAAS01000006.1, forward strand.
CGAAGCGACTATCTGCTACACCGGCGATATTCTCGACCCGAAGCGTGATAAATACACACTCGAATACTACGTCAATATGGCCAAAGAGCTTGAAAGACGCGGCGCGCACCTCATCGCGATCAAGGATATGTCGGGTTTACTCAAGCCCTACGCGGCTAAAAAGCTCGTTACCGCGCTTAAAAACGAGGTTGGGCTGCCGATTCACCTGCATACCCACGATATAAGCGGCAATCAGGTTGCAACCATCCTAATGGCGGCCGAGGCCGGCGTTGACATTGTCGACACAGCGATTTCCTCTATGTCCTCGCTGACCAGCCAGCCCTCGATGAACGCCGTTGTCGCGGCACTTGAAGGTCAGGAGCGCGACACCGGGCTAAAGCTCGACGAGCTGCAGAAGCTTACGGATTACTGGTCTGATGTACGTCTGCGTTATGCAAAGTTTGACGGCGGACTAAAATCCCCCGTCACCGAAATCTACAAATACGAAATCCCCGGCGGTCAATACACCAATCTCCAGCCGCAGGTTGAATCTATCGGTCTCGGCTCACGCTTTGTCGAGGTTGAGGAGATGTACTCCACCGTCAACACAATGCTAGGGGACATCGTTAAAGTTACTCCCTCCTCCAAAATGGTCGGTGACCTTGCGATTTTCATGGTTCAAAACGACCTCACGCCCGAGAATATCGTTGCGCGGGGCGAGGCTTTGACCTTCCCCGACTCGGTTGTGGACTACTTCAAGGGCATGATGGGTCAGCCCGCCTGGGGCTTCCCCGAGGATTTGCAAAAGGTGGTTTTGAAGGGCGAAAAGCCCATCACCTGCCGCCCGGGGGAGATTTTGCCTCCGGTGAATTTCGAGGATATCCGCCGCGAAATGGAATCCTTCATGGACGGCGAGTACATTAACATGAGAGGTATGCTCTCTTACTGTATGTATCCGAAGGTCTACAAGGAATACCGCACCCATCACAAGGAATACGGCTACCTTATGCGTATGGGCAGCCATGTGTTCTTCAACGGTATGGCGCTCGGCGAAACCAACAAGATTAACATTGAGGACGGCAAGACCCTTGTTATCAAGTATCTCGGTCTGGGCGACCCGAATGCCGACGGAACGCGCAATGTTCAGTTTGAGCTCAACGGCATGCGCCGTGAGGTTGCCGTGCCCGATAAAAACGCGGTTGCTTCCGTTATTCAGGCAACGCTCGCAAACCCCGAGGACAAGAGCCAGATCGGGGCTTCCATACCCGGCGCTGTCACAAAGGTTGAGGTCAAGGTCGGCGACAAGGTTACGGAGAATCAGGTCATCGCCGTTGTCGAAGCCATGAAGATGGAAACCAGCGTTGTCGCGCGTATGGACGGAACGGTTGAGGAAATCTTGGTTAAGGCCGGACAAACGGTGGTCGCCGGCGAGCTTCTGGCAACTATAAAATAGCGCTGAAACGGACTGTAAAGCCGGAATCCTCGGATTCCGGCTTTTATTTTTCCGCATTATTAACACAAGATATATGGCAAAAGCCAAAAACGGACACAAGTCAATATAAAAAAGTGTAAATTCTCGAAAAAACACCAGTAAAATCAAAGATATTTTTGAAATACCGCTTGATAAACTCAAGTATGTTTGTTATAATACCAAGGCATTACGCACGGAGAAGGATTGTTTTCTCAGTGGCCGTTTTGGGGCGAAGCTCTAAGCGGTTTGGGCTAACAAGTTGATTGCTCCGGAGGAAAAAACAAAATTTTAGGAGGAACACAAATGTCAGTAGTATCAATGAAACAGCTTTTGGAAGCAGGAGTTCACTTCGGTCACCAGACCAGAAGATGGAACCCCAAGATGGCCGAATACATCTACATGGAGCGTAACGGCATCTATATCATCGACCTTCAGAAAACAGTTAAGAAGCTTGAAGAGTCCTACAACTTCGTTCGCGACGTAGCCGCGAGAGGCGACAGCATTCTTTTCGTCGGAACCAAGAAGCAGGCCCAGGACGCAGTCCGTGAGGAAGCTCTTCGCGTCGGGCAGTATTTTGTCAACGCCCGCTGGCTCGGCGGAATGCTCACAAACTTCAAAACCATGCGCACACGTATTGACCGTCTTGCCCAGCTTCGCAAGATGCAGGAGGACGGCACCTTTGATATGCTCCCCAAGAAGGAAGTTATCAAGCTCACAAACGAAATTGACAAGCTCGAAAAATATCTCGGCGGCGTTAAGGATATGAAGAAGCTCCCCGGCGCTCTGTTTGTTGTTGACCCCCGCAAGGAGCACAACGCAATCGCAGAAGCCCGCAAGCTCCACATTCCCATTGTCGCTATTGTCGATACAAACTGCGACCCCGATGAAATCGATTATGTTATTCCCGGCAACGACGACGCTATCCGCGCTATCCGCCTGATCTCCGCCGCTATGGCGAGCGCCGTTCAGGAAGGCCGTCAGGGCCAGGACGCAGCTCCCGTCGCTGCGCCCGCTGCTGCAGCTTCCGGCGAGGAAGCTCCCGTCGAGGAATAATTATCACGCGGTGGCGCATTCCGCCCCGCTAAGTACGCTCGGTGCTTTTTAAATGCGCCGAACAAAGGGCTTATGCCCGCAATCATAATTAACACGAGAGGAAGAATAAAATATGGCATTTTCAGCACAGGATGTTAAGAATTTGCGCGAAATGACCGGCGTTGGTATGATGGACTGCAAAAAGGCTCTTACCGAGGCTGACGGAGATATGGATAAGGCTGTTGAGTGGCTCCGCGAAAAGGGTCTTGCCGCAGCACAGAAGAAGGCCGGACGTATCGCCGCGGAGGGCATCGCCTATGCAGATGTCGTTGACGGCGTCGGAGTTGTTGTTGAAGTAAACGCCGAAACTGACTTCGTCGGCAAAAACGAGCTTTTTGTCGAGTTTGTAAAGAATATCGCCCTCACAGTGGCAAAAGAAAACCCCGCTGATATCGACGCTCTTATGGCCTGCAAGTATCCCGGGACTGAACTCACCGTTGAGCAGATGCAGCAGGAAAAGGTTCTGGTCATCGGCGAGAACATCAAGATTCGCCGCTTCGTCCGCTATGCAAACGGCTTTTCCGTTCCCTATGTGCACATGGGAGGACGCATCGGCGTCATAGTCAACATGGAGCTTCCCGCAGGGCTTGAGGGCAAAGACGCGGTCGTTGAGCTCGGCAAGGATTTGGCAATGCAGATTGCTGCTATGAACCCCGCTTACCGCGACAGGAGCGACGTTGCTCCCTCCGTCATCGAGAAGGAAAAGGAAATCCTGATGGTTCAGGCCAAGGAAGACCCCAAAAACGCCTCGAAGCCCGAAGCAATCATCGAGAAGATGATAATGGGGCGCGTAAGCAAGTTCTACGAGGAAAACTGCCTGCTTCAGCAGGCCTTCGTTAAGGGCGACAAGATCTCCGTTGAGCAGCACATCGCAGAGGTTTCCAAGTCCGTCGGCGGCAAAATCGTTATCAGCGGCTTCACACGCTTTGAAAAGGGCGAGGGCATCGAAAAGAAGCAGGACGATTTCGCGGCAGAAATCGCAAGCCTTGTAAAATAAGCATCACTTAATATAAAACGCACCGGAAAATTCCGGTGCGTTTTTTTATTGCAATTTCTAGGTCAGGATACGGATTGCCGAGCAAAGGTTGCTTAGCTCAACCTTTTCGTGAGCGCCGCCCGCCTCGCCGTCCCTTGTCCATTTAACGGGCTTATCGAAGGTGAACTTAACATGCTTGCTCTGAAACATAACAACCTGGTCGCCGTTAAAATTCTGCGACAACACATTCGATACGATTTTGTTCATCTCAATGACATTTGCGGGATTTCGGACAAGCGTTACTTCAAAAAGTCCGTCGTTAAGCTCGATTCCCAGTTTTTTGAGCTTAACTATGCCGGCCACGGACTTAGTGTTTGAAACGCTGCCAAAAATCAAATCGTCCTCAATAGTCCCCTCGTCAAACTCAACTATGGTGTGGTATGCGCTTATCTTCTGAAGCTGCGACATGCCCTGAAGAACATAGGCAAGATGACCGAGGGTCTGCTTATACTGCCGCGGTGTTTCATAGCTGACCTCTGTAAAGGCGCCGAACGCGGCTATATATGTGAAATAATCGTCTTCGTTAAATTTGCCGACATCCAGACTTTCTGTTCTGCCCCGCACAATTATTTTTGCCGCCTGAACCGGATTTTTTGAAAGCCCCAGCGACGTGGCAACATCATTTGCGGTGCCCTGCGGGATGTAGCCAAGTGGCGGCGGAGAGCTTAGCTGTGCCAGCCCCGCAACCGTTTCGCTCAGAGTTCCGTCCCCTCCGATACAGACAACACAGTCGTATTCCTCTGCGTGCTCCAAAACGAATTGTGTCGCCTCGCCGACTGCGCCCGTGTAGAAAACCGTGGGGACAAATCCGCCCTTATATAAAACCTCCATGGCAGGACCGATAGCCAGCACTCCGCTGCCGCTTCCTGCCGTCGGGTTTAAAATCAACATTAGTTTTTTGCTCAAGACGTTCCCTCCAACTGCTTGTCTTTTTCTTCCTTAGTATTATACAAACCTATTCTTAAAACAAACCTTTGAATTCCTTTACCGGAACTACATTATATCTTTACTAAGCGCAGTTGTCAATTTTTTGGCTAACTCTTCCAAAATATTGACAAAGCTTAGGTGCGCAGAGAGAACCCCCGGACACCCGTCCGGAACGGCTCTTTGCGCACCTAAAATCCCGGCTTTGTGTAGAAGCTTTCATTTTTGTCCCAAAATCACAGGCTGCAGCTGGCGTCCCTCAAGGGCCGCTGCCGCTGTCTTTTCCAAGAGTTCAAGGTCTGATATAAGCGACGTGGGTTTTCCCTGCGGATCATCCTGCCTGAAAGGCACGAAGTAGATGTTTTTGCGGTTTAAAAGCTCACCTATGTTTTTTGCGTTTGCGCCGAGAGCATCATTTGTTGAAACCGCGATAACGAGCGGCCTGCCGTTGCGAAGATGAGCCTTGCAGGCCATTGTAACCGCGCTGTCTGCAATTCCGCAGGCTAGCTTTGCAAGAGTATTCCCGGTGCAGGGAGCAACCGCCATCACATCAAAAAGCTTCTTTGGTCCGACCGGCTCCGCATCCGCAATCGTGCAGATTATCTCCTTTCCCGTAATTTCCGCGAGCTTTTTTTTGACGGTTTCCGCACAGCCGAAACGTGTATCCGTTTCTGCCGCGTTTTCGGACATGACAGCCGTCAAATCAAAATTCTCCGTAAGGATTTGGGCTATGGGCAGAATTTTATCAAAGGTGCAGTAGGAACCGCAGATTGCAAGACCCAGTTTGGTTTTCTGCATAAATGGCAACCCTCCTAAATTTCCCCGCGCTTTTCCCTCATAATGTTCATTACTGTTTCCTTAATAATTTTTCCGGCTGTAACAGGTGCGGTTTCTGCGGGAAGCCCCAGAGCCCATAGCGCGTTTAAGCCCAGTTCCTTGGCCGCTTCAAAGTCAAATCCTCCCGGTCGGGAGGCAAGGTCTATTAAGAGAACATCCCTTTTGAGAAGTTCCAGCCGTTCACGGTTCAATACCCGTGCGGGCACCGTGTTTATTATCGTATCAAATGAAAAAAGCTCCTGACCCAGCACTCTCGTATCCAAGGCCTCGCAGCCCGAAGCACGAATATATGCCATGTCTCCGGCCTTTTTCGCGGAAACTGAAACATGGGCTCCAAGCGCCAGAAGCCGAGTGGCGAGCATTTTTCCGATACGTCCGTAGCCGATTATCAGAATTTTACTGTCCCATATCGTTATCGGCGAATTTTCCAGCAGCACACCGAGCGTTCCTTCGGCGGTCGCAAGCGCGTTTAAAGCCACCAGCTCCTCGCGCAAAAAATAATCCACAAAATCGAGTCCCAGTTCCTCTGCGGTCTTTCTCAGTTTTTCTCCCGGCATGCCGCCGCAAATAACAGCAGTTTTCGGCAGGGCGCGAAAAATCTCCTCGGCGTTATGCTTAAAAGAGCTTAAGGGTGCGTTCAGCCCGCCTTTCATATCCAGTACCGGCAAAGGCAAAATCACGCAGTCGGCATCCTTCGCGGAGCAGTCGACCGACAGCGAACAGCTTTTTATTAAATCGGCGGGGGCTTCGTCCAGGGCAAAGCAGCAGATTTCATGCCCCTCGCTCTCAAGCATTGCGGCAAGGCGGACGATACGCATATCACCGCCGATTACGGCAAATTTCATAGTACCACTTCCTTCCCAACACATAATATGATAATTCCTCATTTAAGTGCCGGTGCCGTAAATATAAAAATAGTGGATTAAGTTATTTTTGCGTTGTATAATCCTGAATATGGGGATTATTTTGAAAATGCAACCGTGGGTTGCGGAATTTCAAAGCCTAATTGATAGTGGGCAACTGCGATATCTGCTACTCTTTCCTTACGATATCGAACGAAAAATTATTGAGGCGCTCTCAAATCCGACATTTTTTAGACGGAGGAATAAAAATGATTTTAGCAGACAAAATTTTAGACTTACGCAAAACCAATGGCTGGTCACAGGAGGAATTGGCGGAAAAAATGAACGTGTCCCGCCAGTCCGTATCAAAGTGGGAAAGCACTGCCGCCATACCTGATATCAATAAAATATTGGAGCTCGCGAAGCTCTTCGGAGTTACAACAGACTACCTTCTTAAAGACGATATAGACAAAGCCGTGTATTCCGACACCGACGACAATGACAGCCGCATCCGCATATCCCTTCAGGAGGCAAAGGAATTTCTGGCGCTCAAGGCGGAAAACGGGAAAAAAATTGCCTTCGGCGTCATGCTCTGCATACTTTCCCCAATCACGCTGATTCTTATGGCGGTGACGGCGGAAGCGAAGGGCGCATCGGCAGAGAGTGCTGCCGCAGGAGTCGGAGTTGTGGTGCTCCTTTTAATGATAGCAGCGGCTGTGGCAATTTTCATTTTGAGCGGCGCCAAGGTTAAGCGCTACGAACGACTAAGCACAAAAGACATTGAACTTGATTACGGTGTTTCAGGTATCCTGAATGAACAGCGTGCAGCCTTTGAAACAAAGCATCTTCGCAGCATAGTAATAGGTGTCGTCCTTTGCATACTGTGTTCCGTTCCCCTGATAGTCGCCGGAGTGTCCGGCGCATCCGAACCCACCCTGATTTACCTGACCGCCCTGCTTTTTGTTATCATTTCAATCGGAGTCTTCTTTATCGTCAGCTCTTCAACAGTAAAAAACAGCTACGACCTGCTCCTCGGAGAGGGAGAATTCAGCCCCGAATACCGTGAGCGGAATAAGAACGAAGAAAGGCTCGGCAGCATCTACTGGCCGATTGTTTTAGCTGGCTATTTGCTATGGAGCTTTTTATCGGGCGACTGGGGTACCACCTGGGTCGTATGGCCGGTTGCCGCAGTGCTTTTCGGCGGGATATCGGCTTTGTTCGGAAACAAGAAACGGTAACAGCGCATTAGTGCTGCTTTATATCATTTGAGCACAAGTAATGAAACAACACTTTGGAGGAGAACATGGATAAAATAATCGAGGTTGAAGGTCTTCACAAGTCTTACGGCAGTGTTAAAGCCGTAAACGGACTGGATTTTTACGTCGAGAGAGCTAAACTTTTTGCGTTTCTCGGACCGAACGGTGCCGGAAAGTCAACAACCATCGATATAATCTGCACCTTTTTAAAGCCGGATAGCGGCAGCGTAACCGTGGACGGCTTCGCTCTCGGGAAGCAGGACACGGAAATCAGAAAAATCATCGGAGCCGTTTTTCAGGACGGACTTCTGGACGAACTTCTGACCGTTGAGGAAAACCTCAAAATACGCGGCGGCTTTTACGGGCTCAAGGGCAAAGCGCTCCGCGAGGCTGTGGCATATACAGCCGAAACAACCGGCGTTACGGATATTCTGAAGCGCCCCTACGGCAAGCTCTCAGGCGGGCAGCGCAGGCGCTGCGACATCGCCAGAGCGCTTATCAACACGCCGAAAATCCTGTTTCTCGACGAGCCGACAACCGGACTTGACCCGCAGACCCGCCGCTATGTCTGGGACACAATAACGGAAATCCGTAAAAAGAACGACACCACGGTCTTTCTGACAACTCACTATATGGAGGAGGCCGCCTCGGCTGACTATGTAATAGTCATCGACAAGGGCGAAATTTCGGCACGCGGCACGCCCTCCGAGCTAAAAGAGAAATACTCAAACGATAGACTTGTTATCTCTTCCCACAAAACCGCGGAAGTGTCGGAAATTCTCGATAGGAATAATCTCCTTTACTCCGTGCTTGCCGATACGATTACCGTTTCCCTGCCGAGCACTCTGGATTCCCTGCCTATAATTGAGAGCTGCCGCGATTACATTGAGAGCTTTGAGGTGGTTAAGGGCACAATGGACGACGCTTTTATCGCCATTACGGGAAAGGAGATACGGGAATGATTAGCTTCGGTGTCAGAAATCTCAAAGTCTTTTTCAAGGACAAAAGCTCGGTTTTCTTTTCCCTGCTCGCGGTGTTCATTATCATCGGAATGTATGCGCTTTTTTTAGGTGATGTCTGGACAAGCAGCATGAGCGAGCTTTCCGGCGTTCGCTTTCTTATGGACAGCTGGATAATGGCGGGGGTGCTCGCCGTCACCTCGGTCACCACGACTATGGGTGCTTACGGCATTATGGTTCAGGATAAGGAAAAGAAGATAACAAAGGACTTTGCCGCCTCCCCCGTCGGCTACCGCAATATTCTGGGCGGCTACATAATCGGCGCGGTTATTATCGGAATCATAATGAGCCTAATAACCCTCGTCCTCGCGGAGCTTTACATCCTTGCCGGCGGCGGTGAGCTTATGAGTATGACAGCACTTTTTAAGGTGCTTGGTCTAATCTTTATAGGAACGCTGTGCAACTCTTCGATAGTCCTTTTTTTGGTGTCTTTTTTTAAAAGCAACAACGCCTTTGCAACTGCAAGCACAATTATCGGAACGCTCATAGGCTTTTTAACCGGTATTTATCTGCCGATAGGTCAGCTGCCCGAAAGCGTTCAACTTGTTGTTAAGTGCTTCCCCGTTTCGCACGGAGCCGTGCTGCTTCGTCAGGTTATGATGGAGGCGCCCCTTGCCGCAAGCTTTAAGGGTGCGCCCGCTCAGGCGGTGGAGGATTTTAAAACCATGCTGGGTGTAACTTTGAAATTCGGCGACACGACGGTTGCCCCCCTCACCAGCCTAATCATCCTTGTTGCCACCGCGGCGGTTTTTTATACGCTTGCGCTGATTAACATTTCGAGAAAGCAAAAGTAACGCTTAAAACGAAATTACAGCCCCCCGATACGGAAGCATCGGGGGGCTGCTGCGTATATTCTTTTCTAATCCGAGGCTACGAAACCGAGCCGAGACTGAAGGTAACGTTGCTGTCCGCAGGTTCTAAGTCTACCCACAAGCCTTCAATGGCGTAGGAGTATTGTGAGTAGATAAATTTGCTCCAGAGGCTGAGCTTGCTCTTGTCAATTTCGACGCGGGTGCTTGCGTCCTCGTTGCCGTCATAGTGCGCCAAAAAAGCCTCGGAGATGGTGTCCGCTATGTAGTCCGAGTCTTTGTCCGAAACACGATAACCCTTAAGAGTATTGTACGCCTCGGTGTAGATTGTCTTCTTGACAAAGGCGCGGGCGGAAGCGGCAAAGTCCGCTCCGTAGCTGTCAATCAGGTGCTCCGTTTTGTCGGTAAAGTTATTATCCGAAATTGTGCAAAATCTCATGGAGCAGGGCGCCGTGCTCAGCGAGCCCGTTTCAAGGTCATAGATGAAGCCCTCGTCGCCGTTGTCCTCCAGTGATATGTCCTGCGCGTGGTAGTGCCCCGTAAAGGCAAGACGAACTCCATAAGAGGTGAGCAGCTTGCCGACATACTTGTAATCGCTCAGGAGGTAATCCGGGTGCAGCTTGCTTTGTCCTTCCCAGTGCTCAACTATGCCGTGGTGCTCAAGAACTATAACAGCCTTGCCCTTTTCGGCTGCCTGCGCAAGAACTCCCTCGAGCCAATCTATCTGGCTCTGAACAAGCTCTCCCGCCCAAACCTCCTCGGTATCGGGCTGGTTTTTCTCGTATTCGTTTGTGTCGAGAGCCACGAGCCAAAGCCCGTCCTCGGGCTCGGCAACATAACTGAGCGTTTCGGGGTCGCGCATAATCGCGTCGCCGTAACCGAAGTTACTGTAAATCTCCGCGAACTCCTCCTCGGAGACGTTTTCCACAGGCTCGGTGCCGTCACCGACATATCTGACCGCAAGGGGGTTATCCACATCGTGGTTTCCGGGAACAACATAGACCTTTATGCCTGCGTCCACAAGGCGCTGAAACTGCTCGGCGACCTTCTCGTGGTTAATTCTCTCCCCGTCCTTGGTCAAATCTCCGCTCGAGAGCACAAATTTAACGTCCGACTCAAGAATCCTGTCGACTGCTCTCTCGAGCAGCTCCGCGCTCTCCTTCAAGAGCTTACGGTCCGAAGCCAGACACTCCTCAAACGCCGCGCCCGTGGTACCTAGCGAGGTGTCATAGTAATGCGTGTCGCTTATAACGGCAAAGCTGGTATCGGGATAGGAAACCATACTGTCCTGTGTAACCGTGCCGTAGCTGTATGTATATTTCGGAAGCGAGGAAACATAGCCTGAAATCAGCTTATAGGCAACGAAGCCCAGCACAAGCACCGCAAGAACAATCAGAACGATATTTCTCACAAGATGCCGCTTTGTTTTGACCTTTTCCATAAGAACCTCCCAATATTTCTTTATAGAAACCCATTTTGCAATATTATACATTTTTACGCTGTCATACGCAATGGATATACGATAAATTGGCTTATTCAATACATATTCTTTATAATGCGGAGTATTCCCGCCCGAACCGCTTCTTTGCTTGCACTCGCACATTTTACTTAGTCGAACGCGAGAAAAATTGCCGCGCCTGTTGCCAAGCGGGAAAAATAATCCTATAATACAGGCATGAACCGCTTTCGGCTGCCTTTTTCGCCGAAAAAGAGAAAAAAACAAGGAATTGACTTTATGCTGGCTTTTAAACCCGTAACCCAAAGCGATGGCGGAGCGCTCCGCCGCTACTACAAGGACTGCAATTACGGTCTTTGCGAATACTCTGCAGGAACGAAATTCTTGTGGCGCACCGTGCTCAACCCTTCCTGGAGCGAGGCGCACGGCTGCCTCATTGTAAGAAACAAAATTGAGAATCAATATGTCTTCGACTATCCCGTTCCCGGACCCGAGGGCGACGTTGAAGCCGCCCTGACCTCTATCGAGAGCTATTGTATGGAGGAGGGGATTCCGCTTGTAATTTCCGTTGTTCCCGAATCCGAAGCTCCCGTCCTGCTCTCGCGTTACCCTTATGCGCGCGTCAGCAATATTCGCACTTGGCGTGACTACATCTACCATGCGGGAGATTTGCAGGAATTTTCAGGTTCAAAATATTCGGGTCAGCGCAACCATATCAACAAATTCCGCAAAAACACTCCGAACGCCGAATTTCGCCCGCTGAAGGAGGAAAATCTCCCTCAAATAGAGGCGTTTCTGGAGGAGTTCGGCAAGGAATTTACGAAAACGGATTATTCTGCCACAAGAGAGCTGGCTCTTGCAAAAAAAATGCTGCGGCTGGTGAAAAAACCTTGGTTTTTGGCAGGAGGTATGTTCGACGGCGAAAAGCTTATCGCACTTTCTCTCGCCGAGAAGTGCGGACACACGCTGATTATCCATCTCGAAAAGGCGCTTTACTCTTATGAAGGGGTCTATCCCACCCTCGTTCAGGCGTTCGCGCGTTACTACGGAAATGGGATAACCTGTATTAACCGAGAGGACGACGCCGCCGACCGCGGCCTTCGCATCTCAAAGCTGCAATACGGCCCCGCGAAACTTGCTCCCAAATATCGCTTTGAGCCGCAAAACGAGCTTTTATGCCATGTAAGGGAGATTCCGACGCTCCAAACAAAGCGCCTTACTTTGTCGGCACTTACCGAGGATGATGTCGCCGAATACAACGCGCTAGTTCTCGACAGCGAGCGGAACCGCTTTTGGGGCTACGACGACCTTGCAGGACTCGACGGTCCCGTTAAGCCCGACAGCTTTTTAAAAATTGCGAGGCAGGATTTCTGCAAGTGCGCGGCTGTGAACTTTGCGGTGCGGCTGGACGGCAAGTGTATAGGCGAGGCGGTGCTCTATCGCTTCAATTACAGGGGTGATGCGGAGCTTGGCTGCCGCATAGCGAAGCAGTACAGCGGAAACGGCTATGGAACGGAGGCCTTTGCCGCCGCGGCCGAATGGGCTCTTTACAAGGTTCATCTGACACGCTTGGTGGCTAAATGCTACAAGGAGAACATCGCGTCGTTCAAAATGCTCTCCTCCTGCATGAAAAAAAGCGGAGAAGACGAAACCTTCTTCTATTTTGAAAAATTGGTTTAATATAATCGGCGGGCGAGCTTCGACCCGCCGATTATATTGCATTGTGTATACTATTAGGGAACAAGAAACGAGCTGTTTTCGTCTAAACACAAAATTAAATCTCTGTTTTCCGCTTTTTAGCGTAAAACACCGTTAGGGAGCTTGTTATGAACAGAAAATATATAAAACTATTCGCTTTTGTATCGGCAGCGGCGCTCACGCTGAGCTTTCTGGTCGGCTGCTCGTTTAAAACCAACACCGCGGCTTCACCGGACGTTTCCGCGCCTGAAACCGCTGTCAGCCCGAGCACTGTGCCCGCAAGTCCTGTCCCAAGCGTCAACAAAAAGGACATCGAGGACGCACTCGCACTTTACGGTGAAAGCGTCATCGATATAACTTGGGCTCCGGATAATTCGGCTGTCGTTTTCATTAAGCTTACGGGCGACACGAGCAATATCTATCTCTGGAAAGTGGGGACGGACGCCGAAAAGTCCCTTATGGCGGCAGAGCCGACGACGGACGGTTTCTTATGGTCGCCGAACAGCAAATATTTCCTTGTTAATGTCGGTCACATGGGTCCCGGAACAATTACGAGCACCCTCTTTAATGCCGAGAGCATGGAACTTATCAGCTCAGACATCTCAACCGCTTCCATCTCGCCTCCCGTGTGGAGCCCCGACAGCAGATTTTTAGCGCTCTCCTCTTGGGCTGATTACAAGACGGCCGAACTGCTCACGTTTGCCGTTGCCAGTAAGACCACAGTCAGCCTTGTAAAATCCAGCAACTCCTTTGGTCCTTATGTCGTTGAGACTTGGGGCGAGGACAACATTATTAAATATACCGAAATGACAAGCTCGAGCGATCGAGCGGAAAAAACCATTGAACTCGGCGAGTAATAACCCGAGCACAAAAATCTTAAACGCAATCCTTCGCGGGATAACTGCAGATATTGAAAAAGGAAAGGAAGTTATATGAAAAAGACTGTTTTAACGGCGCTTATTTTCCTGCTTATCGGCCTTGCTCTCGGTTACCTGCTCTTTTCTGCACTTAACAAGGGCGACTCCGCTCCTTCAGCTTCTCCAACCTCTCAAAGCAAGCAATCGCAGCTTATTCAAGCCGCCCTATCGGCAGCCGAGCTGATTCGCGACGGCAGTTACGACAAGCTTTCCGAAGCGGTTCATCCCGAGGACGGAGTTTACTTTGTGCCCTACTCTTATGTGGATAAGGACGCAAATCAGCACTTTACCACCGAACAGCTCGCGGCCTTCGGCACGGACGAGAGCTCCTATCTCTGGGGTTATACGGACGGCGAGGGCGCGCCCATCGAGCTCACGCCCAAGCAGTACTTTGAGAAATATGTCTATGACGAGGATTACCTGAACGCCCCGATTATCGGGCGAAACTACATTACCATGTCGGGAAATTCCATTGAAAATGTCGCGGAGGCCTTTCCCAACTGCGAATTTGTCGATTTCCACTTTCCCGGTTTTGACGAACAATATGCGGGAATGGACTGGACAACGCTCAGGCTTGTGTTCCGTGAATATGAGGGCGTTTATAAGCTCGTGGCTGTAATCCATGCCCAGTGGACAATTTAGGGTTAAATATTGATAACAAAAGCATAGAAGATTAAAGAAGACCGAAGCCTGAGCTTCGGTCTTCTTCATTACCGCTAATACCATTTTCAAGGAATTTTGCAACGCGCCTATTTGAGCGCGCTCCTTACTTCCTCCGCGATGTGCTCGGCTGTAAGGCGGAAGCGCTTTTGCAGGTAGTCCTGAGGTCCGACCTCGCCGTATTCGTCTTCCACGGCGACATGTCCGACGCGCACCCCCGCTCCCGCGAGAGTTTCGCAGACCGCGCTGTAAAGTCCGCCGATACGGTTATGGTTTTCGGCTGTAACCACCGCCTTGACCTTTCCCGCGTATGCCTTGACGAGAGCCTCATCCAGAGGCTTAATTGTGAACATATCAATGACCGCGGCGCTTATGCCCTCTTTTTCAAGGGAACTCGCCGCCTGCATTGCCTCATGCACCATAATGCCACAGGCGAAAATCGCGGCGTCCGTGCCCTCACGCAGAACAATGCCTTTGCCGATTTCAAACTTTGAGCCGTCCGCGTAGACCTTAGCCGCGTTTTTACGGCTCACGCGGAGGTATTTAACACCCTGCATGTCCTTGAACTGAGTCAGCACGTCGAGAAGCATATTTGCGTCCGTAATATCAACAACAGTCGCGTTCGGAATTGCCCTGTAAAGCGCGACATCCTCAAAGGGCATGTGCGTTCCGCCGTTGAAGGCGGCGCAAACGCCGGGGTCGGTGCCGATAACCGTTACTGAGTTTTTCGCGTAGCCGCCGGAAAGAAAAATCTGGTCGTAGCAGCGGCGGGAAGCGAAGGGTCCGAAGGTGTGCACAATGGGCTTAAAGCCGACTGCCGACATACCGCAGGCAACGCCGATCATGTTGGCTTCGGCAACTCCGCAGTTAATCGCGCGGTCACAGGTAGGCGCCCATTTCGCGGTACCGATGCAGCTCATAAGGTCAGCGTCCAGATACACGACATCGGGGTCTTCGGCCGCAAGACGCGGTATAGTTGCGCCTAAAATGTCCTTGAAGGCACGGGAGTCCATTTCTCCGTTATATACAATGTTCATCTGCCCGCCTCCTTACGCAAAGCCGCCAGCTCATCGCCGAGCTGTTTAAGCCATTTGTCGCAGACCTCGGCACCCACGTTCATGCTGTGGTTTGATACTGTGTCCTCGACCTCTTTAACACCGCTGCCCTTGACCGTGTCAAGAATTACGGCAAGCGGTCTCATACCTGCGGGCTTTGTGAAAACCTCGTAGAGCTTTTCGATATCGTTTCCGTCAATCGTCACGGCATCAAAGCCGAAAGAGCGGAATTTTGCTTCAAAATCAAAGGGTTCAAGTATATCCTTCACATAGCCGTCAAGCTGCTTTTTGTTGTAATCCACAAGCCAAACAAGATTATTGACCTTTTTCGCCGCGGCAAACATTGCCGCCTCCCATGCCTGCCCCTCATCCAGCTCTCCGTCGCCAGTAATCAGGAACACCCTGTTTTTGCGCCCTTTGAGCATATCGCCCAGCGCCATACCGACTGCCAGAGAAGTCCCCTGTCCGAGTGAGCCTGTGGTCATGTCAATGCCTTTAGTTTTGAGTCTGTCGCAATGACTTGGCAGCCTGGTGCCCGGCTGATTGAGTGTTTTTAGTTCCTCATAAGGGAAAAAGCCCTTTAGTGCGAGCGCCGCATAAACGGCGGGTCCCGCGTGTCCCTTGGAAGATACAAGCTTGTCCCTGTCCTCTTTGTCCGGATTTTTCGGGTCGTAGCTCATAACCGCGCCGTAAAGCACCGCCAGCGCGTCCGCCACGCTCAGTGAGCCTCCGATATGTCCGAAACCTCTGGCCTTGATTTGTTCCACAATGCCTATCCTGATTTCAAGCGCAAATTCTTCTAGTCCGCGCTTTGTTTCCGAATCCATTGAAATTCCTCCTTTTACTGCTGAAAATAAATATATCGCTAAACTGCTTGGCGTCGGAACAACCGACACTTGGCCGAGTAACTGTCACAAATAAGTTAAATTCTTGCAACGCCCGATTTTCTCGCAGCTTCCGCAACGGCGGCAGAAACGGCGGGTCCGACCCTCGGGTCGAGAGGGTTGGGAATTATATAATCCGCGCTAAGCTCCTCGTCGGAGATAAGCTCCGCAAGCGCCCGTGCCGCGGCAAGCTTCATTTCCTCGTTTATGTCCGAGGCTCTTACGTCAAAGGCGCCGCGGAAAATGCCCGGGAATGCCAGCACATTGTTTATTTGGTTCGGGAAGTCGCTGCGTCCCGTGGAGATAACTGCCGCGCCTGCCGCTCTGGCCTCATCGGGGAAAATTTCCGGTGTGGGGTTCGCGCAGCCAAAAATAATCGGATCCTTCGCCATGGAGCGCACCATGTCCGCGCTTACGACACCCGGGCCCGAGACTCCGATGAAGATATCAGCGCCGACCATGGCGTCCGCAAGCGAGCCCCTGCGCTTTTCTTTGTTTGTTATACGCGAGAGTTCCTCCGTGTTGAAGTTCAGATTGTCGCGTCCTTCAAATATTATGCCGCGCCTGTCACACATTATAATATCCCTAAACCCGTCAGAAAACAATATCTTTGCAATCGCTGTTCCCGCGGCACCTACGCCGCTCATCGCGATTTTGACCTCTTCTTTCCTTTTCCCCACCACCTTGAGGGCGTTGTTAAGCCCCGCTAGTGTGATGACGGCGGTGCCGTGCTGGTCGTCATGGAAAATCGGGATGTCACACTTCTCCTTGAGCTTTCTTTCTATCTCGAAGCAGCGCGGAGCCGCGATATCCTCAAGGTTTACGCCGCCGAAGCTGCCTGAAATAAGACTTACGGTTTCAACAATGGTGTCCACATCCTTGGACTTAATGCAAAGCGGGAAGGCGTCCACATTGCCGAAGGCTTTAAACAGGGCACATTTGCCCTCCATAACAGGCATACCCGCCTCGGGTCCGATATCGCCGAGCCCCAGAACGGCGGTGCCGTCCGTCACAACCAGGCAGAGGTTCCAGCGTCTTGTGTACTCATAGCTTAAATTCACGTCCTTCTGAATTTCCAGACAGGGTTGAGCAACTCCGGGGGTATAAGCCAGAGCAAGCTCCTCGCTGGTCTTCAGCGGAACAGTTGTGATAACTTCGATTTTGCCCTTCCACTGACCGTGCAGCTTCAGGGACTCCTTTGCGTAATCCATATTGTATATCCTTTCAGATGATTATTCTAAATTATCCGCCTCAAGCGGAGGGATTTTTTCAAGTGCGGGACGAACTCCGCTCTCGTCGGTCAGACTATATATTACAGACTTTTGAGTAGTAACGTCAAGCACTTTCTTTTCCGTGCGCCCGTCGGGGCAAATCGGAGTATACAAAAATGCTCAGACCTCAATTAAAGCCGAGGTCTGAGCATTTTTCTTGTTCTTAACTGCGTGGATACGGGTTATTTTGTCAGCACTAAATAATTTCCGAGAACGCCTGAATACGGGTCTGCGCCTGCGCCTCCGCCTTCTGGTCAATCTCCATATAAAGGCAGGGAACACCCTTGTTTTCAAGCGCCTCCTTGAGCAGAGGATAGTCATATTCCTCGGGGTCGCAGAACTTCATCATGCAAACGATAACGCCCTTGACGTCGTATTTGTCAATATCGGCGGCTATCATGTCGATACGCTTCTTTGACGGGTCATACGCGAGCGAGCAGCCCTCAAAAATCTGCCACCACAGTGCAAGACGGCGCATGGCCGAGCCGCCCTGCGTGGGGACGTCGAAGCGGAACTGCCTTGTTTCCTGAGCAAGGTCATCCACGGCAACGGATAAGCCGTTATCCGCGAGCATTTTCAGCATAGCCTCGTCGTCCGCCATAATTCCCGTCAGCAGAACCGCCTTACCCTTGCGGCTGACTGGCAGAGTGGAAAGTGCGTCGCAAAGCTCATTTACAAGAGCCGTGTGCGAAGGCTTCTCCATGAAAAAGCCGCTCTTAATCACCGCGTGGCGGACAAAGGGCGTAATTATATCCGTGTGGTCGCAGGCGAGCCCAGTGAAACGGCGAAGAGCCATTCTGTTGTCGTTGAATACCTCAATCGCGTCCGAGATGGCCTTTTCAGAGACCTTTGCGCCCGAAAGCTCCTCAAGCGCCGTCAAAACGCGCCCGTATTCGCTCTCAAGGAAGGTAACTCCCGCCTCAATCTTGCGCATCTGCGGATAGGTAAACTGAATATGCTTTATCGAAGGAACTGCCACCTTGAAATTTTGTCCGAGGCACTTAAGCGTGTCGCAGAGGGTCGGAATGATAACGGCGTCTATATCCTTATAGGTGCCGTTGAGCCCGTATTCGAGGTCGCTCATGAGAACACTGCAGCAAAAAGCGGGGACATATTCCTTCGCCCTGCTGTTTTCAACATCGCCGCCCCAAAGCCCGACAGGGAACATTCCCGCCGCGTAAACAAGCTCCGCGGGGACATATTCGGGGAAACAGCCGACTGCCTTGTTTCCCGTGCGCGCCTTGAACTCCTTGACCTGACGGAGGGGGTGCTTGGAAACATCAACCAAGCTGTCTATGAGTTCCTGATAGTTTTTCATGTTCTCAGCCCTCCTTCTTGCTTTCGGCCATTACTTCCTTGAGGCCGTCGATTCTTGTAGTAAACTGCGCCTCGGAGAAGCCGCGCGGGTCGGCCTGATCGCCGTCGAATATTGCGTAGGGCTTGCCTGTTTTTTCGGCTGTCCGCTTTGCAATTGTGTATTGCATCATGTCCCAGACCTTGCAGCTTCTGTTCATGTGATAGAGCGCGCCGTCACAGCCGCCTTTCTCCATGAGCTCGGCTCTCGCGTCGACGTGGAATTCAACGCATCTCGTATTTGCCGTTCCGGCGTAACCTCTTGCCATACCCTCGAGCGTCGGCTCGTCATAGTATACCGCAAAGGCGTCGGGGTAGGTACTCGCGTTCATGTTTATACCGTTTTTGATGAGCGTTTTTGCCGTGAAGCCCAGGAAGGGCCAAACGGCGATTCCGTCCCACATTACGCGGAACTCCTCTTCGGTTTTGAAGTTGGTTTTCCCTTCCTCGGTGAGCTTTTTATGCTCCTTGGCGAGAAGCTCGAAAACTTCTTTTGTGTTCTCTTTGCCGCGGGCGCAGACTATCATCGCCATGTAGTTGAACATGGTAAAGCCGTTCATCGGCGAGGGTCTTTTCCTAAGATAGCTCATGGCCTCCTGCCAGGCTCTGGAGTTGGCGTTTGAGATCTTCATGACCTCCTCAAGCCTGTCATAATCCATTTTCTTGCCGGCGATTTCCTCAAGCTGACCTATGGCATACTCGAGCTGTCCCTTTATGTACTGTACTCTCGCTTCGTCGGGCTCGTACTGGTCGCTGAAGGGAATATCAACCATTATCATCGGGATTCCGAGATTTTTGGAGAGATTTTCATACCACTTGATTACCTCGTTGCAGATGTTGTTGCAGCAGCAGATAAAGTCCGGCATGGGGATAGTGAGCGACTCGGCAAAACCTTCCTCTGCGTAGCCGAGATTAAGGCGGGCATAGGCGCAAAGGTCAACAGAATAGCCCTTGCCCTCGGCGATATCAATGAACTTGGGAGATTCCTTGCGCGCGGCAACGGCACAGCAATGGTTTTCGGGATAGACATAGTCAAGGTCGAGCGCCTCGACTATTTCCTGCGGGAAGATGGAGGTCAGCCAACCGATGGGTTTCCCTTCCATTTTCCTTTCAAACGCGTTTTGGTAGTGCTCCATCTGAAGCATGTTCAGCACTTCCACGGAGGTCTTTTCTTCGTCCAAAATTATCACTCCTTTTTTAATTTGATTGTCTCGTCAAAAGCGAATATGGCGGCGCCCAAAGCACCCGTAAGCTGGGGCATCGGCGCTGGGATAATGTTCATTTCAAGTATTTCCGACATGGCTCTGATGACTCCCAAATTCTGCGCGACTCCGCCTGTTAAAACAACGTCCGGCTCGATACCGACACGTCTTGCAAGTCCCGCGACTCGGTTGGCAACCGACGTATGTATGCCAGCCGCTATGTCCTCCCGCTTTTTCCCCGCGGCAAGCTGTGAGATGACCTCCGATTCCGCAAAAACAGTACAGACATTGCTGATTGATATCCGCTCCGTCGATTTCGCGGAAAGCTGCGCGAGCTCGGAAACATCAACCTCGAGTATCTTTGCCATAACGTCAAGGAAGCGTCCCGTGCCAGCCGCGCACTTATCATTCATTACAAAACCGGTAAGCGTTCCGGCGGGACTTAATTTGAGCGCCTTGGCGTCCTGTCCGCCGATATCAATAATCGTGCGGGCATGTGGAAGCAAGAAATGCACCCCCTTGGCGTGGCAGCTAAGCTCGCTTATCTGGCTGTCCGCCTTGTCGAAGGTCAGACGTCCGTAACCCGTGACGACTATGCGCGAAACGTCTTCGGCGCTCAGGTTTGCGGCTTTGAAAACATCCGCATAAACTCTGCCCGGGCCGCTTGTGCCCGTGCCGGTCTGTATGACGCTGCTGCCGACAATTTCTTTTCCGTCCCTCAGCGCAACGGCCTTGCAGGCGGTTGAACCGATGTCAATTCCTATTGTATACAAAAGGGCTTGCCTCCTTATGCGTTAAACACTTTTGCTTCTTTCATCCCTGCGATTGCTTCCTGACTGAAGCCGAGCTCTGTGAGAATCTCCACGGAGTCGCAGCCGACGTCGCCCGGCAGCCTGCCGTAATCGAGAATATCCATGCTGCCGAAACGGACAGGCGTGGTCGCCAGCGCCCCGTGATTTCCGTTGGAGTAATTGAGATTTTTGAGGAACTCGTTGGCGTAGGCCTGCTCGTCCTTCAGGACATCCTGCCAGGTGCAGACGATTTCGCCCGGAATATCGGCCTTATCCAGAATTTCCTTCCACTCAAGCGATGTCTTTTGAATAAACTTAGCGTCAAACATTTGAACAATCTCTTCGACATTCATGAGCATACCCATGATGGAATTATAGTCTTCGTTGTCGGCAAGCTCATCCAGACCGAGGGCGCGGGCGGCTCTTGCAAAATAGGTGACGTAGTCCGGCGTGCCGAAATAGTACCAAACACCGTCGGAGCATTTATAGGTATTGACGAGCGGAGTAAGCGGGTGCGTGCGCGTATAAGGATACATTGTGGCGTATTGCTCACCCGTAAGCGGAACCGCAAACGCGAAGATTCCGCAGTGGTAGAGGCTGACGTTTACGTAGTCGCCCTTACCGGTTTTCTCTCTTTTGTAGAGCGCCGCCGAAATACCGCCTGCAAGGAACATTGCAAGCTGGTTGTCGCCGAAGCCGGGGGCGTTGATTGTCGGTGGTCCCTCGCTGTCCGCCATTGCGTGCATAAAGCCGCTGCGGGCGAAATAGGTGGTGAAATCAAAGGCGGGGCGCGCCGCGTCCGGTCCCTTTTCACCGAAACCGAGTATATGCGCGAAAATCAGGCGGGGCTGTTTTTTGCTCAGCGTCTCATAATCGAGCCCCATCGCCACAAGAGCTTCCTTGCGGTAATTGGTTATGAATACGTCTGCCTCTTTAACCAGCTTGCGCATAATTTCTTTGCCCTCCTCAGTCCTCTGATTGAGGGCGATTATGCGCTTGTTTGAGTTGGTTACGAAGAAGGCGGGGTTTTCTTCAACGTCGGTTGGTGCGAGCATATTCATGCCCAGCACACGCACAGGGTCGCCGCGGTAGCTTTCAACTTTGATGACGTCCGCGCCCCAGTCGCCCAGCACGCGTGAGCACATCGGTCCCGCCACATAGGTGGACATTTCAATAACTTTTACGCCAGACATAATGTTTTCCGACATAGATTAGCCTCCGTGAATTTGTTTATCTGAATTTGGTGTTTGTCTCCGTTATTATATTTAAAGCAAGCACCGAGCCAAAATGAAGGTTTTATCTTAAATGGCAAATATTTATGCAATTGTGCCGATATTATGGGACTGTATTGTGAAATGTCGCTATTTTTTGCTTTGCAATAAAATAAAATAATTCGCACATTGCGAACGATTTTTGCAATGTGCGAATCTATGTTCTTATTTTCTATTTTTTCAGCTTCCTGTATATTGTGGATGGCGGAACTCCGAGCGCGCTTGCAGCCTTAGGAACCGACTTATATTTTTCAAGCGCCATGTCGATGAGCTGCTTTTCCATTTCCTCCTGCGCATTTGAAAGGGTCGTGATTTCGCTTACCTTTACGGCTTGCTCAAGCGTTTCTCTTCCCGCGCTTTCAATATCAAGACCCATTATCGGCAGCAAATCCTCCTTGAGTAGGGGTCCGTCTTCGGAGAGGATAACAATGCGCTCCACCACGTTTTTAATCTGGCGGACATTGCCGCGCCATGGCAGACAGCACAGGTAGCTGTATGCCGCGGCGGACAGCTGGACGGCTCTGCTATACTTCTTGTTATAGAACGACACAAAATATTCGACCAGCGGGATAATATCCTCCCGCCTTTCCCTGACGGGAGATACGTGGATGGGAATGACGCTCAACCTGTAAAGTAAATCCTGTCGGAATATTGAGCCGTCGAGAAGTCTTGAGGTGCTCAGGTTCGTCGCGCTTATGTATCTTACGTCGATAACCGACTCTCTTGTCGAGCCGATTCGGCGAAGTAAGCCGTCCTGCTGAACGCGCAGGAGCTTGCCCTGGGTTTCAAACGGCAGGTCGCCGATTTCATCAAGAAAGAAGGTTCCGCCGTCGGCTTCCTCCAGAAGCCCCTTCTTGCCGCCTCGCCGGCTTCCCGTGAAGGCTCCTTCAACAAAGCCGAAAAGCTCGCTTTCTATAAGCTCCTTGGGAATTGCGGCGCAGTTTACGGCAATAAACGGTTTGTCCTTTCTTGCGCTGTTAAGGTGGATGAATTTTGCGATTTCCTCCTTGCCGACGCCCGATTCGCCCGTAATAAACACCGAAGCGTCGGATTGGGCTGCGCGCATGGCAAGCTTGAGCGTATCCTCCATTTTTTTGCTTGAGGATATAATCGAGTCCGTTTTCTCAAATTCCGCAAGTTTTTGCACCATTACGGAATAATATCTGTTCAGCTTCTCCGCCGCCGCGAGCTGCTCCTCCATCTGGATGAGATTTGTCATGTCGCGCCCCGTGGCAATAATAAACTGGAGCTGACCGTTTTCCATAATCGGAATCGCCGTATACAGAATTGTTTTGTCGAGCCCCTTGCTCTCCATTTTATATCGGATATTCCTGCGGATTGGAATTTTCTGTTTGGCACAGAGCCCGACCACGGAGGTGCCGTCATAAATGAGCGGCTCCAGAACTTCATCTATGTGGTGTCCCAGCAAGTCCTCGGGCTTCATTTCGGCCATTTCCCAAAGCTGCGCGCAGCCCGCTTTGTTAATCATCATAACCGTTTTGTCCGCGTCGCAGATAGCTATAACGGCGTCAATGCCGTCAATAACAGTCTGAAGAATGTTCTTCTCAAAGGCATTTATGCTCCCGCTGTCAGTCTCCACGCTCATAGCTGCGCCCCCCGCCTTATTATGAACTTATAATCCGTTAGCATTATATCATTTGGCACAAGTTTTCTCAATACCAAGTCATTGGGTCGCGGAACACTTTGGCTTTCGGCATATTGATTTTTATCACATCAAAAAAACTTCAGGCACTTGATGTATCGGTTTAATTGAACTATACTTGTTTTGTTGGGAAAAGTTTGGTTTTGTTGTGTTTATATGAGGTCATTATGTTTAGTGTGAAAACGGTCTTTGAGGCGGAGGTTTTGCTAAAGGAGCGCTTCGCCAAAAAATCGAAATGTGAAACGGTTTCGCTTGCCGACGCCGCGGGCCGTACTCTTTTTGAAGACCTGGCGAGCCGCGAAGATGTGCCCGCTTTTCGCCGCTCGACGGTGGACGGTTACGCCCTGCGCGCGGAAGATACCTTCGGCTGCTCCGAAGCTATTCCCGCCGTGCTTCGCCTTGCCGGAGAGGTGAAGATGGGGCAGGGCGCAAAAGTGAGCGTCAGCCGCGGCTTCTGCGTCTATGTGCCCACGGGAGGGCAGCTTCCCGAGGGAGCAGACTCAATGGTAATGC
This sequence comes from Clostridia bacterium, assembly GCA_009929315.1. GTDB lineage: Bacteria > Bacillota > Clostridia > Oscillospirales > Oscillospiraceae > UBA2658. Next base: position 102,617 of record SAAS01000006.1, read on the forward strand.
TTGAATTTGCGGAGGATTTTAAGGACGGCACCATCGCCGTCAGTAAGCCCGCCGCACCCGGAAACCACATTGTTTTTCGCGGGGATGAAGTCGCAAAAGGAGATATAATTTTCCGCCGCGGTCACCGCGTTGTTCCGAAGGACATAGGTTCTTTAGCCGCAATGGGTTTTGCCTGTCTGTCAGTTTTCAGCCGACCGCGCGTTGCAATTATATCGACAGGCGACGAGCTTGTTCCGGCCGAAACTGAAACCTTGAGCGTGGGACAGATTCGCGACGTTAACGGGCCTCTTCTTTCGGCGGCGGTTGCCGCTTCGGGCGGCGAAACAATCCGTCTCGGCATAATTGCCGATGATGAAGCTCTTTTAAAAAGCGCCGTTTCGGATGCTGTCGCGGCTTCCGATATCGTCCTTATTTCCGGCGGAAGCTCTGTCGGAATCAAGGACCTGACTCAAAAGCTTTTATCGGAGCAGGGCGAGCTTTTATTTCACGGATTGGCTCTGAAGCCCGGCAAGCCGACTCTTGCAGCTGATCTTCGCGGCAAGCCGGTTTTCGGTCTTCTCGGACATCCCCTTGCAGCCTATTTTATTTACTGGCTTTTCGTAAGACCCCTTATTTATAGAATGATGGACAGCGAGCCTCGATTCAGGACGGTTTCGGCAAAGTGCGCCGTGAATATTCCATCAAATCACGGGCGCGAGGAATGTGTGCCTGTCAGGCTGGAGGGAGAAAAAGCGGTTCCCCTAATAGGCAAGTCCGGTCTTATTACCACGCTTGCGGGAGCGGACGGCTATCTCCGAATACCTCGGGACACCGAAGGTGTAAAGCAGGGGGAGCCTGTTTCGGTGTTTTTATTTTCGGAGGAAGTATGAAATACGAATACTTAACGAATGTGCCTCTTGAAAAGGCAAAAGCGGACTACCTCGCCTTTTTGCGGGAAGCAGGAATGCAGGGCAAGGAAGAAACCGTCCCCGTATCGGAAGCTCTCGGACGGATTACGTCCCGTGCCGTTTACGCTAAACTCTGCGCGCCGCATTACAACGCCGCAGCTATGGACGGAATCGCTCTTTTAGCCTCCAAAACCTTCGGAGCCTCGGAAACCACGCCCATATCCCTCACGGAAAAGGATTTTGTCCGCGTAGACACGGGCGACCCGCTCCCCGAGGGCTGCGATGCCGTTATTATGATTGAGGATGTGGTGGAGAACGGAAGCGGCATTATGCTATACTGCGCCGCCGTTCCCTGGCAGTATATCCGCCAAATCGGGGAGGATATCTGCGCGGGAGATATGCTTCTGCCTTCCTATACCTCAATAAGTCCCTCCGCCATGGGAGCAATGCTGGCGGGTGGCATACTGGAAGTATCCGTTATGGCGATGCCGATTATAGGCATTCTCCCTACGGGCGACGAGATCGTTTCGCCGTCTTTAAATCCTCGTCCCGGAGAAGTAATGGAGTTCAATTCAACTATTTTCAGCGGCATGCTGACGCAGTGGGGGGCGCAGCCAAGGGTATATCCCATAATCAAGGATGACCCCTGTGCGCTTCGTCAAGCTATTGAAAAAGCGGTAAACGAATGTGACGGACTGCTCATCGGAGCAGGAACCAGCGCCGGACGCGACGACTATACTTCGCTGATAATCAAGGAACTGGGTGAGGTTTTGTATCATGGTCTTGCCATAAAGCCGGGAAAGCCGGCCGTTCTCGCCCGTGTGGGTACAAAGCCCGTTTTGGGCGTACCCGGCTATCCCGTATCGGGAATAATCGTGTTGGAGGAGATATTTAAGCCCATAGTATTCGAGCTTTTAAAAAAACCAGCCGACGAAGCTCTCATTGTTCCCGCGAAGCTGAGCAAGAGGGTTAATTCTTCTCTTAAGTACAGGGAGTTTTTGCGCGTAAAGTTAAGCGGCAGCCCTCAGAGCCTGACAGCCGTGCCTTTAAACAGCGGGGCAGGCGTGGTGACAAGCTTTGTCAAGGCGGACGCAATTTTGGACATTCCGCAGAACACGGAAGGGCATGAGGCGGGAGAAAACATAAATGTGCGGCTTCTGCGCCCCTTATCACAAATTCAAAACACTCTGACAATCGTCGGAAGCCATGACCCGCTCCTTGATGAAGCCGCCGATATCCTCCGAAGAGAGGACCCGAGGCTATATGTTTCCTCCTCACACGTCGGAAGCATGGGAGGGTTATTTGCAGTTAAGCGCTCCGAGGCTGTGCTTGCGGGAATCCATTTGCTCGATTCGAGCACGGGTGTTTATAACAGAAGCTATGTAAACAAATACTTCTCTGACGGTGAAGCGGTTCTGCTTCGCTGTGTCGGTCGTGTCCAGGGTCTAATAACGGCACGGGGAAATCCGCTGAATGTAAAGGATTTCAGCGACATTTCCCGCCTCAGATATGTCAATCGACAGGGCGGCTCGGGCACCCGTATTCTCTGCGACCATCTGATAAAAGAAAATTGCCTTGAGACTTCTCTCATCAACGGTTATACGCGCGAAGAATACACGCATACCGCCGTTGCCGCCCAGATTGCGGCAGGCACGGCTGACGCGGGTCTCGGCATATACTCCGCCGCCAAGCTCTACGGGCTTGATTTCATTCCGATTTGCACGGAGGAATATGATTTGCTGCTCCGAACGGAGAGCCTTGAAGCGCCATTGGTAAAACGCTTTCTGGAGGTTCTCGCCGGGGAAGAGTTCAGGGCTAGGCTTCTCTCCATGGGCGGCTACACTCTTGACAGTCCGGGAAGTGTAATCGAGCTTTGAAGATTTTTACCGCACTTTAAATAAATTTTCTTGCACCATGACTTTTTCTGTTTTATTCTACTGATACAGTGCTCATAGAAACCGTTTAGCGAAGGGAGAAAATATGCAGGAAGAAATTTTGTACACTCCGGAGGAGCTCGCAAACAAACTGAAGCTATCGCGATACACGGTCTACGAGATGATTAAGCACGGCGACATCGGCGCCCATCACATAGGACGCAGTATAAGAATCTCGCAAAGCCAGCTTGAGCTTTACCTTATGAGCACAAAGCAAGCCGAAAACCTCTATGAGGCCGAAATAGTAACCGAGGGCGAGGATAAGTTTGCTCAGGTCGGAAATGTCAAGATTTCCGTTTCCACAGAGCTTGAGGGCCGTGTCAGGCTCATGATAAGACCCGAAGATGTTATTTTAAGCATGGGGACCTTTGTAAGCAGCGCGCGAAATATGCTCAGGGGTGTTGTAACTGACATCGCCGTCGATAACCGCAGGGCAAAGGTTTTTTTGGATGTGGGGATTTCGTTGTGCGCGCTTATTACCAAACGCTCGCTCGATGAAATGGATATAAAAAAAGGCGACACGCTTTTCGCGGTCTTTAAGACAATGGCGGTGCTTGTTAAGAAACAGTAATCTATATAGCGAACGGGAGCGCCGCAAAGCCATCTTTGCGGCGCTCCCGTATTTCAGCGATAAGTGAAAAAAACGTGTTGCGGGTCAATGTGAATATTTACCTTCTCAGTTTTCCCGTCAACGTACTTCATTCGGTCCTTATTGATTTCGCATTGTAGCTGAAAGTCATCCTTATCGTATGGTTTTTCGCCGAATTTCAAATACAGCGTGTTTGAAAATGTCGATTCGCTTCTGTCGGCTATCCATGCAGTAAAGCAGTTTTCTTTATCCTGCGCTTCGGCCAGCTTAATATGGTTCGCACGTATTCCCGCGAAGCCCTCGTTGCCCTCAAAGCTCATCTCCGATTTAAGGCTCACGCCCCAATCCGGAACATAGACCTCATGTTCGGCGGATTTTATTGCGGTCACGATGTTTTTGCAGCCGGTTATTTTCGCCGCCGAGCAGCTTGGGGGTCTGTTGAAAATATCCTGTTTTAGTCCCTGCGCCTCAATATGTCCGTTTTCAATTACCGTGAGGCGCTCGCACATACGAAAGGCCTCCTCCATATTGTGCGTGACAAAAAGGACGCAGCCTTCGTAATCGCTGAGCATTTCGAGCATTTCTCTCATGAGATTCTGTTTGAGATGCTGATCGAGGGCCGAGAAAGGCTCGTCAAGCAGCAGGATGTCCGGTTCGACAGCCAGAGCTCTCGCCAAGGCCGCGCGCTGCTGCTGACCACCCGAAATTTGTGAGGGATACCTGCCCGCGAAATCCGAGATGTGAAACTGCTCCAGCAACCTGCTTACCCTTCGGTTCTTCTCTCTAACCGCAAGTCCGTCAAGCGCGAAAGCTATATTTTCCTTTATAGTCATGTGCGGAAAAAGCGCATAGTTCTGAAACAGTATACTTGCCCTTCTGTTTTGCGGCGGCAGATTGATATTATCCGCCTTGTTAAAAAAAACTCTGTCCCCGAGAGAAATAGTACCTTCATCAGGCTTAATCAGACCTGCTATACAGTTTAGCAGCATACTTTTCCCGGAGCCGGAGGCTCCGACAATGCCTGTAATACCCTTCTCACAGCTCATACTCATGTCAAGAGAAAAGCCGGGAAGTCTTTTCTCGATATTTACACTCAGCACCATCTATATCCTCCCCGCTCCGCGCCTTTTTTTGGCGCTTTTTCTGTTCATGTTATTCAGTGAAACAAGAACGACAAGGGAGATAATGAATATTACAGCGACCCAAATCAGAGCGGTTCTGGAATCGTTTTCCTGAGCCGCGTAATAGATTGCGATAGGTATGGACTGTGTCTTCCCCGGTATGTTTCCCGCAACCATCATCGTTGCTCCGAACTCTCCCAGACTTCTGGCAAAGGCGAGGGCTGTGGCGGCGGCAATTCCGGGTCTTGCCAAAGGTACGGCGACACGCCAAAATATTCTCCGCTCCGATACGCCCAGAGAGCGGGCGGCATTGAGAATGTTCAGGTCAATCTGTTCAAATGCCGCTCTGGCAGTCTTGTACATAAGCGGAAACGCCACCACCATGGAGGCAAGCGACGCGGCATACCATGTAAACACCAGCTTAATATTGAATAAGCCGAACAGCTTACCGATTGGGCCGTTTACGCCTATAAGAAGAAGCAGCGCGAAGCCCACAACCGTAGGCGGCAGGACTAGGGGCAGTGTCAGGATGCCGTCCAGCAGCCCCTGCCATCTGCCCCTGTATTTTGACATTCGCCAAGCGACAGCGAGTCCCAAAAAGAATACTATTGCTGTTGAAACCAGCGTTATCTTAATGGATATCCACGCCGGGGATACGTCAAAATTCATTTGCGTCCTCCAAATTTACGTAAGTGTACTGAAGCCGTATTTTACAAAAATCGCCTTTGCGCCTGACGACGAAAGGAAGTTTACAAAATCAGTTGCCGCAACCGTGTGCTGCGAAGCCTTGATAACTGCGGCGGGATAGATAATCGGTGTGTGCGTTGAATCGGCAACAATTGCAATAACCTTCACCTTGCTGGATGCCGCGGCGTCTGTTGAATATACAACACCGCAGTCGACATTGCCTGTTTCCACCCATGTCAGTATCTGTGTTACGGGTGAGCCGAAAACCGCCTTTGCCTTCACTGTATCCCAAATGCCGTAATAAGTAAAGACATCCTGCGCATATTTCCCCGCGGGAACGCTGCCCGGCTCGCCTATTCCTATTGATTTAACAGAGCTGTCGGTTACATCCTTGAAGCTTGTTATGCCGAGGGTCGAGCTCTTGGGGACAATAAGCACGACATCGTTGCCGAGCAGGTTTTTGACGGTGCTGTCAACCAGAAGTCCCTTTGTCTTGAGGGTGTTCATGTTGCTGCTCGCCGCGGAGAAGAAAACGTCCACGGTTGCCCCTTGCTCAATCTGGGTCTGCAATGTGCCGGAGGCGCCGGTGTTTATAGTGAGCTTGCAGTTGGGCTTTTCCTTCAGATATAACGCCTGAATTTCCGTCATCGCGTTTTTAAGGCTCGCGGCAGCCGAAATGCTCAGCTCGACTTTAGTGATGATATCCGCGTTTATCGTGCCGCCCGAGCTGGTGGCGTTAACATCATAACCCAAAGCGCTGGCAATAAAGCGAATAGGCACATAAATTCTTCCGTTTTTATTTACGGACACAGTGTCCATTGTGATGGTGCCGTAAGCCGTGGTGATTGCTCCGGCGCCGACTTTAACCTTGATAGTACCGTTAATTGAAGCGGTGGATGTTTTTTCGTCCCATGTGACTGTCGCGCCTAGCTTCTCCGATATTACTCTGATAGGCACCAGCAGTCTGTCCGCCGAATCGATATACGGTGTTCCGTAACTTGATGAAATTGAGACAGCAGCTCCGTCAATGGAGATAGTTGGGGTTGACGCGGCACAGGCCATACCTGTTGCCATGCTTATTACAAGAGCAAGCATGACGATAAGCGCGAGTATTTTTCTCGTTGGTTTCATGATTTTCCTCCTCAAGTCTTATTGGCAGATGTTATAAACATCTTTTAAGGTATTATATAGTATTCTGTATTAAAACACAACACCATTAACACAATCAAAACTAACTAAAACCAACTCGCCGTATTGTAATATTCGTCTCTCCTCCGAACTGAGGTTTTAAAAATTTGCCGCTTATTCACGCGCTATGCCTGTCAGTCCTCTATTTTCTGTTATCTGTTTCAGTTCTGCTTTGTTGTATACACGTTGAGAATAGAAAATTGCGTTTGTTCTGCCGGTCATATAAGGAAAGCGCTTGAATTTATGGTTTATTTTACATATACTTAAATTATGGACTAACACGCCAAGCCAAAATAAGGAGGAGTTACCATGATGAAAAAAGCGCTTTTAATCGCCATTTCGCTGTGTCTTATTCTTTCAGTTCCGGCACAGGGCGCGGCTGTCGCTCCCTCTGTTGGCCCCAGCCCTCAGACAGTTCTGGTAGACGGGAAGGAAGTCAAATTTGACGCCTACCTTGTTGACGGCAGCAATTACTTTAAGCTGCGCGATATTGCGTTTGTTCTGTCGGGTTCCTCGGCACAGTTTTCCGTGGATTACAACGCCCAAACGAGACAAATGCTCACCGCAACGGGAAAGGCCTACTCGGCAGTCGGCGGGGAGCTTTCTTCGGGTGTCGACAGATCCTCAAGCTGCGCCCCGAGCGAATGGACTCTGACGGTGAACGGAGCCCCAGCCGAAGCGACAGTTTATTCTCTTGGCGGCAACAATTACTTCAAGCTGCGCGACCTCGGCAGAATATTTAATTTCAGCGTTATCTGGAACGGGGCAATCAGTACGGTTGATATAAATCCCGACGAGGGTTATGCCGCCGAGAGCGTTTCTCCATATACCGCTTTTGTCAGTTCAAAGAATAGCACCGTCGAATATCTCAAAACAAGGCTCAGCCTCGCCTGCCCTCTCGCTTCTTACGAGACCGAGCAGCAGGAGCTTGAAAATGTCGCCTTTTCATACGACAACTCGCTCACGGCGCTTGCCTTTATCTCAAACGGAAATAAGAACGAAGCGAAAATGATCCTTGACGCGTTTCTCACCGGAATTAAAGATGACCGTTACATGTCTGACCGAGTTCGCAATGCCTATCGCGCGGGAGACGCTTCAAATCTGCCGGGCTGGTGGACGGGCCGCTGGTATGAGGACGCCTATCAGGTCGGCACGAATCCCGGCAACAGCTCCTACGTTGCGCTAGCCCTGCTGCAGTATGACCGCCGCTGGGGCGAGAGCAGCTATGTCGACACCGCCTGCACAATTATGGACTGGGTCATTGATAACTGCTCCGACGAATCCTGCGGCTTTACCGCGGGCTATGACGGCTGGCCCGAAAACGGCTCCATTACAGTTTATTCGACAAAATCCACCGAGCACAATATCGACGCCTACGCCGCTTTTACAAGGCTCTATGAGCTCACAGGCAAGGAAAAATATAAAACCGCCGCGGCAAGCGCGAAGGAATTTGTCCTCTCAATGTACAACACTGCGGAGGGGCGCTTCTATCTCGGAACGAAGTATGACGGTGTAACGCCCGTAACGGACAATACCGTTCTGGACGCGCAGTCCTGGGCGTTTTTGTCGCTCGGTGATTCGCGGGCAATCAGCTGCGCGCTCTCAATGAAAACCTCGGAGGGTGGCTATCCCTTCAGAAAATCGAACACGGATAATGGTTTCTGGCCTGAGGGCACAGCCTTCACCGCCCTTGCGCTACGCTTAAGCGCAAACGACGGGGAGGCGGTATCGGCGCTTTCTGCTATGGAGAGAGTACAGCTCGCCTCCGGCGGCTTTAATTCCTCCACAGTGCCCGTTCTTGACACGGGTCTTGGCTGGTCATATTATGACACACCGCACATCGCGCCCGCGGCATGGTATATCCTGGCCGTTAACGGCTTCAACCCCTATATGTTCTGAAAATCCGAACTTCGCAAAACAAGTCCGCGCGGACCTTCATCAATAATACGGAGTGTGCTTAAATGCAGTGGAAGAATGTTTACGTTTTCATAAGCTCAACCTTCAGCGATATGCATGCCGAGCGCGATTATCTTGTGAAAAACGTCTTTCCCGAGCTGTCGGAGTGGTGCGAGGAGCGCAGGATACGCCTTGTCGACATCGACCTTCGCTGGGGAGTCACCCGCGCCGATTCCGAAGCTAAAAACGCGCTGCTCGCCTGTCTTAAAAACATCGACGAGTGCAGGCCGTTCTTCCTTTGCTTTCTCGGGCAGCGGCGCGGCTGGATTCCGCTGCGCGCGGATGTAAGCGCGGCAACAATTAAAGATTATCCGGGTCTCGAGCCTTATCTCGAAAAAAGCTCGGTTACGGAGATGGAAATTGAACACGCGCTTCTGGCTCCCATGCTCCGCACGATAGGCGAAGACGAGAGTTTTCCCTCCCCCGTCAGCCACGCCCTGTTTTATTTGAGAAAAGACGGCTATTTGGCTAATCTGACAGACCTTCAGAAAAAGATTTATACAAACGCGGGGCTGTCCGACGCGGAAAGCCAAGACGCCGAGCTTGCTTCCTTCAAGGATAGGATAAAAAGCCGCTCGGATAAGGTAACCGAATACGACTGCCGTTTTGACAGCGGCATAATTTCTTCAGAACTTCTTTCGGAGGGCAACGAAGCGGCGCGTGGCAGGCTTACCGACTTTTCCGCGTGCGGAAGACAACTGCGCGAGCTCATCATCGAAAGCCTCAAGGCAGAAATCGAAAAGGAGTATCCTGCCCAAGCTTTTCGGGAGCTCTCAACTCTAGAAGCGGGGCTCGAGCAACAGGAACTCTTCATGGAACGCAGCCGCGAGGGTTACATACCGCGAAGCGGCGATTTTGATGAGCTTGACGCCCATATTTCGAGCTTGGAAAACGGGCTGTTCATACTTTCCGCCCCGACCGGTCTGGGCAAAACCATGCTGCTTTCAAACTTTGTAACAAAGCTCAGAACAATCGGCAAAAAAGTGACGGCTCGCTTCTGCGGAGCTTCAGACCTTTTCACGGACGGCTACGGGCTCTGGAAAAGCGTGTTTGATGAATACGAAATCGACTGCCCTCCGAATTATTCCGAGCTGCGCCGCAATATCGCAGACCTGCTCTCGGCGCTTGCGGAAAAGGGTGAAAATATTCTTATCCTTGACGCGGTCAATCAGCTTTCGGACGGGGCCGAAATGCTCACTTGGCTGCCGCGAGCACTGCCTGCGGGGCTTAAAATACTCATCAGCATAAAAGAAGACGAAACCTCTCTCCCGCTTATTGACAGGCTTAAGGGTGAATCGGGCGTAACTTTGTCCGCCGTTCATCCCTTTACGGACAAGAAAGACAGATACGCCCTTATTGAAGCGTATCTTGAGCGCTATCTGGAATGTGATAATAACCTTATTACGTCTCTTACTTTGACAGGGACCGCTAATCTGACGGAGTTGAGAACGGGTAACAATAAACTCAGCACCTTAAACATTGCATCTTTGACGAAATTGCAGACATTCTATTGCTATAACAATGAGCTTTCGGAACTTGACTTGTCTCCTTTTCCTCTGCTTGCAAGGCTCGACTGTCAGGCAAACAACCTTACAGAGCTTGACCTCAGCGACAATCCTCAGTTAACAGATGTGTCTTGCAGAACAAACGATATAATCACGCTTACCGTCGGAACTCAAACGCACCTAAACACGCTAAGCTGTGACAGCTGCGAGCTGAGCAGCCTTGATCTGTCGGGATGTACTGCTCTGCAATACTTTTACTGCTACGGAAACAAGCTGTCATTTTCTGAGCTACCCCTTACGCTGCCGGTGTCTGGCGGAGAATTTTCCTACTCACCTCAACAGGCGGCAATAGCGATTACTCTTACGAACGGCAACAGAGTTGACCTGTCTGATGAAGAACTGTTTAATTCCAATCATACATCTTATACATGGTATAAAGCTTCCGATAACAGCCAAATAACAAGCGGCGTCGAGCTTGCCTCTGACGGTGTATTTGTGTTTGACAGAGAGACCTTTGCGGATTTGGGCGTATATTGCAAGTTGTCGAATAATAGTTTCCCGGATTTGGCGGGCGAAAATGCTTTACAGACAGTTTCGGTTACCATTCTGAACCTGCCGCAGCTATCGACTCCGACTGCAAGTGTAGTTGACACTACTGTAAGCTGGACGGCTATAGAAAACGCCGAAAGCTATCTTGTTCGTATTCAGCAGAGCGGCTCAAATGTTTGCGATCCGATATCGACAACTTCAACCAGCATTAATCTTGCTCTGCTTCCGGATAAAAGCTATCAGACCCTGCCGTCAGGGAGTTACGATGTATCCGTCAAGTCGGTTGCCGATTCGGAAACGCATGTGGATTCCGGTTACAGTTTCCCGACAAGTTCAGTAACTTTGTCAACGAAGACTGCGCTCCAGCAGGTGAACGAAGCGGCCACGGCTAATGATATGAAAACGGCACTTGAAGCAAATAAAACAGAATTCGGAATAACAGACAGTATTAGCGGAACCGCCGCGGCGAATGAATACGCCGACCTTACGGCTGACGGAAAAGCTGCGTTATGTGTTGAAATGATAGCAGGTCAGCCCTATGCGAATAACGATGCGGTTACTGCTGCGTTTGCTGCTGTCTTGAAGCATGGCGTGCTTGCCGATGAGGCTGCGAAATACGAAACGGCCGTTACGCTCGCATTTGATGAAACGAGAATCGACGGAGCCGATGTGGAAAGTCTTGTCAGAGTTCTGAAAACCGGTATGACCGAGAATACTGATGTGACCGTCACAAACCGCTATCTTTTAACGGTAAGCCCGAACACCGTCAGCGGCGCCATGCTGTCGGCAGGTGCCGACTATGTAAAAGCCCCTATGCCAAACTGGACTGGGCAGGACGGGACCGCGACGGTAAGGTTCACATACTCCTTCAGCGGAGAAACAGAAAACCTTGACGTAACAATTACAATAAAGCCTGTGCCGGCATCAATTGTAATGCTGGGGATAAATAATGCCGCTTCAGCGGCAGAAGCCGAAACACTTCTTGATACGCGCGGGAACCGAAACAGCTTTGGCGCCGGAACCGCATACGTGGACTATTGGGACGACGAAAATTCGGCTACCTCGGATTTTACTGCGGCGGAAAAGCTGGCCGTGGCCGCGTCGGTCTTCAATTCCGGCACCGACTATGCAATGAATACTGCCGGAAAAACCGCGCTGATTACAGCCTATGAGGCTGCCTGCAAACAGGTGTTCATCGAAAGCGCCAAGACAATCATCGGGACTGCATTCGCGGCTGTCGAGGGCGTGGATACCAAGCTTATAGAAAGCCTTGAACTCCTTGACGGTATGAGCGATACAGGCGTAACCATCGCGATCGATCCGTCAACATCCCATCCCTGCATTGCGAATGCAGACGGCGCGATAACGTATGCTTCAACCGAACGGTCGGCCGGTGTCACCTTGGGTCTTACGTTCGATGGGTTAACAGACAGCACCAAGACCATAACTGTAAGCGTGCCGGCAAAGGATGAGACGGCTCCAACAGCCGGAGGCTCCGGTGTGATAACCTCATCAAATATAACATCCTCGTCGGTGAAACTCACCTGGGAGAAAGCGGATGATACAGTTACTCCGAACAGTGAGCTCAAATACTTTGTAGTGAAATCCACGGAGGACAACATCTCGACATCGGCAGACGTTCTGGCAAACGGTACTGTGTTGAATGCGGGCGGAACGCCAGATATCTCCACTTACACTGTTACCGGGCTGTCTGCAGGTACCAAGTATTACTTTAATGTTGCCGCAGTTGACCGTATGGGAAACACCGTGGTTTATACCGAGGTCGCGGTCACTGCTTCGCCTGCAGACGGAGGCGGAAGCGGTTCCGCCAGCACGGGAACCAGCATTGACATCACAAACTCCGATGGAACAGGTTCAATCAGCGGAACTGTCTCGAAAACGAAAGACGGCGTGCGGGTAACGATTGACGGCGATGATTTCGGATCATTCGTCGGAAACGGCCGGACCGATGTCGTTATAAATACCGGAAACGCGGTCGTAACCTTTGACAGTCATGCGGCAGGCTTTATCGGGGAGGCCGCCGGTTCGGGCGAAATCAGCCTATCCATTGAACAGGCTGAAGATGACCTCCTGTCTACTCTCTCGGAAGAAGAACTCGCACTGATTGGTGACAGGCCGGTCTACGACTTCACGTTAACCGTCGGCGGCTCTGAATTGTCGCAGTGGGACGGCGGTCACGTAAGTATCAGTATTCCGTATGCGCCGCAGCCCGGCGAAGATATTAACGCTCTCGTGGTCTATTATATAGACGATGAAGGACACCTGCAGTATGTAAAAGGTTCGTACAACGAGGAAACTGGAACGGTTGATTTCACAGTTGAACATTTCTCGCTGTACGCTGTCGGATATAACAAGGTGACCTTCGCCGATGTGACCGATTCCGCATGGTATTATAATGCGGTTAACTTCTGCGCGGCACGCGGCATTACGACAGGTGTCTCAAACAACAGCTTTGCACCCGAGGACTCGATTACAAGAGGGCAGTTTCTCGTCATGCTGATGCGCGCCTACGGAATTGCGCCCGATGAGAAACCTACCGACAACTTTACGGACTCGGGCAACACCTATTACACGGGTTATCTAGCCGCCGCCAAACGTCTGGGTATCTCAAACGGTGTAGGCGACAATATGTACTCCCCCGAGCTGAAGATAAGCCGTCAGGACATGTTCACACTGCTCTACCGAACCCTGAATATTTTAGGCGAGCTTCCTGTTGCAAACACAGGAAAAACACTTGCGAATTTCAGCGATTCCGATTCGATTTCCGATTATGCGCTCGCCGCAACGGAAAAGCTCGTTTCCTGCGGACTAGTGGTCGGAAGCGATGGACAGCTCAATCCGGGCGACAACTCGACAAGGGCCCAACTGGTTCAGGTGCTGTATAAGCTTCTTTCCACATAACAAGATATGTTCATCTGTATAGGACGAGTCGGCTCGTCTCTTCGATTGATCCCTAAATCTGCGTGAGCACCGAATTAAGCAACAAGAGCCGCATAGCACTGCCCTTGCATAATAAAAGGAATTATGAATGCGGAGAAGTACCCTTGATAAATGTTCTCTTTAAGCCGCAAGCAGATGTTTCACTCGGCGGAAAAGCAGGGGAAAGTGGGTAAAACGCCGTACTAACCCGGAAATTGAAACAATTCTTACAAACTGTCTAAAAATAACAAAAGTCCGCAAACCCTTGGAAATTCTGAGGATTTGCGGACTTTTTGTGGCAGGAGCTTGACGGGATTGAACCCTCGGCCTACGGTTTTGGAGCTCTACACGCTCGAACCCACTAGTGCTTGATAACAGGGCTCAATCTGTGTATATTTGTCGGCCCAGCCTGCATTGCCCTGTTTGTTGCCACGTCCATAAATTTTTAAATCAATAAAATTATTATCATCAAACTGAATTGCGGTGGGAAACTATTGTTTTGCAAATATGTTGTCGCGCTACAATAAAATTGCTTTTTTTGTTTTTTTGTTGTAATGTATAATAAAATAAGACTTGTTGGGAAATTTTTAAACATATTTTAATTTGTACGTTATGAAAAAACAAATGTAGCCTTTCCGCGCACACAGCTTCAATACGCCTTGCTTTTTTATATGCGGGAGTCCTGCCATTATACCGTTAAATAAAACAGCCCAGTTTGTGAAATCACACGGAGGCACTATATGAAGAAAACAGCGAAGACTATACTTGCATGCCTTATCGTTCTTTCTCTCTTGACAGCCTGTGAGGCTCCGTTGGAATTACAGCCTTCTGTCTCACCGTCACAGCCCACAAATACATTAAGTTTCCGTATAACTTGGGACTCATACTCGGGCCGCGGCGAGGCAATCCAGAAGATTGTCGATTCATTCAATGAGGAAAACTCTTCCGGTCTGAACATTTCTATGATATCCGGAGATGAGGACGTAGCGGCTATCGAAGCTCTCCTTCAGGCGGCAGATAATGACACCATATTCGTGCTGCCTTATCGCTATGTTCAACACTTTGCTGCAAAGGGATATCTTACTGACCTTACCGGCTCCTTCATTGGAACGGAAAAGCTGTTTTATCCGTCACTCTGGAAGCTTGGTACGGTGGATGGTTCGGTTTATGGCATACCATGGCTGGGTCATTCAATGTGTCTTCTTTATAATAAAACCTTGCTGAAGGAGGCGGGTGTCAGTCCTGAATCAATAGTCAGCCTCGATTCATGGGTGGCCGCGATGGATGCGGTTGAAGCCAAGACCGGGGCAAAGGGCGTTGGGCTCGTCGGTGCCGAATCAAACGACATATCCTGGATGGTGAACCAATTCGTCTACGGTTTTGGCTCAACACTTGTCAATGACTCCGGTATGGAGGTCGCCGTGAACAACGGCAACGCAAAAGCGGCAATCGAGTTTTACAGAGATACTCTGGGTGAACATGCCCAAGCCACATGGAAAGACGACACGGGCAAGGAGGTCATGGAGTACTTCCTCAATCAGCAGATTGCCTTTGAATTTCAGGGTATCTGGGGCGTCACGGATATTGAGAAGAACGGCGCTCCCTTTGAAGTCGGCATCATCCCTCTTTCCGATATCGGGATTTGTTCCGAGGTCGGTCCCATGATGCTCGCCATCCCCGCAAATATGAGCGAAGAAAACAAAAAATCAGCTATTGCCTTTATAAACTACATGATTTCGATTCCCGCACAGGAGCAGATCATGAATGGCGAATACAGTCCCGAGCATGACGCTTATTATCCTTTCCGCACACCGATAAGGCTGGATATGTCGAAAAGCGAGTTCTTTTCTTCAAATCCGGAATATATTTCATTTTTATCGGGATTTGAAAATCCCAGCATTGATGTCCCGTGCCCCGCATGGCAAACTGTCAAGGATACCGTTTATGCGCCCGGTCTGCACAAGGTAATGACAGGGGAAATAGCGATTGATGATTTTTTATTGAATGTTGAAACCGAAGGCAACAAGATACTGAGTATGTACAATTAAATACTGCTGACAAGTAAAGAGGGGGAAAACATGGCTGCATCCGATATCAGAATTCTAATCGTCGACGATTCCAAGACAGATATCGCAATCATCAGCAGCATACTGGCTGATTACGATTGCCTGATTGCCTACAATGGACTTGAGGCGATGTCTCAAATAAAAGCTAATCCGGACATCAGCATTGTGCTTCTCGATCTCAATATGCCCGTAATGGATGGCTTCGAGGTTTTAAAACAGGTATATTCCGATCTCAAACTTAACAATCTAAACGTGATAATCCTTACCAATTATGATGAGGTGGAAAACGAAATAAAGGGTCTGGAGCTGGGTGCCGTGGACTATATTCGTAAACCGCTGAATCTCCCGTCATTAAGAAAGAGAATTGAAATTCATTCCAAGCTTCAGCGGGCGCGCAGGGAACTGGAAATGTATAACGCTGATCTTGAAGAGGCCGTGGCCCTTCGCACCTTTGAGCTTGTTGCTACGCGCGATTTAACTATACACGCACTTTTAAGCCTTCTTGAGGTGCGCGATATCGAATCGTCAAACCATACCAAGAGGACTCAGCTCATGATGCAGACCCTGTGCGAACATCTGCGGGAAAACGAAAAATACAAGGACATACTGACGGACGAGTATATTGCTTTGCTATACAGTACTGCGCCTTTACACGACATCGGCAAGGTCGGAGTGCCCGACTATATCCTAACCAAACCCGGCAAGCTGACTAAAGAAGAATTTGATATTATGAAAAAGCATGTTGACTACGGTATGAGCTCAATCCGGCTTCCGGAGTATAAAGCCTTCTCCTCCCCGTTCACCGAAACCGCCGCCGAAATAATCTCGGGGCACCACGAGAAGTTTGACGGAACCGGTTATCCCAGAGGGCTGCGGGGCGAAGATATACCGCTTCCGGGAAGGCTGATGGCCATTATTGACGTGTTCGATGCGCTTGTTAACAAGAGAGTTTATAAGCCGGCCTTTTCGCACAAGGACGCTTTAAAAATAATCGCAGAAGGGCGCGGAACTCATTTTGATCCTGTGATTACAGACGCTTTCTTTGATGTTGAGGAAGAAATTCGAGGCATAACAGGCAAATATCAGGCCGAACCTGCGGAGGCAAAGCAAATATGAAAACGCCGAGGTTTGCGCTCTGCATTCTGTTTTCGGTTGTCCTACTGGTTTCAGCCTCCGGCAGTCTTTGCTTTGCTGAAGGAAGCACGGGCGAGTCGGCAACGGTTTTGTTGACACCCGAGGAGCAGCAGTTTATTAAGGATCATCCGGTAATAAAGCTCGGAGTTGATCCTTCTTTTATCCCTTATGAGTTTTTTGACGGCGATGGAAAATACAAGGGTATCGCCGCTGACTATATCGACCTAATCTGCGATAAGACGGGCCTAAATATGGTCGTAACAAATGGGCTTACCTGGACCCAAGCCTATGAGCAGGCGGTCAAAAAGGAGCTGGACGTACTGCCCTGCGTCGTAAAGACCGATGAGCGGTCCAAGTATTTTCTTTTTTCCGAACCGTATGTTTCTTTCCAACGCGTTATTTTCGTCAGAAAGGACAACACGGACATAAAAACCTTTGTGGATCTTGCGGGAAAATCGGTAGCCGTTCAGAAAAACAGCTCACACAACAGCTTTCTAAAGGAATTCCGAGATATTTCGCTCAGCCTGTACCCAACGGTTCCGGAGGCGCTGGAAGCCCTTTCAGAGGGCAAAGAGGTGGCTTTTGTCGGCAACCTTGCAACGTCCAACTATTTAATCGAGTCAATGGGGATATCAAACCTCAAATATGTAGACATTGACATCGACGAAGATGAGCAGGTCTATTTTGCGGTCAGGAACGACTGGCCTTTGCTCGTCGGAATAATAAATAAAGGGCTCGCCGCTATAACGGAGGAGGAAAAGATCACTATTCGTGATAGGTGGCTGGGCGTTAAAAATGAGGTCGATTATTCTAAGATCTGGGAAATTGGCGGAGCAATCGGCGGCGTTATCCTGCTGGTTCTTGTGATATCGGTGTTTTGGATTATCCGCCTTCGAAAAGAGGTTCAATTCAGAAAAAGGGTTCAGGATGAGCTGCGTATTGCCAAGGAATATGCCGAAACCGCAAATCAGGTTAAATCAGCATTTCTTGCGAGAATGTCTCATGAAATCAGAACACCGCTCAACGCCATTACGGGCTTCGCCTATCTTGCTAAAAAATCCGACAATTCTTCGACACAGCTTCTCTATCTGGACAAGATAACTGACTCTTCGCGGAGTATGCTCGGCATTATAAACGACATACTCGACTTTTCAAAAATGGAAGCCGGGAAAATCACCATTGAACGCATCTCCTTTGACCTTGACAAGGTAATCCAGCAAGTAATAAGCACAAATTACATCAGAGTTGAGGAGCAGGGCATCGGCTTCTCGGTGGATAAGGATCCGGGCATTCCCTCCTTCTTCTGGGGCGACCCCACACGAATTGAACAGGTTTTGACGAACCTTATAAGCAACGCTGCCAAATTCACTTCCAAGGGGTCGGTCAGCCTTTCGGTTAACCTTATCGGTAAAGATGACAGACTGTTCGATCTCGAATTCAGCGTTGCCGATACCGGCATCGGAATGTCTGAAGATCAGATTGCCCAGCTCTTCAAGCCTTTTGAGCAGGCGGACTCGAGCATAAGCAGGCGTTTTGGAGGCAGCGGACTCGGGCTTTCTATCGTAAAAAACCTCGTTGAGCTCATGGGCGGCAGCGTTTCCGTAAAGAGTGAAGAGGGTAAGGGTTCAACCTTCAAGGTGAGGCTAAGTCTGGAGGCAGATCAGGCCCAGGAAAATGAAAACAAGGCGAAGTCTCTCGGTCTTATGTTCAGAAACATACGCGCTCTTCTGATTGACAGCGATGCGACAAACAGCTATCTTATCAAAAAATATCTCACGTCGTTTGGCATCGATATTGAAGCTGTAACCAGCGAACGAGAAGCCATTGGTCTTATTGAAAAAGCGGCCGGGAGAAATGAAATTACCTATAACCTTATCATCATCGACCACGCCACCCCGAAAGGCGGCGGCATTGAGTGCTGGAAGCGCCTTAAAAACCTGCCGCTTTACCGTGAGGCTCCTAAAGCGATGCTTCTGATTCCGTTTAATCGGCAGGATTTATTTGATAGTCTCGGTCAGGCAGAGATAGATCTCGGCGTTACCATCCCCATTATTCCTTCCGTTATGTATGATGGTATCGTTGAGATATTTAAAACCCGAGTATTGGATCATCATACCCCGTCCTCAGTTCAGAATAACAATAGGGTTGCCCACCCTTATCGGGTTTTGATCGTTGAGGACAATAAGACAAACCAGTTCATCTCTAAAACAATTCTCGAACAGGCCGGTTTCTTGATATCGATTGCCGAAAACGGTCAGGAAGGTTACGAGAAGTATTCAAGAGACAGGAATATAATCGACGTCATTTTAATGGATCTGCACATGCCGGTTATGAACGGTTATGATTCGACTGAGCTAATAAGAAAACTAGACCAGGAGATTCCTATCGTTGCAATGACTGCTGACGCCATTTCCGGTGTCGAAGACCGTTGCCGGAGCCTCGGCATAAACCATTTTGTAAGCAAGCCCTTCGATCCCGACACCTTCGTTTCAGACATTGTCAATATCGTTACGGCTTCCGGCAGTCTTCCAAAGGCGTTTAGCATTGGACTTGCCGAAAATTCTGTTAACATGACTGATAAGGAATCACATGACACAGAGGGCTTCGGCATCCCCGAATCGAAAGTTTACTCGCCTTTAAACGAAGAAGATGGCCTAAAGCTCCTCGGCGGTAATGTAGAGCTTTATCACGAAGTGCTCAAGGCGTACCGTGCAGAGAACGCGGACCTAATCAAAGAACTTTCCTCACAGATCGAAAGCGGCAATTTCTCAGCGGCCTCAAAGACCGTGCATAAAATTAAGGGCAGCTCCGGAAATATCGGAGCCAAGAGTCTATATGCTATTGCGTCAAAGCTGCAGAGGGCGTTGGAAGACAAAAGCGCCGAAGTAGGCGAGCTTTTCGAAGAGTTTAGGCAACTATTTGAACAGGTGATGCTCTATTTATCAAAGCTTGACTAAACTGCTCAGAGGAGGAATACGGCGACCGCTGTGTTCCTCCTCTGTGATATTACTTATACCTCTTTTTATTTGCCGTTTTTCTCATAATACTTATGAGCTTTGTCTATCTTGGAGAGCCCTGCACGGCCCTCCAGACTTCATCCCTTGCTACAATGTGACCGAGCTTGCCGAAAAAGAGGAATGGAGAATTTAAGATACATAGCCTCAAAGAACTAATTCTATCGACTGGTAAACATCTTCCATTTCGTCCTGTTCAAGATGCAATCAGATGTTTCACTCAGCGGAAAAGCAGGGAATTGTGGGTAAATAGCCGCACTAATCCGGAAACTGTAACACTTCTTACAAATTGCCTGTAAACAACACAAGTCCGCAAACCCTTGGAATTCCTAAGGATTTGCGGACTTTTTGTGGCAGGGGCAGAAGGGATCGAACCCTCGGCCTACGGTTTTGGAGGTCCACACGATTGAACCGCTAGAGCTTGATAACACTGGGAATTTTGCGGTTTTTAGCGTTTTTAGATGCAAATAGATGCTTCGAAAAAACTACTGATAATTCAGGGTTTTTGCGGCAAGACGAAATGAAGTCAGCAAAAAGACCGTAGGTCGTAATTTCAATGTTTTTGCGATTCCAATTCCACCAAATTGATGGTCTTTAAATTTCATTTGACAATTTCGACAATATAATCTGCGTTGTTGAGTTTTTTCAGTTTGGCTATTTTCTAGCGCAAGATGCACGAAGATGCAGTTGGAGCCAAACTTTCTTTCGTCATGCTGGTTTTTCAATGTCTTTGACAAAGCGATTTTTTGCATTAAATGCGTTTTTTCTTCTTTTGCTATGAACCTCAAGCTGCGCAATCCATTCATTTCGCAAAGGTTCGCCATTTTTGTCTGTGCGCCTGTAAATAGTTCCTTCACCGTTTGCGCGCCGTTCCGCCATAACATCACCTCAACGGATACTATACCGATAAAGTGTGGTAAGTCAAGTTAATAGTAAGTATAGTTGTTTTTCGAAGAGTTTGTTTATTTAGCCGCTTTTTTGGCTTTTCGTTTACCGTAAATTAAAACGATTTGCATCTGCCAAAATATCTATAAAAAGAAAAACTTGCTTATTACAACAGCTTCAAGATACAAAGAACCCCTTAATTCGAAATATATTTCGAATTAAGGGGTTCTTTCAATGTTTCATCAGGTGTGGGGCAAGTCAATCGCGTTCTGAACGTCTTTTTCTCGATTTTCAAAAAATGCTTGAATGAAGCTTACAAACTCCTCACCATTTGGGGAAAAAATATTGGTGTTGTAGCTCAGCCCAAAGTAACCGTTGTTGTACTCGGACTCTAGCGGGCGGCAATAAGCTTTAAGAAACGGGTTTAATACTACGTATGAACGGCCTAAAATCGAATAGCCCACACCTTCAGTCACCATTTTCATCAAAAGGTTTGAGTCGTTAGTTTCGCAGACAATATTTGGGACAAAGTTATACTTCTGGGTAATAGCCTCCAGGCAATTTCTTACTCCAGAGCCAGGGAGCGGAGCAACCATCGGTTCACTAGACAAATCCGTCACAGTCACCGACGTCTTGTCAAGCAACTTGTGTCCTGGAGGAAATAAAACAGTTGCGTATTCATGGTATACAACTTCTGTTTTTATCCCTCTTGAAGGGTCTTCTGGAAGCGGTGGGCATGACAACGCAAAATTTGCCTCACCCGAAATTAGCTTTCTTATTTGTTCATTTCTTGAGCAATATGCCACAGAAATTTTGTTGTTTGGATATAGACTTCTGTAACACATCATTATATCGGAAAAATAGCCTTGTGAGTCTGCGATAAACACTGTATTTCGCTGATAACGTTCCAATACCTGTTCCATTTCTGAATAAATTCCATCAAAATCGTTTACCAGTTTTTTGGCCATTCCATAAAGAGCCTCGCCATATTGATTGAGTTTGATACTACGTCCGATATTGTTAAAAAGTAAAACACCAAGTTCACTTTCAAGTCCTCGTATCACACGAGTCAAGAATGGTTGAGCAACTCCAAGCTGATTTGCTGCCTTTGTTACATGTTCAAGCTCAGCTGTAACGCAGAAGTATTTTAAATCACGAATTTCCATTTTATACCTCCTTTTTTCAGCTACATCTAAATCAATTATATCTTAAGATATTTTTTTTTCAAGTAGTCACTAATTATGTTTGATTATATATATTAATCAAACATAATTACGCATTATTTGTGCAAAGTGTAACGTTACTTCATGTTGTTCTTATGGAATAATCTATAATTTAGTTGTATATGCTTATAATTCATGTTTATATATGCTAATCGTATTGTAGATTATGTGCACATGACAAACAATATATTATTATTATTTGTTTAATGTGTTAGTATGTAACCGTAGATAATAAATTTTAAATTATTAAGTCGAATAGCAAATCGCCATAAAAGAAAAGCAAACAGATAATATTATATATGGAGGCATAAAAATGGCAAAGAGAAAAACGGTGTTAATAAATCCAAAAAACTACGACTATTCGTTGTTTGACGAAAGCACAAAAAAGGCTTTTGCGGAAACCATCTCATTTATGGAACAGAAGGGAAACGCGGAAATCCGCAAGGACTCACTGGCAAAGACATGGGCTCACGACTTTAATGAATATCAGGGAGAGCATGGAATATATGCCACCTTGCTTACAGCAAAGGGATATGGAGACAACCCTGAATCTCGTTTTGACCTTTTCAGAATTTGCCCTTACAGCGAACTGCTTGGCTTCTATTCCGGCGCTTACCAGTACACCTATCAAGTATCCATTCTCGGTGTCAGCCCTGTTTGGATGGGAGACAACGAAGAACAGAAGCAGGATCTTGCAAAACTTTTACAAGAAGGAAATGTCTTTGCTTTCGGTATGTCCGAAAAGAAGCCAGGAGCTGACCTCTATTCAAATGCTGCAACTTTAAGACCTGTTGGTGATGGTACTTATGTTGCAAACGGAAACAAGTATTATATAGGAAATGCTAACTTTGCACCTAAAATCCCTACGCTTGGTAAGAATGAGGAAACGGGCGAGTGGTGCTTTTGGGTTGTGGACCGCAACAACCGTCACTATAACTATGTTAAGGACATTGACACGAAGCTGTCAGGTCTCTGCACACTTGGTGAGTATGAAATGATCGAATACCCGATAACAAAGGCCGAAATTCTCAAGGAAGGTGATGGCGCCTTTGCCGATGGCCTTTCCACCGTCAATATAGGAAAGTTTACCTGCGGCTGGTCCGAGCTGGGTATTGTTTCCCATGCACTTTACGAAGCCGTCACCCATGCAAACCGCAGAATTCTTTATGGACACAAGGTTACCGAAGTATTCCCGCACATTCGCAGCTTCCTCTCCGAATCCTATTGCCGTGCAAACGCAATGAAGCTCTATTCACTGCGTGCAATGGACTATTTCCGTATGATGTCTTCAGAGGACCGCAGATATCTGCTGTTCAACCCCATTATCAAAAACAAGGTTACGCGTGAGGGCGATAAGGTTATGAACCTCATTATGGACGTTGTCTGCGCAAAGGGTTACGAAACCGACACATACATGAGCGAGGCAATGCTTAGTGCTGGCATGTACACACGTCTAGAGGGTACCGCACACGTTAACATGGCTCTCGTAATGAAGTTTATGAAAAATTATTTTTTCAGCGAGAAGGAATACCCGGAGTTCGGAATCGTATCTGAAGCGAAAGATGACAGCAATATTTTTTCTCAGACAATGGGCGGACTTTCTAAGGTTGAATTCCCCAACTATGAGAAGGCTTATAAGGGCATTGATATTTCCAATGTTAAGCTTTTCAAGCAGCAGATCGATCTTTTCCGCGAGCTTCTTATGATGGGCGCTCCTGATGTTTCTATGTTGAAGAACATGGATTACATGCTCAACTGGGGTGAAATCTTCTGCAACGTCGTATATGCACAACTCGTTCTTGAGGCATCAAAGCTCTATGAAGTAGAGGATGAGCTTGTTGACCAGATTTTTGCACACTTTATCCGTGATACCGCAAAGTTTGCCCTTGCACAAATCAACAGTCAGGATAACACTGACGTTCAGATGGAGTATTTCTGGAATATCACAAAAGTGCTTCCGGCTGTAAACAAAGAAAAAGATTTGAAGTTCTGGCAGGAGTATGTTGAGGTACTTGACGGCGGATATATGCCCAAAGGCGGAGTTGTTGGTCTGGACTATCTTAATAACTAATTATTTTATATTCTGAGATCAAAAGTTGAAGAACGCAGAGTTATACACAAGTTCCCTCAATATAATTACAAATAACAAGGAGGGCCTTTATGCCAGACTGGGAAAAGTATTACGATGAACATTTGATCACACTTGAGCAAGCAGCAGAAAAGATTAATTCAGGCGACAAAATATTCTTTGGTCAGACCATTACAATTTCATATCCGTTTCTTGACTTGCTCTACAAACGAGAGGATTTAACCGATGTTGGAATCTATTACAATTGCAGTAGCGGAATGTTCGACATGGTATTTGATGCAGACAGCAAGAAAAGGTTCCACATTATGACGATGTTCTCAAGCCCGTTAGATCGCATGTCCGGCTCTATGGGTATTTGCGATTTCAATTCAAACCCATACGAATACTTTACAAGAAGCATTATTGATGAATATGGTTGCAATACCATGGTTGTTGAAATATGCCCACCTGATGAAAACGGCAGATGCAATTTAGGCGTTTTAGGTATCCCTTCAAACGGCCTTTTTAACGCCGATCCACATGTGGTTAAAAAAATTGGAATTATTAACCATGATTGTGCATTCCCTGCGCAGGGCGACTATGAAGAAGTTACGATACCCTTAACCGATTTTGACTATATCGTAATAAACGATCATGAGCCTTCCGTTCTTCCCGTCTCAGCTCCCACGGAGGTTGACAAAATTATAGCCAGCTACATACTTCCTTACATTAAAGAAGGGGATTCAATTCAGGTCGGCATGGGCGGTCTTGGTGAGCAGATTACTGCCGAGCTTAAGAACAAATCAAATATCAACATATTTACCGAGATAGCTGTTGACAGTATGGTCGAGCTTGCTGAGGCTGGCATTTTGAACTCCATTACTGCTTGCGGGGCATTTGGAACAACCAAGATTTTCGACTTCCTAGCAAAAAGTGATAAGGTGAAAATGAAGCCGGTATCATACATGCTTGAGCCGCCATTTATCTCTCAGGTTGATAACCTTGTGGGCATTAACCAGACACTCATGGTCGATCTCCTTGGTCAGGCTTGTTCAGAGGCACAGGGACTTAAAATGTACAGCGGTGTTGGCGGTTCCTTTGGATTTATATACGGAATAACCAAATCAAAGGGTGGGCGCAGCTTCCTTTGCCTCCGCTCCACATACACCGATAAAGAAGGTAAAGTTCGTTCCAATGTCGTTCCTTGGCTGCCTGAAGGCAGTATTGTAACAACCCCCAAGTACCTCGTCATGTATTTAGTTTCTGAAAACGGAATTGCAGATGTATTCCTTAAGACCAATAGGGATCGTATTAAGGCAATCATGAAAATTGCTCATCCAGATTTTCTCCCTGAACTAAAAGAAAAGATTATTTCTACGGGCCAAATTGCTGAAGAAGATTTTGATAGTTAACTACTTTTGTTCTGTTTATCTTTTTATATTTTATATAATGCGAATTTCCATTACTGACGCAATTATATAATTGCAGGGTTCTCCTACCTTTCCCTGCAAACAAGGGAAAAGCCAATCTGCTAATTTGAATAGCAGATTGGCTTTTCCTCAATTTATATTTGTCAGTGATAAATATATTTCACATATATCTTTCAGCCAAGGTTAAGAAAGCTGAAAGTAGTCGTTTTAGCATTCCTTTTACCATCAGGAACTCGCGGGATAACTTCCCGTCGAGCGAAGCGCTATGTCTGCTGAGCTTTCAAAGCTTAGAAATGATGGTTTGCTGAACTTCCATAAAAATCAGTTTGAACTGTTATAAGTAGATTTATATTTCGTTTTTTTATAACGAATAGCATCCTTAGGGCAAACCTGCTGGCAATTTGTGCATTGGTGGCACAACATTGTGTTTATCACAGCGTTATTATCTTCCGCAGAAACAGCTATGGCATTAGACGGACAGGCTTTCTCACATAGCTTACATCCGATACAGGTGCATTTATCTACTTGCTCTGACAACATTGAGAATCGACCAAATGTTTTTTGCAAAGTACCAAAGGGGCAGATGAGGTTGTGGAACACGGCAGGTTTGTATCTTAGTGTAACAAGCACTGAAATAACCAGCCAGAATGGCAGAATGGGTAATTCGATATGAAGGAGTCTTTTCGACAGAAGCATGATTGCTACGCTGATACCTAAAGATATCCATGCGAAATACCCGTTTTTTAACCATTTGGGCGTAGCCGAAGTTTGAAGATTTAACTTTTTGGACAGCCACTCAGTGGGAATCATCAGTGTGTTCATAGGGCAGACATACCCGCAATAGACTCTGCCAAATATAAGAGCGGCAACAAGACTGGCTGCGAACAGAATAAGCCATAGCATTACTTTACCGTTTGCCAATAGAAATAGAAACAGCGCAAGAAACAGTATACGAATTATAGTGGCTATGTATTTCATGACATTTCTCCCCCTTGATTATTATAATTGTTTTAAGTGGAAATTTTCGATAGATTCTAGATCGACTTGATTTAACTCAATTATATAGATATAATAAGAAAAAAGGTGTTACCAATGTAACACCTTTGGAGGCTTATTATGAATGATTATTTAGAGCTTATTAAACAGGCGGCGCTTACTAATTCAATTGAATCTGAAGAAATTACATTATACATAAGTGAAGGTAGCTTTAAAATAAACACCTATTTAAAAAATAATATTGTTCATTTTGTTGGAGAGACTTGCTCTAAGCTGGAAATAATTCTTGGAGGGAAAGTGACAATAGAGCGTATTGATGAGTCAGGCAACCTTATGACAATAGCGGAATTTTTAAGCGGCGAAATTCTCGGAGGCAATCTGCTGTTTTCAAAAAACCCACATTATCCAATGACGATTACCGCAAAACAGCCGACTGTAATATTGGAAATCAACAAAGATAGGTTGTTTCAGTTGTTCTCAGATAATCATGAGTTTCTAAAGAGCTATCTTGAATTCGTATCTGACCACGCAACAATCCTGGGAGATCGGATTAAACATTACGTTAATAAAACAATTCGTGAAAGTGTTATGTGTTATCTTGATTATGAGAGAAGAAAGCAAAACTCTAATAATATAAGGTTGGAAATTACAAAAAAAGCATTAGCTGAAAAAATTGGTGTTCAGCGAACTTCGTTATCAAGAGAGCTTGCAAAAATGAGAAACGAGGGTCTGATTAAATTTGACGCTGAATCAATCGAAATTCTAACATGTGATGATATAGTAAAAACGGTAAGCTGAAAAAATACTCTGATACAACGATGAAATTAGTGAAGCACAAAATTGTCTTGCTTATCTGAATTCCAGGGCGTCCGATAAGCATTTTGTGAAAGTGACATCGTTCTATGCGGATAAGTGGCAGCAACTTAATGCAAGAATTAGGAACTGGATATAGCAGATACAGAAAAGGAATAATTTAAAATTCACACTAGGCTGAAAAATGCACATGGCTATGACCTTTTGTCCTGAATTAAAGCAATTCAAATGGCTTATTAGTTGCCACAATTAGACTGAAGAACTGAATATAATTAATGGAACAAATCTCATGAAAGAAATCAATCACAAAAACTCTTTTTGATTAATGCTGTTAAAGTAATCAAAACAAAACTTTCTAAAGTCAGAAACATTTCTGTTTTCAGAATACAATGAAATATAGCTTAATCCAAATTTACCATATCTATTTTCACTGTTAAGCTCAGTACAAAACGGCTTTAGCTCAGGATTTTTATTTATTATGTTATGCGTCATGAAAGCATAACCAAGACCGCTTTGTACTGCACGAATAATCAATGACGTTGTGCTTGTTTCACATACGATTTTGGGGTGAACTCCTTCTTTTTCAAAGTTTATATCTACGTATGTTCGCATTGCACCCCCTTTAGTGCTTGTTACAAGCGGTTCGTTATCTAATTCTTTGTACGATACAGAACTACGACCCATAAATTTGTGCCCGGGAGGCAATAATATGCATGCTGTTTCGTCTAATACAATTTCGGTTTTTATACTGTGCTTCTCGTCATCCGGTATAGGAGGACAGCACAGTGCAAAGTTTGTTTCTCCGGATATAAGTTCTTTTATCATATCGTCGCGTGGCGAATACGAAAACTTCAACCCGTAGTTAGCTTTCTTCCTTTGAAAGTCTACAATTAGATCTGGTGTATATGCCTCAGTGTTGGAATGCAGTGAGATAGATTGATCATTTCGTTTCATAGTGTAATCTATCTCTGTATATAAATTGTCAACCTCAGCAAGTATCCTTTTTGACTGCCTATAAAATACATCACCCACCGGGCTAAGTCGAATATCTCGTCCGACCTTGTCAAACAAATTGGCACCTATTTCACTTTCTATTATACCTATTTGTCTTGAAAGGTATGGTTGTGATACTCCGAGTTTTTGAGCAGCTCTGGAAACGTGTTCCAGTTCAGCTGTAACGCAAAAATATCTTATGTCTTTAAGCTCCATATAGCGCCCCCCATATACGATATTCAATATAGTTATTTATAACATAATTGAATGGTTAATGAAAGACTTTTTGTTATATGACTATCTTGTAATACATCCATTACATAGGAGTGTATAATCACAGATGATATATGTCATTGCTTTTCGTATTATCATATTTTAAGATTAAAGTATATTTTAGGATTGCAATGGTTTTTTCTAATCAATATATTTGCGTTATTTATAACAAAGGAGCTATGATTTATTATGGTAGATTGGAAAAAGTATTATCAAGAACACCTTATCTCAATGGAGGAAGCTGCAAAACTTGTTAAATCAGACGACTCACTTTGGCTCGGACATAGTATTGGAATTCCGTATGATTTTCTCAATGAGTTAAATAAGAGACGTGAAGAACTGTGGAATGTCCGTATTATGTACAATCTTGCAACTTATCCTTATGATATGCTTTTTGATCCAGAAAGCATTGGACATTTTAAAATTATGAGCATGTTTTTGGGACCATTGGAGCGCATGTCGTCTGAGATGGGAATAGCCGAGGTTCACTCCGTACCATACGAATACATGACCCGCATAGTCTGTGATACATATCACGCTAACGTAATTTGTACTGAGATTTGCCCGCCCAACGAAAACGGCTTCATAAATATTTCAATCCTTGGTGCACCTTCAAACATGGAAAAACTTAGACACCCTACAAAAAAGATGAAAATTGGTGTGGTCAACAAGCAGCAGTACGCTGCTCAAGGCGAGTTTGAAGACTTCAATGTACCAGTAGATATGTTTGACTACTTTGTAGAAGTTAACCACGAGTTATCATATCAGCCAGTATCTGACCCGACGCCAGTTGATAAGACTATTGCCTCATATGTTATGGAATATGTAAAGGATGGCGATTCAGTTCAAATTGGCATGGGAGGTCTAGGAGAACAGATCACAAAAGAGCTGTATTCAAAAAAGGATATTAAGGTTTTTACAGAAATATCTGTTGATAGTATGGTTCCTCTGGCAGAGTCGGGAGCAATCTCAAGCGTCACAACTGCTGGATGTTATGGTTCACCGGTTATATATGAATTTTTAGGGACTAGCAAACTCGTAACCACAAAGAACCTTAACACAATGCTTGATCCATACTGCATCGGTCTAAATGACAATATGGTTGCAATTTGTTCCACTCTCATGGTGGATCTCACCGGACAAGCATGTTCTGAGGCCCAGGGTCTAAAAGAATATAGTGGAGTCGGCGGTAGTTTTGCATATCTCTATGGCGCAACACGCTCAAAGGGTGGACGAAGCTTCTTATGCCTACGTTCTACATACAAGGACAAAGATGGCAACCGCAAATCAAACGTAGTACCATGGCTTCCAGAAGGTAGCGTTGTTACAACTCCACGTTACATACATATGTACATAGTTTCGGAGCACGGTGTTGCTGATGTGTTCCTTAAATCAATTAAGGACCGTATAAAAGCTCTAATAAAAATTGCTCACCCAGATTTCCGTGATGAGCTTAAGGAGCAGATTATTTCAAGCGGTCAAATAAAATCTGAAGATTTTAATAATTAACAATTATTAAAATATCAATATCCATGCCCTCCTTCCCAATCGAAAAACATCGAAGCATCTTCAATTCATTGAAGGTGCTTCGACGTTTTAAGGCATCAAGACTTATCTTAAACGCAGTCGCTGCTGAAATGATTATGTAATAGTTGACCACGTTGACACTGAAAAAGTTTACCACTAACCAAAATACTTGTAAGATGTAGGCAACTCTATTTTACAAGGAGAGAAAGGCATGGTAGTTGGAATGGAGCTATACTCGCAGACACGAGAAGCATATGAAGCAGACGACACAAGCTTTTTTGTATATTCGCTTTGCGGTTTGCTGATTATAGTTCTTGTCAAACCATATTATTCGCAAATAACCTTTTACATTGCTATGCTTCGTGTACATATATTACTGATCAGCGCAATATCGTGCGAAACGACTAGGACACTCATTCCCAAGCTTTTACTTAAATCACAAATAAGAGCGCCAACATTGGCCTGTACGGACACATCAAATGCACTTGTAATCTAAACACTCAAAAGAAGCTTGTCCTCAACACCTTATATTCTCATCTTTTTTATTAAATTTTAGTACGGAGTCTTTTCTTGGTATACATCCGCTCATCCGCAACTTTAACGAGCTCAGTCAGCTCACATCCGTCATCCGGAAATGTGGAGATACCATAGGTGAAAGACGGTGTAATCTGTGAAGTCTGATAATCGATAGGGTCAGCCTCCAATTTGAGTTTTATTGTATCCAGCAAAAGCTCCAACGCCTCAATTGTAGTGTTTAAGAATATTCCCACAAATTCATCTCCACCGAACCTGGCAATAATGTCTTTGCTTGAAG
Source organism: Clostridia bacterium (assembly GCA_009929315.1). Classification (GTDB taxonomy): domain Bacteria; phylum Bacillota; class Clostridia; order Oscillospirales; family Oscillospiraceae; genus UBA2658. Next base: position 133,209 of record SAAS01000006.1, read on the forward strand.
AATTCCTGAATATTTCTGATGATATTCTTACAATAACCATATCTCCGGCAAGGTGTCCATGCTCATCATTTATGCTCTTTAATCCGTCAATATCAACCATGACAACAAAGAACTTCTCTTTGTTGCTGATTGCGTTTTCTTTTACCATCTTAAATTGCTCAGCAAAGAAATACCTGTTATACAGTTGAGTCAAACTATCGTGTTTTGACTGAGATGCATTATGGCTATATGCGAGGTGATTAGTTATAGCAAGCTCAATGTTGCTTCTAACAAATTCCATAGCCTTAATATCATCTTCGTTAAACGCATCTGTTATAGTTGAATCTATGTTAATCATGCCCATGAAGGCTTCCTTAATATAAATTGGAGATGAAATTGTAGATTGTATTAGAGAACCATCGCCAAAACCAGTCTTAATTGGATAGCGACGTTCAAAATCTTGGAAATTGCCTGTGCTAACAATCCTGTCCATTTTTCCATCGGTAGCAACATACAAAAACGCATCCTTATAGGGAAGCAAGAATTCTTCAAGTTCTTTGGTAAATCCCACGTATGATGCAACTTTGAAATTATTGTTTTCAAGAATGAACACTGTTCCCATTGAAGCCTTACCTATGGCCTTCAGCGCATTTTCCAGAATAAACTTCAACGCCTCGTTCAGATCGCTCATTGTTATAATGGAGTTGTTTATTTCCAACATAAGATCTCTTAGTTCGCACATTTTAACTAGCTTTGCTCCCTGAGCTTCATTCTCAGTATTATATGTAAAAAATGTCAGGAAAAACTCTTCATCGTCAAAATATACTTTTTGGTTTTTCAATACAAAACTTCGCACCTTGTCGTTTTCGTTTGTTAAATTCAATTCTGTGCTATTCGATTCTTCAACCATGTTACTCTGAGCATATTTCATCATATATGTATTTGAAATTGAGAGTTCTCTGAATAGAGTATTGCTAAAGAGAACCCGCTCATGATTGTAGATGACCATTGGGTATGGTATAAACTTGTTCAATTGCAAAGCATCTGCCAGAGTCATTCTCTTAATTATTTCCATTTAATTATGTCTCTCTTCCATAATGTTGGCATCTATTGGAATCCTTCCCTTGTTTTTATGGTGATAACATCAGAAAATTATGTTAATAATAATTCCACTATTTTAATTTCCCGTGTAATCGGGTACTGATTGAGTAACAGTATCTTTGGCAAGGACTTGTCCTATAAACACTTCAACAACTTTGGGGTCGAAATCCGTTCCCGAACAAGTCTGAAGTTCTCCAATTGCTTCTGTCGGGGTCATTTTCTTCCGGTAGCTTCGGTCGTTTGTCATCGCATCAAAAGCATCGGCCACCTTTATAATTCTGGAGTTGATTGGGATTTCCTCTTCCTTCAGCCCTTTTGGATAACCGCTTCCGTCCCATTTTTCGTGGTGGTAAAGGACAATACTCGAAATCTCTGAAAATTCCTGAGAATTTTGTAGAACTCTCCAACTTCTCTCCGGATGTGTCTTCATAACAAGCATTTCCTGCTGGTCGAGCTTGCCTTTTTTATTAAGTATATTTTCTGGCACGCCAATTTTCCCTATATCATGCAAGTATCCAGCTGTACGAATTTTGTTTGTGCTCTCCATATCAAAACCTAACGCTTCCGCTATCTTAGAAGAAATATTTCCTACTCTTTCTGAGTGCAATTTTTCTCTAGGACTTTTTTCAAACAGAGCGTTCATGACAACATTTATAGTTTTGCCTTTTAGGCTCCTTGTATCATAGAATTTTTTACTGTACATATAGCCCTCTGCTTCTTTCATTAGCAAACCTAGGCCGTCTCCGATTTCTTTTTGTACTGCAAAACCAAACGATACTGAAAGTGCCTTAAACTCAGAAGTCTGATCACCATCTTTCTTTTCAATGCTCAGCGTCATTCGCTTAACGATACCGTGTGCTTCTTGTTCTTCTGTTTTCGTTAAAATAATTCCAAATTCGTCACCTCCAATCCTTGCTAAAATATCTCCGTCTCTAAGAGCCTCTTTAATTCTGCTAACAACATCTTTTAACATCTTGTCTCCCTCAAGATGCCCAATTGAATCATTTATTAGTTTTAAACCATTAACATCACCCATAACAACAGCGATTGGAAAATTAGTTTCCGTATTGAGCCGTTCAAACTCTTCCTCAAAAAACCTCCTGTTATATGCTCCAGTCAAATAGTCATGATAGCTTATATATGTAATTTCCTTGAAAGCTTCTTCCCTTTTAGTTACATCAAACACTATTGAATAAAGCGCAGTTTTGTCTCTGAAGTGTATCGGGCTACTGTATACATCGACCATCCTAATTTGCCCATCCTTGAGCTTGTGTGGAAATGTAAAATGCTCTTGCTCCTTTTTAAGCACTTTCATTCTTTTATATGTAACATCTTCCTTTGGCAGCATGTTTATTTCATCTATACACATGTTTAACAAGACTTCCCTCGAATAGCCGTAAAAAAAAATTGCAGAAGGATTCGCATCAATAATCTTGCCTGTTACGGGTTCAAGTAGCAATATTATTGCTTTATGCTCATTAAACATAGCATTTCTTTGTTCTAATAGGCTTTCTTTTTCATCCCAAACAGCCTTCTGATCGGTAATATCTAAACCTATTCCAGTAAAGAATTTTTGCCCGTCCAAAATTAGTGGAGCGCCGCTTGAGCGTGTCAGCATCTTTTCTCCGCTTTTTAAAATCAGCCATGCCTCAACTTCACCGTAACCTTTTTCGAAAATATCATTAACTGCGTCTTTTACCTTTGAAATCTCCTCTTGACCATACCATTTTTCAAGAGTCATATCGGACAGTTCTTCTGAAGTATAGCCTGTCATCGTTTCATGTTTTTTATTCCATTTTACAAGTCTTCCACTTTCATCATACACATACAAATAGCCTGGAATGCTGTCAAATATTGACTTTAATAATGTCTGTTCTCTTTTTACCGCATCTAATAATTGTGTTATCTTGGTATTTGTCTCCTCTAATTCAAAGATTTTTTCTTCACTTTGCATCAGTGCTTGTCTTTCACGCACCTCGTTGTCAATATCAAACCCATAGCCAAAAACATACACGTCATCCGATTCGATATCTTTAAACACTCGAAGAACAAGCCTGATCCAACTATCACTGCCTATCCGCCTATACTCAAATGGCGCCGGCTCAATTCCGTTATTGAAATCATCTATTAAATTTTTTCTACAAATAGATCTTACATATGTATCGCGATATTCCTGTTGAACATTTGATTTTGCAAAATCGAACCACAAGTCATAGTCATAGTTTATCTGCTCAAGGAATTCATCGTAATATTCAAGTCCGCGAATTACTTTGTTTTGAGTTAAATTTGCCTGTGTAGTAAAAATAGCGTCGCGAGTTAGCGCACTTTCAAGCGCTTTGTGTTTACTTATTTCCGCGATCAGCTTTCTATTTTCTTCATTCTCTTTAGTGACGTCGTTAACCAGCGTTACAAAAAAACCAACTTCTGTCGAAAAAGCCTTGACTCTATACATTTTTCTTAGGGACGAAGAATATTGCTCAAATTCAATAGCCAGCCCTTTTAGAGCCACCTCCGAATATTTGCTAATCCAATCGAATTTTTCATTTTTTATATCAGGAATGGCTTCTGTAACTTTTTTACCAATTATTACTGCGGCGTCCAAACCAGTAGCTTCTTCAAATGCTTTGTTAACCTCTATGTATTCATAGTCGCACGGAGTTCCGCTGACATCTATGATTATTTTGTGCAGAGCATACCCGACTGGCATCCTGTCCAGAATTTGTCTAAGTATCTCTTCAGCCATTTTTTTACCTCCTCTTGGATAATCATATCTTTTATAAATAGTTCGGTATGTAATTTTACTTCTTTAACGACATATTAATATTTATATACGTAGAAAGAGAACTAATGAAACACCTTTCAGAGAATTGTAACTCTATTACGACCGTTTTCTTTACTCATATAAAGCGCGTTATCCGCTCGCTTTTGAATGCTAGCGGCTGTATCTTCTTTGCTAACCATTGTTGAGCCAATGGATATGGTGATATTTAGCTGCTGATTGTCATTCCGCAAACCTGATTTCTCTACCAATGCACGTACTTTTTCCAAAGTCACTCTAAGCTCGTCTTCTGATGCACCGGTAATAATGGCCAGGAATTCTTCACCGCCCCATCTCCCAATTAAGTCATTTTTTCTAGTTAGGTTTTTCATGGTTTTGCCAAGCATTTTCAAAACAAGGTCTCCAATATCATGACCGTATGTATCGTTAAACACTTTAAAATGGTCTATATCCATCATAGCGAGTGCAAAAGGAATCCCGAGCTCCTCAAAATCTCTTAATCGCTTTCCTAAAAAGGAATCAAGATATCGTCTGTTTGGTAATTCAGTGAGTTGATCATAAAAGGCAAGCGTAGTTAATTCATCAATTTTCTTGCTGGTTTCGGCTTGGTCCTTATCATCAGAAAAGACTTCAACAGCGCCAACGATTTCACCATCAATAAATAGCGGTATCGTTCTTATTGACACAAATACTCTTTGTCCGTCCTTGTGCTGAAGATATACGCCGTTCTCCCTATGCTCACCATCTATGATTGTTTTACTCAGTGGACATCCATCATAGCACAATTGTTTGCCACTCCCATCCACATGGTTCAATATATTTTCATAGCAATGCTTTCCAATCAATTCGTTTGATGTGAAGCCCGAAATTCTCTCGGCGCCTTTGTTCCAGAAAGTAATCTTTCTGTTATTATCTACAAAGTAAACTCCTTCATAAAGACTATCCAGCATCTCTTTGTATAATTCAAATTCTTCTTTCACAAGTTTCCTCCTATTAAAATATTGATGTCACAGCTCGATTTGTATTTCTATTTTTAACATAAAACAAGAATTTATAAATAATTATTTCTATGTATTGAAAGAACGTCTGCCTCGATAGCCCCCACTGCTCTACGAGTGGCTAATGGGTGCTCGTAGAGTCCGGCAGTATTGGTCCATAACCCCTCAATTGAAACAAGCGCACTTACAGTAAAGACAATTGATATTAATAGAATCACGCTCATCCAAATAATTATTTGATTAGATATTTTCAGGTTTTTCAGTTTCATGATATACCTCCAGCTTTTTCTAAAAAATATGTGACGGTGGGGAAACCATTAGCAAACCGCCAATTTTTGTTACGCTATGCCTTTCAGCTTCACCAGTTACGAGATATCCGCTTTCATCCAATGAGTTTATCAGCTTTTTCAATATAAAACGCTGGTATTTCTCCTGATAATAGAACAACAGATTGCTGCAGATAACAAGATCAAAATTTCCAAATATGCTCTCCTGTGGAGAGGAAGTACTTTTATCCAGCAGATCATAGGTAGAAAAACTAATCGTTCTGCTATTGTCCACAAAATAGTCCCTTCATAAAAACTATCTAACATTTCTTTATGTAATCTAAACTCTTCGATCACATGCAACCCTTTATTCAAATTAAACCTTGCAATCTTGGTTAACTTCTCATTTCCACCATAACACAACAACTTCAAATATGACATCTTTTTTTCGAGAAGGACCATGATCGTCATAATGCAGTAATACGATAAGAATACTAACGTGGAGATATAATAAAGTTTGAAATTTTATATTATAATGACACGTTCCAATTTATTTAAAAGCTGGTTTTTAAAAACTGCTGAGCTATTACCCGCCCCTATCAGAAATTAAGGTAAATCTAAGGTTTAACACCTAAAATATAATAAATTTAAAAATGAACGGAGACGAATAATGAAAAAATCAATAGCATTAATACTCGCGATTGTCCTGATCTTCTCCTTAGCCGCTTGTTCAAGCAGCTCCTCAGGAAGCGATCAGAACATCGCAGCACCTTCTGCCGGTTCTGAAATGCCTGCTATGCCGAGTGGCGGAAACCCGATGGGTGGCGGTCTAGGCGGAGATTCACTTGACACATCAGGCATTATGAACCAGTTTACCGGTATTTCTTACGGATCACAGTCGGACTCTCAGACGCTGGATATTTATCTTCCAAACGGAGAGAGTACCGAACCTTATCCTGTTATCGTCGCCATCCATGGCGGAGCCTTCATGATGGGCAGCTCGACAGGCGGAGATGTCGCGCCTATGCTTGAAGGAGTAAATTGTGGCTATGCCGTTATCAGCGTTAACTATCGTCTATCGGTCGAGGCAATATTCCCCGCAGCTGTAAACGATGTCAAAGCAGCAATTCGGTGGATCAAAGCAAATAGCCAAGAGTATAACCTTGACGTAGAAAACATTGCAGTATGGGGCGATAGTGCCGGAGGCAACCTTGCGGCAATGATCGGAACAACCGGCGCCCTTGACGCAATTGGAGAAAACGATAACACCGAAAACCTAGAGTATTCTTCAGCGGTTCAGGCAGTTGTCGACTGGTTCGGTCCTCTAGATTTCTTGAAGATGGATGAACAGTTCGAAGCAAGTGGAGTTTCCCGTTCCACAGGTAACACCTCTGAAACGAGCTCCCCGGAGAGTGCTTACATAGGTCAACTCATCACCAATGACACTGAGCTTACCGAGCAGGCAAACCCTGAAACATATATCGACGCCATGAATGTTGCGACCGCCCCTAGCTTCTTTATCCAGCATGGCACCGCCGACGGCAATGTACCTACTCAGCAGTCAATAGATTTTGCTGACATGCTTAAACAAGCAATAGGGACAGACCATGTTTCAATAGAGCTTTTGGATGGGGCAGGGCACGGAACCTCCGAATTCCAAACGACCGAGAATATCGACAAGGTTTTCTCTTTCCTTGACGGTGTTCTGAAATAGTTAAAATAGTGCGGGCGCATACAAATGAAGTGCAGGTACACCATTTGGTCTACCTGCATTTCGTTTATATTTCAGGAGAGAAACATTGATTATTTTATTTCAATGAGCTCGATTATAAATCCCTTTTTTATTAGAATGCCTTCAGCTTCCGACTTGAGGCTGACACGCTTGCGTTTGACTGACGCTTCCTACCGCTAAGCGCGTAGTCGACCTTTACCATTTAGTTATGTTTAGATTAAAACGCTGCTTCTTGTTGTAAAGTTCTAATTTAATATATATAATACAAACATTAATACAAAAAACTATCCATAGTTGCTTAAATTTTTTATACATAGTATTTCTTAAATTCCGCTGATATCCTTGATTATGACTTGCCTAACAGACAAACCTCTGCGAACAAGTTCCTTTGCAATTTTGACTCATTTTTTGGGATAAACCTAATGGAGAAAATGAATAAACTATATTTTCAAATTCAGAGTTTTACCCCTTTACCGTAATATCCCAAAATCAAAGCTACAATATCCATTCATTCATCCTAGCCGTGAAAAATGATAAAACCAGAAGGGATAGTTTTATATGCCGATTCGTTCACAGCGAAAACAAGTCTCTTATGTGCACTTGTATGTATTTTGCGCGTTCTTGGTGCTCGCCGCCTTTTTGGTCGACTGTCCCGTTGAAGTTTTAGACGGGTTTATTCTTATTCTGGTATCTCCGAGTAATTTAATAACCGATTATATAAAAATCGGTGGCCTTGGAGCTGCGCTTTTAAACAGCGGATTGATTGGACTTTCATCTGTTTTCTTATTAAACCTTAACCGCGTTAAAATGAACGGTGCTGCCATAGCTGGAATTCTTACGGTTTGCGGCTTTGCGTTTTTCGGCAAAACAATATATAACTCGTTTCCCATCACCCTGGGCGTATATTTTTATTCGCTTGTCAAGAAAGTTCCGTTCAAGGAAGTTGCCGTGACCAGCCTTTTTGCCACCGCGCTCGGGCCACTGATTAGCATGCTCAGCTTCGGTATGGGCCTCGAAATTTGGATAGGTGTGCTTGCAGGATGCGTCTCCGGCATTCTAATCGGCTTTATTATAACACCTCTTGCCAATTCCTTTTTTCACTTTCATCAGGGCTTTAACCTTTATAATACTGGGTTTGCGGCGGGAATCATAGGCATGTTCGCCACCGGCATTTTGCGGATGTTTAATCTGCAGGTAAATACAGTCTCGATTATTTCATCGGGTAACAACTTTTTGCTCAGCATGCTGCTTCTGCCATTATTTGCTGCAATTTTTTTGATCGGACTATATTATAGCAACTGGTCTTTTCAAAATTATCTTAAGCTAATGCGGTACTCTGGGCGTTTGCGGACTGATTTTGTTGAGAACTGCGGATATGGAATTGTTCTCATCAACATAGCTATAATGGGCTTTATCACGTGGGGTTATATAATTCTAATCGGTGCACAGATCAACGGTGCATCCATCGGCGCGTTATTTACGATTATGGGATTTTCCGCTTATGGCAAGCACCCAGCAAATACAATTCCTGTTATATTTGGCGCTTTCGTCGCCTCTATGTTAAACATGCATGATCCCACCGACACTGTATCTGTCATAGCGGTTTTGTTTGCGACTACGTTAGCACCCATTGCTGGCCGTTTCGGAATCATTTCAGGTATAATCGCTGGCTTTGTCCATGTATCCATGGCTTTTAATATTGGTTATCTGCACGGGGGCATAAACTTATACAACAACGGATTTTCAGGCGGGTTTGTTGCGGCAATGTTAGTGCCTATTTGTTTATTCATAGCAGAGAAACTGAATCTGAAAAAAGGACTTAGAGATAATTAGTCTGCCTGACCTGCCCAGATAGATTCAGAAACAGATTTTAAGCTATGTTCTTTATTGTATGATTAATAAGATTAACATTCAAATTTAGAAAAGATGGCAACAGCTCAGACGTGATGTTAATGTGTCGTTTTTATAAACCTCTTTTAGTATGACCCCTAAAAAGGGGAGAAAAGATAGATGGCATATTTAAATCGGTGTCACACAATACATACAAGGAGGATAAAGAATGAAAGCATTTTATCAAATGTCCTATGAAAATGTAATTAAACAGTTTAATAGTCAAATAAACGGTTTGCTAAACGAAGAAGTTTATAAACAACGTGAAAATTATGGAAGTAATCAACTTGAAGAAATTAGGCGCATATCACCTATAATTATTTTTTTCTCGCAGTTTAAAGATTTCCTTGTCATCATATTGGTGGTTGCGGCTGTAGTCTCAGCCTTGATGGGAAAAGTAGAGAGTACGTTAGTTATCATCGCTGTACTTATCCTAAATGCATTACTGGGTACGGTACAACATATAAAAGCAGAGCAATCATTAAAAAGTCTAACGGCACTTTCAGCACCACTTTCTAAGGTGCTGCGCCAAGGTCAATTGGTCGAGATTCCTTCAACAGAAGTTGTCGTGGGCGACATCTTAATTGTAGAGGCAGGGGATTTTATTGCTGCCGACGCTCGAATTATAGAAAGCAATAGTTTGCAAGTAAGCGAAAGCGCTTTGACCGGAGAATCAGTAAGTGTGCAAAAAGTAATAGAACCTATAGACAAAAACGATGTAGCATTAGGTGATCAAGTTAACATGATTTTTTCGAGTAGTCATGTTACCTATGGTCGTGGAAAGGCTGTAGTGACAGGTGTTGGTACATCTACGGAAATCGGGCGAATCGCATCGCTATTGAAAGACACCAAAGAAAGAGCAACACCACTCCAGAAAAATTTAAATAATTTTGGAGAAAAGCTTGCGATACTGATAGCTATTATTTCTAGCATAGTATTTGGACTATGTTTGTATCGAGGCAATCCTATTATGGAGTCTCTAATGTTCGCGATAGCTCTTGCAGTTGCTGCAATTCCTGAAGCTCTAAGTTCAATTGTAACGATAGTTCTTGCTATAGGCACAAGAAAACTAGCGGAAGAAAACGCGATCATTAGAAAGCTACACTCAGTTGAAAGCTTAGGTAGTGTATCAATTATTTGTTCAGATAAGACGGGTACATTAACGCAGAATAAAATGACGGTACAAAAAATCTTTACAAACAATCAGCTAATTGATGTTGATGCTATAGACAAAGAGAATAGCCTTCAATATAAACTGGTGATTGCAGGACTTTTGTGTAGTGATGCAATTACATCACATGAAAAAGAGATTGGCGACCCAACCGAGATTGCCTTAGTTGATCTTGGTGAACGTCTATCTTTGGATGAAATGATTGTTCGTGAAATTACACCGCGTATATCAGAATTACCCTTCGATAGCGATAGAAAGCTTATGACTACATTGCAACACATTGACGGTAAGGCTGTCGTTTTCACAAAAGGCGCTATGGATGTTCTCTTGAAGCGTTCAACTCATATCGAGACAGCAGAAGGGGTTCGTCCTATTACAGCGGCAGATAAAGATATATATAATCAGATGAACTTCGAACTTGCAAATCAAGGTTTGCGTATATTAGCCTTCGCATGGAAAGAACTCTATGAGGATACTTTAACGTTTGCCCACGAAGAAGAGATGATCCTATTTGGTTTAGTTGCTATGATGGACCCGCCAAGGGTTGAATCTAAAGGAGCGGTGGAAAGCTGTTTAGCAGCAGGCATTAAACCAATTATGATTACCGGCGATCATAAAGTTACTGCATCTGCCATAGCAAGACAAATCGGCATTTTAAAAGATGTAGATCAAGCAATAGAAGGTACGGATATTGAAAATCTTAGCGATGAAGAACTAGTTAAGTTAGTCCCTAGAATATCAGTCTATGCAAGGGTATCACCTGAACACAAGATACGTATTGTTAGTGCATGGCAAGCCCTTGGTCATGTCGTTGCCATGACGGGAGATGGTGTCAACGATGCGCCGGCCCTTAAACGGGCGGATATAGGAATCGCCATGGGGATTACTGGGACAGAAGTCGCAAAAGATGCGGCAAGTATGGTTTTAACAGATGATAATTTTTCAACAATTATCAAGGCTATTAACAACGGTAGAAGTATTTTTGGAAACATTAAAAATGCTATACGTTTCTTGTTGGCAGGTAATACGGCGGGGATTTTAGCAGTTGTTTACACATCCATTGTAGGTTTGGGTACGCCTTTTTCACCAGTTCACTTACTCTTCATTAATCTTTTAACAGATAGTTTGCCGGCCATAGCTATTGGACTTGAGCCTCCTCATAGTAGTCTAATGAAAGAAAAGCCTAGAGATGCAAAAAAGCCAATCCTTGATAAGGCTTTCGGGCTACAGGTGCTTTTTGAAGGAACAATTATTGCCGTCGTCACCATGACTGCTTATTATTTAGGCTATCAAAACGGCGGTCAGGGCGCAGGTATGACAATGGCTTTTGCAACATTAAGTTTATCTCGCCTTGTTCATGGCTTTAACTGTCGGACTGATGCACCACTGTCTCTAAAAACATTGTGGATCAATCCATATATTTACTTAGCATTTATATTTGGTGCTTTATTATTATCCGCTGTTATTTTCTTAGAGCCATTGCATAAAATTTTTGAAATAAGCATCCTAACTGACCAACAATACATAAGTATTGTGCTTTTATCGGCACTGCCTCTTATCGTTGTTCAAATTGTCAAACACATAAGAGTAAACTAATAAATCTTTTCTTCAGCACAATTACCGAGCGTGTAATTGAATCACAATTTTCTATTGGTGTTAACCTTTGATTTGAAAGAAGTGGCCTTTTAGGGCCACTTCTTTCAAATTTAACCTATAAGCATTTTGAGTAAATCCATAGATGTAAAAGCTGTTTAAAATGTCTTACTTCAGTCAGGCACTTTTTATGTCGCTAGTCTTTGAACATTATTATTTAACAAGCAACGATTTCTTTAATATTAAACTCTGTACCGCTTATAACATCAAAATCCTTTTTCCCGCATTGCGGACAAACTCCGTTTACCGGCAGTAGCTGGTACATTTTTGAACATGAATTACATCTTCCCAAGCCCGGAATCACTTCAATTTCCAGTTTAGTGTTCTCAAACATGGTACCATCAACTGCAGCGGGAAAACATTCTTGCATGTAATTTGGAATCATTGAGGAAAGTTCGCCAATCTCAAGTGTAATACTTTCCACCTTTGTAAGATTGTTCTCGGCGACAAATACCTGAAGAGTCCGTATTACCTCGAAGCAGACAGATAATTCATGCATAATTAGTCCTCTATTTTGACAAATGTGTTTTTTATGTTCTTAACTGCAATCTTACCTTTACGCTTAATCATTTGCTTTAATACTGCTGGCTTGACATGTTCAAATGAAAGTCCCTCATTATTGTACTCTCTAACAAGGTGAATAGCGTCAAACTTACATTTTGTCGTACACTGACCACAGCCAATGCACTTAAACGGATCAACCATAGCCAAACCGCAACCAAGGCAACGCTTAGTTTCATTCAGCATCTGCTCTTCGGTAAATGTGATTCGATTATCGCTAAATTTTTCATCAACCTTTTTATGAGCTGCTTTCTGACGAGGAATGTTGTCATAGCCCTGCAGATCAAGATTTTCCTTGTCCAAAGACTTGTAAGCACGACGGTCACGGCCAAACACAAGGCTTTGACCCGGCTGTACGAAGCGATGCAAGGAAATTGCAGCCTGTTTTCCGGCAGCAATCGCATCAATTGCAAAGCGTGGGCCAGTATAGCAGTCGCCTCCGACAAAAATATCCGACTGAGCGGATTGATATGTAAAGTCATCGCCCATTATGGTCTGATTCGGATTGAGCTGACAGTTTGATCCGCTTAGAAGCCCGCCCCATTCAATTGCCTGACCGACTGATACCAGAATGGTGCCGCAAGGAACAACAATTGTATCATTCTCATCGAACAGCGGTGCAAAGCGGCCGTTTTCATCAAGCACGCGCAGGCACTTTTTAAACTCGACTCCGCATACTTTACCATTTTCTACAAGGACACGTTTCGGACCATATGAATTGTTAATTTCTACTTTCTCTGCAAGTGCTTCCTCAATCTCTTCCTCAAGAGCAGGCATCGTTTCGCGGCTCTCCAAGCAGAACATCATGGTTTTATTAGCACCGACACGGGTAGCCGTACGAGCCACATCGATTGCAACGTTTCCGCCGCCTATGACTACGACTTCACCGCTCAGCTTAACATCTTTACCGAGGTTAACGTCTCTTAGGAACCGAATTCCGCCAATGACTGCTTCGTTATCTTCACCCTCAATATTGAGCTTTCTGGCTGCCTGAGCTCCGATTGCCATATAGAAGCCCTTGTAGCCATCTTGACGAAGTGCGTCAAGCGTGATATCTTTGCCAACTTCTACGCCGGTTTTGATTTCTACACCCATCGCCTTTAGTATTTCTATTTCCGCATTTACAACATCCTTTTGCAGACGGAAAGCTGGAATTCCCAACACGAGCATGCCGCCCGGTTTTTCTTCTTTTTCGAATACAGTGACGGCATAGCCATCAAGCGCAAGGTAATATGCACAGGATAGTCCTGCAGGACCTGCTCCAATAACGGCAATTTTCTTGTCACTGTAGTTATGGCGTTTCTTTGGTATGTATCGTTGCTTCTCATTCATGTCTTGTTCGGCAATGAATTTCTTGATCTCATCAATCGCAATTGCACCGTCAATTTCTGCGCGAGTGCATGCGGATTCGCATTTTCTCGGGCAAATTCGACCGCAAACAGCGGGGAAGGGATTCTCCTTCTTAATAAGCTCAAGTGCATCCGTATAGCGTTTTTCTGATGCCAGCTTGATATAGCCCTGAATTGCAATGTGTGCGGGGCACTCGGTCTTACACGGAGAAGTACCTGTTTCATCAACAACATTTTCACGGTTGATGCGGTAGTCAACATTGAAGCGCTCGGGCGGCCAAGCGGTGTCGCGCTGATTTTCCGGTACTTTTATCTTAATTGGTGTCTTGGTGCAAAGCTTTTCACTCAGTCTCACAGCGTTTGTTGGGCAGTTAACTACGCATTCTCCGCAGGCAACGCACTTGTCTTTTGTCACCTCTGCAATAAAGTTGCTTCGCACCATGTCTTTATTTCCGTACATGTTCGCAATTCTCATAGCAAAGCAGGAGCAGCCACAGCAGTTACAAATTGCGTGTGTTTTACCATTTCCGTCAAAGTTCGGAATAGTGTGCATCAGCCCGTTTTCTTCTGCGCGCTTAATAATTTCAAACGCTTCCTCTCGGGTAATCTGACGCCCGCGTCCGGTGCGGATATAGTATTCTGCCGCATGTCCCATTTGAATGCACATATCCTCTTTCAGATGTCCGCAGCCTTCGCCCATAATTTCACGCGATGTACGGCATGAACAATCTGTAACTGTGAAAACGTCGTTTTCGTTCAGATATTTTGAAATCTCTTCGTAGGACGCATGTCTTGATTCACCCTGTAGCGCAGTCTCGATTGGAATTGTGCGCATTACGCCGACACCCATTGGGAAAATTCCGACTGATCTTGGTCCGACGATTCTTCCGTAGTGTTCAAATGCACGTCCGATTTGAGGATATTTCGCAACGTTCTCCTTGTTGTTGACCATCATTTCCATGATGCCGGGCACCCAGGTGTCATACCAATACTTGTCAACTCCACCTATGTTATTAACAAAGCATACGCCTGCTTTAGCCAGTTCAAATGCAAGCTTTTCCGTTGTTTTCTCATCCTTGCCGCTTAGCTTTGCAAGCTCGGCTACGCTCTTTGGCTTTCTAAAATCCATGCATAGAGCGACCTCTGCCATCTCGTCGCTGACAACGGGCTCCATGATGTAGTATCGAGGATCCTCAGCGGTAACGGAATTCTTTTTTCCTACTTTTGTTCCCTGAACTTTGTTTGCAAATTCTAATACCTTTTGCTTTACTTCTGCCATCTTAGTTCTCCTTTATGTTCTTTCTTTTCTAGTCTCCATGTATTTAAGGCTTCAAATATATAGTAGTTGAAGTAATTAGAATAAATTACTCTTATCTAATAAAGATGGGTCGATTCTTAAGTGCATTTATGGGATCTCAGATTTCGGTTATATTCAATTTCAATGTTTTCTTAATTCAGTCGCTGGTCTGACCAAACAACGTCAATATTATAACATGCAAAATTATTCATATCAAGCATATTATTCTTGCTATACTATTTTATTAGTGTTATAATAGTCGTGTTCTTTGGTCAGACCAATTCAAACGGAGGCTTTCTTATGAAACTCAAGCCCATTGTTGCTCCCAGCACAAAAGAGCTATTTGTAAACGAAATAGAGCGGCTTATTATTTCAAAAGAACTATTTCTAAATGAAAAGTTACCTACAGAACGCGAACTTGAGCGGGAGATGAAAGTATCTAAAACTACTATTAATTCCGGTTTAAATGAATTAGCTAAAAGCGGATTTCTCAGAATTGCTCCGCGTCAAGGAGTGTTTGTCGATGACTATATCAAAAACGGAAATTTAGATACATTAAACTCCATTATACGTTGCAATGGTGGAAAGCTTGACAAAAAAACTTTTGATTCTCTGACGGCGTTCAGAATTGGAATTGAGAAACAATGCGCTGAATTAGCAGCAGCAAACCGCAGCGAACAAGATATTGTAGCAATGAAATTGTTGCAAAAAAAAATGGAATGCACAACAGATCCCTCGGATATGGCTGAATTAAGATTCGAATTTACCAAGACCCTATATTTCGCCACAGGCAATCACATCTATCCGCTGCTCTTAAACTCCTTAAAATCAATTGCTCTTACTTTTAATCAGATAGTTTTTCGTCATTTCGGCTGTGCAGTGGCAAATGAATATCTGGATGAATTAATTCAGGCAATTACAGACAGAGACTCTAAAACTTCTATTGAGTTATCCACTAGGATTATTTCAAATCGAATTGAACAATTAAAGCAATGGTATTTTGTTGATTAAATTGTTTTACAATAACATATAAAAAAGCGGCTGGTTCTAACACCAGTCACTTTTTATACTTATTTAGAAGAAAGCCGTTTAATTTGGTTTTTAACAGTGAGAAAACTAAAGTAGAAATTGATAAGTCATATATTAACCGTTCACAACCACTTCGGAGCGCAATCGCATTATGCTACTTAATTCCCCCCCATACTACAGCAAACAATATTGCCATCATATAAACTTAGTGTAAATAGCTCGACCAATAAGTGAGTTCAACATGTTTATATGTTTGTACTTTATAGTAGTATCGTATAGTATGTCTGCAAGTAACAGGAAAGAGGCGTATGTATTGTGGTCACAACCCTAATTCAAGTACTTTTTCAACAAACACCTTTACAATATTCGGATCAAATTGAGTACCTGCATTTTTCTTTAATTCTTCAGCAGCCTCAACTAGATTTAATGCTTTATGGTATGGTCTTTCACTAGTAATCGCATCAAACACATCAGCAACAGCTATAACCCTAGATTTCCAATTAATATCTTCTCCCTTTAATCCCTTCGGATAACCGCTGCCATCCCAGCGCTCATGATGTGCGAGAACACACTCTGCTAAGTTATTAAACTCTGTTGTTGCGCCCAATAATCTATATCCGATTTCAGGATGATGCTTAATCTGCGCCCACTCTGACGCAGATAATCTTCCGACTTTATTTAGTATTGCTTCATCAACCGCTATTTTCCCAATGTCATGAAGTTCACCTGCCGTGCTCAATTCTCTTATATCATCAATGTTTAACTGATATGCTATACCAATCTGTTCACACAATCTGCTTACTCTTATAGAATGGGCTTTTTCTCGGGGGCTCTTAATAAGCAAAGTGTTTAAAATGGATTTTATTATTCCATTTCGCTTGCTTGTACTATTAAGTATTTTTTTCTGATACATAAAATTCTCGGCACTTTTTAATACATCGATAGCAGACTGCTTAATACTTACCTTCGTTTCCCAGCCAAATGATATGGAAATATGCACATCCATAACACTTATATTGGAGATCGTTTCTTCTATCCGTTTTACAAGCTTTTCAACTGAAGCGGCGGTTGTTTGTGGAAGTAGTATAACAAACTCGTCGCCACCAATTCTTGCTATAATATCATTGGAACGGCACTCATTTTTCAAGACTTCCGCAACATTTTGAATTATTTCATCTCCAAATGCATGCCCAAATGCATCGTTAATTATTTTCAGCCCATTTACATCAGCATAAACAAAGGATAGGGGAAAATTCTTTTTAATGTCAATTCTTCTAAGCTCTTCTTCAAAAAATCTTCGATTATATAAGCCCGTAAGCTGGTCGTGAAAACTCAAATATTCTATCCTTCTTTGTTTTTCCTTCCGTTCACTGAAATCTCTGAATACAAGAACACACCCGATTATAGAGCCATTTGAATCTTTAATTGGAGCCGCAGTATCCTCAATGGGCACCTCAACGCCGTCCTTCGAAACTAGTAGTGTATGGTTTGTTAATTCAACGATTCCCTCTGTTTCGAAAACCGCCTGTACGGGGCTTTCAACCGGTTCCCTTGTAAACTCGTTAATTATATAAAACACGGTTTCTAATTGTACATTCATGGCCTCATCCAATTTCCACCCTGTTAGCTTTTGCGCAATCGGATTTAAAAATTGAATTTTGTTATTTTTGTCAACCGTGATTACTCCGTCACCGACAGAAGTTAGAGTAGCCAGCAATTTCTCTTTGCTTTCAACAAGTTCCTTTTGACTAGCATCAATTTTGCTCAAAAGGCCGTTTATCGATCTACGTATATAAGAAAATTCATCCGTTCCGTTCTCCTCTATTCTAACGGATTGATCCTTCTTAATTTCAACCGATTTAACATCTTTTACCAATGTGTCAAACGGCTTTGTAATATAATTGCCGAGCAAAAAAAATATAGCCATACAAACAAAAATACTGCCGATTGTATTAAGTACTGAAAACCACCGAACCTCCTTCATTCCTGAAATATATAAGTCTCTTGACATCATCATCGAAATAACAATTGAAGAATTCGGATCATATAAATTAGGAAATGCAATTTCTATATTTATTGAATTAGCATTCTTATTATATGAATCATCTATAATAAATGGTTGGTTGGTCTTGGATAGGCTTTTTATATTATCCAAAATATTTATTGAGCTTATACTGCATCCCGAAATATTCTCCATATCCTCTATGATCATGCTGTCGATTTGCCTGCCGAAAATCATTGTTCCATTGGCCTTATTTTCCAATAATGAATCGGTTATTTTGGTTGACGCAATGAAGTAAAAGTTTTCGCCAATCTTTAAAATGCCGGAAGTATCCTCATCACTTTTTGAATAATTTATAACTTTAACAAAGTCTTCTGAAAAGTCAACGGGAAATTCAGCAAACACCCCTTTATCAAGCTCATAGAATCGTTGAAATAATATGGTTTTATCATTATTTAAAAGAATTATAAAATTAAGTTCAAGGTTACTAAAAGTACTTTCCGCCAAATTCAGAGCAATATAATCATTATTTTGGCCATTTATAAATTTGAAAGTATCATCCCAATGGCCCCAGTCATTAACAGTACCTACATATTTATTTATTTTTTCGTTTATATAAGATGAAATATTGAACTCAGAAGACTGTATTCGGTCCTTCTCATTTTCCAAAATATAATTTTGAAAAAATACTCCAAATGCTATGTTTATAATAATGATAGCTAAAATCAAGACCGGAATGACTGTAACTGCAATTTTGTTCTTAATTTTCATGTCATTATCCCCCGAAATCTTTGTCTCTATTGTATCAAATATAATATCTATTATAACTATATCGTGGTAGAAAGTGCAACTGAAGTTTGCTTCATATTAAGGACAACTAAATACACTGATAGTTAAGGCCCTGAAACTTGTTGAATAATTAAAGTTCTTAGCGGTGCAGAGTATTGGTCAACGCTCATGATGGGCTTAAGCGCTATTATGGTCAGTGGTCAGCATATAGTTACGTCACATTTTTCATAGAACTCCCCCTACATTCTTCAGGCACAACACGCTTCCTTATTTAATTGCAGTGGCTTGCTCTTCAAAATAATCATACTGTATCAAATGGCAAGTCCGAGGTAAAGCTTATAAATTTATAGGAAATACTACACAGCCAAATGATTTTGATGATAAAATCTTTGTCGAATAATGCACAAAATTCTTTTATTTTGTGCGTTATTCCTGTATACTGTTACCAGCAAACTCGGTTATATAGGTAATCTCGACCTTGTCCAATGCTTCGATAAAAAAATATATATCTAAAACGCTAAAAAGGGGGTAAAAGATGAAATCAAAGATTTTGGATTATATTGATTTTGAAAGAGCAAATGCTTTACTTGAAGGCTTCAACCAATCAACCGATTTTGTAACTGCCATCTTAGACCTAGATGGAAATATCTTGTCAAAATCGGGATGGCGACAAATCTGCACTGATTTCCATCGTAAGAATCCCGAAACGGCTTTTAATTGCACTATTAGCGATATAGAATTAGGTAAAAAATCGAAAGGGAATGAAAAGTATCATTTTTATAAATGTATAAATGGATTGGTTGATGTTCGGGTGCCTATTGTAATTAGGGGAGAGCATGTTGCCAATCTTTATTCCGGTCAATTCTTTTTCGAAGCTCCAGATACTTCTTTTTTTAAAAAACAAGCTGAAAAATTCGAGTTCGAGGAAAGTTCCTATCTTCAAGCACTTGGAAAAGTGCCTGTAGTTACAAAAGAAAAAGTCGAACTTGCAATGAATTTCTTGCTTGAAATTCTCCAAGTGATAATAGAGATGACCGTTGAAAAAATCGAGCAGAAAGAGCTAACTGAAATTATAAGAGAAAGCGAAGCGGCTCTTTTGAAAAGTCAGGCCCAGCTTAAACATAATATGGAAGATTTATTGGAATCGCAGCGAATTGCTCATTTGGGAACATGGAGACTAGATTTAGCGACGAATCAGGTTGTATGGTCGGAGGAGTTGTATAAAATGTACGGGTTTAATCCAACTGTTCCACCGCCGCCCTACACAGAACACATGAAGTTATTTACTCCTGAGAGTTGGGATAAACTATCAACCTCCCTGAACCAAACAAGAACTTTAGGCATTCCTTATGAACTAGAACTTGAAACTGTTACTGTTGACGGGTCTAATGGATGGATGTGGGTCCATGGTGAAGCTAAACAAGATTCGGACGGTAACATTGTTTCTCTCCACGGCGTAGCACAGGACATCACAGAGCGTAAAAGAGCAGAAGAACAATTAGTTTACCTTAGTTATCACGACCACCTAACGGGTCTCTATAATAGAAGATTTTTTGAGTTAGCGCTAAAGAGTATTGACGCAGAAGTAAACCTTCCAATTTCCATAATAATGTTTGACATAAACGGTTTGAAGCTGGTAAATGATTCATTTGGACACGATTCTGGAGATGCGCTTCTTATAAAGGCAGCAGAAACAATCAAGAAGGCGTGTCGTGAAGAAGATTCTATTTTCAGAATTGGGGGAGATGAGTTTGTTGTAATATTACCTAAGGCGACCACTGATGATGCGCTGCAAATATCGAACCTTATTAAAGAGCTGGCATCAAAAGAAAGTGTTGCTAATATAAAATTATCCATTTCGTCTGGATTTGACACAAAGACGTCGGCGTTGCAATCAATTGCAGAGATAATTGCAAATGCGGAAAACTGTATGTACCGGCAAAAGTTGTTAGAGCGTTCGAGTATGCGGAGTAAAGCTATAGACCTAATAATGAACACATTATATGCGAAAAGCAAACGAGAGGCGGCCCACTCAAAAAGAGTTAGTAATCTTGCCATGTCTATTGGGGCTAAAATGAATTTTAATACGGATGCAGCTAATCAGTTGAGAATCGCCGGGCTTATTCATGATATTGGAAAAATAAGCATAGACGAAAAAACACTTAACAAACCCGGAGCCCTAAGTGCTGAAGAAAGAAAAGAAATTGAGAGGCATCCGGAGATAGGTTGGAGACTATTAAGCTCTACAAATGAGTTTTCGGAGTTAGCACAAATTGTTCTCAATCATCATGAAAAATGGGATGGTAGTGGATATCCTAATGGTTTAAAAGGGTCGAAAATACCACTTGAAGCGAGAATAATTGCTGTAGCTGACGCTTACGACGCAATGACCAGCATAAGAAGCTATCGAAAAGCTTTGAGTAATGAGGACGCCGTCAAAGAGCTGACGAGATGTTCCGGAACACAATTTGACCCTGAAATTGTAGATTTGTTTATTAAGCAAGTTTTATCAGATAATGTTGCTTCTGGCTAAGGAAAAGCAATACTTGTAGTGTAGGAGAATAGTCCACTCATAGTGGCATATTTTTATGTGTTAGGTTGAGTTAACGTTGACGCTATCATTTGCTACATGCTTTTTACCATTATAAAAAGACCAGCCCCCATTACAGCTAGTTGCCGATTTCGAAAGGAAAACATAAAAATGATACAAAATCAATGGTATGCCATACTGCCATCAAAGGCTGTTAAAACTAATCAAATTGTCGGCGTAAAAAGATTAAATTTGGACCTTGCCATCTTTAGAAATGACAAGGGCGAAGTTGGCTGCGTGGTTGACCAATGCACGCACCGGGGGGCTGCGCTAAGCAAAGGCAAAGTTGAGCGAGAATGCATTAAATGCCCTTTTCACGGGCTGGAGTTCAATGAAAAAGGGCAATGCGTTTTTATCCCCGCGAATGGAAAAGTATCTGAAGCCGACCTTAGCCGTTATAATGTCAAAAACTACACGGTTAGGGAAAACAACGGCATAATCTATTTATGGTACGGTGATTTGGATAAAATCACTGATGAGCCGCCGTTTTTTAATATGGATGTAGATGCTTCCTATGTATACAGTGAAATTGAGGATTACTGGAATTCCCATTACTCACGCTGCATCGAAAATCAGCTTGACGTCGTACACCTACCTTTCGTTCATCACAACACAATCGGTCGCGGAAATAAAACTCTTGTTAACGGCCCGAAGGTTGAGTTTGTCCCAGGCGGCATAGTAACGAGCGCCAATAATGAACTTGATATTGGGCAAACTCCAAAGTCAGCTTCCGAATGCTTAATTAACGACACATATTTAAGCTTCCTATTTCCTAACGTATGGATGAATCATATCAGCGAAAAGATTAAAGTCGTTATTTACTTTGCACCAGTAGATGATGAGAACACTGTGCTATACATACGCTTTTATTGCAAGCTCACCGGTATAAAACCGCTTGACGGCTTTGTTGCATATTTCGGGAGATTTGCCAATAAAATTATCGAGCGGCAGGATAAACGAGTTGTCATCACACAAAAGCCGAAGGCCTCCTCTTATAAATCTCAAGAAAAGCTTCTCTCGGGGGATGGACCGATAATTCAGTATCGAAGAATCCGCAACGAACTTAAAAATCGATAAAAACTACAAAGCTGACAGCGAGAATTCTTTGACTGATATCGGCAATCGGGAGGCCACGAATTGGAATACGATGTTATTATTATAGGCGGGGGGCTTTCTGGTTTGACGGCAGGAAGCCTTCTGGCCAAGCGTAAGCTTAAGGTTGCCGTCATTGACAAAAGCTATAATCCTGGTGGGTCCTGCGGCGTTTTCAAACGCGGCAATGTGACATTTGACCAGGGTGCAGCGATGCTTTACGGTTTCGGGGAGCATGGTTTCAACGCTCACCGTTTTGTATTTAACTGTCTTGAGGAGCCCATAGATATTATTAGGCACGATATTCTCTACTGCGTCAATTTTAAAGGCAGGAGAATACGATTTTGGGCGGATGTTGACAAATTTGCCGATGAGCTCTCCGACGTTTTCCCTTCAGAAAAGCAAAATATTCATCGTTTCTATAACGATATGATGAAAATGTACCGCCATATCATGGTGGAAACGCCTACCTACTCAACCGCTGATGAAACAGACCGCAAAGCCGCTCTAAAAAGCATGTTCAGGCATCCTGTATCCTATGCGCGTTTTCTGGGTTTGCTAAACAAAAGCGCAAAAAACCTGCTTCTCAAGTATTTTAGCGATCCTGAGATATTCAATTTCTTTGATAAACTAACTTCCACCTATTGCTACGCAACGGTCGTGGAAGCTCCTGCAGTGCTTGCAGCGGTAATGTTTGTGGACAACCACGTCGGCGGTAGCTATTACCCTGCCGGCTCAACCCTGTTTTTGCCGGGTAAGCTCGAACAGGTTATCGAAGAGAATGGCGGAGATATGCTGCTTGGACGTGAAGCCGTCTCACTGCTCTTTGAAAACGAAAAGCCCTCCGGTGTGCTGCTGGATGATGGCAGCACGCTCAAAGCGCCATATATCGTTTATTCAGGTACCGTATGGAACTTATACGACAAACTTATAGCCCCGTCCCACACCATGCAAAAACGCCGGGATTGGGCGATGCGCCAGATTCCGACATATCCGAGCGTTGTGCTGTATGCTGTAGTTGATCGCGATGTCATCCCGGAGGATACCGCCCCGATTGAAATGTTGGTGGGCAACCCCGACAGGCTCGACGAAAGTGAAGTCACGGCTTATATTCTAAGCATTGACGACAGGACTCTCTGCGCGGAAGATGAGCATACCATCGTTGCTATCGGCCCAACCTTTGAAAAATGGGATGACGCGGAAGACCTCTCCTACCAAAGTAAGAAACTAAAGGAGCAGGGGCGGCTTATTGATGTAATTGAAAAACGTTTCCCCGGCTTTTCACAATCAGTACGATATTCCGAGGTCGCCACGCCTCGCACAATCGAGCGGTATGCAATGAAAAACGGCGGGGCCGTAGCGGGGCCTAAGCAGATGCTTGGGCAGCATATGTTCCGCAGGCTACATACGCGAATCGAATGGGACAACCTGTTCTGCTGCGGCGAGTCGACCGTTATGGGAACAGGTACGCCTACAGTCACAACCTCAGGACTCAGTGCGGCCAATGTTCTGCTTAAAAAACTGGGAAAAGAGCCCTATGTATACAACGAGAACATGAAGAACTATGTAAGGATTGTAGATAAGCCTTTTACATCTGATATGCTGTACGAAACCTATGCCGAACCTGAAAAAGCAGTTATGCGGCAAGCATTGCGCTGCCGTCTTTGCGAACATCCTTCTTGCACGCAGAGAGAGCCGACTGATATTCGGGGAATAATGCGGCGAACTGCTGTAGGAAATTTTGTGGGTGCCAAAAAGTGCTGGCTAAAGGCTCCGGCAGATTCATCCGCACTTGAACGATATGAAGCCAATTGCGTATGCGCTCGGGAAAACAGGACGCCGGTTTCTATTGGTGCGGTCATTTCTTATTTGGACAGGATAATCGTATGAACAGAGAATACGATGCAATTGTTGTAGGCGGAGGACTTGCCGGGCTGACGAGTGCTGCCTATCTGAGCCGTTATGGATTCAGAACGCTGCTGTGCGAAAAAGGCCAAAAAACAGGCGGTCTTGTAAGCACATTCCGGCATCAAGGCTTTGCGTTTGATGCCGGAATACGCGCATTTGAAAACTCCGGCATTATATTGCCAATGCTTAAAATCCTGGGAATTGAAATGGAATTCACAAGCAATCCCGTATCAATCGGTATTGAAAATATGTGGGTAAAGCTTAATTCTCGCGAGAGTTTGCAGGATTACGTGTCCATGCTGAAGGCCCTATATCCTTATAATACTCGGGATATAGCTTCTATTGCGGACGAAATTATAAAAGTTATGGGCTATATGGATGTGCTTTACGGCATTGACAATCCGCTTTTTTTAGAAAATATGCCGGGCCTTGAATATCTCACTAAAACTCTGTTTCCATGGCTTATTAAATATCAGGTAAACATTCGGAAAGCAAGTCGTTTGGACGAACCAATTTACGCTTATCTTCGGCGCTTTACTGAAAATGAAGAGCTTATTGATATAATTGCTCAGCATTTTTTCAAAAGCACTCCCTCTTTTTTTGCTTTAAGTTATTTCGGGCTATATCTCGATTACAGTTATCCCATTGGAGGCACAGGCGTTCTTGCCGAAAAAATAACGGATTATATCCGCTCGGCTGGCGGCGAAATTCTAACGGAAGCTTTGGTCACCCAAGTCGACAATCAAAAGCACCAAATAAAACTTGAGGACAATGAAACATATTATTACAAAAAACTGATTTGGGCCGCCGATCAAAAGACACTCTACAATAAAATTGTCAGTCTTAAACCTCCTGCTGTTTCCAAGCAGTGCTTGCTAGCCGAGAAGAGCAATGGCGGAGACTCCATTCTGACACTTTTCATGGGAGTAACGCTGGACAAGAATTATTTTGAAGACCGCTGCGGCGCACACTCGTTTTATACGCCGAAAACCGATGGCCTTAGCTCCCTTCCTGACTGGAGAGACGCCGCGAGCAGCGGCTATGGCGCACTGTTTAACTGGGTCGGCGCCTATCTTGAACGGACAACTTATGAAATCTCGTGCCCCGCATTACGTGATGTGTCGCTTGCACCCGAGGGTAAAACGGGCGTTATTGTCAGCACGTTGATGGATTACAGCCTTGTGCGCCTTATTTATGATTCCGGAGAATATGAAACATTCAAGAAGTTTTGTTCAGATAAAATCACTGCTGTGCTTGAAACGTCAATTTTCAATGGCATCCGTGAAAATATATTATTTACGCTGTGCGCCACGCCACTGACAATTGAACGGGAAACCGGAAATGCGCAAGGCGCAATCACCGGCTGGGCCTTTACAAACGATAATATTCCTGCTGAAAACCGATTTAGAAAAATCACAAAAGCCATACATACACCAGTGAAAGACGTCTTGCAGTGCGGGCAATGGACATTCAGCCCATCGGGACTGCCTGTTTCTATATTGACAGGCAAACTAGCCGCAGATGCTGTAAAAAAAGCACTGAAAGGTACTTACTTTTACTGTAATTCTAATTGAATTAGTAATTGTTTTAATTGGTTTAGCAGTGGCTCCCGTACATTTTTCACGTTTTCCGCGTTTGATCGATATTGAACCAACTAAAGACAACTTTCCCTCTGTTTAAGTTATAATACCGGCGCGCAACGAAGAAACAAATCTTCCTTTGCTGCTTGAAGACTTTAGTAAGCAGTCATTACCAGCATATGAAATTATCTTAGTTGATGATGACTCAGGGTGTATCTATTAAATAACCCACCATGTGTGTATGCAGCGCAGCCAGAGGTACACTAATCGTCAAGCAATGACGATATAAACAGTTGATTTGAATAGATCGAAAGAGAGTTCAGCCAACTTATAGAAAACTATAAGCATAAGGAAGTACGGTAACCAACTTCGTTTTTTGGTTCTCGTCCTTTTCTTCGTCCAACTTTTCCGTGGGGTCTGCACACCCATATAAGCCAGCACTATGTCTGATTTGCTGCTACCCCAGCACACCGCCGTGAACCCGTTCGGCAGTGTACCCCTTAGTCCCCTGTCCTCTCGTCCGTGCGGCGGTGCAGCTTTCTGCGTCCATTGTTTGCACATTTGAGATGTTTTTTAAGTAAAAGAAATAATACCACTGTATATTGTAAATAAGCTTGAGATTCTCGGTAACCATACAACAGAGGAAATGAAGCAAACTGGCTAGAAGATACTAACTTTTACTTGGTTGAACTTTAGGAGCAGGTCAATATTTACCCAGCTTAAACAATAAAACTACTTCCAGAAAAAACGCCCCCACATACAGAGCAAAAGTTCCGTAAAGTGGGGGCAATATTCAAGCTATCCGAATTGCAAGCGCTTGAATTAACAGTTAATTATTCGACAAAATTCGACATTTTTGAATGAAACCCATGTGATAATGGACATTGAATGACTTAATTCGACTTATTATTGTTAGGAGGTTATATTATCAATGAAGAATTTATCGATTATTTTGACGGCTGTCAGAATCGAGTGGCATTGGTGGTTCATCAAAAGGGAACGAAAAAAGGGAAATTCACTAATGGCTTTTGACTATCCCCTATGATCTCCAAAAATGTTGAGTCTAAATAGGCGATTATCCTACCATAGTGTAAAAGTAATTGAGGCACAAAAATTATACTTTGATATGGCTGGGACGAGGTAAATTGGAACCTCTTTATGAATCTCCCAAAGTAGAGTTCACCCCGCCGCTAACGATTTCCAAAAATTCTCCAATAGTAGGCTTTACGAGTTTATTTGAGCAGCAGCTTTTAAGCATTCCTTCGCCTTCCTGTTCCCAACATATTTCTAAAGCGTGTCTAATTGCTCGTTCAACTCTTGTTGATGTTGAATAGCATTTAATTGCAATCTGTGGGAACACTTCACCCCTTAACCTGTTTATGCAATCACCATTTTTTAATATCATAAGTTCTGCTTCAACTATGTACTCAAAGCCTCTTAACATAGGAAAGACTCCAAATGGTGCTATTGTCTCTTTAATTGCTGATACTAGATTTACATCGCGTATATCTGTCTCGTAATAATCGTTGGTTTGCAGCATTTTCTTGCACATCTCCTGAATATTAAAGGTCACCCCCCTACCAGTTAGGTACGCGGATGACCTTAAAACTTAATAAAAAACCGAATTTGAGTCTTGCGTTGCCGTCTCCATGAGTGTTCCTGAAGAATACACATAGGCAATTACATGAACTCTATAATAATAACCTGAAGTTACGTAATAGTTCTGGACAAGGCTAAAATTATCTGTGCCCGATGTACTCCAAGTATAAACATTAGTCCAATAACCATTTACATATTTTTGGAGATTCATGTACAAAGTCCCTGTATCAGTTGAATTGGTCAGCTCGATGTATGAAGAGCAAGTTGAATATCCCAAGACGCCGATTGTTAGCCCGGCTCCAAGCGCATCAATGCGAGTCCACTCAACTTTCGCGAAAGCGGCCGAACTTGCGGTAAGTAGGCAAATAACCAGCAAAATGCAAAGAATCCTTTGTGATGTGTTCTTCATGTTAATTCCCCAGTATCTGAATTTGTGGTTCTGAAATAATAGACACGGAGGATGTAAAAGTGCAACGCTATTTTAATTTTTTATACTTTCTGCTATTTTAATAACTGTATCTTTGTCAATATTTCTGGCTTTTATCCTTGCAATTATGTTTCTGTTAGTATCAACCCAAGTCACACTGACAGTTGAACCCTTTATTACAACCAAACCGTCATATTCATTAATCTTAACATTTTCAGTACTATCTGCATCTTCTGTATCTACTCCTAAAACACTTTCATTTGGAAGCTCACTATAACTTATTTCATTCCCATTGGCATCGCTAAACATTGCCGTAACTATACTAACATTTGATTTGTATGAAATAAGTGCATATCCATCAGGAAGAAAAGTGGGCAAATAAGCTCCGGCTGGGATATCTATTGGATTTACAGCACTGTCCGTTCCACTGCTTTCTGCGAAACTAACATCTGTATTCAGTGTCTCATCATTTAGAAGCATTTTATAGACGGCTTCCCGAAAAGCCGAAACAGTGGTAAAGAGTGAAGCAAACACTATACCGCATACAAGAATGATTGCGGCGACCCCACCAAGAAACCGCTTCGCTTTTTGCCATGATTCTTTTCGCCTTTTGGCAGCATATAATTCGCTAATCGTCTTTTCTCCGCGCGCTTCGATACCGTCAGGCAATATGAAATCCCTATCATTCTTAAGCCTCTCATTTTCTTCAACGAGTCGCTGTCCCTCTGTTTCTGCAAAATCATCCATTAGCAGCTTAAAAAGGGAGTCTTCATATTCTTCTCTCAGAACGTCTTTGTCCGGTATATTATTCTTCACGGCGCTCCTCCACACAGGCAATATTTGCTCTATCTAAAGATAGACACTTAATTTGAAAAAGTGCAACAATAATTTTAAAATCTGATTGTCAAACTATTCCTTGCGAAATTATTATCTGCATAATATACTAAATGCAATTACCTAGATAAATACATATAGATAGGGATAATAGACATGTTACCGTCAGTAATAGCTTTAATTGTTGATGAAGACGACCGCGAGTTTATGACACAACTATTTTTGAAGTACCAAAGGATTATGTTCTCTGAAATCAATAAGCTTATATCCGACCAATGGGATGCCGAAGACATACTGCAAAATGCCCTTATTAAACTCTGCGATAAGGTATCCCTGCTTCGTGATTTAGATGAGCATAGGAGAATATGTTATGTCATTTCTACTGTCAGAAACCTGGCAAAAAATCATATTCGAGATAATCATGTTGTGTCCATTTGCTCTTTTGATGATGATAATTTGAATTTGTCTGACAAGATAAGCGATGGCACAGATATCGATAATACAATCATAATTAAGGAACAACTAAAGGATCTAGCTTCGGTTTGGAATATGCTCGACGAAACCACCCAGTGCCTGCTTGAGGGCAAGTACATACTGTTGAAAAGCGATGCGGAATTAGGTCAAATGTTGGGAATAAGCCCATCAAGCATTAGGATGATGCTTACCCGTTCCAGACGAAAAGCACTTTGGCTAATGCAAACCGAAAAAGGAGAAATATGAATTTCATTAACAGAAATTATCGAATGTTTCTAATTCATAATAGATAGAATATATGTCGATTCAACAGCGTTTACAAGTATTGGATAAAATATTATAAGTTCAATACTTGAAATAAAATTTTAATTAGTTAGCAGCTTAGTAATAATGTGTCGTTCCTGTATATATTAGGTACGCCATTGCTGTTTAGCTCTTTCATTGCACTTCCTTTCCACTTGGTTGTTGGCACTTTCCGGTTTACAAGGGTTGAAAGAGCTTGGTTAGTGGCTTTTTCTTTTGCGGCTGGTTTTGGTCGTACGCTCCCGACATCTGGCGGTTAGTTTCTTTCGACCCGAACAGAAGTAGGCGAGATTTTCGAAGAATTTAGGCAAATATTTGAACAGGTAATGCTCTATTTGTAAAACTCGATAAACTGCACAGAGTAGGAAGACGGCGATCGCCGCATTCCTACTCTGTGGTATTAATTGTGCTTCTTGTTATTTAGCTTTTTCCCTTCGCCCCTGTTCCTTTCGCCATTTTTCGCATAATAAATAGCCATATCCGCGTGAAAAGGAGCTTATCCGAATCTTCATCTTTTCTGAAAGTCGCCACTCCGAGGCTAGCTCCGATTGCTGTACTGGCATCCCCTGTTGATTTTAAATATGAGCCCGGAAACAATAGTATTTCTAGCCTTAGCATCCGCATGTACACGCTTCGCAAGCACAGCATCGATTTTCTTGCTGAGTGAATTTCCTATGATTTCTCTATTGTACAGATAGATGACTTTGGCAATATATACTTGTCATTTAAAGTGATACATCCCGCCCAGACCTTGTTCGTTCAGCAATCTTGAAGTGCTCCTAAACAAGGTCTTTGTTTGTGGTAATCAGTAACATCAATTATCCTGGCTCTAAGCAGTATTTTCCCCTTTGGCCTGGAAATATTTCTTTTTGCTTTTTATGTCAAATAGGTTTTTCTATGCTGAATAACCATTTAAAATACTATCCTATTCTTGCCCAGTCTTTTGGCTTCATACAAATTGACATCGGCAGCGTGCACTAGCTCATATAAGTCTTCTCCGCTGTACTTTTTTACCCCTCCGCTTATAGTTACGGTGAATTCATCGATAAAACCATACTCTGCAATAGCTTTTCTTATTCTTTCTGCAATTATTGAAGCAACACTAAGATCAGTGTTGGGGAGAATAACCATAAATTCTTCTCCGCCATACCTACCGGCCAAATCGGTTGCCCTAGTATTTTCCTGAATAATCTTGGCGATATCAACAAGCACTTTGTCGCCAACTACATGACCCTTACGGTCATTTACCTTTTTGAAGTCATCTATGTCAAACATTGCTAAGGACAAGGGTTTATTCGCTCTGTTTGCCTCTGATATCTCATATTCTAAACGTTCAAGAAGTGTCCTGTGGTTGCTTATTCTCGTTAAACCATCAATCGAAGACAACTCTGCTAAGATACCGTTTTTATATTCCAAATCCAGCTGCATTTCTTTTTTTTCTGTAATATCGAAAACAATTCCTGCCAGAAAAACCGGTTTGCCAGCTTCATCATATTGGGTTATTTTTCCCCGGTCGTAATACCATTTATAGCTTCCATCCTTGGCTTGAATTCTATATTCTGCTTCATATACACCTGATCCGCCATAAAGATGTTTGAGCATCGCGTCCATTGTGTTTTGAAAATCTTCGGGATGCAATTTGTCCGTAAAGAATTGATAAGTAACCTGCGAAGGGAGATCCTCTTCTTTATAACCTAAATTGGTGATTTTTAATGGGTTGAACGTAACAGCGTTAGTCTTAATATTCCAATACCAATGACCTAAATTGCCCGTCCACGCGTATTCCAATCTTGTATCTTGTTCCTGTTCTTTAAGCAACTGATGGTTAAGAATCTCTAGTTGCTCAACTAGCTGCAGAAGCTGCTCGTTTGAAAAACCTGAGTATTTCACAATAACATCCTCCTAATAAAATCATTTTTTAATGTTTCGGTGCTCCCTTTTTGTTAAAGCAGACACAGAAAATAGGTGTATTCTGCATTTTTCGAGATACACTTAAACAGATGTCTTCTTTTTCATAAACAGAGTTCTTGCTATTTTATAAATTGCAGCTAACACGAAACCGAGCCCGTACAGGGTGATCGTATCCAGAAAATCGGATGGATTTAGGAAATATTATGTACTGTGCCTGAAACGTTACTTTAGACCAGAACTACTACAGCAAAAAATGCAACTGTTAACATACTTATGAGTGCCTCATGAGATTCTTATAAAAATCTGTTCTAGAATTATTTTCTAGACTTTTTCCCTGCCCCATACAATTCTTTTGCTGACCTTCCATTTGCATTCCCGGCAAAACACTCATCACTTTTGTAACAATAAACCTCTCTTAATATTTTTTCTTTATGTTTATTGTGTCCGTAATACCGTTACAACTCCAAACGTATTAAATCTAACATATTGGGCTTTATCAGCTAACTATATTTTCCCTTACGGATATCATAAATTTAATCGTTCACCTTAGAAATAAATAAGTTCATATTTATTTCTCTTTAATTTTGGCTTAGTCGTGTAGTAGTCGCTGTCGACCATTTTATTTAGGTAAATTTTAATTGCCGTTTGGATAATTCTTGCCACCTATTACTTCGTTTATAAAAAGTGATGCGATTTTAGGATCAAGTTGTGTGCCGGAACAGCTTTTTATTTCGCTTATGGCATCTTCTTTACTCATAGCTTTTCTGTACGGCCTTTCGTTGGTTATCGCATCATAAGTGTCCGCAACAGCAATAATTCTTGCCCCCAAAGGGATAGCTTCTGCTTTTAAACCGTTTGGATAACCAGAACCATCGTATCTCTCATGGTGAGATAGAACAATATCAGAAACACCACGATACTCGCTTGTGTTCTGAAGAATTGTTGCACCTTTTACAGGATGAAGCTTCATCATCTCACTTTCTTTAACATCCAACCTGGACGCCTTGTTTAAAACAGATTCATCAATTCCAATTTTTCCGATATCATGAAGTATGCCTGCAACTCTAATTTTATCTATTTCCGCTTGACTCAAATACATTTTTTCTGCAATGGCTTCGCAAAGCTTACCGACACGTTGAGAGTGCTGTTCTTCTCGGTCACTTTTCGTAAATAGTGTCTCCATTATGACATCGACCATTTTACTTCTTGCACTACGATTGCTATAAAATTTACGGTTATACATATAAGATTCTGAGTCTTCAATTAGCATATCGATTGTGTCTTCTATTTTTCTTTGAATTCCATAGCCCCAAGAAACATTAATTATACCTTCTTCAGGAGAATTCGTTTGAGCAGTAGAAGAACCCCGTTCGAGTACATCTAAATATTGCCTGATTTCGTTTTCGGTTTTACCTGATACAATAATAGCAAACTCATCACCACCAATTCGAGCTAGTGTGTCTTTATAATTAATTATCGTACTGATCTTAATGGCAACCTCTTTTAAAGCCCGATCCCCTTCGGCGTGTCCGAATGTATCGTTGAATATTTTAAAGCCGTCGATATCACCCAATAGTATTGCAACGGGGAATTCTTCTTTCTTAACTCGTCTATTAAACTCATCTTCAAAATATCTTCTGTTATAAAGGCTTGTAAGATGATCATGGTAAGCTAAAAATTCATTTTGCTTTGCTATCTCTTCCCTTTTGGTTACATCGAATATTATAGAAAAGAGGACCTTCTTTTCGTTATATTCTATTGGGCAACTATAAACGTCGACGATTTTGATCTCACCATTTTTAAGACGATGTTGGAATGTAAAATATTTCTGGTCCTGATACAGTGCTTTCAAGCGTAAGGCGGCCAGCTCTTCCTTGTTTAAAGTATTTATATCTTGAGTAGTCATATTTAATAGTTCATCCATGTCATAACCATAAAAGTTGATTGCGGCTTTATTTGCTTCGATTATCCGCCCCGATTCAGGTTCTATAAGAAGCATGACGGCCTCGTGATTATTTATCATAGACTTTGTGTTTTTAAGTGATTTTGCAAGCTGTTCTTCGAAATTTTTTCTGTCCGATATGTCGAGTATGATTCCTTCAAGGGCTTTTATTTCGCCTTGTTCATCATAAACGCCTTCGCCCATCTCAAGAACCCATTTGCGCTCGCCCGTAAACGTTGTGATTTCATATTCACACTTATAGGGAAGTTTTGCAGAGATAGTTCGTGACCATTCATCAATTAGTAGCTTCCGATGCTCTGGTAATATTATGTCGTTGAATGCCAAATCTCTGTTGTTGATAAAAGACTCA
The DNA here is from genome assembly GCA_009929315.1 of Clostridia bacterium. Taxonomy (GTDB): domain Bacteria; phylum Bacillota; class Clostridia; order Oscillospirales; family Oscillospiraceae; genus UBA2658. The sequence goes on from SAAS01000006.1 coordinate 166,835, forward strand.
GGTAAATAGCCAGTCAGATTATAACAACCGTCTGAAACAATCAACATCGTTCCATCGCGGTCATATTTACATCTGTAAGCCAAACCAGGCAAATGGGATAGAAGGAGTGCATAATTTCGGTTATGTTCTTTTATATTCTTTTCCATTTCCTTGCGTGCAGTGATATCCTCAAGTAGACACGAGTGCAAAGAATTGTTATTTGGAAGGCCTAATAAAGGAGCAACTTTCATATTGGTCCACACAATTGATCCATCAGGCCGTATAAAACGTTTCTCAATCGAGTATCCGGCTATTTCACCCTTTTTAAATTTCTCAAATTCATCGAGATCGGCCTGAAGATCGTCAGGATGAGTGATTTCTGTCCAGGCTAATTGTTCGAATTCGCTGGCTGTCCTGCCAAGGATATGTTTACACATCGGATTAATGCTTTCTTTTCCTAAATCCGACTGCGATGCAAAACTTTTGTTATTTACAATTGCTATTCCTATCGGTGCATTATCGAATACACTACGGTACAAGGCTTCATTAAAAGCTATTTTTTTTACAAGCTTTCTTATGCTAATATTTTGAATCCAAATATTTAACACAGATACAAAGAGGATCAAAATAAAGAAAACAATTACGAAATCGGGGATCATTTGTTTCCATAGATTTGCTTTCCACTCAGAAGCAGAATAGTCCAAACCAAGCACTGCTATTGTTTTGCCACTTGTTGGATCCTTTATTGCCACCAACGCACTAATCCATGTTCCCCAACGATCAGTTGTCGGCTTGGTGAGCATAGTCTTTCCTGAACGGAATGCATCCCAAAGTTCTTCATCCGCTTCATGATAAACCTGTCCGGGAGGCGAGTAATCGGGAGACTCCGGAGATTCGGAATCCACAAGAAAAATAATTTTGCCAGCGCTTTCCTTCATAAGGTAAGCGAAGCGATACGGATTTGTAGCCCCTACAAGGCGTGTCAGACTATGCTTAATTATAATATATTCGAGTTTTTCACAATCTCCGGGGTCGCCTGAAAGTTTTACAATATGCTCTATAGGTAGAAGAGCTTCTACAGATTGAGCCAACTGAATTGCATCAGATGATGCTGAATTCTGGTATCTATTCCAGGCATAGTTTAAATAAAGACCGCATATCAGCAATACGATCAGGCTACATATTATTAAGTCATATTTATGTTTCGACATGATTTTCGATGAAGTTAAAATCTTATTCTTTTTTTCTTTTAAACTGATATTGCGCATCATCAAGATTTCTCCCGTCTCAAACCAAAATACACTCCTCACAAACTATCATAAAAATCATTCATTCTTAAGTCGATTCTTCTGGCATGGCACCTGAAACAAATGTGCCATAGATCCATTCTGGTTGTTCTTCAGTGAAATCAAAATTTACAAACTGGCTTTGTAGCAACAGTTTTAAATGTTTTATACAAACAACAATTAGGCACTATCCTACATTTTAGTCAATTATACCTTGAACTTTAACATTCAGTCAATTTAATTATATCATTTGTGCTATACAATTACTTTTTACTTGAGATTATTAAAAGGGATCTACAATTGAATATTTATCGGCTTGTTCATCGTCTCTGTTGTGTCGCCTATGTTGAAAGTGTCAAAGGTAAGCAATAATTTCAGTTTAAAAAATCTAGTCATATTAATTGCCATTTGCGATTTAGATAAGATTTAATTGTCACTTGTATTTTTCACGTATATTAGAATATAATTCTTATGCTTTTAATAGAGACTCAGATTAAAAATAACCGTCTTAATAAAACTATAACACTATGTCGAGTTGTAACAAAAACAATAACCTAGAAAAGATATATATAGAAGCGGATAGTATGGTAAGGCTTATAAAATGATATGATGATCACCTGCCCCGTTAGCTTATTGAGAGGGCCGCCGTTTTTATAATAAATTGACCATCAAATTTCAATCCAGTTTGGAGATCAATGTTTATATGTAGTTTGTTTATAAAATATACAATTTGCAGAATTAGCCATAAACTCTTTTATTTAGTGGCTAATTGCTATATGCTGTAACTGTAACTTCGGTTATTCTGGTAATCTCAGTATTGTCCAGAACATTAAAAAATAAGAGCAAGTAATCTTGGAAAACAATTAAAATACCTATTCTGTTAACTTGGGATTTTTGTTTATTAAAATACGATAGTTAGGATGTAGATCAATGGAACGAATTGTTTTAATTGCCGCGAACTTTGTTGCCTACCTGCTTTTTATTTATAAGTGCTTCACTTTAATTGAAGGTATGCTGCACGGTAAACAATTCGGTCTGCTGTTTCGGCTGTTAATAGGTATAATTAACGCCTGCCTGATGGTGGAGATGGCCCTGAGCATACCGATAAATGTATCCTATTTTATAACCATTTTGGTGTTATACGGCGAGCTGCTCATAATTTTCAGAAAATCGCTGAAGGATACGCTGTTTGTGTCCGTCGCGGTCATGATGAATATCATGTGCCTGCGGGGAATGGTTATAGCACTGTTTGCCCTGGCAACGCGCGGAACACTCTATTCGGTGTGTAGCAATGTGGTTCTTTTTCTTGCCGCGCTTCTTGTTTCAAACCTGCTCGAGTGGCTGGCGATATATGCAATATTATATTTTGTCCGCATGGAAAACCTTCGCTTTTCAATGCAGGACAAAACTCAATCCTGGTACATAATAATTTGGGCTTCTCTGTGTGTTTTGTTCATGTTCAGAAGCTCGGTGGTTTATGTCAGAGATTACAGTATCCCGAATATGTTTTTGGACCATTTAAGCTACTGCTTTATGCTGCTTCTAAGCTTCTATTATTTGCTTGTTTATACCTTCAAATTAAACAAGGTTGCTAAGATACGAGAGGCCAACAAAAACCTGTCCAAGGCCTTGGGAAACCAGCTTGCACTGCAAAGCGCGCTGATGCGTGACGCAATTTTTTCTACACAGGCAAATTTGACTCAAAACAAGATTATTCGAGGGCTGGACTTTTACGATGAGTACATTGAACAAACAAACTTTAACTATGATGCATGGTTTGAACACGCCAGCTCAAACGTTCAGCCGGAGTATTACGAAATCTATTGGAAGTCCCTTAATCGTCAAACTTTGATTGACAATTTTAATCGCGGTATTGAGCCAAAGCCCTTCGAATATAAGCGTAATGACAGCAGCAAATGGATTCGGCTCGTTCTTCGAATGTTCAAAGATGTTGAAACTGGTGATATTTATGTGTTCGGTTACGGGTTTGATATTGAAAATGAGGTTCGGGACAGGCAGGCGCTGCTGCACAGAGCCGAAACCGACCTTTTCACGGGACTTTACAATAAAACAACTACAGAAACCTTGATTGGGCAAGCAATCGCAAAGGGCATAGGAATTCTGTTTCTAATTGATATCGACGAATTTAAGGGAATAAATGACAGGTTTGGGCATGAAGCCGGCGATTACGGTTTGAAACATTTTTCAGAAATACTTTCAAGCGTTTTCAGCAAAAGCGATATTGTAGGGCGAGTCGGCGGCGACGAGTTTATGATTTTCGTAAAGGATACATCGCTCGTTTCAAGCGCAAAGGACAGGGCAAACGAAATTTTGACACGGCTGAGGAGTGGCTTTGACTATGACAAAATGCGATTGATTATAACGGCAAGTATCGGGATTGCAATCATTGATGAAGATAATTGTACTTTTTCCGAAGCGTACAATCAGGCAGATAGTGCGCTGTATGAGGCAAAAATTAATGGGAGAAACCGTTTTGTAATATATGCAGACGACGAAAAAAATTCAGACCGCTAATTATTTAGATGTAGTGATTTTTTTAGCAAATTTGCTTAAACGCAATGCTTTTTTACTACGGTTGAGGCAAGTATATATAACAAAGTCATACAACCATTATGGATTATTACCTCTGAAGGGAATCCAGCGAACTGGGTTTCACAAATTTCCTCCAGTGTTGCGAGCAGTTCGTTTAAGCTGTTCTTTATCTTATTCAAAACCTCCATTCTCGAATTGTTTATAATCAACAACAAATTGCGAAGCAAGCGGCTTTTTTGAATGCAAAGCGCCTTTGAGCATCTGCAAATACCTCGAAGGTATAAATATCAGTCACCGAACGGCGTTTATAAGTTGCGTAAGACAATAGTTGGCAGCTTCCTCCCTCACGAAAAAACAAAGTTGATGCGCTGACCTTGTTAGTCAAACGTAAGCCTCTTGGCAGAGATTACAGTGGAAATACAGGTATTTGAGGCCTGCAAGCTGAAGCACCGCAGCTTCACGGTTTTTTAATGCCACAAAAGCTGAAATTACCAGACTGCTTGAAGAAACTGAGGTCGTGAATTAATTGGTTAAAGCAGCTGTCAAGGTAAATGCCTTAACAGTATAGTTGCAAGATTGGAGTTTGAAAAATTTCGACAGTCTTAATAAGCGCCCGAAACTTAAGCGGCTTGCTAGAAAAGCTGAGCCCCGAGCGGACTTTGCGCCATCATCAGTATGAGACCATGTCAATATTCATCCGAACGCTGAAGAAGAATCCGCTGGTACTCCAAAATTGGGGTGACATCATCTGGACGGTAATAGTGGAGAAGGGCATCGTATAAAGAAGGTATAATCACTTTCGTATTTTACAAAGGAATACACATCATCGTCGGAGTTGAGTAGACTCCGGCTTTTACCATATGGAGATTTGTTTATAATTTAGGTAAAAACACATCTTATGGATTATTGTAAAATAACTTAAAACTTTTACTAAATCGAGCTAATTGAATTATTACAGACAAGATATGACAAAGTTTTTGATATCACCTGTGATATATGTAGATTGCAGGACATTTGTGTTCTAGTAACATATAAAATGGGGAAAAAGTTATATAATACAATGTTCTAGTACTATACTAAGGATGTTGGAACCATGAAGAAAATTAAACTTTGGATGCTTGCAGCAAAAATCGAATGGCATTGGTGGTTCATTTTGCTTGTTAGGCAAAAAGGCAATTCCTTGCTAGGCAAAGGAGTGCCGATGACATCTCAAAAACTTTATTACCTCAACCGAAATCTTTCAACGCATAGCACTAAGGCAATTAAAGCTCAATCGGCTTACAGTCTTTTAGCAAAATCAGTAAGGTAGTAAATGAACATATATTTTATGGGGCTCGATAGAGCCCTTTTTTCATTGGGACGCTGAAGAAACAGTTAATAGTCCTTGAGGATTGGGACGACCCCATCTAGACGGTCATGGTGGAGAAGGGTATCGTTCACAGGGACGGAAGTGCCATATGCGTGTTTTGAAATAGAACTGAAATCACTATGCAAATTAGGATAAAGACAGAAGCCTCGCCGCCGTAATGGTAGCGAGACTTGTTGCATTATTTGCGCTATATTACTTACTAATACTGTAATTTATGATACGTCATACTTTATGTTCTCGTTGCTGATCGGAACACATGAAATAGGTGTTATATCCGTCTTGTTTGTATCACGGGCAAATTCACATTTGAAACTTGTGCAATAGCAAATTTATATAATAAAAATGTCTTGAGAACAAGCATTGTTTCAATAGATAACAATCTTGCAATCGTAGTTATCTGACCAGATGTTCTTCCACGAAGGCGTCAAGACCGCTGAAATACTCCTGGGACTTTTCTATAAAAAATTTGCCCGCTTGGCTAATGTATTGGTTTGCTCGCCAAGTCAGGGCAACGTCACCGCCGGAGTTCCCTGTGCCGATGACAGAGTAACAATGCCTGAATGAAGGCTCCTGCAAAACGGCGGACATGGAAACTGCCGCAATGCCGAGTCCGCTTTCAACATATCTAAACACAGAACCTGTGTCCCCCGTTTCAATGACAATCGGAGGCGAAAAACCCAGCTGCTCGAAATATGAGTCAAATGCTTCGCGGGCGCCATAACCTTGAGCGGCGGTGATAAAGGTTTCGCCCGTTATTTCCTCAAGGTTAACCTCCGTGCGATTTTTCAGCCAGTGACCTTCTGGAAAAATGACGACACCAGGTTCAAAACGCAGCGGCACTGTTTTCATCTCGATGTTTTCTTTGATGGGAGGACTGCAGATGGCGAAGTCCACCTCTCCGTTGAGCAGCATTCCGATAATGTCGCGTCTCGGTGCCGACAATTGCCGTATCTTCATTTCGGGCTTGCTCTCCATTAACAGCTTCAATAGACTGGGCATATATTGGCTGACGTTTGTGACTACTGTAAGGCGCGTCTGCTGAGAAAGGCTGATGTTGCGAACTTCTTTTTTTGCATTCTCGATCTCGCTGAAAATATTTAACAGACGCTGATAAAATGCTTTTCCACAAGGGTTAAGCGCAATTCTGCGCCCAACATGATCGAAAAGATGTACGCCAAGCTCTTTTTCTAGCGCGGATATTGATTTACTCAAAAAAGGCTCCGAAACCATCAGGTCATTTGCGGCCTTTGTCATATGCTCAAGCTCGGCAGTTCGTTTGAAAAACAGCAGTTGCTTTATTTCCATAGTTCACGCTACAAGTCCTTTCTAATGTGTATCAATAGCATATTGGAATTGAATAGTATCAATTAACGTATTATACAGTATCATAAATGCGTGTTATTGTAAATATGTGAGAATTAATCTCTGTTATTAATCTGAAAATTGGCGAATATTATTAGCGGAAAAACATTTTTAGGAGGTAATAATTGTGGCAAATTGGCAGGACTATTACAAAGAGCATCTCGTTACTATGGAAGAAGCGGCAAAACAAATTCACGATGGAGACAACATCTGGCTAGGCCAAACTACGGGGATTCCGTATAATTTTCTCAACAAGCTTCATGATCGTCAGAATGAGCTGAAAAATGTCGGAGTTTTTTACAACTTCAGCACAGATTTCTTTGATATGCTCTTCGATCCGACAAGCACAGAACACTTTAACCTTATGAGCATATTTTCCGGACCGCTTGACCGGGCATCGGCTCAGATGGGCATTGCAAAATACAACTCTAATTCTTATGAACACGCGTTAAGGGGACCGTTGGAGGTTTACGGCGCAAATACACTTGTCATTGAAGTCTGTCCTCCGGATGAAAATGGTTACTGCAACACGAACGTTCTCGGTGCTCCCACAAACTGCGTTATGAATGAGTCTCCGCAAATCAAAAAAAGGATTGCTGTTACAAACAAGTATCAGTACCCAGCGCAGGGCGATTATAATACAATCAATATACCTGTTACCCAATTTGACTTCATCGTTGAAGATGACCATGAAATATCTTTTATCCCAGTTTCCGATCCGACTGCCTTTGATAAAACCATTGCGGATTACATAATGCCTTATGTAAAAGACGGAGATACTGTCCAAATAGGCATGGGCGGTCTTGGGGAACAGATTACGAAAGAGCTGTACACCAAGAAAAATATTAAGATTTATACTGAGATTACCGTTGACAGCATGGTTCCGCTTGTAGAGAGCGGTGTAGTTGTCGAGGTCATTACTGCGGGAGCTTACGGTTCTTTAAAGGTTTTTGATTTTATGAGCACAAGCGATAAGGTCACGACAAAAAACATCAACTTCATGCTGGATCCAATGGTAATCGGCCAGCAGGATAATCTGGTTGCAATAAACTGCACCTTTATGGTAGATCTCTTGGGTCAAGCCTGCTCGGAAGCTCAGGGCCTTAAGCAGTATAGCGGTGTTGGCGGTTCCTTCTCCTATCTTTATGGAGCAACAAGGTCCAAAGGTGGACGCAGCTTCCTGTGCCTTCGTTCAACATATAAGGACACAAACGGCGTTATCCAGACAAACATTGTCCCATGGTTGCCGGAAGGCTCCATTGTTACGACTCCGAAGTATATTCATATGTATATAGTAACGGAATTCGGCGTTGCCAACATATTCTTAAAATCTAACATAGATCGTATCAAGGCTATGTTGAAAATTGCAAATCCTGATTTCCAGCCAAAGATAAAAGAACAGATTATTTCAAGCGGAATGATAAAAGAAGAAGATTTTATCGACTGAGTATCGGTTGCCTCTATTTATACAGCACATCTGCCATAAGCTTGCATTCTTCAACATGCGTAATGTAAATATATAAATGGAGGTTCCATTAAGATGGAATCTCCATTTATATATTTACGATCTAGCTTTTTCGGGGAACGTACTTGGTTTGTTAAGAAATTTTAACGTTTTTACTGCGATTGAAGTTCTTTTGCTTGAAATGGTGTGCAACTATTGTTTTTTTCAAGAAAAAAGTATCATATTTCAACTTTTTATGTTAATTTGAAAATATATAGATAAACATAATTGCATCATTTAATATAGAACAAAGGATTCTTGTTATTTGAGTATATAGATTATATATAGAAATAATAGATTGTTCTAATGCGTTTATTTTGTGGAAGATAGAAAAGCGATTTCATTCTAACACATACGTCCAGCAAGAATTTTGAGGCTTGCATATTTAGATTTATTGGGAAGCTTTGCCATAAAATATATGGAACCATGAACGTAAAAATTTAATTTGGAAAATTATCTGCTTATACACATTATACGCGATAATTAAAGCATTTCAAATATCGCAAATGCATCGATTATTTTGGACACCTGCTACACTTTACGGACCCTTTTTTGTCTGTCGGGATATATCATTTATCAATGAAGCTTTTTGAAAAAAGGATATATCTTTTCTATTAATTCAATCACACACTTGTTTTCTATGTTCGTCAACGTACTAGACGCACGGAAACATATATATAGTTTTTAAATAGCCCTATTAGGGGGATGCGTTGTTAAATATTATTTAATAGTGATTCAGCACGGAAAAACCTATGTAACATTCTAAGCACAATACAGCATTCCTCATCCGGAGACCATTGCGTTAGTTTAAAAAAAGATGTTTAGGTTACTACAATGAAGCCAATACTGAGCATCAATTATTGTGTTAAGTATCATAAAATTGTACGAGGTCACATATGAGAAAAATAATCTTTTCTGTAATAGGTTTATTGCTGCTATGTGGAACAATTTATGCAACAACTCTTGACAATAATGAGCCAATCAAGGTTGGGTTTGTTGGCTGTCTGACTGGCACCAATTCCGAGTTAGGCGTCAATGGGATGTATGGAGCCATGCTTGCTGTCGCTGAAATTAACGAAAAGGGCGGCGTTCGAAATCAACCCATTGAGCTTATCATAAAAGACGACCAAGGCAATCCACAGATTGGGCTTCAAGAAGATGAAGCACTTATCAACGAAGAATGCGTTGCGATAATCGGACATATGACAAGCGATATGGCCGAAAAATCCATACCTTTTATCAACCAACAAAAAATCCTTATGATAAGTCCAACAATCGCCTTAGATACGCTTAGCAACCAAGATGACTATTTTTTTCGATTGATACCTTCCACGTCAGAGCAGGCAAAGCTCTTTTCGTCGGAAATAATAAAATTAGGACTTAATGACGTGCTCGTCATTTGTCCCATTCAAAATGAAATTTTCGCAAAATCCATTTATAACTATCTTTCGTCAACATTGACTAAAGAAAAAATTAGCACAAAAATGCTCGAACCCATCGATTTTACAAAGCAATCAGAAGTTGATGCTTTGGTGAGCGCAATCATTGGCTCCGACGCAGAAGCATTGATTATTATTGCATCCGCGGATGCAGTTGTTCAAATTTCGCAACTCCTTAACGCACAAGAAAAACAAATTTTTGTGTTTTTACCTGCATGGTCTATGACAAATGACTTGATAAAACGGGGAGGTTCATCTGTCAATCAGTTCTACGGTATTAGTTATATCGACTATCAGAATACGACTCGAGCCTACGAGGATTTCAAAAACAAATATATACAATCTTATGGGGAGGAACCTACTTTTGCTGCGGTCATGAGTTATGAATCTGTCATGTTGCTATATCAGGCAATGATAGAAAGCGATGATTTAACAAGCGATCATCTTAAACAAGCTATATTGGAGCAAGAAGTATATTCGGGACTACAGGGAGAAATACATATCAATAAGTTCGGCGATACTGTGCGTGAAGAATATATCTACCAGATTATAGATGGCAATTTTGTTAAGGTGAATGATGATGAAAGATAAATCAAAAAGGACGATATTAAAATCTTTGTATATCACAAATTTTATGACTATTTTAATATCCACCATCGTGGTAGCTACTTTAATTTACTTCTCTCTTCACAATCTCTTTATGGATGACATATCTGAGAAAGATAAAATAATCATGGAGAGTGTTAGTAGAAATATAGAATATTTTCTGACAGACGCTGTTGATGTACTGGAATATATTGATTTGATAGCCACCAACGGGGAGACCCAAAACATTTCAGCGGAGATGGAGAAACAGAACTCCATTGACCAATATTTTGAAAACATTGAAATCCTAGACCTTAATGGTACGGTCATACAAACACTGCCGGGCAATGCAAAGGAATTGGGGCATACAAGGAATGGTGAAGAGTATTTTTTGCAGTTGAAAAACAAGGAAATATTTTGGTCAAAGCCATTTATTTCTTCTAAAAGTGGAAATACCACTGTTGTAATTTCAGTTTTGAAAGGTCAAAGAATCATCGTTGGCTTTTTGAATCTCAGTTACTTAAACGAGTTCACATCTAAATCTGCAACTGAACTGGGTAGCAATTTCCTCGTATCCATTATTGATAGTTATGGAATCTATATTTCTAACAACGATATGATGCTGGTTGAGCAAAGGCGTCCTATAGACAATTTCGATCAAATCAAATCGCTTGTATCATACGGCGGACATAATATTATACAGCGAGACGATAAAGAGTATTTGCTATTAGCAAAATCAATTTCACAAACAAACTGGTATATTGTGGTTTACGACGATTATTTAACGACATTTAAAAGTTACCATTCCATGATATATATGTTTATTGCTTTAATTATATTTTCTTTGCTAGCCTATTTAGCAATTTCGTATTTAAGAACTTCAAAAATCAGTAAGAACATTCGCGATTTTACTTATCAAACCCAGAAAATTTCAGAAGGTAATTATGCGATTATGCTTCCCAAGCAAAAATATGCAGAGTTCCAGAAGCTTGCATCATATTTCGATGTAATGATAAATGCATTAAGACAACGAGACCGTGAACTACTAAACATAGCATATCACGACAGTCTCACCGGTTTGCTCAACAGAGCCTATCTGTATAATGGGAATTGGACTGAAGAAATTAGTCTCAAAAAAATCGGCGGTCTCATATATTTTGATCTGGACAATTTCAAAGACATAAATGATAATTATGGGCATTTATTTGGAGATAAATTGCTAGTATATGTTGCTGATTTAATATCTGAAAAGCAATTTCTTTCAGGTATTACTGCAAGAATAGGCGGGGATGAATTTGTCATCATACTAAGTAGTGAAATCAGCCATGATGATTCGGAGGATTTGACAAGAACAATTCTTGATGTCATCCAAAAGCCTGTTGAACTTGATGGCAAACTGGTTCATATTACGGCGAGTGCGGGTATTGCATATTCCAACATAGAAGAAGACGTTGATATTAGTACTTTGTTGAAATATGCAGATATTGCGCTATATGAAGCAAAAAAAATGGGGAAAAACATTTTCAAAATCTTCTCAGAAAATATCAACAACAAAGTTACAAGACGGTTGATGATTGAGACACAGCTTCGGTATGCGCTGCGAAAAAATGAAATGCACTTAGTTTTTCAACCGCAATATACCACAAGTACCAATTCTATACGGGGATTTGAAGCATTGCTTCGATGGGAAAACGACACCATCGGAACAATAAGCCCTGTTGAATTTATACCGATAGCAGAAGAAACAGGAATGATCGTAGAAATTAGTCGCTGGGTAATTAAAAATGCCTGTGAAACTATACGACAAATTAATGAAACCTATCAAACCCGTTTCAATGTGTCAATCAATGTGTCACCATGCGAAATTAGACAAACCGAGTTCAAGGAACAGCTATTTGAGATCGTTTCAGGGTCCGGGCTTGAATATCAACTTGTGGAAATTGAAATCACAGAGAACGTCCTTCTAGACAACACTGCAGAGGTGATTGCAACATTAGAAGCAATACGGGAGAAGAAAATAAAAATATCTCTGGACGACTTTGGCACGGGGTATTCTTCGCTATCATACTTACATAAACTACCAATAACTACACTTAAAATCGATAGATCTTTCGTTGAAAATATGCTGACTGATAGGGTTGGGAAGAGAATGGTTGACTCAATTATTATTATGGGGCATTACCTAGATCTTGAAATTATTGCAGAAGGTGTAGAAAATCGCTTGCAGGTTGAGGTCTTGTCAAATCTCTCATGTGATTGTATTCAAGGATATTATTATTGCAAACCTTTAGCTCAAGATGCACTAATGGATTATTTGATATCAAATCATTATTTGTAGTATCTATCAAGCAGGATGCGGGAAATAATTGCCTCCTATGATATCTGGTATTTCGTATAAATAACACCTAGCAAACCATGGTTCTTCTCTTCCCAATAATATTATTTTTAGAATAGGAAGCCCGACGGTGCAGCAAAGAGACTGTGATTGAAAGATTTTTGCTGACACTGGCGCTTTCCTTGCGATGATCAAAATAAGAGGTTGGTGAAAAGCGTTAAGCAAGGCGAACACTACAAAGGACCTGGCAAGCTGTTCCAGAAAGCAATTTGACCCTCAAATTGCGGATGTGTTTATTAATCAAGTAATATATGAAAATAGCAGTTTTGTAGGAATCATTCGATCTCTGTAACAGAACTAATGAAACAACTTGTTAATAATATCAACACTTTTTACTAAGCATTTTATGTGATGTTTAACGTTTTCCTACATCCATGGCTGTGACTTTTTTAGAAGCGTTAAATCTTTATAAGGGAGGTAATAATTATGATGAATTTGGAACAGTATCAACTGATCCTTGAGTCTTCTCCAAATATGGTATGGAGAGCTAATCTTAGTACCGAATGTGACTACTTTAACAAAACATGGCTCAATTTCACTGGGCGCACTATGGAAGAGGAAAATGGATTTGGATGGGCTGTAGGCGTCCATCCAGACGATTATGACAGATGCGTTAAAATTTATCTTGATAATTTTAAACTGCAGCATCCCTTTGAAATGGATTATCGCCTCAAAAGGCACGATGGTCAATTCAGATGGATCAATGATCGTGGAGTCCCTATTTACGATAAGAATAAAAATTTCATTGGATTCATAGGGAGCTGTATGGATGTTACAGAAAAAGTTGAAGGTCAACTACTCAAGGAAATGGCACAAAATGATTCCTTGTGTCAAACCTATAATCGACAGTATTCTCACCAATTACTTGAAGTCGTTTTTAATAAAGCACGAGAAGCCGGATTACCTTTTTGTGTATTGATGATGGATATTGATGGGTTTAAAGTCATCAACGACAAATATGGACATAGTGCCGGGGATATTGTAATAGCAAAAGTTGCTGCTGCTGCAAAAAGTGAGATACGCGGGATTGATATACTAGGGCGCTATGGCGGAGATGAATTTTTAATTGGTTTGGTTCATACAAATTTTGAAGCAGCACTAACTCTTGCTGAAAACATTAGGATTGCTATCGAAAGAGCCGAGATATTTGTTTCTAATTCAACGCTTGTTAAGGTTTCTGTAAGTATCGGAGTAAGATGTCTACAAGACGAATTGACGCTTGATGAGCTCATCAATAATGCTGATAAAAAGTTATTTGAGGCAAAATTTGAGGGTAAAAACATTGTCAAGGGATAAGACCTAAAAGATGAGTTTTAAAAATTATTCCAAAGAAGTGACTAACTATAAGAAGTCAACCCGTTAATGCCAAAAAGTTTACGCTGGTAAAAAAGGCATACCAAAACAATCCCTCTTGCTAGGACTTAAAAATCAAATCTCAAGGTTTTGCTGTTCCGCACTTACTCGTGGCATAGCCGAATGTATAATGCTTCATAATTTTTCCTGTCTTATAAACGTATGGGAAGTGAAACTTAGTTTTTGATACGAGTTTTGCAACGAAAACGCCCCTGAAACAGCTCATTTTAGTGCCGTTTCAGGAGCTAGTATTTTTGTTCCATTAATGAAGGTTTTTGAAGTGTTTCTCGTCAATTCAGTGCACTTTTCAAAATTCTCGTTATTTCTTTTTTGAGTTAAAATCTTACTCTAATAATACGCTATTCATAGTGGTAGGTCATAAACAAACGCCATAGGTCGGTATGGGCAATTACATAAGGACTTATCCATACAACATTTGTATTCTTCTCAACGCCGGAATACTCGGCTTCAGTATGTATCAGAATGGGCAGCAGTTTTTCAGTGGTGACGGAATAGTTACCAAGGGCGTAGACAACACGATTAGCAAAATAGGAAGAATGGCGAGCCGAGGAATGCGCGAAACGGATAGAGAAATCTTGAATATCATGGTAGAAAGAAACTGCTAGAAACTAACTATACTATCCGCGGTGAAATTTTGATATTCAATTTGAGAATGGAGTAAGGCTCGATGCTGCAACCCGGCATCGAGCCTTACTATATCATGCTTGTTTAATTGATAGTAACATTGTTGTTTTCGGCATAATCCCCGCTCTTGCAGTAAGATGTTATAGCTCGATAGCTCTGGCTGTGCCTAGCTCAGTTGAAAAGCCGTGAATAGCCAAGTATAATGCCAAGAGTAGCCAACCGGGCACAGTAATGAGG
>SAAS01000032.1 GCA_009929315.1 Clostridia bacterium
AGGCGTTCCATTACGTCGTCTGCTGGCGACCAAGCCGTGCTGCAATCCATAGTGCTGTTTTCACGAACAACTGCGTATATCTGATTCCACAGCGCGTTGGCGTGCTTGGAGTATTCCCGGGCCATAGAGACATAAGGCGATGTGATGGGAGCGCCGGTAGTCGGATGCTTGGCAAGAAAACCAAAGGTCGATACGGCCTTCTCGCATTGAATCCATCGAGCTGCCATTACTGCATACTGCTCCAAGCTCTGCTGGGTGACCATCTGCTCACAGCGGAACTTTCGAAGCCACTCCCATGTGGATTTGTATATCTCGTTTGCCACAAGCTCCTGACCGCTTTTCTGTTCGTCCGACAGAAACTCATGAGGCGGTGGCATCTCCACGCCTACCAACTCAATCGGCTCTGGTAAAAGATTGTTGCCCTGTGAGTATTTGGTGGCGCGGCCTTCCGCTATTTTATCTGCAAGGGGCTTTCTCGGCCTGCCGCCAGTGCCCGGTTGCGGTCCTCTGTTTCCCATAAAATTCTCCTCCTTAATTTTAGGGTCAATACCCTAATAACTTATGCGTTTTCGTGTACGAAGTCCCACGCCGCTGTCCGCTCCGGTTTTGCCCGGAGATAGAACCGCCCCAGGGTATCCGCAGGCAGAAGCCATGAGTCGCCACGCTGCCGTGGCATTGAGCCGGCATACAGCAGCGCAGCGGGCACATGATTTTCACCTGCAAATGTATGGGACAAAACGGACGAAAGGGACAAAAGTGTTTAATCAAGCGCTATTTGCCACGCTGGGCGAGGGCGTAGAGCTCGTCGATGCGGCCAGCGGTTTCGTTCTGATGTACACCATAGATTTTCTTTACGATGCGTGTCTTCTGATACCAGAGATAAAGCGTTGCCAGCTTTCTGGAACCGCCGGTGTCCATGCCGCAGACTTCCACATCAAATCCGTTGCCGAAGTCGCGGTATATAACATACTCCCAGTCAATGGTCTGTACGGAGTAAAGCGGCCCCAGCTCCTCGCAGAGCTGCTTGATGTGCTTTGACGGCTTTGCTCCTGCTAATTCTTTATTCATAATCAACCTCCAAGTGTTTGTGATATTTCTTCGGAAGCAGAGACTTCCGCTGTTCTATGGTCAGGTAGGCCTTGTGCAGGATATCCGCGCAGGCAGAAAAACTATTTCTGGTGGGGACGCAGGCCGCCAGTACATCAAACGGCGGGTCGAGTCGCGTCAGCAGATAGAACGGGCATTGTTCAGCCATAAGCATCTGAAGCATGTCGTCACGGTTGATTTCCCGCACGATACGGAGCTTGGCAGTCGTGTAGTAGTCTGTGTCCAATGCTCTGAATCGTTTGGATGCCGCCAGTGGTTCGACTTCGCAGAAGCGTGTGTCCGGCGCGTTGTACTGGCGGAGTGCTTGGGTGGCGGAGGCGGCATAGTGAAACCACCGCCAACTATCATCCGTATCCGTTTCGCAGGTCTTACCGACGTCATACTGGAAGCCGCCGTGCCCGGTGAGGTCAGCATTAAACGCTTTGATAAACATTTGCAACACCTCCGGTTCTGACATCCTTAACTCTTTGCATTTCATTACAGCTTGTACAGACGTAGTTCATATCACCATCGTCCACTTGCGGTTTCATAAAGATTCCACAATGAGGACATTTATACTTTGGCACAACCAGAGTTATGCCAGAATCGTCAACATAGCCGCTCCCGTCTGGCCGAATCACATATACATCAACCTCGTCGGAGCGGTCTCCGTGACAGTCGACCAATGCGTACATATAACGGTAACCCATTGGGGAAAAATTGAGCATGTGTGTATTGCCCACTTCATCGACCACTTTAGTCAAAATAATATAATCATCCGGGATGGGCATGATTTGCTTAATTGTCTTAGGGATACTCATAATTGTTTCTCCTTCTAATATTTGTTTTTTGAGGGGACATGATTAGCTAGTCAGGATTGCCGGATTGACAAGGTAGCTCTGTGTAGCCGGTCTTCCGGTGCCGGTGTAGCCACTTACAGGTTTTGCCGCGACATAGCCATATTCCGAAAGTCTGTCGATCACGGGCTGCACTTCTTCGGCAGTCCGAATGCCTCGGCAGATACGCATGATATCCCGGCGCGTAAACTCTGCGAAGCCGTTCTTCTTAATTGCGGATAAAACATACTTGCACTGTTTGACAATTGGGTCTGCTCCCATGAGCGAGAACGCTGCTTTTGAATGTTCGGTGTAGTACCTGCCGATGATGATGGCGTTTTTCATGGTTTCTGCGTCAACGACCAGCGGTGTTGGCTCGTCCAGAAAAACGCTGCACACGGTACTGTTTGCACGGCAGAGAATACCGGAGATGCGAAGCACCGCACCGACGAGCTTTCCAGCCCAATCAGAGATGTCTGACATTTCATCGCGCAGCTTCGGTTCCAGCTCATTGGCGAAATCCTCAAGCAGAGCGTCCGCTTCTGGGGACAGAATGATCTCCTCCGGGCAGTCCGTAGAGGGATTGTTGTCCTCATCCAGCAGGTCATATATGAGCGTCGAATAGGCTCTTGAAATGTCCTGCGGGACTGAATCAGTGCGGTATTTGCGACTTCCGACAAACGAAGTCGGCATGCAGTATAGGAATCGTGCGGTGAGGCCGCGCCCACGGAAGGTGCCGTTCTGCATCATTCCGGAGAGGACATTGGGCTGCACGGCCAAGAGCACAGACAGCGATGGATTCATAATGCTTTCGCTGTTTCTGCCGATACGGTCGACGCGGATACTGTCGCCGGAGTGACCTTTGAGCAGCACATCAATGTTTACGGTTTTTGTGTACATGCCCGAGAGCATATCGAAGATACCGCCTTCGGCAGAAACGATTGCCGCTTTACCGCCGCCATCGGATAAGACCGATGTGAGCTTTTCCGTGGTAATATCGTCCACATAGAGCCTCAGCGGTGTTTTCTCCTTGAACTCCGCGATTTCGGCGGCGATAGCATCAAGGTCTGCTTGGTCGGCTTTGCCTTTTGACATCTGTTCCTCAAGTGTTTTTTGTCGCCGCTCCAAGATGCGTTTTTTCATTCGGCTGGCTTCCATGATCGCGGCGTTCTGTTTGTTGTAACCGGATTCGAATTCGTTTACAGGTCTTGTCGAAAAGCTAATAACAGCAGATTTGCGTTCGGACGGCTCCGCTATTATTACAATGTAGAGATTGAGCGGCTCCACCCAGTCCTGCTTGCCACGGATACGGTATTTCCCTTGCGTACAGATGGAAAGCACGCCCAGAGCGGCTGATGCCGACATATCCACAGGGGTCTGCGTACTTTCGGACACGGCCAGAACATAATCTCGCACTACCATCGGCAGCACCTCTATGGGAAACTGCGGCAGCGTAAATTCGTCAAAGGGTATCGGTGTCTCCCATTTGATTTCACCGCCGCTTTTGCCACTGTACGCGCCGGGTACCACATAGGTGCCGGTAGACTTGATTTTCTTGAGAAAACCCTGTGCGCTTTTCCAAATGCTCCGAAGCTCATTGTCCGGGAGTGGCACATCGCACTTTTGGGCTTCCTCCAAAAACCGTTGACGCGCTTCTTCGGTGTCATCTAATTTCACAATGATTCGACCTGCGAACCTCGATAGCGTGGAATTGCGGTGCCCCTCTGTGATAACCTCAGCCATATTGGCGAAGGCGTCTGCGGCTTCATACTCCTTCATGAATGCTGTCAGCGTCAGCGACCCATCGTGGTATTCTACCTCCGGGTTCTCGGTGCCGTATAGGAAACGTGCCACATCCTGCGCTTGGTCATCAAAGAACGGAAAAACGCTGAACACCTGCTTTTTCAAATTTGCGAAGGTCTCATAGTCATCCTCTTCGTCTATAATGAAGTCTACATGGAAGCGTGGCCTCGGA
>SAAS01000015.1 GCA_009929315.1 Clostridia bacterium
CCACGTTGAGACGGTAGTATTGATGTCACGGGCTCATTGATGTGAATTTAAGCAGTTAAGATATTATCGTTTCGTGTCGGCAGTATGGGTTTACAGTTAATAAATAGAATGGCAGCAGAAAAGGCTAACCGACATCGCCGAATATGCGCGGATGATTGGTAGGAATTATTCTATGTCAAATAAGGGTTTATATGAGTGAAAAAGTTTTGATTAGAATGGCGTCAAAGAGCGATGCAGGAGAAATTTTAAAGATTTATGCGCCTTATATTACGGATACCGCCATCACTTTTGAGTATGAAGTACCGTCTGTTGCAGAGTTCGCAAATCGGATTGAGAACACCCTGAAGAGATATCCGTATATTGTCGCTTTAGAAAAAGAGCGTATTATTGGCTTTGCATACGCATCAGCGTTCAAAGAACGTGCGGCATACGATTGGGCGGTTGAGACGACTGTGTATTTACAGCAAGATTGCAGGGGCAAGGGTATTGGCAAAATGTTGTATATTGCTTTAGAGGAAATACTTAAGCGTCAGAACATTATCAACTTGAATGCCTGTATCGCATTTACGTCCGTAAAGGATGATCATCTGGATAATACAAGTACAGCATTTCATCAACATTTGGGGTTTTCAAAGGTAGCTCATTTCACGAAATGCGGTTATAAATTTGGTACTTGGTATGATATGATCTGGATGGAAAAGATGCTCAGCGAGCACCAGGCAACGCCTGTGCCATTCATTCCAATAACAGAAATTTTAATTTGATGAAGAAGCAAATGTGATACCGTTGACAAGCGCTTATGCATGGGCTGTGAAGCTTGCTCCACAAAGTGCCCTTCAGCGGCAATAACTCTAAATCTAGAGGACGCCGAAGAATTGGCTCCAATGGATTTGAAGGAACTCATGAAAAAATGATTACTTGAGAGCCGACCTCGGGCAAAACAAGGTTTAAACTTTCTCCGCCCCGAGATATTGGCAGACGTGCTCATTTATGATTTTATAATTATGCTGTCAATATGACCAAGCCTCACATTCAGAAAACAGCAAGGCACTCTGCGCCGATATTCGCAGAGTGCCTTGTTCTTTTTGTACTTATTCATCCGCATACGCCGTCATGTCCGACTTGAATTCCGCGGTGAAGCTGTTTCATGCCTAATTCATTTTTTGTTGCTAAAGAATATCTTTTGAATAAGCGCGACCAGCAGCGCGCAGATAAACGACGGTCCTACGGCATAATATGACGAGCGGATTATACCGAATAACAGATTGACGAAAACCCAAGAAAATCCAAATCCCTTTGCGGTAAGAGCCACAAACGCCGTATAAATCCAGGGTATTCCCGCTGCGAACAAGAAAGTTTTCTTAAAATTCTCGGAATAACCTTTCGCCTTGAATAAGGCAAAAATTCCGCCTAAGACAGCTGAGCCAATAATAAGATACCCTTCAAAATTTCTCTCCAGAAGCCAGCTATAGAGGGTTATACCACCGAGTGCGCCGACAACAACGCAGAACAAAATGAAAAATATGAATTCGCCTATGCCTGTTCCGGAACCTGTATTGCCGCCCGATGTGTATTCGGGTGCGAACAGGCTTCCGGTGTCATGAGCTTGTGAAGATGACGCATTGCCTGAAGCGGAGTAGACGGTGGAAGCGGACGAGCTGCTTTTTGGCCCTGCGCTTAGCGCACGGCGGCGGAAGTTCTCATCAGATTCAAACCCGCCCTGCTTAAGTCCCGTTGCTTTTTCAATTTGAGCGAGGCTCGCTCTTTGAATGAACTCATTCTCGCTTTCAAATAAGCCTTGCCTTAAACTAGTTGCCTGACCCAGCGCTCTTGCCGTGTAGGCGCTGTCAGATTCCAGCCAGCCCTGCGAGGTACCCGATGCTTTGTGGAGCGCCTCTTTGGACGCGCGGGAGATATAGTCATCGTCAGACTCGAGCCAACCTTGTTTAAGTCCGGTTGAGCTTTGCAGGTTTTCCTTTGTCGCGCGAAGTTCAAAATCTTTGTCAGACTCAAATAATCCCTGCTTAGGCATCTCTTTCTCCAATCTGTTTTTCTTTAATTTACCATGCCTTGGAAACCATTTCAAGTTTATATGTGTGTAATTACTTAAAAAACCTACCTGACGGTTTTAAAATGACGATACTTTTATGTCTGCTTGTTTTCATAAGCGGACAGGGTTAATATATTGTTGACGGTGACCCTCGCTCAAAAGCCGGCCATAAACTATTTTTTCCTCACAAGCATAAAATCAAAGGCTTATCGGCATGAAAATCACAGTGGGGTTTTCTATATTGGAACGGCTTTCAGCTCTAAGGAAACAGCACTCAAATCGATATATAAAATGCGAAGGGAGCCTTTTCGTCGCTCCCTTCGCACTGAACACCGTCAGGATGTTCGCCGTTTTGTTTCAGATAATAACAAACGAGTTTTTCCTGCCTGAGCGTCAAATATTCAATTACAACATTCCCTTTATAAGGCTTTTTTCATCAGTATATAGGGTGGTTTTGTCCTTGCCGCTGCCCTTTGAGTTATACATTGCGGTATCCGCCTTATCGACCAGCATTTTCAGCGGCTCGGTGCCCTCAACGACGCCGACGCTTACCGAAAGATCAAATCGCAGATAGCCATGTGCAAAAGCACGGTTTTTTATACTGCTGCAGATACGGTCAGCGGTATCCCAGGCCTCGTCTTCGACCGGTGAATCTAGTACAATTACAAATTCGTCGCCTCCAAAACGATAGGCCTTTCCACCCGCGCCGATACAATCCCGAACGCGCTGTGCAACGGCCGCCAGAACGCTGTCGCCGACGAGATGGCCGAAAAGATCGTTAATTGTCTTAAAATCATCTACATCAACGAATATTACCGCTTTTACATTCGATGTTAAGTCCGTGTCGTCGTAGCTGTCAAGCAGGCTTTGTTTATTAAACATGCCTGTCAGCTGATCGACGGAAGATTTTTCGACAAGCTGGTTCATCTCTTCCATCTGCTGCATTTTTGCGGCGGTAATGTCCGCTATGGCAAGCAGCTTAACGGGATCGTCATCCTCTCTGCTTATCGGATGCTGTGAAATTGACAGATAAATTTCTCGTCCGCCGTTTATGTACACGCTTTCCCGGCGGTTGTAGTTTGCCTCGAAGCTATAATCCCTTATGTAGGTGGTAATCAAATCACCGACGCCCATTTTATCATCACGGAGGATTTCTTTGGCGACATTATTTATATTGATAATTTTATTGTTTTTATTTATGATGATAATACCGTCGCCCGAGTTCAGAAACATCTTTCTGTAAATGTATTCCGTGCGTATCCCCAAAAGCCTGTGCTGCATTATGGCAATGAAGATTGACATAGAAAAAATCAAAAAAGCGAGATACATCAGCGTCAGATGATCGTCAACGTCAAACAGGACAGGCAGAACATATTCCGATAAGACGCTGACAATCAGTGCCAGTCCGATACCGAAAAACATTATTTTCAGCTGTGCCTTTTGCCGAGCGTTTTTGCACAGGAAAAACTGTCGAATAATCAGATACAGCGCGTAAATCGCAGGCAGGCTGAAAACAGTTGACATTACCGGAGCAACTATCGGAATAGACAGCCGCCAGAAGGTCTGCTCGGAATAATCTATCGGGAACAGATAGCGGGAAAATATTGTCAACGAATTGATAGCTACAAACAGGTAAAAATACACATCCGGTTCTCTTTGAATGAACCGATAAACAAAATACAGAAAAAACACCGAAAGATTCATCATGCTCCACCAATAGATGGTATTGATGAAGACCGGCGCGGTAGAAGTTCCATCATAGCCGACAGCGACACTCAGGACCATCCATGTGAGTAAAACAACCAAAAACGCCAAAAACGCCTGATTGATTTTGTCCTTGCTCCGATTTAAATAGACAAAGCTTGTGATGAACATGAGTACGGAATAAATAACAGCAAATTGAATAATGGTAATCATTAGTTGGCACCCAGCGCTCCCGTCTTTTTTATATCCATGACAGTATATTGAATATTATTTGGAATTGCAATCTAATTTGAAAAAATGTACATTGCGTGCATTTCCACACAATGTTTTATTTGAGCGGAAGAAAGAATAAGGATAAGTTTATGGAAGAATTATTAAGTCGTTTGCTGCCGATTTTATTGCTGCTGGTAATCGGAGTCGTTTCAAAATCAGTGAAGCTGTTTTCTGACACCTTTATTGAGGAGCTGAAGGGACTAATTATAAAAATCGCGCTGCCCGCTGTTTTGTTCGATGCCTTCTCCACAATGAAGCTTCAGGTGTCATATTTGCTGCTGTTTGCGTTAGTATTTATCTATTGCTGTCTGCTTTGGGCAGCCGGAATCGGTCTTCACAAGTTTTTCCCGAAGATTTTCAGCCGATTTTACACCAAAGGCTACATGACCGGCTTTGAGTTCGGCATGATCGGAGTCGGTCTTTTCGGAGCTATTTGGGGCATGGACAAACTGCCGATTATTATGCTTGTCGGTTTTGGGCATGAGCTGTTTATTTGGTTTTTTTATGTGCTCTTCATTTCCAAATCTAAGGAAGCGTCCCTCAGCCTTTTCGCGAGCCTCAAGCAGTTTATTAAAACGCCTACTATCATTGCCATAATTTTGGGAATTGCGGTAAATGTTTTCGGAATCCGACCTTTGATGAGCGCAAATGTCATCGGTCTGAGCTTACTTGCCGTTATAGAGTTTTTAAAGCCCTTGACTTCACCGCTGATCCTCATTGTAATCGGCCATACAATGGTGTTTCGCCGCACGAATCTTCGGGAAACGGCTGCTTATATATTAACTCGGCTTATACTTGTTTTGGGGCTGGGAGCCCTCGTTTTGCTTGTAATCAAACGCCTCATTCCCGATCTTGACCCCCTGTTCGATAAGGCTTTTTACGCTTTTATCTTATTACCGGCACCATATATTCTTCCGCTTTACATCAAAGACCGGGATGAGGCGACCTTTTTCACAAATCTTCTTGTCTACTCAACCGTTATTACATTTATAGGTTATGGAATTTTGCTGGGGGTCAGTTTTTTGTAGATTAAGGCATGTATATGGTTTATTCTCTGGCATAATCGGAGGGCTGATATGAAAAAAGTAATTCTATACGCGTTTCTTTTGTCTGCAATACTCTTGTTCGGCGGCTGCCGAGGCTCCGACACCTCTCAATCGGCCAGCCCCGTAAACCCTGCGGAGCAGGAATTTATTGATTATCTCGGTACCACCAACACGACGGGCTTCATTATTCAAAAGGACGGCGAAATCGTCTTTGAAAAGTACTGGAGAAACGGGGACAAGGCTGCCAACATTGCCTCCGCGGGAAAAAGCGTATGCTCGGTGCTTGTCGGAATTGCCGTTGACGAGGGGTATCTTAGGCTCGATGACAAAATCTCCGACTATATTGGCAACGGCTTTTCCGATATGAGTACAGAGCTTGAGAACACCATAACGGTTGAAAGTCTGCTTACCATGACCAGCGGCTTAGATGACACCCTGCATGAGAGCTATGTGCCGAATAGCGGCTGGCAGTATTCCGACGCGTGGAATCTGCTTTTCAACGTCTTGAAGGAGGCCACCGGGCAGGATATTGAAAGCTATGCTGAGCAGGTTCTGCTGAGTAAGCTCGGCATGGACGACTCCTACTACAAGTCCTCAAAATCCAGCTCTACATAGCTCGGGGCAGGAACAAGCCCGAGTACAAGGACTGGGCCCCTTATCAGATTTACTGCACCCCGCGGGATATGCTTGCCTTCGGCCAGTTCATTTTACAGCAGGGCAGCTGGGAGGGCGAGCAGCTGGTCAGCAAAGCATACCTTGAGAAAGCCCTGCAGCCGTCAAGCTCCTACAATCCCGCCTACGGCTATCTCTTCTGGCTGAACGGATATGAAGGCGGTCTGCCTCCGAACGGCAGCGACCCTCTTGAAACGGTTATCATCCCGAATGCTCCCGATGACTTAATAGCGGCTTTGGGCTATGCCGACAAAAAGATTTATATTGTCCCCTCAAAGAATATGGTTATCGTTCGGAGCGGAGGCGCCGCAACAGACAAGGAATTTGCCTACACGACCTTTGACAATGAGCTTTGGGCGAAGCTAAATGTCCTGTTTGGAGAAATGTCCTGGTAACGAGTCTCGGTTTAAGTGCAATATAAAAAAGGCTGTGCCATACATATGCTGCTGCATATTGAAAGGAGCTGAACGTATGCCGAAGTCCCCTGCCCTCTATTCCACTATCGACGAGTACATTGAGCGGTTTCCTCCAGATATTCAGCTTATTCTGAACGAATTGAGGCGCGTTATTGCCGAAGCCGCGCCCCGGGCTCAGGAGAAAATCAGCTATCAAATGCCCACATTTTATCTCAAGGGCAATCTGGTCCACTTTGCCGCCTATAAAAACCACATCGGCTTCTACCCTGCCGCCTCGGGAATATCCGCGTTTCAAAAAGAGCTGTCTGCCTATAAGGGAGCAAAGGGCTCTGTACAGTTTCCGCTGGGCAAGTCTTTACCGTTTGACTTAATCAGGGATATTGTTGAGTTTCGGGTTAACGAGAATTTGAAAAACACCGAGAGCAAAAAACTGGGATTTTCGGAGAGATGACATGGAAAGATATATCGCGCTGCTCCGCGGCGTAAATGTCGGCGGAAATAACACAATTTCAATGAAGGCTCTCAAGGCGCTTTTTGAGAACTGCGGCTTTTACGAAGTGCTTACCTACATCAACAGCGGAAACATCATTTTTTCCTGCGAGGAATCCGACCTTGTAGCTCTGAAAACCCGTTTGGAAGCCTCGATTTTCGAGAGCTTCGGACTAAATATCCCGCTAATGCTGATTTCCGCGCAGGAGCTAAGGCAGGCGCTTAATAATTCCCCGACATGGTGGGATGAGGATGAAGGCTCAAAGCACAATGCGATATTCGTGATTCCACCGTTTTCGGTTGAAGAAATTTTTGCCCAAGTCGGAGCAATTAAGCCGGAATACGAGAAAGTCGGTTTTTATGGCAAAGTCATTTTCTGGTCCGCGCCCCTTAACACCTTCTCGAAAACTCGGTGGTCAAAAATAGTCGGTACCGCTGTTTATGAGCAGGTCACCATAAGAAACGCAAACACGATTAAAAAGCTTCTTAAGCTCGCCTTAACAAGCGAATAATCACTCCGATTTCTGAGCCGCGGCTTGTAGTTTAAGCGCGAGCTTCCGTTGTGTCGTTTGCGCATACTAATTAAGCTTTACGCCGGTCAAAAACCGGCGTAATTTTTTCCCCCGATTTTAAAATAATCCGCTTCCGATGCAAACATTTCGCCTCAAACGGAAATTTGCCGAAAATGTATTTTCTTTTTCAAAATCGCTTTAAAACAGCAGTCTTTTCATTATACTATTGAGGTAGAAAAGTTAAAAAAACCAGTTGTGGAAAAGATTGCGGAGGCTGAAATATGATTATCGGAGTACCTAAAGAGATTAAAAACAACGAAAACCGAGTGGCTTTAACGCCCGCGGGAGCGCATGCGCTTACCAAACTCGGTCATATCGTTATTATCGAGAAAAATGCCGGAGTCGGAAGCGGAATTGAGGACAGCGAATATATCGCGGCAGGCGCCGAAATATGCGATACTAACAAGGAGGTTTTCGGCAGGGCTGATACGATAGTTAAGGTTAAAGAGCCTCTTGAGAGCGAATATGAGCTTTTCAAGGAGGGTCAAACCCTGTTCACTTACCTTCACCTGGCGCCTAACCCCTCACTGACAAAAGCTCTCCTAGATAAGAAGGTAACGGGTATCGCTTACGAAACAGTTCAGCTTCCGAATATGACCCTTCCTCTATTGGCGCCTATGAGCGAGGTTGCAGGCAGGATGTCCGTTCAGGTTGGCGCAACGCTCCTACAGAAATACTATGGTGGAAGCGGCGTTCTGCTCGGCGGCGTTTCGGGAGTGCTGCCCGCGGAGGTCGTAATTATCGGCGGCGGAACCGTCGGACTTAACGCTGCGAAGATGGCAGTCGGTTTAGGAGCAAGAGTGACGGTTATGGACATAAACGCCTCAAGGCTCGCTTATTTAGACGACATTTTCTCTGGAAGAATTTCCACACTTGTTTACAGCGAATATGCCGCGGCGGAAATGGTAAAAAAAGCGGATTTGCTTATCGGCGCGGTACTTGTAGCCGGAGCTAAGGCTCCGAAAACAGTTTCCGCAGAAATGGTTAAAACAATGAAAAAGGGTTCCGTCATCGTTGACGTGGCCATTGACCAGGGCGGCTCGGTCGAAACAATCGACCGCATAACCACGCATGATAATCCCTGCTATGAGAAATTCGGTGTTATTCACTACTCCGTTGCCAATATGCCCGGAGCCGTTCCAAGAACCTCAACTTACGCGCTGACAGGTGTTACCCTGCCCTATCTTGTGCAGATTGCGGAAAAGGGTGCGGAGAAGGCGATGCTCGAAAACGAGGCTTTGAAACTCGGACTTAACACCTATAAAGGCTTTGTTAATTGCAAAGCCGTGGCGGACGCTCTTAATCTGTCTTATGTTGATGCCGATACAGCCTTGAAATAGGGTCCGACATTAAAAAAATGCTTTATGCGAAAGTACTCGGCGGTATTTTCACATAAAGCTTTTTTTATTCGCAATAAAAAACGTACGTTGACTAAACTTAAAAAATATTGTAAAATAGTGTCAAATAATTGAGCAATATCAACATTATTTAAGTTGATATACACCCTGTTTTATACATATTTTCTAAAGAAGGTAAAAAATGGACATTTTTGACAAGAGCATCCTCGCCTTGCTGCAAAAAAACGCGAGAATGACTGCCTCGGAAATCGGCAGCACAATTAACCTATCGGTTTCCGCCGTCAGCGAAAGACTTAAAAAATTGGAATCCTCGGGCATAATCTCGCAGTATACAACAATTTTAAATACGGAGGCTCTGCACAAGAGTCTTACGGCAATTATATTTGTCAGTCTTGACAGGCCGAAATATATAGACAGTTTCATCGAGTTTGTTAAAAGCGAGGACGAAATTCTTGAATGTCATTATCTGGCCGGCGATTTCGATTATGCACTTAAAATATTGACAGAGAGCACGAGCACTCTGGAAAAGGTGCTCAACAAGATAAAAAGCGTCCCCGGGGTACATAAAACAAAAACAACGATTACTCTTTCAACGGTTAAAAATATCTATTCAATCGTTCCCTAACCGCGAAATTATTTGTCGTCCGATATTTATGGTATTATAGAGAGATTTTTTGAATCTGATTAGGGAGGGCAAATATGCAATACACATTTTTTCCTTATCTGTGGATATCAATAGCTTTGTCGTTTATGCTGGCGCATTTAATCTTTTTGATTGTTGCGCGGCGTTTTCAAAAGGGTACGCATTATTTTATGGCTATTCTCTTCCTGTCCCTTCTATGGGTCATTTTTCAGGCTTTGGAAATCTCCGCCATAAAGCTTTCGACGAAAATAATTTGGGCAAACTTAATTTACATACCCTCTACCCTAAGCACCGTTATCTATTTTTTCCTTGCACTTAAATATCTGGGTAAGGACAAATGGCTGAAAAAGCGCTGGCTTGTCGCAACTTTATTAATTATGCCTGTGCTGTGCAATGTACTGCTTTGGACAAATGACTACCACGGGCTGATGCGGCAGGCTGTTTATCTGGACACAAGCGGTGCAATCCCCGTTGTCGGAAAAACCTACGGTCCATTTTTCCTGATATATTCCGTTTATAATGCATCTATAGCAACCGTAACCCTCGTTATGCTGTTCAAAGGGCAACAGCTCTTAAGAAGCCGCCTCCAAAAAGCACAAACTTTCTCGCTTTTTCTGGGACTGCTGCTGCCTGCGCTTTCTGTATGTATCTATATTTCCAAACTGCTTCCGCTCAGAATAGACCCAACTCCGATTGTAATAGGACTGTCATGTATTATTATATCGTGGAGTATCTTCAGGTACCATCTGTTTGACATCGTTTCATTTGCCCATTCAGTTGTTATTAAGGAAATGAGCACCGGATTGCTTATTATTGATAATGACGGTGCCGTGCTTGAGGCTAATCCCACCGCGGAAAAAATGCTTAAAATCTCTTACGACACGCAGGTCGACAAGTCAATAGAAAACCTTTTATCCGGATATCCCATCTTTCTTGAGATTTATAAGAACAAAACCGCTTGTGTCAGGGAAATCTATATTAAAAACGTGTCCGGTTTCAATTATTGCGAGCTTTCATTTAAGAAGCTTATAAATCCAAAGAACTTCACGGTCTGCTGGATATTCCAAATCTATGACGTTACACAAAGAAAGCAGGAAGAAAACAGACACAGAGAGCTTGCCATTCGCGATTCTTTGACCGGGCTAATAAATAGGTCGTATTTCGAAAAAATGTTTTTAAATTCTTTGAAAGTTTCCGCAAAAATAAATTCCGCTTTTGCTGTGGCTTATCTTGACCTTGATGACTTTAAGCTCATAAACGACACCTTAGGGCATAACGCGGGTGATGTTCTGCTGCGTAAAGTTGCAGACACGCTTAAGAGTATACTGAAAGGCTCTGCCATTGTCTCGAGATACGGCGGTGACGAGTTTGCCATTCTATTCCCTTCGATTGAAGACAAAGCCGTTCTTGATTATTATTCAAAGAGAATCAATGAAGAATTTGCAACATGCATTATTTATAACGGAATGCATATACCGATAAAAACGAGCATCGGTTTCGGGATTTACCCCGACGACGGCAGCGACATGGATATGCTCCTTAAGAAGGCCGACGGAAGCATGTACGAAATGAAACGTTTAAAAAAAAGTGACGCAAGCATCAGCCCTGTATAAGAAGCTTTATTCGGGCCTGTTAAAACACCGGAGCCTTTGTGCACGAAACGGAGCAACTGCTTTTATGGATGAATCTTATTCTTTAAAAACCGAAAGACTTTCTTTAAGGGTGCTGAATATGGACGATAAAGAGCTATTCTTTCAGTACCGCTCTATTCCGGAGATTTATCGGTTTCAGTCGTGGAAGCCAAGCACTATTGAAGAAATCGAAGCCTTTATTGAGCTTAACCTTTCGATTATTCCGAACACTCCGAGCACTTGGCTGCAACTGGCCGTTTGCCTGAAAGACGGCCGCTTAATCGGAGATATAGGCATCCACTTTTTAGACGACGGTTATCAGCTTGAATTAGGCTACACAATTGCCCCCGATTATCAGGGCAGGGGCTACGCCAGCGAAGCTGTTCGGGCTGTGATTGATTTTTTATTCTTCTCGCTCGGAAAACACCGTATTACGGCTTCGGTTGACCCCGGCAACCTTAAATCTATAAACCTTCTCGAAAAAATTGGCTTTCGGAAAGAAGCGCATTTCGTGAAAAGCTATCTCATGAATAATGAGTGGTGCGACGATTGCGTGTATGCTCTGCTAGCCGAAGAAGTATAATTTGTTTTTTATACATTGAAACATTAAACGACAGCTCATACGTTATAAGGATTAATTAATGGATTTTAGATCTTTAAATCTCGGCTTCACAGAAAATCTTGTTCAGGAGGCAGCCCTCTGCCCCGATTTTTACTTGGGGCGTGTTATTGCGCAGTATAAGGACTTATATAAGATAGCGACGAAGGAAAATGATATCCTCGCCTGCTTATCCGGAAAGCTGCGCTATTCTTCCGAAGATATGTTGCTTTTTCCGTCTGTGGGCGACTTTGTTCTGCTCGACAGAAATGACGATCTCCACGGAAATGCGGTAATCTCGCAAGTACTAAAAAGGAAAAGTCTCTTCGTCAGAAGAGCTGCCGGAACCGTGCATTGTGTTCAGGCAGTTTCAGCAAACATTGACACCGCCTTCATTTGTATGTCCCTTAACAGCGACTTCAATTTAAGGCGGCTTGAACGTTATTTGTCAATCACCTGGGACAGCGGGGCAAGCCCCGTTATAGTCCTGACTAAGGCGGACTTGTGCGAGAATTTACCATTTAAACTATCCGAAATCGACAAGGTCGCCTCGGGGGTAGAGCTTGTCGTTACTTCAAGCATCACGGAAGACGGTTACAAATCAATACTTAAGTATGTTGTTCCCGGCAAGACTATTGCGTTCATGGGCTCCTCTGGAGTCGGAAAGTCGTCGCTTATTAACCGACTGCTTGGTGAAGATGTTCTTACTACCCGTGAAATCAGGAAGGATGACAAGGGGCGCCATGCTACCACAAATCGAGAGCTGTTCCTAATACCCTTCGGCGGAGCCGTCATTGACACTCCGGGGATGCGCGAGCTCGGCGTTGAAAATGTCAATCTTTCAAAAACCTTTTCGGATATTGAAGAATTTGCAGAGCAGTGCCGTTTCAAAGACTGTCGGCACGAAAGCGAACCCGGCTGCGCGGTTTTAATGGCTATCGAAGAAGGGCAGCTCGACAAGGAGCGTTTAATCAGCTACAAAAAGCTTAAAAAGGAAGCAAAATATGAGGGTCTCAATTCAAAGCAAATTGATAAAGAGAAAATCGACACCATGTTTTCCGACTTTGACGGCATAAAAAACGCGCGAGCCTATGCAAAATCAAAAAACACATACGAGTAAAAACGCATTTTATCTGAAACAACTACTTTTCCGAAAGCGTT
The DNA here is from genome assembly GCA_009929315.1 of Clostridia bacterium. GTDB lineage: Bacteria > Bacillota > Clostridia > Oscillospirales > Oscillospiraceae > UBA2658. The sequence goes on from SAAS01000015.1 coordinate 12,614, forward strand.
AACCTTCTCGTCACTAAAATTACATTGATAAATCACCTTAATGGGAGGAATCAAAATGGCGGAAACCATGCGCAAGCAGGTTCTGGACGAGATGTCCGTAGGTTACGCTCTTCATAAGCTCTTATTGGACGATGAGGGGCAGGCCTGTAACTATGAGTATATTGAAGTCAACAAGGCGTTTGAGGAAGCTACGGGTCTGCTTGCAGCCGATATAATAGGCAAAAAGGTAACCGAAGTCCTTCCGGATATAAAAAGTGACGAGTTCGACTGGATAAAAACCTACGGCGAGGTGGCTTTAAACGGCAGAAAGCTTGACTTTGAGCAATATTCAAAGCCTCTTGACAGATGGTATAAGATCAACGCCTTTTCTCCAAAACACGGATATTTTGCCACTCTTGTCTCAGACATTACAAAAGAGAAGCGCAGCAGCATAAACCTTGCCGAAAGCAACAAGCTGCTCTCCGATTTTCTCGACTCAAGCGATGGTCTGATTTTTCTGAAAAATGACCAGTTACGCTATACCTTTGTTAACCGAGCATTCTGTGATTTTTGGAACAAGAGCCGCGACATTATTGTCGGTAAAAACGATGATGAGATTTATCCCGCCGAAATGAAGGGCAGGTTCAGGCAGTCCGATTTAGAAGTTCTTAACAACCGTCACAGGCTTGAATATGAAGTTCCGCTGCTAGACAAGGTTTTTAAAACCACAAAATTCCGTATTCGATATCCCAACGGAGACCCGGGTATCGGCGCTTATATCACTGATATTACGGAACAAAAAAGACAGCAGGAGGCCATCAGCCGGCAGCTCTTTCGGCAAAACATACTTGTTGATGTCTTCGTGAAGAACTTTGCCGACAGACATGAGCTTCTTGATTACACGCTTCACCGCGCTCTTGAGCTGACAGGCAGCCAGTATGGATATATATACCTGTACAGTGAGGACTTGAAAGAGTTTACTCTCAACTCCTGGACCGTCGGCGTTATGACAGCCTGCGAGGTTGTCGATAAAAAAACCGTATACAAACTGGAGAACTCGGGCATTTGGGCCGAGGTTGTAAGACAGCGCAAGCCCATCATTATTAACGACTTGTCGCTGCCAAACCCGCTTAAAACGGGCTTCCCCGAAGGCCACGTTAAATTGAAAATTTTTTTAACGGTTCCGATTATCACCAACGATAAAATCGTGGCCGTAGCGGGCATAGGCAACAAGAAAACTGATTATACCGACAGCGATGTAAACGAGCTGATAATTCTTATGCAAAGCTCCTGGCTGGCTGTTGATAAGAAAATCGCTGATGCCCAAATAATAACCGAGCGGGAAAAATACCAGTCCATTCTTGACGGTCTGCCTGTGTTAATCAGCGAGTTTTTACCCGATTCAACCCTGACTTTTGTAAATAAGGAATACTGTTCTTATTTTAAAGAGCCGGCAGAGGTTTTGATTAAAAGAAAGTTCTTAGACTTTTTCCGTAATAAGGACGCAGAAAAAATAGCTTGGATGCATAACAGCCTTACCCCCATGAACAGATCTGTCGATTACGATGTCGAGATTGAGGTCGACGGAGAAAAGCATTGGCACAGCCTTCGTGATATCGCCTTTTTTGATGAGCAGGGAAACCCTGTTCGCTACTGCTCCATCGGCTATGATACAACAGCACAGAAATTGGTGGCGCAGGAACGGGAGCGCATGCTTGAGCAAATGGACGCCATGTTCAACAAGCACGGGGCAGTCATGCTTTTAATAAACCCTGAAACAAACAAAATTGTTGATGCAAATCCTTCCGCCTCCGAGTTTTACGGATATACCCACGAAGAACTGCTGAATTTGAGCATATATGATATAAACCAATTGTCCCGCAAAGAAACCGCCGAAGTAAGCAGGAGTATTCTATATAGGAAAAACAATTACTTTACCTTCCAACATAAGCTGAAAAACGGGCAGATAAGAATAGTAGATGTTTACAGCAGCCCCATAACCTATAACAACCAGACAGTTCTTTTTTCCATTGTGTTTGACGTTACCGAAAGAGAGAATGCCTCGAAGGAAATTGTCCATATCAGCTATCACGATTTTTTAACCGGCGCCTATAACAGAAGATTCTTTGAGGAGAAATTTGAATTGCTTAACTCAATAAGCAATTTCCCCATTTCGGTTATCATGGGAGACGTTAACGGACTTAAGCTTGTCAACGATTCCTTCGGTCATCAAGAGGGGGATAACCTTCTCAAAGAAGCCGTTAAACGAATCGGAGAAGTTTTGCGTCCGGACGACATTCTTGCAAGATTCGGCGGAGATGAGTTCGGCATTATTCTCCCAAACACAGATGGCGTGCAGACAGCTGAGATTGTCAACAAAATTAAGCTTAGTGTTGAAAGGGAGCCCGATGAGAAGTCTCCTGAGTGCAGCAGCCTTCTTTCCATCTCCTTCGGATTTGCGACTCAACAGGAAATTTGTGAGAAGCTGGGCGGTTTATTGAAACAAGCCGAAGGCAATATGTACAACAAAAAGTTTTATGACGGAAGAAGCCTGAAGGGAAAAACAATCAACATAATCATGAAAACTCTTTTCGAGAAGAGCCCCAGATACAAAATGCACTCGGAAAGGGTCGGCGACATTTCTGCGGCTATCGCGGAAAAAATGGGTTTCAGTGCGGAAAACGTAAACAGAATCAGAGTAGCCGGCTATTTGCATGATATAGGAAAAATCGGCATTCCGGAAAATCTTTTGAACGGTAAGGGACGTCTTGATAAACATGAATGGGAGATTATGAAGACACATCCCGAAAAAAGCTGGAGAATCCTTGAAAACACCTTGGAATACTCCGAAATTTCAAACATCGTCCTTCACCACCACGAGAGATGGGACGGCAGCGGCTATCCGAAGGGACTGGGCGGCGAAGCAATTCCTCTCGAATCAAGAATAATCTGTGTGGCAGATGCTTTCGACGCAATGACCTTCAGCAGAAGCTACCGAAAGAAAGTCTCTCCTGCGGAGGCAGTTGAAGAACTGCAAAGATGCTCCGGTACCCAGTTTGACCCGACTGTTGTCGAAGTCTTCGCAAGTCAGGGCTTGGCATTTGATGAGAAGCTCTATTCGGGAAGCGGCCATCTGGATTTGGATTAAAATTTACCGGCAGACGGAAAAACGTAAAAAAGAACCCAATAATTTGGGTTCTTTTTTCTTTAAAATTCATTTTCTGATATTTCGGACTCGCGTGCCTCACAGAACCTTGCTCAGAAAATCAATGGTTCTCGGCTCACGCGGGTGATTGAGTATCTGATCCGGAGTACCTTCCTCAACGATGTAGCCGCCGTCCATAAACAGGATTCTGTCACCGACCTCGCGGGCAAAGCCCATTTCATGTGTTACGACAACCATGGTCATGCCCATTCTCACAAGGTCCTTCATAACGTTTAGAACCTCGCCGACCATTTCGGGGTCAAGTGCGCTTGTCGGCTCGTCGAAAAGCATAACGTCGGGGTTCATAGCCAAGGACCTTGCAATCGCCACACGCTGCTTCTGTCCGCCTGAAAGCTGTGCCGGATATACATTTGCTTTGTCGGAGAGCCCGACCTGTCTCAGCATTTCGTCGGCCTTTTTAGAGGCCTCGGTTTTGTCCATTATCTTGAGAGTAAGCGGAGCCAGCATTACGTTTTGTTTGACTGTTTTATGGGGGAACAGGTTGAAATGCTGGAACACCATTCCGATGTTGCGGCGAACCTTGTTTATGTCAATTTTCTTGTCCGTAAGGTTATAACCGTCGACAATTATAGTCCCGCCGTTAATCTCCTCAAGACTGTTGAGGCAGCGCAAAAAGGTTGATTTTCCGCTGCCCGAGGGTCCGACAACGACAACGACCTCGCCCTCTTCGATTTCGGTACTTACATCTTTGAGAACCTCAAGCTTTCCAAACGACTTATTCAGATTTTTTACGATAATCTTACTTGCCATAAGTCGTCCTTCTTTCTATCATCTTTGCGATTTCCGAAAGGATACTCACAATAAGCCAATAATACAAACCGACGGTTCCGTACATTATAAAGGCTTCCATATTATTGGCGACGATTATCTTAGTGTTTTGTGTTAATTCCCTCAGGGAGATAATGGAAAGCAAAGAGGTATCTTTCAAGGTTACGATAAACTGATTGATTATAGACGGGAGCATTGTCCTGAAAGCCTGAGGCAAAACAATTTTCCGCATAGCCTGAGCGTAAGACAGGCCGAGACTTCTCGCAGCCTCCATCTGTCCCTTATCAATTGCTTCGATGCCTCCGCGAATCAGCTCCGTCATATATGCGCCTGCGTTGAGCGACATTATAACCACGCAGGCTGTCATAAGGCTCCATCTGAAGCCCAAAGCCATCGGCAATCCGAAGTATATGAAAAATATCTGCACAATGAGCGGTGTTCCTCGGATAATGCTTATGTAGAAATTTGCAAGAGTTTGCAATATCCTTGATTTCGACAGCTTAAACATGCAGAAAACGACACCCAGAATAGTTGCCAGAATAAGTGACATGATGGTCACTTCAATTGTTACCAGCATTGCTGAGGTAAACGTCGAAAAATGTTTTACGAGCAGGTCAAAGAATTTCATGGGCATTTCCTATCTGTTGCGGATTTATTCTAAAACACTAATGCCTGAACAAGAATCACTGGTTTAGAATAAATCTTTATTTCTTTAATTATTTAGCGAATATAAACTAACCGTTTGGTGGCCGGAGGAAGTTCCCGTCCGGCCACCTCGGTTAATCTGACAGATTGGATTTGATTACTTCGCGCCGAAATATGTAGCAAGGATTTCGTCGTATTTCCCGCTGTCCTTAAGACGCTTGAGACCCTCGTTGAAAGCGGCAACAAGCTCGGGGTTTGTGTCCTTCATAACGGCAAAGCCGTAGGGGCAGGAGGACTCGGACTCGTTAATAACCTTGCAGTCAACGTTTCCGCGGGAGATTTCAAACTGGATTATCGGATAATCCTCGAAGCAGGCAACTGCCTGTCCGGATTCAACGTAAGTATACATTGTTGCGGAATCCTCAACATAGAGGATGTTGAGTTCGTATTCGGCAGCGATGGACTCTGCGTACTCGGCTCCGGTTGTTCCTGTCTTTGCAACTACAGTTGCGCCCTTAATATCGTCAAGGGAGGCTGCCGTGGAATCGGCTGCAACGGCAATGCCTGTGGTGCTGTCGTAATAGGATTCGGAGAAATCATACTTCAAAGAGCGTTCGTCGGTGATGGACATACCGGCCATAACAGCGTCAACCTGTCCGGCTTCAAGAGCAGTGACGGCTGCCGAGAAACCGAGAACCTGCCACTCAACGGTGAAGCCCATTTCGGCTGCGATAGCGTCCAGAAGCTGAATGTCAATGCCTGTATGTGTTCCTGTTTCATCTTCGAACTCGAAGGGAGCAAAGGTGGTGTCGGTGCCGACTGTGTAGGTTTTTCCTGCTGCCTGCTCATAGAGAGCGCCTGTGTCTGTCGCGGATGCGTCGGGAGAAGCGGCGGTGTCGTCCGTCTTGGTGCCGCAGCCGGCAAACAGTGCCAGACAAAGTACAATAGCCAATGTCAGTGCAAGATACTTTTTCATTTTTTTCCTCCATAAATTGTTCTTCTATGCAAGCCGGTTACAATTGTTATGCAAGAAACGAAATTGTAATCGGTATGCGCCATGAGAAGCGGTGTGTTTTATCCCGCTGATTGCTGTCTTTTAAAAAACGGCATTATGCATTGGTCGAATACCGACCTTGCATTTTTTTATCGGCAACAAGAGTATTATACCAAAGAAGCAACCTGATTTGCAAGGGTTATTTGGACTTAAACCGTTATTGTCAGATAATTGTTTAACTATCAAACCATAATAATTAAATAAATGCCTATGTATTGAGGGCAAAATAAAAAGCTCCCGAATCTCAAATGAGATTCGGGAGCTTTTTATTATTCTTTATTCGATAATTATTGATTTTACCTCAAAGGTCCTTGAGTCCGTGTAGCTGCCGTAAGCCGTAAGCTTTGAGCCTACGGTTATGGATGATAGACTCATCGAATTGCCGGTACTCGCAACAATCACCGACACAACAGAAGAGGTCTTTATACTGACAAGTTTATTTGCCGAGGTTAAAAGTGTAATTAACTGATTTGAGCTGTCAACCTTAAGTACCGTTCCGGATACCTTTGTCGCGGAACTGGTAGAGCTTACTAAGGTAACATCAGTAATTGTATCGTCATATACAACAAAGGTAACCTGATCTCCGGCATGAATATCGGAAATCGAAATTGCAGCTGTCCCAATATATACGCTTGCGTAATCGTCAACATGGTACATGGTCGCCGTTCCGTTTGCCATAACCAGCCAGTCTGTTCCGTCAACTGTTGTCGTAATAGCCGTAATCGTCCCCGAAATTGTCTTTCCTGTTCCTGCCGCGACTATCGAAGTGACACTGCCGCCCGTGGTATAAACGGAAACAGTATTGCCGACTTTAAATTGATCTATACTAATTGCCTTGTCCCCGCGTTTAAGCGTTGGAAGTGACGAGATATCCAGAAGGAAAACATATTCGGAGCCGTTCACATCGGTTACCCTAAACGTAATTGTTGTTCCGAAGCTGATTGAGGAAACGGTTCCCTCAAGTTTGACACTGGCGGGAGCGGC
>SAAS01000033.1 GCA_009929315.1 Clostridia bacterium
GTTTGCTCGTCAGCCGTTTGACTATTTTAACGACCTGCGCGATATTCTTATAGATATCATCCCGGATTTTCATATGCGGCTAAAAATGAACCCGAAAAATAACAGCGTTGTCTTTGCTGCGGATGTCCATTCCGTTTTCGATATCGCTTGGTATACGCTTGCCCGGATGATTGTGGACTTTGGCCCCCCGGAAGAAGCAGGCCAGCGCAACGAAAAATATGATGGTACGCTCACTACCTGCCCGATATGTGGCACAGCGTTTATCCGGCGAAACAACAGGCATACTTATTGTGGAGACCCTCAATGCAAGAAAGTATACGACGCACAAAGGGCTAAAAAATCCCGCAGAAATAAGAAGCTGGAGGCAACCCAAGAAAAAAGCAAAAAATAGGACCGCCGTCGGCAGTCCGTTAAAAATATGGACGAGATACAAGATGCCGGAGATGTGACTACACCCGGAGGATAAGTGTAGCATCAGACAAATTTTCATGAGTATCTGCATTTTATTTACAATTTGCCGTTGATTTTATTCGCAGTTTGGCATATATTATATGGTATAATCCAAAAAGTTATCGAAAGGCAACGACGCAAAGCTTCAGTGCCTCAACCGGTATCGGCTGGCAGCCAGCTGCGTAGGAATGAGTGCTCTGTAGACAACTCTGCAGGGCATTTTTTGCATCAAAATGATTGGAGCGTGCAAAATGGAGTATCTGTCTATTCGCCAGACTGCTGAGAAATGGGGAATATCTCGCAGACGTATCCAAGTCTTATGCGCCGAGAATCGTATTCCGGGAGTTATACGCATTGACTACACATGGGCAATCCCCGCTGATGCTGAAAAGCCAAGCGATGCACGGATAAAGAGCGGCAAGTATACCAAAGAAACGACTTGACGTATAATTCAAAACTGAAAATGGCGGATGTGAGGGATTGATATGGATTCAATTGAATTTTCTCCGGGCATGAGAATCATAGTCAGAGACGAAGAATGGACTGTTAAAAAGGTCGAGAGTAACACCCTCGGTTCGCAGTCCTTGCATTGTGTTGGCATTTCTCCGCTCGTTAAAGATAAAAAGAGCATCTTTATTACCGAGCTTGAGAGCATTGATCTTGTAGATCCTGCCGCAACTAAGCTGGTTGTTGATGACTCTCCGTTTTTCAGAAAGTCCCGGCTTTATATGGAAAGCCAGTGGCGTCAGCAAATCCCGACAGATGCAAATTTGCATATTGGCGATAGAGCCGCTATGGATGCCTTGAACTATCAATTGGAACCGGCAGCTCTCGCACTTGGCCGCCCCAGGCAGCGCATTCTTATCGCAGACACTGTAGGCTTGGGTAAAACGCTCGAAGCCGGTATCCTTGTTTCAGAGCTGATGATGCGCGGAAAGGGAAAACGCATCCTTGTCGTTACGGTAAAAAGCATGATGCTTCAGTTTCAGAAAGAATTCTGGAACCGCTTCTCTATCCCACTTGTGCGTCTGGACTCCAGCAACATTCAAAGGGTCAGAGCAAAGCTGCCTTCAAATCACAATCCGTTCTTTTATTACGATAAGACCATTATTTCTATCGATACCCTAAAGCGTGATGTGGAGTATCGGACGCATTTGGAAAATGCCACATGGGACATCATTATTATTGATGAAGCGCATAATGTGGCTGACCGTGGTAACAACCAATCTCAGAGTCAGCGTGCTCGGCTTGCCAAATTGCTGGCTGGGCGCAGTGATACACTTATTCTGTTATCCGCCACACCTCATGATGGCCGCAGTGAAAGCTTTGCCTCTCTGATGAACATGCTTGACCCCACCGCCATTGCGGATATACATAATTATACGAAGGAAGACATTAAAGGGCTTTGCATTCGCCGGTTCAAAAAGGATATTCAAAATGAAGTGCGCGGCGCATTCAAAGAGCGCCGTGTCAGCACATTGCAATGTCAAGCCTCTTCTGCCGAAGAGCGTGCATACGCCATCTTTGCGGATATGAAGCTGGATATGGATATAGCTGCCCATCATCTTACAGGTACGCTCTTTAAAACGAGCCTTGAAAAAAGTCTGTTTTCCAGCCCTGCGGCCTGCATAAAAAGCATTGAGGAGCGACTGAAAAAGCTTGAGAAAAGGTATGTCAATGATGAAATCGGGGATATTGCAAAGCTTCGTGAATTGAAGACAGCCCTCGACCAGATAGACATTGGCTCGTTCTCACGGTATACCCGACTTGTTGAACTTTTGAAAAGCTCGGAATATTGCTGGTCTGCAACCAAGAGTGATGACCGTATTGTTATTTTCACCGAGCGAATTGAAACCATGCGTTTTCTGGCCTCTCAGTTGCGTAAAGACCTACGACTCTCGGATGCAGCGGTGCCAGAAATGTACGGCGGCATGAGTGACAAGGAGCAACAGCAGATCGTTGAGGACTTTGGGCGTGAAGATTCACCGATACGCATTCTGGTAGCGTCTGATGTTGCCTCTGAAGGTATAAACTTGCATTATCTCTGCCATCGCCTGATACACTTTGATATTCCGTGGTCGCTGATGGTCTTTCAACAGCGGAACGGTAGAATTGACCGTTATGGTCAGCGAGAACAACCGGATATCCGTTATTTCTTGATTAACAGCACCAATACTGACATTCACGGTGATACGCGAATACTGAAAATACTGATTAACAAAGAGGAACAGGCTTATAAAAATATCGGTGATCCTGCGCTGTTGATGGGGTTGTTCAATGTCGAGTCGGAGGAGCTCTTCACGGCTGCAGCGATTGAATCCAATATCGATGCAGCTGCATTCGAGCAAAATATAGACAAAGCAAATGATGAATTCGACCCGTTCGAGCTGTTGATGTCCGGGAGCGGTGACAATAATCCGCAGCCGACCGTCCATCACGATGAGACGCTTTTCCGCGATTTGGAGTATTTGAAGACCGCTGTTGCTCTTTTTGCGCAGTCGGACAGGCGTCCTATTCACAATCTGCAAACAGTCGAGGGTGTAGAAATAGAAATAACCCCGGATTTGCAGCGCAGGTTGGATGTTGTGCTGCCGGATGAAATCAAGCCCCGGGAGAACTATCTTCAGCTTAGCCCTGACAAGAAATTCTGTATGTCCGAGATGAGACGCAGCCTGCAAAACAGCATGTCAGAGAACGCGTGGCCAACTGTACAATACCTCTGGCCACTGCATCCCATATTTGAGTGGATCAACGATAAAGCTGGGCTTCTCTTTGGAAGAAACGAGACCCCGCTCATCGGCGTAACAGGAACGCTGCCGACGACTGATTGTGTATTCATAGTCGCGGGGACAATACCAAACCGCAAGTCAACCCCGGTGGTAGACGAGTGGTTCGGATTGCGTTTTTCCGGCAGCAAATACGAAGGCAACCTCTCTATGGAAGAAGTCATCGCAAAAACCAGCTACGGGCGCACGGATATGCCAAACAGAAATAATATCCCGGCTACGGCTGTCTCCGCCGCACAGTCGCTTATACCAGCAGCGGTTGCGCAGGCAAGAATCATCATGTCTGAACGCTGTGCCGAGTATTGGGGAAGAATCAACCCTAAGCTCAATGAGGAGCTTGATAAGCTGATTGGGCTGCAGGAACGGCACAAGGAAACTATAGAGCAGCTGTCCCTTTTTGAACGGCAGAAGAGCGAGAAAGAGCGCGAAGTCGACCGCATATTCGAAGAATTTACCGACTGGGTGAAGGACACGCTTGAAATAGAAGACGTGCCATTTCTGCGTATTATCGCAGCGATCGTGGGGGTGTAAGTATGAGCATGGATTTAACCGGCATCAACAATATTAACGAATACTATACCAACCACTACTTTGCC
>SAAS01000034.1 GCA_009929315.1 Clostridia bacterium
GAAAATATTCTCTTTTTCGAAGTAAATCTCTGTGCCGTGCTCTTTCAGCTTGCGAACGGTCGTAAGACTGTCCACGGTGTTGCGGGCAAAACGGCTGACTGATTTCGTGACGATGAGGTCAATCTTCCCAGCGAGGGCATCCCTGACCATCTGTTTGAAACCATCGCGGTGCTTGGTGTTAGTCGCCGAAATTCCTTCATCAGCGTAAACGCGCTATGGACAATTCCCCAATGCCTAAAAAATCGACGTGTGCTGCTTTTATCACAGTCACACGCCGTTATTCGTCTTGGATGATGCCGGACACATCGCCGATAAAATTGTAGGTAATCTGAATCTCCTGCGTCTTGCCGCGACCCCAGTGGCTGTACTGCGGAGGTGTGTACACCGCTTCACCGACCCGCACCGATGAGATGAACTCGTGTACAATTTCGGGCGTCAGCTCCGTAATCTCGGTGAAGGAACGCACCAGACGCAGGAAACTCTCAATGCCCGCCGTCTGCGCGGTCGCATCATTTATGAGGCTTTCCAGCTCGGTTGCTCTTGTCCTCAAGCCCGTCTGCTCGGCTTCATATCCGGCAAGCATCGTCCCAAATCGTTCATCACTGATTTTACCCTCCACATTGTCTTCATACAGCTTGCTGACGATGCGGTCGAGCGTTCCAATGCGAGTTTTCGCTTTGGCAAGCTCATTCTTGGCTTTCTGCAAACCGCGCTCGTTTTCACGGGTGGATGCCGCAGTCAGCTTCTCTGTGAACTTCCGCTCGTCTGTTTTCGCCAACCGTATGACCCGCTGAAGGTCTTTGAGCACGACCGTTTCGAGCGCCTCGCGCTGTATGGAGTGCGATGTGCAGGTCGAATTGTCGGAATAGGTGCGTGAGTTTTTGCAGATGTAATAGCAATAATTCCTGACGGAGCCGTCCTGATTTGAGCGCGAGTTCCGTTTCGCGTACAGCCTGTCGCCGCAATCGAGACAATAAATACTTCCTTCGAGAGCGCCCTTGTCATAGGTTTTCCGCTGTACCTGCCGTCGATTGGAGCGAATGCGCTGTACGGTTTCCCACGTCTGGTCGTCGATAATGGCGGGATGCGCGTTCTCGTGGATAATCCACTCGTCTTCCGGCTTTATATATTTCCGATGGTCTTTGTATGACCGGCTCGTCTTGCGGTTCAAAACCGCTGCGCCGGTGTACTCTCTATTTGAGAGAATACCAGCGATAACGCTTGTGTGCCACATGGTATCCAGGCGTTTCGGGATGTGCTTCGGCGGCACTCCGTCGCGTTCTGCTTTGTAGATTTGCGGTATTTTTAAACCACGTCTACTGAGCTCCTGCGCGATGTATTGAGGTCCCATGCCATCGACGCACATTTTGAAAATGTCTTTGACAACGTCCGCTGCCGGTTCGTCGACCGCCCATACGAATTTGTCCGCGTCGGACGGCTTGTAACCGTAGGGTGCGACCGAATTGGAGTGCTGCCCGTTTTGTGCTTTTGCCTTGAATACGGCGCGTATCTTTTTCGAAGTGTCGGCAACGAACCACTCGTTGAACACGTCTCGGAAAATGGACATGATGTCAAAACCGTTGGCTGTGTCGAGGTTGTCGTTGGCGGCGATAAGGCGAACGTCGAACTCGTCGAAGGTGCGTTTGAGCAGCCCGACCTCGATAACGTCACGACCGATGCGGCTCTGGTCTTTGATAATGACCGTAGCCACGCCGCCAGTCCTGACTTCTGCGAGAAGCGCGTCAAGGCCCGGTCTTGAAAACAGTGTGCCGCTTACGCCGTCGTCGACGAAAAAGCGTGTGTTTCCAAAACCGTGGTCTTTGGCGTATTTCGTGAGTATTTCTTTCTGATGGACGATTGAGTTCGATTCGCCGGAGTCAAAATCCTCTTTGCTCAAGCGGCAGTACAGCGCGGTGATTTTGCCTTGCTCGGTCTGTGTTATTCCCATAGAGCAGATACCTCCTTCTTAATGGTAGGTACCATATTCGCTCTTATTTTCACACATAGCAAGCGGTTTATTGATACAAAATGGAGAACATTTCTTGTCTGAAATGTGCCGTAAAATCAGGCGTTCCAGCTTCTTTTCCACGGTTTCTGTGGCGGTCGGCGAACACTCGGATGTAACGATGTAGGTCACATTCCCTATGTGTGTTTCGGTCACGGTTTTGTTGTCCATTCAAATTCCCTCCATTCCGAAGGGATGAAAACTCCCCTCACTATCGAGAGGACATCGAGAGGGGCAAATCCGTAGTGAAAACTATGCTTATTCAGAGTATTTGATGAACGCATCCGTGAATCCAGCGGCCTTGACCTTTTTGAGCATGGCGTCGGCGTTCGCTTTGACGGAGAACGCGCCGAGCTGGACGCGGTAATACTTCTTCGGCGTGGTAGGCTCAGCGGGCGTTTCCGTCGCCGCCAGCCCAGCCTTGACCGCCGCACGGAAGGTGTCCATGCTCTTGCCGTGCTTCGGAAACCAGTGCATGACGTCGCCGTGATTGGACGCGATGCCGAGCGTGTGTCCCTCGCTGTGGCAGATGATGTCTTTCTCCGTGAGGTTGTACTGCTTACAGAGGTAAACGCAAAGCTCCACCGCCTCGGTGTAGACCTTGCCAAAATAGGTCGCGTCGGTCAGAGCGTCCTCGCAAATCTCAAAGCCAATGTAGCCGAGATAGTTCGCGTTGCCCTTTGAGCCAGATCCGCTGTGCCAGCCGACCATGTTCCACGGCAGCGTCTGGTAGGTGGCAATCGTGCCGTCTGCCAGCTTGCCAATAAAGGCGTGGACACAGACCTGCCTGTCCATGTGCTGATTCCAGTGATTACCGTACTGATTTACGCCGAGCAGTCCGTCGTCGGGTCCAACATAGCGTTTCAGCCACGGATTGTTCGCGCCGGTCGAATGTACCATGATACCCTTCGGCATCATCATCCTGCCGCTTTTGTAGCAGTCGTTATTCGTAAAAATGAGCTTAGCGCTCTGCCTCACGCTCTTTATGGTAGGCACGGTAGACGGCCTCGCTGACCTCTACACGCTGCTTTTTTACGATAATGGTGTATTTTTTATTCTCTGACATTCTCTTGTCCTCCTTGATTTTCGTTGAGTGGCGAAAACGAAGGACAAGAGGCGGTGACCGACACCGGGAAATAATTTTGTGCAGTAAAAAAAGAGTATACTTACGAACGTGAAAGTCCGCTTGTATACTCTTATATGTTAATTCGTAGCAAACCTGTTCTACTGGTTCGTGTTGATAGGCACATGGCTCCGATGAAAGCCATTGCCTTTTTTTAATTGATAGCAGCTATATAAAGCAGCTACATAATCGACCTAATATCGCTGCAATAAATTAGCAGCGGTGCAATCTGGATTGACCAGCACATAAGATCACCATCCTTTTAAATGTGATTTATATCCATAAGTCCATTTTATTGAGTACTTTTCATGTCTGATTCTATTTTGTTTCACATTAACATCTTTTTTATATCCTTTTTGCTTATAGTCACTTTGGTAGCTGTAAGTGAACTTGACAAATCCAGTGTTCATAGGGTAATATGAGAAAAGCACTAAAAGGAGATTAACTACTATGCGGCAAGGTATTCTTAAATAACAATCAACTGAATGATGGTAGGTACGAATGATTTGGCCTTATTACATCTGTAATAGGTTTGATTTTTGTACCTTAATTTAAGAATACTTTCATATTTTATGGATGCCGCCTTGCTGTAGAATTCTCTTTCTAACAGCTTTTAATGTCGTGCTCATAATTGTTATGATAGCAGTCCCCTGTGATGAAAGTATTTCAATCACAGGGGACTTTTATCTTTTAACGAT
>SAAS01000035.1 GCA_009929315.1 Clostridia bacterium
ACATGCGCCTTGTTGCCGGCATGGTCAGGATCATAGGTATGTCTGCCGATTTCCGATGCTTTTATCAATTCATTTTCAACTATTTCCATAATACCCTTAAGCCTCTCCTCTCTGGGAAGAGATCTGTCATTTATCTCCTTAACTGTTGCATAGTACTGACTGTCTTCATATCTTTTTTTCTTGAATATCGAGAGAGGATCAGGCGATATAAGCTCACTCCTGTCAAGAAATTCACTGAGTGCCGCAAGTTCGGCTTCCCTGTGCCTAAGTTCTTCGGTATGTCTCCTGCTGCGGGGCATCTCTACGATACTGTCGATGCTTATCGTGGACGGCACCTCCTCGGTAAGCATACCCAGGCTGCTCTTTTTCGGAACAGGCATACGTGGGAAGGCCGGGAGATCCTGCCATGACGTCTGTTTGCCGGATCTATATTCCCGTGGTTTGGATGTCCCGATCACAGCGTTGCTGTTTTCAAAACGGTCTGGCTGTATGCGCCCCTCACTATCGGGTTCAGGAAGTCCGGCAGCCGCCGCGGCCTCATGATCGGATAATTCGAAGGCCTTGTTTTGATATTTTGCCGGTCCCGTTGCTTTTCTGGTCTGTTCCACCTCATTGCGCCGCCTGGCCATAAGGTCTGCTTGCTCTCTTGCTTCACGCATCTGTATTTCTTTCATCTCCGCATATTTACGTGCGATCTCGCGAGCCTCCTCTATTTTTTTCCTCCGACGCCCACCATCCTTTATTTGTTTCAGTACGTCAAAAAGCCCCATACCTGTCACCTCTCTCCTGTGTCAAGCCAGCACGGAGGCTCGTCCGCAAAATTCTTGGCTGCGGAGCTTATTTCCCCCTGTTTTTTTACATCTATTCCTATCCGTCTGCAAAGACCGGCCATTCCCGACTCGAAGGATCTTGTCATGACTGCGGTCTCATCAACAGACGGGTAATAGTCACTTTTTGACAGATCTCGGTCCGCCTGTCTTTCAAAAAGTTTCGATATTATTTCAGATCCCATCATTTCGGCCAGGAAGGGCACGTTCTGCGCCGTTATCTCACCGTTCATGGCAGGGTCAAGCTTGTCTGCGGTGTACACGTTCCTTATCCAGCTGTCCCTGACCCATTTGACGGCATCTTTTTTGTCTACCCTCCGGAACTCTTCGGGACTGAACATTTTTACCTCCTTGCCGACATAAAGCTGTATATATTCGCTGTTTATATGATCCGGGGCGCCGTGAACATTCCTGCCGGAAGGCAGTATCCCGTAAGATGTCTCACCCCAGTCGCTGCCGTTATCGGTAAGGAAATATTCCTGCCTGTCATTGATAAAATACCCGTATTTTTCATAGGCCCCGCGGATCCATGCGACAAATTCCTGTTTTGGGATATTGCTCCTGTAGTATTCCATACCGAACTGATACTTCGGATATTCTGCAGATCCAGGATATATAAGCGCTGCCCTGTCCCTGTTTTCGCGATCAAGCGGCCGTGTTATGCTGAATGCTGCGGCGCGCAGAAGGTTCGTGTCATCGAACTCTTTCAGAATCTCAGTCTCCGCGTTTTTAAAATAAGCCCGCATATCCCTTTTTACTGTAAGAGAGGCACAATTCTGGTAAACGAGGTCGCGGTACCTCCATCTCGGATCTTCTCCGGGGTTCCGGGAACACAGCTCGGCATTTATCATCCGATCAGCACCGGAATATCTCTCCTTCAGGAAATCAGCATTCTTCAGAAATTCATACTGGAATGCGAACCTTGCAGACAGCTTGCGCAGACAGCCGCCGGGATTTTCTTCGTCCTCAAAGAACCTGGTGTTGTTGATATTAAGATGTTTTCTTATATTATGAAAATCGGCTCCCCAGTAAGCCTTTCTCAGTATGGAAAACAGCTCCGCCTGCTTTACGCTTTCGCCCACGCTCTCCATCCGCACCTCAGGTTCCCCCATTCTTGCCAGGGGATCCATAGCCGCAGCAGACATGACAGTAAGCGGCATTTCAGGGTCGGCTTCCCTTATCTTCCTTACCGTATACCCTATATCGCGCATCAGACATCTCATCCTGGCTGATTCCCAGTTGCGGTCTTCTCTGTCATTGCCGGAACGCGCTATTATCCATTCTTTTGAAAAAGTCTGTTCTTTGAGCGCATCATACTCGCGTCTCAGTGATCCGTCCCTGCCGATCTGCCGAAGCGTTTCGTCTATCAGCAATGGGGAAGGGACCATCGGAGCTTCGCCGAAATATGCGTAATTGCCGCGGCCTCTGTAATTTTCAGCCTTGCAGAGATACTCGTCGCTGACACTGCAGAAGGCCGACCCCCTTTTATGCGCGAATGACGCGTATCCGAAAGTTCCATGGTGGGGGAACGGTTCGAGACTGCTTACCAGTATCCGGCTGTTGTAGCGCCTTACAGGCTGGAGGAGAGTCATAAACATATATTTCGGATCCAGAGCCGAATATTTCAGGATCCTATGTTTGTCCATATATATATCATGGGTCTTTTCACTTATCGTATAGGAATCGATAAGTTCAAGCATCTCCTCCGCGGGGAGTGCATTTTTTATAAAGACAGCCGGAATGCGTTCTTTTTTGCCCTTATTTATATATTCTCCGTTTTCCGCTTGAATGTAATATGGCCTGGATATCTCAATACTGCCCATCCTGCCGTTTGATGCCGCGGGTGTTCCCGCCGGCCACTGAGTCCGGTCGGTGCCGTACATCGCCTCGTAACCCATGACGCCGCGGCTGATAACGTCGCGGAAGGTCCTGGAGGCCATAAGGGCTTCGTTGCCGTGCCATGCCATCCTCATCATATTGTCGACAGCGGTGCTGTAATCCGATATCACAGAGCCGTCTGTCAAGCTTCTTTTTTCTGCGCCCATGGGCAGTCGCCGCACGTCTGCCGGATCATAACAGAGTAAGTCGGTCCCTTTGCCTTTCGTAAGGCCGCGGAGGCCAAAAAGCTTTATATAACTATCGGTATGCATAATATCTCTGTTTTCCAGGTTCACGTTATATATATAAGTCCCGGAAAACGGATCTTTGGGATATTCAAGGACTTTAAGGAGGGGCATATACTGCGAATTTTCCCTCAGCATATTTCCGAATATCATGGAGGCGGCATTGGTAAAGTCTCCCTTTGCGACCCCTTCCATATTCAACGGGATATACTGGGCCTCTGTATGATTCAGCCCGGACAGCCTGCTGTAATATCGCACCGGGTCAAGCAACCCGAGCCGTACGACGCGCGGGACGTTTATAAATTCTTTCGCGTAACTCATTACCGAAAGGGTGTTGATCAAAAAATCCGAGAGTTTTTCACTCTTATTATTGTCTATTTCCTCCCCGGCAAATTTCGCCGCCTTTTTAAAAAAAGAACGGTCATCGGCCGGGGGCTGTTTTTCTTTAAGATAAAGACCTGTGCCGGAGAGCCCCCACGATCCCGAAGCGGTTTTAAGCATAGCAAGCCGTGCTTCGGGGGTATCCATCCTGTCGAGGATCTTCTTGGTTTCGGCGTCGTTGAATAGATCCATCCTGCTTCTGTGAGCCTCCTTTGCGAAAGCGTCACAGAACGATAGCACAAATTCAAGTACAGCCTCCCTTGCCGCAGGAAGCTTCGAGGGATCATCTACATGGACTGTAAGA
>SAAS01000036.1 GCA_009929315.1 Clostridia bacterium
TTCGGTTGTTACCGTACCTTCGGTTGTTACCGTACCTTCGGTTGTTACCGTACCTTCGGCGCGTTCTTTGATTTTTGCTGACATTGATTTTCCCTCCGTTATTTTTTCTGCGGCATCACGCGCCGCGCGTTCACTAACTTGTACGTTTTCATTTCTTGCTTTTGCACCGGAATCGGCACCTATGGCAACTAGCGAGAACTCTTGTAATGCCCATTTTGTTGTTAAATATAATTCGCCGTTGTACTCTTTGCCGTTTTTAACAAAGCTTTCGCCCTCTGGTATGTACACGGTTTCTTCTTGTCTGTACCCAACTGAACCGCTGTCTAAATGCCCTTCACGGATTTTTAAAAGTGCTTCCTGTGCGTCTTTCGATTTAGAGAAGTACAGACGGCCAATAACTTTACCATCTCCAATTTTAAAGTCGCGTACAGAGCCTAAAATGTTTTTAACTGTACCCCTGTCGTGACTGTCAATAAGCGGAATCTGCTTATTGTCGGGTATAATAACGCCATCCGACATAATAATTTCATTGACTAAGCACCAGCGGGCGAAGTCAAATATCAAAGCCGGTTGCTCTGTTGATAGCGTGAACTCTACACTATCGTCAGCCTCTCTAAAGCTTTTCGGGGTGTACAAAATCTGTGCACGTGTAACAAAATTCTTATCTGCCATTTTACTCTTCTCCGTTTCCAGTTAATTCAGGCTTCAATCCCGCCGCCGCAAATAGCTCATTCTCGTACTTTCGAGTCTGTACGACTTCTTCAATATCTCTGCCCTGCGTCTCGCAAAACTCTGTGAGCGTATTAACGCCCATTTCAATTTCTTCTTTAGCTGCTTTTGCGTCTTTTAACGGATCCACCCACTCGGTTTTCGGACGGCTCCAACTACACTTTAAGAAGTGGTACGGATTCTCATCGTACCCCGGCATTGCAAGCGGGGGTTTCCCAAAACTTTGTTCAAATTCAATAAACCATCGGTAAATTTGAGAGTACAACTTTTCTTCAAAAATCGCAAAAGTGTACCGCATCATCGCTCGTTCAAAAAGTAACATCTGTCTTGTACCGCTGAAATTAGTTTGCGAACCGTCGTTTGACACTGCTTCGTAGCTCATACCTGCGCCAACACTTGCACTTCTTAGCTCTGCACGCAAAAACGGTTCATATTGTGCCGTCGGCGACTCTGGCTTAACCGATGTTATTTTTTCGCCGGGGCGCATATAGTGTACACCACCCGGCGTGACGTAGTCGTATTCTCGACCCTGCTCGTCCGTGCCCTCCGGCGTTGTACCGAAAAAGTCGTCGGGAAATTCTGTTTCGACAAAGATGCCAAAACCTAAAGCTGTTCTTGCCAAACTCATTGTATCAGAACGAAACTTGCCGATATTATGAAAGTTAAGTACACAAGAAACAAGTCTACTGATGCCGCCTACACTTGATGCCCTGTCGCGGTCGTACAAGTCTATTATTTCTGATGCCGGTACTCTGACGCTTTGTACGTCTTTTTCAGACGGGAAACGACTTTTAATCCAGTATGCCACCGGCTTGTTGTACTCGTCAAGCTCTTTCCCGCCAACAATTCTAACGTTCATATCGTCAGAATCCTTGTTTGTATCGAGTCTATCAATTTCAATCGGTTCAAGTAAGAGCTTGCCTTTTTTGAAAATTCTGCGTACCAAAATTCCGCCATCGATGAAGAAAGTTGACGCACATAACCGCTGCAGCTGGTACACGCTGTCGCCGTTCGCACAAGCTGATAACGCCCACGGCTCCCAACGTTTGAGAATTTCGCTATTGAGTTTAACGTTAAAATCAAAATTGCCTGAATTTTTGTTTTTTAATATTTTTGGACGCGGCCAGCTGCCTTCGCCGATAAGCCCGGCGGTAAAACGGCGTACCATACCCGCAACGTGCGAATTGTCTCTAACAAGCTGTCTGACTCTGTCCGTTACGGTCTGCCAACTCTCCTGAATCTCTTGTGCACCTGATGTTTGACGCACACTGAACTTTCGGTTAATGCCGTTTGTTTTAGCGGCTTCGTATGCACGCAATATTTGATGATTTTTAACGTAATCGCGGGCGGTCGAGGGGCTTATGAGTGCTATCGTTTTTGTAATTATCGATGTGATTTTGTCGTACATAGCCTTTAACCCCCCAACAGCGGCGATTTAACAAGACCGCCCGATGTACTCGTACATCTAGCGATTCTTGCTTCAATTCTTGCTATTTGAGTTTCTATATCGTCGAGATTAGCACGTGTAAGGCTCCTGCCTGCAACGCTGTACGATTGTGCCCCCTTTAATATCGCGTCTCGCGCGGCACGGTACATAGCTAAGTCGGCGTTAAGTTGTGTGAGATTTGCCATTTTTTTTAGTCCTTTTCTTTTTTATAACACGTTTTTCAGTTTTGTCAAAACTTTTTGTTGTTTTTACAGGTTCTTTTGTACTTTCGCAACAAACCGCTTTAAAAGTCGCTCCGCAAAGGCTGCAATGGCAATATCGGACATCACCGGACGTTGAGGTTACTTTTACATCGCCGACTCCACCAATGTACGTGCAAACAGGGCAAGTAGTCGCACCGCGAACATAATGTACCGTTTTGTCGAGCAAAGATAATATTTTACGCACAATAATAAGCCTTTTGTTTGTCATTTTTAATTCTCCAAATACGGGTTCGGGCGCTGTTCTTGGCGCGGTCTTGGTTCCCTCGGTTTAACAACCTGCGATTTGATTTGTCGCTTGCGTTCAAGTGCTACGCCGCCCCAAAATTCGTTATCAGCGGCCGCCAGACACATAACTTCACAGTCGAGCAAGTGATTATCGCGTCGTACAACGTGCCACTTTGTACCGCCACCGCGCTCCCTGCGCTTTTCTTCTGCAGTGATTTGCTCAATTTCCCAATCGGGCACATCGTCGTACAACCACCAGCCGCCGGGCTGTTCCGGACTCTCTGCTGTACGCTCTATCTTGTAAAATAGTGTATCTTTTAGCAAATCCGTATTAAGTTGAATGATTCGCAAGCCGCCCGGGATTGGTTTCCCGCTCGGTGTACGCTCAATCGGCGAACCGATTTTAATTTTTGTCGCCATTGAATGCGAAGAGCCTTTTGAACCGAACACTTGTACGCCACTTCCGTGTGTACTTCTAATCCAGTTGTACGTCTCTTCCGTCTTACTGATTGCCGATTCCTGCGATTTTGTACCGCCAATATCAATTAAACAACGCCATACTTTCCGACCGTTGTACAGCTTGTTTAAGATGACTTCGTCGACTTCTTCTATCGTCTGCAGATAGCCGCCATCGATGGCATAGCTTGAATTGTCCGAGGTTATCGCCCTTACTCTGTACCAGAATCCCGACATCTGTACGTCTATGCCCGCTACAATAGCGACTACATCGGGGGGTAGCTCGCCTTTTCTGTACGGAGAACGACAACTAGCAACCTTGCCTT
This sequence comes from Clostridia bacterium, assembly GCA_009929315.1. Classification (GTDB taxonomy): domain Bacteria; phylum Bacillota; class Clostridia; order Oscillospirales; family Oscillospiraceae; genus UBA2658. The sequence continues at coordinate 3,447 of SAAS01000036.1, forward strand.
GTACATCGTCTTGACC
>SAAS01000037.1 GCA_009929315.1 Clostridia bacterium
TTGCCCCACCGGCCGCCCGGAGGGGCTATGAACGTGCGGCCCAGCGGGCCCTATGATGACGCCGTCTGCTTCCTATTGCCCCACCGGCCGCCCGGAGGGCCATCGCTTCCGCTCCGCCTTGGCCTCATTGTTTAAGAAAGAAGAGCTTTAATAATTTTATCGGCCTGCTGTGCGTCAAAGGAATCTTCATTCGATTCAAAGGTTGCAATCAGTCGATCCCATGGCATAAGCCCATGCTTTATGTATTCCTGCAATTTCTTTTGAGCCCTTTCGTGATAACTTGGGTTGCTCATCATTCCGAAATGCTCCCAATAAAATAACTTCCGATCTGAAGGTCTCATCATCGTAAAGTCGGGACGAAACGTGTGGTCACCTAGTGTTAGAGACATTTCATAACGGTATTCAATTCCGTTCATATCTAATAGCGTCGCAATAAGCGACTCGGATTTCGATCGCACTTTTAGCCCTTTGGATGTACAGTGAACCAATCCTTCAGCGTATAAAGTTTTGTCATTTGTCGCTTGCTGTGGCAATTCATTGGCATCATCACTGTCATGCAAACCTGTGCAATTCATGATTTTTATAAGATCTAAATCCTTGCATGGTTTCGGTAAATTCTCGCCGATCTCAGTCGGGTCGAATGGATGATATTGCGATAAAAATTGTTTCTCGGCGGTGATGTTGCGCGCTAAGTGAATAAGCGCTTTTTCGATATACGCCTTTTGCTGCAGCGCCTCTTTAAGCGCTTGATCTTCTTTCGACAAATAGACCTGCTTTTCGGAGCCCTTTCGCTTCGTTGGTTTGCCCGGGCAGTAAGTGTAGTGATAAAAGCGCTCTTTGCCCCTCACCATTTTTCGGCACAAACTGCCGCCGGGTAAACTTTTAATGCAGATTTGAAAGTGTTCAACAAGCTGCTCGTTCAAATTTTTATCCGCAAGAATTCTTAAAATCATAGAGTTGTCCAACATAAATGCCACCCCCTCATATAGTTTTGTGTGACAGCATCGTTTCTGTATGTGTCAGTTGCGTGTGACGCGAACAAAACTAATAAATGTAATAAATTGACAATTATATAATATATTTCATTTTAGCAGCCGTCAAGCTTTTCTAGAAAACCTTGTTGCTAAACTTTTTTATTTTTGGTTTGCCCCTCCGGGCCGCCTCGCTGCACGCTTTATATGTTTTTGATTATTCCACACAGCATTTTCGTAATAGGTGTATAAAAAATGCGTCGGTGGTTTGCCCCGACGCATTTAGCTATTCCTCTAATTCAATTTAGCTATTCTTCTAATTCAACTTATCTATTCTTCTGCTTCAGCATTCTGTATTCCGCCAGCCGTATCATCTTTCAAGAATTCCTTGAGGGATGTTGCAAGTCCGGCAAGGCCCGCGATTTCGGAAGGAATGATAATCTTGGTAGCCTTGCCGTCTGCGGCGGCTTCGAAAGCTTCCAAGCTCTTTAGCGCAATAATCTCCTTGTTGGGTTTGGATTCTACAAGCATCCGGATTCCGTCTGCGGTAGCTTTTTGTACCATCATGATGGCTTCGGCTTTACCTTCGGCAGCCCTTATCGCGGATTCCTTTGCGGCTTCTGCCTCGAGGATGACAGATTCCTTGTGCCCTTCGGCTACGAGAATCGCAGATCGCTTTTCTCCTTCTGCGCGGAGGATGGCTTCTCTTCTTTCTCGTTCGGCCCTCATCTGCTTTTCCATAGCGGTTTGAATATCTTTGGGCGGCGTAATGTTCTTCACTTCGACGCGATTAATTTTAATTCCCCAGGCATCAGTGGCTTCATCAAGGACCAATCTCATCTTCGTGTTGATCAGCTCTCTGCTGGTTAGCGTCTGGTCAAGTTCCAGGTCGCCGATGATGTTTCTCAGCGTGGTTGCCGTCAAATTCTCGATGGCCGACATGGGATTGGCAACGCCGTATGTATAGAGCTTGGGGTCGGTAATCTGAAAATAAATGACCGTATCAATTTCCATGGTGACGTTATCCTTTGTGATAACCGGCTGCGGTGGAAAGTCGATTACGTGTTCCTTTAACGACACCTTGTTTGCAATTTTATCGATGAGAGGAATTTTAATGTGGAGTCCCACCTGCCAAGTGCCACTGTAAGCGCCTAAACGTTCGATGACATATGCGTTTGCCTGCGGTACAATGCGAATATTTGTCACAATGAGTACAACTGTGAGGGTGACTAATAAAAGAAATGGCATAAAAGATAGAATATCGTAAATTAACATTTTTTCGCCTCCTTTTCCACTATTCTTTGATAGGGGTTACGATGAGCTTGACCCCTTCGACGCGAAGAATTTTGACTTCGGTTTCTTGAAAAATCGTCACTTCTTGTCTGTCTGCAATGGCGGTCCAAATTTGGCCATTAATTTTTACTTGGCCTGTACTGTGTGGTGTAATGTCTTCTGTCACGATGCCAATTTGTCCGGCAAGCGCTTCCACGTTGGTCTTTTCGCTTCCAATCTTAAGCTTCTTTTCGGCTAAAGGCTTTGTAAAGTAAAGAAGTAAGATGGAAGAAACTATAAAAACGATAATCTGTACGCTGACGGGGGCTCCTAGTATGCTTGCGATGCAGGCTACTACGCCGCCTGCGGAGAACCAGATGGTCGTCAATCCCATCGTTGCAGCCTCAATGATGGCAAACAATACAGCTACCCCAATCCATATGAAAGCCATGTTGATTGTAAAACCTAATATATCCATATTTCTGCATCTCCTTATGTTTATATCATACTATAAAGTGCATTTCCACACAACAGGACTGAAGGGTGTAATCATCATAAGCCCTCCGGGCCGCTGGTGCAAAGGAAAAAGCCCTCCGGGCCGCTGGTGCAAAGGAAAAAGCCCTCCGGGCCGCTGGTGCAAAGGAAAAAGCCCTTCGGGCCGCTGGTGCAAAGGAAAAAGCCCTTCGGGCCGCTGGTGCAAAGGAAAAAGCCCTCCGGGCCGCCCGCCGCCCGACTTCCAGCCATCCTCTTTTTAGGCGGATTAGGGGCGTTGTCATCATAGAATGCTCCGCATAGCTATGATCTTATCCACTGCCGCCCCGCTGCGCTTTTCACCACTCGCGCCCCCGCCGGCCGCCCGCCTGCGCTTCTAAAAGCAACAGACAAGCGCCTAAAACGCGGCCTTCCTGTTTACAAAGCAACAGACAAGTCCCGAAAACCGGTGTTGTCTGTTGCTTTTCTCCGCTTTCGCCCCCGTCGGCCGCCCGCCTGCGCTTCTAAAAGCAACAGACAAGCGCCTAAAACGCGGCCTTCCTGTTTACAAAGCAACAGACAAGTCTCGAAAACCGGTGTTGTCTGTTGCTTTTCTCCGCTTTCGCCCCCGTCGGCCGCCCCACTGCGCTTCTAAAAGCAACAGACAAGCGCCTAAAAAGCGGCCTTCCTGTTTACAAAGCAACAGACAGTCCCG
>SAAS01000038.1 GCA_009929315.1 Clostridia bacterium
GTGGGCAGGCTTACTGCGTTTTATGTTTCGGAGATGCTAGATTACTTTGTCGCAAAAGCGGTAAAGGATAATCTATCTCTCAAAGCGGTCATCTATGAGGCCGCCGCTTCCAAATTCCAAGCCCTCTCTGACGGCGGAGTGATCGCTTCCGTCAGTGCAAACGGCACTTCTATCGCTTACAACCCACCTTCTGCCTCCGGCGCCTCCAATTCTCCAGACGTGCAGATGGAGGCATTCTATTTTCTCAAGGTAAAAATCGACCGGGCAGAGGCTGCTCTCGAAAGCGATGCGACGGATGCGCAAAAGGTTGACTGGATCAAAAGCTCCCTAAACCAGAAGACACAATGGACGATGGACCATTCCCGTGTCCCGATGTGGTAAATGCGATGATTAAGGAGATTTTAAACTATATTTTACCGCATAAAACCAAAAAAAGAAGGGTAAGGGGCTATTACAACGGTGCTATGCCGTCCCTTTCCCGTCCGATTTGGTATGACTATCTTAAAGATGCTCATATTGATATTTCGAAGGTAGAGCGTGAGCAGATCGTGATTAAGTCGCGAGACCTGGAAAAAAACAACGCATATTGGACAAAATACCTCTCAATTCACGAAAATTACACAGTCGGCAGAGGAATTCCCGTAACGCCCGCAAGTTCTGATCCTGAATTCAACGCCCTGATGCGTTCAGTTTTCGAGGCTTGGGCAGAAGACCCGCTGATCGACTCAAGGATGGACCTGTCCGAAATGCAGCGGACGATGGCCCGCGCTACGGCGAGGGACGGAGAAGTCTTTATCCTTCAGGTTTGGGACGAACGGAACCACCGCAAGGTTCAGTTACTCGAAACTCAGCGCGTTGGATATCCCCAGATTTCTTCAGCGAAAAAAGAAAATATCTACGACGGGGTCGAGCTCGATAAATTCTCAAAGCCAGTCGCGTATTATATTCGCCAGAACATGCAGAGGCTCTTTGACCCGTCAACCGTAATGCGTATTCCGGCAAGGTCTGTCTACCATGTTTTCAACCCTGAGCGTTTTGGCCAAGTGCGCGGAATGCCCCTCTGCGCAAATGTCATTAATGACCTGATCGACCTTGATATTTTGCATAAATATGAGATGGACGCGGCCAAGTTTAATTCTCAAAAAATGGCGACTTGGACGCGGCAGGGAGACGATCTGGGGATAGAAGACAACCCATTTTCAGCGGTAGCCGATGGATCAGAGGTTTCACTTGAAGAACGGCAGACGCGGATTGAAAAAAGCTTCGGCGGCGCGGTTATAGGAATTAATCCAGGCGAGCAACTCACACCCTATATTTCACAGAGGCCCTCGGTCGTTACGCAAGACTATTGGGAGTTTCTACTGAAGAAAACTTCTGCGGGCATCGGCTATACAGACCTTTTGATTTTTCCACGAAGTGTTCAGGGCACTGTAGTTAGGGCTAACCTTGAAACAACCGCCGCCGTGTTGAAAAGTGAGTATGAAGTTTATGCGAAGGCGCTCCGATGGATATATCGCTTTATAGCAGAAGAACACGCATACAAAACTCGCGTTAATGACTGGTGGAAATGCTCAGTGCAAGCGCCAAGGTCGCCCGTAGTGGACCTTGAGCGCAATACTTCAGCGATTATAGACGAAACCCGCAACGGTATGCGCTCTCTCTCATACAACTGCAATGAGCTTGGCCGATCGATGGATGACGTTCTCGAGGAAAAGGGTAAGGAATGCCAGAAGATCAAGGAGGTTGCCAACAAGTACGGCATCACCGTCCGGGAACTTCTCTCGAGCATGATCGGCGAGTTCGCCGGCAACCTTCCGAAGGAAGAGGCGAGCCAAGTAAAGGAGGATATTAGAAATGAAAAGTAAATGGTTTGAAATTGTCGGTTTGGAAAGCGGAAGCCCCGTCGTAATCTTTTTGCACGGCCAGATTTTTTCCGAACTCGAAGGAGTAGAAGTTGGGGAACCAGGCGTTTACGCTAGGGACTTTATTGCAGAGCTTGAGAAGATACCCGCTGAAAAGGAGATCTTCTTACATATCGATTCACCTGGTGGCGCATTTTTCGACGGCGTCGAAATTGCCCAGGCGCTCGGGAAGAGAGGAAACGTGACCTGCATAGTGGACGGCGATTGCTCATCCACGGCCACGATAATCGCCATCGCTTGCAAAAAAGTTCAGGCATACGAAAGCAGCCGATTCCTCATCCACGAAGCACGCGCTGGTGAGACTTTACAAGGACTAAAATCAGACACAATCCGAACCCTCGCAAACGTGATCGATGATGCAACTAAAATCATGGTGGATTGCTACGTCGCAAAAACCGGAAAAACGGAGGAAGAAATTTTTAAACAAATGTTGACCGAGGAACCAATGACCGCCCGTGAGGCGCAGGAGTTTGGACTCATCGACGAAATTCTCACTATTAAAATAGAAGCTATGAAACCAAATGAAACCGCCGCTAAAGTCGCGGCAGAAAACGAAGTCCTGAAGCAGCGTGTAGCTGCTCAGAATACGCCGACCGACGGTAATAACGCGGCGGAGTCGGAAACCCAGAAAATGGTGGAAGCCAAGCTCGAGATTCAAAACCTGAAAGCAAAGCTTGATGAAGCGCGTCTCGAACGCATCACCGATCTGGTCAATAAGGCATGCTCAGACGGCAAGATCGCTAACACCGATATCGCCGGATGGGTGCAGGATTGCATGGCGAATGAGAGCGTTGTTAAACGCCTGGAAGCATTGCCTGCGCTCAAGCAAGCGCCTGTGAATCTTGTCCCTGATGATGGCAAAATCTATGCGGGAAGTGATTCTCTAAACGACATCGCAACTCACTGTAAGCAGATTTCCGGGTGTGAGAAAGCCCGCTATATCCGGGATAACGAAGATAAAATACTTGCCGCTCTTAAGGCAGAAAGCTCTTATGCGCTCTCTCAAAGAAGCAAAGGCTTTATCGTAAAAGGTGCAATAACAGTTGATCCCAATCTAAAGCTGGATTATATCCATAACAAGATAATTCATGAGTTCAATAGAAAGAATGGTCGCGTGGATAAAATTTGTACTACCCGCTTTGATGCAATGCCAATGCGCCAGGGCAGCAACAAGGTTTTGTTTACCGGAATTCCTGTAGCAACTGGTTCTGTAGAAACCTGGAACGGAACCTATGTGACGTCCGGATCCGCAGAAACAACTAGCATCGAGGTTGAGGTAAATAAACGAGAATATGTTGTTCTCTCAACTACTTCAGCGGACTTGGTCGAGCAGCCATATCTTCATCAGGAAAAGCACTTAATGAAT
>SAAS01000039.1 GCA_009929315.1 Clostridia bacterium
GGCCTTATCTTAAACCGCCTCGACAAGAATAAACAACCGGGCAAAGCAGCCCTTTTATTTTTATTGAATTTATATAAAAATAATACTTGACAAATGAATATATGTGAACTATAATGAAATAAGAACCCAGATACATATATACACATACACAATATAACATACACAATAGCACAAACGAGAGGAGCGGCGGACATGGATAAAATAGCGACAGTACAGGGCGGCGGACTTCAAACGAGGAATTTAAGCCCCGATTTATACGCGCAATATATCGCTTATCTGGACGCACAGCCCAAGACCATAGAAACCTACACCAAGGCGCTCAGACAGCTTTTTAACTATCTGTCTCTTAACGGCATAACCCAACCGCGGCGCGAGGACATTATAGCTTTTAGAGAAGAACTGAAAGCAGCCGGGCGCAAACCCTCGACCGTTCAGGGATATATCACAGCAGCCCGCCTTTTCTTTGCATGGACGGAGCAGGCCGGGCTTTACCCGAATATCACAGAGCATATCAAGGGCGCAAAAATCGACCGAGCGCATAAAAAAGATTATTTGACGAGCCCTCAAGTGAAAGCGGTATTAGAAAATATTAACCGGGACACGCTGCAGGGGCTTAGGGACTATGCCATATTAACGCTTATGGTAACAGGTGGACTTAGAACCATTGAAGTTATAAGAGCCAACATAGAGGATTTACGGACGATTGCAGACAGCACCGCCTTATATGTGCAGGGCAAAGGCCGAGAAGAAAAAACCGAATATGTGAAAATATCTGCACCGGTAGAAAAGGCCATTAGAGCATATTTGAAAGCAAGGGGCCCGGCGGCACCCAGCGCCCCGCTCTTCACATCACAGAGCAATAACAGCAAAGGCGAGCGGCTTACAACCCGGACGATCAGCGGCATAGTAAAGCAGCGCCTGCAGGCGGCCGGATATGACAGCGACAAGCTCACCGCGCACAGCCTCCGACACACAGCGGTAACACTCTCTCTTTTAGCCGGTAAAGAGATAACCGAAGTTCAGCAATTCGCGAGACATGCAAACATAGCCACCACCATGATATACAACCACGCTTTAGACCAAGCAAAGAACAGCTGCAGCGCGGCGATCACGGCGGCCATATTCTAAACACATACACATATACGCACACACAATAACACAACCTCACGCACGCGCGTAAGATTCGCTTTTAAATTAAAGAGCCCCAAGCAATCCGTAACCCAGCGCATAACAGCCACCCGCCAAAAGCAAATAAACGAACAGAAAAGGAGTGCAAAACATGAACACAATCAACCACACCGAGGCACCAACAGCAGCCACCGCTTTAACCGACAGCGTGAGCGCCATTTTAGGCACAAACGACAAAGCGAAAACCCTCTCTCTATGCGCCCTTGTCAAGCGCGATCCGGGCGGCGAGCCCTGCACCAATGCAGAAGTAAATCAAGCCATAAAATACCTTAAAGACTTTGACGGAGACAGCCACACGCCCTTATTTGAAAGCGGTATTCAGTATTTAAAAGAGCGGTACCAAGTTTAGAATATTCACGCGCTCTTGATATGTTTCAACCCAAAACAGCACCATAAAGCAAAGCAATAATTTAAAATCACACAAATCTATAACAAGCAAAGGGGCGCATTTTGTGAGTTTTACAAACATAATAGCCGTGATAAATCAAAAAGGGGGAGTGGGAAAGAGTACAACCGCTCACGCAATCGGGGCGGGTTTATCCCTTAAAGGCTATAAAGTGCTCTTCATTGATTTAGACGCGCAGGGAAATCTTAGCTACACAGCAGGAGCCCAAGCAGGGGGACTTAGCGCCCTCGATGTGCTGCAGCTGCAAGCAACCGCGAAAGAGGCTATACAGAGCACAGAGCAGGGCGATATTATAGCAAGCTCTCCGGGGCTTTCCGGAGCGGACACAACCATAACAAGCACCGGCAAAGAATACCGCCTCAGAGAAGCTATAGCGCCCCTTAACGGCCTTTATGATTATATCGTGATCGACACCCCGCCAGCTTTAGGGATCCTTGCCATAAACGCCCTAACCGCCTGCACAGACGCCATTATACCGGCACAGGCCGACATATACAGCCTGCAAGGGATCAGCCAACTTCACAGCACTATTGAAACCGTCAAGCGGTATTGCAACCCCTCATTAAACATTAAAGGCATTGTTTTAACCCGGTTTAATTCAAGAGCAATCATAAGCCGAGAGGCGGCAGACATGATCGAACAGACAGCCGAACAGCTGCACACAAAGCTATATCAAAGCAAGATCAGGGAATGCACCGCAATTAAAGAGGCCCAAGCAACCCGAAAGAGCATATATGACTATGCACCGCAAAGCAACGCTGCAGCGGATTATAGCGCCCTTGTCGATGAAATAATTAAAGAGGAGTGAAAGAACTATGCCAACCCGAAAGACCTTTTCAGAGAACCTCAACCCCGCCTTGAAATTCATAAGCACCCCGGAAGCAGCCGAAACAGAAGAACCAAAAAGGAAACCGACAAGCACCCCGGCGGGATATAAGCCGAACCCGCTTTATATTGAAACCAAAAGCCGGCGCGTTCAACTTGTCATGCAGCCCAGCTTATACACCAAACTGAAACACCGAGCAGACAGCGAGGGGGAGAGCGTCAATGAAACACTTCACGCGATCTTAGAGAAAGCATTTAGAGAGGAGCAATAAAACCATGTCAGACATTAAAGTATATACCCTTGATGAAGTTGCAATCATTCTTAAATTAACCCGGAGATCCGTTTACAACTATATCAAAGAGGGGAGATTGCAGGCGTTCAAAATCGGCAAGCGCTGGAGAGTAACCGAGGCCGAGCTATTGAAGCTCTCTTCTATCGGCACCGGCCCGAAAGCGTAAATGGAAATAGCAAAAATGCAGCGCGAGAATATGCCATATATAGCACAGGGGCATTCCCAAAATCAAAGGGGGGATAAACGGAACCCCGGAACCCCTGCAGCTGGACAGGGCGCATACTTCCGCAAATATACATTAGCAGAAGTAGAAACACCCATTAAACAGAACCAACAGCAGGCGGCCGCTCAACGCATACACCTATGACAATACACAATAGCGCATACACACATACACGAAAGGGGAAAGAGATATGCCTATAAAGGGAATAGACAAAGAGCAAGAGCTTGAAACTCTGAATAACATTTTCTGCAACCTCCGAGAGGACAAGCGGGGAATAGTCGAGCGGCTTATAGAAAACGCTGCATTCATGGCACAGCAGCTTGACAAGCTCCA
>SAAS01000040.1 GCA_009929315.1 Clostridia bacterium
CCACCTGGGGAGTACGGCCGCAAGGTTGAAACTCAAAGGAATTGACGGGGGCCCGCACAAGCAGTGGAGTATGTGGTTTAATTCGAAGCAACGCGAAGAACCTTACCAGGGCTTGACATCCACAGAATCCGGAAGAGATTTCGGAGTGCCCTTCGGGGAGCTGTGAGACAGGTGGTGCATGGTTGTCGTCAGCTCGTGTCGTGAGATGTTGGGTTAAGTCCCGCAACGAGCGCAACCCTTATGTTTAGTTGCTACGCAAGAGCACTCTAGACAGACTGCCGTTGACAAAACGGAGGAAGGTGGGGACGACGTCAAATCATCATGCCCCTTATGTCCTGGGCTACACACGTACTACAATGGCGGTCAACAACGGGAAGCTAAGCCGCGAGGTGGAGCAAATCCCCAAAAGCCGTCCCAGTTCAGATTGCAGGCTGCAACTCGCCTGCATGAAGTCGGAATTGCTAGTAATCGCAGATCAGCATGCTGCGGTGAATACGTTCCCGGGCCTTGTACACACCGCCCGTCACACCATGAGAGTCGGTAACACCCGAAGTCAGTAGTTTAACCGTAAGGAGGACGCTGCCGAAGGTGGGATTGATGATTGGGGTGAAGTCGTAACAAGGTAGCCGTATCGGAAGGTGCGGCTGGATCACCTCCTTTCTAAGGAGAATTGAGGATAACTACGGTTATGCTCGAGGAACCGAGGTCGAGGTTAGCGGTGCTGTTTGAAACGTTGTTTAATTCTGAGTGTGCGAAAGCATATTCAAAAAGGTGAACCGGGTAAGTGAAAGAGCACGAAGACTTTCGGCGAACACGGGGGTGTAGCTCAGCTGGGAGAGCACCTGCCTTGCAAGCAGGGGGTCAGCGGTTCGATCCCGCTCATCTCCACCAAAGCCGAAGAGGATAAGGGCTCATAGCTCAGGCGGTTAGAGCGCACGCCTGATAAGCGTGAGGTCGGTGGTTCGAGTCCACTTGAGCCCACCAAAACCAAAGGCTTGGGGCGAGAACCCAAAGGGAATCAGGAGAGCGAATGTTGTTGTGAAAAGCTTGCTTTTCACTTAAGCCAACAAAGGCCGGCAGATCGAGACCTGAGGAATCTTAGGCGAGAGCTAAAAACCTTAAACCTAGACGGTACAGCCGGGCAGCGGCTGAAACGCACTTTGAAAACTGAACAATGTATAGTAAAGAAAACTAGTAAGACATTTTAAATTGTGAAAACGATTTAAGCGAAAGCGAGAAAAGAAGAACAAGGGTAAAATGTCTAAAAGTAGGGTAAAAAATACTACAATAGTTTTTAAAAAAGCAAATGAACTCACATAAATAGGTCAAGCTAAAAAGAGCACAAGGAGGATGCCTTGGCACCAGGAGCCGATGAAGGACGTGATAAGCTGCGAAAAGCTGCGGGGAGTGGCAAATACACATTGATCCGCAGATGTCCGAATGGGGAAACCTGACCGGAGTCATAACCGGTCATCATTACATGAACAAAATAGTGTAATGACGGGAACCGCCTGAACTGAAACATCTAAGTAGGGCGAGGAAGAGAAATCAAACGAGATTGCGAAAGTAGTGGCGAGCGAAATTGCAAGAGGCCAAACCGGAGGTAGAAATACCTTCGGGGTTGAGGACAGACGCACGGCATGTTAAGCCTAGCGGAAGTGCATGGGAAGGCACACCATAGGGAGTGAAAGTCTTGTACGCAAAAGGCAGGACATGCCAGTCTGAATCCAGAGTACCACGGGACACGAGGAATCGCCGTGGGAAGCAGGGGGGACCACCCTCCAAGCCTAAATACTAACTGGTGACCGATAGAGGAGTAGTACCGTGAGGGAAAGGTGAAAAGAACCCCGGAAGGGGAGTGAAAAGAACCTGAAACCTTGTGTTTACAAGCACACAAAGAGCGTTAAGGCTCGATGTGGTACTTTTTGTAGAACGGTCCGGCGAGTTTATGTAAGTAGCAAGGTTAAGTGTTTGAAGGCACGAAGCCGGAGGGAAACCGAGTCTGAAAAGGGCGTATAGTTACTTGTATAAGACCCGAAACCGGGTGACCTACCCATGAGCAGGGTGAAGTGGAGGTAAAACTCCATGGAGGCCCGAACCGACCCCCGTTGAAAAGGTGGCGGATGACTTGTGGGTAGCGGAGAAATTCCAATCGAACTCGGAGATAGCTGGTTCTCATCGAAATAGCTTTAGGGCTAGCCTTGATAGAGATTAGCGGAGGTAAAGCACTGAATGGGCTAGGGGCCGACAAGGCTACTGAACCCTATCAAACTCTGAATGCCGTATAATTGATTATCAGGAGTCAGACTGCGTGAGATAAGTTTCGTAGTCAAAAGGGAAACAGCCCAGATCCACAGCTAAGGTCCCCAATATACGTTAAGTGTAAAAGGATGTGGAATTGTAAAAACAATCAGGATGTTGGCTTAGAAGCAGCCACACATTTAAAGAGTGCGTAATAGCTCACTGATCGAATGATTCTGCGCCGAAAATGTAACGGGGCTAAACGTATAACCGAAGCTTGGGCATGTACAATAGTACATGGGTAGATGAGCGTCGTATTGTAGGGTGAAGCATGAGCGTAAGCACATGTGGACGAGATACGAGTGAGAATGCCGGAATGAGTAGCGAGAATTATGTGAGAATCATAATGGCCGAAAATCTAAGGTTTCTAGAGGAAGGTTCGTCCGCTCTAGGTAAGCCGGAAGCTAAGGCGAGGCCGAAAGGCGTAGTCGATGCACATACGGTAGAAATTCCGTAGCCACCGAAATTGTTAAGCAAGGGGACACTCGAAGATAGTCTAACCCGGGCGTTGGTTGACCCGGGCGAAAGGGACCGAAATTAGAGTAGGGAAGTAGACGATGCTTTGAGGCGAGAAAAGCCTTGTGTATTGATTAGGTGTCCGTACCGCAAACCGACACAGGTAGATGAGGAGAGAATCCTAAGGCCAGCGGGAGAAGGGTTGTTAAGGAACTCGGCAAGTTGACCCCGTAACTTCGGGAGAAGGGGTGCCGGCGCAAGCCGGCCGCAGAGAATAGGCCCAGGCGACTGTTTAGCAAAAACACAGGTCTCTGCTAAATCGAAAGATGACGTATAGGGGCTGACGCCTGCCCGGTGCTGGAAGGTTAAGAGGAGAGGTAAGCGCAAGCGAAGCTTTGAATTGAAGCCCCAGTAAACGGCGGCCGTAACTATAACGGTCCTAAGGTAGCGAAATTCCTTGTCAGGTAAGTTCTGACCCGCACGAATGGCGTAA
>SAAS01000041.1 GCA_009929315.1 Clostridia bacterium
AAATGGTAAGATCTGCTTAGTGCCTCATGGGGCCTCAAACATCGGAATTTATGACCCCGTTACTCATGCCTTCACAGAAGGGCCGGCGCACGGGCAAGGTACTAATGCCTTCAACGGCGGCGTCTCGATGGCGGACGGCAGGGTTTGTTTGGTGCCATATGATTCTGCAAACATCGGAATTTATGATCCGGATACCGATACTTACACACAGGGTCCCACACATGGGCATGACCTCGGAGCGTTTTCTGGGGGTGTCTCGATGGCGGACGGCAAAGTAATGTTGACGCCGCGCAAGTCGGCTAACATCGGTATCTACGACCCTGTCGCTAATACATATACCGACGGCCCCCCACACGGGAAAAACACTACCTATGGCGCTTTCTATGGTAGCACCCTGCTGCCTAATGGCAAAGTTATGTTGACACCGAGCACCTCGGCAAACATCGGCATCTACGACCCTGTCGAGAACACATACACCGACGGCCCCGCACACGGGAAAAGCTTTCCCGCTTTCTATGGCAGCAGTATCCTGATGCCGAACGGCAAGGTAATGTTGGTACCGTGCGGCTCGGCAAACATCGGCATCTACGACCCCGCCGAGAACACCTATACGGATGGCCCCGCACACGGGAGAGGAGGCGCTGGCGCTTTCAACGGTGGCGTCTCGATGGCGGACGGCAAGATTTGTCTAGTGCCGTATAACTCTGCAAACGTCGGCATCTACGACCCCGCCGAGAACACCTATACGGATGGCCCCGCACACGGCCAGGGCACTACTGCTTTCATAGGCGGAGCTTTTCTCTCTGACGGCAGAGTTTGCTTGGTGCCTTTCGGCTCTGCAAACATTGGGATTTATGACCCTGACCGGGGAGTGTTTGTGTTTCCCACAGCTTTAGTTAGATTGGAGGATGAAAATGCCCAAGATTAAATTGACAGACAAGGCAAATAAAATATATTCCGTTCCGGTCTTCACAGGTAAATATTCTGTTGATTTGAAAGGCTACTGTAGAGTCAACGGATGCTTAATTCTAACTGATGAAGAATTCGCAATAGCTAAACAATTAGGCTTGACTAAGCTTATAGATAATGGTATTGTTACTGTAGAGCTTTCGGGGGAGCTTTCGGAAGAGCTTTCGGGAGAGTTCTCGGGGGAGGCCTCTGCAAAGCGACCTAAGGCAGGGAAACCTGCCTCTAAGCAGCAGAAGCCTGCCGCTGAGCAGCAGAAACCCGCCTCTGAGCAGCACAAGCCTGCGTCACCTAAGGTGACTGTGCTGAAGCACCTCCTGCCAGAAGCAATCCGTGAGCGTGCTGCTGCTGAGAAACCAGCTGTTGCTGAGACACCTGCGGTGCAGCCTACGGCTGAAACTCCAGCTAATGCTGAGACACCTGCGGTGCAGCTTACGGCTGAAACTCCAGCTGTTGCTGAAACTCCGGCTAAGAAAAAGAGAGCTCCTAGAAAGAAGAAATCTGAATAGGGCTGAGTAATTAAACGGGAGATCTAATATGTTGTCAAAGGGTCCGAGTAAAACTACGAATATTGCCGCGCAAGAGCGTTTGGTTATTCTTGTTAACGTGCTCAGGGACTACCTCATGGACTGGGAAGAATCTAATCATTTAATAGAGAGCAGAGAGTTTACAGATAACCAACTTCGTTCCTTTCTACTAATGGCATTAGATTTCTATAACACCCGAATAACTCCCATGAGTATTCAAGCAACAATATTAGATTTCCCGTCATTAACTTTATGGCTTGACACCGCTTCAATGTTTGCGCTAAAATCAATTATCTACAGGTTTAATAGAAATGCCTTTCAATATAACGATAGCGGCACTTCAGTAAGTGTAGAAGAAAAAGGGCCGATGTATGAAGCAACGATGCAGCGAATAATGCAAGAAGTCATAACTGCGTGTAAATCAGTTAAAGAAAATATCAACTTGGAAAACTGCTACGGTGGGTTTTCTTCAGAGTTTTTAAATATGTATGTTCCTGGAAATCTGGGATCCCTCAGTTAGGGGCGACAACAGCAATTTAACAGAAAGGCAACGAAATCATGAATTTTGATGAAGCACTTGCAAACGAAATTAATAAAGTGGCGATGCGTAAGTATGCCGGAGTATTAGACCAACTGGGTAATTTAATCGGAAATAACGGCAGCGTGTCTACCCCTTTGATGGCTCTCGGTGGAGCCGCATTGGGGGGCATGGCAGGTAAAGGCTTAGGACTCGGTCACTTAGGCACGGGAATAGGCGCAACCCTCGGTGCTGGTTTATCTGGCATTGGTGCTAACGCTATTAATTCTCAAAATATATCACAAGAAAATATGGACATGGCTTTAATAAACGGCATAGGCGCCGGCTTAAATGCCAACGACCAAACTGACATGATGCAGAACCAAGCAATCATGCAGAATAACGAAGTTATTAGCCGCCTCACAGAAGCTGTAGGAGGCCTCATTCAACAGCAGCAACAGCAGCAGCAGGGAATGTATGACCAGGGAATGAACCCCGGAATGTATGACCAGGGAATGTATGACCAGGGAATGGACCCCGGAATGGCTCCAGGAATGTATGACCAGGGAATGGACCCCGGAATGCCCGCTGGAATGTATGACCAGGGAGTTCCCGCCGGAATGCCTCAAATGCCACAGCCCGTGATAGCCAATAACGGCTTAGGGAAACAAGCTTCATTAGAAAGCAAGTTAGACTACGATATTAAAAGGGCCTATATCAATAAAATAGCTTCCTGGTCTAGATAAATTAAAGAGGAGCAGCAATTATGTCGTTCACTGCTGATGTTAAAAATGCAGCTAATTTAAAAATACTAAAAGTAGCCGGAATAAGATCGGTCGAAACTGGAGCCATGAATAAAACTGCTAGCAGCCGAATGAATAATGGCTTAACCCCCTTCACAGACTTGCTCAATAAAAAACATCTTCAGAAGGAAGCCAGCATCATTGACGGCACCGGAAAGCTGTTTACGGGTCTCCTGGGAGGCCTGGGAGGAGCTTTCGTTGGGGCAGGGGATTTGGCAGTTTCGGGGTGGAAGCGCAGTTCAAAAGCTTTAGCTGAGAGCAAGGCCGGTTGGGGGCGCAGATTACTCTCTCGTGCAGTTCAACTTCCCACAGATCTTATAAGAGGTGGGCTAATTGGTGGCACCGTGGGAGGCAG
>SAAS01000001.1 GCA_009929315.1 Clostridia bacterium
CCGCTATGCCAAAGGCAGAAGGCATCAAAAAAGGCACTTGAACGCGGGTGCATTCTATATAAAACAGGTGCATTGTATCAATCGTTTAGTCATTTGCCATTGAAAATACAGGCTTTGAGGTCAATCTCAAGGCCTGTATTTTTTGCGTTTTCCTTCATATTTTCCTTCATACGGCGCTTATTTTGAGCTAATGCCGCGTGCTGCGGCACAGTAAAACATTATGAATATCACAATAGTGCTTTTTTGACATTAGTGTCAAAGACGACCCACCAATCAAAAAACACTCTGACCGGGTATCGGAATCAGAGTGTTTATCGATCTATGCAGATGTTTGGCTCATTGGAAAAAGTTTTGGCAAACGAAGCTGAAAGACGGTTCCCGCGGCTTCCTCGTAAAAGCTGTTATAGGAATTTGGACAAGGGCGAAGACAGAGAAAACAAAGACAGCGTTGAGTCAAAAATTCAAAAGAGCTATTTCTTCGGGAAGCATCAAAGCTTTTTTTGAACCGCTTCCCATACCTGCTCCTCAGTCATTGGCGTAAAAGCGCTCTTTGCAAATTCCGTTTTGCATAACTCATAGACGGCCTCGTTATATGGCGCCTTGACCTTATATTTTTTGGCCAGCTCAACGAAGTGACCGATAAGCGAATCAAGCTCGCTGGTGCCGGCTTTGCGCTGAATGATATCCTGTGCCATACTGCTTAAAACCATTTTGTCGAGATTCTTTTTAAAGATACCGTTTGTTATAAAATCCGGCAGAGTTGCCGAGGCCTTGATTTTGCCCCACGACGGCATGTTCCCGACTTTAAATTCTTTGATGCCCGCCGCTTTGATTATCTTGACCCCTTCGTACATCGAATTGGACAGCACTTTTTTAAACAGGGGCATACTGGAAATTTCCCGATACTTGAAGCCGACAAGTGTGGTATAGGAATTGGTGAGATTGATGACCATTTTGCAGTAGGCTGCATCACGAATTCTGTCCGTAGTAATTGTCTCTACCGCTTTGCACATAAAATCGCTGACTGCTTTCAGCTCGTTTTCCAGCCCGCTGCCGAGAGTGCCCAGTACAAACGGACCTTTATTCTGATAGCCGATAACGCAGGGCTCGTCAACCCAGGCGTTAAACTCGATTACGCTGAAAACAACCTTTTTAAAGTATTTGGGCAGAATTGTCTGGTTAATCGCTCCGTTTTGAAGTCCGATAATTATGGGCTCACCTTTGATTTGCTCGCGAATTGATTTGGCAACGGCTTCAAGGCTGTAGTTTTTCACCGCTATTGCGATAATGTCGATGCCGTCGACATCGCTCAGGCTATCTATTACCTTAACCGGAAAGTGTTTCTTATTTTTTTCTTCGCCCTGTTTATATAGAGTAAGCCCTTTTTCTTTCAGGTTTTTCGCGACTTCACCTTGGTCAAGAAGATAAATTTCATCGTACACTTCAGACAGCCAGCCGCCGAGACAGCCGCCGATTGCACCGGCACCCAAGATTACAACTTTCATAAGTAAACCTCTCTTATTTCAATTCATAGTTTTCATCATAGAAATCGAAGCATGAATTCATGTGCTCAACATATCGCAGCTGCAGAGGGGTGGGGTCTATTTTCAGCTTTTTTATTGCTTTGCCGCAGGGCGTGTCACTAAGCGTGAGAAACGGCTTGTCAGGGCTCTTTTCCGGATTCAGCAGCACAGCCATGTTTTTGCTTATTGCAAAATCGCCCTTGAAATCGGTGCGGGCTTTTAGAATTTTGCCGCTAAGCTTAGTGTAGAGATAGGCGGTTTCATCCATTTGTTTTGGGTTACCGGCTTTGGGAACGCGCAGGCGGAAATACTCCTTCCCGTCCGCTTCTCGGCACACCGTGACGGCTTCGTCGCCCGAAACGTCAATGTCAATTTCCTGCGTGACCTTCGGCAGACCCCAGATACTATTTCCTCTTATGCAGTTTTCACGGGAGGTCACGGGCATGGAGAAAACGTAATAACCGCTGTAATTATTAAATATAAGCGGCAGCAGGGTTGGATTCTTCTGCTTATCCGCCTGGATGGCAATAGTTAACGCCACCTCGTTATAGGGGGGGATACCCATTACATTTTTGTATTCATAGCAGGAAATTGCAAGCACCGCGCGACCTTTCAGTGCGCGTACAGGCTTAATTTTCTCATGAGGCATTAGTTTCAGCGCCTCTTCGTAGGAACACAGAAAAATCGCCTGAGAGCAGCTTACGTCGCCGTAAAAGGTGGGAAAGGAGTAATCCTTTTCAATGTTGTCACTGAGCCTTACTTTGTGCTTATTAAGATGAAATCTTTTAAAAAAAGCATCCTCAAATTTGTCTTCGTTTTGCAGCAGTGTAGCGTCGAAGTCGTTTAAAATTTTCATGTCACCCTCCAAATTGTTTTATGCGGCAAGCAGTACCTGACATAAGCTGCTTTCGGGAAAACTATCGGGCTTCCCGAAGTATTTCCTCGACATTTGATACGAGAGTTCTAAGCTTCATCAAATCATTGTTTTTAGGATCCAAGGAATAATAATTCATGGTGCCTTGACTAAGAACGTTCAGTATCTTCGCGTCCTTCAAAACCTTGAGATGGTGAGATACCGCAGGTCTGGAGAGGTGAGTCTTCTGTGTTATCTCACCGACACGAATGCCGGGAGTACAGCCCGCGTCAATAAGTGCGATAATGATTAATTGCCTGGTCTTGTCGCCGATTGCAAATAAAACATCCTGACAATCGCGGAAATTTTCTGCTAAGGACGACAGCCGTTCTTCTCTGTCCTCGATAATCTTGCTCACATCCTTCGTTCAATCGTTTAATTCGGTTGACATCTGATTGCAATTATATTTTATTTATTTACAGACTGCAACATCGGTTAAGAAAATCGATACGAACAAGTTTTTAACGGCCTTGGAGGGGCACGGAGCGCGAGCGCAAACTGATTTATACTGAAAATAAGAGCCGCGTTCATTTAATGAACGCGGCTCTTATTTTACATGGCTTCTATTTCTTTGATATTTACCTCGTTGCCTGTCAGAAGGTATGTGTCTTCGCTCTGGCAATAGGGGCAGATTTTCTTGTACTCCATCGTGGAATAGGTTTTTTCACAGCCGTTGCAGAAGGTGACCGCCTTTATAGGCTCAACTTTAAGCTCCGAACCATTTAACAGAGGAGATTTTTCCACAGCCCATTTCCAGCAGTCCGTAATAAAAATCGGGACAATTCCGGAAACCTCTCCCACCTCGAGAGTGACTGACGATACCTTTGTAAGGTCATTTTCCTTCCCGAGCGCCTCAACGCTTTCCATGATGCTGAACACGATTCCTAACTCATGCATATAAAATCACTTCTTATCTTTATTGAGCTTAATTTTAATTTCACGCTTTATTAAATATGGAAGCAAAGCCGTTACTTTCTTTTCAGCCTTTATCATCTTGCTGCATTCGGGCATCTCGCGGTAGAGGTGAATTGCGTCAAATTCGCACTTTGTGGTGCAGATACCGCAGCCGATGCACTTGTTGGTGTCAACCACGGAAGCTCCGCAGCCCAGGCAGCGCGCGGTTTCCGTTTTGACCTGTTCCTCGGTGAAAACCTTGCGGGTGTCACGGAAGGACTTCGCGGCAGTTTCGGCAGCTTCGTTTTCGGGACACTGACGGGAAGCGTTATCATAGCTTTCAACAACTACATTGTCCTTGTCAAGCTCGATAAATTCACGGCGGTTGCGCCCAATCGTCATGCTGGCGTGCGGACGTACAAAGCGGTGGATGGAGATTGCGCCCTCCTTGCCTGCGGCGATAGCGTCGATAGCGAACTTGGGACCTGTATAAACGTCGCCGCCGACAAAAATGTCAGGCTCTGCGGTCTGATAGGTAAGAGCATCGGCCAAGGCACCGTTTCCGCGACCGAGTTCAACCTTTGAGTCGGAGAGCAAATCACCCCAAAGAATACTTTGCCCGACGGAGAGCAAAACATTTTCGCACTCAACAGTAATTTGGTAATTCTCATCGTACTTGGGATTAAAACGCTTCTCGTCGTCAAATACGCTGACGCAGCGCTTGAAGACTATGCCCTTGACCTTACCGTTTTCTGTGAGGATTTCCTTGGGACCCCAGCCGCAGTTAACGGAGATACCCTCGGCCTCGGCCTCGTGAACCTCTTGCTTGTCCGCGGGCATTATCTCGCGGGCCTCAAGGCAGTACATGCCGACGGCCTCGCCTCCGCAGCGCGCTGCCGCTCTGGCAACGTCGACAGCTACGTTTCCGCCGCCGATAACCACTGTTTTTCCGTGAAGCTTTGTGGCGCTCTCATCAAGATTAACGCGGCGCAGGAAATCAACACCCGCGAAAACGCCGTCCGCGTCTTCGCCCGGAACGCCGATTTGACGTCCGCCCTGGCAACCGATGGCGAGATAAAACGCCTTATAGCCCTGCTTGCGGAGCTCGGCAATTGTAATATCCTTGCCGACTTCAACACCGCATTTTATTTCGACGCCCATAGCCTTGATAATGTCGATTTCAGCGTCAACAACGTCCTTTTCCAGGCGGAAGGAGGGAATCCCGTAGGTAAGCATACCGCCGGGACGGGACTCTTTTTCAAAAACTGTGGGCTTATAACCCTTTTCGGCAAGATAGAAGGCGCAGCTCAGTCCCGCTGGTCCGCCGCCGATAATGGCAATTTTGTCCGTATAAAGACCGCGCAGCGAAGGCTGAACAACGGGGGGAATATAGCGGGTTTCGGCCTTGAGGTCCTGCTGAGCGATAAATTTCTTGACCTCGTCGATTGCAACTGCCTCGTCGATTGTGCCGCGGGTGCAGGCGTCCTCGCAGCGACGGTTGCAGACCGCTCCGCAGACAGCAGGGAAGGGGTTTTCCTTCTTTATCAGCGCTAGGGCCTCTTGGTATCTGCCCTGTGCCGCCATTTTCAGATAGCCCTGAACCGCGATATGCGCGGGGCAGGCCGTTTTGCAGGGAGCCGTTCCGCTGTCGTAGCAGTTGATACGGTTCTTGTCGCGGTAGTCGGGCGTCCACTTTTCGGGTCCCCACTTAACCTTGTCGGGAAGCTCCTGCATGGGATAAGTTACCTTACCGTTTTTGGTGCAGAGCTTCTGCCCGAGCTTAACCGCACCTGCGGGGCAATATTCAACGCAGCGTCCGCAGGCAACACAATTGTCCTGATTAACTCTCGCGACGTATGCGGAGCGGGAGAGATTTGGCGTGTTGAAAAGCTGTGAGGTGCGCAGAGCGTTGCAGATATTTATATTGCAGTTGCAAATAGCGAAAATCTTGTTTTCGCCGTCAATATTGGTAATCTGGTGAACGTAGCCGTTATCCTCGGCGCGCTTTAAAATCTCCAGAACTTCGTCGTAATCTATGTAGCGGCCGCCCTTTTTGGTTTCAACTACATAGTCGGCCATGTCGCCGACGGCGATGCACCAGTCGTTGTAGTCATCGCCGCAGCCCTCTTCAAGCTTGTCGCGGCAAAGACGGCACGAGCAGGGGCTTGCAGCATATTTGCCCTCGTATTTTTTGAGCCAGTGGGTGATATGCTCGACGGGAACGGATTTGTTTTCGGCGTCAATCGCCTTCTCGACGGGAATGACGTGCATGCCGACTCCGGCGCCCCCGGGAGGCACCATGGGTGTGACCTTCTCAAGCGGAAGAAAAGCCATGCGCTCAAAGAAGCGCGCCATCTCAGGGTGTGCGTTGAGAAGCTCGACATTCATGTTTGTAAACTCGGCGCTGCCGGGAACAAACATCGGTAAAATATACTGCTTTTCGCGCTGTTTGTTTTCCCAGTTGTATTCGATTATACCGACCTCACTCATGTGGTCGAGCAGTTCCTGAAGCCTGACGGGGTCCTTTCCCGTAAGCTTGAGGATGTCCTTAAAGGTTCTGGGAACGCGCCTTTTCATAGTCAGCGCAACCTCGGCTTCCTCATCGGTAACTATTGCTGCCAAACCCCAGTATTCGGGATCCTCCGGTGTAATCTTATAAAACAGACGGTTGGTCACCATTTGACCAAGTTTTAAAATTGGTTCGCGTACGGTTGTATCCTTGTTATCAGTCTCGCTCATTTGTCCCCTTCCCTTCCCTTGAAATAACAAAATTAAAGATATACGGCTCTGCGACTGCTGTGTAAAACTAAAAAAACCTGCGGCTTGCGTATTGCCGACATTCTGACTATACCACATTATTAAATGTTATTCAATCAACCAAGTTAGATACAAATAGACCTCCAAATATCAACATTATTCATAGAAATCAGCGTGTCCGAACCATGTGACACTGACCCAACCAAAGCCACGAGGAAAGCACGGTTCGACTTACGGAACTGCCGCGATAATGAAAATTAAGAATACCTGCTGACCGCTATACTATGAGGCTGCAAAATGAAACGGTATACTCTATCATTTTGCCTTCGGAAAGACGCATTCTATCGGGACTAATTAAAAAAGAAGAGACTGCAAAATAACGACAAAAATTTTGGTTGCACATCGCGCAACCCCTTTTTCAAAAACTATTGAAAAATAGATTTTACCTATATAAACTGGTATTATCAAGGTATGGGAGGTTGCCAATATGCAGTATACAGGCGGGGAAATTATCGTTAAACAGCTTGTTAAAGAGGGCGTGCCTTATATTATCGGAATACCCGGTCACGGGGTTTTGGGTTTGTTTGATGCCGTGCGAAAGGAAGAGACCGCGGGCAATATTAAATACCTGCAGGTAAAGCACGAACAGTCGGCCGCGGCTATTGCGGACGGCTATTTCCGCATCAAGGGAAAACCGCTGGCGGTTTTCTCCTCCATCGGTCCCGGAACGCTGAACCTGAGCATAGGCTTGGGTACCGCCTATGCCGACTCCACTTCATTTCTGGCGCTTTGCGGAGATACGCATGTGCACATGAAGGGAGTGGGCGTTCTTCAGGAGCTTGAGCGCTATCAGGACAGCAACATAATAAGAAGCCTTGAGCCGCTTTCCAAACGCAGCTGGCGCGCCGAATCCGTTCGTCAGCTTCCGAGAATTATGAAGCGCGCCTTCGGAGCGATGACAACGGGGCGGCACGGGCCCTGCGTCGTTACCCTTCCCATGGATGTTCAGTGCGCTTACTGCGACTGCGAAATCGACAAGAGCGAAAAAGAAAGCGCAGTTTATGCGCCTTGCACAGATAAAACCGCAGTCTGCCGCGCAGTTGAACTGATGAAAACGGCAAAGCGTCCGCTAATACTCCTCGGCGCGGGCGCACTTAACGCCAAGGCGGGCGAAAAGGCTCTTGAGCTTGCGGAAAAATGGGGCGCGGCTGTTATTACAACGCTTGCGGCAAAGGGGGCGGTTTCGGAAACGCACGGGCAATACTGCTTCCACACGGGCTCGAAGGGAACTGCCGTGGGGCTTAAAGTCAGCCGCGAGGCGGATGTGATTCTGGCTCTCGGTACGCGCTTTGCGGATGAAACCACCTGCTCTTACAGAAAGGGAGTCGCCTTCAATTTTCCCGATACAAAGCTGATTCATGTCGATCTTGACCCTGCCGAGTTCGGTAAAAACTATGAACCCGACATCGCCGTAAACGCGGACGTAAACAATTTTTTAAGCGCACTTCTCGAAACGAAGCCGGAGTTTTCAATAAATACTGAGTATCTCGCCGAAATCGGACGACTCCGTAAGGAGTGGTTTGAATATCTGGACTGTGTTAGGGCGTCGAAAACGGAAGAGCTTACCATTTCGCAGCTCATTTCCGTGCTTCAAGCCACGCTGCCCGACGATACAATCATCACCACCTCGTCAGGCAACACACAGGCGCAGCTTTTTCAGGAGTACTGCTATAAAAAGCCTTACTGCAATCTCACAACAGGAGGCTTTTCGACTATGGGCTGGGCGGTTCCCGCCGCCCTCGGCGCGAAGCTTGCCTGCCCCGAGAAGCCCGTAATCGCGCTTGTGGGCGACGGGGATTTCCTGATGACCGTGCAGGAGCTTTCGACAATCGCCCAGTATGAAATCCCGATAGTAATTATTGTCGCCGACAACAGCGGCTGGCTTGCCATCAGCGACCTGCAGATGGATGTTCTCGGCGAAGAAAGTGTTTTCGGAAACGACTTCACCATGCGCGACGGTAAAAGCTACAGCCCCGATTTTGCGGCTTTGGCGCGTTCCTTCGGGATTAAGGCTTATGCCGAGAGCACCCGTGAGGGCATTGCGGCGGCGCTGGGCGAGGCACTCAAATCAAACGCTCCCGCGCTCCTTCATGTAAAGGTATGCAGGGATTACCCGAACTCGGGCGGAAAGGCCTTCGGCTGGTGGGATGTTCCCATTCCCTCATACATGACCGAAAAGCGTGAAAAATACGAGCGCGAGGTGTCGCAGGAAACTGTTTAGCTTAAGAGAGCGGGGGGAAGCTTATGGAAAAAATGAAATTTGTCATTGTCGGCTGCGGGAGAATTGCAACTTTGCACGCCGCAGGCTATAAGGATAATCCCGACGCGGAGCTTTGGGGCGTGTGCGACACAAACACCGCCTGCGCGAAGAAATTTGCTCAGGAGCACGGCGTTCCGAAAATTTATAAGGACTTTGACGAAGTGCTCGCAGATAAGGAGGTAACGGCAGTCGAACTGCTTCTGCCCCACCACCTCCACTGTGAGTACACGGTCAGGGCATGTAGGGCGGGCAAACACGTTTCCGTGCAAAAGCCTATGGCGCTTAATCTGTCCGAGTGTGACGAGATGATTAAGGCGGCGGAGGAAAACGGCGTTTTGCTCAAGGTGTTTGAGAACTTTGTATTTTACCCGCCCTACCGTTTTGCCAAAAAACTGCTGGACGACGGTGAAATCGGCGAGCCCGTCGGGATTCGCCTTAAGATGAATAATGCCTCTCTGGCTTCGCGCAACATCCCAATTGTCGGAAATATGCCGAAGAAGGGCAATCCCGAAACAGAGGAACTAAAGGAAACCGGCTGGGAGGTTGACCCAAAATCCTGGCTCTGGCGCCTAAACTGCACGCTATCCGGCGGCGGCCCCACGGTTTTTGACGACGGCTACCATAAATTTTCGACCGTCATGTATCTGCTGGGCGATGTTGAAAAGGTTACGGCGTGGATAGACGAAACGCCGGTTATTCCGGGGGTTTATAACGACTCCCCCGCCGTCATCATGTGGAAGCACCGCGGCAAGAAGCTCTACGGCGTTTGGGATATCATGAGCTCCGACGACATGTATGTCGAGAGCAAATATTATACCTGCGACGAGCGGGTGGAAATCACCGGCTCACGCGGCGTTATCTGGATAACGCGCTGCACGGCGACCATGCTGCCCTCTGTCGCTCCCGTCATAATGTACCGCGACGGGAAGCTCACGGAGTTTTGGGACATGAAGAGCGACTGGGCGGATTCCTTTGAGGCCTCCACCCGCGATTTCGTTGAAGCAATAAAAAACAAACGCGAGCCTGTTTTGAGCGGGCAGCAGGGCAGGCAGGTGCTCAAGTTCGCGCTTGCGGCGGTTGACTCTGCAAGGCTCAATACCGAGGTTTACCTTGACTCCTACGAGGATAAGCCGCTGCCGAAAAAGCGCGGGTTTATCGGAAATCTTCTGTTCGGAAGGAGATAGAAATGGACAAAAAAGCGACGCTCACAGCCGCCGCGGAAATTAGGAAGCTGACAATCACGGCGATGGCGGCGGCAGGCTACGGACACATCGGCGGCAGCATGTCGATTTGCGACGCGCTCGCCGTGCTTTACACTGATATTCTGAACATTGACCCTCACGACCCGAATAAGCGAGACCGCGACTGGTTTGTGCTCTCAAAGGGGCACTGCGGCCCAGCGCTTTACGCCGCCCTCGCTTATCGAGGCTTTTTCGACAGGGAGCTTCTGAAAACCCTCAACGCAAACGGAACGAGCCTTCCCAGTCATTGCGACAGGCTGAAGACTGTGGGGGTTGACCTCTCCACGGGCTCGCTCGGACAGGGGCTTTCGCTCGCTGTCGGTGCGGCAATCGGAAATCGCGCTCAGGGCATAGAAAGCACGGTCTATGTAATGGTTGGCGACGGCGAACTGCAGGAGGGACAAAACTGGGAGGCAATCCAGTTTGTCGCTCATAGGCAGCTCGATAATATCGTAATTCTTGTGGACAATAACCGCCGCCAGCTCGACGGTTTTACGGAGGATATTTGCAGACCCTTTGACCTCGCGGAAAAGTTCAAGGCGTTCGGACTTGAAACTTGGGAAGTAAACGGACACGAGGTGGAGGAGATTTATGCCGCGCTTCGTGCGGCTAAGGACTTAAAAAAACCGTCCGTTATTATACTGAACACCGAAAAGGGGCACGGCTGCAGCTTTGCGGAAATTAAGGGCTTTAACCACTATATGGTTATCACCGAGGAAATGGCTGCAAACGCGATAAGGGGAATAGAAGCGAGGCTTAAAGATGAACTATCTGCTTGAGCGCCCAATAATGGATGAGCGTGAAATGCGCGCCGTTTACTGCGACGCGCTGATTGACGCCGCAAAGGAGAATCCGCGTATTTTCGCGGTGGACGCCGACGTTCAGTATTCAATGGGCACAAAACGCTTTTTTGATGCCTTTCCCGAACGCGGCATAAACTGCGGAATTATGGAGGCACACGCGGTGGGCATGTGCGCCGGAATGTCGGCAACGGGGCTTATCCCCTTTTTCCACGCCTTCGGCACCTTTGCCACACGTCGGGTTTTTGACCAGATTTTCCTCTCCTGTGCCTATCAAAAGCTAAACGTGAAAATAATCGGGGGCGACGCGGGAATTTCCGCTACGGCAAACGGCGGCACGCACATGCCCTTTGAGGATATGGCGCTCATGCGCGCCGTCCCGGGTGCGACGGTTATCGAGCCTGCCGACGCCGCATTATTAAAAACTGCTGTTAAGCACATGGCGGATACCTACGGCGTGTTTTATATGCGCTCAAGCCGCCGCAAGGTTACACGAATTTACAATGACAGCGCGGAATTTGTTATCGGACGGGCGAATGTCCTTGAAGAAGGGAGCGACGTTGCCATAGTCGCCTGCGGAATTATGGTGCTCGAGGCGCTTCGAGCGCGCGATATGCTCTTAAAAAAGGGAATTCGTGCGACGGTTATCGATATGCACACGGTTAAGCCGCTCGACGAGGAGGCCCTTATTAAAGCCGCTAAGAACTGCGGAGCTGTTGTCACGGCGGAAAATCATAACGCCATCGGCGGCCTGGGAAGCGCCTGCGCCGAGCTGCTTTCGGAAAAATGCCCCGTACCGCTTGAGAGAGTGGCGGTTTTTGAGAGCTTCGGCGAGGTGGGCACACTTGACTATTTGCAGGAGCGCTTTCATCTGACGGCGCGTGATATTGCCGAGAAGGCGGAAAAATGCATTGGGAGAAAGGGTAAAAAAGCATGAGAATAGCAGTTTTGAGCGAGGTTTCCGCGAGGGATAAAAACGGCTACATTATTGAGGCCCTGCGGGGTGTTGACGCGCGTGTTTTTAATGTCGGCATGTCCGATGAAGTGACAGTACCGGAGCTTACTTATATCCACACCGGGCTTATGGCGGCGCTCGCACTGGAAACGGGCGCGGCGGACTTCGTCGTCGGCGGCTGCGGCACGGGGCTTGGCTTTATGCTCTCGGTTATGCAGTATCCGAAGGTCTTTTGCGGACATATAATCGACCCCGTGGACGCTTGGCTTTTTTCACAGATAAACGCAGGCAATTGCATTTCGCTGGCGCTCAACAAAGGCTTCGGCTGGGCGGCGGACATCAACCTAAAATACATTTTTGAAAAGCTGTTCTGCGACGAGGCGGGGAGAGGCTATCCCCCTCACCGAAGCGAAAGCCAGAGGGAGAGCAAGGCTCTGCTCTCGGAGATTAGCCGCATAACGCACGCTGACTTCGCCGCTATTATTGAGCAAATCGATAAAAGCACGCTTGAAACCGTACGTGAGCACAAAGTGTTTACCGATTTTATCCGAGACTACGGCGCCGAGGGGAAGGTAAAGGACATTATTCTAAACAGATAAGGAGAGCGCTATGAGCCAATCGCTGAAAACGGGCATTGACGCCCTGCTGATTCTGGGCACGCGCAAAAGCGTGGGCGTTACGGAGCTTGCGCAGGCACTGGACATAAACAAGAGCACCGCCTTCCGCATTCTCGATACCTTTCTCGAGGCCAACATGGTTGAAAAAACCAAGGACACGCAAAAATACAAGCTCGGTCCCGCGATTTTAAAGCTCTCCGAGCAGTATTACAAAAACTTCAGCGACATTGCCGAGGCAAAGCCCCTCATGAATCATCTGGCCGAAGAAATCCGTGAATCGGTGCACCTTTGTGTTTGCGCCAACAGCAAGGCGGTGGTCATCGAGCAGACAATGTCCGACTCGCTTTTAGTTGTCAACGCCAAAATCGGCAACAGCGAGCCGCTGCACAGCTCCGCCGTCGGCAAATGCCTGGTGGCATTCGCACTCGAGGAGGAGAGGAAAAAAATGCTCTCCTCAATCGGCTTCGAAAAATATACAGAAAAAACCATAGACAACGCCGAGGCTTTTAACGCGGAACTAACGCGGGTGCGGGCCCAGGGCTGGGCAATAGACGATGGGGAGCTGAGCGAGCATATAAGGTGTGTTGCTGTCCCCGTCCTTGACAATAAGGGCAATTGCAGGTACTCGCTGGGAACTTCGGGTGCAAGCAGCCGAATGACGCAGGAGAAGATTGAAAGAATAATTCCGCTCATGCTGAAAACAGCGGCAAATATTATAAATTAGAGAGGACGGCGTGTTTATGAAAGGACGGCTCAGAGAGAAGCTCAGCTATGCCTGCGGTGATATTTACGGCGGCGGAGCCTTTATGGTTTTCAGCTTACTGTTTATGAACTTTCTGGTGCTGGTTGAGGGGCTGCCGGTTGTTTCGGCCACTATCATCATCTTCATCGGCAAGCTTTGGGACGCAATAACCGACCCCATAGTTGGATCTCTGTCGGACAGAACCCGCTCGCGTTTTGGGCGCAGGCGCATTTTCTTCCTTATAGGGATTATCCCCGTGTTCCTGTCCTTCGTCACGCTCTTTTACTCCTTCGGAATCGAGAGCGTAACGGCAAAAGTCATCTACTACGCCTTCGCTTATATGTTCTTCGGAACGGCTTTCACTATCGTGATGATACCCTATAACGCAATTTTGTCGGATATAAGCTCCGACTATAACGAGCGAACGAGCTTTACCACAATGAGGATGGTCTTTTCCGGGGGAGCCTCACTGATAGCGGCCGTTGTACCCGGGATTATAATCAAGTCCGTCGGCGGCGGTCAGAACGGCCCCGAGCAGAAAACAGGGTATCTTATCATGGCCGTCGCGCTCGGAGCAATCTTCGGCATTAGCTGGCTGATTACGTTTTTGGGAACGAGGGAGATGGAGGAGCTTCCGCCTGTTGAGAAAATAACGCTCAAAAGCTACGGCTCAGTCTTTAAAAACCCCGCTTACAGGAATTTTCTCGGAATATTTCTATCCTTCCAAATTGCGGTAGACTTGGTTCTGGCGCTTTTCATCTTCTATATCGACATTGTGGTTTTAAAATACAAGAGCTATGAGATGATAGTCGGTACCCTGCTTGTTTGCTCTGTTATTCTCATGGTGGCAATGGGGAGCCTTGCGAAAAAGAAGGGCAAGGTGTTCCCGCTCTTTATCGGAATACCGACTTGGCTTTTATCGGCGCTCGTATTTATCTGGATTGACGCAAGTACGCCCGTCATAGTTCTTTTTATACTGGCGGCGCTGATTGCAGTCGGCTCTGCGGCGGGAAATCTTGCCACTTGGTCGATTTTAACCGATATTTACGACATAGACGAGATTCGAACAGGCAAACGCAGGGAGGGTGTTTACAGCGGACTTACCACCTTCCTTCGCAAGTTTGCCAGCGGAGTTGCGGTGCTGCTGCTCGGCTACGGGCTGAGAGCAATGGGCTTTGACCAGAACCAATACAATCTGCTGAAAGCAAGCACCGTAAATTTTGACCCTGCGGTCTACGCCCAGAGCGGCGTGGTTATGGGCATAAAGTGGATGTTCATTTTGATTCCGATTATTCTTCTGTCTATCTGCCTCTTTTTCGCCATTCGCAACAAGATAAACAAACGCAGGTTTGACGCGGTGCTGAAAGGCATATCGGCCTTCAAAGAAGAGGGCTCGCTTGAAAGCCTGAGTCCGCAGGAGCTTGAAGATGTGCTGACCGCCGCGGGGGCGGAAAAAACCGAGCTTTGGGGCGGTATACAGAAACAGCAAGGGAGTGTTATTTGTGAGTGAAACTAAAAAGCTTAAGTATCTGGTTAATGGAAAATGGCTCTTCTCGGCAAGCGAAAAGTATATGGATATTTATGACCCGAGCGTCGGCGAAGTTATCGCGCAAACGCCCTGCTGCACAAAGGACGAGGTGTTAAGTGCCGTTTCCGCAGCAAAGGCCGCGTTTGCGTCATGGTCGGCAACGCCTGTTATGAGGCGGGTAACTGTGCTTTATAAGTTCCGCGAACTGGTTGAGCAGCACATGGACGAGCTGACTCTGTTAGTCGCCAGAGAGCACGGCAAGGTTTTAAGCGAGGCGAAGGGTGACATACTGAAGGTCAAGGAGGCTGTCGAGTTTGCCTGCGGAACGCCGAGCTTAATGATGGGCGAGGCGCTCATGAACACCTCCGACGGCTACGACACGGTTTTATACCGCGAGCCCGTGGGGGTTTTCGCGGGGATTGTCCCCTTCAACTTCCCGGGCATGATACCCATGGGCTGGATGGCGCCGCTGTGTATCGCGGCGGGCAACACGCTCGTGATAAAGGCCGCCTCCATGACGCCGATGACTGCCCTGCGCTGCGCGGAGCTTCTCATTGAGGCGGGTCTGCCGGACGGAGTTTTGAACATTGTCACCTGCAGCAGGAACGAAGCCGAAATTCTCCTCGAGCACCCCGACATTAAGGGCGTGAGCTTTGTCGGCTCCACCTCCGTGGGTCTGCACATTTATTCGAAGGCGGCGGCAAACGGTAAAAGGGTGCAGGCGCTTTGCGAGGCGAAAAATCACGCGCTCGTGCTCGAGGACGCCTGCCTGGAGCGGGCCGCCCGCGGCATAATAAATTCCGCCTTCGGCTGCGCGGGAGAGCGCTGCATGGCGCTTCCCGTAATCGTCGCGCAGGAGAGCATAGCCGATGAGCTGCTTAGATATCTCGTCAAATTTGCCTCCGAGCTCGTAATCGGGCCGGCCTACGATAAAAGCAGCACTCTGGGCCCTCTCGTTACGCAGGCTCACCGAAAATCCGTCCTGAACTGGATACAAAAGGGCGTGGACGAGGGAGCAAAGCTCGTTCTGGACGGCAGAAACGCCCTTGTCAAGGGTTATGAAGAGGGCTTCTACCTCGGCCCCACAATTTTTGACTTCGTAACGCCCGAAATGAGTATAGGCGACGAGGAGGTATTCGGCCCCGTGCTGTGCATTAAGCGCGTGCGCGATTTTGAAGAGGGCTTAGCTCTCATGAACGCGAACCGCTTTGCCAACGGTTCGGTCATATACACGAGCAGCGGCTACTACGCCAGAGAGTTTGCCGCCCGTACCCACGGCGGAATGGTCGGAGTAAATGTCGGCATTCCCGTGCCTGTAGGAATTTTTCCCTTCACAGGTCACAAGCAGTCCTTTTTCGGTGATTTGCATGTTCTCGGAAAGGACGGACTGCGCTTCTTTACGGAAACAAAGGCTGTCACAACGAAATGGTTTGAGGACGGCAAGCCGAAAAATACCGCAGTCGACACTTGGGACGGCTCGGTGGGCGGCTCATAACTTCGGTTAAAAGAGCGTCAAGTAGTTCCGCAGACGAGGAAGTGTCGCCTGTAGGCGTATAAAAATACGGTAGGGCGGCACTGACGATGTAAGCAAAAAGCATTGACTGTCAACGGCTTTAGCCGTTACAATTTAAATCGCGTTGAGAACTGAGCTGAAGTATCAACAGAAGGAAATCCTTGCTTTTATGAACTGCTTTTTGCGATGCGGGACTTCTTTGACACTCTGAAAAAACAAGGACTTGGGAATATTCCCCAAGTCCTTGTTTTATTAAGAGTATTTCTTGCTGAAAGGGGGCTTTTATACCTTTGCAGCCTTGCGGATTTCAATGTTGCGCTTGCGCTCTTCGGCATAATTATCAAAGATTTCATTTCTGCTGAAGAATTCAACGCTTTCGACATTGTAAATTTTCTTGAGGTGAATAGCGTCAAACTTGCACTTTGTGGTGCAGACGCCGCAGCCGATGCACTTCTCCGGGTCAACTATTGTAGCACCGCAGCCCAGGCAGCGGGCAGTTTCCTTCTTCATCTGCTCCTCGGTGAAGGTGATGCGGTCATCGCTGAAGCTCTTGGCCTTCTGAGCGTCGTGAAGAGGACGCTGACGCGGGGTGTTGTCGTAACCTTCTCCGGAGATAGCCTTCTTGTCAAGACCGTTCTTATCCAAGGCGGTGAAGACACGGCGGTTACGTCCGATGGTCAGGCTCTGGCCTTCCCATACGAAGCGGTGGATGGAGATGGCGCCTTCCTTGCCGGCCGCGATAGCGTCAATAGCATACTTAGGTCCGGTATAAACATCGCCGCCTACGAAAACGTCAGGCTGGGAGGTCTGATAGGTGAAGCTGTCCGCAACAGCGGTATTGCCGCGTCCCAGCTCGACCTTGCTGCCGTCCAGCAGGCCGCCCCATTCAATTGACT
Source organism: Clostridia bacterium (assembly GCA_009929315.1). Lineage (GTDB taxonomy): Bacteria > Bacillota > Clostridia > Oscillospirales > Oscillospiraceae > UBA2658. The sequence continues at coordinate 16,700 of SAAS01000001.1, forward strand.
GACCGACGGAAAGGAGAACATAGTCCGCGGGAACGACCATGGTGGTGTTCTCGTCATATTTGGGCGCGAACTTGCCATCCGCGTCGAACACGGAAACGCACTTCTTGAACTCAACGCCTGTTACTTTGCCGTCTTCAACAACGATCTTCTTGGGACCCCATCCGTTGTTGATTTCGATGCCGTCGGCTTTTGCTTCCTCCTGCTCCTCGGGAAGGGCGGGCATTTCCTTTTCGCTTTCCAAGCAGTACATCTTTGTGGATTCGGTTTTTTCCATGCGGACTGCGGTGCGGGCAACATCTATTGCCACGTTGCCGCCGCCGATGACCACGATGTTGCCGGAAACGCGAATCTTTTTGCAAAGGTTAACCTTGCGCAGGAAATCAACGCCGGAGATAACGCCCTCGGCGTCCTCTCCCTCGATACCCAGCTTACGTCCTGCCTGAGCACCGATAGCAATGTAGAAGGCTTCAAAGCCCTGCTTGCGAAGCTCATCAAGCGAGACATCCTTGCCGACCTCAACGCCGCACTTAAACACGACGCCCAGCCTGCGCAGGACTTCGATTTCGGCATTGACAACGCCTTTGTCAAGGCGGAAGGAGGGGATTCCCTGAACCATCATGCCGCCGGGTTTTTCTTCTTTTTCAAAAACAGTGACCTTATAGCCGTCCTTGGCAAGATAATATGCGCAGGAAAGACCGGCGGGGCCGGAGCCGATGATTGCGATGGATTTGCCGTAATTGTGCAGCTTTTCGGGGATAAACATACCGTCGAGCTTGAGCTCCTGATCGGCGATAAACTTCTTTATCTCATCAACTGCAACTGCTTCGTCAAAGCTGCCGCGGGTGCACTCGTTCTCGCAGTTGTGGGGGCAGATGCGTCCGCAAATTGCCGGGAACGGGTTTTCCTTCTTAATGAGATCAAGCGCTTCAATATATCTTCCCTGAGAGGCGAGCTTTATGTATCCCTGAACGGCGATATGAGCAGGGCAGGTGGTTTTGCAGGGAGCAGTTCCTGTCGGTACGACGTTCTCGCGATTGTCGCGGTAGTCGGGATTCCACTTTTCGGGACCCCACTCGGTATCTCTGGTCGATTCGGCGAATTTGTATTCGATGGGGCTTTCCGTGCACAGCTTCTGTCCGAGCTTAAGGGCGTTATTCGGGCAGTATTCAACGCACTGTCCGCAGGCAACGCAGGCTTCCTTGTCGACCTCGGCAACATAGTTGCTGCGGGAAGCGTCAGGCGTGTTGAAGTACTGAGTTGCGCCAAGTGCCAGACAGGTACCCGGCATGCAGTTGCATATAGCCACCGATTTTCCGGGCTGCAGAGTGGTTATCTGGTGAACGCAGCCGATTTTTTCAAAATATGCAAGCTTCTCATAGGCCTCATCCCTGGTAATCTGCTTGCCTTTGCCGTTTTGAATGAACATATCGGCGGCAAAGCCCAAGAACATACACATACCTGTTTCAAGATCGGCACCGCCTTCAAGGTCACCGGCGCCTTCGTTCATGAAGCGGCGAACGCGACGGCACTGGCAGGGCAGAATTGCGATGTGGGCCTTGTTTGCTTCGATGTAAGTGCTGAGAAGTTCGCTTTTAACTTGCTCGGTACCAACCGGTATAGCCTTTTCCACGGGAATAGCGCGCATGACGCCGGCACCCATGGGAATGTTGTGTATAACTTTTGAGTAGCTCTTTGTCGCGTGTTCGGCAAAAGATACGGGAACTTCGGGATGCTGCTCGCAGAATTCATTGTTAACGAGCATAAACTCAAAGGCGCCGGGAGCATAAACCAGAAGCACAAAAAGCTCCATGCCGCCCTTTTCAATCCTTTGTACAACGCCAATGTCCGCCATTTCGCGGAGCATATCCGTGACCTTATTCTCATCTTCGCCAATGTCGTACGCAATGGATGCCGGCAGAGCCGGAGTCAGAAGTTCCATTGCCATGAGAATTTTTATCTGTTCATCCGTCATCCATTTTTCAAAAGTCTTGTATTCCGCACAGTCTTCGTTGATTTCATAGTGGCCGTGAGCCATTTTTTCGCATAGCTCGATTAGGTTTTGTCTTACTGCCATAAGTGTTCCTCCAATATTTTGTTTATACATGCCTTTTTTGCGGGGGCTTGCCAACAAATGCTCAGAAAAATTCCTCCAAATCTAAGTATAGCGCACGCAAAGAAAAATGAAAAGAAAAAAATCGTTTTCTGATGCACAAAAATTTGTTGTGACGGGAGCATACTTGTTGCACAGCTTTAAGGTGTCAGGCAGCGTAATCTTAAGTGCTGTTCGCCGAAAATAAAAGGATTCATTTTCAGCGAAAAATATGCTATGCTTGAGAAAATATGAGCAGTTTTTGTCAAAGCTGAAGGAGCTACAATGGAGAAGGAACGAATCGCCGAAATTTTGCACCAGGTTGAAAGCGGCAGTTTAAGCGCGGAGCAGGCAATGCTTGAAATGAGGCTTGAGCCTTTCGAGGATTTAGGCTATGCCAAGGTGGATCATCACCGCGCAATTCGTCAGGGTATATCCGAGGTTATTTACGGCGCGGGAAAGACACCGGAACAGATTTGCGGCATAATTGCCTCTATGCTCTCGGCAGGGCAAAAAACAATACTAATTACCCGCCTTGAGGCTCAAGCGGCGGAATTTGTCGCGCGCTCACATCCGCTTGACTATCGCCGTGACGCAAGGGTCGGAATTATCGGCGCTATACCCAAACCGCAGGGAAACGGAAAAATTATAATCGCCACCGGCGGAACAAGCGACATTCCCGTTGCGGAGGAGGCGGCTCTGACGGCTGAGGTGCTCGGAAACGAGGTGCTGCGGCTCTATGACGTGGGTGTGTCAGGGGTTCACCGTCTGTTTCACTTCACAAAGGAAATTATGAGCGCAAGCGCTATTATAGCAGTTGCGGGAATGGAGGGAGCGCTTGCCAGCGTTATCGGCGGAGTTGCCGATTGCCCTGTAATAGCAGTTCCGACGAGCGTGGGATACGGAGCCTCTTTTGGCGGGCTTGCCGCTCTGCTTTCAATGCTCAATTCCTGCGCAAGTGGGGTGAGCGTTGTCAATATAGATAATGGTTTCGGCGCGGGTTATCTTGCAAGCATGATTAACCATATAAGGAACACAAAATGAAAATACTATACTTTGATTGCGGTATGGGCGCGGCGGGCGATATGCTCTGCGCCTCGCTGCTGGACTTATTGGAGAAGCCCGAAGACTTTGTCGGGGAGTTTAACGCCATCGGTATTCCAGGTGTTGAAATGTCGCTCGAAAACGCCGAGAGCTGTTCTGTTCGGGGCCGGAGGGTTCATATCCGCGTCAACGGACAGGAGGAGCATAGTCAAAACCGTGAAAACGGTCAGCACGGTAAATACCTTGGGCAGCAAAGATCGCTAGGTGAGGTTTTGCATATAATCGACGCTCTGCCCTTATCCGAAACTGTGCGCCGCAACGCGTCCGAGACCTATCGCGCCCTTGCGGAGGCGGAGGCAAAGATTCACAACATGGCGCCTTGCGAGGTGCATTTTCACGAGCTCGGTTCCCTTGATGCACTCGCCGATATAACGGCGTTTTGTCTGCTGCTTGAAAAGCTTGCGCCCGATGAAATTCAGGCCTCGGCTATCCATGTCGGCAGCGGGCAGCTCACGTGCGCCCACGGGCTTATGCCCGTGCCAGCCCCCGCGACTGCTGAACTTCTTCGCGGTATACCGAGCTACGGCGGAGAAATTAAAGGTGAACTTTGCACTCCGACAGGAGCGGCGCTTTTAAAGCACTTCGTAAAAAAATTCGGCGCTCAGCCGCTAATGGCGGTGAGCGCGGTGGGCTACGGCTTGGGGACAAAGGAGTTTTCCGCTCCAAACTGCGTTAGGGCTTTTTTAGGCGAAGCTGCGTCAAATTCGGAAGCGGTTGAGGAAATCTGCTGTAATCTGGACGACATGACGGGAGAGGCCATCGGCTTTGCCCTCGAGAGGCTTTTGGAAAACGGCGCTCTCGACGCCTATTACATACCTATCGGCATGAAAAAATCCCGCCCGGGCGTCATGCTCTGCTGTCTGTGCAAGCCAGAGGACACAGAAAAACTCTCGGAGCTTATGCTACGGCACACGAGCAGTCTGGGTGTTCGCGTTACAGGCTTTCGGCGAACGGTTTTGGAGAGAAAAACAGAAGAAATCGCGACGCCTTACGGCAGGGTTCGCATTAAAACAGCAGGCGGCGTTTCCAAGCCGGAATACGAGGATTTGGCGTTAATTGCGCGGGAAAACGACTTGACGCTCGGCGAGGCGGCAAAGCTGATTGATAGGCAATAAACAACGGCAATGAAAGGGCAATCTTATGTCGGCATTGGATGAAAAATACGAACGGCTAAAAGAAATTATCCGTTCTTACGGCAAGCTTGGCGTGGCGTTTTCGGGAGGTGTTGATTCCACCCTGCTGTTAAAAATCGCGCAGGACGTTTTAGGTGAAAATGTGACGGCCTTCACCGCCGCCCAGCGTTCGGTTCCGGCCTTTGAGCTCAAAGAGGCGAAAGATTTCTGTCTGGAGCGGGGTATACGCCACATAGTCTTTAAAACAAATGAGCTTGAAATACCGGAGTTTTCCGCGAATCCCGCGGACCGCTGCTATTACTGCAAGAAAAATGTTCTGTCACAAATCAGCTCCGCGGCAAAGGAGCGTGGAATAACTCAAATAGCCGAAGGCTCGAACGTCGATGATTTGGGAGATTTCCGCCCGGGGCGCAAGGCAGTTCTTGAATACGGAGTTTCAAGCCCTCTTCTTGAGGCGGGGCTGACTAAGGACGAAATTCGCACGCTTTCAAAAGAAATGGGGCTTCCGACTTGGGACAAGCCCGCCTACGCCTGCCTTGCCTCGCGAATCGCAAGCGGTGAGAATATCACGGAGGAAAAACTGCGCAGGATTGAAAAGGCCGAAGGTTTTCTTTTGGAAAACGGATTTCGGCAAATGCGTGTGCGTGTCCACGGAGATTTGGCACGCATTGAGGTACCGCCTGAAAATATTGAAAAAATCGCACAGGCCGATTTCAGAAAAACCCTCACGAAAAAATTTCGCGAGCTGGGATTCAGATACGTCTCTCTTGACCTTGAGGGCTACAAGCTCGGAAGCATGAACCCCGAAGGATTTTAGATTTATTTTAAGCTAAGCTCCTAATAAACAATACAAAATAAAAAGGTTGTCAGCCGTTAAGCTGACAACCTTTTTAATATTTTACACTCGGTTTGTAAAACTCAAAAATAACGGCGTCGTTATTTTTTTCGATTGAGCCGTCATGCGCGACCCAGGCAACCTTCATGGCACCCATTTTTTCGCAGAGCCGCACAAGCAGCGGCTTTCGCCCAAGACCGTAAGCGACAAAGTTCGGTCTTGCCAGACAGTTAGTGAGAAGGTTTCCGACGGCGAAGGCGTTTATTTTGCTGGTATCCTTCATCATTTCCTTTGGTTCGTTGGCTAATTGCCCCCGTAAAACCTCCGGAGCGTTGTGCCGAAACCAGGCAACAATTCTCGGGTCAAAGCTCTCAACACAGTATTTTCCGCCGTACTTTTTCATGGTTTGGTATGTCTTTTCGCATAGCTCGGTGTTGCGGCTGCCGCGCTTGAGCTCGATTATCACGGGGCAGTTTTCCCCCATAATCTCCAGTACCTGCGAAAGCGGCGGAATGCCGAACTGCGTTCCGAAGAGCTTGAGCTCTTTCAGTTCGTCCCAACTTAGATCTTCAATGACACGTTCAAGTCCGCAGGCTCTTTTCAAATCATCGTCATGGAAAACCGCAAGCTCACCGTCGCGGGTTATATGCACGTCAAGCTCAACCCCGTAGCCCAGCTCCGCCGCGGCGGCGAAAGCGGGCAGAGAATTTTCGGGAGGGTTTTTATCGGCCTCATGAAGTCCCCTGTGCGCGTAGTTGCGCTTTGAGAACACGGCGCGTTTTTCTTTTGAGGCTCTTTCAGGCGCGATAAGGAAGGCAGATATGCCGGCGGCGGCAACAATTGCCCCCGTGATACAAAGTCCAGCGATTAAAATACTGTTATTCACAAAAAATCACCCCCGATTTTGTCTTATTTTATCGCAGCTTGGTATTACAGTCAAATTAATATTGAATCGAAGGAAAAAATAGTATAGACTTTATTTGGTAATTAAATATGTAAAAGAGAGAGTGACGGTATGAAGCTGAATTATAAGCGTACAATCTTCGTTGGTTTTGCTTTTTTCCTAATCAGCGCCTTCTGGCAGGGTTATGATACCATTATCCCTAAAATACTCACGGATAAATTCGGAATGTCACAGAGCTGGTCGGGCGCGATCATGGGGCTTGACAATATTCTTGCTTTATTTATGCTCCCCCTTTTCGGCATGCTTTCAGATAAATGCAAAAGTCCGCGCGGCAGGCGCACACCGTTTATAGTTGCGGGCGCGCTCATAGCCACCGCGTTTCTCGTTATGCTCTCCTTCGCGGACAGCATGCAGCTAAAAAACGTTTCCGCCGTTGCGCCCACGAATCCGACGGCGCAGGAAACCCTCTATGACGCAGGACTGTCTATAACAACGCCCGACGGTAAAGCCGTCGCCATTAAGGAAATATTCACAAAAGAACAGTATGTAGCCATAACGATGACGACGGAAGACGGAGCGGCAAACCCACAGTACACCGATTATGTCGTACCCGCCCGTCAGGTCTACGCCGCTCAGGCGGTCGCTAACGATAAAACGCCGCTTATCATTTTCATGGCAATACTGCTCATGATTCTTCTTTCGATGTCAACCTTCCGCAGTCCTGCTGTGGCGCTCATGCCGGATGTCACAATCAAGCCTTTGCGAAGCAAGGCGAACGCCGTGATTAACCTTATGGGCGCGGCGGGCGGAATAATCGTGCTTATTATGGGCATGGTGTTCGGCACCGGCAAGGCGATAAACGCTCTTATGAGCTACAAGCTGTTCTTTATTTGCATAGCGGCGCTTATGGTTGTTTCGCTTCTCATCTTCCTTTGGAAGGTCAAGGAGCCGAAACTCGTTAAGAATATGCAGGAAGAGAGCCGCAAGTACAACATCGAAGATAAGGAGGATGACGGCTCCGGCTCCCGCAAGCTGACCAAGGGTGAGAGGCGCTCGCTGCTTTTAATCCTCGCTTCCGTTATCCTCTGGTTTTTCGGCTACAACGCTGTCATCAGCAAATACTCCGTTTATGCCAGCAGTGTTTTAAACCTCGATTACAACACGACTCTTACGATAGCCACGGGAGCCGCCATACTTTCCTATTTGCCTGTCGGCATGGTCGCATCAAAAATCGGGCGGAAAAAAACCATTATGGCCGGAATTATTATTCTCGGAACAGCATTTCTCTGCTCCTCCTTCATCCGAGCGGGAAGTTCGGTAATAGTTATGGACATACTGTTTGCAATGGCCGGGATTGGCTGGGCGACAATAAACGTCAACAGCTATCCGATGGTCGTCGAGCTTTCACAGGGAAGTGAGGTCGGAAAATATACAGGCTTCTACTACACCGCAAGCATGGCTGCGCAGACGCTGACGCCGCTTATTTCAGGTCTGTTTATGGACAAGGTCAGCATGACCACGCTCTTCCCTTACGGCTGCGTTTTCGTTCTGCTGGCATTTGTCACGATGATTTTTGTAAAGCACGGGGATAACAGACCCACTCCGGCAAAAGCAAAAAGCTGAGTCAACATCAACTTGACTTCAGGGTAAACTTCTGTTTTCTGCGGCGGAAAAACAACATCAATATCCGCTTTCAAAGCGGGGTGACAACACCGTTTTTTCGCCGCAGAGCTTTCATAGATGCTTTGGCGGCTTCCCTTGACAAAAAAGCAGCGGTCTGCTAATATGAAGCATACTACTTAAAAGAGGCAATGCGATGAAACACAACAACACAGGCTTTTATATCAAACGAATATCAGACTATATCGAGACTGACGCGAACAGAGCGCTGGAGCAGTACGGGATTACTTTCTCGCAGGCCAGAGTTCTGTCGTTCCTTATTAAATCACAGGACAAGGTAATAATACAAAAGGACATTGAGGAGTTTTTGGAGCTTAAACACCCTACGGTAATCGGAATCCTTCAGCGCATGGAAGCAAAAGGAATTATAGTCAGCAGTGTGGACCAGCAGGACAAGAGACAGAAAATTATAACCCTGACGGACGCGGCGTTTGAGCTTGAGAAGAGAATCGCGGACCATGTTGAGGATGCCGAGCAGCGTATGGCTGAGGGCATGACAAAAGAGGAGCTTGATGAGATAAAACGCCTGCTCTACAAGGTCTATAAGAATATCAGCAAATAAGGAAAGAATGGGAGCTCGGGCTCTATTCTTTTGAATATATATGTAGCGGGCTACTTAGAGAGCCTTCTATTTTCGCGGTAAATGTAGCATGCTACATAGAATGCCCTCCCCTTTACTCGGGTAGGAGCCAACATCAAAGATGATAAATGACACACAACTTTATGATTCAATAGATGAGGGTTAAGCTGTGCCGTTTATTGTTAATATATTATCATACAGAGGAGCATGGTTATGACAGACACAGCATTGGAATACGGCTTAACGCCTGACCAGAGGGACATTCAGCAGCTCACGCGTCAATTTGCACGTAAGGAGCTTACCTGGGACAAGCTCAAAGATTTTGACGAACGGGGCGAGCTTCCCATGGAGCTTTACAAAAAGGTTGCCGAGATGGGACTTACGACACTTATTATCCCCGAGGAATACGGCGGCGCGGGAATGAACCAGCTTAGCTGCGCCATTGCGATGGAAGAGCTGGCCTACGGGGATGCCGGTTTTTCACTTTCCGTAGGAGCAAACAGTCTGGCGGTAGATCCGATCCTTTTGTTCGGAACCGAGGAGCAGAAGGCCTATGTTTCAAAGTTCTATGTGGACGGCGGCATCGGAGCTTTCTGCCTCACGGAAGCGGACGCCGGCTCGGACGCGGGAGCCTGTCGCGCTACTGCCTTGCTTGAAGGAAACGAATATGTGATAAACGGCGTAAAAGCATTTATTACAAACGGCAGCGTTGCGGATATTTACACCGTTTTTGCGCTTACGGACCCCGCCGCCGGAGCTCGCGGACTTTCCTGTTTCATTGTCGAGCGCAATCGTGAGGGCGTATCCGTCGGCAAGGATGAGAACAAAATGGGCATTCGGCTTTCCAACACCTCCGAGGTCGTATTTGAAAATGTAAGAGTCCCCGCGAAAAATCTCGTCGGAAAAGAAGGCATGGGCTTCAAAATCGCAATGACCACACTCGATATAACACGGCCTGCCGGTATAGGCGCGGGAGTAAGCGGTCTTTGCCGCTCCGCAATAGATAAATGTATTGAATATTCAAAGGTTCGTGTGACCTTCGGACAGCCCATTATCACCAATCAGGCCATCCAGTTCATGATAGCAGACATGGAAATTCAAACGCAGGCAGCGCGCACATTTTCTTACAGGGTTGCGGATATGATTGACCACGGAGTGCTTGACCCGATAGCCGGAGCCGCTGCGAAAGCCTTTGCCGCCGATACGGCTGTCAAGGTTGCAACCGACGCGGTTCAAATTTTCGGAGGGAACGGTTACAGCCGCGAATATCCCATTGAAAGCCTTTACCGCAATGCGAAGATTTTCCAGATATTTGAGGGAACGAACCAGATTCAGCGCTTGTCGGTAATCAAGGGCCTTATTAAAAACTCCATGAGCTAATCAACGTAAAACACCCTGAAAAGCCGCAAATAGGGAGACTTCTGCTTTTGCAGAAGCCTCCCTTAATATATAAAAGCATGCAGGCTTATTTGTATGCGCACATGGAAGTTCAATTCCCGGAGAAGGAGGGGACACACGCAAATACAGTCATGCCTTTATAACAAAAAATGCAATGCCGCGAACAGCGAAAGACCGTGAATTATTTATTGACGACGTTATCAAAATACTGGCCGAGAGCACCGGTTATTTCATCGTGGGTCTTGTAGCGCCCGTCGATTCCGTCAACGTCAAGATAGAGAGTGGGAATACCGAATCTCTCCTGAATCATGTCGGTGACTATTTTCGCGGAGGCCCATGTGTGCTTGCAGCCTATATGTCCGAGGAAAATGGAAACATCCGGGTCATAGTCCTTGAAAATCTTATCAACAAGATAGATGTAGTTTTCGGTCGGTCCTGCGGCACCGTGAATCATCGGACTGTTCTGCATTTTTCTCGCGATAGTTTTAAAACAGTCGTGTCTGTCGTCCAGGTGCTCATAAAGCTCGCCGTGCTGGTAGCCGAAGGCGTCCATGACGGTGACGGCTCCATACTCTCTCTCCATCCAGTCCATTGCTCCGGAGAAAGACCAAAGCATATTCTGAAGCAAAGCGACGCGGTGCTTCTCGCCATCGGGACAGGGTCCCATGCCGAGCTCCGACATCATTTCGCCTGTCGCCAGCTCCTGCTCAAGCAAATTGCCCATTTCGGGGTAACAGGACATGGCGTTTGTGGTTCCGTTCATTACCAGCATGCGCCCCGGCAGCGGACAGGGCTTTCTCTTGCGCAAATCGGCGCATTTGCCCTGAAGCTCGTAGGTTCTGTTGGCGTTTTTCATGGTCTCTTTCATTCTATCCCAGTCGAGCTTAGTTCCGGTAAACTCTTCCATCCAAGACACAAACTTTTCGGTCTGATCAACCAGATATTCAAGACCGCGGTCATCTCTGCGGAAGGGCTGGTCAAAGGAGAAAGCGGGGACATTAAAAATTCTTTCCATGTTGGGATAAACGACGCGTGAGGAGTCGCAGGGAACGGAGGAGTATACAAACGCGTCGGGCGTAACACCGTACTGTTCCTCAAGAGCGGTGCCGAGATAGGTCTTGCACAGGCCGCAGGTGGTGGCGGGAACGTATCTTTCGGCGGAATCAATGAATTTTCCCGTTAAAGTGGGGTTCGGGGAAAGCCGTATGGGAACGGTGTCAAGGTAAACGGGAACGCAGTCAAAAGCCACGATAATATCAACAGGTACCGGTCCCCCGAAGAAAACAAGCTTTTTCCCGTTGTTATGTGCATCGCGAACCTGATGCCACATGTCGTACTGTATCTGAAGTGTCCAGAGCAGGTCGGGATTTTTCTCCTTCATGCGCTCCATCTGCCCGTCAATTTTTTCGCAGCAAAAATCAAATACGGACAAGTCTCCGCTCATCACGGCGTCTTCCAATCTGGTATCCTTAGCCATTTTCAAGTCCTCCTTTTCCTAATTCTCAATCATTTCAATAAAAGCCTCAGCGCGGATGGCCAGCTGTCCCGCGTTGGCAAGGTGCTCCTCGCGCTCAAGCGTAAGCATGGGTATGCCGGCTGCCTTCAGGTCAGGCTCAAGGTACAGGCTCTCGCCTCCCCAGCATTCGCAATACTGCAGTTTCTGATATACAACGCCCTGAACGCCGTATTCTCTGCAGGTGTCAACTATGCTTTTTTGCAGGGCTACGCGGTTATCCATCATGCGAGGACAGACTATTCGGGTAAGGTAGTATTTGGCTAGCGAGCCGAGAAGATCTTTTTCATCAATTTCCATTACATGGTTGAAGGGCTTGCTGCCGTAGCAGAGGTCATCTGCAACGAAAAGACCGCCGTTTTCCTCAATTACATCGAGGTAGCCGGCATTATCAAGAGCTGAGCCGATAATCATGAGGCGTGCGCGTTTGTCCGTGATGGGGGCGCGGTTTTTTGCGTCGGCAAGAAAAGCCTTAAGAAGTTCAATGTATTCGTCGGTGCTGCAGTTGGTCGAACTGAGCATAATCTTTAGCGCGTCCGAACCGCTGATGACAGGAGTTTTCTCTAAGCGAAGATCGTTTACCTTCTTAATAAGCCTGCGTATTTCATTGTGCTTTTCGATGGAGGCTTTGAGCTTTAAGTCGGTAAGCTTGTTGCCCGAGAACTCCTCCAGCTTTGCGATAAGGTCGCGCAGCTCGTTCATATAGAATTTGTGCTCCAGTTCTCCGTAAATGCGCGGAGCGCCGATTTGGCAGAAGAATCTTCCGGTATTCCGGGTTTTGTCAACGTGCTCGGCGTTATCGTATGCGCGGGCGGACATCATGCAGCCGTCGGACGTTACGATACCGTCAAGAAAATCGTAAGTTCCGTCAAGCCAGTACTGAAGCAGTCCTCTTGCAAAGCTGCAGCTGAACGTGGACATCCATGTATCGCCGTCGGGACTTTCTGTGGTACCGGTCGCTCTCAGACGTACGGGCATAATTTCCAAAGCGTCAAAGATTTCCACCGGCACATGGCAGCAGATGAGGCCGAGTGCTTTTTTGCCCTGTGCTTTCCAGGCTTTCACCGATTCGCCTGAAATGTTTGTTTCAAATAGTTTCTGGTAATCCATAGTCTCCTCCTTTATTTTAGCGAAGAAATGCTTCGAGCTTTTTGGCAATTCCGACACATAAAAAGCCGATATTATCCCACAAGTCAAAAATTCCGAATTAACGGAGGACTGCAAACCCCGCTGTTTTCACCAATGTAACGTAGCGCGCTACACAATGTATGTTATTTTACAGCTTGCATGAAAAAATAGCAATTAGACAAAATAACAAAAATGTAGCTCGCTACATTGTGTATTTTCAAGTATTGCATTAACAATCAATAAGCTATAAAATTGTGAAAGTAGCGTGCTACATATCGCGCCCGATATAGGGAGGAATTATTCGAGCGTGGGGAAGCAGGTGCACGAACAATAATGTTAAGGAGAAGAAGAAATGGCAGAAAAAAATCTCAATATTGACTGGAGAAAATACTACGAGGACCACAAGGTAGACCTGCACACCGCGGCAATGCAGATTAAACCGGGGGATTGCGTATGGCTGGGTCAGGCTTGCTCCATTCCTTATGCGCTTTTAAATGAGATGTATACCCATATGGAGGACTATCACGACGTAATTCTCTATTCCAATGTCATGAATCAGCCCGTGGATATGCTTTTTGACCCCGAAACAAAAAAGCACTTCCGCCAAATTACCACCTACAACCTGCCGCTTGAGCGCATGTCGATAGACATGAATGTCATGGAATGCGGCGGCATGGCTTATGACCTGCTGCAGGTCGGTCCTTTCAGATATGGCTGTGACTTCACGGCAATGTGCATGTGCCCGCCTGATGAGGATGGCTACTGCAATCTCGGTGTATACGGTATCAGCACAAGTGCAGTTCTGCAAAACGATCCGAGAATCAAAAGAAGAATTGCCATTATAGACAGTAACCAATACCCGATGACGGGAGACCCCGAAATTACCCGTATACACGTTTCCGAGCTTGACTGGATAGTCGAGTGTGATCACGCAACCTTTGCAATTCCCGCGCAGCCGCCTTCAAAGGTTGATAAGGACATAGCCTCATACATTCTTCCTTATATTCATTCGGGCGACAAAGTTCAAATCGGCTTCGGCGGTCTCGGTGAAGAAATACTCTCCCATCTGAAGAGTATCGGACAGCTGGAAATCTATTCGGAGGTTGCCTGCGACAACATGGCGGCTCTGTGCGAAGAGGGCGTGCTGACAAAAATTGTTTGCTCAAGCCCCGGCGCCTGCTCCGAGAGATTCTTCAAGTTCGCCAGCGAGGACGACAGAGTTACCTTCCGCTCACAGCCCGATATGGTTGATCCGCTCGGAATAATCAATCAGGAGAACATTGTTGCCATTAACGCGACCTTTATGTGCGACCTTATCGGGCAGTGCTGTTCAGAGGCTCAGGGACTTCAGCCATACAGCGGCCCCGGCGGTTCGTTTGCCTATATTTACGGCGCGATTCGTGCAAAGAACGGCAGAAGCTTCATTTGCCTGCGCTCCACTTACAAGGACCATGACGGCGAGCGCCATTCCAACGTCGTGCCATGGCTACCCGAGGGCTCCATCGTCACCACTCCCAAGGTTTATGTAATGTACCTTGTAACCGAGCACGGTATTGCGGACGTGTTCTGTAAGACACTCAAAGATCGTATAAAGGCAATTTTAAAGATAGCCCACCCCGATTTCAGGCAGGAGCTCAAGGACAAAATCGTAACTACTCCGCTGATAAAAGAAGAAGACTTCGTCGGTTACAGCCTTTTCGATTAAAGGTTGAAAGAGCGGGAGAACCGCAGCGGTCTTCAAATGCCGCTGATATAAAGCTTTTTTAAACAATTGAGGTGCAGAGTTTTTGTTTCTCTCGGTTTTTTATACGAATTGAGCATGCTATATGTAGCACAATACATAATTGACATTTTGCCTTACAGCGGATAGAATAATAACAGAGCACAGCTCTCAAATCAGTCGGCACAGACCGACAAGTCAGCTGACCGCGAATTGCACCTGAGGCAGTCCTGGCGGCAAACGCCTTCGTGAATGAAGCGGAATTGTGACTAAAATTTATTTTGGAGGTTACTTATTATGGCATATACTATGGATACAACAATGGGCGATATCCTTTCCAATCCCGAAGCAGTTAAAGTTCTGGACGAGCTTATGCCCGGCGCTTCCACCAACCCCATGATGAAGATGGCTAAGGGCTTTTCTCTCGGCAAGATCGCAAAGACCCCGGCTGCAAAGGTTTCCGTTGAGCAGGTTCAGTCCCTCATCGACGCTCTGAACGCAAAACTCGGCTAAGCTTCCTTTTTTGGTGCTTTTCTTGCCGACATATCTCACCGTCAGGAGATAAGAAGGCAATTTATTTGAAAACTTCTCAGCGTTTTCAAGGCAGTGCAACGGACAAATCCGCTGCACTGCCTGTTTTATTTTCGATAAAACGCGCCGAATAAAATAAATACCCGACTAGCCGCATTATTTGCAAACTTCTATGCCATTTCAGAGAGTTTAATGTTAAAATGCAGTAAAGAGAGTTTTTGAAAACGTCTGCGGGAAACCGCTGTTTAATTCGGTGTGAGAGAAGGCGTGCCATGAAAAAGGGAATTGCCGTGGCGGGCAATATGCTTGTGGATACTATCTATACAATAAACTGCTATCCGAAAATCGGAGAACTCGCGCTCGTGGAAGACAAGGTCACAAGGTCAACGGGAGGAGCCGTCTGCAACGTAATTGCGGATTTGGCCAGGCTTGACGGAAAGCTGCCCCTGACCGCGCTGGGCGTTATCGGCAACGACGAAAACGGAGACTTCATTCTGGAGAGCCTTTCAAGATATAAAAACATTGATTTATCCAAAATTGTACGCGAAGGAGCAAGCTCCTTTTCCGCTGTTATGAGCGACCGCAGCACCAAGCAGCGGACATTTTTTCATGCCAAGGGCTCCAATGCAATATTTTCCGAAAAGCATATCGATTGGAGCAATCTTGAGGTCAGTCATCTGCACATAGGCTACCTTTTACTGTTGGACGAGCTCGATAAGCCGGATTTGGAGTTCGGGACAAAAATGGCAAGGCTGCTTGCCTCCGCGAAGAAAAACGGAATAAAAACCTCCGTCGATATGGTCAGCGACTCGAACAGCCGATACGAGGCAATAGTTCCTCCTGCGCTTAAATATACTGATTTCTGTATCATCAACGAAACCGAGGCCCAGTGTCTGACGGGGCTCAGGCTGCGTGAAGAAAACGGAATCAATGAAGAAAACACCCTCACAGCACTTCGCGCTATCAGGGACAAGGGGGTTATGGGCTGGGTCGTTATTCACGCGCCCGAGGGCGGATACGGGCTTGACTGCGTCCGCGGGGATGTTGTCAAATTAGAAAGCCTTTCCCTTCCCGAAGGGTACATCAAAGGTACGAACGGGGCGGGCGATGCTTTCTGTGCGGGGGTGCTCTACGCCGCATATATGGGAAAATCGCTTGAAGAAGCGCTTGAGCTCGGTACAGGCTGTGCCGCCTGCTCCCTATCCGAACCCGGAGCCGCCGAGGGTATGCGCTCGTATGAAGAAGTAATGAGTTTATACAGAAACTTGAGATAAACGGAGATTAAACATTATGCTGGTAACTTTAAACGAAGTTTTAAAGGACGCGCAAAAAAATAAATACGCTGTCGGTCTTTTCAACACGGTTAATCTTGAAATGGCAAGGGGAGTAATCGCCGCGGCAGAGGAAACCAACTCGCCCGTTATAATCGGAACAGCCGAGGTGCTCCTGCCCTACGCGGGGCTTGAGGAGCTCGCGTCTTTGCTTGTACCCATGGCTAAAAAGGCGAGCGTACCGGTGGTTTTGCACTTTGACCATGGCCTTACGCCCGAAATGATTATTAAATCAATGGTTTTGGGCTTCAGTTCCGTGATGTATGACTGTTCCACGGGAAGTTTTGAAGAGAATATTGAAAAATGCAGAGAAATGAAGACAATCGCCAAGAGCTTCGGGGCCTCAATTGAAGCCGAGCTGGGGCATGTCGGCTCGGCTGCCGCAAATGCCGCTGAGGCGGACGGACACGACGGGATTTATACGGACCCCGACGAGGCGAAGGAATTTGTCGAGCGCACACAGGTGGATGCGCTGGCAATTGCCATCGGCACAGCTCACGGCGTTTATAAAAGCAAACCCGTGCTCAACCTCGAAATTTTGAAAGAAATCGCAGCGATGACATCAACGCCGCTGGTTTTGCACGGAGGCTCGGGGCTCTCGGACGAGGATTTCAGAAACTGCATTCAGAGCGGAATCAGCAAAGTTAACATTTTTACCGACATAAATTGCGCCGCCGCAAAAGCCGCCGCGGAAAGCTACCGAGACGGCTGCGGAATGACGGATTTGATGGGAAATATTGTTCAGGCGGTTAAGACAGTTGCAATGGAAAAGATGAAGATTTTCGGCTGCACAAACAAGGGCTGAAACCGCGATTACAATTGAAAAAACAGTAGATTTGTGCGATAATTAACAGTAGCCGATCCAATTGGTTTTTGAAAGGATGATTTCTACGTTTAAGCTGCCTGAATATATAAAGCCCGACTTCAGGAGCGACGAGTTTGTCGCCGCGCCCGAGATTCAAGCCCTGCCCGCTCCGGCGGACGGAATTTTGCCGGATGAGTTTTACGCCACGACCATTTATCCCGAATATTTTAAAATCGGCGGCGCTTGGAAGCTCATTGACGCCCCGAGAATGGACTGCGTCGTCGTCGTTAAAGACGGAGCGCCCGTTGCCACCGAGGCGAGAAGAATAAAAAAAGGCGATAGCATAGTCATCGGACGCCATGAGGACATGTCAAACGGCGTATTTATCGATTTCAACGCCTTTCAGGAGAGGGACTCGCAGGGCAAGGTGCAGAGCTTTGCCTTCCGTACAGGCAAATCCAGAGAATCCTCCTACTCGAGAGATTATGACGAACTCTATGAAATTCTCAGGCATGACCGAGACAATGGCAATATTGTCTGGGTTTTAGGACCCGCCGTCGCCTTCGACTATGATTCACGAAGGGCGATGTCGGGGCTTGTTTCAAGCGGTTATGTGGACGCGCTTTTCGCGGGCAACGCGCTTGCGACCCACGATTTGGAGGCGGGAATTTTCAACACGGGGCTCGGGCAGGACATTTACACAAAGGAGCTGCGCTACAACGGGCACTACCACCATCTTGAAGCCATTAACCGCGTAAGACGCGCCGGCTCCATCGAGAAATTTATCGAGGAAAATCCATCCCAAAACGGTATTGTCGCCTCCTGCATCAGAAACAAGGTCCCCCTTGTGCTTGCAGGCTCTATCAGGGATGACGGTCCCCTCCCGAGCGTAATCGGGGATGTATATCAAGCGCAGGACGCCATGAGAAAGCACATCATGCAGGCGACCACGGTTATCGCCCTTGCGACCCAGCTCCACACGATAGCGACAGGGAATATGACCCCCTCTTGGCAAATAAGAAACGGCGAGCTTCGCCCCGTGTATTTTTACACGGTGGACATTTCCGAATTTGCCGTCGGCAAGCTGCGCGACAGAGGCAGCCTGAGCGTAAACAGCATAGTAACAAATGTGCAGGATTTTCTCATAAACACCGCACGCAGCCTGAACGTAATATAGTTTTTTGCATAGAAAAGCCGAGCCAAGAATGGCTCGGCTTTTCTAATTATTTTACAGCCTTTCAAAAAGCGCCGTGAAGAAATCGATACAGCGGTTGACATTAACAACGCTTATGCTCTCATCAGTTCCGTGTATCTTGCCTATGTCCTCGTTATCGATGATGTAAGGAGTGAAGCGGTAGATGTTTTCGCACACCGCCTCGTATTTTCTGGCGTCCGTGCTCGCCATTACGAGATAGGGTACGGTGATTACATCGCCGCAGAACTCCCCTATAAGGCTCTCGATAAGGCGGTAAGCCTCGCAGTCGCAGCCGGAGAGCGCGGAGGGATTGTCCAGCGCGACGGGCTCAAGCTCGACAGGCAGACCCTTGAGAGTTTTTCTAAAATGGTTAAGCAGCATTTCCCCGTTTTCGCCCGGTAAAATACGGCAGTTGACAAAAGCCGACGATTTTTGAGGAACGACGTTGGGCGCGGGCGCGCCCTGTGCCATTGTGACTGCTATAGTGGTCCGAAGAAGAGCGCCGCCCGTGTTGGTTTTTGAAAAAATCCGCAGAAACAAGGGCTTAAAGATCCAGAGATTTGATAAAACCATTCGGTTAATCCCCGTCATGTAAGGCCCGATGCTCATTAGAAACGCTCTGGTTGACGGAATCAGGCGCGGCCTAAACGGATTTTCCTCCAGACGGCAAAGCGCCTTTGCCAGAATACCAAGCGAGGTGTGCGGCGCGGGCATGGAGGCGTGTCCGCCGTCCATAGTGACCGAAAGGCGAATATTAGCAAAGCCCTTTTCGCCTATGCCCACCATCGCGATGGGCTTGTTTATTCCGCCGAGCACATTTGTAACGGCGCAGCCGCCCTCGTCAAGAACAAAGTCGAACTCCAGACCCTTATTCTTAAAATGCTCTGCAATTTTCAGCGCGCCCTCTTCGCCGTTTATCTCCTCGTCGTGCCCGAAAGCCAGATAAATGTCCCTCGGAGGCGAAAAACCCTTTTCGAGCAGGCGCTCCATGGCCTCCAGAGCCGCAATGAGATGCACCTTTGTATCGAGCGTGCCGCGTCCCCATACAGTGCCGTCAACTATGCTTCCGCTGAAGGGCGGCTTTGTCCAGTCGCTCTCCGTGCCGTCCTCCACGGGTACGACATCCATGTGGGCGGTTATCAGAATGGGTTTCTTGTCGGGATTGGGCGTGCCGGCCTTTAAGCGGTAAACAAGGCTGAACTTGTTGATGACGGTTTCCTCACAGTTTTTGTGCACCAGCGGAAACTGCTCCTCGAGGAGCTCGTGAAAACTATGAAAGGCCGCTTCGTCGTTGTTTTCCGCTTCAATATGAGATATGGTCGGAATTTTGACGGCTTTGGAGAGCTTCTGCGCGCCCGACAAGTTCTCGGACTGCATATATGAGCTTTCTACTGACGATGCGTGAGGCTTGAAGCGGTGTGTTCTAACCGCAACGACAAGCACAATTAAGGCAAGCAAAGCGATGAGAGTATAAAGAATCCAGAGCAAAACGCCACCGGCTTTCCATGAAGTTTAAAAAGGTCCGTAATGAATCGCAACGCCAATGAAAAGGAATATCGTCGCCAGAGCAAAGGAAACGAGCTGAAGCTTAATCGTCCACTTAATCCATTTGGTGTAGGAAACCACCGTCAGTCCCAAGCAGATTAAAAGCACGGGATTTGTCGGATAGATGATATTGGAAAAGCCGTCTCCGAAACAGAAAGCGAGTACCGAGGTCTGGCGTGTGATTCCGACTAGGTCCGAGAGCGGAGCGATAAGCGGCATGACAAGAAACGCTTTTGCTGAGGAGGAGCCGACAAAAAGCTCCAGCAGAAGAATAAGCGCAAACACGAGCAGTATGGCGACATAAGGCGAGGTGGACATTATCGCGTTCGCGGTATGGTAAAGGATTGTGTCCATTATTCCGCCCTCGCTGATAATGAACTTAACGCTCATCGCCATTAAAATCAGAATAATCCCCGGGGCGATGCCCGCTGCCGCGCTTCCTGTGATTTTGAGCCTTTCCTTGAACGGTATTCCCGCAATAGCCGAAGAAACCAGTCCGCCGACGAGGAACAGAAGCCCGATTATGGGCAGAGTATAATCGCTTATGGCGGAGATGAACGAAGCCGCGATGACGGAGACAAAAATCAGCGCTATGAAAACACCGAAGGCGAGGCTTGCTTTTCTGAGTTTTTTGAATTCCTCGGGAGTTTTTTGATTAAGCACCTCTTCAAGACTGCTGATATCACGATATTTAGCGCGCAGCGCCTGATCCTCGCCGAAAACCAGAGATTTTTCGGGGTTTTTCTCTATCTTTTTGGCGTATCTGGAGAGGAAAAAGTAGACCAGCCCAAAATACACTATAAAAATAATCACGCGGAAAAAGGAGCCGGAATATAGGGGAAGGTTTGAAATTTCCTGTGTAATCGCAATCGAAAAAGGATTCGTTATTGCGGCGGTGAACCCGAAGCAGGAGGCGAGTATGCTCATGCCGAGCCCCACAAGCGAATCCCAGCCGAGGCAATAGGCGATTGCTATGATTATCGGCACAAGGGCGATATTTTCCTCAAAAGTGCCGATAACTGCACCGAGAAGCATGAAGAAAAAAACGATAATCGCCAGCAGCAGGTACTTCATGCCGCTGAATTTTTTAACTACTTTCGAAATGAAAAGCGACATGATATCACTTCTTTCGAGCAGGGAAAACGCAATGCTGACGGCAAGCAGGAAAAAGATGATGACGATAATCATCGCGCTGTCAGAGCTTGCGAGCACCTCGAAAGGAGCGGTGAACCAGCGAAAGACGGGTAATTTCGCGGTCTGAGTCAGGTGATAGGAGTTTTGGACGAGCACTTCTTTCCCGTCCGTGACAATCCGGTCATAGCTGCCCGTAGGAATTACTCGGGTCAGGATTCCGACAGTGATTATCAGCAGCAGCAGAATTGAAAAGGCGATAAAAAAGGTTCTTTTCCCGATTTTTATGGATGCTTGCTCGCGTGTGTTTTCCGTCATGACGTCCTCCCGATTCGTTCGTTTCCAAAAACTGCACGAAAATTGATGTAATCCGTTTTGCTGTATTATAATGATTTAACTTGATAAAGTCAATGCGATTATAGGGCAATTGCCGACACAAGACAAATGTTGCGCTGTCAAACCGAAACAGTTTAGTCGTTGAGCTTTGCGTTAATTTGCCTGAGCTTTTCAGCGGGAAGCTTGAGTACCTTGCGGTCATAGGTGATAAGCCCGTTGAGCTCGTCCTCCACATCGGTGAGCTGAGTATAGACCGTGGCGCAAAGCCCCTTCTCCTTGGCGGGGATAATTTCGTTAGTGTAGAGCCGCTCGTAAGCAGAAAGCAGTTCTTCGGGGGTTTTAAGACGCTTGTAGCCGAAATCCCGTTCGTTAAAGCAGTGCCCCTCCTCACGGTAATTGTACCCACCAAACTCGGAGAGCACGACGGCACGCCCACGACTGTCGTGCTTGAAGCGATAGGGGCGGAAATAGACGTGAAGGCTTTTAATCTCGCCGATTTTTTGGTCGTGCCAGCCGCTTGCGTGGTCGATTGTGCGGGTATTATCAAGCTCCAGTATGCGATTTACCGCTTTTTCGGCATCGAACTGTCCCCAGCCCTCGTTGAAGGGCACCCACATGGCAAGGGAAACCGTGTTGTATAGGTGCTTAACCGTTTCGTCAAGCTCGCTCATGTACTGCTTGCGCCCTGCGGCAGCCTCACGCGAAAACCATTTATAACGGCTGTCCTTAAAGTGGATTCCCGTCATGAGAGGAGAGGCGATGGTCAAAAACTTGTATGCCCCGCCGCCGTTCACCATGTCCTGCCAAACGAGCATGCCCAGACGGTCGCAGTGGTAATAAAACCGCGCGGGCTCAATTTTTATGTGCTTTCGCAGCATATTGAAGCCCAAATCCTTCGCGGTTTGAATGTCAAAAATCATCGCTTCATCGGAGGGCGGGGTTAAAAGCCCGTCGCTGTAATAGCCCTGATCAAGAAGACCGTTGTGAAAATAGGGCTTGTTGTTGAGAAAGAGCCTTTTCACACCCTTTTCATCTTTTTCGGCGGAGAATTTGCGCATGCCGAAATAGCTTTCTACCCTGTCCTCCCCCATTGTGACGGTGAGCGGATAAAGTTTCGGGTTTTCGGGGCTCCACGCGATAAAATCCGTAAGCTTCAGACGAACAGGCTCATTGGGCAGGAAGGAACAGTCCCTGCCTTCAAGGAGCGCCGTACAGGGCTTGCCGCTCTCGGAATAAACCGTCAGCTCGACCTCGCTCTCGTCAAAGAGCGGAGTAATTTTAATATCGCTTATGTACTGCTGGGGCACGCTCTCCAGCCACACGGTCTGCCAGATTCCGCTCTGTGCGGTGTACCAGATTCCGCCGCGCTCGGTTTTCTGCTTCCCGCGGGACTGATAGGAACTGTCGGAAACATCGCGCACTTTAACAAGCAGAGTGTTTTCATCCGCCAAAGCAGAGCTTAACTCAAAAGAAAACGGGGTGTAGCCGCCCACATGGGAGCCGAGATTTTTGCCGTTAAGGAAAACGACGGCTTCCTGGTCAACAGCCCCGAAATGCAGGAGCACGCGCCCGATATCGAAGCCCACCGGCAGGCGGAAGGCGCGCCGATACCACAAGGTCTGCGACGGCGAAAGGGTGCGGTTTGCTCCGCTCAGCTCGCTTTCGGGTGAAAAGGGCACAATAATCTCGCCGTCGTAATTTTCGGGCGGAGCGTCACTTTCGGTTATCGCATATTCCCAAACTCCGTTTAAATTCAAATAGCTGTCACGTTTCATTTGAGGGCGCGGGTATTCCTCCAAAACGTGGTTTGCGTCAAGCTTATCTCCCCAGATTGTTTTCATGACGAGCTCTCCGTTTCAGAATAAAAATCGGAATGACTATCAGAAGCAAGGCCGCCGCAGCCGCGAGAAAAATCGCGGGAGTTGGAACGCTTTTAACAACGCCGAGGTCAGTGTAGGTACTGCCGCTGTTTTTGATTACAGCCGCGCCAATCGAGGGGCCGATAATCATCGGGAGCATGACGGCGAAAATCATGCGGATACCCTGAAACTCACCAACGCTGTCCTTCGGAGTATAATCCCTGATTGAGGCTGAAAGCGCCGCTGTTACCAGCATGTAGCCGCCCATCATAACCGTTCCTGCGGCGATGACAAACATGGCTCCGCGCACGAAGAACATCAGAACAAGCCCGAGGAACATAACCGCAGCCGCGGGCAGCACGAAGTTGAGCTTGCCCACCCTGTCGATGAACCGCCCGCCGATTACGCTGATGAGGCTCGCGAGTATAAGCACCACTCCAAGAACAATTGCGTAGTTATCAATCATTAGGTAATGCTGCATATAGATTATGAGATAAGGAAAGAAGATTTGCACGGCAATGGAAAACAGGCAAAACGCCGCCAGCGTGAGATAAAGGGGCGGGTTTTCCCTAACAGCGGCGGGTCTGAAGCCCGCAACAAGGTTTTTAAGGAAAGGCTCGTTTTTCGCCTTTACCGCGCTGTCTTTTATAAGGAAGATTGAAGCGATACCAGTAAGCGTGACGGCAGCGCCGAAGATACCGAAAAATCGGCTCCAAAGTCCCTGTTTTGTCATGGCGTCAAAGCCGCCAAAGATTATAAGCATGGAAACAAGCGGCAGAACCGCCAGCACAGATTCCACCTTGCCGCGGATTTTTTCGTTTGTGGTGTCCGTGACGTAGGCGTTGAAGGCCGCGTCATTGGCGGTGGAGCCGAATATAGTCATCACACAGTCAAGAACCACAACCATCATGGCTGCCGTTGATACGGCATTAAGCGCGGGGAACCACGCCGCAGCGTTTTTTATGCTTATAAGACCGAAGGCCATTGTCGAAAGCCCCCACAGGATGTAGCCGCCGCTGATAAAAATTTTGCGTTTTCCCACACGGTCGGAAAGAGAACCCATAAACAGGGTCGCGAGCGTCGCCGCTATTGCGCTTGCCGCAACCATCGCCGCTATGTACGAGGGATCCGTTGTAATCGTGTTGTAAAGAAAGACGTTGAAATACATGTTCTCAATTGTCCAGGCAAACTGCCCCATCAGACCCAGAAGCAGAAAGGATGACCATAAACGCTTTGACAGCTTTTCCATTGAACCGCTCCTTTTGGCGATAACCGAAATTGTCGGAAAATCGCCGCTTTGTATTTTAATTTAACTAACGGTGACTACCATATTATAACTATTAACTGAGCAATAATCAATCTTTTGGAGCTTTCGGAAGCGTTAAGTTTGCTATAATCGAGCAATGAGCCGCAAAACCCGAGAGCCTTACCGAAAGAACATGGCCAAGAGCGGCCTTGCGAGCGCTGTTGGGCAGCTTTTGTGAAAAACCAATAATAATTGTCAGGTTTCAGATTAGACTCGACATTATTTTGCGAAGCGGCTAAAATGGATTTATAGGGCTTCCACATCGTAAAACCTATTTTATTTGAAATGGGATGGAGGGGTTTGCGTTAAAATGAGTTACAAAGTTTTTGATGAGCGCGATTTGGCTTTTTTGCACAGCGTAGTCGCGGACAATGAGCGCGTGCTTTCGGGCGATGCCATAAATGAGGATTACAGCCACGACGAGCTGGGCGGGACTTTGAGCTATCCGAGCGCCGTTGTTAAGGTGCGCTCCGAAGAGGAAATTTCCGAAATATTAAAATACGCAAGCGAACAAAAGCTCCCCGTAACGCCGCGCGGCGCGGGCACAGGGCTTGTGGGCGGCGGAGTTGCCGTGGAGCACGGCATTATGCTTGACCTTGGCCTTATGAATAAAATTCTGGAACTGGACGAGGAGAACCTCACCATCACCGTCGAGCCGGGAGTGCTTCTCATGGACCTTGCAGAATATGTTGAGGGCAAAGGCTATTTCTATCCTCCCGACCCGGGGGAAAAATCCGCCACCATCGGCGGGAACATCAGCACCAACGCGGGTGGGATGAGGGCGGTTAAATACGGCGTTACCCGCGATTATGTGCGGGGGCTTAATGTTGCGCTTCCGACGGGAGTGCTGCTTGAGCTTGGCGGCAAGGTTGTTAAAAACAGCTCCGGCTATGATATTAAGGACCTTATAATCGGCTCGGAGGGCACGCTTGGCATTGTAACTCGGGCAACGCTTAAGCTGCTGCCCCTGCCCGAAAAAACAGTCAGCCTGCTTGTGCCCTTCCCCACGCTTAGTGAGGCTATTCAAACCGTCCAACTGATTTTAAAATCCAAAAACCTGCCGACGGCCATCGAATTTATGGAGCGGGAGGTCATAATCGACACGGAAAACTATCTGGGCAAGAAATTTCCCGACAACCGCTCAAACGCCTATCTTCTGCTCAAATTTGACGGCAGCTCCCTTGAGGAAATCGAAAAAGCTTACGGCGAGGTTGCCGAGCTTTGTCTTGACGCCGGTGCGGTGGATGTGCTCGTTTCCGACACCAGAGAGCGCGAGGAGCCGATTTGGAAGGCGCGCGGCGTGTTTCTCGAGGCTATCAAGGCCTCAACCACCTACATGGACGAGGTGGATATCGTTGTTCCGCGCAGTCGGGTAGCAGAGCTTGTTGAATATACGCATGAGCTTCAAAAGGAGCTCGGCGTTCGGATAAAAAGCTTCGGGCACGCGGGCGACGGAAATTTGCACATCTATATTCTGAAGGACGACTTATCGGACACCGAATGGGAAAAGAAGCTTTTACTCGCCATGGAAAAGCTCTATGAAAAGGGACGTGAGTTTGACGGACAGGTTTCGGGAGAGCACGGAATAGGCTTTGCCAAAAAGCCATATCTGAAAAAGGCGCTAGCACCGGAACTGATGGGAATAATGCGTGAGATTAAGCATGTTTTTGACCCGAACAATATCCTGAACCCGCACAAAGTGTGCGATGAATGAGCACGTTTTTTTGAACTAATCAGCGCGAAGCTGCGCGCGTAAATAAATAAAGGCAGGCGGTGCGAGAAAACCCGCGCCGCCTGTCCTTATCGCTTTGAAAGAGTGAATCAAGTCAATTCAGCGATTGCTGACATTTGTGTGATTCATAGACATCGTATGCTTTTCGTAATTTGCGTTTATAAGCGCGGTGAAGAGAATGTCAATCATATTGAGAGTGGAAATTCGGCTCGACATGCCGCCGAGGCGGTTCCACGACTCGCTCGCGTCCACAAAAAGGCTGTATCTGCATATTCTGGAAAGCTCGTTTTCGCCCACGGAGGTCAGGGATATTGTCGGCACATTAGCTCGAACGAGCTCGGCGGCGGTGTCAAGAATCTCCGCCGTCATACCCGTGTAGGAAATGAGAAAGGCCAAAGTGCCCTTTGTATAGGCTTTGGCGTTTATGAGCATGGAAACTCTGTCCTTAAACGCGGCGCTCGGAATTCCCAGACGCATACACTTTATCTGTGCGTCCTCCGCGACGACGTTTGAAGGGCCGACTCCGTAAAAATCAATTCTTGAGGCGCGGGACATTTCAACAATAACACTGTCGAGCGTTTCGGCGCTGTTTAAATTCATCGTGTCAATAATCGACTTCGCGTTCTGGTTGGAAACCTTCTTGACGATATCGTCCGTTGAGTCGTATCTGCCGACAGGCGTCTGGGCGGACTCGAGAATTGTGTTCCGGTTGTAATCAATGAGCTCGGCGGAAAGCTGAAGCCGAAAATCGATGTAGCTCTCGACTCCGATTTTTCTGCACAGCCTTTTCACAGTCGCCGTAGAAGTGAAGGTTTTTTCACTCAGCTCAACTATACCGATGTTGAAAATATCGTTGAGGTTTTCAAAGATATAGTCGACGATATGCCGCTCGGACGGGGACAAATCCTTTATCTGGCGCATTTTTACCAAAAGACTCATAAAACGACTGCTCCTTTCGCTGATGTAAGTACCCGGCGCCCCACTTCACACGGCGGAGAAGCCAAGACAAAGCCTTATTCTTTATCCGAAAACCCGTTCAGAGGTTTTCGGCGGCAAAAATGCCGCGAATCGCGTCCGCAAGCTCTTGCTCGTTTTCGCCCTCGACAGAAATGCTGATGGATTCGCCCTGGTTGACCTGAAGTCCAAGAACGGCAAACATCCTCTTGCCGTCTGCTGTCGCTCCGTTATGACTGACGGTCACCTTTGTGGTCTTAAACGGGGCTGCGGCTTTAACCATTATTCCCACGGGGCGTGCGTGAAAGCCCATCGGGTCCTTTATTGTATAATCAAAAGATATCATAAAAATTGCTCCTTTGCCAGACTGAGTTAGTTTATTTCAAGAGCCTCCGGCGAAACGAGCGCCTTAGCTATTATTTCCTCGTAATCGGTGCCGCGAAGAGGGCTCTCGGCAAGCTCAAGATATTTTTTTCTCGCCTCATTGTCGCCCTTGAAATGGGCAAGCTTTGCCAGACGAAAATACATGATGCCGCGCAAAACGGGGTGCTGCGTACTCTCTGCCTTTTTGAGTAAATCACCCATGTATGAGATGTCCCTGTCGAGATAAACGCGGATTATTTCCTCGCCCTCGTCGAGCATCGTGCGATAAAGCTCCACCGTGTCGGCCTTAACAGAAACAAGGTAATCCGAAAGCTTCGAGAAGCTTGCCCTCGCTTCCTCCGCATCAAGTACAGACACAAAAAACGACATGCGTTTTTGCAGATACTCAACCTTGTCCCTCGGCTCGAGCTTCATGCCGTCAAGCTCTTGGATTACGGCGCGAACCTTGTCGTCGTCACCTGCCTTAAGATAACCGTCGAGCTTATAAAGCAGAAGAATTGGCTTTCTGAAGACCAGAGCCAGCCTTTTGTTGTTCTCAAGCCGCTCCAGATAGAGCTTTAGATTGCTGTTTCTGAGCGCGTCCAGCTCCCGTTCGGCCTGTCGCCTTGAATAGACAAGCAGCTGCATAAGGGCGAAAACAAGCACAAGCATAACCGCAAAAGCGATTACGAAAGGCTTGTAGTTGACCCAAAACTCACCAAACGACATCAAATTTCCCATTAGCTCTGCCCCGCAGAATAGATGATGACGCTCGAGTGAACAACCTCCACCGCCTGCTTAGCCAGCTCGAGCGGGCTTAAATCAAGGCTGTAAACCATGTCGGTGTAGGCGGAGGTGTTAAGTCCCGCGACAACCGCATAGTTTTCGTGCTCGGAGCATATTAACGCGGCTTCGCGGAAAGGCGAGCCGCCCGAGAGGTCGCAGGCGAACAGCACGTCGCAGCCCCGAGTTTTTTTGAGAGCCTTATTTAATCTGGAACGCAAAAGTTCAAGGTCATCCTGCTCATTGAAATTGACAAATATGAAGTCAGGTGTTTCCCCCACAAGCATATTGATGTTGCGCTTCATGGCCGTGCCGTAGCCGGCGTGACCGACGATTATTACCTTTGTCATTACTTAACCTCCACCGGTAAAACGGTGATCCGCAAACTAAAGTTATCATAACATATTATCAAGCTAATTCAAACAAAAACAGGAGTCTGCCGGGGGCAAGCTCCTGTTTTTGTTTTACCCGCGAAAATCACATATTGTGATTTCTTAAAACGGTTTCCGTGTACGAAGCATATACCTCGTGCATGTATTCCTTGGGAACTTCCGTAACATTCGGCGATACGAAGATATACATTTTGTGCCCAAGCTTCTGAAGGCGCAGGGCGGTTTCCGAGGCGATGGACTGGGAAATCGTTATTGCCGCGACTGTGGAGGAGGCGCCGACCTTCTGATAATAGTCGGGAATGGCCACAAGAGCATCCTCCAGCGGGCAGCAGTTATCGATTAAAACGTCCGCCAAGTCACCGAGCTTATTGCCGGAGGAGTGAACCGCGGCGGCCTTTTTATGGTTTTCGCCGCTTGTGATGGCGATTACCTTCAGCCCGCGCTCCTTGGCGTACATAGCGGCCTCGATGGGAGCGGCGTTAAGCCCTCCGTGAGAGTAAACTATGATTGCCTCTCCCTGCTGGAAGTTATAGCTCTGGAGGAAATTTCTTATATAACCCTCCTGGCGCTCTATCCAGAGAAGCTCGCGTGCGCCGCCGGGACCGATGACATTGTTCCACATAAGTCTCGGGTCCATGCACGGGTGCCAGCCGACCACGCCGCCGTATCTGGGAAATACATCCTGAACGGGCAGCACGCTGTGTCCGCTTCCGAAAAGGTGCACCAGCTTGCCGGAATTGATTACCTCAGCACAGATATCGGCGGCGGCCTTGATATTTTCTGTTTGCTCATCGCCGATTTTCTCTATTACTTCGGTGATTTTTTTTAAATACTCTAATTGTGACATCTTGGATTCTCCTAATTATTCTTTGTTATCACGCAAAAGCTCCGACGGTGGGGATATATCCTATAGCAGTAAGGATTGCGGCAAGCACAAGGATGAAAAGCATGATAACTATCGGCTTCCAGTTTTTCTTTGTGTACAGCCTATATACTAAGAGCGTAAGAGCCAGCGGGACTATTTTGGGGAATACATTATTGAGCAGGTTGTCCAGATTGAAAACGGAAATGCTGCCGTCAATGTAGGCCTGGGAGGCTTCATCAAAAACCTTGGTAGCGGTTTTGATGTCGATATTTAAGGAACAGGTAACGAAGCTCGCTGTCAGCGCGCCGACAACCAGAAGCCCGAGAATGGTAACGGAGCGGATGATTTTATCCATCTGTCCGGAAGCCATAAATCTCTGGACGCCTTCAAGTCCTGCCTTGTAGCCCAACTGGAATATCTTCCAGCTCAAAAGATAGGTGCCGAGGGGATATACTACAAGATAGAGCAGGGGGCCGACCCAAGGGGTTGAGGTGAGAGAGCTGGAAATGGAAAGGCAGATTGTGAGCAGCAGAGGGATAATCGTTGCAACCCAGAGGGAATCGCCGATTGCGGAGGTGGGTCCGATGAGGGCGACTTTAGCTTCCTGAATGGACTCGGGGGTGCCGACGCCGTTTGCGAGCTGCTCCTCCATACCGATTGCGATACCGTTGCAGACGGAGCCGACCTGGGACTCGGTATTGAAAAGGGTGATGTGTCTTTTAAGTCCGGCGGCCTTATCTTCTTTTGAATCGTAAAGCTCGTCGATTACGGGTGCCATGGACTGACCGAAAGCCATACCAAGCATGGATTCTGCCTGCTGTGAGCAGCCGTTCCAGAAAAACCAGTTGTTAAAGGACTTTTTCAGGGTTTTCTTATCAAGTGTTTTTGCCATCTCAATAGGCCTCCTTTCTGTCAATTATCTGATAGAAGACTGTTGCAGCAAGGACGCCGATTACGGCGACAGCCATTGTTCCGAGACCGAAATAGGTGACCAGAACAAAGCCGATGAGGAAGATG
Organism: Clostridia bacterium; assembly: GCA_009929315.1. Lineage (GTDB taxonomy): Bacteria > Bacillota > Clostridia > Oscillospirales > Oscillospiraceae > UBA2658. The sequence continues at coordinate 46,929 of SAAS01000001.1, forward strand.
GCCCAGTCGTATTTCTTCCTGATAAGGAAGGAGAGAATGATGCCCATTCCGAGTGCAGCCATCATGCTGCCGAAGGTGGAGATGCCGGTGATGAACCATCCGGGAATGCTGATTCCCTGAGAGGCGCCCGCGTTTATTGCCAGCAGAACAATAACTGCGGGAATAAAGCGGCAGGCAAAGCCGATGAGCTGTCCGCCGATGATGTTCGGCATCCACATTTTCTTGGCGTCGCCGTTCGCGGCAATTCTTTCTGCCCAGCGGTTTAAGAGAACGTCAAGAGCATAGTGCACGTTCCACATTGTTCCGCCGACCACGCCGCCGATGCCGGCTCCGGTGAAGGCAAGACCTATCAGAGCCTCGTTGCTCATTCCGGTGTCTTTCATAACGAGAGCCATAGCTGTTCCGATGTACGTTGCGTAAGAAAGATCCCACGCGACTGCACCGCCGGGGGTTACGTTTGCCAGATATGCAATCTGAAGGGGTATGCCAACAATCATCGCAGTTTGGACATCGCCTAAGATTATGCCCACTACGAATGACGCAACCAGAGGTCTGCCTAAGCAATACCAACCGATTGTGTTGCCGACAATTGATCCGATTGCGCCAAGATAAATGAACAGTGCAATCAGAATCACTTGTGCCATTGTCATGATTTTTATCCTCCTCTTTAATATTTTTATAACGGCTTTCGCTCGTTATAGTGCCTTAATTGATTTCCTAATTTCGGGCCAGGGACGAGCCGGAGTGTTCGGAACGGTTTGAGCCACAACCTTTATGCCGTCCGCGCACAGCTCGTCAAAAAGATTAACATCCTCGGGGCTTACAAAAAGTACGCCGCCGCCGCCCTTTGTAAGATTGAACTTCGTATCGGGACGCTTCGCGGCGTTTCCGATAAACACGATTTCGCACTTTAGAAGTTCCTGCCGAATCGCTTTTAAATCCTGCGGCATACGTGTAACGAAGAGCCTGTTGCCCTCGCTCGGCTCGGCAAAAAGCACCTTTGCCTGCTCTGATGTCACAACGTGGTGCTTGTAGTTTGCCGGAATACCCATCATCATAATTGACTGGAGCGTCGGGTTTGAGGCAAGCTTGTCGTCAATGGCTATAATCTCTTTGATTTCCAAGGCCCTGCACCAGGCGGTTACAATCTGTCCGTGTATGAGTCTGTCGTCTATGCGAAGATAATCTTTTCCCATAATAAGTACCTCCAAACTGTTTTTCGGGTATTGGTGAAATTCTGACTTAGTCAGAACAGTTTAGCTTTCTTCCAAGTTCAAAAGCCGTATTAAGTCGGCGATTGCGCCCTCGTTGTTGCTGCAGGTTACAATGTCCGCCATCTCCAGAACCCGGGGAGAGGAATTTGAAGGACAGGCCGCTATGTCTGCAAGGGAGAGCATGTCGATGTCGTTGTCGTAATCGCCAATGCAGACGAGGGTTCGTCCCTCGGCTCCGGCGAGCTTAACGGCCTGTGCGACCCCTGAAGCCTTACCGACGCTTTTTTCCAGAATCTCCAGAAAAACGGGAGAGGATTGGGTGACGCGGAACATATCGACGGTTTCAAATTTCTGTATGTCCGCCGCAATGGAGCTAAGCTTGGTTTCATCTGCTATTACAAAGCAGGTTTTAACGAGGTCAAGCGCCATATACTCTTCAACGGAAATGAGCTTTCGCCGCAAATCGTTTATGGAGGCGTCCCAGGCCCTGTCATCGGACTCAATCTGATAGATATTGAACTCGTCCGCTGCCGCAAGCCAAAGACCCTTTGTACGGTTGCGGTAATCAAGGCACTCGAGCTTCACTGGCTCGGGCAATATTATTTTATTATGTACCAGTCCGCGAACGCTGTCGTAAATAACAGCGCCGTTGCCCTGCACTGTCGGAGCGGAAAGCTCAATTGACTCAAAATACCTCAGGGTTTCACCGAACTGCCTGCCGCTGGCGATGGAAAACATGCCCCCCGCGGCTACGAACTTTTTTATTGCGTCTAAATTGTTTTGAGGAACTCGCGGACCCATGCTCCAGTCTGTAAGGAGCGTTCCGTCCATGTCCGAAAAAATTATTACCTCGTCGGCCTTCATAGTTTTAACCCTCCGAATAATGCCATTATAATATGATTTTTGTAGAAAATAAAGCGATTTCATTGTTGTAATTCGTCAATTTTTAACAATGTTTGAAAACGGTTTATAAGTATGCTATATATTAAATATGACAATACTTAACTGGTCAATAAATGCGGAGGTGCGGCAAAATGTTTGATGAAAAGAAAAAGCGCCCGTCGAAACCGGGTCCCTTAGAGAGGAACAAGGAATATAAGCAGGTGTCGTCTACTGTGCTTTTCAGTTGCTATGTTGCAAGTGCCGCAATCATTGTAATCGCGGTAAGCGAGGCAGTTGGGAGCTTCGGTTCTTCAGACTCAAGTGCGGGAGCGTTCTATATTGCTCTTGCCGTGCTCGGTGCGGCATTCTCGGTTTTTATAACGCTAATGAATAACAGAAACAAAAAACTGATTGCTAAAGGTAAAACTCAAAAAACGCGAAAGCTTAAGTGATTAGGCGGAAGATTGGCTAAGCAAATTATGGAAGGATGAAAAAAATGCTTTTAAAGGGCGTGGGGGCCTCCCCGGGTGCCGCGATTGCGAGCATATATTATATAAGAGCGCTCGATTTATCCGTCGAAAGGCGGGACGGACGGAATCCGGCAGCGGAAACCGAGCGCTACGAGAGTGCTAAAACCAAGGCCTTTTCGGAGCTCGACGGGCTTTACGAAAAAACTGCCGCGCTTGATTCAGCCGCGGCTCAGGTTTTTGAAATTCACAAACTCATGCTGGAGGACCCTGACTTTTGCGATGGGGTGGAAGCCGCTGTCGGCGCAGGAATGAATGCCGAGTTCGCGGTTAAAAGCTCTGCGGATTCGCTTGCGGATTTTCTGGGAACACTCGAAAACGAAGTCATGCGCGAGCGTGCAGCGGATCTTCGCGACGCTTCGGGCAGGCTTATCAGAATACTCAAAGGGCTCGAGGAAAAAAGCGAAATGCCCGAAGGCGAGTTTATAGTTCTTGCGGAGGATCTCCTGCCGAGCCAGACGGTTCGTCTTGACAGGGATAAGGTGCGCGGCTTCGTTACAAAGGGCGGCTCGTCCACCTCTCACTCGGTTATACTCGCAAAAACAATGGGGATTCCATGTATTGTCGGGATGGGCGCGGGCTTTGAGCAGCTCCCGACCGACGGCGAGATTGCAATTGACGGCGGCACAGGCGAGGTTCTGGTTAATCCGACGCCGAGTGAAAGGGAGAACTTTTTGCAGCGTGTTGATGAATTTGCCCGTAAGCGTCTTGAACTTGAAAAATTTCGGAATGTCGAGGCGGTCACCCGCACGGGACACAGGATTCTTGTCAGCGCGAATATCGGCAGCGTTGCCGATGCTGACACGGCAATTTCCTTCGGAGCGGACGGAGTCGGGCTTTTCCGCAGCGAGTTTCTTTACCTTGAAAGCTCCGATTTTCCGAGCGAAGAGAAGCAGTTCGAGGCTTACATGGCGGTACTGGAAAAAATGGCGCCTAAGCCCGTGGTTATCCGCACGCTTGACCTCGGCAGCGACAAGCAGGCACCCTATTTTGACATACCCGACGAGGAAAACCCCGCGCTCGGCTACCGCGCCATAAGAATCTGTCTCAAGGAGCCGCACATTTTCCACACACAGCTCCGTGCCCTGCTCCGCGCCTCGGTTTACGGCAGGCTTCAGGTGATGTTTCCGATGATAACGCATCTGGGTCAGGTACTTGAGATTAAAAAAACCATCAAGCTTCTCAAAGAGCAGCTTGACGGCGAAAACATTCCTTACAGCCGTGATATCGAGTTTGGGATTATGGTTGAAACACCCGCGGCTGCTATTATGAGCGACGAACTTGCAAAAGAAGTCGATTTCTTCTCACTCGGCACCAACGACTTGACTCAATACACAATGGCGGTGGATCGAATGAACGCGAGAATCGGCGACATTTTCAATCCTGCTGACCCGGCGGTGCTCCGCCTTATCGAGTTGACGGCGAAAAATGCCCACAACAACGGAATCTGGGTGGGAATTTGCGGAGAAAGCGCCGCCGACCCCGCCCTGACGGAATTTTACATTTCGCTGGGGATAGACGAGCTGTCCGTGTCGCCCCCTTCCGTTCCGGCGGTCAAAAAGGCTATTCTGACAAATAAAGCGTAAGTTTTTTCGCAAGACTTTCTTTAAAAATTGCCTGCGAGAAAACAAGGCGCGTTAAGACAAATAAAGCGGCAAAAGCATTTTACAAAGTGGGTGTGATGATGAAAATTATTGAGGCTTCGGATTATAGCGGCATGAGCCGCAAGGCTGCAAACATCATTTCGGCGCAGGTAATACTCAATCCGAAAAGTATTCTGGGCTTGGCAACAGGCTCGACTCCTCTGGGCGTTTATCAGCAGTTAATCGACTGGTTTAAAAAGGGGGATTTAGATTTTTCGGGCATTAACAGCGTCAATCTCGACGAATATTGCGGACTTAAGCCGAGCCATCCGCAGAGCTATCATTATTACATGCACAAAAACTTTTTCGACCACATAAATATCCCCGAGCAAAACATCCACATTCCCGACGGACAGAGCAAGGATATCGCGGCGGAGTGCTTAAATTACGACAAGCTTATCGCAAGTCTGGGCGGAATCGACCTTCAGCTGCTCGGTCTCGGGATTACGGGGCATATCGGCTTCAACGAGCCTAATGTGAGCTTCGACAAGACCACCCACAAGGTTGAGCTTGAAAGGGAAACGATTATCTCAAACTCGAGATTTTTTGACAACGCGGAGGATGTTCCGAAATACGCCATCACAATGGGTATAAAGAGCATAATGCAGGCAAAAAAAATCCTGCTGATTGTCAGCGGAGAGGAAAAGGCGGAAATTCTGGAAAAATCCCTCTTCGGGCCGGTAACTCCGCTCGTTCAGGCGTCAATTTTACAGCTTCATCCCGACGTAACGGTTGTCGCCGACACGAAGGCGCTGTCGCAAATTCGTATGCACGGACTGCTTTGATTATTTACGAACAATAAACAGTAGAGCGAGGTAGACTGCAATGCTGCTGAAAAACGCCGAAGTTTTTGACAAGGATTTTAACTTAATAAAGGCCGAAATTGCCGTTGAAAACGGCGTTATTACAGAAATCGGACAGGGGCTTTCGTCAAGCAACGAAGAGCTTGACCTTAAGGGCTTCATAATTGCTCCGGGCTTCGTGGATATCCATATCCACGGCTGTGCCGGCTTTGATACCTGCGACGCAACGCCGGAGGCTTTGAGCGCAATCGCGGCGCAGCTTGCCTCAAAGGGCGTGACCTCGTTTTGTCCGACGACAATGACAATCGCACCCGAGGGCATCGAAAAGGCACTGCTCAACATAAAAAACTGCATGGAAAATCCGCCTCAAGGCGCAAGAATATTGGGTATCAACATGGAAGGACCCTATATTTCCGTTAAACGCAAGGGCGGACAAAAGGCGGACTTCGTGAAAAGCTGTGATTTCAAGCAGTTCAAGCGCTACTTTGAGCGCTCGGGCGGCAATATAAAAATTGTTGATATAGCGCCCGAAACTGACGGGGCGGATGACTTTATCGAAGGCGCAAAAAAGCTCTGCCGAGTGTCAATTGCCCATACAGAGGCTGACTATGAAACCGCGAAAGCGTCTTTTGAAAAGGGTGTAACTCAGGTTACGCACCTATTTAACGCGATGCCCGGCTTCAGTCATCGTGAGCCGGGCACAGTCGGAGCTGTTTTTGAAGATGAGCGGGTGATGGCGGAGCTTATTTGTGACGGCTTCCACATTCACCCTGCTGCGCTGAGACTGGCCTTCCGTATTCTTGGCGAGGAGCGGGCGATTATCGTCAGCGACTCCATGCGCGCCGCGGGGCTTGAGGACGGAACTTACGACCTCGGCGGGCAGGCTGTGGAAGTTAAAAACGGACACGCAAGGCTTCCCGACGGAACGATAGCGGGTTCCACCACGAATATTTACGAGGAAGTTAAAAACCTTGTAAGCTACGGCGTGCCGCTGCGGCAGGTAATTAAAGCCGCTACCATCAACCCTGCGAAGGCTGTCGGAGAGGACGGAAAAATCGGCAGTATTGAGCCGGGAAAAGCGGCGGATTTAGTTGTTCTGGACTGCGAACTAAACCTCAGGCTCGTTATTTTGCGCGGAAAAATTGTTTACGAGCGCACTCACTGAAGAACAAGCGCCCGCATCGGGCAAAACTTTACGCATTTGCCGCATTTAATGCACTTGTCTTTATCAACGCTTGGTGCTCCATAGCCCTTTTGTGTAAGCGCGCCGACGGGACAGACCTGAACCGAGGGACAGGGGTGATTCTGCGGACAGCGCGATTTAATTACGACAAGGCTTTTATCCTTCAAATCCTCGGTGCTATTTTCGCTGCCTCGTGAAAATCCAAAGATTCCGTTTCCCATAATGATTTACCTCCAAATATTGGGTTATTTGCCGCCTGTTCCTTTAAAAAGAATTATTAAAACGGCTTTACTCAGTGATTATAGCTTTCATTTTACGTGTCTGCCGTAACTAAATCACAAAGCTCGGCTTCAACAAAGAAAAAAACGCCCCCACACAAAAGAGTGTGGGGGCGTTTTTATTATTAGCTTAGTCCGCTTTTTTTGCGGGACGGAAGGATATAAATTTGCTGAGTATATAATTGAGGATGACAATAGCAACTGAAATGACGATTTTCGCGGGAAGCCCGTCCACCCCGAACAGCGTGGAGTCAAAGCCCCAGGATACAAACGCCGGAACAGCCATGACCTCGAGAAGTCCGGTTGCGATGCGTCCGCCGAAAAAGGTAAGAGCCTCACCCGTAACAAGTTTTGCGTTCCAACTTTTTGATTCAAACACCCAGAGCTTGTTCGTGATAAAGGCGAAGATTACCGCTATTATCCAAGCGACAACGCCTGCGTAAAGAAGCTTTATGTCCAGATGCAGGCGTGATACGATTAGCGCCTGAAACCAAGTCGGAAACCCCGATGCATAGTCATTAACCGGAACAACGCGAACATAAATACTGTAAATAAGCCAATTTACTATAGTGGTCGAAACACCAAAGATGCAGTACATTATAATCTCGCGATATTTAATGAAAAGCTCGCGAAACACCGAAGGTTTTTCTTTCACCGAAACGCCCCCAATTTAAAATCGTACAATAACACTGAGCCTAAACAGCTCAATTTCAATGCAACGCATATTCTACCACAAATAAGCCGAATGTCAACTATACGCTGTCGAAAGCAAATAAAAAGCGCCATAAACGAAAACAATATCCGTTTAAGACGCTTATTATTTAATATTATCCTTATTGGAGAATTGCGCCCTGCGCCGCGCTTGTCACCATTCGGGTATATCTCGCGAGATAGCCGGTTTTTATCTTCGGCTCGGGGCAGATCCACGAAGCTCTGCGCTTGGCCAGCTCTTCATCGGAAACAAGAAGCTCAATTTTACAGTTCGGAATATCAATGGAGATCGTGTCACCCTCTTTGACCAGAGCGATATTGCCGCCGAGCGCCGCTTCGGGTGAAACGTGGCCGATGGAGGCTCCGCGTGTTGCGCCGGAAAAACGTCCGTCTGTGATGAGCGCAACGGTTGTGTCAAGTCCCATGCCTGCAATCGAAGCGGTTGGGTTGAGCATTTCGCGCATACCGGGTCCGCCCTTCGGTCCTTCGTAACGGATGATTATGACATCGCCCGAAACGATTTTACCGCCGTTAATTGCCGCTATCGCCTCATCCTCGCTGTTAAACACTCTTGCCGGACCCTCATGCACCATCATTTCGGGTGCAACTGCGGACTGCTTGACTACACAGCCCTCTGGCGCGAGATTGCCCTTCAAAACCGCAATGCCGCCGTAGGGCGAGTACGGATTTTCAATAGGACGAATAACCTCGGGGTCGAGATTTTTAACGCCGACAAGGTTTTCGCCCAGAGTTTTGCCTGTAACGGTCATGACGGAGGTATCCAAAAAGCCCTTTTTGTCAAGCTCCGCCATAACGGCGTGAACGCCGCCCGCACGGTCAAGATCCTCCATAAAGGTTGGACCCGCCGGAGCGAGGTGACAGAGGTTCGGGGTTTTTTTGGAATGCTCATTTGCCATTTCAAGCGTGATTTTTACACCCGCTTCGTGAGCGACAGCGGGTAGGTGCAGCATTGTATTGGTACTGCAGCCGAGAGCCATGTCCACAATTTCAGCGTTGTGGAAGGCGGCCTCTGTCATAATATCTCGGGGTCTGATATTTTTTTCAAGAAGCTCCATGACCTTCATGCCTGCGTGTTTGGCAAGCCTCAGCCTTGCGGACATTACGGCGGGGATAGTGCCGTTGCCGCTAAGCGCCATGCCGAGAGCCTCGGTTACGCAGTTCATGGAATTTGCCGTGTACATACCCGAACAGGAGCCGCAGGTCGGACAAGCGGCGTTTTCATAGGCCTCAACGCCTTCCATGTCTATTTTACCTGCGTGATAAGCACCCACTGCCTCGAACATAGAGCTTAGGCAGGTGCGCTTGCCGTCAAGCCTTCCAGAAAGCATGGGTCCGCCGGAAACGAACACGGTCGGGACATTTACTCTGGCCGCCGCCATAAGCAGTCCGGGTACGTTCTTATCGCAGTTGGGTATCATAACAAGCGCGTCAAACTGATGGGCGAGCGCCATGCACTCGGTACTGTCGGCAATCAAATCTCTTGTAACAAGAGAATATTTCATGCCTTCATGTCCCATGGCGATACCATCACAGACGGCAATTGCAGGGAAAACAATCGGTGTGCCGCCCGCAAGAAGGACGCCGGTCTTGACGGCTTCTGTGATTTTATCAAGATTCATGTGCCCGGGGACAATCTCGTTATAGGAACTGACGATACCGACAAGGGGACGCTCAAGCTCCTCCTTGGTGTAGCCGAGAGCATAAAACAGGCTCCTGTGCGGCGCCTGCTGGATTCCTGTTTTTACATTGTCACTTTTCATATTTTTACTCCTTGTTAAGGCCGAAAATCATTTCTTCTTTGCGGAAAGAAGAAACGATTTTCAATTTCAAAGAAGAAATCGCCAAAGGGGGCTTTCCACAAAGCCGCCCCCTTTGGAAACCCCTCCTAAACCATAAGGTTATGCCACATAAGAACATTCAGTGCGCAAGATTCTCACCCGTCCTAATACAGCGCAATTTGACGTGCGTCAGCTTCATAAGCCTACGTATCTTTGCTGAGCGGTGAAGATAACGGAGAAGTAAGTAAGCCCGCGGCAACCAAAGCTTGGTCACCCGTACGATGTGAAATGACAGCGGTTTAACCTCAAGGTTTCCGCCGCGTCTTTTCTCTACGGAAATTGCTAAAAACCATTTCTCTTTTCCACGCGAAAAAAGAGAAACGGTTGTTAGCATGGTAAACAAGCCGAGTGGCTTGCTATCGTGAAAAGAGAAACGGTTGTTAGCTAGGATTAAACAAGCCCAAGGCTTGCAATCGGTTAAGCGGTAAGCCTATTTCTTCAGCCAGCTCATCATCTTGCGAAGCTCTTTTCCGACCTTCTCAAGGGGATGCTCGCTCTCAAGTCTGCGGGTTGCAAGGAACTTTGCCTGTCTGCCGGAGGAGAACTCGGTCATAAACTCGCTGGCGAAGGTGCCGTCCTGAATTTCGCGCAGGACCTTTTTCATTTCCTTGCGGGTGTCATCGGTGATAAGACGCCTGCCGGTGCGGTAGTCACCGTATTCCGCGGTGTTTGAAACACTGTAGCGCATCATGGCAAAGCCGCCGCTGTTTATGAGGTCAACGATGAGCTTCATCTCGTGGATGCACTCGAAATAAGCCATTTCAGGCTCATATCCTGCCTCGACAAGCGTGTCGAAGCCAGCCTTCATAAGCTCAGTCACGCCGCCGCAAAGAACAGCCTGCTCGCCGAAAAGGTCGGTTTCGGTTTCCTCGCGGAAGCTGGTTTCAAGAATACCCGCACGGCCTGCGCCGATGCCGGAGGCATAAGCCAGAGCATAGTCCTTTGCCTTGCCGGAGTAATCCTGATAAATGGCGATTAGACTGGGAACGCCTTTGCCCTCCTGATACTGGCTGCGCACCGTATGTCCGGGACCCTTGGGGGCGACCATGGCGACGTCAACATTTGCCGGAGGAGCAATCAGATTGAAGTGAATATTGAAGCCGTGTGCGAACATCAGCATATTGCCCTCGGAAAGGTTGGGTGCGACCTCGGCATAATAAATGTCCGCCGCTTTTTCGTCGGGGACGAGCATCATAACCATGTCGGCTGCCTTTGCCGCTGCGGGAACTTCCATAACGGTCAATCCTGCGGCTTCGGCCTTTGCCCAGCTTGCGGAGTCGCGGCGAAGCCCGACAATAACCTTTACGCCGGATTCTTTGAGGTTTTGTGCGTGAGCGTGTCCCTGGCTGCCATATCCGATGATGGCAACTGTTCTGTTTGACAGAAGCTCCATATTGCAGTCTGTATCGTAGTACTTGTTAATCATGATCTAAGATCTCCTTATATAAAGTTTTAGTGCTTTAAAGTGATTATAACGCGCGGCCAAGGTGTTTGCAAACCAATTTATGACCTGTGGCTCTCTTTATTTTCACAGACCATTATCTTGGAGCCGCGGTCCATCGCGGTAACGCCCGTTCTGCAAAGCTCAAGTATCTGATATTTTTCAACAATATCCAGAAATCCGTTTATCTTGCTGGGTTTTCCCGTGAGCTCGCATACTATGCTTGAGGGGGAAAAGTCAACTATGCTGGCCTTGTAAATCTCGCAAATTTCGCGGATTGCCACACGCTGGCTCTCGTCCGCTCCGACCTTGACAAGCAAAAGCTCACGCAAAATTGCCTCATTCTCGTCCTCGAGCGCAACAGCCTTGACCTCGACCATTTTTCTCGTCTGGAGAATAATTTGTTCAATAATTCTGTCGTCGCCCTGCGTGGTTACGGTAATACGAGAAATCGAGGGGTCGTTCGTTTCCGAAACTGTCAGAGAGTCAATGTTATAGCCGCGTTTGCCGAAAAGCATGGCTACGCGTGAAAGCACATTTGCGTTGTTTTCAACCAGCAAAGCGATTATGGCTTTTTTTACACTCATTTCAATTCCTCCCGTCTATTCCACGATTGCCGAACGAACCGTGCCGCCGTTCGGTATCAGGGGCAGCACCTTTTCGTCTCGGTCGATGGGGCAGACAATCCACGCGGGACCTTCTCCCTTAAGCGCCTCGGCAAGGACCTTTTCAAACTCCTGCTTGGTTTCTGCCCTGAAGCCTCTTGCGCCGAAGCCTTCCGCCAACTTAACATAGTCCGATTTGCGCTCGGGCTCGGTTGCGAAAAAATGATTGTTATAGAAATCTGTCTGCCACTGGTGAACCATACCGAGTACCTTGTTGTCGAGAATTATCGTGATAACCTTCAGCTTGTTTGAAACCGCCGTGCAGGCCTCGTTCATGTTCATGTGGAAGCTGCCGTCGCTGGTGATATGGAAAACCGTTGCGTCCGGCAGTGCGACTGCCGCGCCGATTGCGGCGCCGTAGCCGAAGCCCATAGTTCCGAGACCTCCGCTTGTCAGGAAACCGCGGGGTCTGGTCTTTTTGCAGAACTGCGCCGCCCACATCTGGTGCTGTCCGACGTCTGTTGCGACAACGGTGTTTTCGCCGCACTTTTCGCCGATTACTTCCATTATTTCCACGGGACGGATTCCGCTGATGTTTTTGCCGTTAACTAAATCAAAGGCGCTTTGCCACTTGGCAATCATGCCCAGCCACTCGGGGCGCTCGCGGCTTTCCACAAGAGGGATAAGACCCGAAAGTTCTGATTTGAGGTCGCCGATAATCGCCATATCAACCAGAATGTTCTTGCGTATTTCGCTCTCGTCGATATCGAACTGCACGATGGTGGCGTGCGGGGCAAAGTCACGCAGATTAAGAGCCACACGGTCGGAAAAGCGCATTCCCAGTGCAAGCATAAGGTCGGCCTCGTCAATGGCGTGGTTAGCCGTCATGCTTCCGTGCATTCCTATCATACCCATGTCGAGATGGTCTCCGAAGCCAATGACGCCGGTTCCCATGATGGTATGGCAGGTCGGAATCTGTGTCTTGGTGACAAACTCGACAAGCTCTTTGCCGGCCTCGCTGCTGATAATACCGCCGCCGAAACAAATAACGGGGCGCTTTGCTTTTGAGATAAGATCCGCAACCTTTTTAAGTTCTGCTTGGGGCGCGCTGGGAGCCTTCGGCTCCGTCCACTTCGGTGCGGGAGTCAATTCGCAAACAGCCGCCGTAATATCCTTCGGAACATCAATAAGAACAGGACCGCGTCTGCCGCTGCCTGCTATCATGAAGGCGTGGCGAACAGTATCCGCGAGCTTCGTGATGTCGCGTACCGCGTAATTATGTTTTGTAATCGGCTGGGTAATGCCGGTTATGAAAACCTCCTGAAAGCTGTCCTTACCTATAAGGCTGGTTCCCACATTGGCTGTAATGACAACCAGCGGAACGCTGTCAAGATATGCAGTTGCAATACCGGTAACCGTGTTTGTCGCGCCGGGGCCGCTTGTCGCCAAAACGACGCCGGTTTTGCCCGTTGCTCTTGCATAGCCGTCCGCGGCGTGGGTTGCCCCCTGCTCGTGAGCGGTTAGGTAGTGCTTAATTCGGTCCTGCCTGTGATAAAGCGCCTCATAAATGTTCAGCGCGGCTCCCCCGGGGTATCCGAACAGATCGGTAACGCCCTGCTCAATTAAAACCTCGATGATAATTTCTGCTCCGGTCAGTTTCAAATCACATTCCTCCTGTTATCGGTCATCATTGTCCTTCAATGTAGCGCTTTAAAGCGATTAGGGTTCTAGATAAACAAAAAACCCCTGTCTCTTTATATGAAAATCAAGAGACAAAGGCTACATTTCCTCTGCGGTACCACTCTTATTGCCCTTATAAAGCACTGCACTGCCTTATGAAGAACCACTCGTGACGTCAAATAACGTCTGACGCTGTAACGGGCGTTTTCCGTTTTTACCTACACAGACGGATATGCCGCCCTTCAGCAAACTGCTCCGGGACGACCTTCCTCAATAATCTCGGCGCTGTCTTTCACCAATTGACAGCTCTCTGAAGCCGGACTCGCGGAGTACTCTTTCCCATCAAAGCATTTAAAATATTGGATTGCTCCCATGTTACATCACAAAAACGGGTGTTGTCAACTGTTTATTTTCCTAAAAAACTAATAAATTTGCAATATAAATATATTCAATATTGCATTTTGAATAACAAGCGGCAATATTTATATAAATATAAGGGGCGCAGATAAATAAACAGCAATTTTGTTCGTAAAATATTTTTTTGCCAATTTTAAAATGTTGCTCTTGACAAACGCCGATTATTCGTGTAGTCTTTACCACAATAAAGCAAATGCAATGACAGGGAAAAAGCCCTTCGACAACATTCAGAGAGCCGTTGTTTGGTGCGAAACGGTATGTTTAGATCAGGCGAACTCACCCTTGAGCAGTCAGCTGAAAGCCAATCGGCCGTAGGTGCGAACGGGTTTCCTCACCGTTACCAAAGAGGCAATATTTCATTACGAGATGTTGAAAGCGGACAGTTTTCTGTCAATTGGAGTGGTACCGCGGAGTTTGCAGCTTCGTCTTCTATGGAGGACGGGGCTTTTTTTGCACCCATTTTTGCAAAAAATAATGAGGAGGAAAAATTAAAAATGAAAAAAATCAAGGTGTTCGACACAACCCTGCGCGACGGTGAGCAATCCCCCGGCTGCAGCATGAACCTTTCGGAAAAGCTGCAGATGGCAAGGCAGCTCGATGCGCTGGGTGTTGATATTATAGAGGCCGGATTTGCAATTGCCTCTCCGGAGGATTTCAAAAGCGTTGAAGCTATTGCTCAGACTGTACAGAACTGTAAGGTGGCCAGTCTCGCCCGCTGCACATCGGGAGATATTGACGCCGCATGGAATGCCGTTAAATGCGCGAAGTACCCGCGTATTCACGTCTTCATCGCAACCAGTGACATACACATGGAGTATAAGCTGAAAATGACCCGCGAACAGGTTCTGGAGAGCATTGCAAAGCATGTTTCCTACGCAAAAGCCTACTGCGAGGACATCGAGTTTTCCTGCGAGGATGCTTCGCGCTCCGAATGGAGCTTCCTTGTCACCTGTTGCGAAGCGGCAATCAAGGCGGGCGCAACCGTTCTGAATATCCCGGATACGGTGGGCTATTCTTCACCGCAGGAGATGTTCGACCTTATTACCTATCTTCGCGAAAACACAAAGGGAATTGAAAATGTGGACATTTCCGCACACTGCCACGATGACCTCGGCATGGCGGTGGCTAACTCCCTCGCCTGCCTTCGCGCGGGAGCGACACAGGTTGAATGCACCGTTAACGGCATAGGCGAGCGGGCGGGCAACGCAAGTCTTGAGGAAATCGCAATGGCGCTCAAAACCCGCCGCGACTATTTCCAGATGGAGTGCGGCATAAACACGCAGCAAATCTACAAAGCCAGTAAGCTCTTGTCCTCCATAACGGGCGTACCTATTGCGCCGAGCAAATCCATAGTCGGAGCTAACGCCTTCGCACACGAGAGCGGAATCCACCAGCACGGCGTTATCGCAAACGCGCTGACCTATGAGATTATGAAACCTGAAGATGTCGGTATACCCCAGAATGTAATGGTTTTGGGAAAACACAGCGGAAAGCATGCTCTGCGTGACCGTTTGAATCAGCTCGGCTTTGAGGTTACAAAGGAAGAGCTTGATGAGATGTTTGTCCGCTTCAAAGAGCTGGCAGACAAGAAAAAGAGCCTTTCCGACCACGATATCGAGGCGCTTGCTCTCGCGAACGCTCACACGGTAAAATCGACTTACGAGCTAATAAGCCACGTTGTAAGCACCGGCAAGGATATCACCAATATCGCCTGCGTTAAAATCAAAAAGAACGACGAAGTTTTTGAAGAAGTCGCAATCGGCTCAGGACCCATTGACGCCTCCTTTAAAGCTGTTGACAAGATTACGGGGCTAGAGCTCACGCTTGAGAACTTCAGCCTGAACGCCGTTACGGACGGCGAGGACGCAATGGGCGAAGCCGTTGTTAAACTGCGCCGCGGCAAGGAGCTTCATACGGGCTGCGGACTTTCAACCGACGTAATCGAGTCCGCCATTAAGGCTTACATAAACGGAATTAACAAAATCGTGGGCTCAAAATATTAAGAAGTTCAGGCGCACCAAAATATCCTTATTATTGTGCGCCGATAGATTAAGAGCGGCAGCTCCGAAAGGAAAAAATTATGGGAATGACAATGACACAAAAAATCCTCGCAGCGCACGCAGGTCTGCCCGCCGTTTCAGCCGGACAGCTGATAAAGGCAAGGCTCGACCTCGTTCTGGGCAACGACATCACAGCGCCCGTTGCGATTAACGAGTTTGAAAAGGCTGGCTTTGGCAGCGTATCAAAAGACGCGAGAATAACCCTTATAATGGACCACTTCACGCCCAACAAGGACATTAAGGCTGCGGAGGGCTGCAAAAAGTGCCGCGGCTTCGCCAAACGCTTTGATTTGGAGCATTTTTACGATGTAGGCGAGATGGGCGTTGAGCACGCGCTGATTCCGGAGAAGGGTCTGATTGCCCCGGGCGAGGCAGCAATCGGTGCGGACAGCCACACCTGCACCTACGGAGCGCTCGGCGCGTTTTCCACAGGCGTCGGCTCAACGGATATGGCGGCGGCGATGGCAACGGGCGAAACCTGGTTCAAGGTACCCGCGGCAATCAAGGTTAATCTCAAGGGCAAAATGGGCAAATACGTCAGCGGCAAGGACATTATCCTGCACCTTATCGGGATGATCGGCGTTGACGGCGCGCTGTATCAGTCGCTGGAGTTCTCGGGCGAGGGGCTTAAAAATCTCACCATGAGCGATAGACTGACAATGTCCAACATGGCGATTGAGGCCGGCGCGAAAAACGGTATTTTCGCCGTTGACGAGATTACCCGCAAATATATGGAGGGTCGCTGTGACCGCTCCTGGACGGCTTATGAGGCGGACGCGGACGCGGAGTATACAAAAGTGATTGAGCTTGACCTTGCCGAAATTCCCTGCACCGTTGCGTGGCCCCATCTGCCCGAAAAAACACATCCCGCAACCGAGGGCGGCGACATTGAAATCGACCAAGTGGTTATCGGCTCCTGCACCAACGGGAATATTGAGGACATGGCGGCGGCCGCCGAAATACTAAAGGGAAAGCATATCAAAAAGGGTCTGCGCGGAATCGTAATCCCTGCGACGCCGAAAATTTATATGGAATGTATCGAAAGAGGATACACAAGGATATTCATGGAGGCAGGCTGTATCGTTTCCACACCGACCTGCGGACCCTGTCTCGGCGGTCACACGGGCATACTCGCCGCGGGCGAGCGGGCGGTTTCGACCACCAACCGCAACTTTGTTGGGCGCATGGGGCATGTTGAAAGCGAGGTATATCTCGCTTCACCGGCTGTCGCCGCGGCAAGCGCGATAACGGGACATATAAGCCATCCGAAGGAGGTAATGGGAGAATGATAGCACACGGAAAGACCATAAAATACGGAAACCATATCGATACGGATGTTATAATTCCCGCGCGTTACCTCGCAACCCAGGATCACAAGGAGCTTGCCTCCCACTGCATGGAGGATATTGACAAGTCCTTTATCGGCAGGGTTAAGGACGGGGACATTATGGTCGCAGGCGTGAACTTCGGCTGCGGCTCCTCCCGTGAGCATGCGCCTATAGCGATAAAGGCCAGCGGAATCTCCTGCGTTATCGCAAAGAGCTTCGCGCGGATTTTTTACCGCAACTCGATAAATATCGGGCTTGCCATTCTCGAATGCGAAGAAGCGAGCGATAAAATCGACGAGGGCGACGAGGTCAAGATTGATTTCGACACGGGGATTATCACCAATGTCACGAAGGGCGAAAGCTATCAGGCGCAGCCCTTCCCCGATTTCATAAAGGACATGATTTCAAAGGGCGGACTCATGGCATCTATTAAAACGAACTGAGATTGTTAAGTTCGAAAACCATTTCACCTTTTCTAACAACCGAGCCTGTCAAGGTCGAAAATCATTTCTTCTTTACCGAAAAGAAGAAACGATTTTCAATTTCAAAGAAGAAAGCGCCAAAGGGGGCTTTTCACAAAGCCGCCCCCTTTGGAAACCCCTCCTAAACCGTGAGCACAAGCCACAGAAGAACATTCTGTGCGCAAGATTCTCACCCGTCCTTCAAGAGCACGATTTTTGCGCCCACTTCGTCAGGCTGCGTATCTTTGCTGAGCGGTGAAGATTACGGAAATGTGTGTAAGCCCTCAGCACCAAAAGCTAGGTCACCCGTACAATGTGAAAATGACAGCGGTTTAACCTCAAGGTTTCTGCCACGTTTTTTCTCTACGGAAATTGCTAAAAACCATTTCTCTTTTCCACGCGGAAAAAGAGAAACGGTTGTTAGCGAGGGTCAAGCGGAACGCTTGTTAGCTTTGGTTTGACAAGCCCTGTGGCTTGCACTCGAAAAAGAGAAACGGTTGTTAGCATGGCAAACAAGCCCTGTGGCTTGCTATCGAAAAAACTTTTTCCATTACCATTTGAGGAGGAACCCAAATGACAAAAAATATTGCTGTAATCCGCGGCGACGGTATAGGCCCCGAAATAATCGCCGAGGCGCTCGCCGTGCTTGACAAGGTCGCTTCAAAATTCGGACATACATTTAATTATACGGAAGCACCGATGGGCGGCGAAGCCATTGATAAGTTCGACGACCCCCTGCCTCAGTCGAGCCTAGACACTTGCCTTAAATCCGACAGCGTGCTCCTATCCGCCGTCGGCGGTCCGAAATGGGACAATGTTCCCAAGGAAAAAAGACCGGAGCGCGGACTTTTGCGTCTGCGCGCGGGTATGGGGCTTTATGCCAACCTTCGTCCCGCAACGCTTTTTGACGAGTTGCGCGAGGCGAGTCCTTTAAAGCCCTCAATTGTCGAAAAGGGCATTGACTTTGTTGTTGTGCGCGAGCTCATCGGCGGCGCTTACTTCGGCGAGCATACGACCACAAAACGCGACGGCGAGGATTACGCGCAGGATATTATGGGCTATTCCGAGCACGAAATCGAGCGCATTGCCCATGTCGCCTTTCAAACCGCGCAAAAACGCCGCAAAACGGTCTGTTCCGTCGACAAGGCGAATGTACTTGACAGCTCCAAGCTTTGGCGCAGGGTTGTGACCAAAATCGCCGAAAGTTATCCTGATGTGACACTTTCACACATGTATGTAGACAATTGCGCGATGCAACTCGTAAAAAACCCCGCGCAGTTCGATGTAATCGTCACGGAAAACCTTTTTGGGGACATTCTTTCCGACGAGGCGAGCATGATAACAGGTTCAATCGGCATGATCCCCTCCTCAAGCCTCGGCGAGGGAACGCGCGGACTATATGAGCCGATTCACGGCAGCGCGCCCGACATTGCGGGGACCGACGCCGCCAACCCCATCGGCATGATTTTGTCCGCCGCGATGATGCTGCGCTATTCCTTTGATATGCCTGCGGAGGCATCCGCCATCGAAAACGCCGTCGAAGCCGTATTGAGAGACGGCTTCAGGACGGGCGATACAGTGAGTGAGGGCAAGACCCTGTTGGGCTGCCGCGAAACGGGCAAGGCAATCTGCGCAAAAATCTAGGTTTCAAGCGGTTCTCGCGAGCCGAGAAACAAGAGATTGCAAACAAAATAACAATCAAATATTTGTTGAAAAAGTACTGTGATGTGTTACAATAAGCATTACAGTATTTTTTGTGAGGCATTGTATGAGATTTGCGACTGATGAATTTCCGGAAAGAACTTCGCATATGCACTTCGATGTTGTAATTATCGGGGCAGGCATTGCGGGGCTTTATACGGCGCTGCACATCGACGGAAAGCATACCTGCTGCATTTTGACAAAAGAGGATGCCGAGGTCAGCAACTCATGGCTTGCACAGGGCGGGATTGCCGCCGCCATATCGCTCGACGACGCACCGATTTATCATTTTGAGGACACCCTGATTGCTGGGGCCGGACTTTGCGATGAGAACGCGGTTCGCGTGCTTGTTTCGGAGGGGCCTAACGATATACGCAGGCTGATTGAGATGCAGGTTCCCTTTGATTTGGACAACGAGGGCGACCTTGACATCACACGCGAGGGTGGACACCGCAGAAGGAGAATCGTTCACGCTGGCGGCGACGCCACGGGACGTGAAACCGTTAAGGCGCTCGCGCAGCTTGTTTCACTGAGGCAGAATGTCACATTTATGCCGCACAATTTCTGCGCGGACATATTGACCGACGAAAACGGAGCCGTGTCGGGCTGCACGGTGCTCGATGTGACGGATACTCTTTTCATAATTGACACGCCGAATATCGTTCTGGCAACGGGCGGCATCGGGCAGGTCTATAAAATCAGCACAAACCCCTCTGTCGCCACGGGCGATGGGCTTGCCGCCGCCGTTCGTGCGGGCGCAAACCTCAAGGATATGGAGTTTATCCAGTTCCACCCGACAGGCTTGTGGTCGGACAAACATGAAAACAGAGCCTTTCTCATCTCGGAGGCCGTTCGGGGTGAGGGCGGTCTTCTCAAAAATTCCGAGGGAGAGCGCTTCATGCTGGGAACACATGAGCTCAATGAGCTTGCTCCGCGTGACATAGTCGCCAGAGCGATTACAAAAGAGCTGATAAGAAGCGGGGAAACCCACGCCTTTATAGACATCACGGCAGAACCGCGGGAATACCTTGAGCACCGCTTTCCCACAATTTTTCAGGAGTGTCTGAAGCGCGGCATAGATATAAGTAAAACTTGGATACCGGTTTGCCCTGTTCAGCATTACCTAATCGGCGGAATCCAAACCGACCTTGACGCGAGAACACGGGTTGAGGGGCTTTATGCCTGCGGCGAGGCGGCGTCGACCGGAGTTCACGGCGCTAACCGTCTGGCTTCAAATTCAATGCTTGAGTGCCTTGTTTTCGGCAGACGCGCCGCGGCGCATATCAACGCCCGTTTTGCCGATGGCGGCGAGGCTCCGCACGCGGAGCTTCCGGTCTCCGAAAAAAGAAACATCGTAAAAAGAGATTTTGCGGCACTACGAACCGAAATTCAGCAGCTTATGAACGATTACGGCAGTGTACTGCGCAATGAAAACGGTATGAAAAAAGCTCTTGTCAGAATTTCCGAAATTGCCGAAGAGCTAAATTGCAGCTATTACCCCGGAAGGGAATATATCGAAACTCTGAATATCGCGACCTTGGCTGCGGATATTCTGGAAGCGGCGCTTTTAAGGCGCGAGAGTGTCGGCGCCCATTACAGAGAGGATTAATAAATTGAAACACATTTCAATTTATTAATGTTTATGTGCGTGTTGCTCGCCCTTCGGGCAACCGCGGCACATGCACAATATTGACTCTTACCCAAAGCGGTCATTTTGTGTTTTGTAAGTCAGTGAAAGGAAGGGTCAATATCATGAATTATATCGGGCTTGACGAGCTTTTATTGTCCGCGCTTAAAGAGGACATCGGCACGGGAGATATTACTACAAACTGCTGTATCCCCGCGGAGAACCGCTCGGAGGCGTATTTTCTCGCCAAGGAGGACGGGGTTATCTGCGGAATCGATATCGCTCAAAAGGTGTTTTCGCTTGTGGACGAGAGGATTGCCGTTATTCCGAAGTGCAAGGACGGGGATGCTGTTAAACGCGGCGATATAATCGCGGAAGTGATAGGTCCCTCAAGAGGCATTTTGACGGGTGAGCGGGTTGCGCTCAACCTTATGCAGCGGCTTTCGGGTATCGCAACGGTAACCGCAAAGGCGGCTTCCGCCGTTTCGGGCACAAAAACGAAAATAGCCGACACAAGGAAGTCGACCCCCGGGCTGCGGGTTCTTGAAAAATATGCCGTTCGTGTCGGCGGAGGACACAACCACCGCTTTAATCTGTCCGACGGAGTTCTCATTAAGGATAATCACATTGCCGCGGCGGGCTCAATCACCGCAGCAGTTAACGCCGCGCGAGCCGCCGCTCCGCATGTTATGAAGCTCGAGGTTGAAACCGAAACTTTGGACGAGGTTTCCGAGGCTCTCGAGGCGGGCGCTGATATTATAATGCTCGATAATATGAGCTTAGAGCTCATGGCGCAGGCGGTTAAGCTTGTCGACGGGCGCGCAATAACCGAGGCCTCCGGAAACATGGGCGAAAAAGATTTGCTTGAAGTTGCGAAAACGGGAGTGGACTTCATTTCCATAGGAGCGCTCACGCACAGCGTGAAGTCGCTGGACATCAGTTTAAAATTCCAGAAATAACGAATATTTACAATATTTGTACGGAGAGATGATTTTTTCATCTCTCCGTTTGATTTTTCCTGAAAAAGTTTACAATTTAGCAAAAATTAAGCCACTTATTCCGCTTGACTTAACAAGTCACCAATTTATAATTGTTACTACAAGATATGATTATGGAAATTATTTTGCTGTGATGCAAAATTTAGGCGTATCTTTCTCGGGCGACTGCCAGTAAATTAAGGAGTCTCTATGGAAAACTATGTCCACTTTGAAAATGTATGTAAATACTACAAAACAGGCGGCACTACAATCGCAGCCGCAAACCACGTCAGCTTTGATATAAAAGAGGGCGAGTTCTGCATAATTGTCGGGCCTTCCGGGGCGGGCAAAACCACCGTCCTTAATATGCTTGGCGGAATGGACAATTGCGACGAGGGCGTAATAAGCCTTGACGGGCAGGAAATCAGCCTTTATTCGCCGAAACAGCTCACGACCTACCGCCGTCACGATGTCGGCTTTGTCTTTCAGTTTTATAACCTTGTGCAAAACCTGACGGCGCTTGAGAATGTTGAGCTCGCGGCGGAGATTTGCCGCAATCCGCTGCCCGCCGCCGAAACCCTTTCAAAGGTCGGACTGTCGGAACGGCTTGATAACTTCCCCGCTCAGCTCTCGGGAGGAGAACAGCAAAGAGTTTCAATTGCCCGCGCTCTCGCAAAAAACCCGAAAATTCTTCTTTGTGATGAGCCGACAGGCGCGCTCGACTATGTTACCGGCAAGCAGATACTGAAGCTACTTCAGGATACCTGCCGCAATACCGGTCGCACAGTAATCGTAATAACGCACAACACGGCGATTACCGCTATGGCCGACAAGGTAATCCATGTTAAAAACGGATGCGTTTCCCATGTCGAAGTGAACGAAAATCCCGTTCCCGTTGAAAGGATTGAGTGGTAATGCGCAAAACGCACAACAAGAACTTTTTGCGCACCATTAAGGATACCTTTGGACGTTTTGCCGCCATCTTTGCGATTGTTGCGTTGGGTGTCGGCTTTTTGGTTGGCCTTTTATCCTCCACGCCGGATATGCGCTATTCCTTTGACGAGTACTTGGACTCCTCCGCAATGTATGATATCAGAGTTTTGGGCGATATGGGCCTCACGGACGAGGATATAACGGCGATACGCTCACTGGAGGGTGTCCAAAATGTTCAGGCGGGCTATCTTGCAGATGTGACAATGAACACCGCAAAGGACACCGAATACACCGCCCGTCTGCACAGCCTAAGTCTTGACAGCGGGGAGAACACTATAAATATTCCTCAGCTGAGCTCGGGCCGTCTTCCCGAAAAAGCAGGGGAATGTGTGGTTGTAAATATCCCATCGGTTAAATCAGATATCCAAATAGGCGACAAACTGACGGTTAATGAAGACAATAAAAACCTTAGCGACATTCTGAACACAACGGAATATACAGTCGTCGGGTTCGCTGACTATTGCCAGTATTTTTCCGCCGAAAAGGAATACACGAACATCGGAAGCGGAACGCTCAGCCTTTTCCTGCTTGTGCCTGATACGAGCTTTGCAACGGACTTTTACACGGATGTCTATATAAGCGCTGCGGGCGCAAGCGCGCTTACGAGTTTAACAAACGAATATCAGGAGCTTGTCGACGAAACGGCGGCGAGAGTTAAAGCCATTGCGGGCGAGAGAAGCCTTGTGCGCCATGACGAACTGGTAGCACTGGCTGAGAAAAAACTTACCGAGGCGGCTGCCGAATATGCCGCGGCAAATGGCATTACCGATGTTTCGCAGACGGGTCTTGAGGCGCAGGTGCCCGAAATCGCAGTTCCCGAGTGGCATGTTTACACCCGCGCGGACAACACGAGCTATTCGTCAATCGAAGCGAATATCGACAAGGTAAACGCCATCGCAAAGGTGTTTCCGTTTTTCTTTTTCCTTGTTGCGGCTCTCGTCTGTCTTACGACTATGACCCGTATGGTGGAGGACGAGAGGCTCCAAATCGGCACAATGAAGGCTTTGGGCTACAGCCGTTCCGCAATAATGGGAAAATACCTTCTTTACGCGTTTTCCGCCTCCGCTCTGGGGAGCGCTATCGGCGTTGCCTTCGGTTACAGGCTTTTCCCAACGGTTATTTGGAACGCCTATACGATGACTTATGCGCTGCCGAATTTCTACTGCCCTCTAAACTGGGCTTTTGCATCGGCAACAAGCGCCGCCGCGATTTTGTTAACGCTTCTGGTAACATTCTTTGCCTGCCGCTCAACGCTGAAGGAGGAGCCTGCGGCTCTCATGCTTTTCAAAGCGCCTCAGCCGGGGAAAAGGGTTTTTCTCGAAAGAATCACTCCGATCTGGAGCCGTCTCAAATTTACGCACAAGGTGACCGCGAGAAATATCTTCAGGTACAAGAAGCGCTTTTTGATGACCACTATCGGCATTGCAGGCTGCACGGCGCTTATTTTAACGGGCTTTGGACTGCGCGACTCTTTTTCCGATATAGCCGACAGGCAGTTCGGCACGCTTAACACCTATGATATTATGGCGCCTATAACCGATGAGGCGAATTTTGAAAACGACGAGCTTTTGGCCATTCTTAAGGACACTGAAAAGGTGGAGGGCAGCACCAAGATAGATTACCAGAGCATAGAGGCTTCAAACGGCGACAAGTCTCTCGAGATTACCACCTTTATCCCCGAAAACGCTTCGGATTTGGACGGCTATGTTAATTTCCGCAACAGGGCAAGCGGCAAAACGCTCAGCTTTGAATCAGGCAGCGTGATAATAACCGAGAAGGCAAGCGAGCTTTTGGATGTGAAAGTCGGAGATAAGCTTGAGCTTACCGGCTCCGACGGAAACTCGGGCTTCTTTAAAATCAGCGGCATTTCCGAAAACTATGTCGGCAACTTCATCTATATGGACAGCGCCACCTATGCAAAGAGCATGGGACAGGAGGCGGTCGGCAATATGCTGATAATTCGCCTTACCGAGAGCGGGCTTTCCTCCGAAGCGGATATCGGTAAAAGCATACTCGAAACGGGCGCCGCAGGCGGAGTGAGCTATATTACGGACGCAAAGGACGCTGTTTCACGGGCGCTCGGGAAAATGGGCACGATAGTTGCCGCGGTAATTTTAAGCGCGGGGGCGCTCGCGCTGGTGGTGCTCTATAATCTCACAAACATCAACATCTCCGAGCGCGTCAAAGAAATTGCGACGATCAAGGTGCTGGGCTTCACCGACCGTGAGGTAAACGCCTATATAAACCGCGAGGCTATACTTCTTTCCGCAATAGGCACGGTTTTCGGGCTTGTGCTGGGCGTATTTCTTCACAGGTATGTCATGGGATGCGCCGAAATGGACAATATGATGTTCGGGCGTACGGTGCGGGCGATAAGCTTCTTATATTCCGCGGGGCTTACGATGGCGTTTAGCCTTCTGATTGATTTGATAATGGAAGGAAAGCTTCGCAAAATCAGTATGGTCGAGAGCATGAAGGCGCCGGAATAAGATAGCAACAAAAAAGGGAACGGGCGTTTGCCCGTTCCCTTAAATATGTTTTTATTTAATCAGCGTCGGAAATAAGTCCGTAGCCGCCGTTCTTGCGGCGATAGACGATTGCGAAAGCGTTGTCATCCGACTGGTTTTTAAAGGCATAGAACTCATGTTCCAAGAGGTTCATCTGCAAAATTGCCTCCTCCGGAGTCATGGGCTTCATGGGGAAGCGCTTTGAACGGACAATCTCAAAATCCTTTTCCTCTTCATCGGGAAAGCTTAAGTCCACAGGTTCCTTCTCGAAAGCGCCCTCGCGCAAACGCTTTTCCAGACGGGTCTTGTTCTTTTTTATCTGCCTGTCGATAGAAGCACAGGCCGAGTCGATGGAAGCGTGCATATCGCTTGTCAGCTCACTGACACGGTAGAACATGCCGTTGTTTTCAATGGTGACCTCAGCCTTATATCTGCCCCTTTCGGAGCTGAAAGTAATAAAGGCTTCTGCATCTCCGCGGAAGAAGCGATCAATCTTGCCGACCTTGCGCTCGGCATATTCTTTGATCTCATCAGGTACTTTAATTTTCTTTTCTGTGATAGTGAATTTCATAAAGTCCAACTCCTTCTTTTGGCAAAACGCCTTGTTAATTTAGAGGTAAGTTTGTGGGACTTATTATCTTTTCCTCTTAATTTATTATAGCATAAATCTTCTGTAACACAATCACATTCTTTCCGAAGGCTTACAGTCGATCATAAGGGAGGAGCGGTTTTTATTACAAGGCTTATATAAAAGCGATGGCTTCAATCTCGACCTTTACGTCCTTCGGAAGTCTTGAAACCTGAACGGCAGCTCTGGCGGGGCAATTTTCCGTGAAAAACTCGGTGTAAACTGCATTCATTGCTGCGAAATCGTTCATATCCGAAAGAAAAACCGTGGTTTTTACAACATCCTTAAGCTCTGCTCCGGCTGCTTTTAATACCGCTTTGACATTATTCAGTGACTGACGCGCCTGTGTTTCGATAGTACCGCCGGCAATGCTTCCGGTTACGGGGTCGAGCGGGATTTGTCCCGAAACAAAGACCGCTGTTCCCGTTGCCGCAACCCCCTGGGAATATGGACCGATTGCCGCCGGCGCCTCGGTTGTGGCAATTATTTTCTTTGTGCTCATAATATTACGCTCCTTAATTAAATTTAGCTTTAAACGCATATTAGCGTTACGAATCAGTTTTATGATGACAGTATAGCATATTATCTGTCGGAAATTAAGCTGTAATTAAGCGTAGGACCGATATTTCTACACTATCTACATTATTCACATACAAAAATACACAATTTGAATAAGTTCCACAAATTACGGAAATACAAGCGGACATTTATCTTTAAATTCCTATTTTCGGTTGAAAAACTGCAAAAAAGTGTTATCATATAGGTTGCGTTATATTTTCTTTAGCTTAGGAGGTTGCAGTAAACTATGGCAAAAAAGCAATTTAAAACTGAATCAAAAAGAGTCCTGGATCTGATGATAAACTCAATCTATACGCACCCGGAAATCTTTTTAAGGGAGATTATATCAAATGCGAGCGACGCGATAGACAAGCTATGCTACCTTTCCCTGACAGACGAAAAGGTGGGTCTTTCACGTCAGGACTTCAAGATTAAGCTCGGCGTTTCCGAGGATACCCGCATAATCAGCGTATCCGATAACGGTATCGGCATGACTAAGGAAGAGCTTGAATCGAACCTGGGCGTTATCGCGAAGAGCGGCTCGCTAAAGTTTAAAGGCGAAATGGAAAAGACAGGTGAAGCCTCCGATCTTGATATTATCGGTCAATTCGGTGTCGGCTTCTATTCCGCTTTCATGGTTTCCGACAAGGTTACCGTCATCACAAAGGCCTACGGCTCAGACACCGCCTATAAGTGGGAGAGCGAGGGCACCGACGGATACACAATTGAGGAGTTCCATAAGGACAGCGTCGGAACCGATGTGATCATGCACATAAAAGAGGACGTTGAAGAGAGCGAATACACCAGATTTTTGAACGAAATGTCTATCGGACAGCTTGTCAAAAAATACAGCGACTTCATCCGCTGGCCCATCGTCATGGACGGCGTTGAAGTTGAAGAGGTTGAAACCGGCGAGCTTGACGAAGACGGAAAACCCCTAATGAAGCAGGTTCCGAAGACAGTCGAAGAGCTTATTAACAGCATGGTTCCGATATGGCAGCGCAGCAAGGACGAGGTTTCAAAAGAGGAAAGCGACGAATTCTATAAGAACATTTATTATGATTACGAAAACCCCGTTTCCACAATCCGCGTCAGCGCGGAGGGGCAGGTTTCCTATAAGGCGATGATTTTCATCCCCGGAAGAGCGCCCTCGGGCTTCTTCTCCGATCAGTTTGAGCCGGGGCTTCAGCTCTACTGCAACGGCGTAATGATTATGGAGCGGTGCAAGGATGTTATCCCCGACTGCTTCCGCTTTGTGCGCGGCGTCGTTGACAGTCCCGATTTTCCGCTCAACCTCTCCCGTGAAACCCTTCAGCACGGCAGGCAGCTTAAAATAATCTCCAACAACCTTGAAAAGAAAATCAAAAACGAGCTTAAACGGCTTATGGACGAGGAACCTGAGGATTACGAGAAGTTTTACAATGCCTTCAGCCTCCATCTTAAATATGGTCTGGTCGCCAACCACGGCGAGAAAAAAGAGCTTTTAACCGACCTTCTGATGTTCTATTCCAGCAAGGAAAAGGAACTCGTTCCGCTTCGCGAATATAAGGAAAAAATGCCCGCGGAACAAACACGCATATATTACGTCTGTACAGAGAGCATAGCTCGCGCGGAAAATCTTCCGCAGGCCGAGCAGATTCGGGACAAGGGTTTTGAAATCCTGTATTTAACCGACGATGTGGACGATTTCATCATGCGCCAGCTCGAAAGCTACGAAGGCATTAAATTCTGCAATATAACAAACGACGATCTGGGGCTTGAATCCGAAGAGGAAAAATCCGAAGCGGATAAAAAGCAGGATGAATATCGCGAGATTCTCGATTTTGTCAAGGAAACTCTCGGGGACAGCGTTACTGACGTTCGCCTTAGCCATAAGCTCAAGAGCCATCCCGTTTATCTCACCTCGGACGGCGACATTTCCATAGAGATGGAAAAATATTTCGCGGTAATGAAAAACGAGGCCGCCCAGAACATCAAGGCAAAGAAAGTGCTTGAGCTAAACAGCGAGCACCACGCCTTTAAAGCCCTTGAGGAAGCTTATAAAGACGACAGGGAAAAAGCAGAAAAGCTTGCCAAGATTCTATTATCCCAGGGTCTTCTGATCGCAGGTCTGCCCCTTGAAAACGCCGCCGAATACACAGAGCTTATCTGCCAACTGTTTTAAACGATTATCTCGACAGAAGTTTTTGGACAAGCCGACAAGCGTTTCACCTGAAATGCTTGTCGGCGAAGTCCGTAAATCACGCTTTTTCCGCGTATGCGGAGTCATCCGTAGCACATTACATTGACAGCAGCTGTCATTTTAATATAAAATGAAGTTTATGATAAATACCGAATTGTCTGACGGACGGTAGTTTTTATCCGCGCGGCGCGTAAAAAACTCGGAAAGGAGTGCACGATATGGACAGAATGCTCGGAATATATATACACATACCCTTCTGCGCGAGCAAGTGCTCTTATTGTGATTTTTATTCGCTCGCGGGGCAAGAAAGCAAAATGGAAAATTATCAGCGCGCTCTGATAAAGCACATTGAGGAAGCCGCGCCCCAGCTTGAACCCTACTACATTGATACGATTTATTTCGGCGGGGGAACTCCGAGTTTTTACGGGGCGAAAAATATATGCGAAATATTCAACACCTTGAAACGGACAGCGAAGGTTTTAAAAACAGCCGAGGTCACCGTTGAAATGAATCCCGACAGCGTCAAGCAAAACGACCTAAAGATGCTCCGTGCCGAGGGCGTCAACAGAATTTCTCTGGGAGTTCAGTCGGCAAACGATGATATTTTGAGACTTATCGGACGCCGCCACACCTTCAAACAGGCGGAACAGGCGGTTAGACTTTGCCGAGCAGAGGGCTTTGATAATATCAGCATTGACCTCATCTATGGTCTGCCGAGCCAGACGAAAAACGACTGGGCGGACACGCTTTCAAAGTCGATTGCGCTTCGTCCCCAGCATTTTTCCTGCTACGGCCTAAAAATCGAGGACGGAACCCCCATTTGCAAATATCAGGGCTCAGAGATTCTACCGAGCGATGACGAGCAGGCGGACATGTATCTTTACATGACGGACATTCTCGAGCATTACGGGTATCCGCAGTACGAGATTTCAAACTTTTCGTTGCCCTCAAAAGAATCGAAGCACAACCTTAAATACTGGCGGCTGGATGACTACATGGGCTTTGGCCCGGGAGCGCATTC
The DNA here is from genome assembly GCA_009929315.1 of Clostridia bacterium. Taxonomy (GTDB): domain Bacteria; phylum Bacillota; class Clostridia; order Oscillospirales; family Oscillospiraceae; genus UBA2658. The sequence goes on from SAAS01000001.1 coordinate 76,215, forward strand.
TTGTGTGGACGGCGTGCGTTACAGCTATGTTCGCGATTTGGATAAGTATATTGACGGTGTTTTCGGGAAAACCGAAATCATAGATGAATACGAAAAAACAGAGAAACTCGACAGGGCGGCGGAGTACATTATGCTCGGCATGAGAACCGTTCGCGGCATATCCAGAAACGAGTATAATCTTGTGTACAGAAGCGGATTTGACAGGATCGAATACCTTCTCGGCGAGTACGAAAAAAAGGGCTGGGCAAAACTGAGCGGAGATCGTTGGAGTTTCACCTCATCGGGCTTTCTTCTTTCCAACTTGCTTATCGGCACACTGCTTGAAGCTCAGTCGCAGGAGAAAATCGGCGTAAATCCATGGATAGCTGAAACGGAACCGGCACAGACGGATACCGAGTTTTCGGAAACCGAGAACGCAGCCTCAATAACGGAAAACAGCGCCGAGTAATGAAAGCGGATTCATCAACGCATACAATTACTTAATAACAGCACAATATAGATACAACTTAAGGGGAAGTGGACAACATAAAACTGGTCAGCGAAAAAAAATCAAACACCGGAGCTTCATCCGAGTCGGGCAGACATCTGAAGTCCGCTCAGGCGCAAAGCAGCCGGAGCGGAAATTCGCAGGGAGAGCCCGCAAAGAAAACGTTACAGCCCGTGGTCAAGAAAGCTCCCAAGATGAAAAAACAGAAGGGTAACGGCGGCAGAAAGGCAATTATAGTTGTCGCTGTCATAATAGCCGTTGTTTTTGCCGCGTTTGTGGGGCTGGGCGTTTATGCCAACGGCCTTGACACTATTTTCCCCAATGTCATTATGGAGGGTGTCCGCCTTGAGGGAATGACTGTTTCAGAAGCGGCCGATACCCTTGTCGCAAACAACATCGGAACGCAGGACGACAGGCTTTTAAATGTAAGTCTCCCCGCGGGAATTGAGCTCAGCATAAGCGCGAAGGACGCGGGCTGCTATCTGACAGCGCCCGATGCCGCAGTCTATGCTTATGACAACTGCCACGGCGGCGGGTTTATTTCCAACACCTTAAGCTACATAAAGTGCGTTTTCGGGGGTATGAAGCTCACGGCTACAAGCGCGGACAAGCTTGACGAGAGCTATCTTCACGAGAAAATTGATGAGGCAGTCAAGCAGGCAAGTTTGGCTCTCATGGAGTCCAGCGTTGAAATCGGCGAGGAGAGCATTACTGTTGTAAAGGGCGCAAGCGCCGTTAAAATTGACTCCGAAAAGCTTTTCGACACGGTTAAGCAGGCGCTTATTAGCGGAAATTTCGACGCCATTAAATACACCGCGGAAACAGTGGACGGCGCGGACGCCGGAGAAATTGACCTTCAGGAGCTCTATGATACAGTATTCGAGGAGCCTGTCGACGCCGAGTATAATCCTGAAACCAAACAGGCGACGGAGCACGTTGTCGGCAGAAGTTTTGACATTGAGGGCGCGCAAAAGCTCTGGGACGAGGCTGAAAACGGCGACCAAGTTATAATTCCTCTTATTTTAACAGAGCCGGAAATCACAACTGAAAAGCTTAATTCCATGCTTTTCGCTGACCTTCTGGCACAGAAAACCACAACTCTCGTCGGGAGCAGCGCAGCCAGAATCAATAACGTGACCCGTGCGGCGGCCTCTATAAACGGTTTGGTTTTAAATCCCGGGGAGGAGTTTTCTTATAACAAAACACTGGGACAGCGCACAACCGCGGCAGGCTATCAGGCCGCCGGAGCTTATTCGGGCGGACAGGTTGTTTCCGAAATCGGCGGCGGAATCTGCCAGGTATCTTCCACGCTCTATTACTGCACTTTGATTTCAAACCTCGAAATAGTTGACAGATCCTGCCATTATTTCGGAGTTCCCTACCTTCCCGCCGGACTTGACGCAACGGTCAGCTGGCCCAGCCCCGATTTCAAATTTAAAAACAATGGACAGTATCCGATTAAAATTCAGGCCTCTGTGGATAAAACCGCAAACGCTCTCGTCGTTAAGATTTACGGTTCTAACCCCGAAGGCATCAGAGTTGAAATGACTACCAGCACATGGCAGTTGGCGGATGGCTACGGCGCGCAGTCAGTGCGCACCGTTTATGACAAGGACGGAAATGTGATAAGCTCGAAGAACGAAGCCAAAAGCAGATATTATTATCACACCTCGCCCAGCCCCTCCCCAAGTGCTTCGGAGTCCCCCAGCGCTTCGCCCTCTCCCAGTTCCTCCGAAGCGCCAACTCCGACACAGCCTGTAACCCCAACGCCGGGGACATCGGTTGAGCCCGTATCGGGGACAAATATTGCCGGATAGCTCTCGGCACAATTTACAAATATGACAAACGACAAAGTCAATAAGAGCAGTTCGGGATTTTTGCAAAAGTAAAGCGCAGCGGGCTTTGCCTTGCGCGCCTTAAAATACAGGAGGAAACAACATGAGCAAAGGAACATTCTACATCACTACACCGATTTATTATCCGTCGGACAAGCTGCACATCGGTCACGCTTATTGCACCGTTGCAACGGACACTATTGCCCGCTATAAGCGAATGTGCGGCTATGATGTTATGTTCCTCACAGGTACGGATGAGCACGGCCAAAAGATTGAGGAAAAGGCCAAGGCTAAGGGCGTAACGCCCAAGCAGTTTGTCGACAATATCGTTGAAGGCAAGGGCGGCATACTCGACCTGTGGAAGCTCATGAACATCTCAAACGACCGCTTTATACGCACGACGGACGACTATCACGTTGAGGCGATTCAGAATATTTTCAAAAAAATGTACGACAAGGGCGACATCTACAAGGGCTCATACAAGGGAAAATATTGTACCCCCTGCGAGAGTTTCTGGACGGAAAGCCAGCTCAAGGACGGCAAATGTCCCGACTGCGGACGCGAGGTTCACGACGCCCAGGAAGAGGCCTATTTCTTCCGCCTTTCAAAGTATGCGGACAGGGTTCAGGCGCTTTTGGAAACCCCCGGTTTTCTTGAGCCCGCCTCCCGCGTTAACGAGATGATCAACAACTTCATAAAACCCGGACTTGAGGATCTCTGCGTTTCGCGCACAACCTTTTCATGGGGCATACCCGTGACATTTGATCCGGGGCACGTCGTTTATGTCTGGGTTGACGCGCTTTCAAACTATATCACCGCGCTCGGCTACGCCAATGGCAAGTATGACGATTTTGAAAAATACTGGCCCGCCGTGCACATGGTCGGGAAGGAAATTGTCCGCTTCCACTCCATTATCTGGCCCGCGATGCTCATGAGTTTAGAGCTGCCTATGCCCAAAAAAGTTTACGGTCACGGCTGGCTACTCATGGACGGCGGCAAAATGTCAAAGTCGAAGGGCAATGTGGTTGACCCCTATCTGCTCTCGGAGCGCTACGGAGTTGACAGCCTGCGCTATTTTCTCATGCGCGATTTTCCGCTCGGCAGCGACGGCAGCTTTACAAACGAGCTGCTCATTAACCGCATTAACTCCGACCTTGCCAACGATTTCGGAAACCTTGTTTCCCGAACAGTGGCAATGGTACTGAAATACTTCGACGGAACCCTGCCTGCGGAGAGAGAAGCGGCGCCTGTTGATGATGAGCTTATCGGCATGGCAAAGAGCCTGCGCGATATATACGAGCAGAACATGGAAAGCTATCTAACACAGGCGGCGGTGCTCGAGGTCTTCAAGGTCATCTCCCGTGCGAACAAATATATTGACGAAACCGCCCCTTGGGTGCTTGCCAAGGACGATAATAACAGGGCAAGGCTCGCCACGGTCATGTATAACCTCTTGGAAACAATCCGCATAACCACAACTCTGCTCCAGCCCGTAATGCCTGATAGCTGTGAAAAGGCTTTCGCACAAATCGGCGCGGAAGAAAAGGACAAGCTCTGGGAAAACGCCAAAACTTTCGGTATTCTGCCATCTAACGTCACGGTTATAAAGGGCGACACGCTGTTTCCACGTATCGACTTGGAAAAAGAGCTTGCCTATCTTGAGGAGCTTGGCGCTCCGAAGACACAGCCCGAGCCCGAAGCGGTTCCTGATGTCACGATAGACGAATTTGCGAAGGTTCGTATGACGGTGTGCAAGGTGCTCGAATGTGAAAATGTAAAAAAATCCGAGAAGCTGCTGCGCTTTAAGCTCGATGACGGCTCGGGAACGCCGCGCCAGATTTTCTCCGGCATTGCAAAATTTTATAAGCCCGAGGAGCTAATCGGCAAAACCGTTGTTGCCTGCACAAACCTGCCTCCGCGCAAGATGATGGGCGAGGAATCAAACGGCATGCTCCTGTCCGCGGAAAAAGAAGGAGTTTTGAATCTGCTCATGCTTGACGACTCTGTACCGGCAGGCTCAACCATTTGCTGAAGAACACAAATTATCATTAAAAATGCTTCATCTCATCTGAGATGAAGCATTTTTTGTGTTACACTATAAAGCCGCCGCCGATTACTTCTTCGCCGATATAGAATACCGCCGACTGACCCTTTGTCGGAGCGCGGACAGGCGCTTTAAATATCACTTGTGCTCCGCTTTCTGTCGGCTCAACGATTGCCGGGAAGCTGAGCTTCGAGTGGCGGACCCGCACCTCGGCCTCAAACTTATCGTCTTTCGGTACGAGCCAGTTTACGTCCATGACGCCGATTTTATTTACAAAAAGCTCCTCGCCGTCGGATAAAACTACCTCGTTTGTGTCTGGGCGGATTTCGGAAACGAAAATTCTTTTGGCTGCGGCGATATTCAGGCCGCGCCGCTGTCCGACAGTATAACGATGAATGCCGCGGTGCCGTCCGAGCACTTTTCCGTTTTCATCCACAAAGTTCCCCTCGGGCGGGACGATTCCGCGAGCTTCGATATAGGCGCCGTAATCCTTATCGGGAATGAAGCAGATTTCCATACTTGCCGCTTTGTGCGCGGCGGGCAAACCAAAGCCCTCGGCAAGCTTTCGCACCTCAAGCTTGTTGTAATCTCCGAGCGGCAACTTAAGGCGTTCGAGCTGCTCTTTTTTCAATCTGCAAAGCATATAGCTCTGGTCGTTATCCGGCTCGCCCTTGAAGAGCCTACCGTCTGAAACCCTAGCATAATGTCCCGTTGAGATAAAATCGGCGCAGATAATGTCTGCATACTCCAACAATGTCTTAAACTTAACATTCGGATTGCACAGCACACAGGGGTTGGGCGTTTCCCCTCGAAGATAGGCCTCCACAAACGGACGGCAAACCTTTTCCTCAAGCGCGGCGGAAATGTCCGCTATTTCAAGAGGAATACCAAGGTTTTCGGCAGCCGCCTTCGCATCCTCTCGAGAGGCTTCTCCCGCGATATCGAGGTAAAGCCCGAAGACCTCATAGCCCTCATTGAGCAGCAGCTTTGCGGCTACGGCGGAATCCACGCCACCTGAAAGCCCTAAAACGAGCTTTTTATTCACGGACAGCCTCCTTTTCTCCGCGGTTTTCAACGAAAACCATAAGCGCGGCAACATCCGCGGGGGATACGCCAGAGATTCTGCTGGCTTGACCGAAGTTCTCGGGTCTTATTTTTGATAGCTTTTGCCTCGCCTCAAGCCGCAGTCCGATGACGGCATCGTAATCTATATCCTTCGGAAGCTTCCTGCCCTCCATCTTGCCAAATTCCTTGACTTGCCTGAGCTGTCGGTCAATATAGCCTGCATATTTTAGTTTAATCTCCACCTGCTCAGTTACAGCGGCGGGCAGCTCGGGACGGTTTGAATCAAAGGGGGTGAGGTCGGCGTATTCAATTTGCGGACGGCGCAGGAGCGTTGCGAGGCTTATGCCCGAAATAGGAGCGGCGGTTTCTTTCTTTATCAGCATTTCGCAAAGCTCGTCCGAGGGCGGGAGAAAAGTGCTCTCAAGTCTCTGCGTTTCCCTGTCAACCGCCGCGTATTTTTCCAAAACGGCGGCGTGCTGCCCCTCGGGAACAAGCCCGATTCGCAGGCCCAGATGGGAAAGCCGTATATCCGCGTTGTCCTGACGGTGCAGCAGCCTATACTCCGAGCGCGAAGTCATCATTCGATAAGGCTCGTTGGTTCCCTTTGTAACAAGGTCATCGATAAGCGTGCCTATATAGCCGTCGCTGCGCTTTAATATCAGCGGCTCCTCGCCTTTGATTTTCAGCGCGGCGTTAACTCCGGCGATGAACCCCTGAGCGGCGGCCTCCTCATAGCCCGAGGAGCCGTTGAACTGCCCCGCGCCGTAAAGTCCGGAAATTTTCTTTGTTTCCAGCGTTGCGTAAAGCTCAGTCGGGTCAACGCAGTCATATTCAATTGCGTAGGCGGGTCTTGTCATTTCCGCTCTCTCAAGTCCCGGAAGGGTGTGGAGCATTTCAAGCTGCACCTCCTCGGGGAGCGAGGAAGAGAAGCCCTGAATATAAAGCTCCTCCGTGTCAAGCCCCATCGGCTCAACAAAAAGCTGATGGCGGGGCTTATCCGCGAAACGGACGACCTTGTCCTCTATCGAAGGGCAATAGCGCGGACCCACACCCTCAATCACTCCGCTGTAAAGGGGGCTTCGGTGCAGATTGGCACGAATTATCTCGTGCGTGCGCTCATTTGTGTAAGTCAGATAGCAGTCCGCTCGGTTTTGGGGAATTTCGGTCGTGCGAAAGGAAAACGGCACAATATGCTCATCGCCGGGCTGAATTTCCATTTTTGAGAAATCGACGGTTTTACGGTTAATGCGCGGCGGGGTTCCGGTTTTAAAGCGCCTGATGCTGAGCCCGAGCTTTTCAAGACAGGCACTGAGCGGAACCGAAGCCGCAACGCCGTCCGGTCCCGATTGTATAAGTACATCGCCGATTATCACGCGTCCCTTGAGGTAGGTTCCCGTGCAGATAACCGCCGCCTTACAGGAATAGGTCGCGCCTGTGTGCGTGCGAACAAAGCTCACCGCTCCGTCCTCAACGCCGATTTCCACAATCTCTGCCTGCTTTACGCGCAGATTATTCTGAAGCTCCAAAGTGTGCTTCATAATGCCCTGATATTTTCGCCTGTCTGCCTGGGCGCGAAGCGAATGTACGGCAGGACCCTTTCCGCGATTGAGCATTCTGTATTGTATGCAGGACTTATCGGCGGCAACACCCATCTCGCCGCCCAGCGCGTCAAGCTCACGGACAAGATGGCCCTTGCCCGTTCCGCCGATTGCTGGGTTGCAGGGCATGTTGCCGCAGGTGTCAAGATTTATTGTAAAAATCACCGTGTCAAGCCCCATTCGGGCAGCGGCGAGCGCCGCCTCTATCCCCGCGTGACCCGCTCCGATGACTGCGATGTCGCATTTTCCGGCATCATAATTCATGAAATAACCTCCGGTGCGCTCTCGCGCACAAATCGATACAAAAAACCTCCGCATAAGGAGGCCCCTCCCGATGATATCCAGTAAATCGGGCAAAATTACACTAAGTTATTATAGACCAAGTTCCGTTTGCGCGCAAATATTTTTAGAAAAAGCGAGACATTTTGGTTTAAAGACAGCAAAAACCCGCAATTTTCCTTGACAAGCGGGTCAACTTAGAGTACATTGACTGTGTTAGTACAAATAGTACAGCAAATTCAGTTATTGGAGGTGCTTGTTTGTTTTCGATAAATTATCGGGATTCGCGGCCTATCTACGAACAGGTCAAGGACAGTTTGCGCCGTGCAATTATCACGGGCGGACTCAGGGCGGACGATAAAATACCTTCAGTCCGTGACCTTGCGGGACAGCTTGCGATAAATCCAAACACAATTCAGAAGGCCTATCGGGAGCTTGAAACCGAAGGCTACATTTATTCCGTTCCGGGAAAGGGCAGCTTTGTGGGTGAAGGTATTGAAGCGCGTGAAGCCCGAAAGCGCGAGCTCTTTGAGCAGCTCGACTCGTCTGTAACGGATTTGGAGCAGCTTGGTGTTACTGCGGAGGATATCTGCGGATATATCACGAACTTATACGGCAGGGAGGAAAAGCTATGATTGAGGTCAAAAATGTCAGCAAAAGCTTTGACGGCTTTAAAGCGCTGAACCAGCTTTCAATAAATGTTCCCACGGGCGCGATTTACGGGCTTATAGGACCGAACGGCGCGGGAAAATCGACTATTATCCGCCACATCACGGGAATATACCGTCAGGATGAGGGCGAGGTGCTCGTTGACGGCGAGCCGGTATACGAAAACACTAACATTAAAAAGGACATTGCATATATTCCAGACGATGTTTTTTTCTTCACGCAGTCCACAATCAAGGACATGATGAAGTTTTATAAAGGTGTTTGCCCCACATTTTCCGTTGAGCGTTATGAGAAACTGCGCCGCGCCTTTGAACTTAACGAAAACAGCAAAATGCGTAGTCTGTCAAAGGGCATGCAGAAACAGGCGGCTTTTTGGCTGATGGTTTCCATGTGTCCGAAGGTGCTCGTTCTCGATGAACCGGTGGACGGACTTGACCCCGTTATGCGCCGACAGGTCTGGAGCATTTTAATGGCCGATGTAGCCGAGAACGGAACAACTGTGCTAGTCTCCTCCCACAATCTGCGTGAGCTGGAGGACGTTTGCGACCATGTCGGCATTATGAGCAAGGGAAAGCTGCTTTTAGAGCGCAATCTTTCCGACCTTCAGGACAACATTGCGAAGGTTCAGCTCGCTTTGCCCGATGAAAGGGCATTGCCGAGCGAGCTCAACGTACTTCACCATAGCTCAACAGGTAGATTGCAGACGATAATCGTCCGCGGAAAGGCGGAGGAAATAACAAACCAGCTCGCCGCCTGTGAGCCGCTGTTTATGGACGTTATCCCCCTGTCACTTGAAGAAATTTTTATTTACGAATTGGGAGGTGAGCACTATGAAGTCAAAGACATCATACTTTAACCGTGCGCTGTTTTTGAATCTGCTGAAGCGCTACTGGCCGATTTTTGCGGGTTACTGCCTTATTTGGATTATCGTTCTTCCGATTGCGCTTGCAAACAGACTCCAATATGAGGCAGCCTCGATGGCAAACCACTTCGATTTACGTGTCTTGGCTGCAATCGGCGGCGACCAGATTCTGAGAGTCGGCATTTACGGCGGAACCCTTATGTCGGGAGTGTTTGCCATATTTATCGCCATGGCGGCATTTAGCTATCTCTACAACGCAAGAAGCGTTTCGATGATGTGCTCTCTGCCGATAAAACGCGAGAGTGTGTTTTTGTCCGTATTTACCTCGGGTCTTGTATCCATGCTTGTTATAAACATTGCCGTGTTTTTGATCTCGCTGGCTGTCGTTGCCGCAAGCGGTGTTTTCGCAGCGGGCTTAATATACCTTCTTCAGTGGCTGGCTATGGTCAGCATGCTGAACCTGTTCTTCTTCGGCTTCGCGGCGCTTGTAGCGAGCCTTACGGGAAATACCCTCGTTCTCCCAATCATTTATGTCATTTTGAATTTTACAGTTTATGTAGTTGAAATGCTGATAAAAACGGTTATGAGTATGTTCATTTACGGCATAAGCATGACGGGCTCCAGCACACTGGCAGCGTTTTCGCCTCCTGTTGCGCTATTAACATCAAGCAACTTTGAGAGAATACTTGAAGACCCGACAGACTATAACAGTGCCTTTATCGGAGCCGCTTATAACGGCTGGGGGACACTTGCCGTTTACGCACTTGTCGGTTTGACATTTGCGGCGCTGGCGCTGCTTCTTATCAAACACCGCCGCATGGAGACGGCGGGTGATGTTGTGGCTGTCAGACCGCTAAAGCCGATTTTCAAATATTGTCTGTCGGTCGGCTGCGCGCTGGTGTTGGGACTTCTCATATTTTCGACTGTGTTCAGCAACAGCCCCCTATTCGGTATAAAAAGCATGCTGTTTATGCTTCTGTTCATGATACTTGGTGCCTTTATCGGTTACTTTGCGGCGGAAATGCTGATGCAGAAGACGCTGCGCGTATTCTCAGCACGCAACTGGTTGAAAATGGGCATTGCAGCATTGATAATCTCTGCGTTTATGCTCGGTGGGGAGTTTGACGTTTATGGTATTGAAAGCAAAGTCCCGCAATTTGATAAAGTGCAGAGCGTTGAAATCTCTGTTTCGGGAGAAAATGTCACGTTTGAGCAGGCGGAGAATATTGAAGCCGCGCTCTCGCTTCACCGCGATATTATTTCGCACAAGGACGTAAATGAGAGCTGTATCGGCAACTACGAAATGGCGGTCAACAATGTCACAATCAATTATACCTACAAAAACGGAAAAATACTGACAAGAGGATACAATATATATAAGGACGTGAGTGACGACATATATACCTTGAACGATTTAATGAATTCCAAGGAGGCTGTTGAATATCGCAAGAATCTTTCCGTTCCGGTTAGCGTCGATACAATCGCAGACGCGTATATAAGCTATTTTGACAGAGAGCTTGAAACCTACAACAATGTCGAGCTTTCCCCTGCCCAAGCTTATGAGCTATACACACAATGTATTATTCCGGATATAGATGACGGTACATTGGGAAAAGTGTGGCTTATAACCGACGACAGCTATTACGACGGAGTTTACGACTGCACAATAAATTTTTCAATTGAAAAACGTATTGACGACAACGAATATAAAAGCGCATATTTCTACACTACTTTAACCCTTAACGCAGAGCGCACAAAGGAATGGATTTCCAAAAACTACGGGCTTTCTTTAAGCACGATGGGCGAGAGCGCAAAATACATGTATTACGAATCAGACTCGAAGGCCTATGCGGAAAAATACGGATACCCCGTGGTGGCACAGTCCGCTACGGTAATTGATTAAACTTAATTATTAAAACAAAAAAAGCGAAGCCGAAAGCGGCTTCGCTTTTTATTTAAAATTACTCTTCGTACATTGCCAGCTTGGATCTTACGCCGTTAGCCTTGCAAACGGGGCGGAACTTCTGGAAAAGCTCTGTTTCGGAATGAGCCTGGAGATCGTCAAAGGATTCCCACTTTTCGATGAGCATCATGCGCTTGGGATCATCAACACTGATGAAGAAATCGTACTCGAGATTGCCCTTGTCCGCACGCGATCCCTCAACAAGGCCTTCATCACAAAGTGTCTTATAAAAATCCTTCATCTCGGTTGTTTCGCTGGTAAAAAGACAGTTGCAGATAACCATAGTCAGTCCTCCGTAAATATAATTGCCTTTCGGCTTGTCGCTAACATGATAACACTATTATTTGCCAAATGCAACGCAAATTGACTGTATGTAATTTTGTTTTCTTTTTAACGAATCCAAGGATATTTTCGCCTGTTATGCTGCTGAAAAAGACGAAAATGCAGAAAATAAAACGAACCGGCACGGGAAAATATCCAAACGAAGGATAGAATCCCGTGCCGGTTTTTTTACACGCGCTGACTTAACAGTGTGTGTGGCTTACAGCTCGTAAGTCGAGAATTCGTAATTTCTGTAAGGGACAGCTGTATGAGGCTGTCTGGGAGGAGCGACTGTATCATCGTTCATGTCATAATCCTTGAAATCCCACTCCTCAATAAGCGGAGTTGTGAGAATCTGATCCTTGAGCCACTGACGGAAATCGGGGTGAGCGATTTTAATGAGAGCTTTGATACGGTCAACGTAGGTTTTGAGGTAAACATCGGCAAGACCGTACTCGGAAACTATGAACATGACATAGTTTTTGAGCATGGAAACGATGCTTCCCGCGGGCAGCCAGGGAACGATGTTGGACTGGGTTTCACCCTTCTTGTCAACATAGGTGGAACGCAGGCAAAGGAAGCTTCTGCCGTTCTTTGCGCGCTGAGCGCCGTAAATGTAAGCCAAAGAACCGCCCATGCCGGTATAGGGCTTAAGACCCTGTGCCTCAGAGCAGGCCTGTCCGAGAAGGTCAACCATAAAGGTCGCGTTGATAGCTACCAGATTTTCCTGCTCCATTGCGCCGAGAGGCTCAATGCAGAGGGTTCTGGGATAAAGACGAACATCATGCTTGGTGGTGGCAAGCCATCTGAAGGTCTCTTCTGTGCACGCACCGGGGCTGGCTGCGCGAATACGTGTAATCTTGCCGCTTTCGACCAGAGGCCTCATGCTGTCGCAGAGAACTTCGGAGAAAACCTCGAAGGAGCCGGGCAGCTTTGCAAGGTTTGCAAGAATTGCCTCGCCAAGTCCGCCGAAGCCGATTTGAACTTTGTCGCCCTCATTAATATAAGGCAGGATATAGGAGGCGACCTTCTCGTCCATTTCGGTGGGTTCGGGAATGGGAAGCGCCATCATCTCGGTGTTGTTTTCGATTATGTAATCGAATTCGGTAATATGGATGTAGTTATCCTCCAGAGGTCCGGGAGCCGGATAAACACCGGTTGAGTCAATGAAGCCAAACTTCTTGACTATATGGGAGTCGGTATTTGTAACTGCGTTTGTGCAAACGCCGTAACAGCCGACATTGCACCAACCGTTGGCGTCAGGAGGACAAACCTGAGTCGCGGAGGTGTTTACGCCATATTCCCACATCGAGTTTGCGTAGGTGTCATAACCCGCGCCGAGAACTTCGATTGTGTGCTCGTCTATTGCCATGCGGTCCAGCGGAAGGTTATAGACGTTGAGAAGACGGAAGTGCTCCTTGGTATCGTGATCAAAAAGCATGTTTGCGGGGTAATTCATTACGTTGTACCAGAAGCTGACATTGTGATACTCCTCTTTGTGCTCATAAAGATAGTCAAGAAGAGCATAAGGTACCATTGTTGCCTGTCCCAGATAGATAGCGTCGCCGGGCTGGATCGCCTTCGCAGCTTCCTCAATTGTCACGAGGTGGTCCTTGTAGTATTTTTGCCAGTCTGCCGTTAAGTCTTTCTTTGCCATTTAAATAAACAACTCCTTCTCCAAAATGTTTCTAAGTTCTTCAACTTAAGTTCAAAACATAGGTAGTTTATTATACAACATACTGGAAATTTATGCAAGCAATAATGGAACATAAGCGGAGCTGTTTCGATGATTTGGTAAATTACTATGAAAATATTTAAATTATTTGATATTATTTCATAAAAGCTTTTTACACTTAAAAAAAGCAAATGTCAGCCGATAATACGACTGAAAAAGTGCCCGCTGATGCGAAATATCAGTGAAAGACAGGGAACCTGTTTTCGATAAACCCCTCAGAAAACGAAGCTAAACAATGAATACGATGCGCATATAATGAATAAATATGCAAAAAACACCCCCGTGGTCTGACTGTTTTATCAAACCGCGGGGGTGCCGAAACTTAGAATGATTTTATTGGGTTAATCGCTTAGTCAAAGAGATTGTAATCAACAAAATCGTCTTCTTTGATAAGAGCTGTTGTGCAGATTTTGTCCTTCAGTTCCTGCCTGAAGTCGGGATGTGCTATCTTCAGCAGAGCGCGGATACGATCCTTAAGGGACCTGAGGTAGATGTTGGCAATCCCGTACTCGGAAACAACATACATAACATAGACCTTCGGGGTTGTGACTATGCAGCCCTCGGGCAGCCAAGCATGAATATTTGTATGACGCTCGCCGTCGTGGTCAACAAAGGTTGAGCGCAGGCAAAGGAAGCTGCGGCCGTTCTTTGCGCGGATTGCGCCGTAAAGGTATGCGAAGGAGCCGCCGGGGCCGGAGAAGGGAGTTGTTCCCTGAGCTTCGGAGCAGGCCTGACCAAGAAGGTCAATCTGGAAGGTGGCGTTAATGGAGACAAGGTTATCGCACTGCATGCAGCCGAGAGGATCGATCATCTGCTGCTGGGGACGCAGCTCGATACGCGGGTCGTCGCGCATGAAAGCAAAGAATTTCTCGGAGCAGGAGCCGGGGCTGGAGGCAACGATCTTCGTAATCTTGCCTTCCTCAACGAGATCCTGCATGTTGTCGCAGGCGACCTCGGAATAAATCTGGAAGGTTCCCTCTGCCTTGCGGAGGTTTCTGAGAATTTCCTCACCCAGACCGCCGAAGCCGATCTGAACATTGTCGCCGGGCTTGATGTGAGGCATGATGAAGGAAGCAATCTTCTCATCAACGGGAGTGGGCAGCGGAGAGGGAATGAAGCTGGGCTCTGTGTCGAGCTCGCAGATATAATCCATCTGGGAAACGTGTATGTAGTGGGTTTCATAGGGACCGGGGACCGGGAAAACACCGGTATGGTCGACGAAGCAAATTCTTTTAGTTATACGGGGGTCGAGGGTAATGATTTGGTTTGTTGTAACACCGTAAGCGCAAACGTTGCAATAGCCGTTCTCATCAGGGGGGGCAACGTGCATAGCGATTGCGTTGCAGCCGTACTCAAAGGGGGCGTACTGAAGCGTGTCGTATGTGCAGCCGCCGGGCTCGATGGTGTTCATTCCGATTGCCATACGCTCAACAGGCAGGCAATAGGCGCTGATCATCTTGAAGTGCTTTTTTGTTTCGGTGTCAAACACCATGGATGCGGGCTGATTCATGACGTTGTAGTAAATGGTTACGTCATGATAGTCTTCCATGTGAGCGTAAAGCTCTTCCAGCCATGCATAGGGAATGGTGGAGGCTTGTCCCAGCCAGAACACGTCACCGGGGACAACTGCTTTTGCGGTTGCCGCCAGATCAACCTTATGGTCCTCGTAGTATTTTTTCCAGTCGATGTTTAAATTCTTCTCTGCCATAGTCGAATAACTCCCTTACCGAAAAATAATTTTTACAGAATGCGCCAAATTTGCTGTAACGCACCAGTATGTTAATTTTACATCACAGAAAAATAAATTGCAACGAAATTTACCTGATTAAAAAGACAGACTTTGCGCGAATAATTGTACAAATTGTATTATAGAATCATATCAAAAAGTGCATATACCGTTTTTTTAAAAATGAAAATTGTTTTTAGCAACGTCTTTTGCGAAAAAGCTCGGTTTAGCTCATGTCGTGTACCGAAAATACATGCAAAAAACCGACGCACCCGCCACACACCCGAAATATCAAGGTGCGGGACAAGCGCGTCGGTGCTGTTTGATCCAAGAGGAAACTCACTTCATAAACTGCTCAATAGCCTTATTCAAATCAACTAATTTCTGCTTATCGTCGTTTGCGATTGCTTCGGTAATACATTCGGTGATATGGTCCTGAAGAAGAACCTTTCCCGCGTTGTTGATTGCCGACCTTACGGCCGCAAGCTGAACAAGAACTTCTGCGCAATCTCTGTCGTTATCAATCATTCTGATAACAGATTCAAGATGCCCGTTTGCTTTTGCGAGGCGGTCATGGACCGCTTTTTTATTGGTATGAACATGGGGATGACCGCATGAGTGGTCATGCTCGTGTTCATAACCGTGACTGTGTGCAGTCCCGTCGGAGTGAACGTGGTATTCCGCTCCGTTAGTGTCGTTTGTGTCATGCATGGCAGTCACTCCTTTACAAAGCTTAAAACTCCGGGATAATCTTTTTCAGAATTGCCTTAACAGCCTGCGGGCAGGCGCTTTCCAAAGGCAGCTCGAACAAAGAGGTGTTCTCACGGTCATATTTGTTGACATCGGCATCCTCGGGCAGCTCACCGAACACCTCAAGACCGACTTTTTTAAGAAGCTCTTCCTTGGGCTGGTCGTTGCGGACGCGATTGAGGACAAGACCTGTCATTTTAACGTCGATGTTGTTTTCTCCGGCAGTGGCCACAGCGATGATTCCGGCAGCAGTCTGAAGGCTTCTGGCGGACATATCGGCCATAACAAGCAGGCAGTCAACGCTCTTCATAACGCGGCGGTTGAGCTGTTCGGGGCCGGCTTCGCCGTCTACTACGACATAATCATAGTCACCGGCAAGAGTATCTATGCCGAAACGAAGCAGTTCATTGCAGGCGCAGAAGCAGCCCGGCTCTTCGGGACGACCCATGGTGAGAAGGTCAAAACCTTTTCCGTGAGCAAGAATCCCGCGCATTAGGTCTTTTGTGGGTCCGTTGTTGAGTTTATCTCTCGCATCGCGCATACCAACCAGTTCGGCGCGAAGATTACTGACTGTCTTATCAACCTTCAAGCCGGTTGTATAGCACAGGCTCATTGCGGAGTCTGCGTCAATTGCAAGTACTCTGCCGGGGAAACGGTCAGCCAGCAAACGAATAAGAAGTGTGGATACGACGGTTTTGCCCGTTCCGCCTTTACCGGTGACGGCAATAGATTTAATTTTTTCCATATTATTTCCCTCGCTTTCCAATATGAATAATTTGATTTAGCTTTGCCCACGACCGCAGCAGAGCTGCGGCCGCGGACGGTATATTCGGGTGTGCTTATTTTGTGTAGTTCTTTGCACCGACAACGGACTCCATGTACTCGCCGATTTGAGCGCGGAGTTCATCGTTGGATTTGTAGCGCGGGTCGATAGCGTCGACGTCGACATAAAGGGTGGGTATACCATACTTCTCCTGAATGTAGTCGGTGACAATTTTGCCGGAAGCCCAGGTGTGCTTGCAGCCGACGTGTCCCATGAAGATGGATACGTTGACCTTGAACTCTTCATACATCTTGTCGATGACCTTGAGCCAATACTCGGTCGGGCCGGTTGCGCCGTGAATCATCGGAACAAGGAGCATGGACTCGGCAAGCTGAAGCTTGACATGTTCCCAGTTATCAAGGTCTTCGAAGATAAGACCGTCCTGATAGCCGAAGCCGTCCATAACGGTGATAGCGCCGTAGGTCTTCTCCATCCAGTCCATGATGCCGGTGTTGGACCACATCATGTTCTGCATGAGGCATACGCGGTAGGGCTGCTCGCCGTCGGGGCATCTGGTTGCGGTCATACCCATGTCGATGAGCATGTTGCCCATTTCGAGCTGGGTCTGGAGCATTGAGGTGACCTCGGGAGTACCGGCCAGAGGAGCGATGATCTCGTTAAGAACGAGCATACGTCCGGGCAGTACGCAGGGAACCTGCTTGCGAAGGTTGCCGAGCTCTGTGAGGATGGCATAGGCCTTGTTGGACTCTTCGGTGATTTCTTTGAACTTCTCGTAACGAGCGGCATCCCACTTCATACCGGTGAGTTCTTCCATGAAGGGAATGAAGGAATCAATCTGGTCAGCAAGATACTTGAAGCCCTTTTCGTCGTGACGGAAGGGGCAGTCAAAGGTGAAGCAGGGGCAGTCGAAAAGACGCTCCATCATGGGATATGCGATACGAGCGGAGTCACAGGGAACGGTTGCGTGAACGAAAGCGTCAATCTTAACGCCGAACTCGCCCTTAAGTGCGCAACCGAGCTGTGCCTTGTCGATAGCGCACATGCTGGTGGGAGCATACTTTTCGGTCTCGTCTATGTAACGGCTGCAGAGGTCTTCCATGGAGGCGATACGGGTGGGGATAGTATCAAGGAAGAAGGGAACGCAATCAAATGCGCGCATGATGGTTACGGGAACAGGACCGCCGAAAGCAATAAGCTTCTTGCCGGCTTTCTGTGCGTCGCGGATTTCTTCCCAAGTGAATTTCTGGATGTCAACTGTCCACATTACTTCAGGCATGCCCTTGGAGAGCATGTGCTGATAAATGCTGTCAACCTGGTTGCAGGTCAAATCTATCATGTTAACCGGCTGGGTAGGATCAAAGTTCTGTTTTACTTCTGCCATGGTATTGTCCTCCTTCTTCTTACTTATCTAACATTTCAATGAAAGCTTCTGCACGGATAGCAAGCTGTCCGGCGTTTGCCATCTGCTCTTCGCGCTCAACCTGAAGCATCGGAACGCCGATTGTCTTGAGTTCGGGCTCGAGATAATAGGACTCTCCGCCCCAGCACTCGCAGTTCTGCATCTTCTCATAGATGACGCCCTGAACGCCGTAAGCCTTGCAGTCAGCGACGATTTCCTTGTGGAGAGCGGGACGGCTGTCGAGGCTGCGGGGGCAAGCTATGCGGTCAAGGTAATACTTGGCCAGAGAACCCATAACGTCCTTATCATCAACAACAATCTGCTCGCCGAAAGCCTTGTAGCCGAAGCACATATTGTCAGCGACAATCAGTCCGCCCTTATCCTCGATAACCTTGAGGTATTCGGGGTTATCAAGTGCGGAGCCGATGACCATGAGACGTACGCGGGCTTCGATGGGCTTGCGGTTCTTAGCTTCTGCAAGGAACTCCTTGAGAGCTGCGATGTATTCATCAACTGTCATATCACACTCGGCAAGAGTGATGGAGAGGACTTCTGCGCCGGTTACGACAGGCTTTTCAGCCTTGCGAAGATCATAGAGCTGAGCGATAAGAGCGCGCATTTCGTTTGTCTTTGCGATTGCGGCCTTAAGAGCTTCGTCTGTAACCTTTTTGCCGGAAATCTCGGAGAGCTTGTCGGCAAGAGTCTGCAGCTCAGCCTTATAGTAAGCTGTGGTTGTCTCGTTGGTGATACGGGGGGCACCAATCTGATAGATGAACAGGTCTTTTCCGGCTTTTTTGGAGATGTGGCCCCAGTTGTCGAGAATACGGGTGGGCATCATGCAGCCGTCGGACTGAACCAGACCATCAAGCTCGTAAGTACCGTTCATCAGGTACTGGAGGATGGAACGCGCATAACTGCAGCTGAAGCTGGACATCCATGCTTCTGCGTCACTGCTGTCAACGCAATTTGTTGCTCTGAGACGTACTGGAAGAATATCAGCTGCGTAAAAAAGTTCTTCAGGAACGTGGCAGCACACATATCCTAGCGCCTTTTTGCCGGTTGCTTTCCAGGCTTTTACGGATTCGCCTGAAATGTTGGTTTCGAATAATTTTTCGTAACTCATGTGTCTCCTCCTTTAATTTCTTAGGGAAAAATAATTTAATCTCAGCGGACGCCCCGAAGTGAATTATCCGCACAGAGACAAAATCCTTAAATTGCGCCTCTCACCACGAGAAGCCTATTGCGCCGGCTGTGCAAGCCGCGGCGCAGAGCTCTTTGCTCGCACCGGCTTTGCAGTGTGCGCAGCTGGTTTGCAAGGTGTTGCGGGCATCCTCCCGAATCAACACAACCTCATCATCAAAATCGTCCAGCTCTGTAACAAAAAGTTTCTCGGGACAGGCGCTGATGCAACCCTTGTCCGAACACTCCGCACATTTGGAGGTGTCAATTCTGATGTAGTAGTGGCCGGAACCATCCTCATAGCCGTAATTTGCTATCATGATAAAATCTCCTTCCAACTTGCATAATGCGTATTGGGCGGCAGCGCCCGATACGCGGCCTATACTGCCTGACTTTCCTTGGCTCTCTTCTTTTCAACAAGCTCTTTTGCGATTAAAGCGGCTCCGAGTGCTCCGGCAATCTGGGTATCCATCTTAGGAGTAAGAGCCTTGATTCCCATTATACGCTCAATACGACGAGTTACACCGATATTTTTTGCGATACCGCCGGTGATTGCGAAATCAAGCTCCATGCCGTTGCGCTCGAGCAGACGGACAACGCGAAGTGCCATAGCGTGGCAGTACGCGGCGAGAACCTTTTCCTTTGTCCAGCCGTTACGCATGAGCTTGGTTGCCTCGCTCTTTGCAAAAATAACGCAGGTGGAGGAAACGGGAGCCGGCTCCTCTTCGATTTGGAAAGACATCTCTCCGATGTCTTCAACGCGGACTGCCAGCAGGTTTGCGATAACTTCCATGCCGCGGCCAGTTCCGGCAGCGCACTTGTCGTTCATCATGAAGGAGGTAACAGTGCCCTTCTCGTCGCAGTGAATAGCCTTGCAGTCCTGACCGCCCATGTCAAGAATTGTGCGGACTGTGGGTCCGTAAATGTAGTTTCCGCCTCTTGCGTGGCAGGTAATTTCCGTAACGGTTTTGTTGGAAAACGGCACGTTGACACGGCCGTAGCCCGTGCCTATCGTATAGTCAATGTCTTCAAGCGTTAAGCCCGTATCCTTCATTGCCCAGTTGATAGCGCCGATTGCGGAATCGGGGCTGTTAGAGCCGGTTCTCATGTTGGAATAGGCATAAGGCACGCCGTCCGCCAGAATGACAGCCTGTGTGCTGGTCGAGCCGATGTCAACACCGGCGGTAATGAGCTTTCCGTGCCAATCGGGAATGTCGGGGTTCTTCCAATTGGATTCGGTCCATCTCCAATAATCTATCTTTTCAATCTCAGCCATTATCTTATCCTCCGTATCCTAATTCTCGGCAGCAAAAAGCGCCGCGCCGATTGCGCTGATATACTGGTTGTTTTCAGGTGTTACAATTTCTCTGCCGAAAACCTTTGACATGCAGCTGACTAAGCCCTTGTTGAAGGCGGGACCGCCTACCATGGTGAAATGGTCGGTTAGACCGACTCTTCTTATCATGGAAGCAATGCGGTTTGCAATACCCATATGTACGCCGTAAGCGATGTCTTCTCTGGTTTCCTTGGCGTGAATCAGAGAAATAACTTCGGACTCGGCGAAAACAACGCACTGAGCGTTGGTAGCAAGCTCCTTAGTGTGACGCAGGGAGAATTCTCCCATCTGCTCCGTCGTAATCTGAAGTGCGCGGGCCATGGCTTCGATAAAGGTTCCTGCGCCGGAAGCACACTTATCGTTGACCTCATACTTCATAACTGTGCCGTCTTCGTTCAGACGGATTACACGGCAGCTGTCCGCTCCCATGTCGATAACGGTGTCGGTTTCGGGAAGCACAAACTTTGCGCCTCTGGCCGCTGCGCCGACTTCGTTGATTTCTGCATCGCCCCATTTGACAATTTCACGTCCCACGCCGGTTATGACGAGACGATTGACGTCAGTTTTTGCAATGCCCGCTTTTTCCAAAGCTTGTTCGTAAACTCTCTGTGCTGCTAAATCTGCGTCGAACTCTGTCGGGAGCAGCGCCATTGCGACAACCTTGTTGTCCTTAATGATGACTCCTTTAGTGTTCTGACTGCCACAATCGATTCCTGCGGTTATCATACTTGTTCCTCCTCATAATGCTATGTCAGCGGAATTAGGATTATATTTTTGTGCTGACATTTGAATCCATACAGCTAATATTGAGCAAAGAATGTGCCAATTCCTCAATAATTATAAAAATAGTAATCTTCCTACAAAAAACATACGGATAATTTGTTTAACTTGAATAGCGAGCGTCCCACCGCCACAATTCGCGTCTTTATTGCTACAAAAAAATATTGTAAAAGAAGGGGAAATTAGCGCGGTTTAATGCGCTGACTGTGTCATAATTGTACCCGAAATGTGTCAATAATGGAGCATAAACGATTTTTGTGCTGCGATTCACTCCGTCAACAAACCTGCCGTCTAAAAAGCAGGCCGATCACAATTAAACTCTGGCAGTTCCTAAATCGACAGAACAGGACTTCTTGCCCGTTTAAGACGGGACTGCCTAAAAGAGCACGGCGGTTTACGCAGGCTTTCTGCTCTGCGAATCAGACATTAAACTAATTGGCACAAAAAAGGCCCCTCATCGTCTGAGCACACAGATATATAATGGAGCAATCGGCAAGCCAAGTTGTCAATTTCGACATATTTGGTGATTTATTCACAAATAGACCAAGCTCAATTTAGAGCTTGTGTGAAGCAAACGAGAGTTCATAATGATTTGGTTATGTTATTCATGTGATGTCGATAAAGACATCTAGGAGCAGATATTCGTACCGCAACTGTTCCTTCGTGTGAATATTGTATCAACACTGTGTCAAAATTAAACGGGGCGGAAGCAAAGCTGCTTCCGCCCAACAGACTAAAGGTGGAGAAATTACTTGTTGACAACTGTGTCAAAGTACTCGGAAAGAGAAGCCTGCATTTCGGGCAGAGACTTATAGCGGCCGTCTATACCGTCGACGTCAAGATACAGGGACGGAATGCCGTACTTGTTCTGAATCATGTCGGTGACAATCTTTGCAACAGCCCAAGTGTGCTTGCAGCCGATGTGACCGAGGAAGATGGAAACGTCAGCGGAGTACTCTTCGAAGATCTTGTCAACGAGATAAATGTAGTTCTCAACAGGGCCTGCAGCGCCGTGGATCATGGGGTTATTCTGCATCTTCTTGCCCATGGTCTTGAAGCAGTCGTGTCTGTTGTTGAGATCCACGTAAGTATCGCCGTGCTGGAAGCCGAAAGCATCCATGATTGCGACGGTGTCGTACTCTCTTTCCATCCAGTCCATGATGCCCGAGGAAGACCAAGGCATGTTCTGGAGGAGAGCTGCGCGGT
This sequence comes from Clostridia bacterium, assembly GCA_009929315.1. Lineage (GTDB taxonomy): Bacteria > Bacillota > Clostridia > Oscillospirales > Oscillospiraceae > UBA2658. The sequence continues at coordinate 98,233 of SAAS01000001.1, forward strand.
GCTTTTCGCCGTTGACGCAGGGACCCATGCCAAGCTCAATCATCATCTGACCGACTTCAAGCTCCTGCTGGAGCAGGTTGGCCATTTCAGGATAGCAAGCCATAGCGTTGGAGGTTCCGTTGAGAACCAGCATACGTCCGGGCAGCGGGCAGGGTTTATGCTTACGCAGGTCGCAGCACTTGCCCTGGAGGTCGAAGGTGATGTTGGAGTTTGTCATAGCTTCCTTCAGCTTGTCCCAGTCGAGCTTTGTGCCGGTGAAATCTTCCATGAAGGTAACAAATCTTTCGATCTGGTTTACCATGTACTCATAGCCGCGGTCATCTCTGCGGAAGGGGAAGTCAAAGGAGAAGGTCGGAACCTTCATCATTCTTTCCATGTTCGGATAAACGACACGGGAGGAGTCGCAGGGAACGGTGGAATAAACGAAAGCGTCAGCCTGAACGCCGTACTGATCCTCTACCAGTGTGCCGAGGTAGGTTTTGCAAAGACCGCAGGTCGTGGGGGGAACATACTTCTCGGCTGCGTCAATGAACTTACCGGTGAGAACCGGGTTCGGGGAAAGACGGATGGGGATTGTGTCCAGATAAACGGGAACGCAATCAAAAGCGACAATGATGTCAACAGGAACCGGGCCGCCGAAGAAAACGAGCTTTTTGCCGTTCTTGTGAGCGTCACGAACCTGGTGCCACATATCATACTGAATCTGGAGGGTCCAAAGCAGGTCGGGATTCTTTTCCCTCATACGTTCAATCTGTCCCTCGACTTTTTCGCAGCAGAAGTCGAAAACGGACATCTCTCCAGCCATTACGGCATCTTCAAGTCTAGTATCCTTTGCCATGTTTTAGTCCTCCTTTTCAATCATTTCGATGAATGCTTCCGCACGGATAGCAAGCTGTCCGGCGTTGGCAAGGTGCTCCTCACGCTCGAGAGCGAGCATCGGGATTCCGGCTTCTTTAAGCATCGGCTCAAGGAACATGCTCTCGCCGCCCCAGCACTCGCAATACTGCATCTTCTCATAAACGACACCGTCAACACCGTATTCCTTGGCGGTATCGGTAATCCACTGCTGCATTCTTTCACGGTTGTCCATCATGCGCGGGCAGACAAGACGTGTCAGATAGTAGTCGGCAACGGAGCCGAGAACATCTTTGTCGTTAACTTCAATTGCACTGTTGAAGGGTCTTGAACCGTAGCAGAGTGCGTCATGAACGAACAGGCCGCCCTTATCCTCGATTACCTTGAGGTAGCCGGGGTTGTCAAGTGCGGAGCCGATAATCATAAGACGTGCGCGCTTGTCAGTGATGGGAGCGCGGTTGCCTGCGTCTGCGAGGAAAGCCTTGAGAAGCTCTATGAACTCTTCAACGCTGAGATCGCTGTAAGCAAGTGTGATCTTGAGAGTGTCCTCGCCGCTGATGACGGGGTTTTTCGCCTTGCGCAGCTCATAGACCTTCTGAACCAGCTCGCGGGCTTCGTTGTACTTTGCGATGGAAGCCTTCAGATTCTCGTCGGTCAGCTTTTTGCCGGTGAACTCTTCGAGTGCGGCGATGAGATCCTTGAGCTCTTCAACATAGAACTCGTGTCCGAGATCCTTGTAGATGCCGTATACCCGAGGTGCGCCGATGAGCATGTGGAACTTGCTGTCCTTCTTGAGCTCGTCGGTGTACTTAGCGTTATCAAAAGCACGCCATGTCATCATGCAGCCGTCGGTTGCAACGATGCCGTCAAGGTCTTTGTACACGCCATCCAGCCAGTGCTGAACAATGCCTCTGGCATAGCTGCAGCTGAAAGTGGACATCCATGTGTCTCCGTCGGGAGTTTCGGTAAGTCCTGTTGCTCTCAGACGAACGGGCATAATATCCAGCGCATGCAGGATTTCAACCGGTACGTGGCAGCAGAGAACGCCGAGTGCCTTTTTGCCTTGTGCCTTCCAGGCCTTTACTGAATCGCTCGAAATCTCTGAATTGAATAATTTCTGGTAATCCATGTGTCTCCTCCTTTTAATTCTTGGGCAATAATTTCAAGCTTACGCAGATGTTCCGGCCCGCAACTCGAGCTAAAAACCATCCCGCAAGTTAAAATTTTTAATTATCGATACCCGATAAATCGGGCACCCTGCGCAACGCTCGCGAAACGCATTTTTGCATGGCTGACCTATTTCTGAAGTCAATCATACGCACTATATTCTACAATCCGAATACTTAAATGTCAATTAACGAAAACATTTCTGTTGTTTAAACGATAAACCGCGCGGAATTTTGTGCAATACTGCAAGGAAATTTTACGAATATATAACCAAATAATTATGTATATATCTCATAAAATTTATAAATCACTTTTTTGGAATATGCACAATACTTACAATTACCGCATCACGACAGTTTCAAAGTACTCCGAAATCTGCGCCTTGATTTCATCGCCGGACTTGTAGCGCCCGTCAATTGCGTCAAGGTCGACATAGAGAGTCGGAATTCCGAACTTCTCCTGAACCATATCCGTAACCATTTTTGCGGAAGCCCAGGTATGCTTGCAGCCGACATGTCCGAGGAACATTGAGACGTTCGGAGAATACTGCTCAAAGATGTGCTCGACGAGCTTTACATGGTTCTCGCTCGGTCCGGAGGCTCCGTGAATCATGGGGTTATTCTGCATCTTTTTGCCCATTACTTTGAAGCAGTCGCGCCGGTCGTCCATGTGTTCGTACATAATGTCGCCCTGGAAGCCGAAGGCGTCCATAACTGCCACGGCGTTATATTCCTTCTGCATCCAGTCCATGATGCCGGCGTTGCCCCAAATCATGTTCTGGAGCATTGCAATTCTGTATTTCTCATCCTCGCAGACGCCCATGCCGAGATCCACCATCATCTGACCGGCCTCAAGCTCCGCTTGGTAAAGGTCGCCCATGATGGGATAGCAGGCAACGGCGTTTGTCGTTCCGTTGAGAACCAGAAGACGTCCGGGCAGCGGGCAGGGCTTATTCTTGCGCAAATCCGCGCACTGCTTTTGAAGGTCAAAGTTGCGGTTAGCGTTTTCCATGTAGTATTTAAGCTTATCCCAGTCGAGCTTATGTCCGGTATGCTCCTCCATGAAGGCGACAAGGTCTTCCATCTGGTCGGCAAGATATTCCGCTCCGCGCTCATCTCTGCGGAAGGGCATATCAAAGCTGAAGGTGGGAACGCCGATAATTTTTTCCATGGCGGGGTATGCAACGCGGGAACTGTCGCAGGGCACGGAGTTATAGATGAACATATCGGGCTGCATGCCGTAAGCGCCGCTCAGCCATGCGCCGAGCTCCACCTTGTCAAGACCGCACATCGAGGCTCCGACATATTTTTCCGCTTCGTCTATGTATTTGGCGGTGAGAGAGGGGTTGGTCGAAAGACGGAAAGGAATAGTGTCAAGATAGAAACCGACACAGTCAAAAGCCGCTATAAGCTCGGTAGGCACTGAGCCGCCGTAAAATACGAGTTTTTTGCCGTTTTTGTGGGCATCGCGGAAGCCGTCCCACATGAATTTTTGAATTTCCATTGTCCAGAGCATATCGGGGTTGCGCTCCTTCATGCGCTCGAGAGAAGCGTCAATCTTCGCGCAGGCGAACTCCGTTATGGTCATTTCACCCTTTAAGACCAGTCCTTCAAGATCTTTAACGTCAGCCATTTCCTAGACCTCCTTCTCAATCATTTCAATGAATGCTTCAGCGCGGATTGCAAGCTGGCCTGCGTTGGCCATTTGCTCCTCACGTTCAACTGTCAGCAGGGGGATGCCCTCGTCCTTAAGCCTTTGCTCAAGCAGGACATTTTCACCGCCCCAGCACTCGCAGTTCTGCATTCTCTGATAGATTATGCCGTCCGCATTGAAATCTCTGACGGATTTAATAACATAGTCGTGCATCTGAATATGCTTATCCATCATGCGCGGGCAGACAAGCCTTTCAAGATAGTACTTCGCGATTGAACCGAGCACGTCCTTATCGTCGACAACAAGAGCATCGCCGAAGCCGCGTTCGCCAAAGCACAGCGCGTCGGCAACGACAAGACCGCCCTTATCTTCAATTACCTGAAGATACTCGGGGTTATCGAGAGCCGAGCCGATTACCATTATGCGTGCGCGATTGCCGGTTATCGGAGCGCGGTTATTCGCATCCGCAAGGAAAGCCTTCAACAGCTCAATATACTCATCAACGGGCATATTGGTTGAGGCCAGAGTCAGCTTGAGCATATCTGTTCCGCTTATGACAGGGTTTTCAGCCTTACGCAGTTCGTTAATCTGCCTTACAAGGGCGCGGGCTTCATTCTGCTTTGCAACCGCCGCTTTCAGCTTCTCGTCGGTGATTTTGTTGCCCGTGAGATTTTCAAGAGCTTCGATGAGATCCGTAAGCTCGGCTTTGTAAAAGGGATAGGTTCTGGCGTTGCTTAAGCGCGGGGCGCCAATCTGCATAATGAACTTACTGCCGTCGCCTTTTGCGTTTATGTACTTTGCGTTATCGTAAATACGGGATGCCATCATGCAGCCGTCGGAAGCCACAATCCCGTCCAGCTCATAGGTTCCGTCGAGCCAATACTGTAAAATTGCCTTGGCAAAACTGCAGCTGAAGCTTGACATCCATGTTTCGGCCTCGCTGCTGTCAACGCAGTTTGTGGCTCTCATGCGTACGGGCAGAACGTCCGCGGCATAAAAAATCTCCTCCGGCACATGACAGCAAATAAGCCCCAGCGCTTTTTTCCCCTGGGCCCTCCAAGCCTGTGCCGCCTTTTTAGAAATGTCCGAATCAAACAACTTTTGATAATCCATGTCCTTCCTCCTTCTTGTTTTGAAAAGCGCAAATGCCTTTAAGCCAGACAGTCCTCCGGCTGTCTGGTTCTGCTCCAACCAGTACCAGAATGAATATTCCGATATCCAGCTTTTGCATTGCGAATAATTTAACTTATTCGCTTACTTCTATGCTTAGATCCCTGGTTTTTTGCGGGTGTAGGATGAATCCTTACGAATTTTCGCCCCCCAAGTGTCCCGTAAGGCGCGAAAAAACAGTGTCTTCATAAAATCTCCTTAAGCGGAAGCTTATGAAATCACGAGCAAATTATAACACTACACTTCAAGGAAATAAAGTCTTTTTGTATTTGTAGCGCCTACACTTGTTCACAAAAATTATTGAGATTTTTCGCCATTATGTCTTTTTTTGGTGTATTTCTGTACGAAAAAGCAAAAACAACGACGGCACGGTTAAAAAACCGCGCCGCCATTTGTACAAATTATCGTGTTGTTTAATTGATGCCGATTTTTGTGAAGTTTAGAGTTTAACCACGGTGGTGAGGTATTCGCCGATTGCGTCCTGAACCTCTTCCGCCGTTTTATAACGCCCGTCTATGCAGTCAACATCAATGAGAAGTGTGGGAATATCGTATTTCTGCTGAATGAAATCGGACAGAATTTTTGTTGAAGCCCAGGTGTGCTTGCAGCCGACATGTCCGAGGAAAACGGAGGTGTTGATGTTGAAGTTGTCCATGAGATAGGTAATTCTGTCGCAATAATAATCGACGGGACCTGCTGCGCCGTGAATCATGGGCAAGTTCATCATCTTAACTGCCATAACCTTCAAGCAGTCATCAAAATTACTCAAATCTTCATAAATGTCGGGGTGGTAATGGCCCAGAGCGTCCATGATGCAGATAGCGCCGTACTCACGCTCAAGGTAAGAATAAGCCTTCAGCTGTGTCCAGAGCATATTCTGCAGGAACAGCATGCGGTACTTTTCGCCGTTCATGCAGGCGCCCATCTCCATGGCAATCATCATTTCGCCCATTTCGAGTTCTTTTTCGAGGAAAGGAATCATTGCGGGGTCTGCGGCCATTCCGCTCATGCAGGCGTTTGTGACGAGAAGCATTCCGGGCAGCGGGCAGGGGGTATGCTTTCTGAGGTCCGCAATTTTTCCGATAAGCTCGTTTGTCCTGTTTGCGACCTCCATGCTTGCTCTCATTTTGTCCATGTCAAGCTTCTTGCCTGTGAGCTCTTCCATGAAGGTGATAAATTCCTTGGTTTGCTGGACGAGGTACTCAACTCCGCGGGCATCTCTGCGGAAGGGCAGGTCAATGTTAAAAATGGGGCAGCCCCACATTTTTCCCATAATCGGGTATGCAATTCTGGAAGAATCGCAGGGAACTGTCGAATATACGAAAGCGTCCGGCACTAAACCGTACTGGTCTGCAAGAAGCGCTCCCATTTCCACCTTGTCGATGGAGCACATGCTCTGGTTTGTCTTTGCCTCGCACATATCAACAAACTTTGAGTTCATATCACCTTTCGGTGCAGTGCTTAGGGGGAGCTGATCCAGATAGTAGGGCTGGCAGTCAAAAGCATAAATGATGTCAACGGGCATCGGTCCGCCGAAAGCAATGAGCTTCTTGCCATTCTTTTGAGCGTCACGAATCTGACCCCACTGCGCTACCTGAAGGTCATAAATCCATGCGCTGTCGGGGTCTTTTTCCAGAGTATGAGCAAGCTTTCCCTCGCACTGACCTGCGATATAATCAGTTGTGCTGAGTTCCCCGCTCATAACTTTTAATAGTTCAGTATCTACCTTTGCCATTTCCTAGACCTCCTTTTCGATCATCTCGATAAATGCTTCCGCGCGAATCTCAAGCTGACCTATGTTTGCAAGCTTCTCTTCGCGTTCAAGGTAGAGAATGGGAACTCCGGCGTCCTTGAGAGCAGGCTCGAGGTAAGTGTTTTCGCCGCCCCAGCACTCGCAGTTCTGCATTTTAACATAGAGGAGGCCGTCTACTTTATATTCTGTCGCTCTGTTTACGATAAGATTATGAAGCTGGGGGCGGTTATCGATCATACGGGGGCAAACGATACGGGTGAGATAGTAGTCGGCAATTGAACCGAGAATATCCGCCTTATCGGCTTTCAACTCATCGCCGAAGGTCATGCTGCCGAGGCAAAGCGTATCCGCAACGACAAGACCGCCCTTGTTTTCGATTGCCTCGATATATCTCGGGTCATCAAGCGCGCTGCCGATAACCATAAGGCGTGTACGGAAGCCGGAAACCGGGGTTCTATTGGGGACATCTGCAAGAAAAGCCTTAAGCAGCTCTATGTATTCCTCAACCGGCATATTGGTCGAGGCAAGCATAATTTTCATGGCTTCGGCTCCGGTGATAACAGGGTGCTCAGCTTTTTGCAGTTCGAGAACCTTCTTAACAAGTCCGCGGGCTTCGTTATAGGTTTCTACGGAGTGAAGAAGCTTTTCGTCCGTGACCTTATTTCCGGTGAGTTTTTCCAAAGCCTCAACCAAAATTTTGAGCTCTTCCTTGTAATAGGCCCTTGTTGTGGCGCTGTTCATGCGTGGCGCGCCGATTTCGATAATGGTCTGCTCCTTACCGGACTTTTTGGAGCAGGCTTTCCAGTTGTCGTAGATTCTGGCGGCTTGCATACAGCCGTCGGAAGCAACGAAGCCGTCCAAATCGTACACATTGTCGATTAAGAACTGAAGGATTGATTTGGCAAAGCTGCAGCTGAAGCTGGACATCCATACTTCTGCCTCGCTGTAATCCTCACAACCTGTTGCCCGCAGTCTTACCGGCAACACTCCGGCAGCGTGGAGCAATTCCTGCGGGACGTGGCAGCAAACGACGCCGAGAGCCTTTTTGCCCTGCGCTCTCCATGCGCTGATTTCGTCTTTACTGATGTTTGATTCGAATAGTTTCTGGTAGTTCATTCGTGTCCTCCCCTTTTGTTCATGTACTAAGCGCTTTGCTCCCGCGCGTGAATAGGTTTCTTTTTTAAGACCGTTACGGACTGTCCGAAAAGAAACTGCCACACCGCGGAGAAAACAATTCAGATAATACTTATGGGAGCGCAGCGCTCTCCCCCCTATAGGGTAACGCCTGCTTACCTCAAACGCAATGAAATATATGCAGTGTAAACAAAGTTTGGCGGTTATGCCATAAAGCATTTGTTATAAATCCATATACTATTTTTCATATAAGGCCAAACAGAAATAGAGAAAAGCTGTTTTTGCAGGTATTAATCGGGTTTTTAGGGGAAAAACATAAAAATCCGGAGACCTGCACTTTCAGCGAGCAAATCTCCGGAGTAAAATTTATTTTTGAATTATTATGCGCGTTAAGCGAGGGAATCCCTCGTTTTTTGCCGTGGGCGAATGATTATTATAAGTTTATTTATCCCATTCCGCGATATAAAGCGGATTTGCAAAGGGACGGCTCATTGCGATTGCGGCAATGTTTCCCATGTTAAGAACAGCTTCGATCTGTTCCCTGGTGCGATAGCCGCCGACACTTATAACCGGAGCGGAAATTTCCGCGGAAAGCCTCAGTGCTCCCTGAGTAAAGTGCCCCTCCGCGGCGCCCTCTTCGACCTTTAAAGAGGGTCTGGTTTCTTTGGTAAGCGCGAGGCCGGAGCTGACTTCAATTGCGTCAATACCGCGTGCCGAAAGTTCCCTGCATACCCAGGTGCTGTCTTCCGGCATAAGACCTTCTTCGCCTATTAAGTCGGAATAGTTGATTTTTATCATAACAGGATAACTTTCGCCGACTAGTTTTCTTATTTCATCATAGGCCTCAAAAACGATTCTGGCGCGATTTTCGATTCCGCCACCGTATTCGTCGGAGCGCTTGTTGTAATAGGGGCTTAAAAATTGGCTTAACAGATAACCGTGGGCGCAGTGGAGTTGAACGCCGTCCGCTCCCGCGTCCTTGCACAGCTTTGCGGCTTTTCCGAAATCCGCGATTACCCGCGCAATTTGCTCTTTTGTCATTTCTTTTGCTTCAAAGCCCATGACCGAAAGGATGTCCGAAGGTGCCCAGGGATTTTCACCCTCCTCAAGAACCATGGCGTTTGCTCCGCAGTGGCTTATTTGCACAACAAGCTTTCCGCCGTTTTCGTGGACTGCCTTCACCATGGCGCACAGATTCTCGAAAAAGCCGTCGATATAGGTTCTGGGCATAAAATCGGCGGCGCAGGAATTGACGCCGATTCCGAACATGCCGGTTATTATAAGAGCGACGTTTCCCTTTGCAAGAGCAGCGCTGCCCTCTATTAGGTTAGGAAGAATAACGCCGTCCGCGCAATCCTTATTTGTCAAAGTCGCGCTTCTGATAATGCGGTTTTTAATCTCAAGATTCCCCAGAGAAACAGGCTCAAAAATTTTTTTCATAATAGTTCCCTTTCTGCGAAATATGCGTTATAATGTCAGCTATGTTGTGTTAAAATTTCGGCAATTTCTGACATTACAGACGTCAGTTGCGCCTTATCAAGTATAGAATTCGCTGGCGTGTTTGTCAACGAAGTTAATTGTATATTTATTATTATGGAGGAACCCGCATGCTCACAGAGAAAATCTCAGCATCCGTCAAGGAACGCATACTTCTACCCGAGCTTTTGGACATAGTCATGAGCGCCGAGGAAGCGGCTTCGATGATTAAGTCCGGAATGACCATCTGTACCAGCGGATTCGGTACAGGTTATCCGAAGGCGATACCGACGGCCCTCGCGGAATCGAAACACGCCAAGAACCTGACACTGGTTAACGGCGCCGCTCGCGGGGAAAGCCATCTGGGCGCTATGTCACACGCAGGAATATTAAAAAACTTCTTCGGCTTCCTGTATAACGAGGGCGCACGCAACGAAGTTAATGCAGGAAGCTTTGAGTTTTCAGATTTACATCTCGGACAACTGATTTCTAAAATTAAAAACGGCGTTTACGGCAAAGTGGAATATGCGATTATTGAATGCTGCAAAATCAAAGAGGACGGAAGCATAGTTCCCACTCTTTCTGCGGGCACAGCCGAGGCTATCGCAGAAGTCGCGGAGAAAATCCTTCTTGAAGTCAATCTCAGCATACCCGCTGAAGTTGAGGGCTTCCACGATTTCGGTATTGACCCGTTTGCAATAATTAAATCTCCGGCGGACAGACTGGGTGTTCCGTATATAAAGGTTGACACAAGCAAGATTGCAGGTATCGTCATCACCGATATTCCGGATACGGACCTGTTTTATCCCGAGATTGCCCCGATATATAACCAGATAGCTGAGCAGGTAGTATCCCTTCTGGATAAGGAAATCAGCGAGGGTCGCCTGCCGGAACAATTCACGTTCCAGTCCGGAATGGGCGTTGTAGCAAACTGCGTTATGCTCGGTCTTATGAACAAGGGCTATAAGGGACTAAAAATGTACACCGAGGTTCTCTCGGACCAGGCTCTTTACGCGATTAAGGAGGGCATTATTTCTGAAGCGACCACAACAACGCTTGATATAACCCCGCTTTTCTTTGACGACGTGTTTGATAATCTTGAATTTTATAAAAAGCGCCTTGTGCTTCGTCCTCTCAACATTACAAACGGAGCAACACAGATTATTTCCAATGAGCTGGTTTCCATGAATACCGCTTGGGAGGTTGACATTTACGGAAACGTCAACTCCTCTCATGCCATGGGTACCCAGATGATTAACGGGCTCGGCGGCTCAAATGATTACAGCCGCAACTCTAAAATATCAATCTTTACAACACCCTCAACAGCGAAGCGGGGCTTAATTTCCTGCATAGTTCCCATGGTTCCCCACGTTGACTCAACCGAGCACGACGTTGACGTCATCGCCACCGAATGGGGCTATGCCGACCTTCGCGGAAAATCACCGAAGGAGCGTGCGATGACAATTATCGATAACTGCGCGCATCCCGATTACAGAGCGGCTCTGCATGAGTATTTTGACAACGCAGTTTCGCTCTGCGGACCCTGCCAGACGCCTCACGATCTTTCCAAAGCGCTTTCGTGGCATCAGAAATTCCTTGAAACAGGCTCTATGAAGCAGGATTAAGTGAAGCTATAATAAAACAATACGAAATCTCGGGTGATACAATGCACAGTAACAGAATTATGTGTCCGAAGCTCTCCGAGCGGATAATGAGCGCATCGGAGGCTGCGGCTTTTATAAGCTCCGGCATGATTATCGGAATGAGCGGCTTCAGCACGGGAGCGCCGAAGGCGATTCCCGCTGAAATGGTTAAGCATGCCGACAATCTGACGATTATTCAGGGAGCGGGGCTTGGCGGTCTGGACAAGCTTGCCGCCTCCGGCTCTGTTTCACGTTACACCGCTTTTCAGTGGAGCCGTGAACTGCGTTCTGAAATAAACGGCGGAAAAATCGCTTTTTCGGATATTCACTTAGGTCAGCTTCCGGATAAGCTGCGCCGCGGCACCTTCGGAAAACCTGATATTGCCATTATCGAGTGCTCAAAAATCAACGAGGACGGAGGAATCGTTCCGTCTCTCTCGGTTGGAATCTCAAATGCACTTATAGAATGCGCCGACAAGGTTCTTTTGGAAGTGAACCTTGCCGTTCCCTCCGAAATTGAGGGGCTGCACGATATTTGCCCAAACGGGCATAAACCGCTCCGCGGAGTTTTGGAGAGAACCGGAGAACCAGTGTATCGCTGCGACCCGAATAAAATTATCGGCATCGTTATTACAAACGAAGAGGAACCGAAAATAGGCTTTCGGGACACAAACGAGGTTTACTCGGATATAGCGAGGCAGGTTCTTCGACTTTTGGACAAGGAAATCGCCGAAAACAGACTGCCGCGTGATTTTGCGCTTCAGGCGGGGGTCGGCGGAGTAGCCAATGCCGTGCTTTTGGGGCTGAGCGAGGGCGGATACAAGGGACTTAAAATGTTCACCGAGGTTTTGGCGGACAGCGCTCTTGGCTTCATTAAAAGCGGCGTCATCACCGAAGCCTCAACGACGACGCTCGATTTGTCCCCTGTTGGGCTTGAAGCTTTTTTCAGCGACCTTGATTTTTACAAGGACCACATTGTCCTGCGGCCGCTCGAAATTTCAAACGGCGTTACGCAGATTACCGCGATGGAACCTGTGGCTATGAACACGGCGCTTGAAGTCGATATTTACGGCAACGTCAATTCAACGCACGCTATGGGTACGAAAATGCTAAACGGTCTGGGCGGCTCCAATGATTTTTGCAGAAGCGCGAAGATTTCAGTTTTCATTACACCTTCGACCGCAAAAAACGGCGACATTTCAAGCATAGTGCCGATGGTTACCCATGTTGACAGTACCGAGCACGATGTCGATATTATCGCAACAGAATACGGCTATGCCGACCTTAGAGGAAAATCTCCGAAGGAGCGGGCCTTGGAGATCATCGAAAACTGCGCGCATCCCGATTACAGAGCGGCTCTGCGTGAGTATTATGACGGAGCTGTTGCCCTCTGCGGATCCTGCCAGACACCTCACGATCTTTCAAAATCACTTTCGTGGCATCAAAGGTTCCTTGAAAAAGGCACAATGAAGCAAAGCTGAGATAAAAAAACTATAAAACCGCACCATCGTTGAGATGGTGCGGTTTTTTGAATTAATAATACAAATGCCTAAATATTTGGAAGGAATATATCCTAACAAGACAATAAATGGAAAATTATTCCTTAACCGCAAGTCAGAGGATTCTTCATTTGAGCTCTTTGAACGTCGTCCTTGGTAATCATCTCCCGACCTCTCAAAAAGCGCTTGAGAGCCTGAGGAACAACTATGGAGCCGTCCGCCTGCTGGTACTGCTCAACGATCGCGGGCATGATTCTGCTTGTTGCAAGACCCGAGCCGTTAAGTGTGTGGCAGTATTCAATTTTTCCTGTTTCTTCGCGGCGGAAGCGGATTTGTCCGCGGCGCGCCTGATAGTCACGGGCGTTGCTGACGGAGGAAACTTCCTTGTAACCGCCCATAGAAGGAATATATACCTCAATATCGTAGGTTCTTGACATGGAAGCTGAGCAGTCGCCCGCGGCGAGCTTAACAGTGCGGAACTTCAGACCAAGATTCTTTACGAGCATTTCTGCCTTCGTTACAAGTTCTTCAAAGGCCTCGTCGGACTGCTCAGGCTTGGTGACCTGGAACATCTCGACCTTGTTGAACTGATGCCCTCTGATCATTCCGCGCTCTTCGGAGCGGTATGATCCTGCCTCGCGGCGGAAACAGGGCGTATAGGAGAAATATTTTCTGGGTAAGTCCTCCTCGGAAAGAATCTCGTCCCTATGCAGGCTGACAAGCGCGGTTTCGGCTGTTGGGAGCAAAAAGCGGCGCTGCTCCTCTGTTTCGGCCTCAACCCAGTAAACCTCGTCCTTAAACTTGGGGAATTGACCCGCGGCGAGGCCGCACTCGTAGTTGAGCATGTGAGGAACCATAATCATCTCGTAGCCCTCAAGCTGATGGGTTTCTATGAAATAGTTGAGCAGAGCCCATTCAAGACGGGCGCCCATTCCGCGGTAAAGCCAATAACCGTTGCCGGAAAGCTTTGTCCCGCGCGGATAATCAATCAAACCCAATTCAGTGCAGATGTCAACATGGTTTTTCGGCTCAAAATCCATCGTTCTGACGGAACCGAAAAAGCGAAGAGGCGCGTTGTTCTCTTTTCCGCCGATCTTCAGGTCAGGATCGGGAAGATTCGGCAGTGAAAGCATAAGCTCAGTGTACTCATCTTCAATCAGCTTGAGCTCGTTGTCAAGAAGTTTAATCTCCTCCTTGAGCGTGTTCATGCGATTTATTATCTCTGTTGTATCCTCTCCGGCTTTTTTAAGCTGCGGAATCTCCTTGGAGACCTTATTTTGCTCACTTTTTGCTGTTTCGGTTTTGAGAATCAGCTCACGGCGCTGCCCGTCAAGCACAAGGATTCTGTCGATCGCGGCGTCGCAGTCGCAGAGCTTACCCTTAAGGCGAGTCTTAACATCTTCAGGGTTTTCACGAATAATCTTTATGTCCAGCATTTTTATTGCTCCTTTAATTAAATGTATATTACCGTTTATGTCTGTTTTACCTTGCCTTTTTTATAGCTCTGCCTCAAAGCTCTGACTGATAAAGCTCGACGGGACAAATAAGTTAAGCTCCTGGTTGTTTCTCAATTGAACCAAATATGAGAGAACTACGAGCACAACAACCGTAATAAAGAGACCGATTAAGTAGGGCATCAGCGGATAAGACGTCTTTTTTCGGTTGTTTTCAATCTTTTTCACTGCTCCAACCCTCCTTTGGCACTTCCGAATTTGAGCAGAGCGTCGATTAAGGCTTCCCTGTCGTCACTACCATAATATTCCAATTCTATCGTGCCTCTTTTTAGGCTGTCCTTTATCATTACCTTCCTGCCGAGCGCAATTTCGAGCTGTCTTTCGGTGTCGGCCAGGTAATTTATTTTTAAGTCGCTATCAGTTTTGGACTGCTTTTCATTCTTTGCCGATATTGAAGCGGCTTTTGCCGCAAGATTCTCAGTTTGACGAACCGAAAGGCTCTCGGTGACGACTTTGGTAGCCAGCCTTAGCTGTTCAGCTTCGGATTTAACCGAAAGAAGCGCTCTTGCGTGTCCCGCGGAAATGTCGCCGTCCTCAACCATTGCCATAACCGGGGGCGTGAGATTGAGAAGCCGCAGGGAGTTTGCAATTGCGGAACGTGATTTTCCGATACTGTGAGAGGCGTCCTCCTGGGTCATTCCGTATTCTTCTATAAGAGTGCGGTAGCCTTTTGCCTCCTCAATTGCGTTTAAATCCTCTCTCTGGAGGTTTTCAACCAGAGCAAGTTCCATCGCGCGTTTGTCGTCCGCCTCAATCACCCTTACGGGGACTTCTCGCAGTCCGATTATTCTCGCTGCCCTCCAGCGGCGCTCGCCCGCAACAATCTGGTAATAGCCTGAATCAAGCTTTCTTACCGTTATCGGCTGAATCATACCAAATTGACGAATTGACTCGGCCAGTTCCTCCAAAGCCTCTGCGTCGAACACGTTTCTCGGCTGATCGGCTCGGGGTTCTACCCTTTCAATGGGTAAATTAAGAGCCCCGCTGAGGTCGTTTTCGTATGAATCTTCTCCGAATAGAGCTCCGAGACCCGTACCTAGACCTCTTTTATGTGTTTTTTCGGTCATAAAGACCTCCTAAATGTAAAATTCTTACTTTATAATGCTTATTACCAGAAAAACTTGGGCTGTTTTTCACCCTGAGCCGCGAGAAACTCGCTGGCAAGCTTTAAATATGCCTTACTGCCCTTTGATGATTTATCATAAGCTATAACCGGCTTTCCGTGGCTGGGAGCCTCGCTTATTCTTACATTTCTGGGAATTCTCGTATTATAGACCTTGTTGCCAAAAAACTTGCTGATTTCTTCTTCAACCTCAAGAGCAAGTTTTGTGCGCGGGTCATACATAGTGAGCACGAAACCCTCAAACTTTAAGTCGGGATTGAGCCGTTTATTCACTGTTTTAACTGTGTTGACAAGGTCTGTTAAGCCTTCAAGAGCAAAATATTCACTTTGAACAGGCACAATAACGCTGTCTGAAGCGCAAAGAGCATTTAAAGTGAGCAGTTCCAGCGAAGGAGGACAATCAATAAATATATAATCATACTTATCCTTCAGCGGTGCAAGCGCATTTTTTAAAACGAACTCGCGCTCCTGTGCACCAACAAGCTCAATCAGCGCACCCGTAAGCTCCCTGTTAGCGGGGATGATAGCGCCAAATTTAGTTTTAACGACGGCGTTTTCGGCATTCTCGCCATTCATTATAACATCATAGGTGTTTGGGCTTGTCGCCTTGTCAACTCCGAAGCCGGAGGTGCTGTTTCCCTGCGGGTCGCAGTCGCATAAAAGAACCTTTTTACCCCTGAGATGAAGCGCGCAGGAAAGATTAATGCAGGTCGTTGTCTTTCCGACTCCGCCTTTTTGATTAACAATAGCTATAATTTTGCCCATATTTGTTCTCCCCGATGCGCTTTGTCTTTTTTGCCTCCTAATTATAGCAGTATAAAATTACGTTTTCAATATTTATTATCATTTTGTGCGAATTTTATGTAAACGGCTTTGTAAATGATGTTTCACGTGAAACATTTTGGTCGTTATACCACAAATCTCATTGTTTCACGTGAAACATTAGATACGATCAGCCAATAAGCATATCAATATCCTCGACGCTAAGCCCTGTGTGAAGGGCGAGATTGATAGAATACGCAATAATTCGGCTTGCACACGCTACTTCGCTGTCAATATTTCGCGGGGTTACTATCATCTCGTTAGAATCAGCAGCGTTTTCAGAAAGCTTCGCGTCGCCCATGTCCGCGAGCAGACTTCGTATATCGACAACAGTCGGCACGCCGATGGCAATTACAGGAATCCCGATCACTTGCCTGTTTATCGCGCTTCGGCTGTTGCCGACACCGGAGCCGGGCGTAATCCCCGTGTCGGTAATCTGTATGGTTCTGCAAAGCCTGTCAAGCTCTCTGGCTGCAAGAGCATCAACAGCGATAACTCTTTGCGGCTTGAGATTGTCACAAACCCATTTAATATAATCTGCGCTCTCGATTCCGCTTGTTCCGAGTACTCCCGGGCTTATGGCGGCTACCGGAGATAAGAATTTGAAATCAGTCGGTGCGTGCTCCTTGAGATGCCGTGTTACGAGGACTGATTCAAGACAAAGCGGCCCGATTGCGTCGGGAGTAATGTCTCTGTTGCCAAGCCCAACAACGAGTGAACATCCATCACTTTCGTTTTCACCGAGCAACTGTCTGATAAGTTCTGATATACTGCTTACAGTATCTGTGAAGGTTTCGCCTTCGCGGCGCAGAACAGAAGAAATTTCTGCGGTATAATATGTTCCTATTGGTTTGCCAAGAGCGGCTTGTCCGTTTTCGCTCAAAATTGACAATTTATGGTAAATAATACCGCGAGCCTCTGCATCCTCATATTCAACTCCGTCAATGGCGCCCGGTTTGGTCTCCAGGTGAAGTTCGCGCGCTTCGGCTGCAAGGTCGGTTCGCTGTGCAAATTCCGGCATATATTACACCCTTTCAAACTATATTTTGTGGTTATTTTTTGCAACTGACTGAAACTTATACAATAGAAAATAAATAAAAAAAAAGAAAAAATATAGCTTGCAATATAGGCGTTATAGTGGTAAAATTAACATCCGCGGAACGTAATTTGTGACGCAACTATTATAGGAGGAGGTGGCAACTAGTGCCCAATATCAAATCTTCGGCTAAGAGAGATGCTCTTGCCAAAGCTCAGAACGCAAGAAACCGGGCGGCAAAAACACAGCTTAAGACAAATCTTAAGAAATTTGACGCGGCAATTGCGGAGGGTGATCGTGAAACAGCCGTCAGTGCCTATAAGGTCGCTGTCAAAACTGTCGATCACGCGGCAGCCAAGCATCTGATTCATAAAAATTGCGCTGCTAACAAGAAGTCCAAGCTTACTGTTAAGCTTAACGCTATTCAGCAATAAGCTCGTAATTTCTAATTTATCGGACGAATAAGTTTATATTTAAAGTCAAAGTCCGAGAGAACACATATTCTCTCGGACTTTTTTGCGGTCAAAAAATGAAAATTATGTAAAACAGGCAACTAATTTGTCGTTTTTTGCGAGTTTAGGATTGCGTATTCAATTTACATAATGTATAATAGTTTGATAGTAATATGCATTTGTACTCAGTAAATTCGCACTTTTTTCGTAACGGTAGTGAAGTGTTGGCTTTTGTGTGCCCACAAAGTAAACTGAAGCCTGAAAAAACGGAATATTGCGGGGAAATAAATTATGGTTCCAAAAAACCAAAAGCTTAGACTGGGCGACATATTGGTAAGACAGGGTCTGATTTCCGATATGCAGCTTAAATCCGCACTTGAGTCCCAAAAGAAAACTAGACAGCGCTTGGGCGATTATCTGATTGACGCCGGAATTTTGTCCGACAGAGATATTGCACATGCTCTTCATACTCAATTGGGAATTGAGATTGTCGAGCTGCGCGGAATAGACATTCCAAGGGACGTTCTCTCGCTGGTAAACGGTGCGATTTTGCGCAAGCACAATGTTCTGCCGATTGCTTTTGACGGGGCTTCACGCAACGGTCTGGTTCTGGTCATGTCGGATCCTCTCGATATGGTGGCTCAGGACGATATATCGATTATTACAAACTGCTTCATTGAACCAAGAGTATCGACTGCGCGTGAAATAAATGCCGTTCTTGACAGATATTTCGGAAAAGGCGAAACTTTATCCGCAGCCGAGCAGTTTACGAAAGAAAAAGCAATCAAAGATCACGATTCGCAGGCGGTGGTCGAGGAAGAAGCTCTTGAAGTAAGCTCGGCGCCCATAGTTCAAATTGTCAGATCTGTTATTGAGCAGGCCGTGCGCTGCCGTGCGTCTGACATCCACATAGACGCTCTTGAAAAGCAGCTTAGAGTTCGTTACAGAATAGACGGCGTACTTATAGAAAAAATGGTCTACGATCTCGCGCTTCTGCCGGCGCTTTCCGCCAGAATCAAAATTCTCGGCGGTATGGATATCTCCGAAAAGCGCAAGCCTCAGGACGGACGTATTACCGTTACGGTTGACCGCTCGGAATACGACATCCGCGTATCAATTCTCCCGTCCTATTTCGGAGAGAAAATTGTTATGCGTTTGGCTGATAAAACCGCGCTTACAAAAAGCAAAGCGGAGCTTGGCATGCGCAAGGACGAGCTTGTACGTTTTGACCATATTCTTTCAAACCCGAACGGTATCCTCCTTGTTACGGGACCGACGGGAAGCGGCAAGTCCACTACCTTGTATACCGCGCTTGCCGAGCTAAATTCGGAGGCTGTCAATATTATTACGGTTGAGGACCCTGTCGAAGCCAGTATCCCCGGTATAAATCAGATTCAGGTTAACCCAAAAGCTGAGCTTACCTTTGCTACCGCGCTTCGTTCAATTCTCCGTCAGGACCCCGATATCATTATGATAGGAGAAATCCGCGACTTTGAAACGGCGTCGATTGCCGTTCAGGCCTCCATTACGGGGCATTTAGTTGTTTCAACCCTGCATACCAACAGCGCCGCAGCTACGGTTACCCGCCTTATGGACATGGGAATAGAAAGCTACCTGCTCGCCGATTCACTCGTTGGAATTATAGCTCAGCGCCTGGTTCGAAAACTTTGTCCGCACTGCAAAAAGGCCAGAATTGCAACGCCGCAGGAAAAACTCTTACTCGGAAAATCCTCCACGGCCGAAACTATAATATATGGTCCCGCTGGTTGCCCGATGTGCGCCGAAACAGGATACTTCGGTCGTATAGGCGTGTATGAGATTATGGAAATAACTCCCGAACTCAAACGGATAATCGCGACAAAAGGGAACTCCGGAGCGATTCAGAGCACAGCCATAACTGAAGGCATGAAAACGCTTCACATGAGCGCAATCAATTACGTTTTGGACGGAACAACTTCCATAACGGAAATGATGCGAGTATCGTTTGATGAATAAAACCGCAGAAAATGCTGTAATACAATATGAGACAAAAGTCTAACTGGCATTCTGGAGAAGTATATGTTATCATTTCATAAGCTTATTACCACGGCTATTGACAGGAGAGCTTCCGACCTTCATCTTTGCGTCGGGGTTCCGCCCTGTATCAGGGTTGACGGTTCTTTGATTGCTCTTCCTGAACAAATTTGCACAGCTAAGGATATTGAAGACATAGCCAGACAAGTGTTGGATGAGTATCGCTGCAAAGACCTTTCGACTCTCGGCGAAATCGATTTTGCATACTCGCTTCCCTCCGTCGGCAGATTTCGTATAAATGTCTTCCGCCAAAGAGGCAGCCTGTCGATGGTGGTGAGAATCCTTAACGTGATAATACCTTCTCCGAGCGAACTGGGAATACCGGATTCGGTTATTGAGATGACAAACAAGCAGCGCGGACTGGTACTTGTCACCGGTGCTACCGGAAGCGGAAAATCCACGACGCTTGCATCGCTGATTGATTTAATCAACAAAAAGCGCAATTGCAATATCATAACCCTTGAAGACCCGATAGAATATCTGCACAGACACGACAAGTCAATTGTCACTCAGCGCGAAATCGGTGCGGATTCAGAAAGCTATTCGGTTGCTCTGCGGGCCGCTCTTCGTCAAGACCCCGATGTTGTGCTTATCGGGGAAATGCGTGATCTTGAAACTATTTCAACGGCAATAACTGCGGCTGAAACCGGCCATCTGGTTTTCTCAACTCTCCATACAAACGGAGCCGCGAACACAATTGACCGAATTATCGATGTCTTCCCACCTTATCAGCAGCAGCAGATAAGAACTCAGCTTGCGGATGTTCTTCAATGCGTCATTTCACAGCAGTTGATTGCGCGAAAAGACGGCACTGGGCGTGTTGCCGCAATGGAAGTCATGCTTGCCAATGCCGCCGTCCGAAGCCTTATTCGCGAGTCAAAAACATTTCAAATTTCCACGGTAATGCAGACCTCCGTAAAAATGGGAATGAAAACCATGGACGACGCGCTTTTCGACCTTTACACCAGCGGCGTAATCAGTTACGAAAACGCCATTAATTACGCTCAGGACAGAGCAGCGCTGACAAAAAGACTCGCTTAGCATCCCGACACTTATCCCATTTCAGGAGAGTGATATTTTGGCTATTTTTTCTTATCACGCAATAGACAAAAACGGAAAAGAAATTAAGGGCTCTTTGGAAGCCAAGGCGCGTGAGGATGCTGTTAACGAGCTGAAGCAATCGGGCAGTCTTGTTATTTCCGTTGAGGAAGCCGGTGCGCTTAATAAGGAAGTCAAGCTTGATATTTTTTCAAAAAAACCCAAATCTCGGGATTTGTCGGTTTTTTGCAGACAATTTGTCAGCATTATTGATGCGGGCGTACCGCTTGCAACGGCTCTGGAAATGCTTGGCGAGCAGACGGACAACAAAATGCTTGCCGAGGCAACCCTGGAGTGCAAAAAATCAATAGAGCAGGGCGAAACTTTTGCGCACGCGATGAGCCTGTGGCCGGCTGTTTTTCCGCCCATGCTGCTGACCCTTGTCGAAGCTGGTGAAGCCTCCGGTTCTCTGGACATCTCCTTTACCAGAATGGCGGTGCAATTTGAAAAGGAAGCTAAACTGAAGCAAACCATAAAAAAAGCCTCGATTTATCCCATATCGGTTTTCGTTATAGCCGTAGCTGCCATTATAATTTTACTTACCTTCGTTGTCCCAACCTTTAAAGATGTGCTTTCACAGCTTGATGTGAAAATGCCCGCATTGACCGTTGCTGTCCTTGCAATGTCGAATTTTATGATAAAAAGGTGGTACATAGTACTTGGAGTCGTAGCGGTCCTTGTTTTTGTACTGCGCAATTTTTCAAAAACGGATGCAGGAAAGCTCTTTTTCGGAGGATTGCAGCTTAAACTCCCGCTTATCGGGGATCTCACAAAAAAAACGGCCTCAGCGAGAGCGGCAAGAACGCTGGAGACACTTCTGGGTTCAGGTTTACCGCTTGCCGATTCGCTCAATATCGTGTCAAACACGATGACGAACGTGTATTTCAAAGCCTCGATTCTCTCCGCGCGAGAAGCGGTTTTGCTCGGTTCTCCGTTATCGTCGCAGTTTTCCAAGGACACCCACCTTTTTCCGCCGCTTGTCCGCCACATGATAGGCATAGGCGAAGAAACAGGTTCACTCGAAAGTATGCTTTCAAAGCTTGCCGATTATTACGAGGAGGAGGTTGAAAGCGCAACGGAACGTCTTATGGCGGCGCTGGAGCCTGCAATAATCCTCTTTCTGGCAGTTACTGTCGGAACTATCATCCTTTCAATTATTCTGCCCATGGCCGCTATGTACAACGGTCTGAACAACCTATAAAAATCGGCCTTACCAATCATCGTAATAAGCGCCTGTGCTAATGAGGAAGCCCGGTGTTTATATAAAATTAAGCAATGCTAGAAATTAATAATTTAAAGGGAGTATCATTATGATTCAGAAAATCAAAAAGAACAACAAAGGCTTTACACTGGTCGAGCTTATTGTCGTAATCGCAATCATCGGCGTCCTCGCAGCCGTCCTTGTTCCCCAGTACATTCAGTATGTCGAAAAATCCAGAATCGGCGTAGACGAATCCTATCTTTCGGAAATCGCACACGTTGCGGAACTGACAGCCGCAAGCTCCGAGGCTGTTAACGGCGTTGCCTGCACTATTACCGTTGTTCCGGCAGGAACTATTTCTGTTGCAACAACCACCCCCGCAACCGCAGGTACAACACTTAAGGCAGAGCTTGACCGTACTTTCGGCTCTGGCTCTGCATTCAAATCCAAGACATACAAAGCAGAAACCGACGGTGTTACAATTACTCTGTCAACAGCCGGAAAGGCAACATGGACTCAGGTGGCACAGTCATAACGGAAGATTTCCGTCACTTTCGCAAACCAAACTGAAAGGATACCGTTAAATGGACTCTCTCGCTGTTATGATGTACATTTTTGTATTCCTGCTGGGCATAACAGTCGGCAGCTTTCTGAATGTCTGCATACTGCGCATTCCTGCGCACGAGAGCATTGTAACGGGTCCTTCACATTGCACGAGCTGCGGCAAGAAGCTGAAATGGTACGAACTTGTGCCCCTTTTCAGCTTTCTTGCCCTGCGCGGACATTGCTCCTCATGCAAAGCCCGCATTTCCCTTCAATATCCGATAATTGAGGCGGTTAACGGCTGCCTCTGGCTTGCCGTTATATTTCTTAAGGGCTTTACGCCCTTTGCCGCGCTCGCATGTCTTTTTTCCTCCGCGCTTCTTACGCTTTCCGTAATTGACGCGAGGACACGGGAGATACCTCCCGGCATATCGCTTTTCGTACTTATCCTCGGCCTTATCGCCGCGCTTATTGACTTGCGGAACTGGCAGACCCATCTTATTGGGCTTTTCGCAATTTCTCTGCCGCTTTATCTTATTTTCCAGCTTACGCAGGGAAAAGGTATCGGCGGCGGGGATATAAAGCTTATGGCCGGCTGCGGGCTGTTCCTCGGCTGGAAGCTTATTGTACTCGGGTTTTTTCTCGGCTGTGCGTTTGCCACGGTCATTCACCTTACGCTGATGGCGTTTAAGAAGGCAGACAGAACTCTGTCGTTCGGGCCTTATTTGTCACTTGGAATTTTTGTCGCGATGCTTTTTGGACACGCATTTATTGACTGGTATTTACATCTGTTTATGTAAAGAGCGTTTAGGAGCACCGCGCTTTTTTTACAATCCTCATTTAATTTTGCAATTGTGCCCGATATCGGGCTTAAGGATATTTTATTCGGTTTTCGACTGAGAGGAGAATTCTATGGCGGCTAAAGTACTTAGCATTGAAATATGCGATAAAACCGTAACAGTATGCCGTATAGCTCGAAAGGGCAAAGGCGTGCGCATATTCGACTCCTTCATGTTTCTGGTTCCGGGCGACTGTGTATCGGACGGGGTTATTTCTAGCCCCGATCTTCTTGCACACGAGCTTAAAATGCAGCTTGCCTCGCATGGCATGTTCGATACAAAAAACGTCTATTTTGCGCTCTCGTCAAGCAAGATTGCCGTTCGTGAGGTTAAGCTTCCGCCAATGAAAAAGAATCTCATCCCGGCCGCCATTCAAACAAATGCCGGAGATTATTTTCCGATTGACCTCGATAATTACCATATTACTCATTCTGTTCTGGACAATCCGACAGAGGAGAATCCTTTTATAAGGGTTCTTGTTATGGCGGCTCCTGTTTCAATGCTTGAAGGATATTTTGCTCTTGCTGAAACAGCCGAGCTTAATATCAAGGCAATTGACTCAAGCGGCAACAGTCAGTATCAGGCTCTCAAGTCCATAAAATCCCCGATAAACACAGTTTATGTTGATGTCGGTTGTTCATCGAACACCATGACTTTCATGAGAGAGGACAAGCTGCTGCTTCAACGAACCTTTGCCTTCGGCGTAGAAGAACTGATCTCCCATTACATGAATGTTGCCGGAAAAACGAAGCAAAACTACCTCGATGTACTTAAAGAAACGGATGTAACGCATCCGGATTTTGCGGCGAACAAAACGCTTTCCTTATCCGAAATACAGAGCGACTTGGAGCGTCTGGTCGGCGGTATTACACGGTCAATCAACTATTTCAATTCCATCCAGCGTGATTCGTCGACAAATCGGGTGGTGCTGATCGGTCTTAATCGCCACTTAGTGGGACTGCGTGATCTTGTCGCCGAAGCCACAGGTCTTGAAACGCTGTACTTGGATGATATTCCCGAGTTCTCCGATTTTGCCCACGGCTCGTCTGTTGCGTCAAAATATATCGACTGCATCGGAACCATACTGGACCCGCTGAACCTTATGCCGGACCAGTTTCTTCCCGCGCATAAGAAAATTCTGGCGAGGGAAAAGGAACAGTCAATTACCTCAGGTGTTGTTCTCTGCATAGCAATTGTGGCTACATCGCTTATGCTGACCGTTTCCGCTTGGCTTAATTATCAGTCAGTCGGCGACGACATAAGAAGAGCGCAAAATGAAGTAAGCGGTCTTACTTCGGCTCAGCAAGCTTACGACAACTTCATTGCGATTCAATCAAGCCAAACGGCAGTTAACAGTCTTGCCGCGTTGACTGCGTCGCCGAATTCACAGCTCGTCGCTTTTTTCAAAGAACTTGAAGTTAAAATGCCCTCAAGCATCATTCTCCTTTCGGTTTCCTGCACAAGCGAGGGTGTTTCCATGAATATTACCGTCGGAAGCTATGAGGACGCCGCTACCGTCATTTCAAATCTGCGTGATTTCAAGAGCCTTTCCGTGGTCGAGGTCACCGATATGAGCCGTTCTGAAAATGAAGCCGGTGTTCAAAGAGTTTCATTTACCGCAAATTGCATTTACGGCGCAAATCCTTACTCATCCGATGTTAACCCTTACGAAGCAATGATTTTCCCGCAGAACCCTGATGCAGCCGCGGGAACGGACGCGAATGCGGAAACAAGTTCAGGCACGGAAGCGGGAACAGCTGCCACAGCCACACCGTCAAACTGACAGAATAAGTAGTTGAAGGAGGCTTTATTATGAGTGTATCCAAACAAGACCAAAAGCTATTGCTTATTCTGCTTGGTGTAGCAGTTTTTGTTGCGGTATATTTCGGCTTGTATAAACCAATGGTTAACAAGACGGACACCGAGCAATCGCAGCTATATGCTCTTCAGACGCAGCTTGGGCAGCTTCGCGATTTTGCCAATAACCAAGACGACTATAACAAACAGACCGAACAGATTGAATCCGATATCAGCGAGACTCTCGCAGGGTATCCCGATGACATCCGCAGTGAGGACTTGGTTATGTATGTTACCAAGCTGGAAAGCGAAATCGGCGCCAAGATTGACAGCTTCTCAATTACGGAGCCGGAGCTTGTATCGGACTTTTTGCTCCCCAAGAAGACGGATGATGCTTATACCTTCATTCCGGTCGCTTCCGCTCACACCGGTCTCACCATAAACTGTTCTCTGGACTACGAGCAGTTTAAAAAACTGCTGGATTACATTTATGCGGATCAGCAGAAAATGGACGTTTTCAGCGTAACTATCAGCTATGATGCGTCAACCGGCAAGCTTATCGGTGTTATATCGATAGATAAGTACTTCGTCGTCTCGACGGACTATTCCTACACCAAAACGCAGATACCCTCTGTGGATTTAGGTACGACCGATCCGTTCGGAAGCATTTCGGACACTAACACAAAGGCCGATAACGCTCAGACAAACTAAACTATTTTCCCGCTCCGCTTCGGGGCGGGAATAGTGGATTTAGGACAGTTTTTAAAGGGGGGAAGTATAGTGATAAAGTCTGCGTACAAAGACAACAGGGGCTTAACTCTGGTTGAGCTGCTTGTCGGAGTTACGATATTGGCAATCATTATAGTTCCTCTTCTCCATACGTTTATAACCGGTGCGAATACCGGAATAAAAAGCAAAAATTACGGAAATGCAACCGATGCCGCACAGAATTTATCCGAACAGATTCAGGCACTGGATGTTGACACGATTTTGCAAAATTCTGCTCTGGTTGATTCAGCCGCGAAGTTTTATAACATAGACACGGGTGTGCTTACCACGGCAGCCCCCGGAGCTGACAGCGGCAGATATTACGTAAGGATTCCGGGATACATCTACGGCGGGACATCCTTTGATGCGCTTGTCACGCTTGACGCGAGCGACCCCGTTAACAGCCCTCCGGTTGCTGTGGGTAACCAGATGGATGCGCTTATCAACATGACGGAGGCGGACGCCTCTGCCCTGGTTTCCTTCCGAGCCGAGTGCGGAGGCATGATGGAAAACGTAAATGAGCTCACAATTGAGCTTCTCACCCGCGAGATTACGCTCAATGTTTCCAAAATCGTTGATTCCACCACGGACACATATAAGATTACTGCAGTGTTTACTTACTCGGGTATTATTGAGTGCACGGCCGAAGATCTCACGGGTACCACTTACAGCTTCACACATTCCGAGCAGTCCTCGGCAAGTGTCAGCTCGATTGCCGATTCGACAGACGGAAGCCCAGTTCTTTCCGCGTTTCTTTTTTTTGACGGGTACTATCGGGAAAGCATGCAAACCGAAACAGTTTTGATAAATAACCCTACAGGCTCGGATATCAATTTCTTCATCGTGAACACGGATAAGGGAACGATGCCCGTTAACTATGGTGCTCTTATATGGTACAAGTACCAAAATTTCAAAGCCGACAATACCCCGGTAAACAGCCTCGTTTACACAAATCTTCCGGCCGCTAAAGTAACATACCGCGCTTCGAAAAACGAGCTGCTCAGAAAAACCCTGTCGGTAACCGGATATTTGGTTGAAACCAAGCAGTTAAACCGCAAGTATAACGTTGAGGTAACGCTTTTTAAAGGCGGTTCGGGCTTTTCAGGCGATGTAATTATGGATTCAAATTCAACAAAGCTCAATTATTGATTTTTTGCGAAAGGGGGCAAAGGCGGTATGCTTACATCTGCCCGCGGAAAACTTAAAAAACTCAATAACAAAGCAAGCGCAATTATAACTGTCGTCATCACGATGCTGTTTGTAATGGCGCTGGGTGGCGCGCTGCTTTTTGCCGCCTACACCGGATATTCAATTGAAATAACCCAGCGTGGCGATAAAGCAAATTTTTACGATGCGAGCTCAGCCATGGATGATATGCGGCTGGGTATCCAAACACTGCTTTCGGATTCAATAACAAGCGCTTACACGGACGCGCTTTCCACTTATGTCGGCGACCATGAGGCTAACTACGACCCGCAAACCTATTTTAACGACAAAATTGTCGAGCAGCTCCTGCTAAAAACGGTCACGGTAAACGGAGCCCCCGTAAAAGTGTTTACTTCAAGCGTGGCAGACGGTAAAACCGTCATTTCGGGCTACAATGCCGTCGCTATGAAAGCTCTTATTGATTCGAGCGTTCTTGCGGACTCCGCTGTTACAATTACTGTTACGGGAGACGGAAGCGTTTCACGGAACAGCTCGGACGGCGAGCTTAAATCAATTGCAATGAAGACCCTCGCCGTTAAATTTGTAAAAAACGGCTACGAATCAAACATCAGCTCGGACATTATATTGACTTTACCCCACTTTTTCGTAACTACCTCCGTGACCTCAGGCGCGAATAATTACGCCATTATCGCAAATAACGGCCTTATTCATTCAGTCGGCGGAGCAAGCACTATAAACGGCAGTGTTTTTGCAGGCAACGGAGGCATTACAGTCAGCGGCAACGGCAACAGCCTTGCTTTTCCGAGCGGAGATTTAATTTGCAAAGGTCCTCTCCTTGTTGATAATTCAGGGGCGTTTACTTTCAACTGCGTAAACAATGAGCTCTGGGTCAAGGAGATTACCGTCGGGCCTTCGGCGAGGATAACGCTTAACGGAAATGTCTATGTTTCCGACGATTTGAATGTGTCCGGCAACGGTGCTGCCGTCACTTTGAAAAACTCATATTTCGGCTTTGGCGACAGCACCAGCTCCTCGAGTGACAGCAGCTCCATTCTTGTTAACGGAAGATCCTGCAATCTGGATATAAGCGGACTTAATAAGCTGTCCTTGGCAGGTATCGGCTTCATCGACATCTCGGGGCAAACCTTATCCGACGCCGCCTCTGCGGCTTATGACACTCCTATTAAAATGGGAGAATCGTTAAGCTTTAAAAGTAATCAGCTGGCGTATCTCGTCCCCTTGAAGTGCATAAGCAACTATGCTTCCAACCCCTGCGTTTTTGAAAGTGGCGCGACCACCCAGCAAATAACTCCGAGCATTGACAAAACCACGGTGCTCTGGGGTACGGGAGCGGACGCAAAATCTCTTTCCTATTATATCGACAGCGGAAAAGGGGAAATTAAAGCTCTCTACAAGAATTTAGGCGACGGTATGAAGATTGCCTACGTTTTTTTGGTGTTCAGCGAAAAGAGCTATGCCAACGAATACTTCAAAGCATACTTTGCCGCCGACCCCGATAAAATTCAGCAGTATCTGAGCCTTTACATGACTTTGAGCGATAAGGCCGACAATGCAAAAATTAACGCCGCAGGCAACACTTTCTATATGGATGACAATTCCACAGCTACAACGGCGGACGATAAGCTCACCTTGGAACCTGCCAGCGATCAGGTTTGGGCGGAGGGAGCACAGCTTCTGTATAACAAAAAACAGTCGCAATATCCTGTATTAGTAAATGAAGTGGAACTTGCAAAGCTCGGAACCGCGCCTCTCGAATTTGTAAATAATGCGGGTGAGGTCGTGGCTGTTGTGTGCAACGGCAACTATACCTATGACGGTACGAAAAACACAATCCGCCTGATTATAGCCTCGGGCAATGTGATAATATCCTCCGCTTATACGGGGATGATAGTCACGGGAAATAACCTGACCGTAAACAGCAGCGTTGAAGGGACACCCGTCGATAACGATGTTCTCAGCTCAAGTTGCACAGTAGGCGGAGTAACATACACGCTCCCTGATTTCATGAACAACGTAATGCAGGCCGGAGGAACTTCCAGCACAACGGGAGATTTCTGGGATCTCGATGCCCTGGTCTATTACGAAAACTGGACAAAGGGCTAAACTGCGACTAAGGAAACGGAGGTGATGACTTGAAGAATAAAAACAGCGGCTTTACTCTGATCGAGCTCATCGCCGTGGTGTTAATGATTGGAGTTGTGGCAACCATTATGGGTATGTCGGCAGTAACGGTTAGCTCTGCAAAGGCCCAACGCTGCGCAAACTCAGTCGACGCAATGATTTCAAAATGCAGAACGGACTGCCTTGGGCGCGCGGGTGACGTTCACCTTACAATTTCATTGGACAGCAAGGGAAATGTCCAAGGCGATTACTACGAAAACGGCGTTATATCAAGAACCGAAACCATCCCCGCTTCGGGTGTTTCGGTTTCATATACTACTTCAACAGGTACAGTCGCTCTTTCCGATTTTCCGCTGACACTGTCTTTTGCCAGGTCAACCGGCGGCCAGAATTTTCAGCCGGACGGGATTTCCTACTGTACAGCCATCAAATTTACCGGCGGCGGAAAGACCATCTCAATTAAGCTTGTCCCCTCAACAGGCAATCACAAGCTGATGTAGGGGGAACTGTATGAAAAATAACAACAGCGGTTTCACTATAATTGAGATTATTATATGTCTCGTAATATTTGCCCTCGTGGCCGCCACAGCCTTTGGCTTAATGCTTGGAGCCTCGCACTCATACAGCTCGGTAAGCGCAAAAATTGACTTGCAGCTGCAATCGCAGCTAACCATGAACCAGCTACGCGAATACATAATCGACTGCGATGCGGGACTATATTACAAGAACAATACCGTGTACATAATCAACGAAGAAGACGACGGAAGCTACACCGCAGACGTATTTCAATACAAGACGGACGGCTGTATTTATTACGGAAAAGGCACCGCAAATCAAACTGGCAGCGGCACGTTTTCTTGCACGGTTGTGGGAACCGATCTGCTAGCGGATGAGGTGACAAGCTTCTCTGTAACACCAAAAAGTACCGACGGAGCAAATGTTTCGTCAGCCGTAATCTCGATATCTTTCAAAAACAATTCCGCCTCCTGCAGCGGTGTGCAGACCGTTGCCCTGCGCAACAATCCGCCGCTTGCGGTAGTATCTTAAAATCAAAGTGATTTGAATTGTCCTTTTTACGAAGGGAGCTGACAAAAATGAAACACAAACGCTTGTGGCTGAGAAGAGCACTTTCGGTAGTGCTCAGCTTTGCTGTTGTTTTGTCCGTTTCTTTAACTCTTGTCGGCGACGGCGGCACGGCTCACGCCTTGACAAGCCTGCCCTATATCGAAGAAATTAAGCAGAGCGCCGGCAGCTTCAACATTTTGGAAATTGTTCCCGCGGCCGGACAGGGCAGCATAGGCTACTATATCGATGGACAGGAGCCCTGTGCCAACTGGGCCGTCACCGCCGCGAAATCAGCAAACGGAGCGTCACCCGCCGCCAGAACAACTTACGTTAACAATCTGTTTTCAAGCCTCAGCACAGCCGGACTTCTCGGCACGGGCGATACAAGCCCCCTCGAAGTCGGCTCGGCTTATTCCGAGGTTTTCCCATGGATTTCGCACGACAACTACAAAAAAATGACTCTGGACCACACGGAAACCACTACCGCAAAAGGCACATTTTCGCTTGCCTCGGGCGGAGAGTATATCCAGAGCAGCGATTTTACCTTTATTCAAGACGGTACAGGCGCGTATGTTCAGGTAATAAAATACTTTTCAGCAACAGAAACTGACCAAAGCGGTGCAAAATATTACTATGCACCGATTTTTGCGGAAATACCCGATACTTCCGCTGTCGAAGACAACATTGCGGTTTATACGCGCGATTCAGGCAAATATATATATCTCGGAACTGTCGGCGCAAGTGATTTCCCCGGAATGGAAATTGGTACGACCTACTATTACGTAACGAGCTACGGCGCTCCATCCGCCACCTTAAGTGGGACAAACAAATATGTTGCAGTATCTTCTGCATACAGACTTAAAACAGGCACAGAAGCAGGATATTTCAATTCCGTAAACCTTAAATACACCTATGTCGGCAGCGGCAGCGGCACATATAACTTTACCTACAGCGCGAGCGGTGCCGCCAATACCATTGACTACAACACAGTTTACTACACGGGCGGTTTTACGAACAACAACTGGTTTTTGAAATATGTCTTTGACTGGACTCCTTCCGCAGGTGAAACAAAGCCGAATATAGCCTTCAAAGTCACATCCGTTGTCGGCAGCAGCGCTACCATATCACAAGTATCAAACGCAAACCTTATTGTGCTTTCCTCGGGATTTGTTCCCGGAGGCACAGCGACGGCCTTCGGCTTGGGCAACGATATAAGCACGGCGCTGAGCGCGGAAATTGCATCGGAGAGCGCGACAACGACTACTCAAAAGGGCAAGCCGATTATCGTTGATTACAGACTTAAAAGTGCTTCCGCTGCGCCGAGCATCTCGGCGCTGGCAACAAGTCTTACTGCGGGAAACTCCAATACGAACTTTGCAAAGGACAATATTTATTGCATTAACTCCAATTTGGCCACGCAGGGCTTTATGAATGCTATTTCGGGAGACCATACCTTGGTCACGGACCCGTTTTATTTTGTTTACAAGAATATCGCGGACGAAAACTTCCTGCGTTCCATCAACGGCGGAACCGCGCTTTCCACCACAATTACTATGGCGCG
Source organism: Clostridia bacterium (assembly GCA_009929315.1). Classification (GTDB taxonomy): domain Bacteria; phylum Bacillota; class Clostridia; order Oscillospirales; family Oscillospiraceae; genus UBA2658. The sequence continues at coordinate 129,784 of SAAS01000001.1, forward strand.
GGCGGTACGCTATATCATAAATTACACGGGAAAGCGGGAAACAGCGCCAAAGACAACAATAAATGTACTCGAAGTACAGCCGGGAAGCGGAACGCAGCTGACAGAAGGTCTTGTCAAAAATTGGCTCGGTTACGAAAGCTCTTCAACTGAAATAGATGTCAATATTGAAACGATGTCCACCGCCGAGCTTATCGGAAAAATTGACGTTATAAACGAAAAATATGATATCGTATATATCGGCTCAAACATCGCGGGCTTCAACCCCACGAATGCCGATACCACAGATTATAACGACAACAACATGGACGGGCTTATATATTCAAATATCGGTGATACCGTTGTCATGAATAACAGCGACTGGACTATGAGCGGTCTTATAAACAGGGACTATTACACCACGACCTTCACAAGCGGCGGAGTAACCTATCGGAAGCTCAACAGAGTTGACCTCAGTCGTACCTTCCGCTATTCAGGCAACGATATTACAGACTCAAAAAGGCAGGAGCTTCAGGACTTCCTGAATTCGGGCTATCCGATAATCTACGCTTCAGACCTAACCTCGGGCGCACGCCATCCCGCCACCGACGCCGTTACCTTCACGGTTGACGTTACAGGCGTACAGAACGGCGCCGTAGAAACTTTGACAGCGAATGCCACGACAAGCGGAACGCTTCCCAGCACAACCCCCGTCTATCAGTGGTATAACGCGAGCGGCGCGATAAGCGGAGCAACCTCACAAAGCTACAATGCGACGGTTAACGGCTCCTATTACTGCCGAATTACCTACTATACCTACAGCGGTGACCCGTATTCGGCGCGCAGCAACGCCTTTACCTGCACTATAACCCCGGCCTATTCATCGATTACCAATAACAACACCGCAACGGCGGAGCAAGGCAGCTTTTTCGGCGCCTATAACTTCACCGTGTCCGAAACCTGCAACAGAACATCAACGGGCGCGTCGCTGAACACGCCTTCCAGCATTACGTTCACAAGCAATATTTCCGTCGGCAGTCCGGTTCCTCCCACAGGATACAAGCGCGTTTATACTTGGTATAAGGACTCGTACGACAGCTCGGGACTTATTTCCTCAACCGCCTTATCGACCAAAACTACGACTTCGACTTCAAACCAGACTGTAATTGTTTATAACTCGACTAACCCGATAAATCCGGGTGTCTCGGGAGAGTATGACATGTATTACTGCGTTGCGCAGCTATTAAACAGCGCCGGGACAGTTATCTCTTCAACCGCCCAGAGCGTCAGTTTCAAGGTTTCTTACTACAATCCCTCTAAGGTAACAATCATAAGTGTCGCAACTAACATCACGGGGCGATACACCGCGGTTACCTTTACGGGCGCGATTACCCCGACAACAGCTTCGTCGAGCAGTCCGATAACGCTTACCGCCACGCCGAGCATCTCAACATATACCACCTCTTATCAGTGGTACGACGGAGCAAGTGCCCTTTCGGGTGAGACAAACAGCACCCTGAGTGTTGACGGCAGCGCATGGGCAAATAACGAGTCGCATTCTTATTCCTGCCAAATCACAAAATCCGACTACACCGCCGGTTATAATTTCACAGAGGGCATAGCAACAACAAACACCGTCACCTTAACGCATAAGGCCGATGTTATTGTGTTAACGGAAGGCACCGGCAAAACCTCAGTCAATTTCCCGGCACAAACGGCAACAAGCTTTTCTGTTGACACAGGCAAGGTTGACACGAGCTCATATATCTATAAACTGATGAGTGACAACGTAAATAAACCCAATGTTATGCTGTCAAACGAATTGACGACCGAAGAAAATCAGGACAAATTGAATCAATACGTCAACCTCTCGAAGCCTGAAATCGTTTGGTCCACCGCCGCTCCGAATAATGCGCCTTACCCGACGCCTTACAGCAACACAGACGGCGTCATTACCTCGCTTACTTCGAAGAACGGTGCATACTACCTTGAATACTATTTCTCTATCTCAAACAACACAGACCCTGATCCCGTAAATACCAGCTATATCTGCAGCCTTTTTATTGATGTCAACGGCGACGGACGTTACAGCGACGAGGAACGCCTGTCGGATATGGTCATTCGTGAATGGAACAGCGCTTCGGGCACAAGCGGGGCGATAGTAAACTCAAACTCGCTTAAAGCGGGTACAGAGTATTATGTTTCCAGGCGCATGCCTGCGGAAGAGTACGGTATTGTTCCGTGGAAGCTGGAAATCAAAAAATACGGAACCGGAAGCTCAGGTACGCTTACTTCCGTCCACAAATATACTCACATCCCAACGCTGGAAGGTGAGCAGGTTAAGCTCAGCATTTTGCAGATAAACGCTTCCGGCGGCTTAAGTCTGGCAGATCAGCTTGCTGTGGTGGGCTGGAGCAGTTATTACAGCTCCGTAACACAAAAATACTATGCCGGCATTTACGGAAAACTGCTTGCGGATATAAGCGAGGACTATGATATCTCCATAACCACCGTGCAGATAAGCGCAATTGACCCGACAGCCGGCAAGACATGGACGCACGGAACAACTACCTACACAACTCTGCTGGATTACCTAAATTCATACGACATGCTTATAACCGGCTTTAAGGATGTCTATGGAGACTTGAGCCAGAATGCGGCAATCGCAATCAGAGAGTATATCAACACGGGCAAAGCAATTTTGTTCACACACGATAATACCTCTTTCTACAATATTCCGTTCAGCGGCTATCAGACCAATGACTATTACACCGTAAATTCGGGCTTCGGGTATTATTTCAACATGACGATTCGCGATGCCGTCGGTCTTGACCGCTATGGTGTTACAAACCCTAAATACGGGATATCCATGTATGCTCCTCCTGAGATACGAAGAGCGTCGGATTGGGTCGGCTGGACAGCCAACGGCTATACAGGCACAACAACCGACAATCTTAAGGAACTTGTCAGCGCAGGATACAGCATTGCCTATACCCCGAAATCCGCGAAGGGCAGTACCACCTCAGAAACACAGGGCTTTACGGGCGGCCTTCTTGACCGCTATAAGGGCTCTTATGACAATTTCCAGACAACAACGACCGTATCGCAGGTCAACGAGGGGCAGATTACTACCTACCCCTACAACGTCAATACGGCCGGATTTATAAATAAGGACAACTCAACAAATTCCATGAATGTTGCCCTAACCCATTTCCAGTACTATCAGCTGAACATGAACTCGCCCGACACCGTTGTTTGGTATTGCCTGAAATACTCCTCGCAATACAGTCTTTACAATGACGTTTCAAACACCTACTATATTTACAGTAAGGGCAACGTAACCTATTCGGGAGCGGGACACACCACGGACACAGGTTCGGTGAACGCGAATGTCGATGAGGCGAAGCTCTTTGTCAACACCATGATTGCGGCTTACCGCGTTGCTCTCGCTCCACCCGAGGTCGCGTTTTCCGACACAACAGGCAGAAACACACTGGAAACCTTCCTGATTCCCGCGGACGATTCGGGCGTGCTTGCTGTTAGCCCATCACCGACTACATCCACGGACACGTCGAGAAATATCTACTTTATCGTCAATGACACAAACGTGGGCGCGAGCAAAACCATCTCAGTAAGCTTTAGCTGCGAATCCATGAACACCGCGAAAACCGCGCTTACAGCCACTGTGCCGGTATATGACGCACAAACAGGCAATGCGAATACGCAGGGCTTGATTTCAGGCTTGAGTTACTATGTGAAGTTTGACGATATTTGGAGTGCGCTGCCCCAGGCGGTAAAGGACGACATAGTCGGTGGAAACCCTGCACAGCTAAATTTAACTGTTACCACAACCATCAACGGCGAAACGCTTTCCAGCGGAACTTCACTCACTTTACGCAAGCTGGTGCTGTTCAATCTAAGCTAAAGGAGTGGGTTTCTATCCAAAACAATCAGTTTCCGACGCTTTTTGAACAGCTTAAAAGCAACGCCGAGCACGGCGCGCTGCCCATGCACATGCCCGGGCACAAGCGCAATGCCGAGGGCATTGAGTTTTTGGAAAAGCTCGGCGCGAAATACGATATTACGGAAATAGAGGGCTTTGACTACCTGCACGAGCCTCACGGGATTATCTTGGAGGCCATGCAAAGCGCGGCGCGGCTGTGGCAAAGCGAAAATGCCTTTTTCCTTGTGAACGGCTCGACCTGCGGCGTTCTGGCGGCTGTAAGCGCCTGCGCAAAGCTCTGCGGAAACGGCAAGCTAATCATGGCGCGCAACTGCCACAAATCGGTTTATAACGCCGCTGAGCTTAATGAACTCACGCCGATTTATCTTGTTCCTCCTCCGGTCGAGGGCTTTGGCTTCTGCGGAAGTATTCTGCCGAAGGACGTGGAAATCGCGGTTCAGGATAATCCGGGCACGCCCGTTATCCTGACAAGCCCAACTTATGAGGGAGTTCTGTCAAATCTCGCGGAAATATCGGTAATATGCCACATGTACGGCTCGCCGCTGATTGTGGATGAAGCACACGGCTCACACCTTAATCTGTCCCCGTATTTTTCGGGCGGCGCTGTCAGGGCGGGGGCGGATATTGTAATTCAAAGTCTGCACAAAACTCTCACGGGGCTTACACAGACAGGGCTTCTGCATCTGGGCGGAAACCTTATTACCTCCGAAAGTATTGCCCGAGAGCTGAGTGTTTTTGAGACCAGCAGTCCTTCATATATTCTGATGGCTTCGATTGACGGAACAAGGAAGCTTCTTGAGGAGCGGGGGGCGGAGCTTTTCAAAGCATGGAACCGACGCTTAGAGCGTTTTGACCAGATGGTTTCACCGCTGCAAAGTTTGAAGATACCCGGACACAGCGAATTGTTTGAGTGCCAGAAAATTGACGGGCTTGCGGGCTACGTCAGGCGAGGCATAGGCGGACACACCGTCTACGGGTATGACAGAAGCAAAATTATTATCTCCTGCGAGGGGACGGATACCACTGGAACTTCGCTTATTAAAGAGCTCAGAGTTCGTTTCGGAATTGAATGCGAGATGGCCGCTTGCGGTTATGTAGTAGCCATGACCGGAATTCTTGACAGTGATGTGAGCGTTAAAAGCCTAGCCAAAGCTCTGATTGAGATTGACAAGGAAATCCACGGTACAGCTCCGCGTCTGCCCTTTACCGCGGCAAAAATCCCGAAACGCCGCCTCAGTGTCTCACAGGCGTTAAGGAGCGAGTCGGGCCCGATTTCGATCAAGGATTCCAGGGGGAAAATTTCAGCCGAATATGTTTGGGCATATCCGCCGGGAATTCCGCTTATTGTTCCCGGGGAGGAACTTTCAGAGGAAACCGTGCGCAGCCTTATCATTCAGCGGGAAGCGGGTGTTTCGCTGCGAAGCAGCTTCGGGGGAATGCCGAAAACACTTCGAGTTCTGCTTTGACGACAGGCTAAGAGCGCGGCTGACAAAGCTTTGCGCGTTGCCGCTTCGTAAAAAAGCCCTCCGCCCTTGACAATTGGTTCAAATTATTCTATATTTAAGTCTAGCAGAAATTCATTAAGGAGTTGTCACCATGAAAAGAATTAAGACTCTCAGCACCCGCAACCTTAAAAAAACCCTCAAAACAGGCGGCTGCGGCGAGTGCCAGACTTCTTGTCAGTCCGCATGCAAAACCTCCTGCGGCGTTGCAAATCAGGTCTGCGAGAAGTGCAAATAGGCCTTTGAATTTTACCTGAATCGGTATCAAATGCTGTTCGTCTGTTTTAGGCCGAACAGCATTTTTCCCTGTTTGCATATTTTATATCGTGCTTACCCGCACGGACTAATTATAGAGGTAGCTATGATTCATCAATATAAACTTAATGATCTCAATATTGTGCTGGATGTGTTCAGCGGCGCCGTCCACTCTGTGGACGAGCTGGCTTATGACATTATCGGGCTTTTTGAGGCGTGCTCAAAGGAAGAAATTGTCCGTCAAATGCTGGAAAAATACGCCGACAAGCCGGAGATAACCCGCGAGGAAATTCTGGAGTGTATTGCGGATGTGGAGGAGCTTAAGGACGAGGGACAGCTTTTTGCAGAAGACGGATTCGCCGACCACGCCTGCGATTTTAAAAATAACAGCCGCGCCATAAAGGCGCTTTGCCTGCATGTAGCCCATACCTGCAACTTAAGCTGCGAATATTGCTTTGCCTCACAGGGCAAATACCACGGCGAAAGGGCGCTTATGAGCTTCGAGGTGGGTAAAAGGGCTCTTGATTTTCTGATTGAAAATTCGGGAAGCCAAAAAAATCTCGAAGTGGATTTTTTCGGCGGCGAGCCGCTTATGAACTGGGAGGTCTGTAAAAGACTTGTCGGCTATGCGCGTTCCCGCGAGGAGGAAACGGGCAAAAAATTTCGCTTCACGCTTACAACGAACGGCATTCTCGTTGACGACGACGTAATCGAGTTTGCAAACCGCGAAATGCACAATATTGTTTTAAGCCTTGACGGGCGCGAGGAAATCCACGACCGCCTCCGCAAAACCACGAACGGTAAGGGCAGCTATGAAATAATTGTCCCCAAATTCCAGAAATTCGCTAAAATGCGCGGAGAGCGAGAATACTATATGCGCGGCACCTTCACGCACAATAATGTAGATTTCACCGAGGACATTTTTCACATGGCGGATTTGGGCTTCACGGCGCTTTCCATGGAGCCTGTGGTCTGCGCTCCGCAGGACCCGTACGCGCTTACCGAAGCCGACCTTCCGATTCTTTTTGAGCAGTATGAGATACTGGCGAAAGAGATGTTAAAGCGAAAAAAAGAGGGTAGAGGCTTTACCTTTTACCACTTCATGATTGACCTTGAGGGCGGACCCTGCATTTACAAGCGAATTTCCGGCTGCGGAAGCGGCACGGAATACCTTGCCGTTACCCCCTGGGGCGAGCTTTTCCCCTGCCACCAGTTCGTCGGCGACGAAAAATACAGTATGGGCAACGTATGGGACGGCGTAACAAACACAGAGCTCCGAGATAGCTTTAAGTGCTGCAACGCTTATTCCAGACCCTCCTGTGAAAGCTGCTGGGCAAAGCTCTATTGCAGCGGAGGCTGCGCGGCAAACGCCTACCATGCCACGGGAAGCATTACGGGAACCTATGAATACGGCTGCGAACTTTTTAAAAAGCGTATGGAATGTGCCATTATGATGAAGGTAGCCGAAAGTGAAGAAAAAGAGTGAAAGGCTTACGGCCAAACTGCTTGACGTTAGCCGAAACAAACTGTATCTTTAATTTATATGAAGTTATATTTAATTGACCACGAATACCGCTATGCCGCCGAGCAAATGCTTCTAACCTTATATCCGCAGGAGCGCCCCGAATACTGTCAGGGCAAACCGCAGGGGGAGCGGGCGGAGCTCTGTCTTTACGAGGGGAGCAAGAATTTTACCGCAGTTTGCAGACTCTTCTTGGGAGAGCAGGAATACCGAGGCAGAGCCGCTTTTGTTAAAACAAGGGCAGTGGATGAATTATCCAGAACAAAGTATCTTCAGAGGATAATTAAGCTTTCTTTTTATCGGGCTGCGCTTCGCTCGGGAATTAAAAAGCCCGTTTGGGGGGCGCTCACGGGTATCCGTCCGGGAAAGCTCCTGTCCAATCTGCTTGAAACGGGAATTGACGAGAAAACAGCGATTAAGAGCTTTATGCGCGATAATGATGTCAGCGCGGAGCGGGCGCAGCTTTGCCTGCATACGGCGAGAGCGGGACTAAATTGTGCAAGAAGCCTTGAAAAAGGTGACATTTGCCTTTACGTCGGTATACCCTTTTGTCCGACACGCTGTTCCTATTGCAGCTTTGTGAGTCAGTCCGTTCAAAAGAGCATGAAGCTTATACCAACTTTTCTAACCGCGCTCTATCGCGAGATTGACGCAACGGCAGCCGTTGTGCGTGAAGCAGGGCTTCGTCCCGTGGCGATTTATATGGGCGGCGGCACGCCGACAACCCTGACTGCGGAGCAGCTTGACGGGCTTTGCACTCAGCTTAAAGCAGCCTTTGACCTTACGGCGGTGCGGGAATACACCGTGGAGGCTGGAAGACCGGACACCATTACAAAAGAAAAGCTCGAGGTTTTGAAACGGCACGGCGTAACGAGAGTGAGCGTTAATCCGCAGACAATGGACGATGAAGTGCTCGAGGCAATCGGCAGAAAGCACACGGCGCAGGACGTTTTAAACGCGCTTGATATTGTAAGTTCGGTTGGCGGCTTTGAAGTTAATATGGACCTAATTGCCGGACTCCCGCTGGACACGCCCGAGCGATTTGAAAAAACTCTAAACACGGTTCTGAGCCTCAATCCCGAAAACATTACCGTACACACGCTGGCGCTCAAGAAAGGCTCGGGTATTATGCTTGGGGACACGCCGCGCCCGTCATCTGACGATGTCGGAAAGATGATTGATTTTGCGAACAACGCTCTGTTTTCTGCCGAATATAAGCCATACTATCTTTACAGGCAGAAATATATGTCCGGCGGTTTTGAAAATGTAGGCTGGCAGCGCGGGCACACAGAGAGTATTTACAACATAAGTATAATGGAAGAGCTTTGTTCAATTATTTCGATGGGCGGAGGCGCCTCAACAAAGCTCTGTCTGGGTGAAGGCCGCATTGAGCGCATGTTCGACCCCAAGTATCCGACGGAGTATATTGAGAGCATTGACAAAATTATTGCGGATAAACGCAAAATACTTGAATTGATGTCTGAATAGGATATGATATACATTATCATAATCTATAAAGATAGTAACAAGAACTAACCGATAACCGACGCAGAGCTTGTACCTGGCAAGGCAACAGCACATTTTTATTCACGGGAGGAACCCAATGGCCTTTTTATTAGACGAAATCAACGCGAGAGCGACAAGCGATCCCTCCGGCTTTATTCGCGAGTGTGACGCTGAGTTTGACTTAAAGGTTCGCCATGTGGCGGATATGATAGAGAAAAATCGCGAAAAAAGTCCCATCGTCCTAATGTCCGGTCCTTCGGGCAGCGGCAAAACTACAACCTCGAAAAAAATCGAGGAGGAACTGAAAAAACGCGGCGTGAACACCCTTGCGCTGTCCATGGACAACTACTTCCGAACAATCAGCGACAGTTCACCCAGAACAGCCGACGGCGAGCTTGACCTTGAGTCGCCGAAATGTGTGGATATGGAGCTTCTTTCGGAGCACTTTTACCATCTGAGCCGGGGGGAAGCGATAGACGTTCCGAAATATCTCTTTGCCGAGCACAGAAGATCCGAAACGCCTTCACAAACCATAAAACTGGGTAAAAACGACATAGTCGTCGCTGAGGGAATCCACGCGCTCAACGATGATTTGACTGCCGCGAACCCGGATGCTCTGAAGCTTTATATTAGTGCGCGCTCAAATGTCGAGGACGACGGGGATGTATGTTTTAAGGCAACTTGGATGAGGCTTGTCAGACGTATAGTTCGAGATAAGCTTTTCAGAGGGGCTTCCCCAGAATATACTTTCGGTCTTTGGGCAAATGTGCGCAGAGGTGAGAAGAAAAATATTAGTCCGTTTAAAGACAAAGCCGACTGGAAGTTCGATTCCGCCTTCCCTTACGAGGTCTGCGTGATGAAGACTGTTGCAAAGCAGCTCTTTGACGAGGTTCCGATGGGCGCGGAGCGCTTCGAGGAGCTTAAGTCCATCGCACCTGCTTTTGACCTTTTCGAGGCAATCGACCCTAAGCTTTTACTTCCGGATTCGCTTCTGACCGAGTTTTTGGGCGGCGGCAAGTATAAATACCATTAAGAGCGAATATTATATAGATAATTATCCTATTAAGAGATAATTTTGAAAACACCTTGCGAAAACATTGAAACCTGAAGGGTGGTATCAATAATGTCCACGAAAATCAGTTACTATTTTTCAAAGCTCGACAAGTTCCCTTTCCCGAATTATTTTGAGGGACTGACAGAAACCTACGAGATACTCCAAAAGGCAAAGGCATACTTAAAGGAAACGCTTACCCTCCCCGATGTGAGAAAAAACCTCGGCGAAATCCGCGGCGACGCGCCAAACCTTCACGGGAATTATTTTATCGGCGAGGGAACGGTTATTTATAACGACGTGACCGTCATCGGGCCTGTTTATATCGGGAAAAACTGCGAGATAATGCCGGGAGCGGTTATTCGCCCGAACACCATAATTGCGGATAACTGCAGCGTCGGACACGGCAGCGAGGTCAAGCACTGCGTTTTGTTCGGCGGGGCAAAGATTGCCTCGCTCGCCTTTGCGGGCGACAGTATTTTGGGAGCATCCGCCCGTATCGGAAGCGGGGTTATTACGGCTAACCGCAAATTCAATCAAACCAACGCCACAATAAAGGTCGAGGGTGAAAGAGTTGACCTCGGTGACAGCTTTTTTGGCTGTATTCTGGGCGACAGCTCGCGTCTGGGCGCAAACGCGGTTTCCCAGCCGGGAACGCATATCGGTCCGAATACCTGGGTTTATCCGCTTACAAATGTCAGAGGTTTTATTCCGGCCTGCAAGCGCGTATATCACGAGCAGAAGACAATAATGGAAGAAAACGAGATTGTGGAGCTTAAGCCATGATTGAACTGATGCAGAGCTTTGATACAAGCGCGCTGCTTTACATTCAGGATCATTTGCGCTCGCCCATACTCAGCGCCTTAATGGTTTTCTTTTCGACAATCGGCAATGTGGGACTTTTATGGATAGCGCTTGGGCTGGGTTTGCTTATATCTAAACGTACCAGACGAGGCGGCTTTGACCTGCTTATCTGCCTAGCGCTCGCGTATATAGTTAACGACTTGGTGATAAAGGAAATCGTGGCCAGAGTAAGGCCCTATGACGCCATTGAGAATTTGACTATTCTTGTGAAGCCGCTTCACTCTTTTTCCTTCCCGTCGGGACACGCTAACTCCAGCTTTGCCGCCGCTCTGGCGCTGACACTTGCCTTCGGTAAAAAGGGTGCATGGGCATATATACCTGCGGCTCTTATCGCGTTTTCGCGCTGTTATGTCGGCGTTCATTATCCGAGCGACGTTCTTGCGGGTATGCTTGTGGGCACAGTTGTCGCATGGGGCACCTTCCTGCTCCTAAGAAAGTATGTCAAGACTGACTTTGTCAGAAAAAAAGTTGAATAAGACCGGCGCCGCAGCAGAAATTGGCTGCGGCGTTTTTTTGTCTGATAAGTGACTGCTTGCTAAAGATGAGCTAATATGCTATAATCCTTTGATATGAGCGAAAATATTTTGTCGCATATGTTGAAAGCGAAAGACGCTGATTAAAAATATTCGCATTGCTGCTTTTCGTTTGTAATGCAAACAAGGTTCGGCACGAAAAACAGCAGACTTGTATAAGGCATTTTCAAATATCCGGGGATAGGAGGTGAGCTAATGGAGAGTGGCTTCGGCGCACATCAGACACAAGATCAGGAGCAGGTACAAATTCTTTCGCCTCGTATGCTGCAATCGCTGCGCGTGCTGCAGATGCCGTCCACCGAGCTTTACGACTATCTGATGAAGGAGCTTGAGGAAAACCCGGTTATCACCTTTGACAGTATTGATTATGCCGAAAAGTGCCGCAGAAATTCGCACTATGTTTCGGGCGAAAATGACGAGGCCGCCCTTGCGGATATTATCGCGGACGACAACAATTCTCACATAGTTTCCCTGCGCATTCAATTCTCAATGCTTAAACCCAACCCTGAGGTTGAACGCATAGGCTTCGCGCTTATTTACCTTCTTGACGAGAACGGATACCTTTACTATGACGATGTCGAGCGTCTTGCTCAGGCCTCGAATATCTCGCTGGACAATATTAAAGCCGCTATTGACATGCTGCAATCCCTTGAGCCTGCAGGCGTTGGCGCGTTTAATCCGAGAGAATGCATTTTGCTTCAATTGGAGCGGAAGGGCCTTAAGGGCAGCGACGCGTGGAAGGTCGCGCAGGATCATCTGGAGCTTCTGGGTAAAAATCAGCTTCCGCAAATAGCAAAAAAATCGGGAATACCGCTCCACCGCGTCGTTAACGCCCAGCAGCTCATCAGAACCTTAAATCCCAAGCCGCTTATGATGGAAACAACACATCGAACAAGGGAATATATTGCGCCCGATATAAGGATATTCAAGAAAGAAAAATCCTTTGCTGTCGAGCTCAATCAGCTCAGTGCTGAAAGTATAATAATTGACGACACCTATTCAAAAATTTATAAGGAAACGGATAACGATACCGTTAAAGCCTTTCTGGGGGACAATATGAGAAAGGCGCAGTGGCTTCGGGACAGCATAAGGCAGCGCTGCGAAACACTGATGGCCTGCGCCACACAGCTTTTAAAAAGCCAGAAGGCGTTTTTTGAGTACGGCCCCGAGTATCTTTTGCCTTACAGCCGTAAGGAAATGGCGGAGCAGCTCGGAAGAAGCGAATCCACCATAAGCCGCGCACTGAATGATAAATATGTCGAGTGCGACTGGGGAATGTTCCCGGCGGATTATTTTTTCCCAAAGACTTCAGTCGAAGCCCATCCGAATATGACAAAAAACACCATTGAGAGCAACATCCAGATGATTATTCTCGGTGAAGACAGGCAGTCGCCCAAGAGTGATGAGGCAATTGTAGAAGATTTGAAAGCCATGGGAATTTTCGTCAGCCGTCGAACCGTGGCAAAATACCGCGACGAGCTTGGTATTCCCGCGTCCTCGCGCCGCAGAGTGTATTCGTAATAATACAGCCAGTAAATTAAAAAGGATACCGCATGAGCGGTATCCTTTTTCGGTTCTATTCATATTCGCTCAGACTCTGGATGAAACCGTCTCCGCCCTCATCGCCTTCACCATGTCGCAGTCACAGCCTCCGGCAAGGTCTGTTTTTATACGGTGTTCCATAATAACTGTGTTTCGCCACATTCCGAAGCGATCCTTGGCAATTCGCTCCTCGTAACCGATGGTGCGAAAGCCGCATTTTGCGTGAAGGGCGATACTTGCCGCGTTTGTTTCGAATATTCTTGACTGAATCGTCCAAAAACCGTTGACTTCGGATTGCTCAACCAGCCTTGTTAACAGAAGGTAGCCTGCTCCCCTGCCTCGGTGGTTCGTGTCTATGTAGATGCTGACGGAAGCGACACCCTTGTAGCACTCACGGCTCGAATATGGTGTAAGCGCGGCCCAGCCGACCACCTCACCGTCCCACTCGGCGACTAGACGGCAAGGCTTTATATGAGCCTTGTCCCATTCCTCGTAAGAAGGGCAGGAAGTAGTGAAGGTTGCATTGTTTGTTTGAATGCCCTGATAAAAAATCTCGACGACCTCGCCCCAATCGTCCCTTTGCATTTCGCGTACTGAATATTCCATGGTTTTACCTCCTATGTAGATAAAGCTGCCTCTTTTAGTATTTTATCAGAAAGCCGTGTCGAATAAATGACTAAGCTGTGACGTCGGGAAATGTTTTTCCGTGACTTAAACACGCAGTAGAATTGTTCATTTTTGTTGTGTATAATGGCATATTGTGGTCAATGGCATTTTTCGAGCTTCTTTTCAGCCATACGGCGATGTATTGCTAAAAGTTTCAAACTCTTTTTTCGACAAAACCTCATGCTAAGGGCAATGATATAGATATTAATTAACTCTTCTGAAACGAAGGATACTATTTCTTATGGCTATAAAAAATAACCCACCAAGCTCTGTCGGCGAGGCTTCCTCCGATTTTTCGGCAGCCGAAGCGCCAAAAAAGAAAAACAATCGAAGAAAATACCTGCTGAGCGGCGCTTTTCTAATCGTGCTGGTGTCGCTTACGTTTTATGTTATTTTCAAAGACCGCTCAATTAACGACATTTGGTCCGTGCTTAAAAACGGAAAGCCCGTATACGTGATAGCCGGGGTGCTTTCAATGCTGGGTTTTTTTCTTTTTCAGGGAATAGTCATCGATCTGTCGGCTCAATGCGTGAAAATTAAACTTACGCCTTGGGAAATGATGCAGTATTCCTTTATCAGCTTTTTTTACAGCGGAATTACTCCGTCGGCTGTCGGCGGGCAGCCCATGCAGTTTTATCACATGTCACGCGATAAAATAAGCGCTCCAAAGGCAACTCTTATATTGTTCGTAACGAACCTGACCTATCAAATTGTTATCGTTGTTTTGGGGCTTGTAATGTTTATTGCAAAGTATTCTTTTGTGGCAAAGGTTAACAGCACAGTCATAATACTCTTTTTTTTAGGTCTTAGCGTTAATTTGTTTATCCTTCTGATTATTGTGTGCGCCTTGCTGTCGGAGAATTTGTTTCGGAAAGTTCTTAACGGCTTCGTATCGTTTCTATGTAAAATAAAAATAATCAAAAGACCTTCAAAGGCGCGCAGAAGCATTGAAACTTACCTTGAAGAATTTAAAAGCGGAACGGAGCTGCTTAAACAAAACAAAGGACGTTTTTTCTTAATATTACTTTCAACGAGCGCACACTTTCTGTTATATCATTTAATTCCGTTTTTTGTTTACAGAACCCTGGGCTTTACGGGGCACTCGATATTCGACTTCATCGCAATCAGCGCTATTTTGTTTGTAGCGATCAATATGTTTCCTCTGCCCGGGTCGGTTGGCGCTGCGGAAAGCGGGTTTGTCATACTCTTCGGTCCCTTGTTCGGGAGCACAACATTGGCGGCGATGCTGCTTGCAAGATTTATAAATTTCTATACAATGATTATATTAAGCGGCTGTATCTCAGCCTATGCACAGCTGCGCAAGCCATATAATCTATCAAATATAAGCAGCACCGAAAAACGCAAATCCCGACTTTCACATATTCGGTGAAAATGGAAAAGAGCCCGATTAAGCGGGCTCTTTTCTCAACTCAAACAGACTCAACCGCTCGCTTTAGCGGTCTTAACCGCCTCTTTTTCTCTTTTATCCGCGAAAAACAGCTCCTCCGTGGCGAGCGCGATTTTTGTAACGGAAAAATCGCAGCCATAGGGGTAGATATAATAGGTGTCGGTCAGCGTGTTAAGGTCAACGCAGTCGCCGTGCTTGTTAAGATAATTATATTCGATATGGCAGGAGTAAAGAGAGGGAACGGTCTTCTCAGCCCGATAAGACTTGGTGCCGTATTTGCCCTCAAGCACAAAACCGTCTTTATCGTGGGTCAGCCTGCCTTTTCCGAGCTTAATATAGCCCTTTGAGTTTGGCAGAGAGCAAACCCTGACCTCCGAGCTGAAATGATAGCTGCCGCTTAACACCTCTTCGCGGACATTTGCGCGCTCCCACTCGTACCAGTCGGGGATGTGCGAAAACTCCGTTTTGCCCGTCAGAGCCCGAAGTTCGCCGAGCTCCGTCATTTCCCATTCCTTGCCGCAGCTTTTACATTTAAGCTTTTTGCCGGAGGAATCCATCTGATATTCTTTTGTGCAGTTCGGGCATTGGTAAAGCACCTTATGCAGACCGTGTGCTCTGAAAGGATACTTAACTATTATATTATTCTCTTTCTGCCATGCAAAATCATCATAAACGAACTTCTCGTTAATTCGGCGATTTATTTCCTCTGGGGACAGTTTTTTTATCTCATCTGCCGTAACAATCTGAGTAAGTTCCGCCTCCGTTCCCTTAACATGGCGGTCAGCCGTGTTCCAGAAGGGTGAATTAACATGGTGACCGTGGCAGATAAGCGTTACAACGGGCACCTTCATGAGCTTTGCGAGCTTGCCGAGAGATTCGGGAAGGGCGGCGTTCGTTCCGCAGAGCGAATACCTCGCCTCGGGGTAAATAACCGCCACGTCGCCGTTATCCGCAACCCGTTTAAGCTGACGGACAAGCGTTACGTCGTTTGTGAATTTGCGTTTGCAGATACAGCCTACCTTACGCATGAGCCATTCGCGGCCGATGAAGCCGTCAATCGCGACAACGTAATTTGCACGCGTGGGAAAAATTGCCGCGGTGGCGACCTTAAAATCGAGGAAGGCGTTGTGATTGCACAGCAAAAGATAGGGGGGCTTGAGTCCCTCGATATCGGTTTTAATGATTTTTGTCTTATGGCTCCAAACGGCCGGAAAACTGACTGCCCATGTAATCGGACGCAGGTAGTTCCGCTGCCGTTCCGCGGGTCTCGACATATTAAAGCGCGATATGTATTCAATGTCCACTCTCTTTTTATCCTTCCGTTTGTAAAATGAATTGCGAAGAAGCGTTAATTCTCGGGAGTTGCATTTTCAAGTTCCGCTGTTTTATTATTGCCGAGGATTATAATTGAAGCAAAAATCAAAAGCATACCAACGGCACCTCCGAGCGTGAGCCTTTCACGGAAAAAAACAAGCCCCGCAAGAGTAGCGACCAAAGGTTCGGAAAAGGCAAGAACGGAGGCATTGCCCGGAGCAGTGTGCTTAAGTCCCTTTGTATAGAGAAGATAAGGCAAAAGCGTTGAAATTAGGGTTATTCCTGCTGCGCTCGGAACCGCCGTGCCGTCCCGAAAGAGAGCGAAAAACTCTTTGCCGAGGCAAAAGGGCGAAAGTGCCAGAGTTACAGTCAGAAAAGTATATGCCGTAACTGTGACCGTATCATATTTTTTTAGCGCGACAGTGCCGAAAATAGAGTAGAGCGCGTAGCCGAAACCGGAGCCGATACCTGTCAGAATCCCCGTGAGTGATATAAAGCCGAGCGGTTTGCCGCCGATAAGAGCCTCAAACAGACCAGTCGTAAATACACAGCCCGAAAAAGCGAGCAGCAGCGCCGATATTTTCCTTAAGCCGATTTTCTCGCGGAAGAAAATGGCCGACATAAGCATTACAAAGCACGGCGCGGTATACAGAAGCACCGCCGCGAGCGAAAGCGTCGTATTTCGGATTGTCGTAAAATAGAGGGTGGAAAACAGCGCCAGACTCAGTATTCCCGTTCCGAAAAACATCCAGATATCTCTTAAACGGATTTTAAGCTTTGCTCGGTCAAAAACAAGGAAATAAAGCCAAAGCAGTACTGTTGCGAGCCCAAAGCGCAGAAACACTGTTTGTATGGGAGAAAACCCGAGTCCCGTGAGCTGTTTGGAGAAAACACCGATTACGCCCCAGCAGGCGCCTGCCATGATAACAAAAATCGGAGCAAAGCCTTTTAAACGCCGTTTAAAACCCATTTTGACAAACTTCCTAACGCTTTTGTAATTACCATAATACGACATCCAAACGGAAAAAACAACAAAAAGACCCGTGTTTTGTTTTTCAGCAGTTAAAAAAACACCGCCAACTGTCCGTTGACGGTGTTTTTATTATATTAAAAGGCAATCGGATTTGTTATAAACTGCCGACAATTCTAGCCCATATACTTTTTGTTTTAATAAACTCATTGAAATGTTTTTCGACGTTTTTGTCATACTTTTTCAGTTCTCTTCTTATGTTTTGAAAATCATTCGTTCCAAAGTACTGACAAACAGGACTTAATGTGATATCCAGCCTTTGCATCATTTCGTCCATTTTTTGAGTATATTCTTCTTGATTGGTAATATAGAGTAAAAGCGGTTTATATCGCGACCAGCCTATGCAGGCGTTGTAAAAGCGTCTTATGACCAGTTCTGAATCCGCCTTTATCGGCTTAAGCGTCGTCGGAAGAACTCCCGACAGCAGGTGATTGTAGGCTGCGAAACCATCATGAAAGGCATAGCAAGGAACATGCAATACTTTTCGCTCGCTCAGGCAGGTGCTTAAAAAGGTATCCTCACCTCGGGCGCCCGGAGGATTATAAAAAGGAAATACTCTTTCCGGTTGGGTCAGGTTTATACAAAGATTTGAGCCGGAAATAAATTTTGCGTGGTTAATTTCAGGAACTTCCAAAACTTTTCTGTCGGTTAAGACCCTCGAATCCGAGTAGGTGACCCCGCCGTTGGCTATAAGCTTGTTTATATTCTCCCAGTTAACAATATCGTTTCCAATTGCCCGAATGAACATTCTGAAATAATCTTCTGTCAAAATGTCAGAATATTCAACGCTCGGAATGGGGGATATATAGCCGCAATGATAGCCGTATGTGATATCGGCGCTTTTTATATTCTCCAGATGTGTTTTAAGAACATGCTGACCGCTCCAGAGCGCGGTATCAACATTTTTCGTAACCGCCAAGGGGTATTCGTCATCATCCAGAAACAGCAGATAATCCATTTTGTTTTTCATTGCCTGATACATTATTACATTCCGTGAAGAGGCATACCCTTTTCCGAAAATCATCGAGGCTTCGCTTGCTTCAATTATGCTGTTTTCCACCAGAAATTGCTTAATTTCTTTGACTTTTTCAAGTCCGATGAAGTGCGTGCTGTCAATCAGTTCCGCTACATCAAGCGGTATTGCAGTATAATCTGTTTTCTTTGTCCCCATGTAACTCAAATCGTACGCAACAAATAGATTTAGGCTTACATTTTCATTGTCAACGAGTCCGCATTCTTTCCAATTGTCGATATAGCTTCGTAGCACTCGTTGAAAATGCTTTCGGCCGGTAGCAAACCCAATACCCACTTTAATTTTATGATCGTTGCTCATATTTCCTCCTTCACAGCCTATCCTTACTCGTTAAGTATACCACACAATCGAAAAGCAAACAACCCTGCCGCCCGGGACAGGGTTGTTTGCTCATAAGTGCTAGTATCCAAACGAGGAAAGCCGGGCTCGCTCGTTATAATATCAAGTCAAGATGCTACTTAATAGTTTTCGCTCTTAAGCTCGAAATATGCCTGGGGATGACTGCAAACGGGGCATACCTTCGGGGCGTCCGTGCCGTACTCAAGGTGACCGCAGTTGCGGCAATACCAGACCTTTATGTTATCGCGTTTAAACACTTCGCTGTTCTGAATATTCTCCGCGAGCTTAACATAGCGCTCCTCATGGGTCTTTTCAATCTTTGCAACCGCTGCAAACTGGTCAGCCAAAGCGATAAAGCCTTCTTCACGTGCGGTTTCCGACATCTCTTTATACATGTCGGTCCATTCATAGTGTTCACCCTCTGCCGCTGCGATAAGGTTATCCGCTGTTGTTCCGAGTTCGCCCAAGGCCTTGAACCAAAGCTTTGCGTGTTCTTTTTCATTGCCGGCGGTTTCTTCAAAAATTGCCGCTATTTGTTCATATCCCTCTTTACGAGCCACACCTGCAAAATAAGTGTACTTGTTACGTGCCTGGCTTTCGCCTGCAAATGCCTTTAAAAGGTTTGCTTCTGTTTTGCTTCCTTTGAGTTCCATGATTTTTTCCTCCTTAAATTTAATTACATTTTTTCTGTGCAATTGACGCAGGTTCCGTCAAAAAACAGCTCGTGCTGCTTAACAACGTGGCCTGAAGATAGCTGAGCCTTATCATCCAGAGCGGGGTCATAGCAGATGTCCATAATGTCATAGACCTTGCCGCATTCGCGGCATAAAAAGTGTGCGTGCGGCGCTGTGGTGGCATCGAAGCGCTCAACGGTAAAGGGAAGACGGATAAGGCTTCCCTCGGCGACAAGCTGATTCAGGTTTCGGTAAACCGTACCCAAGCTTAAAGCCGGATTCTCAGGCTTGAGCCGGGTGTAAACCATTTCAGCGGTCGGATGTTCGGTTGTATTCATCACAGCTGAAAGTATAAGCTCTCGCTGCTTAGAAAAACGCTTGATAGCCATGTCGACCTCCACAATCAGTAACAGTAATTATTACTGATTATAATTATAGCACCCATTTTTATAATTGCAAGCATATTTTATAAAAAATTATCAGTTTTGCGGAAGAGTTTGCCCTGCCAAGTATCAAAACTTGCCATGAGCCGGTCTATTGTTCCCAAAACGCGGATTTTATCGCGGCTCCAGAGCGGAGCAATCAAGGTGTTTTTATCGCCGTCACCTGTCAAACGCTCAATTGTTGTTTCCGGCGGGAGAAGCGCGAGCTGGCGCACAACGGTTTCGGTATAGTCCTCGAAGCTCATCGGAACATACTCATTTCTCTCATACATTTGACAAAGTATGGTCCCGCTGATAACGTGCAGAAGGTGAATTTTTATACCGTCCGGTTGCAGCTGCCCGAGAATCTGCGCGGTCTGAACCATCATGTCGGTTGTTTCTCCCGGCAGACCGTTGATTATATGCACCGTAACCCGTATTTTGCGAGCTTTGAGAGCCTTGTACCCCTCAACAAATTCCGAAAAACTGTGACAGCGGTTGATGGTTTTCGCCGTTTCGTCGAAAATCGTTTGCAGTCCCAGCTCAACGGTAAGTCGCGTTCGGGTGTTAAGTTCACTCAGATAATCAAGATACTCCGAACTCAGACAGTCCACCCTTGTGGCAACGGAAAGCCCGCAGATTCCCTCATGCCCAAGCGCGGTTTCATACAGAAAACGCAGCTTATCTGTCGGGGCATAGCTGTTGGAATGTGCCTGAAAATAGGCGATTGCAGTGGCATCGGGGGATTTTTTGCGTATGCGCCTCAGCTCGTCATCAAGCTGCTTTTCAACCGAAACGGAGGGGGAGGCAGCAAAATAGGCGCTCCCTCCGTCGCAAAAAATGCAGCCGCCCACGCCCTTTGTCCCGTCGATATTAGGACAGCTCAGCCCGATGTCGACTACGGCTTTATAGCTTTTTATACCCCGTACGCTGTTATCGTAAGCAAGGCTTCTGTAACGCTTATTGTCGTTTGAATAGGGAAAAGTGTTCATATTCAGTCTCGTAAGCTCTTTTCATAGCGATTTCATACTAAATTATATCTTTAAGCTCCCGGATAATCAAGAGCTGCAAAAGGAGAGGTTTTTTATAAATAGACGCTTGCTCGGGCAAAGTGTGTGTGCTATCCTTGTCTGGAAAGAAAAATAGCGTAAAGCGCATAGCGGGGGGAAAAATGGACGTAAATATCGGCAGGCCGCAAAACGAAGAGGGGCGTATACCGCAGGAAGTACGGTGCTATGACCTTTTGGAAGAACTCAATATTGAATTTGAACGCGTGGATCATGAGGCGGCGGAAACGATTGAGGTGTGTCTTGAGCGCTCAGCAGTTCTCGGAACGCGAATATGCAAGAATCTGTTTTTGTGCAACAGGCAGGAAACGGTATTCTATCTTTTGGTAATGCCTGCGGACAAGCAGTTTCGAACCTCGGCGGTATCGTCCCAGCTCGGGGTTGCAAGGCTGCACTTCGGGGACGAAGCGCACATGGAGCGCTACCTTGACCTTCGTCCGGGCAGCGTCAGCGTACTCGGGCTTATGAACGACAGGGAGAATATGGTGCGGCTCATAATGGACAGGGATATCCTGAGCCAGGAGTATTTTGCCTGTCATCCCTGTATAAATACAAGCAGTTTGAAATTCTTGAGCTCGGAGCTGTTTAACAAGCTGCTTCCGAAAATGAGGCACGAGCCGACCTTTGTGGATTTATAGAAGTCAATTTAAGGTCGTACCCGACCCGCGCTAAGGAAAGCACACACAAATAAAAAAGGCCTCAAAGACTTAAAGTCTTTGAGGCCTTTCAAGATATCAGCCGTAAATAAGCGTGTCGCTGTCGAAGCTTCTGGGCTTTCCGGCGTTTCTCAGATAACTGTCGGATACCCAAAACCAGCTGTCATCGCAATAGTTGGGGTCGCCTGTTGTGGGATCGCCCCAGGTTGAATCGATATTGTACCACACACCGTTCGAGAAAATTCTCGACCAAACATGACCGTTGCCTCCACTGCTGCCGGTCATTGAAACCATAGGAGCCCCCGCAATATTGCACAGATAGTTGTACATCGCTGTGTAGCCCTGGCAAACTGCCGTACCGCCGACGACGGCGTTATAGCCGCTGTATAGGGTGCTGCTCGAGTCATAAACAACATGCTGAGCAACATATCTGTAAAGAACGTATGCCCTTTCCTTCGCAGTCATAGCGGTTGAAAGAGTTCCGTTTGCGAAAAGATTTGTTACAATCTGAGCACAACTTTCTTTGAAAACCGAAATCTCCCTCAAAATTTCGCTGTCCGAAATTCCAAACACATTGGATAGCCTAAGGGTTATTGTGGGGTCAAGGCAGTTCCCGTTTTCATCAAGACTGTACATGGCCGAGATTTTCCACCTGTTAAGGAAAGAGTAGTATTCCATGTAGTCGAAGCTTGCAAAATAGAAAGCGTTTTGCGCCTTGGTCATAATCTGTGTCAGCTCAGCTCTTGTGTAAGAACCCTCCAGCCGAAACTGTTCACACAAGACCGCATTCGCCAGCATATAACTCCAAGCGTTCACATAGTCATCAAAGCTTGAAAATGAGTCGGGTCTAGCAACCTGATAATGGCTCAAATCCAAAACAAAGGGTTCTGCGGAAGTTGAAACGATCGGCTCGTCTTCCTGCGCCGAGGATTCTTCCGTAACTGAAGGGAGGGCTTGTACAGACGAACTTTGGACTGTGTTTTTAGCACGGAAAAGCATAACGCAGACTTCGCAGCGCTTAACCTTGTTTCCGCCGCCGAAGGAAAGGGTGCCGTCGCCGTTCGGTATACCGGAGATTACTCCGTATTCATATAGAGTGTTGGCGAGGCTCGAGTCTGTGTCGGTAAAAGCGTCTGTGCCCGCCTGAAGCGGGATATTAAAGGCGGCGGCTATGTACTTGCACATTTCTTCTCTGCTGGCAGCCTGATTCGGGTCTGTGCCGGCATCGGCAATCTTTTTTTCAACGGCAAAGGACATAACGTCCGTGTACCACGGCTTGGAGGCATCGGCTTGAGCGGAAAAGGTGAAGCCTGCCGCTAAGCATACCAGCTTGAGGGCCTCGGCGTTTGAAACGGTATTCTGCGGAAGAAAGGTTCCGTCTCCGTAACCGCTGATTGCACCCTGCTGATACATAGCCATAACTTCTTTATAGTAATAGTCGGCTTGGCTTACATCCTTGAAGGGCTGACTTTCCGCTCTTGCACTGCCCAAAGGAGCTATGCCTGCCAGCAAAGCAATCGCAATCAGCACTCCAAGCACTATTTTTTTTGTTCTCCTTGTCTTCATTTGACGCCTCCAATCTGCATCGAATGTCGGTGCGACACTAATAAGTCGGTCAAGCTGCTGTCTGTATTAAATGTCACGAAAAACAAAGAAGCCCCATTCGTAAGCCGATGGCTGCACGAATAGGGCGATAGCGCGATAGAGCGCGCAATATGGCACTAACAATTCGGCAACCGGGCTGTCATAGTCTTGCGACCTTAGACCCCATGGCTTTGCGTCTTTACCTTTCGATAAATTTGCTATTATCGGTGCTTGAGCATTTTGGAAAGAGCGGCTTACAAGGGAAAACAAAGAAGCTCCATTCGTAAGCCGATGGCTGCACGAATAGAGCGATAGCGCTAATAAGCGCAATATGGCGCTAACAATTCGGCAACCGGGCTGTCATAGTCTTGCGACCTTAGACCCCATGGCTTTGCGTCTTTATCTTTCGATAAATTTGCTATTATCGGTGCTTAGCATTTTGGAAAGAGCAGCTTATCCGGAAAAACAAACAAGCCCCACTCGTAAGCCGATGGCTGCACGAATAGAGCGATAGCGCTAATAAGCGCAATATGGCACTTACAATTCGGCAACCGGGCTGTCATAGTCTTGCGACCTTAGACCCCATGGCTTTGCGTCTTTACCTTTCGATAAATTTGCTATTATCGGTGCTTGGGCATTTTGGAAAGAGCATCTTTCTATGGCTCAATTGTAACACCGAACACAATTTTTGTCATTAAAAATATTTCTGGAGGAAAACACCAAATTATGACTTGAGCTATACATTTCGTTTTTTATAACAGACTACAACCATATATAGCGTTTTTTCGAAGATATATTTGATAATTTGCCTAAAACGATTATAAAAAGTTTATTAATTATCACCTTTTTGAGAATTACTGTAAAAATGTCGCTTTTCCGCAGGTATTTGTGTGCTATTATGACTTTATAGTGTTTCTACAGAAAAAATAGGAGTTGAGAATATTGAACCATGAATTTAGCGTCAACAGTCCGTTCTTGTATGCGGTTACGGCAATTATTCTGATTCTGGTCATGGCGCAGGCGACCTTCTTTCTTGTTCGCGCATGGAGGCAGGCAAGGAAGCTGGGCATAGATACCTCAAAGCTGAAAAGCGTGGTCAAATCCAGCGCGATTTTCACAATTGTTCCGGCATTTTCGATACTCATCGGCGTAATCGCGCTCTCAAAAAAGCTTGGTATTCCGCTGCCGTGGCTGCGCCTTTCTGTCGTCGGCGCGATAACCTATGAAACTCCTGCCGCCGCTGCCGCCGCGAGCGCGCTCGGCACCAGCATCGGCGATACCTCAACCCTTCTGACGGCAAGCCAGTTCACAACCATTGCATGGGTAATGACTCTCGGCATTATGGCGAGCGTAATCTTGCCGCCTATTATCGGACGCGGACTTTTAAACGGAGTCGGCACTCTGGAAAAGCGAGATAAGCGCTGGGGTGAAATACTGATGTCGGCTCTCTTCATGGGCATGATTTCCGCTTTCCTCGGCATGATTTTCGGCAAGGTAAATATGGGACTCGAGGGCTGGATTCCCGTTTTCGTTATGCTTGCGTCTATGGTAATTATGCTCTTATGCGCGGTGCTGATGAAAAAGTTCAAGCTCAAATGGATTGAGGATTACGCCCTGCCGATTTCCATGATTGGTGCGATGGCTCTCTCAATACCGATTACAAACGCGGTGAACGCGGCGATAGGATAAGGGGGGACGGACATGAAATTACGTGAAATGGATTATATGGACTCAACCCACTTCTGGGGACGTATATGGATGGTAGGCATGGGGCTTATGCTTCTGATGTTCCCCGTTGCCACCTGCGTATACTTTAACGCTTGGCCGCAGGCAACGCCGCTGTTACAGGGACTTCTAGCGATTGTTCCGATGTACTGGACAGTCGGGGCGATCGAGGTTGTTACTTATGTTCCGATGCTCGGCGCTGGCGGAAGCTATCTCGGCTTCATAACCGGAAACCTCACAAACCTCAAGGTGCCCTGCACGATAACGGCGCTCAACAAGGTTGAGGCAAAGCCGGGCACTCCCGAGGGCGAAGTTGTCGCAACAATTGCCGTTGCCGTTTCGAGCATAGTTACAACGCTTGTAATATTTATCGGGGTGCTTCTCATAGTTCCCTTGACGCCTATACTGGACAGCCCCGCGCTCAAACCAGCCTTTGACCAAATTCTCCCTGCCCTTTTCGGAGGGCTCGGAATTGCTCTCATCGGGAGAAACCTCAAGGTTTCCATTGCGCCCATTGTTTCAATGATTATTCTTTTTGTGAGCGTGCCGTCGTTGGCACCGAAGGGCGCGATTTTTGTCCCTGTTGCAGCGGTGATCGCCATTGCCGCCGCCCGTATTATGTATAAGAAGGGCTGGCTCAAGTAAATTTAAGCCCTAAGCCGATTTATACCCGTCCAATTTCTGGCTGTATCTATGGAAAGGAATGTTAAGTAAATGGTTGGCTACATAGTTCTCGCGCTTCTCATCGCGCTCATTGCGGTGATAGTTGTTCGCACCTTGCGCTTCAAGCCCCTGCCGCAGACTCCAGTTGAACATACGGAGGTTGAAATTGACGCCGAAAAGGCTGCCAGAGACCTTTCGGATATGATCCGATGCAAAACTGTCTCACACGCGGACGCCTCACTTGACGACGACTCGGAGTTTCTAAAATTTGAGATGCTTCTCCCGACACTATTCCCAAAGGTTTTCTATAACTGCGAGTATGAACGGCTAAGTTCGCGCGCTTTAATTTTCCGCTGGAAGGGCGAAACCAATGCCGCGCCTGTCGCGTTTTTAGCGCACTTTGATGTCGTTGACGTTAACGAGTCAGAATGGTCAAAGCCCGCGTTTGACGGGATTATCGAAAACGGGGAAATCTGGGGGCGCGGCGCTCTTGACACCAAATCGACTCTGCTCAGCGTTCTCTCCGCGGCTGAAACCCGCATTTCGGAGGGCTTTGTGCCTGAACGCGACTATTATTTCTGCTTCGGCGGCGATGAAGAGGTTTCGGGCGGCGGCGCTCCGTCGATTGTTGAGGAGCTGGGAAGGCGCGGAATCAAGCCCTGTCTTGTGCTCGACGAGGGCGGCGCGATTGTCGACAATGTTTTTCCCGGTGTAAGCAAGCCCTGCGCGCTTGTCGGAATCGGAGAAAAAGGAAACTGGAATCTGCAGTTGAAAATTGCTTCCAAGGGCGGACACGCCTCCGCACCCCCGGCTGATTCACCGCTCGACATTCTGGCCTATGCCTGCCGTAGGATTCACGACCATCCCTTTAAATTCCGCATAACTCCGCCGGCAAAAGAAATGCTCAGAAATCTGGCGCCGCATTCCTCTCCGCTTTACAGAACAATTTTCGCAAACCTCTGGCTGTTTGCTCCCGTGCTCAATCTTTTGACAAGAAAGCAGGGCGGCGAGCTGAACGCTCTCATGCGTACGACGGTTGCATTTACAATGGCGCAGGGAAGCAGCGGAGCCAATGTTTTGCCCTCCTCCGCGAGCCTTGTTATGAATGTGCGGCTGCTCGAGGGCGATACCAAGGAAAGCGCCTTGGCGAGAATAAAAAGGCTTGTTAACAAACCTTCCGTTGAGTATATCCCGCTTGTCGGCTCCGACCCGTCAAGATCCTCTCCGACGGATTCGATGGGTTATATCGCCCTTGAAAGGGCAATTAAGGAGAGCTTCCCGGACGTTCTTGTTTCTCCATACCTTATGATTGCGGGCAGCGATTCTCGCCACTATCTTAAGATCAGCGACAACGTCTACCGTTTCTCGGGAATGTACCTCTCCGCCGAGGAGCGCGGGATGATTCACGGCAAGGACGAGCGAATTTCAGTCAAAAAGCTTGCGGATACGATAGCGTTTTATTATCGCCTTATAGGCATTCTTCAGGATATTTGAAATTAGAAACCAAGGGCGCGCCGAATCTTTCGGCGCGCCCTTGGTCTATTTTTTATTTATAACCGTGTCCATGTACTGGTCAACGGCGTTTTTAATCTCATTTTCGGATTTATAGCGGCTGTCGGTGTTGTCGATATCCAATAGGAGCATCGGCTGCCCGTATTTTTCCTGAACAGAGTCGGAAACCATTTTCATGGATGCCCACGCGTGTCTGCAGCCCGCGCTGCCCAGAAAAAGGAAGACATCCGCCGAAAAATCCCTTTTAGCAAGTTCAATCGCGTCCAGCAATTCATCTCCGGAAGCTCCTGCGGCGTGAGCCCTTGAACCCTCAAGCATACGTCGGCTCATCACGCCAAAGCAGTCATCTTTGTCGTCGGGTCTTGTAAAACGCTCCCGCGCACCGAAGAGAAAGCCATCCAGAACGGTTACCGCGCCGAAACTCGCTTCCAAATGCTCGGTCAGGGTTATACCCTGCCAGAGCAGGTTGTGCATGAGCATGACGCGGTGCTTCTCTCCGTCGGGACAGGGAGTGAAAGCGTCACTTGTTCGCCTTTCGCAAAGCTCCAACTCCTTTGTAAGAAGCTTCTCCATCTCTTGTGTCGGGGCAAAGGCATTCATAAGCTCGTTCCAGATTGTGAGACGGGAGGACAGCGGGCAGGGCTTCGCCGCACGAAGCGCAGCGCACTTTTCAAGAAGCTCGGCCGCTCTGTTCGAAAGCTCCATGCGATATTTGAGCGCTTCCCAGTCAAGCTCCTTTGAGGCGATGCTCTCAATAAACCCGATAAAGCGCCCAAGCTGCATTTCAACGTATTTAAGACTTCTTGAGTCCTTGCGCAGGGGTATATCAAAGTGGAAGGACGGCGCGCCGACAATTCTGCCAAGCTCCGTACAGGCGGTACGGGCGCTGTCGCAGGGAATCGGCAGCGATACAAAAGCGTCGGGCACAACACCCAGAACGCCTTTGAGCAGCAATCCCGTATTCGTCTTGTTAAGCGAGCAAAGGCTTGCGTTTGCCCGCGTTTCCGCTTCGTTTATGAGCTTTGCCGTCAAAACGGGATTTTGGGAAAGACGGGCGGGGAGCAAGTCGAGATAAAGCGGCACACAGTCCAGCGCGTAAAGTATCTCGAGCGGCGCAGGACCGCTGATAAAAACGAGCTTTTTTCCGTTTTTGCGCGCATCTCTGACCGATTCCCAGTAAAAAAGGTCACTCGGGCAATCTTCCCTGCCCGAATCAGCTGCGGAAAGCTCGCAAACGTAATCTATAATTGTCATTTCGCCGCTGAAAATTTTTTCGGCGGCGTTTGAAAGGTCTGTCATAGCAAGAGTCCTCCGTTTACGAAAATAATTTGCGTTCGCTCAGAAGCGGCGCCCGCTCGAATGAAAAAGCGCTCGCAACTGCGAATAATCTGTCAGCTTCTAATTATCCTATATTCGGGGGAAATTGCAAGCCCTGTTTTTTGCGCAGAGAATAAATGATAAAGAAGCAAAAAAATTCCGCAAAAATAATATTGCACTTGAAATCCTATAAACCCTATAGTATAATAGGGTCAGAAAGGAGGCGATAAGGGTGAAGATTACTACCAAGGGAAGATATGCTCTGCGAATAATGGTCGATTTAGCGCAGCAAAATCCCGACGCTTTTATACCGCTTAAGGAGATTTCCGAGCGTCAGGAGATTTCCGAGAAATACTCTGAGATGATTATAGGACTACTCAGCAAAGCGGGCCTTGTTTACAGTTCCAGAGGCAAGGGCGGCGGTTATAAGCTCGTCAAACCTGCCGATAAGTGCTCTGTCGGCTCCGTGCTTAAGGCGGCGGAGGGCAGTTTTGCTCCGGTAACCTGCCTGGAATTTCCCGAGAATATCTGTCCGAACGCCGGAAACTGCAAGACTTTGCCGATGTGGACCGAGCTTGAGCGTCGAATCGAAGAATATCTCGAGAGCGTTACCATCGCAGATGTAGAAAAGCAGACGACCTCAACCTCGACGGGAGTCTGCATTTAATCAAACCGTTTGTGACAAAATATATTTATCCCAAAAGACAAAATTCCGGCGCAAGGTATTGACAAGTTGTGGGATAAGTGGTATTGTCCTATATGCCCCATAGGAATTAGAGGTATAACGGATTTAACGCATAATACCCCGCTTGGGACTTGAGGTAGTACGAAAAAATAAAGGGACGTGTGCCAATGGGAATAAAAGAATTTCAGGAAGAGATATTACGGCTTAAAAAAGAAAAGGACGTGTGTATTCTCGCCCATACTTATCAGGCGCGGGAGATAACGGAGATAGCCGATTTCACGGGCGATTCCTACGCACTTTCCGTTGAGGCCTCCAAAGCGCCGCAGAAAACCGTTATCATGTGCGGAGTTCGCTTTATGGCGGAAACCGTTAAGATATTGTCCCCTGAAAAAACAGTTTATCTGGCTAATCCTCTGGCGGGCTGCCCGATGGCGGATCAGATGGACAGGGATATGATTTCGGCGGTCAGGGAGGATTTTCCCGAGTATACGGTTGTGTGCTATATTAACACCTCGTCGGAGCTGAAAACAGTCTGCGACGTGTGCGTAACTTCCTCTTCGGCGGTGAAAATTGTAAGCAAACTTCCGAACAAGAATATCCTCTTTATTCCGGACAAGAACCTCGGCGCCTTCGTTGCAAAGCAGCTTCCCGAGAAAAACTTCAAGCTTTTGCATGGCGGCTGCCCCACCCATTTCAGAGCAGGCATACGCGATGTCAGGCAGGCGAAAGCTGCCCATCCGAACGCTCTTCTGCTCTCCCATCCCGAGTGTTTGCCCGAGGTAACGGAGAACTCCGACTTTGTCGGCTCGACCACCGCGATTATAGATTACGCGAAAAAATCCGAAGCGAAGGAATTTATAATAGGCACCGAGCTTTCGATACTCGAACAGCTCCAATATGAGTGTCCGGAAAAGAGCTTTTATCCCCTTGCGATAGACCTTGTGTGTCACAACATGAAGATCACCACGCTTCCCGATGTTCTGAACTGTCTTAAGGGCAGCGGCGGAGAGATAATCGAACTGAGTGAAGAAATCCTTACAGAAGCAAGAAAATGTATTGACAGAATGATAGAACTCGGATGAGCTTAAACACATAAAAAGGAGAATGGAAATGAATGTTTATGTAGACAATGCGGCAACAACAAAGGTTAGCCAAACCGCCCTTGCCGCAATGCTCCCCCTATTTACGGAGAGCTATGGCAATCCCTCCAGCCCGCACAGCGTGGGTCAGCAGGCGGCAAAAATAATGCTCGAATCGAGAAAAACAATTGCCGAGTATCTCGGCGCGGACCCCAGCGAAATTATCTTCACCTCCGGCGGAAGCGAGGCGGACAATCAGGCTCTTGTCACCGCCGCGACACTTGGCGCAAGGAAGGGCAAAAAACATATTATATCAACCAAATTTGAACATCACGCCATTCTTCACACGCTTAACAAGCTTGAAAAAGAGGGCTATGAAATAACTCTTCTTGACGTGCACGAAAACGGAGTTGTAAGGCTTTCGGACCTTGAGGCGGCCATCCGCCCCGACACCGCGCTCGTTACCATCATGTATGCCAATAACGAAATCGGAACAATCCAGCCGATAAGCGAAATCGGCGCACTCTGCCATGAAAAGGGCATAATTTTCCACACGGACGCGGTACAGGCGGCGGGACATCTGCCGATTAACGTAAAAGAACAGAACATCGATATGCTGTCCATCTCCGCGCACAAGTTCCACGGACCCAAGGGCATCGGCGCTTTCTATTGCAGAAGGGGACTGCCGATTACCTCCATTATAGAGGGCGGAGCTCAGGAACGCGGCAAGCGCGCGGGCACGGAAAATGTCCCCGCAATCGCCGGAATGGCGGCTGCACTCAAGGAAGCCTGCGACAATATGTCCGTAAATATGCCCAGGGTTCAGGCACTGCGGGATAAGCTCATTGACGGCGTACTTCAGCTGCCCGAGGTTATATTAAACGGCGACAGGGAAAAAAGACTGCCCGGAAACGTAAATGTATCAATCAAGGGTATTGAGGGCGAGGCTCTGCTGCTCATGCTGGATATGGCGGGAATAAGCGCCTCCTCCGGCTCTGCCTGCACCTCCGGCTCGCTTGACCCGAGCCATGTGCTGCTTGCCATCGGGCTCATTCATGAGGTTGCCCACGGCTCTCTGCGCATGTCGCTCAGCGAATACAACACAGAAGAAGAAGTAGACTATATTCTGGAGAAGCTCCCCGGCGTCGTTACGAGGCTGAGGTCGATGTCTCCGGTCTGGAAAAGAATGCAGGAGGAGAAATAAAATGCTGTACAGTGAAAAAGTTATGGACCATTTCGCGAATCCGCGGAATGTCGGCGAAATTGAAAATGCGGACGGTGTGGGCGAAGTCGGAAATGCAAAATGCGGCGATATTATGAAAATCTATCTCAAGATAGACGACGGAGTCGTTACCGACGCGAAGTTTAACACCTTCGGCTGCGGAGCGGCGATAGCAACAAGCTCGATGGCAACGGAAATGATTAAGGGCAAAACCATCGACGAGGCGCTGCAGCTTACGAACAAAGCGGTTGCCGAAGCGCTTGACGGGCTGCCCCCCGTTAAAATGCACTGCTCGGTTCTCGCCGAGGAGGGCGTAAGAATGGCTATGCTCGACTATTACACCAGGCGCGGCGAAGTAATGCCCGAGGAGTACAGACCCAAATGCGACGGGGACTGCTCCGAGTGCGAATAAGCTGCGCAGGCTATCAGGGACGGATTATTGTAACCCCCCTGGTGGGTTGTAAGTGTCTTGTAAAGGTCTTATAATGTCATTATTCAGGTAGCCGCTTCAAGCGAATTTAGGGAGGAACATTTATGTGCGTTAACGACAATCACAGCCACGAGCATAACCACGGCCACGAGCATGAGGCGGGTCAAGAGCATTGCTGCTGCGGCGAACATACACATGAGCATGGACACAGTCACGAGCATTGCTGCTCTGGCGAACAGAAAACGCAAAGCGCGGTTGAGAACATGGCGCTGCTGAACTATATGATTGACCATAACCGTCATCATAACGAGGATCTGCACGAGCTTTTGCATTCGCTTGAGGCTTCCGGAAAGAACGAGACCGCCGCTTTGGTAGCGGAAGCCATGCACTTTTATGAGCACGGAACCGAGAAGCTCGAGGATGCCTTGGAGCTTTTAGGGAAATAGGAGGAGTATTTATGTGTCTTTCAACCGCATACGAAGTCGGAAACGGAGACGATAAGTTTATCGCCGACAGAATCACGAATATTGAGGTTGAGGGGAATACCGTCAGACTTACCACCCTTTTGGGAACGCAAACAGTCGTGGAGGGTGTTCTGAAAAGTATTGACCTTAACAGAAATGTTATTCTAATCGCGTCAAATCCTTAATGCTGTCTGCAAATTGCCCAAAAGAACCGACATATATTTTTATTTGCTGGTATAAGTTGATAGAATTTTTCAGATAGTATTGACAAACCCGAGCGGGTGACATATTATTCTTGCAAGCAAGGGCGCTGTAAATTTCTTTACAGCGCCCGTTTTTGTTTTTAGTTGCCGCAGATTACACGTTTTTGCAAACAGAATAGCTATACACTTGCATATATTGCATTATAGCATGACAAAGGGGTCAGAATCGTTTCAGCCGTAAATGCGGCTGCCGATTTGACTCTTTTTGTTTTTTCGGGCAACTCAAATTAGGTTTTTAGGAGGATTTATTATGAGAAATGAGGCAAATTCGCCCTATGTGGGGAAAGAGAAGCGCACAGCCATAATGACGCTCTATGCAGTGTCGATTCTGATTACACTCGCAGGCGTGGTTTTCGCAGTGTTCAGCACGGTAAACGGTATAAAGATACCCGTTCTGTCGTCTGAAATTCCCGGAGCCGTTTTCGGCGTTGTAATCGCTTTTCTAGGAGTTCGGTACTTCCTGTCGGTGCAAAAGCTGAAGGCAGAGGTGTATAAATCAACTTCAACTTTTTCCTGGAGCAATTTTAAGAAAGTCAAAAAATCAAAATCGTAGGCAAAACAAATCAGTAATTTGTATATTATATTTGATGGGGTGTAAGAAAATGAAAATGTTCAGAAAAATGTTCGGCGTGCTGTTTGTTGTGATGTTAATCGCGTCCCTTTTCGTGATTAGCGCTTATGCGGAGGGCGCGGATCCTACCGGCGCTTCCTACATTGCCACAACGGGCAGCGAAACTCTGGGCGATGTCGCTTTAACGGCGAACAAGGCCTACTTCGGCGCAAACTACACATGGGTTATGATTTGCGCATTCATGGTTTTCTTCTTCCAGTGCGGCTTTGCAATGGTTGAAACCGGCTTCTGCCGCGGAAAGAACGCAGCCCACACAATGACCATGAACTTCATGGTTTTCTTCGTCGGCGCAGTAGGCTACTTCCTCGTTGGCTTCGCTCTTCAGATGGGCGGCTCTGGCGGAGCGGCAGGTCTTGGCAGCGGCGGCTCGGCGCTTAACGGATTGCTCTCAATACCGGGATTTGGCGGAGTTCTGGGTTACAAGGGCTTTATGCTCAGCGGTACTTATGATGCAGGAATATATGCGCTGTTCTTCTTCCAGATGGTGTTTATGGACACCACGGTTACAATTCCGACCGGCGCAATGGCCGAACGCGTTAAGTATTCCGCTTATGTAATAACGTCATTTTTCATAGCGATGTTTATATATCCCCTCTTTGCAAACTGGGTTTGGGGCGGAGGCTGGATGGCGACTTTAGGCGCAAACTTCGGTTTAGGCCACGGCGTTGTTGACTTCGCGGGCAGTGCGGTCGTTCACTCCATGGGCGGTATGATTGCCTTGTCAGGCGCAATCGTTCTCGGGCCTCGTATCGGCAAGTTCAAGAAGGACGGAACAGCCAGAGCCTTCCCCGGACACAATATCCCGATGGCAATCATAGGCACTATCATTCTGTTCTTCTGCTGGTTCTCCTTCAACGCAGGTTCGACCCTGAACGCGTCCGATTTCAGACTTGCCGTTGTCGCGACTAATACAATGATTGCCGGCGCGGTAGGCGGACTTGTGGCAATGTTCTATATGTGGATTAAATTCGGTAAACCTGACCCCTCCATGACGGCGAACGGCGCGCTGGCCGCGCTCGTTGCAATAACGGCTCCCTGCGCATTTGTTAACGGGATTTCGGCTCTTATTATCGGGTTCGTCGCAGCCATTCTAGTTTGTGTCGGGGTACCCTTTGTTGAAAACAAGCTCAAGCTCGACGACCCCGTCGGCGCAATCTCGGTCCACGGTATCAACGGTTTCTGGGGCGTTATTTCCTTGGGACTTTTTGCAGACGGTTCATACGGCGACGGCTTGAACGGAGTTGCCGGCGGTGTTAAGGGTCTTTTCTTCGGCGATGCTTCTCAGCTTGTCGCGCAGCTTATTGCAATCGCAGTCCTTTTAGTTTGGGGCTTTGGCGTATCCTTCATTTTCTTCAAAATTCTCGACAAGGTTTGGGGTCTTCGCGTGGCTCCCGAGGATGAGCTTGAAGGACTTGATATTCCCGAAATGGGTGTTCTGGCCTATCCCGATCAGCAGCTTATCAGAGGAGAGCTCGACTATGACTCCGCCGACAACGCGGAAATCAAGCAGCTTCGAAGATTCAAAAATTATGGTGTTAAGGCTGTTACTCCCGCACCGAAGGTCGATGTTGATAAGGCAATCCCCGTCACGCTAGTGACCGCTCCTAAAACTCCCGTCGCTTCCGATGTTAAGATAACAAAGATTGAAATTATTATTAAACAGAGCAAGTTTGAAGCTCTGAAGGCCGCAATGAATGAAATCGGCGTTACAGGCATGACGGTAACACAGGTTCTCGGCTGCGGTATGCAGAAGGGCAAAACCGAGTTCTACCGCGGCGTTGAAACCGAGGTTAACCTTCTGCCCAAGGTTCAGGTTGAAATCGTTGTCGCAAAGGTGCCCGTCAGAACAGTCATCGAAACGGCAAAAGCCGTGCTCTACACCGGAAACATCGGTGACGGAAAGATTTTCGTTTACGATGTCGAGAATGTAGTCAAGGTTCGCACAGGCGAGGAAGGCTATGACGCACTTCAGGATGTGGAATAACTGAATATAGCTCCTTGATATAGCTCAATAGCGGCAACGGTCCTCCTACCGTTACCGCTATTGAGTTCCCTTTTTAACGGACAAACTCATTTAACCTCGAAACGGCATTGCACATAATATGTTCTGAGGTGATGTGCGATGTCTTGTTTTAAATGTACTCCCGGCGAGGAACTCACCCTGGCTGCATCTACAATTGCCATCGCCATCGCAAAGGAAGTAGAGGACAATAACGACTTAAATGTGCTCGCAAATCTTGTCATTTCAATCGGCAGCAATTTGGCTATGATCGCCTCGCAGCGAGCTGCCTGTCCGCCGCCGAGCTGCAAGGATTTGTAAGCTCGGCCTTTAGAACGCGTGGGATTTTTGCCGCCCGCTCGATAGATTGCGCAAAATAAGAAAACTCAAAGCTCGATCGTCTTTGTGGCTATATTCTCGCAAAAGGCGCGGTCGTGCTCAACAAACAAAATTGTGGGGCTGTATTCGGTCAGCAGCTTTTCGATCTGCATACGGGAGATTACATCGACAAAATTGAGAGGCTCATCCCATATATAAAGGTGCGCGCGTTTTGCAAGACTTGCCGCCAGAAGTACCTTTTTCTTTTGCCCTCCGCTGAAATCGGACATGTCTTTTTCAAGCTGTATTCTCGAAAAATCCAGCTTTCTGAGCATAGCCTTGAAAAGGCTTTCGTCGATATTGTGCTCCCCTGCATAATCAGAAAGGCTGCCGGTAAGCTGCGAGGTATCCTGCGAAACATAGGAGATGACGAGGCCCCCGCCCCTATATATTTCGCCCGTGTATTCGAGTGGCTCACCGCAAATAAGCTTCAGGATGCTCGACTTTCCGCTCCCGTTTTTCCCGCGCAGGGCAATGGCGTCGCCCGAAATTATTTCAAAGCTCACATTTTCGCAAATCGCCCTGCCGTCGTAGAAGATACCGATATTGTTGAGCTCGAGAAGTCTTTCGGCGTTATAGCGTAGCGGCATAAGCTCAAGGGTGTCGCAGTCCTCAAGGTTTTTAAGAAGCTTTGATTTTTCCTCGATTTCGTCCCTTTGACGGTTCTCAATCGATTTGGAACGCTTCATCATCTTCGCAGACTTATGCCCGAGATAGCCCCTGTCGGGTCTTAGCCCCGAGTTTCTTGTGCCGTATTTGGAGCTTTCAACCATGTCAGACCAGGAAGCGCTGCGTTTTGCCGCTTTTTCCAAGCGTTTTATATCCTTTTTGAGCTTTTCATTTTCAGAATGCTCGAAATTGTCCTGAAGCTCCTTGTTGTGCCACCAGGACGAAAAATTACCCTTTTGGATTTCTATATTCGTCTTGTTTATCGACATTATATGGTCGACACAGCCGTCAAGAAAGGCTCTGTCATGGGAAACGAGTATGAAGCCGTGCTTGGAGCTCAGGTAGCGGCTCACAAGCTCACGCCCGTAAGCATCGAGGTGGTTTGTCGGCTCGTCAATCAGAAGGAAGCTGTTTTCCTTTAGAAAAAGCGCCGCCAGCAAAACCTTGGTCTGCTCGCCGTTTGAAAGCGTTGAAAACGGACGGTAAAGCAGTTCCCCGGAGAGCTCCAGAAGATTAAGCTCGCGCATGAGTCGCCAGCTTTCAAAATTGCCGAGTATTTCTTCTATGATACTTATTGTGTCGCGGCTCCTGTCGGCAACCTCAAAAGGGAAATACTCAAAAGAAGCGCTCGAGGAGATGGTCCCCTGATACGGATATTTACCCATAAGAAGTCGTAAAAAGGTGGTTTTTCCTCTGCCGTTTCGTCCCGTAAAACCGAGCTTCCAATCTGTATCGATACGAAAGCTCACATTTTCAAATATATTGTCATAGCTGCCCTCATAGGCGAAAGTTAAATTTTTTACATCAATCAAAGACATTAGTCATATCCTCCCAAAACAAAAAATATGAGCTGCGGGAAAGGACTTCCCGCAGCTCACAGCACATAAAACACCAAGCCCGAAAGGGCGTGATGAGGATATGATATGAAAATAGCGTCAACCTTCCCGCAAACGCATAACAAAACAAGCGGTGCGGCTATTTTGCCGCGCCGGAATTTGTAATGCGGATATTTGCAGATTAGTTGCGCATCTTCCCAACTCCAAACGTATTTTTTATCATGATAGCAGAAATGCGGCGATTTTTCAAGGTTTTGCGGTCGATGTTTTAAAAGGTAATGAAAATTCCGCCTAAATTGCCGTGGGGGAGCGCAGCGCTGATGCGAGGGAGAAGCGCCTCCGCCGTTTTCAGAAGATAACGCACCGAGGACGGATCGCTTATATTAAGTTCCGAGCACACATGAAGCGCGGCCTCATGCAGCGCCTTCTTCGCGGGCGTTGCGGATAGAGTGCCGAAAAGTGAAGAAAGGTGGTCGCCGTCCTCGGCAGTGATATTCAGTGCTTTGACATCCTCGTCGAGAAGCGCCAGTCCGACGGAATTTGCCGCCAGCGGTGAATATAAGTTTATAAGAAGTCCTTTGTAATCTGAACAATAGGCTTTTAGGAGGCTCTCCGCACTTTCCTTATTAAATTTTCGCACAAAATCGTTTTCGATTATGATTCGCCCCAAATAATCGTTTAAATATTCAATGCCCAGCATACTTTCCCTTACGGGATTACAGAGCTGGTAATCAATGTCGCAGGGTATGAGATGTGCAAAAAAGCGGTAGTCATAGTGCTTAAAAAAGCCGCCGATACTGCGCAGAGTGTCCTGATACGAAAGGTTTTCGATTTCCGGGGCGGTAAGGCAGGCTTTGCTATAAAGCTTTTTCCCCAGCTCAAGCTGCTCTTCAATCAACTTTTGGCCAAGGGAGAAAAGCTCCTCAAGCTCAGATTCCGCGAGAAGCTTTCTAGAGCTGCCGCTATGTTTCAAATACAGGCCTATGCAAAACTCAATTGAGCGCATAAGCTCCTGAGCGGTTTCGATTCTGACGGAACTGCTGTCCCCCATTGTGTAAAGCTCAGTTCTTCTTTTAAGCAGAAGCCACAGCTTAGACTGAATTATTTGCTTATCCGCCTCGGTAAGTTCATCGGATATCTTGTTGTTTGCGGGAATAATTTCATTAGTTGACATTACAGCTCCTCGTTTTGCGTATCAGCGTCATCAACATCATCAATGAAGCCGCGGCGGGCATTGCGGCGCAGCTCCTCCAAAGAGGTGGCTGTGAGATATTCAATCGAGCCCTGCGCTTTACCGTCAAAGGTATCTTTCATATACTCAATCAGCTCGTCATCGGAAAGCCTCTCATCCGTTTCGTTCTTAAAATAATAAAAAGCGTCCTGAAGCTCCGAAAGGCTCTCCTCGTAATTTTGCTGGTTTATATAAGGCGAGTCGCAGAAAGAGTGTATAAGCTTATTCAGCACACCCTCGCCGAACTCTATCCGCCCGTTGTCCCGAAGTGATTCAAAGCGCCGCTCAACAAGGCTTTGAATCTGCCCTTCGGACAGCATCAGCCCGTATTTTACGCTGAACTCGTTGGAATTTCGAAGCTTTTGCGTTTCAAGCTGTATCTGTTCCCTGACAAGTTCAAGTGAAAAGTCATTTTCCATTTTATCACCCCCCTCGGTCAGTATGGTCCCGAAAAACCTATAATACAAGACTTGTATTTTGTCGCCAAATGTGGTAATATAAAAGCACAAAAGAGAGAAGAAATCGAAAAAATTGCGATTTCTTCTCTCTCTTTTAGTGCGCAACAGGTGTTACTTTTCTCCGGTCTTGAGCCTGCGGGACAGCAAGATGAAAACCCATACCGCTATCAGAAGTATCAGGCAAGCTGCCGCAGTTATAACCACTGCGGGGTATTCCCAAGAATAGCCGCTCGGGGAGATATGCTTAACCAGAATACCTGTATAGGCCCAGATAATAACCGCGCCGTAGGCGAGGGAACAAAAAGTTTTGCTTGTGACAGCTCCGATGAGCGCGGCGACAATCAAAATAACGACAGTCCAAAGCTCTTCGCTAAGACCAAAGCCGTTCCATCCGAGGCTTACAAGGAGCGCCGTTATATTGGCAACCGCCGCCACGGTTATCCAGCCGAAATATACCTGAAACGGCAGCTTTATAAAAAAGCTGTCCCGAGCGCTGAGCTCAACAGCGCTTATCGCCCTGTTTATGGAAATAAGGCAAAGAAGTATTATTGCCATTAAAAGTGTTGAGAGCAAAATATAGTCGTAATGCCAGCAAAATATCCATGCGGCATTCGCCAGCGAGGATATTGAGAATAAAATCCCGACTTTTCTTGCCAGCTCCTTGTTGGCGTAACTCAAATTACCGCGGAAAAGCCCGAGAAGATATAAAGTGTATAAAACGAGCAAAAGATAGATAAGTCCCCAAATTGCAAAGGTGAAACCCGCGGGAGCAAAGAGGTTCTCGTACAAATCGGAAACCTCTGCGGTTGTAATTCCGTTTATCGGAAGCAGGTTTGCAAGAGCATTGACTACTATCATCAGAACGAGGCTCAAAAGAGCCAGAACTTTAACAACTGTGCGGTTTTCTCCGATTTCCATACTTACTTCTCCTCTAATTTAATTTGTCTCAGTGATAAATCGAAAGGATTGTCAGCTTAGTATATGCGGAAAGAACGCGGGGCATTATTCAGAATATCAGATTCGCAGCCCAATTTTCAGCGGTTTTCGCGGCTTCATCTTTGCCGTTTTTGAGAGGCTCCATAAAGTCGATTTCTCCGACAAAGTTGTTGCTGCCAAGTGCTTTTTTGAGATTGGCGAAGCACTTTTCAACATCGGGACCGCCGCTGCAAACGAAGAGCGCGACTTTTTTCTTTGTGAAGCCGAAATTTTTAATAAAGGTGTTAATGGGTGAAGCGTGGGTGCTCGCCCATACAGGGGTTCCGATAATTACGTTATCGTACTGCTTTACGTCGATGTTTCCGTTTTTGAGCTTTGGTTTCATTTTGAATACGGCGCTCATGCCGCCCTTAAAAAATTTCGCGGGAGCTTCGGTCGGAAAAGGTTTAACGGTTTCAAGCTTAACTAAATCCGCCCCGAGCTTTTTTGCGATTACGCCCGCAACAAACTCGGTATTTCCCTCCAAAGAGTAGAACACCACCAAGGTTTTCATATAGTTGCCCCTTTCTGTGATTGACAGTGTGTCAGAGTGTGATGAACCGAATTGTCTACAATTAGCACGATAATTGATATTTTCAAATAAGTCAACTGCGGCGTTTGAAAAAAGTCCGCCGCAAAAGACCTGGATCCCGTTCACTTTACGTAAACTACCTCGAAATCCTCAAAAAGCACGGGCATTTCATCCGAAAACTTGTAGCCCAGCGCTTCACCGTCCAAAGTGAAAAACTTTGCGTGTCCTTTCTGCCAAGTTTCAAGGCAATCGTCTTCGCCCTCTCTTTTGCATATATCAAAGGTAATTTCACTAAACTTATATATTGTAACTGCTTTGGTTTCGATAACACAGCGGGGATTATTATCCCAGTCGGTAACAATACTCAA
Source organism: Clostridia bacterium (assembly GCA_009929315.1). Classification (GTDB taxonomy): domain Bacteria; phylum Bacillota; class Clostridia; order Oscillospirales; family Oscillospiraceae; genus UBA2658. The sequence continues at coordinate 170,129 of SAAS01000001.1, forward strand.
ATCACCGACTTTCGGAGGAGGCGAGTTTTCCTTATCGTAAGCTAACAGACTGCTTGCGGTGGCGCGCTTCTTCCCGCTGAGAACCAGCTCTAAAAGTCCGTTGGCGGATTTTTCGTTCAGGTCGAAATGAAAGCTCTCAAAATAACGCGTGTTCGGATTCCTTTCCGTATCACGCAAAAATTTCTGCCAAAATTCTTCGATTGAAATAAGCATAAGGCTCCTTTTGTATTATTGAATCAGCATTCTGTGCAGAACCCGGTATCCTTTTTTCGGTACCGGGTTCTCTTAGTTTCGAGTTATTTAACGGTTTGAAGCAAACCCTCAGGGCAGCTTCTTTATATATGGGAAAAATTTGGTGTCTTCCTCCAGAAGGTGAAGATTAATAACATCGCTTATTATATACGAAATCAGAGACACCATCTTGATTTTTCCGGAAAGGCAATCGTCCTTAATCTGTATTGCCCTTTCGGTAAGCTCCTTGTGTTTTTCGGCATGACTTTTTGCATCAGGATAACCGATATCTTTTTGCACTTGCTCCTCGTAGCTGAAGTGCTCCGAAATATGACTTAGGAGAGACTCCATTTGTTCACAGAAGGTATCGGATTTTTCGTTATTCATTCCAAGAAGCTCGTTGGCAATTTCAAGCATCCGGCGGTGCTGAGAATCGATTGTTGCCTCTCCGCATTCCCAAGCGGGATTCCACTCGATTTTTACATGGACAGAAAGATCAGCTTTCTTCTCTTCGTTAGAAACGACGCGGTTTCGCCCCAAATCCTTTGCGGAATATAGCGCTTCGTCAACTCTTCTGTACAGGCTCCCATAGGATTCTCCCGGCTGCCTTTCGGCAACACCGAAGCTGGCCGTAACTGCCCCGGCAATCGGATGTTTTGTTCTCTCCATCTGACTGCGTATTCTTTCAGCGATCTTATATGCCTCGGCATTATCGGTTTGCGGAAGCAGCGCAGCGAATTCTTCTCCGCCCAAACGAACCAGAATATCCGACTGGCGTGCGAATTGCTTTAAAATACCGGCGGTAATCTTCAAAACTTCGTCCCCGATAGGGTGCCCCCAGGTATCATTAACATTTTTAAATCTATCCAGATCCAGGCTGATAATTGAAAGCGCTTGAGCGTTGCGGTCTGCAAGTGCGATTTCCCTTTCGGCGGCGTCATCAAGATACCACCTGTTTTTCAGTCCCGTCAGAGGGTCCGTAATTGAGGCTTCCTTAAGCTGGCGCTCGGCTTTTTTGAATCTCATAAGAAGTATAAAGGAATAAATAAGCAGCAGTCCGATTGCTATTTCAGGCAAAGTGTTAAGCAGGGCTTTTCCTACAACATAAGTTTTGGGAATCGTGAAGAGAAGTGTCCAGGGCGTGTTCTCAACAGTTGACTTATAGACGAAGAGACTTCCAGCCGTTTGAACCTTGTCGAATGCCGCGCTCTCAAGGTCTGAAAGCTCAGAGACAGAAAAGCCGTAATTTTTATTTAAATATGGTAGTTCCTCTGAACTCTTTAATACGTCAGCCGATATTACACAGTAATCTTGGTCATAAAGCAGTCCGCTATAATTGTTGTCCAGCATTCGATTAAGCTCTGTGCAGGTGAAATCGAGAGACAGCACGCCTTTAAAAGTATCCCCCGAGTATATAGGGCAGGAGAGGGTTACCATCAGCCCCTTACCGGCAGCATCAATGTAGGTGTGAGTCCAGGCAATTTTGTGCAGCGGATTATTTTGCGGAGTGGCAATAGAATAAAACGGCATTGTCTTTAATTCTTCTGAATACTTAAACTCCTCAGAAGAAATCCAGGGATACATGTTAATAAAACCGCTTTCGCTTGTGTAGTACATCCAGGTGATTTCCGGAAGTTTATCGTAAAAATCCGAAAAATAATTATTGAAACTCAAGGCAAGATTCAATTCCTGCTTAGCAACGCCGCTTTGAGGAATTTGACCTATTCCTGTCAGATTGCCAAGTTTCTTTGCATTGGCAGAGTCTTTTGCCGAATCCATGTTGTATTCGTTGCTTGCGCTGTCGTATTCAAGGAAATCAAAATTATCGGAATTAATCAGATTGCCGCCGTTTTTAAAATATTGGGTACCCATGACTGTAATGGATTCCGCAAACAGGATATCGGAAGAGATTCTTCCGCAGAAATCCACCTGTTTGGCAGCTGCTGAATCGTTGAAATCACGAACAATTCGCCTGTAGCTGTTCAAAAAGACGACAACGACCAGGGCGAAAACGGCAAGAGAGAGTATAAAAAGTTGCCTTTTCTTGAAAAGTCTTTTCATATATTACTCCTGTCAGCGTATAACGCGTATTTGAGCCGCGGCGGGCTCCTTCAAATAACAACTCAAGAAATCAATGTGGATTTGTTTCCGATAATTCTGATTAAAGTATATTGTGAAAAGTATGCTTTTTCAACATATTTTCTCTTCGTTCAATAATTATGCTAGTCTACCTCACCCCAACTGTCGTCATCGGGCCGCAGCCTGCTTCTCGGGAAAATGACACACACATTGTAGACACTGCAAAGAAGTTTTGAAAATTTCAGCACGAGCGAGCTGAGCAAGGTTGTGAAGATTACTATTATGACAACGACCGGACCGAGAAAGGGTATTGCAGCTCCCGTCATGTTTGAGATAACGAGCGAGTACTCTCCTCTGGGAATCGAGATGAATCCGATAAAGAGAGACATGCCCTCGTCGCATTTATTTATTTTTGTAATCAGATAACTGGAAATAAGCTTGCCCGCCACGGCGATTACGGCACAGTAAAGCAGGATGTCCCAGTAAGCCGCGATTTCGGAGAGCTTGAGAGCCATGCCGACCGAAAAGAAGAATACACTTCCGAAAAGGTCTCTTAAAATGACTGTGGTGTGCTCAATGCTTTTGACGTTTTTCGTATTTGAAAAGGCCATGCCCAAGAAAAAGGCCGAAAGCGCCGCGGAAACTCCGAAAAGCTCTCCGAGCGACGTAACAAGCAATACAAGCCCGAAGAAAACGAGCAGAAGCAGCTCAGTCTTTTTAATGTCAAGAATTTTATCCAGAAACCGCTTGCCGTATTTCGGAAGCAAAACAATGGCCGCGCAGAAGAGAATCGATTTAACAAGCTGAATCAGCATCAGCTTGAAATCGAAACCGGACTTGGTGCCGACTCCCGAGGCGACAAAGGCGAGGAATAATATCATGACCAAATCCTCAAAGACCATAATGCCCATGACGAGATTGCCTTCGGGATATTTGCTGACCTGAAGCTCAAGCAGGCTTTTTGTGATGATTCCCGAGCTGCTCATATATATTGTTCCCGCGAGAATAAGACTGTAAAACAGGTTTAGTCCAAGCAGCAAGCCAAGAGCAAAGCCAAGCCCGAAATTAACGACGAAATCGATAATTCCGGCTGAAATCATACTCTTTTTTTGTTTTAGTAGGGTGTGAAGCGAGAACTCAAGACCGAGAAAAAACAGCAGGAAAACCACACCGATTTCACCCAGAAGCGAAATTACCTCCGCTTGTTTTACCAGATTGAGCATTCCGGGCCCGAATATCAGTCCGGCAATAATATAGAACGGCGCAAAGAAAAGACCTGTCTTTTCAGCCAGAACGGCGGATAAAGCGATTGCCGCAAAACAGACGGCGACTTGCATGTAAATACTCATAAATCCCTCACAAAAAATGCCTGATTTTATCTCGGAGAGGTAAGTTCGGCAGTAATTAAACCCGAGCGCAAAAAAGCAGGAAATATTTTTTGATTATCGACAATTACGGACGAAAGCTTCTTTTTTTTAAGTATACAATAATTTTTTTGTCTGTGCAATGCCGCCGGACAAATTGCGGCGGTCGGTTATGAACCTTGAACAATTCCGAACATAAATCTGTTTGTTGAATTGGCAGCCGTCTTGTGATATAATCACTTTGACCGGTACTCAATGGGTCAAAGCCGAAATTAAGTCAATTGTTAGGATGTGTTCCCGTGAAAATATCGACAAGAGGCCGCTACGCACTGCGCTTGATGCTTGATTTGGCGCTTAACGATAATGACCAGTATATAACCATAAAATGCATCTCAGAGCGCCAGGAAATTTCCGGAAAATATCTTGAGCAAATTATCTCCGTCCTTAACAGAGCGGGCTATGTAAAAAGCGTACGCGGTGCGCAGGGCGGCTACAAGCTTGCCAGACCCGCGGAGGAATACACCGTTGGAATGATTCTGCGCCTGATTGAGGGCAGCCTTGCCCCCGTTGCCTGCATGGACGATTCACCAAACGCCTGCACGCGCTGCGAAAAATGCGCGACGCTCAGCGTCTGGGAAAAGGTCGACAAGGCCGTGCGCGAAGTCGTGGACAACATCACTCTGAGGGACCTTGTCGAGGAACAAAAAGCCAAGCTGTAATTACAATAAAAATAACAAAAATCCTTCCGGTTTTTTCCGGAAGGATTTTTGTTCCAGTTTCAGTATTCGGTATAATTAAAGGGGGAATTTTAATAAAATGCGCTACAATAATCAAAATTTAGCACTCTTTGGCCAAAAAACGAAGTAATTTGACGTCCCCTGCGCCTATCGACATTTTTCGCCGAAGAAGTGCGATATATGTGGTATGCAGGACTAATATGTCCGAGTATGATGCAAAGGATGAAAACACCATGAAAAAGCTCAAGCTTCTTATTTTAGCGGCTGAAATCGAATGGCACTGGTGGTTTATCGGGAAGATTCGAAAACGAGGAAATTCTTTGCTAAGCCGGGAGGTGCCGCTGTCTTCACAAAAATTCTACTTACTCAACCGTAAACTCTCCGCCCACAGCAGTAAGGCAGTAAAAGCTCAGTCACTATACAGTAAATTGTCGTAATGAAATGAATAAAAGGGCTCAAATGAGCCCTTTTTTTATTAGTTCGATTCCCTGTCGGCGAAAAAAAGTAAATGGCAATATTAAATGCCGCAATCGTGAATATATTTAAAAAAGCGAAAAAATATTAAGCTTTTGTTTAGATTTAGACAGAACAGAAGATCAGATGCTGTCGACAAATTCCTTTATGAAATGCAGAGCAACGCCCAGCGTGATAGCACGTTTCGGATAGCGGCAGAGCTTAATATATTCGGCATCGGCCTCAAAGGTGTTCAGTGTTGCCGCAAGGTGTCGAATTTCAGGCATGTACGGCTCCATAAACTGTGTTAAAAAACCGCCGAGCACTACATCGCAGTCAAGTGCCATGCGAAGGTTGTTTATTCCGATCGCCAGATGCCACAGAACGTCCTTCCACAACGCCTCATAGGTCTCGTTATGCTGTTCGAGACCCTCAAAAAACTTTTCAAGAGTTATTCCGATATCATCACTTATGCGGGCAGCCGTGCAATATGACTCGAGACAGCCGTGCTTTCCGCATTTGCAGGGCAAGCCGTTCGGCTCAACAGTCATATGACCGAATTCGCCGCTTCGGTTGTTAACGCCCTCATACGGAGCACCCTTCAGGAGCACCGCGCCGCCAACACCATTCTCAAGGGATAAATAAGCAATGCTGCTCTGAGCTGGCAGAGTAAACCATTCGGCATAACCGCCGCTTTTTGCATCGTTTGAAACATAGGTCGGGTAATTAATATATCTGGTAATTTTGCTCAGACTGGTGTCCTTCAAATGAAGAATGGGAGCAAAAACAATCACATCTTTTTCGGTGTCCAGGACCGCGGGCAGGGTTATCCCGACACCCAGCAGTTTTGCACGGTTAAGTCCGTTTTCATCCAGAAAAATTTCAAGTTCGTCCGCTAAAAGCCTGCCGACATCGTCAATTTCGTCAATATCTGTCCGCTCCGTTTTTTTATGAGCTATCTCCTGCTGACTCAGATTGGCGGCTAAAAAGCGCAGACCGCTGCCTGTTATCGATACGCCTACGGCAAAACGGGCATTTTCGGCAATCGTCAAGCTCATAGCTCTGCGTCCGCCCGTTGATTTCTGAGAACCCGCGCGACAAACAAGACCCGCCTCAAACAGTTCGGCCAAGTTCTGATGAACAGTCGGCAAGCTTAGTGACAGGTCGGAGGCAATCTCTTGTTTTGAACGGGGAGTTTCAGAGAAAAACAGATATTGATAAATACTGTTTCTCGTCTGCCTGCGCCGCGCCGTTATCGTTCCTTCTAATTCCGCCATTACGTTTCCTCTACTTTTGTAAAAGTTCTTTATTGAACAGTATATATTGTACCCATACAATTTGAAAATGTCAATCTATATGTTTAAGCAAAATTTGAAGCCGCAGCTAACGGAAAGAATAAGCAAAAATGCGGTGCAGGCAATCCGTTTCGGCCTATTCCACAGACAGTGACGAAGCTCCGACGGCGCAGAAAAACTGCTCTAATAAAATGGCACAAGAATGAGCTCGGACGTTTGTAAGCACTAAAAAAAGAGGTAAATTTTGTGGAATGTTCCCAAAATGGTTAAATCGACAAAATTCCATTGACTTCTTTCGATAATAATTGTATTATAAGTACAAGGACTTTTGTAAACGAATTTTACAAAAGAATTTTGTGTAAGAAGTACACAAAGGTTAAGTTCAACAAATTTTGAGGAGGTAAAAAATGAAAAAAGTTCTTATTCTTGTTCTGGTTCTTGCAATGGCTCTTGCTCTTGTAGCTTGCGGCACAACAAAGACAGAAACTTCCACTGCTCCCGAGGAATCCGCAGCAGCCGTAACCGGCGGCAAAATCGGTGTAGCAATGCCCACCAAGTCCCTTGAGCGTTGGAACCGCGACGGTTCTTTCCTTGAGAAGTCCTTCCAGGAAAAAGGCTATGAAGTTGAGCTGGTCTATTCCGACAACGACGCCACAAAGCAGGTTGCCGACATCGAGAACCTGATTGCAGACAAAGTCAACCTCTTGGTTATCGTCGCAGTTGACGGCGAGTCACTGTCTACTGTCCTTCAAACCGCAGTTGAAGCTAATATCCCCGTAATTTCCTATGACCGTCTGATCATGAACACCGATGCTGTCGCTTATTATGTTTCTTTCGACAACTACACCGTAGGAACTCTTCAGGGTCAGTATGTAGTTGACACACTGGGACTTGACCTTAAAGACACCTCCAAGAGCTATAACATTGAGTTCACCGCAGGTGATCCCGCGGACAACAACGCAGGCTTCTTCTTCAACGGTGCTTTCGACGTACTTAAGCCGTACATCGATGCCGGCATCCTGAAGGTTCCCTCCGGCCAGATGAAGTTCGAAGAAGTTGCAACAACTCAGTGGAAAACCGAGAACGCTCTCAACCGTATGCAGAACATTCTGGCTTCCTACTATGCCGACGGCACAGTGCTTGACGTTGCACTCTGCTCCAACGACTCCACCGCTCTCGGCGTAACACAGGCCATCGGCTCCGACTATAAGGGCACCAACACTGTCATCATCACCGGACAGGACGGCGACGAAGCCAACCTTGCCAACATGGTTGACGGCAAGCAGTCCATGACAGTTTACAAGGCAGTTGCCAACGAAGCGGTCGTCACTGTTGACCTCGCAGTTGCAATGCTCAGCGGCAAGACCCCCGATGCATCCCTGATTACAGATTCCGGCTGGTCATTTGATTGCACATACGACGCAGAGTCCTATGACAACAACAATGGTAAAGTTCCCTCCTACCTGCTTGTTCCGATTGTTGTAACCAAAGACAACATCCAGAAGGAACTGGTTGACACCGGCTACTATACCATGGACGGCAATTATCCCAAGGCAGTAGGCTAAGCATAAATCCGGCAAAACAGCCCACACAAGTAACGTTATGCATGAAATGGGCGGGGCTGTAGCTCCGCCCATTTTTTCGCTGACAGAATAACTTTTTGGCGCTATGCCCAAAATATCAGAATAAGGGGGGCATTCAACTTGGCTGACAACATTCTTGAAATGAAAAATATAACAAAGCTTTATCCGGGCGTACGCGCGCTGGATAATGTTAATCTGAAGGTTGAGCGCGGGGAAATCCACGCAATCGTCGGAGAAAACGGCGCGGGCAAGTCCACGCTTATGAACGTTCTCAGCGGAACGATTCCAAATGGAGAATATGAGGGCAATATCCTATATGAGGGACAGAAGTGCCACTTTAAAACCGTGCGCGACAGCGAGGGAGTGGGCATTGTCATTATCCACCAGGAGCTTGCGCTGATTCCGGAGCTTTCAATCGGAGAGAACATGTTCCTCGGCAACGAGCGCAGAGGCAGATTCGGCATCAACTGGGACGAAACCTTCGGACAAGCCGCAAAGCACATGAAGCGGGTTGGGCTAAAGGATTCTCCGACCACGATGATTAAAGATATCGGTACAGGCAAGCAGCAGCTGGTCGAAATTGCGAAGGCGCTTTCCAAAAACGTAAAGCTGCTTATTCTTGACGAGCCGACCTCCTCGCTGAACTCCGAAGACTCCAAAATGCTGTTGGATATGCTGATTGACTTTAAAAAGCAGGGCATGACCTCAATAATTATCTCACATAAGCTTTCGGAAGTTGCCTATGTTGCGGATAAAATTACGGTTATGCGCGACGGAGCGACAATCGAAACGATTGACAACACGGACCGCAGTATCGACGAGGATCGCATAATACGCGGTATGGTCGGGCGTGAAATGACGGATCGTTATCCTTCGCGCGAGCACATGGTCAGCAAAGAAATCGGCATGGAGGTTATAGATTGGTGCGTAAATCATCCCGTCTATACCGAAAAGAGGGTTGTTAACCATGTGTCCTTCAATGTACACAAGGGAGAAATAGTCGGCTTCTCGGGACTTCAGGGCGCGGGGCGCACGGAGCTTGCCCGCTCGATTTTCGGAAAGAGTTATGGTACAATGATAACCGGAACGCTGAAAGTCGGAGGACGCGAAGTAAAGCTCAAAAGCGAGCGCGACGCCATCGAGGCCGGAATAGCCTATGTTACCGAGGATCGTAAGCTAAACGGACTTATTCTAATTGACACGGTTGCCAGAAACAACACCCTAGCACGGCTTGAAAAGGTGTGCCACAGGGGCGTTATAGACGTAAACAAAGAAAATCAGGTAGCTGAGATATATAAGGAAAAGCTTCGCACCAAAACACCCACGGTACAGCAGGCGGTTAATAACCTTTCAGGCGGCAACCAGCAAAAAGTGCTGCTTTCAAAGTGGATGTTTGCGGATCCGGATGTTTTAATTCTGGACGAGCCTACCCGAGGAATTGATGTCGGCGCAAAATACGAGATTTACTGCATAATGAACGATTTGGTCGCTCAGGGAAAATCGGTTGTTATGATTTCCTCGGAACTGCCGGAGCTGCTCGGAATGTGCGACAGGATTTACGTTATGAACGAGGGTGAGATGGTTGCCGAAATGAGCGCAGCCGAAGCCACGCAGGAAAAGATCATGGGCGCTATCCTAAAGTCCGACAAAAAGGGCGCCAAAGAAGAGAGTAAGGGAGCGTAAGACTATGAAAACAGAAAGTAACAGCAAGCCGACAGCTGCCGGCGACACCTTGGCGGCGACATCGGCCGTGGCGGGTGAACCGCTCGGATTTTCGGCGTATATTAAAAAATATACAATGACAATCGCCCTAGTGGTTGTTTTTATCTTCTTTGCGGTGCTGACTGAAGGCAGACTTCTGTACGCTCAGAACATCTCGAATCTGCTCTTGCAGAACGCTTATGTTCTGGTTATGGCCTGTGGTATGCTGCTTTGCATACTGACAGGCGGAAACGTCGACCTTTCAGTCGGCGCCACGCTTTGCCTCGTTGCCGCTCTTGCGGCGCAGCTGATGGACAAGTTCGGCATGAACGCCTACCTGACCATTGCTGTCTGCTTGGCGGTTTCTGTCGGAATCGGCGCATGGCAGGGCTTCTGGATCGGACACATTCACATTCCGCCCTTTATTGCAACGCTTTCAGGCATGTTCCTGTTCCGCGGTGTGGGGCGCGTTCTGCTTGCCTCCAAGACGGTCGCAATTTCCAACAAGACCTTCCTTGACATTTTTTCCTCCTACATCACAGTTCCGGGTCTTGACAAAGAGGGTATCTGCTGGTCGGCGGTGATTGTCGGGGCGCTTGTCGCGATTATTTTGATAGTCTTGACAGTCGTCAATCGTGCGAAAAAGGCCAAGAACGGCTACGAGATGAAATCGGCAGTATCGGAGTTTGCACAGGTAGCTGTTATTGACCTTCTGATACTGGCGTATACCTGGCAGATTGCCCATTATAAAGGCATTCCCGTTATGCTTCTCTGGATTCTGCTGATTGTTCTGCTTTACGCTTTCATAACCTCGAAGACGGCCTTCGGACGTTATTTTTATGCAGTCGGCGGAAATGAGAAGGCTACAAAGCTCTCCGGTATCGACACAAAGAAGGTATATTTCTGGGCTTACTGCTCAATGAGCATATTGGCGGGTTTTTCCGGACTTCTCATGGCGGCGCGTATCGGCTCCGTCAGCGGTGATACCGGGCTTACCTACGAGCTTGATACCATCGGCGCGTGCTTTATCGGCGGCGCTTCGGCTTACGGCGGCAGCGGCACTGTGCCCGGGGTTATCATCGGCGCAATTCTGCTCGGCGTTATTAACCAGGGAATGTCAATCTACGGACTTGACAACAACTGGCAGTACGTCGTTAAAGGCGCGGTTCTGCTTATTGCCGTCATCTTCGACGTCGTTTCAAACCACAAAACAGGCAAAGCCTAAAATAAATAAAACTCGCCCTGAATTATCGGGGCAATGCGTTAAATGCATTGCCCCATTTTCGGGGCGGCTTTATAGCGAGCTTTGGAGGTAACTTTATGTTGTACATCGGAATTGATTTAGGTACTTCGGCAGTTAAGCTGCTGCTTATGGACGAGACCGGGAAAATCAAAAAAATCGTTTCACGAGCCTATCCGATTGCTTTTCCTCACCCCGGCTGGTCAGAGCAAAATCCCGAAGACTGGCTGCGCGAAACACTGGAGGGCATACGCGAGCTGACAGAGGATTGCGACAAGACGCAGGTTAAAGGCATAGGCGTCGGCGGACAGATGCACGGCCTTGTCGCGCTTGACAGGGATAACGCCGTTTTGCGCCCCGCTATTCTGTGGAATGACGGACGAACTTCGGAGGAAACGGATTACCTCAATAACGTCATCGGCAAGGCAAAACTTTCAAGCTGCACCGCAAATATAGCTTTTGCCGGGTTTACCGCTCCGAAAATTCTCTGGATGAAGAAGCACGAGCCGGAGCTTTTCGCGAGAATTGACAAAATCATGCTTCCGAAGGACTACATCAACTATATGCTTTCGGGCGTACACTGCACCGACTATTCGGATGCTTCGGGTATGCTGCTGCTCGACGTTGAGCATAAGTGCTGGAGCCGCGAAATGCTGGAAATCTGCGGTGTAAAAGAGCAGTGGATGCCCCGCCTTTTTGAAAGCTACGACACAGTCGGGACACTTACAGCAGAAACGGCAAAAATTCTCGGACTGTCCCCCGATGTAAAAATCGTGGCAGGAGCGGGTGACAACGCCGCCGCGGCTGTCGGAACTGCGACTGTGGGCGACGGCCAGTGCAACATTTCACTCGGCACCTCCGGTACAATTTTCATATCAAGCGACAGCTTCGGAGTCGATAAAAACAACGCCCTGCACGCCTTCGCGCATGCGGACGGACATTATCATCTCATGGGCGTGATGCTCTCTGCCGCCTCCTGCAACAAGTGGTGGATGGAGGATATTATCAAGACTGCAAAGTACGCGGACGAGCAGGCTGAAATCACTCGGGATATGCTTGGGCGCAATCAGGTATATTTTCTGCCGTACCTAATGGGAGAGCGTTCGCCGCATAACGATTCGGGTGCGCGCGGAAGTTTTATCGGAATGTCTATGGATACAAGCCGCGCGAACATGACGCTTTCAGTTCTCGAGGGCGTTGCTTTCGGCATTCGCGATTCGCTGGAGGTCGCCCGCTCTTTGGGAATAAAAATATCACGCAGCAAGGTCTGCGGCGGCGGAGCGAAGAGCCCGCTTTGGAAGAAAATTATTGCAAACGTCCTTAATCTGGAACTTGACGGCATTGAAAGCGAGGAAGGTCCCGGCTACGGCGCCGCGATTCTGGCGGCGGTTGCCTGCGGGGAGTTTGACTCTGTTAAGGACGCCGCGGAAAAGCTGGTTAAAGTTACTTCAACCGTTGTGCCCGATGCTGAGCTCGCGGCGCTTTACGAAGAGCGCTATCAGGTATTTCGCAATATTTACCCCGCGATGAAGCCGCTTTTTCGTATGATTCAAAACTAAGATAATCGAGGTTAACGCGTAAATGAGAAAGGAAAATAAAATTGACCCCGGTCTTTTGGGCAGGGCAATGTCCGGGCTTGTGCTGCGTGTACTTGTAGCGGCTTATATCGTCTATATGGCGTGGAAGGTGCTCTCCGGCACGCTTGACGGCACAAGTCCGATTCCGGAGTGGGGAGCATGGGCGATTTTTTCGGCTTTCGCGCTTGCCGCCGCAGTTTTCTGTGCTTTTGCGGTTAAGCAGTTTCTCCTTCTTCGTAAGGAAGCCGAGATAAAAAGTGCTGTTCAAACTGAGAACAAAAACCCTGACTCGAAGGATTCTCAAGGCTCCGATTCAAACGAGTAGCAAAGCCCTTTTAAGTGAAAAAAACGAAGGACGCATTGAACAAAATGGCCTTTGACTATATAGTTGGGCGATATAAGTCCCAAAGCCGCAAGGAGGCAAAATATGTTAACAAACATTCCGGAAGTGAAGCTTGGCATTATCGCCGTATCTCGCGACTGTTTCCCCCTCTCTCTGTCCGTTTCCCGACGCGAGGCCATCGTTGCCTCCTGTATCGCGAAGAAACAGGAAATTTATGAGGCGAAAACGGCGGTCGAAAGCGAGAAGGACATGCTCTTGGCGGTGGACGAGGTCAAAAAACATGGCTGCAACGCTCTGGTCGTTTTTCTCGGCAACTTCGGACCCGAAACGCCCGAAACGCTGATTGCAAAATACTTTGAAGGTCCCTGCATGTTTGCCGCCGCGGCTGAGGGCGACGGGAATCTTATGGACGGGCGCGGCGATGCTTACTGCGGTCTTTTAAACTGCTCCTACAATCTGGGGCTTCGCCACCTGAAAGGGTATATCCCCGAATATCCGGTTGGCAGAGGCGACGACATAGCCGAGATGATTTCACTCTTTGTTCCGCTTGCACGCGCGGTTATCGGAATTAAAAACCTGAAAATAATTACATTTGGACCCCGCCCGCAGGATTTCTTCGCCTGCAACGCGCCGATTAAGGGCTTATACGAGCTGGGAGTTGAGGTTGAGGAAAACTCCGAGCTTGACCTATTGGTCAGTTTTAAGGCTCACGCCGGCGATAAGCGCATACCCGAGGTCTGTGCCGATATGGCAAAGGAAATGGGCGAGGGGAGATATTACCCCGACCTTAACGAGCGCCTGGCGCAGTTTGAGCTTACCCTTCTGGACTGGGCTGAACAGCACAAAGGCAGCAGCAAGTATGTCGCCTTTGCAGATAAATGCTGGCCCGCGTTCTCAAACGAATTCGGCTTTGTTCCCTGCTATGTCAACAGCCGTCTTGCCTCCAGGGGCATTCCGGTTGCCTGCGAGGTGGATATATACGGCGCGCTCTCCGAATACATCGGAATGTGCGTAACAGGAGACACAGTTACGCTTCTGGATATCAACAACAGCGTTCCGAAGTCGCAGTACGATTCATTTATTGCGGGGAAATTTGACTATTCGCTGACAGATACTTTCATGGGCTTCCACTGCGGAAACACACCTTCGTGCAAGCTGTGCGCGGACCGGGCGGTTAAATACCAGCTTATAATGCACCGTCTGGCCGAACCGGCAGGTTCTGAGCCGAACATTACCCGCGGCACGCTCGAGGGAGACATCGCCGCAGGGCCGATTACCTTCTATCGCCTGCAGTGCGACAGCGAGGGTGTCCTTCGCGCATATATTGCCGAGGGCGAGGTGCTTCCCGTTAAAACCGAAAGTTTCGGCGGTATAGGGATTTTCGCAATCCCTGAAATGGGGCGTTTCTACCGCCATGTTCTCATTGAAAAGCGCTATCCGCACCATGGCGCGGTTGCTTTTGAGCATTGCGGCAGCGCGCTTTTCGAGATATTCAAATATCTGGGTGTTTCGGATATCGGCTACAATCAGCCGAAGGCGCTGCCATATCCCACCGAAAACCCTTTCTCCCGGTAGACCAGTATGCAGGACGATTTGATTCCTCAGGAGATCCGCACAGTATATGCGGATTATATTAACGACGTAATTCAGCTGGAGGCAACAAGAAAACCGACCGACGGGCTTCTGGGCTTCGGGAAAAAAGCCGGAGACGACCCCTGTCATGACCGTTTTGCCTCAAGGCTGGAACAGGAGCTTAATGCTCTCGCTACCGAAACACCTTCTTCTGAAACCGTTTCCGCAGTTCTGCACTTTGTGTTTAACGCCCCGAACGAGCACAAAGAGTTAAAGCTTGCCTTCTGGATGCTGCAGGCCGTTTCGGGACTTACGGAAAAACTCATAGTATTTCTTTCTCCGCAGGACGCTGCGGATTTGCTGGAGAGCTTCTCCGAGCTCTACCCTAAGCGGATCCGTCTGCCGGTTCAGCAAAAAATTGCGAAGCTTCTGAATGAGCAAGCGGGCGAGCGTGGAGTAAAAAAGAGAAGAGGGCTTAATGATTTATTTAAAGGGGCAGACAGATGATAACTCAAAGCATTTTCGGATATACAAAATCGGGGGAACCCGTTACTGCCTTTCGCTTAGCCAACAGCTCCGGAGCCTGCGCTGTCATTTTAGATTACGGCTGCATTTTGCAGGCGCTGTCGGTTCCGAACGCGCAGGGAACTTTCACCGATGTCGTGCTGGGCTATGACACATTTGCGGAATACGAGGAAAATGACGCTTATCTCGGTGCGGTGATCGGACGTGTCGCCAACCGTATCGGGAAAGCCGAATTTACCCTGAACGGAAAAACCTATAAACTTGCACGCAATAACGGTGAAAATCATCTCCACGGCGGAATTAAAGGCTTTGATAAGTTTATCTGGGCTGCCGAAGTAAAGGGGAACTCTTTGGAGCTTTCGCGCGTTTCTCCGGACGGCGAGGAAGGCTATCCCGGAAATCTGAGTGTCAAGGTAAGCTATCACTTGACAGAAGATAATGAGTTTCGCATAAGCTATGAAGCGGATACGGATGCCGACACTATATTAAACCTTACAAACCACAGTTATTTTAATCTGACCGGCGGCGGAACTGTGCTGAACCATGAGCTTCAGGTTTTTGCCGAAAAGTTCACGGAAAACGACAGTGGCTGTCTGCCGACTGGAAAACTGCTTGACGCTGAGGGCACGCCCTTTGATTTTTCGCGGCCGAAAGCTCTCGGGCGGGATATTGAGGCCGATAATGAGCAGCTTAGCTTCGGGCGCGGTTACGACCACAATTTTGTTTTGTCGGATACCTCAAGGCTGAAAAAAGCGGCAGTGCTGCATAGTTCCGAAACGGGCATGGTCATGACAACCCTCACTACGCTTCCGGGCTTGCAGGTTTACAGCAGCAATTTTCTGACACAGCGCAAGGGGAAAAACGGCGGCGATATTGACCGCCGATATGCCCTTTGCCTTGAAACGCAGATTTTCCCGAACGCAATGGCCTGCCTGAATTTTCCGAGCCCTGTTTTGAGAGCGGGCGAGCATTTTCACACCGAAACAGTCTACCGCTTCGAAACTAAATAAGCTCAAGATAAATCAGTGCGCGCCCGCATTTTTAAGTCGCGCACTGATTTTTTGTTTTCAGGAAAAATGCGGAGCAAAACCTTTTGTTTCACGGTGAATCGAATGAAAGGAAAGTTCTTTATGAGCAGTTTCAAAGACTTGCGTATCGTTGATAATTTTTACCAGACCTCGGCTTATTTTCCTATGCCGACAGTGCTTATTTCCACACTTGCGGAGGATGGGAGCACTTCAATCGGCTCCTATTCCCTTTGCTTTCCTTACTATATTGCGGGCAAGGACTATTATGCGATGCTGCTTGAGTGCCGCAATAGTTCGAACACCGCGCAGAATCTTCTGCGCAGCAGCGTATGCGCCTTGAATTTCATTGAGGACTCCCGAGCCGATTTCAAAGAGGCTGTTCGTTTGGGCTTCCCCGGGGAAAGCTCCGCCGAAAAAATGGCGACCTGTGCTTTTAAGCTTGAAAAGGGACAATGCGAGGGTGAGCGTCCGCAGGTTTTAAGCAGCGCCTATCAGGTGTTTGAATGCACCTGGGTTTCGGAGCTGGAAAACGCGGCAGAGGACAGGGCGCGAATCGGACTTTTGGAGGGAGTAGACCCGCCTTACCGCAGCTTCAACGGAATAACCAGCAAATTCGGCTGTCATTTTATCCTGAAAATAGACAAAATTTTGATGAAGGAAAAATACCGCAGCGCCATTATAAACGGCGTAAAAGCCTCCTCCTTTCCCCGTGTTCCCGTGGACTACGGCTACAGGGACTCAAAGAGCTTCTGGTACACCCGCTTTCGCAGGCCGATTTCCGAGCCGATACCGAAGGGCAAGGAAACCGACTTAAGTTCGGTAAAATACGCGGCGAACCGCCTTGACCCCGAGGTCAAATTTACGGACGCCGCCTGCGCGATGCTTGTCAAGGTGCCTCATATTTTTCTTAAAATGGCCCTGCAGGGCTGCGTGGATTGGGCAAAAGAAAATGGTGTTACCCTAATCGATGTGGCTGAGATGAATATTATCAACGACAAGCGTTCCGAATATAAGAAGAAATGAATCTTGGACTTGCTTTATAATAACGGTCACGAATAAAAAAGCCCGCCTTTTTTGAGGCGGGCATTTTTTAAACATCGTTATTTTTTGCCGATTGCTTTTTTGAATTGTTGCTTTGGTTTTGGTTCTCCTTGGTCAGGGGTATCTGTCCGTTTGCTTTTTCCTTGCGAGCCTTTTTACTATCCGTCTGGCTGTCCTTCGCCATATTAAAATCCTCCAGCATATTTCATCCTTATCACACAGTACAGGTTTATTGGTGCTTCGTGTTTGCGCCTAAAGACACTTTTTTTGTGTTGTTGTCCTTGTTCTGGTTTTCGTCAATTACGGAACTGACGATACCGCTTTGCTTTTCGGGTGTATGCTCTTTTCGCTTCTGCTGATTTGACTTATCCTTGTGCACTATTCTCACCTCGAGAATATTATTACTCTAAAATATGGATTTATTCCGAAAATGTGTTAAAAAAACCGCTGCTTTATGCAGCGGTTTTTTAAGAATACTGTTTTTTGCCTTGTGCAAGGTTCCTCATTGCCGCCTTGACCGAAGCGCGGAGGCCGAGATTCCTGCAAGCATCCAGCCGGCGCAGCACACAAGTGCCCAGAGGAGAGCCTTTAAAGGTGAGGAAAGGGATTCGTTTAGCCACCTTCCCGGAAGAGCATAAGAAAGCAGTTTTAAAACGTAAGCCCATTTAGGTGTTTGCAGCAGAAGTCCGCTGAGCACACCGCTTAAAAAGGTCAAAATCGGGGCGATGAACATCAGGGACAGTATGTTTTTCAAAAGCGAGGCGGTAAACAAGGTCATGCCCATTAGCCCCATTAGATATATCACCATCGGAAGAAAACTTTCGGCAACGCTCAAGAGGCTTGTTTTTACAAAAATACAGCAGAGCAAGCCGCATATCAGATAAGCCGCCGCGCAGATTAAAAGGGGAGCCATGCTGCTTGTGATTATCATTTTCCATTGCCGAACTCCGGCTTGAGCTATACGGATGCGAAGTCCCTTTTTGTTGATATCCAGAACCCATGAAGCACCCACAACAAGATAAAAAAGACAGAGCACGCCAAACCATTTGACACAGACCGCAAAGGGCTCATCTGCTCGTGAAGCAGTGTCCGCCCCGTCAAGCACAAGCTTTTCCATATTTATGAGCGACCCGCTTTTCCAGAGAATATCTACCTTCTCGCGTTGATTTGCTTCATCCTCAGCGCTGTAAGTCTTACCGTGCTCGGCGAGATATTCCCTTGTGCGCAGGGTGGAAAGCTCCTCAATCCAAAGCATTATAGTGGCATTTACAAGCGGTTCGCTGATTGTTGCGGGAACTTGTGAGGATGGTGAGGTGTAAAGCTCGAGAATATTCTTAAACTCGCCCTTTTCCAGCATTTCCGTGTAGTTTGGGCAAATGATTACCGCGGCCTCAAGCCTATCCTGTTTCAAAAGGCGCAGCGCATCCTCGAGAGACATTTCTCGCATGGAAAAGCTCTCGTTTTCTTTGAGCGTATAAAGAAGCTTTTCGCCCAAATCACCCCTGTCCTCGGAAACGACGGCAATAGTCTGGCTCGTTTCTGCCTTTTCCTGTGTCGCGAGAGCGGCCAAAACGGAAACTATTATTGCAAGGAGTACGAAAATCAGCGAGAAAGGCTCGCGCAGAGCGGAGAAAAGCCTCGCCTTAAGAACCTGATCCATTCTCATGCGGCACGCCCCCTTCTTCTAAGACCCAGAAAGCCGAGGGAAAGAAAGATAGCCGCAAAGCCGGCGCTTTTTAAAGCGTCCTGCATAAAAATTGCATTGTCATAGTCGAAAAGGGAAACAGAGAGCATCCTCATTGTTGAGCGCAGCGGCAGCCATTTTCCGATTTCAAGCGTAAGTTTCGGCAGCGCCCCTTCGGGAATAAGTGCTCCGCAGAAAACAGCCATAATCAGGGCAAGGAAAAATCCCGTCCAAAGTGCAGTTTTCTCTTTTGGCAGCCAGGTGGCGATAGTCAGAGCCAGCGCGGAAAAACATACCGACGAAAGGAAAATAGTAAGCGCAAGGGCGGAAAGCTTGCTCGCGTAAGTACCGCCGAGCACATCTCCCCCGAGGCGCAGAAGCAGCGAGGCGGGAAAAAGCATAAGCAAAACCAGAGCGACAAAAATCGTTCCGGAAAGAACTCTCGCGAAGAAAAAGCGTGTCGTTCCGATTCCGCAGAGCAAGCCGCGCTTCAGTATCGCTCCCTGACAGTCCACAGCAGAAAAGTGGATAATCGGCAGCATTGAGAGCGCCGCGAACAGGGAGAATATTGCGCTTAAGTAATACTCAATCGGCAGATATTCTCCGACGGGAGATAAGGGACCCCCGTTACCCAGAACGTCGCGGCGGCTCATGAACTGATCGATTGCCGCGTTTGTCGAATCATTAAGGAATTTCTGAGCATCCTCCTCAGTCACACCCTTTTCGACGAGGACAGTTTTCGCCGCCTCCATGATATTCTGGCTTTTTCCCACCACGGACAGCGAACTTGTCATGGTCATCGAAACAAGGTTTGTTTCAAAGGAATGGGTCTTTGTGCTGTAAACTGTAACATTGACCTCTTTTCCGTCTGCCATGTCATCAAACAGCCCGGAAGGGATATGAACCATAACGGAAATATCGTCGCTTTCAATGAGCTTAATTCCCTGCTCAACCGTTTGCACGGGGTAAACCGTAATAATATCCACCAGAGCCTGCGAGTTAATCAGCTGCGAAATGAACTCATCGACCGTGTCGCTTTTATCCTCATTGCATATAGCAAGGTTGAAGTGCACACCATGAGCCGTAAAAATCATGGGAGACACAACCGTTGAAAAGATAAATACGACAATTATCGGCGACAAAAGACAGAGAAACACGAGCGCTTTCCCCGAAAACATTCGCTTCAAATCGTATAAAAGAAATCTCATAAGATTTCACCGTGGATGATGTTTTGTATAAGCTGATTTGCGCCGATACCTTCCGCTTGGCTTAAAAAAGTTTGCTTATCGGCAAAATACACCGCCTGTCCGAGGTTCAGCACGAGCACCTTATCCATAAGCGGCAGCATTTGCTCGGCGGAATGCCCCGAAACTATCTGAGCCGTGCCGCTTGCCGCAAGCTGACTCAGCACTTTTTCGATACCGTCCGTGTTGTCGGTATCAACTCCGGCGAAAGGCTCGTCAAGAACAATCATCTCCGGCTCCCCCAGCAGGGCAACAGCAAGATTGACCCGTCTTTTCATGCCTCCCGAAAGTTCCGAAACCTTCTTATCGGAAATTACCGAAAGATTAAGCTTTTCGGAAACCTCATCCACCCGAGCCTTTGCCTTTTTACCTGGCAGGCGTGACCAGCAAAGCAGGTTTTCGCGGACCGTCAACTCCTCAAAAAGAGCTATTTCCTGCGGAACATAGCCAATGCGTCGCCTAACCGCGTGAAGCTTTGTGTTGACTTCGGCACCGTCAAAATAGATGTGCCCCTCGTCGGGCTTTGCCGCGAGTGCGATAATATCCAGAAGTGTCGACTTGCCCGAGCCGTTCTGTCCGAAAAGACCAAGCACCTCGCCGCGCCTGAGAGAAAACGATACGTTTTGCAGGGCGTGAACCTTGCCGTACCTTCTTGATATGCCCTCTGTCCTGAGAATTTCGTCTATCATAAGCGCCTCTTAGAAAAATAGAAGTGAAAGCACCGAAAGAGAACGAACGGAAACGGGGGAGTTGTTGAAAGCCTCCTGTGTAACGCCGTCTTCGTTGCCGCCCAAAATCGCGTTATAAAGCCCGCTCTGGTCGGAGGTGCTTATGCCCGCGCCTGGAATAAACTGCGGTACCGAAATCGGGGGGCAGACGTCGCTCTGCTCCAAGGTCATGGATAGGTTAATTGTTTGAGTTTCCCCGTCGCTTGTTACTGTAAAAGTACCCGTCGATGTGCCGCTTGTTCCCTGAGCGTTATCTGTCTGCGAATAGTCGAGCGCCGCGCCGAAATCCATGCCGCTGATACCGCCTGCGGCAGCACGGCTGTATTTAAGCTGAGCTTTTGATGAGAGGCTTCCCTGAGTGATGACGCTCTGTGTGCTTATTTCGCTGTGCTCCTGAGAAGCGCCGCCAGGGGCAAAATCATCATAGGTAATAAGCCCTGTATAATTATCCCCTCCCGCGGAGCAGTTTTGCTCGGTCATCTTAATGCCGGCGCCGTCAAAGCCCGTAAAGCTGATGTCGTTTTCCCTGATGTTACCGTCCTCGTAAAACTTGAAAAGAATGGTCAGAGCGCGGGCTCCCGTGACGGCGTTCAAATATACGGCGGAGGTTTTTTCGCCCGAAAGCGACTTAAAGGTCAGCGTCATTGCATTTATCTCTTCGGGAGTCATCGCATTCAAATCGCGCAGAGCCCCGTCCATGCCTGTCACGCCGAAGGTGCTTTCGTCGAGGAAATACTGTGAGACGAAATATGACTTGAAAGAGGGGTCAAGCGATATAAGCGAAACCATTCCGCGCACGGCCGATGCGGCGTTTTGTCCTGAAAGGGTGAGTGTTGTCGCGGTGCAGTCCTCCGAGGTTCCGGCCATGGCAACATTCTGCGTTTCGGAAACATAGTTTGTCTCCTGCGCCGTTAGCGCAACGCTTTGCAAATAGGCGTCAATGGCGGAAGCCCACTCATCATCATTCATTTTTGCCGTTGTCGTGTCCGAAAGGGCTCTGCCGAAGCGTTCCATTACAGTAAGTGATTTAAAAGAAGCCGCCACAGCGGGATCAAGCGTATGCTGAATCATCGGCTCATCGGGGTTAGGCTTTTTAACAAGAAGAGTATTTCCGACGGCATAAATGCCGCCGCTTTGGGCAACCTCATTTCCCGCCTGTATACTTGCCACCATCGAGCTATCCCCGCTTGCGCTGTCAAGCGAAGACTCAAAGGAAATAATAATGTCGCCGCTTTCGTCCTCGGTGTTTATCAGTGTAATGTTGGACTTGGTGTAATTCGATTTGGTGTCGTCAAACTGTGCCCCCGGATTGAGCAGAAGACTGAGTTGGGCGGAGCCTAAGCGCTCGCTTTTATCGACAGCGTCAATTAAGGCTGCCTTCGCTCCCTCGGCGAATATTTCGCTTGCAAGCTTCGGAGCCTCGGTTTCCGCTGCGGCAGGAGTCGAAAACCCCTCGGGCCTGACAATTTTTTCGCCGCAGGCGGTAAGCTGGGTCGCAAGAGCTGCGGTGCTCATAAGTATAACGGCGCGGCGGAATAATCTTTTACGGGTGAGCATAATCACTACCTCCAATAGTATGTACAGCAATGTGGTTTTTTGCGAATAGCGCGGATTCTTCTGAAAAAGGAAACAGCGGACGAACCGAGGCAAAAAGACCAATCTAAGTTTACTTACCATTATAATCGAGCGAGGTTTTTAATGTATCTTCCTTTATAATTTGTCATTGACAAATTATTTGGCACGAATCATGACAATCAAAGAGATTGATATAATAAATCATCGACAATTATCAAGTTTTTGAAGAGGGTTTTGCTCAAAATATCGCTTGACATAGCTCCGAAGGGCGGAAACCTCCTTATCAAGCTTCACATTGTGAGGCGTGCAGCAAAAGACACAGCCGGATTCGGGTGTGAGCAGCCGGCGTATTCTGATATCGGGATTTGTAATGCGAAGCGCCATTGCGCAGGTAACGGTTGCGATGCCGATATTTTCGGTCATTGCATTGACATAATTAACGCTGTAATTTGAGGAAACGATGATGTGCGGATGTATATTTGTGAGTTTGCAAAAGTGGTCAAACATTCCCCGAAGCGCGTTTTCGGGGGAGCCGGTTATGATATTTTCACCGTCGAGCAGCATAAATTCTATGGGAGCATCGCCTTGCACAAGCGGATGCGTTTTATGCAGGGCCGCATACATGTAACCCTCAGAGAGCTTGAGGGTGTTAAAAAGCGACATATCAAGGGGGTTAACTAGAAAGGCCATGTCGACCTCTTTATCAAGCAATTTCTGAATACAGACAGCCTGGGTGCTCTCCAAAATTTCAATATTGATTTCGGGGTGCAGCTTCTGGTAGTCGAAAATAAATTCCGCGCTGCCGCTGTTTGAAAGACCCTGGGCAAAGGCAACGGAAACGCATTTCCTATTCATTTTTTTATCTTCGTTAACAAGGGAAAGCGCTTTTTCATAATCGCCGTGCATGCGCCGAAAAATCGGATATAGAGTTCTTCCGACCTCGGTGGGGGTAACACCCTGCTTGTTGCGCTCAAAAAGGAAGACGTCCAGCTCCTCCTCAAGCGCTTTTATCTGACGGCTTAATCCCTGCTGGCTTATATAGAGCTTCGTGCTCGCCTTTGAGAAATTCTGCTCCTCGAAAAGCGTGAGAAAGGACGCGATAAACTTCATCTGCACCTAAAAATCATCCCCTTGTTAATCTAAAAACATTCTACAACGCATTGTTGTAGATGTCTACAATTTGTTGTTATACCAAACAGCATCACTATGATAAAATGACCTAAATATGACTCAAAAATACAGATGGCTGTATTAAAATTACAAATAATGGCAGAATAATTCGCGGCGGAGGAATAATATGGCGGCAAGAAAGAAAATAATCAAGCTTGCAAAAAAAATCAGCGGTCCAACCGCACTCATGGTAAAAATCGATGAAAACGCTCCCGAATACTATGTGCTGGACTGCATAGTGACAGATGAAATGGCCGAAGTGGGGCTTGCAATGGAACTGCGCAAAACCCAAACGATTGCGCAGATTGCCAAAAAATGCGGAAAGTCTCTTGAGGAAACCGAGCGGCTCGCCCGTGAGCTGGCGCTGGTCGGCGCCTGCATTTTTCACGAGGAAAACGGCGAGGATGTATTTGAGCTGACGGTTTTTGTGCCAGGCGTTATGGAAAAAACCGTTGAGAACAAAGAGCTTTGTGAGAAGTTTCCCGCTATACCGAGGGCTTTTGAGGAATACGCAAGGCTGCGCGGCTCCATGCTCGCGCCGGGAATGCCGGTCGGCGCCGGACCCATGCGCGTTATCCCCATTCAGTCGTCGATTGACGGCGACAGCCACAGCATCGGCTTTGAGGAGATTTCGACAATTTTAAACAAGGCGACTCGTTTCGCGGTTGCCGACTGCACCTGCCGCCGCTCCAAAAGGCTTTTGGGGCAGGGCTGCGGCCATCTTGAGCAGGACATGTGCATTCAGCTCGACACCGGAGCCGAGTATTACATACGCACGGGCAGAGCCAGAGAGTGCACCCGTGAGGAGGCTTTTGAGGTTATCCGCAAGGCCGAGGAAAACGGACTTATGCACTCAATTCCCAATATTGACAACGGCGTTACGCACGCAATCTGCAATTGCTGCGCCTGCGGCTGCTACTCAATGCGAAACGCCCTTATGTTCAATTCTCCCGACATGATAAGGTCAAACTATGTGTCCGAAGTAAACACCGAAAACTGTGTTGCCTGCGGACAGTGCGTTGAAAACTGCCCCACAAACGCCCTTAAGCTCGGACAGAAGCTCTGCAGCACGAAGCCCCTGAAGGTAAAGCCCTTCAAAACCGCGCATGACCATGTTTTGAGGGAAAAGGACTGGAATGTGGACTACCGCGAAAACCGCAAAGACGTTGTCGAAAGCGGCACGGCGCCCTGCAAAACCGCCTGCCCGGCACATATAGCCGTTCAAGGCTACATCAAGCTTGCCGCTCAGGGCAGATACCTTGAGGCGCTTGAGCTTATAAAAAAGGAAAACCCCTTCCCGGCAGTCTGCGGACGTATATGCCCGCGTGCCTGCGAATCAGAATGCACCCGCGGAATCATCGACTCGCCGATTGCGATCGACGAGATAAAGAAGTTTATCGCGGATAAGGAGCTTTCTGCGGAAAGCCGCTTTATCCCGACTATAAGAAACGAATACGGTAAAAAAATGGCCGTTGTCGGAGCGGGTCCTGCGGGACTGAGCTGCGCGTATTTTCTGGCTATTGACGGCTACAAGGTCACCGTGTTTGAAAAGCAGAAGAAGCTCGGCGGCATGCTGACACTCGGAATACCCTCCTTCAGGCTTGAAAAGGAGGTAGTGAACGCGGAAATCGACATTCTGCGTGAAATGGGCGTTGAATTCAAAACCGGTGTTGAAGTTGGAAAAGACATAACGCTTGACGGGCTGCGCAGCGAGGGCTTTAAGGCAATTTACCTTGCAATCGGCGCTCAGGGCGGACGCAAGATCGGTGTTGAGGGAGAGGACGCCGAGGGTGTTTTCGCGGGCGTTGATTTCCTTCGCAGCGTCAATCTCGGCGAGGAGGCTAAGCTTTCGGGTAAGGTCATCGTTATCGGCGGCGGAAACGTCGCAATCGACGTCGCGCGAACCGCGACACGCCAGAGTGCCGAAACCGTGAGCATGTACTGCCTTGAAAGCGCGGGAGAGATGCCCGCACTTCCCGAGGAAATCGAGGAGGCTCGCTCCGAGAATATTGAAATCTGCAACGGTTGGGGTCCGAAACGCATAGTGACCGAAAACGGAAGGGTAACGGCAGTCGAATTTAAAAAGTGCGTTTCTGTCTTTGAAGACGGCAAGTTCGCGCCGAAGTATGATGAAAACGAAACGCTTACCGTTCCCGCGGATTTTGTGCTGGTTTCCGTCGGTCAGTCAATCGAGTGGGGAGGACTGCTTGACGGCAGCAAGGTCATGCTCGGGCGCGGTGCTGCGGCGCAGGCAGACGGCTTTACCTACCAGACCGCCGCGCCAGACGTTTTTGTCGGCGGCGACGTTTTCACGGGTCCGAAATACGCAATTGACGCCATCACGGCAGGCAAGCAGGGAGCGATTTCCATGCACCGCTTCGTCTGGGAAGGTCAGAGCCTTGTTTTCGGACGCGACAGGCGTGAATACAGCTCCCTCGACAAGGAAAGCCTCGATGAAAAGGCGCTGACACAGGGCTTTGACAATACCCCGCGCCAGAAGGCTGGGCATAACCAAGACCTTAACAAATCCTTCAGGGACTCCCGTGTAACCTTTACGGAGGAGCAGCTGCAAAAGGAAACGCAGCGCTGCCTCGGCTGCGGAGCGGTGCAGGTTGACACAACGATGTGTGTCGGCTGCGGAATGTGCACAACAAAGTGCAAATTTGACGCAATCAAGCTTGTTCGAGCCTATAACGCCTATGCGACCTCTTATGAAAAACTGCCGATTAAGATGGCGCCGAACATGGTTAAACGAGTTGGCAAAACGGCGATAACGGCAATCAAGGAAGGTCTGGGAGCGGGAAAATAGGAAAGAAAAACGGCAAATTATAAATATTGAGCACAAATCATTACAAAAAGAGAGCGGGAGGAAATTTTTTATGTTTTTGTTCGAGGCAATTCCCTGGTACGCGTGGTTGGCATGGCTTGGTATTTTGGCGGGGCTTATGATTTTTAACGAGATCACTCGCTGGAATCTTTGGACGGGGCTTGCGTTCTTCGTGGCGCTGCCCATTGCGCTTACATTTTTAGTCTGGCCGAAAACCTCCGGAATGGATGTCGGGGCGCAAACCTCCAACTGGTTCGCTTGGATAAAGACCTATTCGGCGCTTCTCGGCTGCTATATCGGAATGGGGATGCGTTTCTCCAAGAAAATGCAGGCCACAAAATGGTGCTATACCCTTGTACCGCTGATTCTGGCACTGAACATAATGGAAGCGGTTATTCGTGAAATCGAAGTTATGGGTATGCAGGGCACAATAGATGACATGTTCTATATGGGCGGGCCGTGGAACATCATGAACGCCGCCGCCGGCATAATCAGCGCGCTCACAATCTGCGGTTGGTTCGGCGTTGTAATAAGCCGCGACAAGCACCACAGCTTCGTCTGGCCGGATATGCTTTGGTTCTGGATTATTGCTTACGACCTATGGAACTTTGCCTATGTCTATAACTGCGTGACCGACCGTGCGTTTTACAGCGCGGCGCTGCTGATTTCCTGCACAATACCGGCGTTCACCATCAAAAAGGGCGCATGGGCGCAGCATCGCGTACATACTCTGGCTCTCTACATGATGCTGATGATGACAATTCCGAATTTCTTTGTCGACAGCAAATTCGCGGTGGCCTCAACCCACAGCCCTGCCGCCTACTATGCGGTGAGCATTATTGCGCTGGCCTTCAATCTCGGCGTTGCAGTGTATCAGGTGAGAACCATAATCAAGAAAAAGAAAAACCCGCTCAAGGACGATTTGTATTCCGACCACAAATCCTACATCTCCGTAAAAGCGGAAAACATCTGACGGAAACCGAAAAAGCGGGTAATAGGTTATTCATAACCTATTACCCGCTTATATTTTTCTTACCTTATGGGATAAACAGCGCTGCGGGGCGTTTCCATGCTGTTAAACAGGCTGCCCTCGGCTGATACCAGTTTCAAAATTCGGTCAATTTCGCTCCAGTCCTCCTCGCCCTTTTCAAAGGTAATCGCTTCCGTGGGGCAGACGCCTGTGCACGAAAAACAGTGAATACACATTTTGTCTTTACCCGCCATTTTAGGCACTTCGTTTTCCGTTCCGATTCTCTGCACAGGGCATACTTCAACGCACTTGCCGCACTTTACGCATTTATCGGCGACAACCGTGAAGGCGGGATATTTGTACTTGTGGAGCAGACTTTCCTTCATAATTCCGCAGACCGTTTTTTCCTTGAAATTTTGATAGTTAAGCTGCTTTGAAAAGTCTTTGACCTGACCGTGATTTGTCTCCGCCTCGGATATTCTGTCAGCGAGCTCCGAGACAAACGGCAGCGCCTCTATGCCGGGCATGCCCTCGTTCACCCTTACCGTCAGCTTTTTTGAAACTATATGAGAGGCTTCGATTTTCATCGCCGCAATCGGAGTTCTCCCGCTTTTTTTAAGCATTTTTACCGCTTCGGCAAGCGCGATGCCGGAGGACACTCCCCCATAGGTGACAAAGGGTATTGCAAGAGCACCCCATTTTGAGTCCGGCTTTGGCAGATTCTTAAATATTTTCTTTACATACCATTCAATGTGCTTTTCATAAACCGGAGAGCCGATGCAGATTAAGTCATGGGCTTCAACTTTTTCCTCCAGGGTTTCCCTGAATTTGCCGTCTTTAAACATGGAACTGTTTGCCGTGACGTTTAATAGCTGTACCTGGTTATTTGCCGCAATTAGTCTTTCTTCCAGCTGTTTTGCGATCTTGAGCGTGCTGCCGGCGGGGCTAAAAACAATAATCAGTACTCTCATTAAAATCTCCTCAATATTTGTTCTTGCGCTATGGTATATGTAAAGCGAGTATAACATCTAAATTTTATCTTATAATAATGCGCCATTCTACAATCACATTTTGAGATATGTCTGAAAAATAAAAAAATTCTCCCTTTATAAGGGAGAATTTTTAATAAAGGCATTTATTTGTTTTCTTCTACAACGCGCTTATACGCCTTGGTATCGGTGTATATTTCGTCCTTGAAGATGTTGAGCTTGTTTTTGCGGATTTTAATGAACTGATATATGACGAGCGCGACGTTCGCCGTGAGGGAAAGAAGGCTGACAACAAAGAACGCTACCGGATTATGAGTTGTGGCAACCGGGGCGATACGGTCGGCGAAGGAGGGTATTGTCATAACGAACATTATCCACAGCGCAAGCGTTTGAGCACGGTGCTGCAGCCATGCGCCCTTTTTGATGAAAAATGCGGGGATGGTGCAGGAAATGAGCAGTGCCAAGCCGCAGTAGAAGGAGTGGTCTGCAATGCAGTTGTAGGTGTAGGCAAAGTTCCAAAGGTCATAAGCGATAATCCAGGGCCAAATCATGTCGGGCCAAATCATATCCTTTGATTTATCCTTGGAAACGAAAATGCCAGTCCAGCCGCAGATAACGACAACATTGAGGATTCCGGCAATACCGTTCATAATGTTCCAGGGACCTGACATGCCCCATAGATAATCGACAAAAGCGCCGTCCCAAGCGGCGAATGAATACCATTGAAAATCACGGAAAGCGGCTTCAAGAATATTAAGAGCCAGAATCAGGGCCGGAAAAGCCAGAGCCCATTTCTTTTTCGCCAGAGACGGAATGTAACGAATGGCCATGAAACCGAGGCAGCCCGCCAGAGCGGAATAGGTTTTTACCCAGTTAAACCAGGTGCCGGTGCCGTATTCGTTGCCCATTGCCGCGGTTGTCGGCCAGACAAACAGGGTGAGCAGGGTCGGAACAACAAGAAACAGGAAAAGTCCGCCCCATTTTGAGGTGCGTCCGAACTCGTTGAACGCCATCAGACCGAAGAGTACGCAAAGCCAGATGACCCAGCCGCTGAGGCTTGTCGCTTCATAAAGAATCCCCATTAAACATTTCCTCCGCAAAAAATTTAATTATGATATTTCGCTGTTTTTCGTATATATTCTACTATACAGACATATCTCCGTCAAACATTACGGGCTTATATCACAACAATTTTTTGTTGTTAAGTCTAACTATTCTGTTGTTAAGCAAGGCAGAATTTCAGCTTAACTCATCCAGGAACAGACGTATTCCCACGATGCAACCGAAACGGGGTTTTCGAGTTTTTGCCATAGCCCGGGAAGCTCCAGCTCCTTAGCGCACAGCTCAAAGTGGCACTTGGCTATACCGATGTCGTTTAGCTGCACATCATAGCTCGGCACTCCGTAGCCCTTGGTCCTGCAAATATAAAAGTGGAAACCTTTTTCGTCCATTAGTACACGCCACGGCTGTTTGTTTGAAGCGGAGGGACCGAGCCTGACCATCTCCAGAGCAGACGAAAAGGGTGCCGCCTTATCTTCGGTTAAAGGTTTCGCAATGCTCCCGTCGAAAAACAGCTCGCTCCAAGGCTTGCGGTTTGCCGCGCCGACAAAGCTTCTCATGGCGGTCTCCAATATCCTGCGTTTTTCCGTTGCATAACCGACGGGAGAGACAATCGGAATATATTCGTTATCTTTAAGGTTCAGGCTTTTTTCAAAATCACTCTTCTTAAAGGTTCCGCCGAGCCAGCAGCTGTCGAGTCCCAAATCCGTAGCGAAAAGAATGAGTTTTTCAAACAGGTAACCGAACTCGAGCGCGTCTGGTTCCGCTTTATCCAAAACTCCGACGAGGAAAGACCCTGCGCCCTTTATAAAACCGTAGGTACCAAGCTTTTTGCCTTGTACGAGCACGGCGTCATCGCCGTTTACAAGAACAAAACGTGCTTTAATTTTTGTTTCACCGTTAAGCTCGGCAATATACGACTTCAGTTTTTCGAGTGTCCTTTCCTCTATGGCAAGTTCTTTGAAAGTTCTTGAAGATATTCGCGTTTTAATCAGGTCGAGAACCGAATGTTGAAATTCCATGGCGACCTCCCGTTTTAAAAATTTAAATTATGAAAAGCAGTGCGAATTTTTACTTTGCGGGTTATAATACTAAATATCGAAACAAAAGGAAAGGAGGGATTACTGTGAAAGCGCATGTCGACAAATCGGGCTGTATTGCATGTGAACTCTGTGTCGAAACCTGTCCGGAAGTGTTCCGAATCGGAGACGACGGTCTTGCCGAGGCTTACGCGGAGCCGGATGGTTCAATTAAAGACAAAGCGGTTACGGCCCGCGACAATTGTCCCGTTGCGGTTATTTCGCTTGAAGATTAACTCAATCAACACAGAAAGCGGAGAACTCCCAAGCTAATTACGCGCTTATGCAAATTAGTGCATAAAAAGAGAAATCAGCTTTTAAACAGATACAGCCACTCGCCGTAGCCCTCCGCCTCCATGCGGTCCTTCGGAACAAATTTCAAAGCCGCGCTGTTTATACAGTAGCGCAAACCGCCGGAGCGGCTCGGCCCGTCCTCAAAGACGTGCCCGAGATGGGCACTGCCGCTCACAGAGCGAACCTCGGTTCGTTTCATGCCGAGGCTCTTGTCGGTGCGCTCTTCGATAAGAGCCTTATCAAGAGCTTTTGCAAAGCTCGGCCAGCCACAGCCGGATTCAAACTTGTCTGCCGAGCTGAAAAGCGGCTCACCGGTAGTGATATCAACATAAATGCCGTCTTCGAACCTGTCCCAATATTCGTTTGCAAAGGGACGCTCGGTGGCGGCATTTTGCGTGACCTCGTATTGCAGGGGAGTGAGAGTGCTTTTAAGCACGCTCTCCTGCGGTTTTGAAAAACGAGCTTTTGGCTTGGCGTTTTTGGCAAGGCTAAAGAGCGCGGGCTTAATATGACAGTAGCCGTGCGGGTTTTTGTCGAGATAATTCTGATGATATTCCTCCGCCGGATAAAAGTTTTCAAGGGGCATAAGCTCGATTGAAACCGTCCTCCCGAGGCGTTCTTCAAGTTTCTTGACAGAGTTTTTTATAAGTGCCGCGTCACTTTCATCGGTGTAGTAAATTCCCGTGCGATATTGAGTGCCGATATCGTTTCCCTGACGGTTCAGACTCAACGGGTCTATGGTTTGATAGTAAAGCTCAAGTATAAATTCCAGCGGCGCCTCCGCCTTGTCGTAAACAAGTCTCACTGTTTCCGCGTGCCCCGTGTCCTTCCTGCAAACGTCCTCATAGCTCGGGCACTCGGTTTTTCCGTTGGCATAGCCCGTTTGGGTTTCGATAACTCCGTGAATTTGCTTCAGAAAATGCTCGGTTCCCCAAAAGCAGCCTCCTGCAAGATAAATTTCTCCCTGCCCGCCTGTCACAGTAACCGACCTCCTTTAAGTATAATTCGCAAAGTGCCCCGTTTCGGGGAAAGAGCCTACCAAACTCTTCTGTTTTTAAAGACGTACCTTATACTCGAGTTAAAGAAATCATCCGGAATTTCCGCCGAAAGCAGAGCGTCATAAACACTCTTCGGCACTTCGCTGTAAATATATACGGGACCCCTGATAAACTCTATCAGCAAAATTTGTTTTTCCTCTTCAAAACCAAGGTAGGAGATGAGCTTTGATTCTACTTTTGTCATCTCGAATGTCATTCCGTCAATACCCTTTTTCATACCGACCCTCCAAATACGTTAACTTAGTGTTCTGTCCAACCCTTGGAGCGCTCAACAGCGCGCTTCCATTTGCGATGCAGCTTCTCTCTTACGGCGACGTCCATGTTGGGGAAAAATACTCTGTCCGTCTTGCGGTAGGCGTGAATCTCATCCGTGTTCTTCCACAGCCCGACGGCAAGTCCCGCAAGACAGGCCGCGCCGAGTGCCGTGGATTCAATGTTCTGGGGGCGATTAACCTCCATGCCGAGTATGTCAGCCTGAAACTGCAGCATGACGTCGCTGACGCTTGCGCCGCCGTCAACCCTAAGGCTGCCACAGGCAAGGGAAGCGTCGCCCGCCGCCGCGTCAATCAAGTCCTTAACCTGAAACGCTATGCTTTCAAGTACGGCGCGGGCAATATGTGCGCGTGATGCCGCCGAGGTCAGCCCAATAAGAGTTCCGCGTGCGTACATATCCCAATGGGGGGCACCGAGCCCCGTAAACGCAGGCACAAAGTAAACGCCCTCGGTGTCCTGCACGCTCTCGGCAAGAATATCGCACTCGTGCGGAACTTTGATAAGTCCGAGCCCGTCGCGAAGCCAGTTAATGACGCTTCCGGCGTTGAAAACGCTGCCTTCAAGAGCATATTCAACCTTGCCGTCAAGACCCCAGGCTACGGAGGAAACGAGATTGTGCCTTGATAAAACAGGCTTATCCCCCGTGTTCATAAGGAAAAAACAGCCCGTTCCGTAAGTGTTTTTCATCATGCCGGGCTCAAAGCAGGCCTGCCCGAATAAAGCACCTGTCTGGTCGCCAACCGCGCCCGCAATCGGCACTCCCTCCAGCTTTTCAAGACCGGGTATTCCGCCCGCCACAGTGCCGTAAACATAGCTTGAGGGCAGAGCCTTCGGCAGCATTGCGAGGGGAACCCCCAGTTTTTTGCAGAGTTCCTCGTCCCAGCTGAGCGTATGGATGTTGAAAAGCATCGTCCGCGAGGCGTTGGAATAGTCGGTGACATGAGCTGCCCCGCCTGTCAGGTTCCAGATAAGCCAGCTGTCCACATTGCCGAAAAGAAGCTCGCCGTTTTCGGCACGCTCGCGTGCGCCGGCAACATTGTCGAGTATCCATTTGATTTTTGTTCCGGAAAAATATGCGTCTATGAGCAGTCCGGTTTTTGCCCGCACGGTTTCCTCAAATCCATCCGCCTTCAATTCATCACAGATGGCGGCTGTTCTCCTGCACTGCCAAACTATGGCGTTGTTCACGGGTTTGCCTGTTTTCGCGTCCCAAACGATGGTCGTTTCGCGCTGGTTTGCTATGCCTATGGCAGCGATTTCGTCAGAGGAAAGACCGCTTTGAGAAATTGCCTCCGCCGCTGCGCGGTACTGGCTGTCGAGAAGCTCAAAAGGGTCTTGCTCAACCCAGCCGAGCTGCGGAAAAATTTTCGGATACTCATGCTGAGCCTTGGAGATAATATTCCCCGCGCCGTCGAAAAGAATTGCACGGGAGCTGCTCGTCCCCTGATCGAGCGCCAAAATTGCCTTCATTGAAATAACCTAATCCTTTATACTTAATTGTCCTGCCGCTTCTGCGCGGCAAGAACGAAACAGCTGTTTGTAGCTGACCTATATTTTATTGTTTATCCGCTGATAAGTCAACAAGCAGAAATACTTTTCGCCGAAACCTACAAAGGTTTCGGCGAAATTTTATCGGATGAAATTACGCGCCCGTCAATGCTTTTGAATTGTCGGGCGGGAGAAAGCGTTTACTATTTTTCAGCAGTAAAGTTTGCAACCACCTGCTCGATAAATGAAGGTATATCGAGAGCGCTGTTATTCATAAGTTCCTGAATCAGAAGCCCGTCGATAAGAGTAAGGATGAGCCAGGCGTAATAGCTTCCGTCCGCGCTTTCCCTGCGCTGAGAAATTTTCTCGGCAAAAACCTTGTGGAAGGTATCATATTTTTTAAGAAGCTTTTTGCGAAGCGGTTCGTTTCCGGCAATTGCGTCCACTGTGAGGTGAAGCCGAAGGCTTTTTCCGGAATCGTCCAGACCGCGGGTGAGTGCGTATCTTATAAGCCTCGGCAGGGAGGTGTCCTTGTTTTCGTCGTCAACCCAAGCCATTAGGTCGCTGTAAGCACAATCAAGATACTTGTCCGCAATGTCATACAGCAGCTCGTCCTTGCTGTTGTAATAATAGTAGACACTGCCCTTTGACACCCCCGAGGACTTTGCGATGTCAGCGATGGAAATATCGTTAAAAGAGCGGTCGTGCAGCAGTGTCGCCGCACCGCTCAAAATCTTTTCTCTTATGTTGTCATTGTGCGGAGCCGCCATTTGCATCCACTCCTTTCCCTGCAAATTATAGGTCAATAGTTCTGCTGTGTCAACAAAAACACATTGACATACAGGGGCTTTATTGCTATTATACAGATAGTTAGTCGAACGGTCAACTAACTATCTGTCAGAGAGGGGGCTTTTTGTTTTGGACCCAAGGCAAAAGGAACTGTTGAAAAGATTCGGCAGTAATGTTACGCTTGAGGAAAAAGAGGGCTGTGTTTACCTTTCAGGTGAGGTTTCAAGCTGGGAGGACGCGGTTTCGGCAGGACAGCTATGCGCAAAAAGCGGCAGTAAAACCCATGTAGTCAACGACATTCGCGTGTCGGGGCTTGAAATGAAGGAAACCAAAATACCGCGCTTCACCGATGACGCGATCGACGGAAAGCGACCCGACGTGCTCATAATCGGCGCGGGCGTTGTCGGCTGCGCGATAGCACGAGAGCTTTCAAAATGGAAGCTCGACGTTCTGCTCGTCGAAAAAGAATATGACGTGGCTCTGCATGCCTCCTCAAGAAACGACGGTATGGTGCACCCCGGAATTGATATACACCCGGGACTGGTCAAGAAAAAACTCAACAACCGCGGAAATCGGATGTACACAAGAATATGTTCAGAGCTCAACGTGCCCTTTGACAGATGCGGTCAATTCCTCTGTTTTGATCGGAAAAATATTTTGCCCATTCTGTATATGACGCTTCCCTATTGGCTTTTGACAGGGGTCGGAGCGACTCGTGTACATACTTATGACAGCCTGAGAAAAAAGGAACCCGATGTTTCGCCCGAGGTAAAATGTGCTCTTGAATTTAAGCGCGCGGGCATAGTCTGCCCCTACGGACTGACGATTGCTTACGCGGAAAATGCCGTTCAAAACGGAGTTAAGCTGTCGCTTGACACAGCCGTACTGAAAATGAAGCTTGTCGACGGGCGAATAAAGGCCGTAAAAACAAACCGAGGAACGGTTTTCCCGAAGCTTGTAATTAACGCCGCGGGCGTTTTTGCCGAGGATATTGCCGAGATGGCGGGAGATCGCTTTTTTTCGATTCACCCGAGAAAGGGCACAAACTCCATACTCGACAGGAAGGCAAGGCGCTTTGTAAATACCACTTATTCGCTCATGGGTACACAGTCGAAGGACGAACACACAAAGGGCGGCGGAGTTGTCGGCACGGTGGACGGGAACGTCCTTGTCGGTCCGGACGCGATTGAAACGCCCGACAAAGAGAACTTTGACACTGATGCCAAGAGCATAAAAAACACCTTTTTGCGCCACAGTCAGGTTGCGCCCTGGCTGAAAAGCGGCGATATAATCACATATTTTACGGGCGTTCGCGCCCCGACCTACGAGGAGGACTTCATCGTTGAGCCGGGACGCCGCACGAAGAACCTTCTTCACGCCGCGGGAATACAGTCGCCGGGGCTTACCGCCGCACCCGCTATCGGAGAAAAAATCGCGAAGCTCGCGATTAAGAAATTGAAAAAAACCGGTCGAGTTGAGAAAAATGCCGCTTTTGACCCCGTCAGAGTGCCGATACTCAGACCCTCGGAAATGAGTAAGGCGGAGCGGGCAGCTTTGATTGAGCGTGAGCCGGACTATGGGGAAATTGTCTGCCGCTGCGAGGAGGTAAGCCGCGGTGAAATTATCGCCGCACTGCACCGTCCCGTGCCCTGCGCAACGGTGGACGGGGTCAAGCGGCGCGTGCGCCCGGGGATGGGGCGCTGTCAGGGCGGTTTCTGCGGACCGCTGGTTCTTAAGCTCATTTCGCAAAATTTGGACATACCCGAGGAAAAGGTCAGAAAAGGAACGCAGGACAGCGAGCTGCTTTTCGGCCCGAAGGGAGCGGCACTATGAGAACTTTTGACGTAACCGTTATAGGCGGCGGGCCTGCGGGACTCGCCGCGGCAATCAGCGCCGAGAAGGAAGGCGCGAGAGTGCTCCTTATAGAGCGCGAGGCGCGGCTCGGCGGCGTTTTAAAGCAGTGTATCCACGACGGTTTCGGTGTAATTCGATTCGGAGAAAAGCTGTCCGGCTGCGAGTACGGGGCGCGCTTTATTAAGGAGCTTGAAAAAACCTCCGTCGAGGTATCCTGTCTCACCTTTGCCTCAAAAATCGAGAAGACCGAAGAGGGCTTTTTGCTTACTCTCATTAAGCGCAGCGGGCTTGAGGAAATTTCCACAAAAACGATAGTTTTGGCAACGGGCTGCAGAGAGCGGACGGCAAAGCAGGTATCTATCCATGGCAGCAGACCCGCGGGGGTTTTCACAGCGGGCACGGCGCAGTATTATTTAAATGTAATGGGGCAGATGCCCGGAAAACGCTGTGTCATCCTCGGCTCAGGCGACATCGGGCTTATTATGGCGCGCAGGCTCACACTTGAAGGCGCCGAGGTTCTCGGAGTTTATGAGGCAAAGCCGACACCGAGCGGGCTTATGCGAAATATCTATCAGTGCCTCAATGATTTTGAAATTCCCCTTCATCTTTCACATACCGTGACGCGTGTTCACGGCGATGGGCGCGTATGTGGTGTTACAACGGCCAAAGTGGACGAAAAAATGCAGCCGATTGCGGGAACCGAGGAATATATCGAGTGCGACACGCTGATTTTGTCCGTCGGACTGATTCCCGAAAACGAGCTTGCCGAAATGCTGGGGGTTAAACTTGACCCGAGCACAAAGGGCGCGCTCTGCGACCAGCTCTATATGACGATGACGGACGGTGTTTTTTCCTGCGGAAATGCTTTGCACGTCAACGACCTTGCCGACTATGTGTCCGAAAGCGGCGATGAGGCAGGCAAAAACGCGGCTAGGTATGCCGCTCACAAAAGAGAGCTTGCAGAAGTTCATTTCGACAGGAATTTTCTTTACGTTGTGCCGCAGCGCATTGACCTTACGGATAAAAGCAAGCCCGCCGTGTTCTTTTTCCGCTCCTCCGAGGAGCGAAAAAAGACCCGAGTGAGGCTACTGCTCAACGGTACGGAGATTTTGAAAAAAACCTATCAGAATCTGCGTCCGCCGGAGATGGAGCGCCTTTCGGTGGATTTGAGTGCGCTGCCGCTTGAGGCTTCCTCGAAGCTCGAGTTTGTTATGGAGGAGCTGCCGTCATGAAAAAGGATTTAATTTGCATTTCATGCCCGAACGGATGCAGGCTCTCGGCGGAGCTTTTGCCCGACGGCGCTGTGACTGTAACCGGCAACGCCTGCCCGAGAGGTGAAGCTTTTGCTCAAACGGAGCTTACGCATCCCATGCGTTCTCTGACTACGACCGTCAGAACGGCGTTTCCGGAAATGCCGGTGCTGCCCGTGCGAACAAAGGGAGAAATCCCCAAGGAAATGATTTGGACCGTTATGGGCTCACTGTCCGCTTTTGTGCTTGATAAAAAAGTCCGCTGCGGCGATGTTGTAATTGATGATGTTGCGGGTACAGGCTGCAGCATCATTGCCACGCTCGACCTGTAAAGACGAAAGGAGAATGTATGGAGGCTGTTGTACTCACCTTCGATATCGGAACTCAAAGTTGCCGCGCGGCAATCGTTGACGACAAAGGCACCATTCTTTCGCAAACCCAAGAAAAATTTGCGACCCCCTACTTTTCAAAAAATCCCGGTTGGGCGGAACAGACGGGTCAGTTTTATTGGGATTCCATCTGTAAGGTTTCAAAGCAAATCAAAGCTAACTCGGGAGAGCTTTGGAGCAAAATTGCCGCTGTCAGCATAACCACCATACGCGACACGACAATCTGCGTTGACGAGCACGGAGCACCGCTTCGCCCCGCCATACTTTGGCTCGATAAGCGCGAGGCAAGCATAGCCGAGCCGCTGCCGCTTGTTAAACAGGCGCTCTTCACGGCAATCGGCATGCGGGAATCCGTGGCGCTGATCCGAAAAGTTTCCGTGTGCAACTGGATAATGCAGAACGAACCTGAAATATGGAAAAAAACTCATAAATACCTCATGCTTTCGGGTTACATGCATTTTTGCTTATGCGGTAAAATGATTGACAGTACGGCAAATATTATCGGACATGTGCCCTTTGACAGCAAAAAGCGCAGTTGGCAAAAGACGAGCGACTTAACTTACTGCATCTTCCCAATTCCGCGGAGGAAATTTTGCGAGCTTTGCGAGCCTGGGGATATTATCGGTGCAATAACGCGTCAGGCTTCGGAGCAAAGCGGCATACCTGAGGGTCTTCCGCTCGTCGCCACAGGTTCGGACAAAGGCTGCGAAACTATCGGACTTTCCTGCACCACTCCCGAAAAGGCCTCCGTAAGTTACGGTACGACCGCCACAATCCAATATACGCTCGACAGGTTTGTCGAGCCGCAGCCCTTCTTTCCAGCCTATCCTGCCGCGCTGAAGGGGCATTACAACCCTGAAATTGAAATATACAGGGGCTTCTGGCTGATTTCCTGGTTTATCCGCGAGTTTGGAGAGAAGGAAGCAAGGGAGGCTTTGAACTTGGGCGTAAGCGCCGAGGAGCTTTTGAATAAGAGGCTTCGGGAAATCCCTCTCGGTTGTGAGGGGCTGATTTTGCAGCCGTATTTTACGGCGGGCGCCTCCATGCCGAAGGCACGCGGAGCGATTATCGGCTTTTCGGACGTGCATACGAGAATACACATTTACAGGGCTATCATAGAGGGCATTATTTTCGGCCTGATTGACGGTAAAAAAATGCTTGAAAAGAGAATGAAAACGCAAACAAAGGGTGTTTACCTCTCCGGCGGCGGCTCGCAAAGCGCGGAAATATGCCAGATTTCCGCAGATATGTTCGGCGTGCCTGCTTACAGAAGCCAAACGCACGAGGCGGCGGTTATCGGCAGCTCAATTCTCGCCTTCTGCGGAATAGGACGCTTTAACAGCGTGGAGCAGGCAATCGAGGAAATGGTGCATATAAAGGACAGCTTTGTCCCCGATATGAAAAGGCACGCGGCTTATGAAAAAATTTACGGGGAAGTTTACTCGAAGATTTTTGACAAACTCAGACCGCTTTACGAAAAAAGCTGTCAATTGGAGGGATTTTAATGTCACATCCTTATAAAGGCTTTGAACCGGAATGGTTCGACAGCGAATTTTCAAAAAACTCATACCGCTCAATTTTCAAATGGGGCGAGCCGAGGCAGATAAAGGCTCCGCGCGAGTCGCTCTACACCATGCTAAAGGCGCTTTTCGGTCTCAGCGACAAGAACTTCGAGAGCTACACCGAGGATTTGGGACTTGAAGACGTAAGCTTTGACCTTCCCGTCAGCCTTACCGAAGCGCAGCTTATGGCTTTCAGGGAAATCTGCGGAACGGAATTTGTGAGAACGGACGACTATGCCCGCCTCTCCGTTGCTTACGGAAAAACAATGTACGACCTGATGCGCCTTCGCAGAAAAATAGCCGAAAATGTGCCGGACGCCGTGCTCTACCCCGAAAGCAAGGAGCAGATTGAAAAAATTGTGGCACTCTGCGTAAAAGAGAAAATCCCCCTCTATGTTTACGGCGGAGGTTCCTCCGTCACACGCGGAGTGGAGTGTGTGAGGGGCGGTGTTTCCCTTGATATGCGCCTGCGCTTTAACAAGGTTATAAGCTTCAACGAAATTGACCAGACCATAACCGTAGAAGCCGGAATGAGCGGACCCGACCTTGAAAAAACGCTCAATAACGCGGTTTCGCTTTTCGGGGCGAAGCGCGCCTACACCTGCGGACATTTTCCGCAGAGCTTTGAATATTCCGCTGTCGGCGGCTGGGTTGTGACCCGCGGAGCGGGGCAGAACTCCACCTATTACGGCTGCATTTCCGATATTGTGCTCGCGCAGGAGTATGCCACGCCAGTCGGCACGATAAAATCCGACACCTATCCTCGCAAGGCGACGGGACCGGATTTAGACCAGATTATGATGGGATCTGAGGGTACTTTCGGGGTTTTGACGCATGTCACGCTGCGGATTTTCCGCTATATGCCCGAAACGATTAAGCGCTTCAGCTTCATGTTTAAGGACTGGGAGACCGCTCAGGCTGCGGCAAGAGAAATTATGCAGTCCGAGGCGGGCTACCCCTCGGTTTTTCGCCTGTCCGACCCGGAGGAAACGAGCGTTATGCTCCACCTTTACGGAGTAATGGAAACGCCGCTAAAGCACCTGTTTAAGCTCCGCGGCTTTGAGCCGAACAAGATGTGCCTGTTTTTGAGCTTCACGAACGGTGAAAAGGGCTTCTCGAAAAACGCCGCTAAGCACGCGAAAAAGGTTTGCAGGAAGTTCGGCGGCATGAGCCTAACGGGTTATGTGACCAAATCCTGGGAGGAGGGCCGCTTCAACGACCCCTATTTGCGCGACACCATGCAGGACTTTTCCATTGTTACCGACACGATGGAGTGCAGCGTCAACTGGAGCAACATGAGCGCCGTTCACGCCGCGGTGCGGGCCTACTGCAAGTCCAGACCGAAGACAGTCTGCATGACCCACATGTCGCACGTTTACCCGCAGGGCGCGAATTTGTACTGGATTTTCATTACCGAGATGTCTGACCCCGAGGAATATCGCGCCTACCACGCGGGGATACTCGATGCCATCCAGAAGAGCGGCGCCTCAATGAGCCATCACCACGGTATCGGAAAAATGTTCGCCCCGTGGCTTGAGGGCTCAGTCGGTGAAAACGAATACGATGTGTTCCGCGCGCTTAAAAACCACTTCGACCCCGATAATCTCATGAACCCCGGCGGCACGCTCGGTTTTGACCTGCCGGAGGATAAAAAAATCCGCAAGGATAAGAAGCTTTACGAATAGATTGCTTGGCTTGACTAAACGAAAGAAGCTGCCGCAGAAAGAAATTCTGCGGCAGCTTCTTTATAAACATTTAAAATTTCAGCTCATGCTTTTAATAAATCTGAAGATATTCTCGAGCGTCAGAAGTAAGTCGCTTTTGCTTCGAAGCTTGGCATTTTCCCGAGGAACGGCGACGCGATTGATGGAGAAAACGCCGCTCAGCCCGAGCTCGTAGGCCTCCTCGATATCATCGCCGATATCGCCGACTATGGCGATAACAGGGACATTTTTCACCTTTGCTCTTTTTGCAATACCGATTACCGCCTTACCCCGAAGTGACTGCGTGTCGATTTTCCCTTCCCCGGTTATAACCAAGTCCGCGTCGAGAAGCTGCCTGTCAAATTCGGCGGTATCGAGAACCACATCGATGCCCATTTTCAGCTCCGCTTTTAAAAAGCAGTATGCGCCCGCCCCGAGCCCGCCTGCCGCGCCGCCGCAGGCGAGATTGTCAACATCGGTGTTAAGCTCGGTTTTCGCAAGCTTCGCAAAATGGCGAAGCCCGTCGTCCAATATCTCCGTCATGCCTTCGTCCGCCCCTTTTTGCGGAGCGAAAATGTAGGCGGCGCCCTGTTCGCCGAAGAGCGGATTATCAATGTCGCACATGGCGG
The DNA here is from genome assembly GCA_009929315.1 of Clostridia bacterium. Lineage (GTDB taxonomy): Bacteria > Bacillota > Clostridia > Oscillospirales > Oscillospiraceae > UBA2658. The sequence continues at coordinate 211,512 of SAAS01000001.1, forward strand.
TTACGGGAACGGAGAGCTTCAAGCCCTTCGTGTCGATTCGCTTAATATTGCACAAAGTGCCGCCGACGGGAATAAACTCCCTGCCGCTTTCATCAAAAAACTTAACGCCGAGCGCACTAGCCATTCCGCAGCCCGCGTCGTTCGTGGCGCTGCCGCCCATACCCAATATTATGCTATCGCAGCCCTGTTCAACGGCGTGGTTAATAAGCTGGCCAACTCCGTAGGTGCTCGTAATGCTCGGGTTTAATCTGCCCTTGGCAAGGGGAAGTCCCGCGCACGCGGCCATTTCTATAACTGCCGTTTTGTTCGGCAGCATGCCGTAAAAGCTCTCAATGTCCTCAAAAAACGGATTCTTCACAACGGCTTTAATTCGCTCGCCGCCTAAGGTAGACAGCAGAGCGTGAACGGTGCCCTCCCCCCCGTCAGCGACAGATAGAGCTATTACCTGCGACGAAGGATAGATTTTTCCTATGGCTTTTTTCGCTATTTCACAGAAATTTTCTGAAGTAATTCCGCCCTTGAAGGAATCGGGAACCACTATTATCTTATTTACGTTCTTCATACCCAGCCCTCAAAGCCTTATTTTCTTTTGTCCAATAGCTCCTGAAATACAGGTTTCCCTTTATTCTGCGCAGCGCTGTCTCTTCACCGACGGCAAGCATTTTGTCCGCAAATTCCTCGTCAACATCCATGCACTTGCGCAGAACTTCACCGATTTCCTCGGGCGACGATGCCGCAAGATTAAGTGCAGTGTATGCGCCGCGGATTTTTTCCTGCGCGGTGTTTTGCGCTTCGCCATATTCCTTTCGCTTTAGCTGCCCAGTGAGCAGCATGCGTGCAAGCTTCTCTCTTTTTGTCCAGAAGGCTACCCCCTTTTCGGGCGCGTCCTCCTCGAACGGGTTAAAATCAGAATTGAAGACAAAGGGTTTGAACACCGAAATGCAGGGCAGAGAGGAACCAGTGTACCAATATTCGCTGTCGTCCTTAAGTTCCCCGACAAGGCTCGCCGTGGTCTGGCTTGTAATCATCGAGCCTGCGTGCATACACACGTCTTTCATCGAGCCCTTTCGAAAACAGTCGTCCGCGCTGCCTCTGTGTGTTCTGAGAGCGCTCATCATGGTGTCGATTGTGATTGCTCCGCGAGAACCCGCGAGCATTTCCCGTGAAAGACAGCTTCTGTCGGCGCAGCAGGAAAATTTTGAATACAGGGCGTCCGAATAGGACTTTTTGAAGCTAAAATCCGCTCTTCCCGTGCACATTTTTCGAGCAATACTGTCCCTTATAAGGTCGGGGTGGCAGTCGTCAAAGTCGTTTTCAAGAGTCAGCCCGTTGGAAATTGTGTAAATATCTGAAACCTTTTTCATCACCCAGTATTTGCCCGCAGTTTCAAGCACATAGGCGTCAGTTTTGTCAGCGACAATGAAGGAGTTGTGATACTGCATTTTCTTGGTATAGCCGCAGTTTCCGCCCTGCCCGTAGCGCCCAAGCAGATTGACAATATAGTAAGCGGCCTGCTTTGCCGTTTTTGTTCTTTCCAGCGCGAGCCTTATCATATCCATGCCGGTAAGACCCGCTTCGCCGTATTTTTCCTTTGTGAAAACAGCTTCGTTGCCGATGGTTACCGAGTACTCGTTAAAGCCCATCTCACAGCCCCACATCCAGGAGGGCTTGCTGATCACGATTTCGTTAGTCTGCTCGACTTGGTCAATCTCAATATAGGTGGTTTTAAGCTTAGGATTTAAGGTCAAATCGTATTTCCTACGCGGAATCCGCAGCATAATCTGCGCCTCGTTCGGCTCTCTGTCGCTGTTTTTGGCAAAAAGGACATTTCCGGATTGCGTAACGCTGCCGAGAGCTACCATTGTATCACACATTGCCCATTCTCCTAACTTAACGGTGTTTGGTTCACAAAGCGAAATAGTGCCTAACGGAACCATTTTAGCATACAAAATGCGTTCGGAAAAGTGCCGCGGATAAATAATATTCGGCGGAAAAGACGAAAAAGGGAATAAAAAGCTCTCAGCCCCGCCAAAATTCGGCGTGGCTGAGAGAAAGAGCAAAAAATAACTTTTCCGGGATTTCAGGCAGCGTGGGAGATTTCAAAGCTTGATAGAATATCGCCGCTGTCGGTAATGAAAATTGCCTCGGCTCCATAGCTTCGAACGAGCTTGACGCCATCTTTCGCGCCGAGAACAAAAGCCGCGGTGGAAAGGGCGTCCGCCAGCATGGAACTCTCGGCGATGACGCTTACGCTTAATAGTCCGCTCGAAGCGGGCTGTCCCGTTAAGGGGTTGAGAATATGATGATAGCGCCTTCCGCCTTTAATAAAAAAGCGTTCGTTTACAGCCGAGGTAACAACGGTTTTATCGGAAAGCTCTATGCTGAGGACTGTTTCCCCCCTAACTGATAAGGGGTTCTGAATTCCGATTTTCCAGGGGGCGCCGTCAAAGCTGCTACCCAGTGCAAAAACATTCCCGCCGAAGTTAATGAGGGCGCGCTTCACTCCGTTTTCCGTGAGCAGTCTTTTTGCTTCGTCCGCGGCGTAGCCCTTTGCAATTCCTCCGAGGTCAAGTTTCGTGCCGGCTTTTTTCAAAAAAACCGTATTATTCTTTGAATCCAGCTCTATGCTGTCATAACCCACGAAGTTTTTGGCGCTTGCTATTTTTGAGCTTTTCGGAACAGTGTTCTTTCCCATTCCGAAAGCCCACAGCTTTGTAAGCGGACGGACGGTAATATCAAAAGCGCCGCCGGAGGAGCGGCTGATTTTAAGAGCCAGCTCCAGAACCTTATATACCTCATCGCTCACGGCGACGGGGCGTTTTCCGGCGTTTGCAGCTATGATTGAGATTTCACTCGAAGCCTTGAAGGCGGACATTTTGTTTTCAATTTCCGCGACACGCCCTATTACCTTATCGAGAACGGCGGCGCAGTTTTCCTGCGTCGTTATCGAATTTTCCGTTCCGAGGGCATAAAAAACCTTTGTGCAGCTCATTTCATTTACTCCTTTGCCTGTGTAAGCGCATCGGCAACCGCGCTCATAATTCCGTTGCTCGAGAAGGTGGCTCCGCTGACTGCGTCAACGGACGAGTCCTGTGAAGAGATGATTTGAGAAGTGACGGACGAAAATGCGCGAGTGTAATACTTATTGTCGTCGCGGGTGGACACAGTTTGAATGTCGGTTATCTGCCCGCCGCTGATTGTAACGGTAACCGTGGTGGTACCGCCATGAAAACCCGTGCCGCTTCCCGTATAAGTTCCGTCAGTATAAGCTGAGGTGCTTGCCGCCGGTGTTGAAACTGCGGTACTCTCCTCGCTTACTGTCTGCTGAGTATCAGTCGTGCCGTCCGAGCTTATTTCGGGTGAAGCTGTGGCGGCATCTGCTTCGGACAGTGTTTCGGAAATAACGGTTTGATTTAAAGAGGCGGCGTAGGCGGAAACTCCGAGGTTCCCCGCATAGTAAAGTCCAATCATTGAAGCCGCCGCAATGGAGGCGAGAAGCGGAGCCGCGTCCTTCGACGCAACGGAGAGTTTAAGGTTATTTCGCGGGCACGCCGCAACACATTCCATGCACTCTATGCACTCTCCGGAATTGACAACACTGCGTGGATTAAGGGAAATGCCCATTTTGCAGTTTGAGGTACAGATTTGGCAGCTGCCGCAGTTTGTTTTGGCCTTTTTTATTTTTGCAATCTTCAGTAATGAAGCAAGACTGAAGATAGCTCCCATTGGACAAAGATAGCGGCAGAAGAATCTTTCGACGAACAGCGAGCCGATTACGATAAGAAGCAGAAGGATTGTTCCCACCGTAATGCTTGTGAAGGCATAAGTAAAATCGGGCGGCAAAGTTAGCAATGAGCCGAATGCGTCCCAAGGGCTCCAGCCCGATAAGACGCCGATTCCGGTAATCCAGGTGAAGACCAGAAACGCGAGCAGGAGATACTTAATCCATTTCAGCTTCCTGTCCGCTTTTTCGGGAATTCGATACTTGATTTTAAACAGTTTATTTCCCAGGAGGTGGACTGCGTCGCCGAGTGTGCCGAAAGCGCACATATAGCCGCAGAAAAACCTCCCGAATATCGCAGTTGCGAGGACTAGCAGAACACTCGGGAATAAAGCGGGCAAAAGAACTGCAAAATCGGCGTTGCCCGCCGAAAGCGCCTGAACCAGAGCCTTAATTCCGTTGAACGAATCTATAAAAAGCCCCGGCAGGAGCAAAAAGCTTATAAGCTGTAATGCTGTTTTTATTATCTTAAATGCGGATATTTTCTTTTTCATTGAGAGCTTCCTTTCTTGGATTATGTGCTCACTATAAGGCGCAAGCCTTAATTAAACTTAAAACTGAAAAAAGAAAAGCGGCATTCCTTTAAGGAGTGCCGCTTAAATAACATGAATGCAGTGCTGCCGCTTATGAAACAATGCCGGCGCCGGCACGGAAAGCAATGAGCTGCCCCGCAATACTGATGGCGATTTCGGCAGGGGTTTCCGCCTTGATGTTCATAAGACCGATTGGGGCGGTAACTCTGTCCAAATCTTCACGAGTGAAGCCGTGTTCCATAATGTTCTTCTCAACGGCGGCCTTTTTGTGTGAGCTTCCGATAACGCCGATGTATGCCGCGGGAGTGCGCAGCGCCTGTTCCTCGATTATCTGGTCAAACCTGTGACCCCGAGTTAAAACGACAATGTAATCCGTGGAGCTTACCTGCTCCATTTCACGGACATTTTCAAGGTCGACAAGCTTAATATCGTAAGCTTCAGGGAAAAGCTCGCGCGTTGCAAATTCGGGACGGTCCTCAAACACTATGCAGCGAAAATCAAGGTGCGACAAAACGGGAACAAGCTCCTGCGAAACGTGACCTCCGCCAAAAACGTAAACGTAGCCGGCCGTCAGAAGCTGCTCGGCGTAATATTTCCTGCCCTTGTTTTCAAAAACACAGCTTTGACCGGAAATGTTCTCCGTAGCGTATGGCTCAAGTTTTCCGAAAAAGCCGAGCTTCTCCGAATACAGACCGATTTCGCCTTCCGAGCTGTCGGTAAGTTCCGTTATCAGCCAAGTGGTTTTTTGCTCCTTGAACTGCTCAAGCACCGTATTGCAAAGACTTATCATACTCGCGTCGCCGCCGCGCATAAAGCGAAAATATATTGTCACGTCCCCGCCGCAAACCATTCCCAAATCCTCAACCTCGTTTTTCTTGAGGGTGAACTTTTTCATCAGAGAGCTTTGCGTTTGGACAGCCTCAATTGCCAGAGCAATCGAGCGGTGCTCAACCATACCGCCGCCGATGGTTCCGTAAATACGCCCTTCTCTGCCGACAAGCATGCGCGCCCCAGCTCCTCTCGGCGTTGAGCCGGAGCTTGCGACAACGGACACGAAAACAAGGTCTTCGCCTTTTTCAAGCCTGTTTTTCATTTCGGTAAAAAGCCGTTTCATAATGCGTTCCTCCCAAGCGTTTCGGTTAAATCGAAATCAGTCTTTAATCTTTGCACAGTCCGAGGGCTCGCCCTGAAGCATGGTAAGACCGTGCTCGAGCGCGGGAAGGACAGCGCTTAAATTTTCCTTTGCCGCCTTCGGAGACCCGGGAAGATTAATAATCAAGGTTTTTTTGCGGATTCCCGCCTGAGCTCTGGAGAGCATGGCGCGGTTTGTAATCTGCATGGAAGCATAGCGCATTGCCTCCGGAATACCTGGGGTCAGCCTTTCGCAGACCGCGAGTGTCGCTTCCGGCGTTACGTCGCGGGGGGCAAAGCCCGTGCCGCCCGTGGTAACAAGGAGGTCTGCCTTGCCGCTGTCTGAAATTTCACGCAGGACCGCCTCGATTTGCTCCTGCTCGTCGGGGACTATGGCGGTGTATATAACGGGAAAACCCGCCGTTTCAAGAACACCGGCGACAAGCGGACCGCCCTCGTCAGTGCGCTCGTTTCGATGGCAGCGGTCGCTTACGGTTATAACTGCGGCTTTATACATAATAAGACCTCCAAAACTCGTAAAAATTTAAGGGAGAGGCGGGAAAACAGAGAGCTTCATACATTCGGCGAAAGCCATTTATCAGTCGGACGGAAGAACAGTCAAGGTATCGCCCGCGCTTATTGTTCCGCCGTGTAAAACCCTCGCGAAAACGCCCTCACGGGGCATAATGCAGTCGCCCATTTTTTTATAAATCTCGCAGCCGCTGTGGCATTCCTTGCCAATCTGCGTAAGCTCCAGCAGAACATCGTTGCAGCTAAAGCGAGTGCCGATGGGCAGGGATTTAAAGTCAATACCCGAAACAACAAGGTTTTCGCCGAAGGCGCCGTCGCCTACCTCCGCTCCTCTGGCTCTGAAAGCCTCAATTTTATCGTGGGAAAGCAGAGATACCTGGCGGTGCCAGGCTCCCGCGTGAGCGTCGTTTTCGATGCCCCATTCTGTGATGAAGACCGCCGTGCCGACATTTTTTTTCTGAACTCCCTTACGCTCGCTTACGCAAACTGCGATTACATTTCCCAATAAACTCAGCCTCCTATCTGTGACATAATGCGCTGTTCCAATGAAGAGCCGCCTTGCTCCGTAAAAACGTGATGCTCGGGCTTATCCCAAATCGCCTGCTTCATCGCGGAGAGAATGGCTTCGTCAGTTCCGTTCAGAAGCGGCCGAAGCTCCACACCGCGGTCGAATTGCAGACAGGTTTTAAGAAAGCCGCTTGAGGTGAGACGAACACGGTTGCAGCTTTGGCAGAAGCAGCTGCTCACCGCGCTTATAAAGCCGACCTTGCCCTTTAGCTTTTCGAGCTTGTAGTAACGGCAGGGACCGCAGAGCAGCTCGTGCTTGAGGGGGGTCATTTCCCCGAATTTCTCCTCGAGCATGGCGCGAAGCGCGTCCTCCGAAATACCCGTTTCTTCTCCGCCCAAACCGATGGGCATGAGTTCAATAAAGCGCAGCGACAGCCGCTCGTCACTCAAAAAGCGTTCAGCCATCGGCAAAATTTGGGAACTGTTTGCAAGCATGGGAACGCAGTTGAGTTTAACCTTCAGCTGTGGGTAGCGCAGCGCCGCGTCAATCGAGTTTAATACCTTGGAAACGCCGCTTCGGCGCGTTACACGCTCGAAAACATCCTCGTCAATGGCGTCAATGCTGATATTAACGCCGTCAACTCCCGCCGAAACAAGCTCGGGGAGATTCTCGGAAAGAAGAATGCCGTTTGTGGTGAGCACTACCCATTCGATGCCGTCGATTGCTTTAAGCTGCGATATAAGAGTCGGCAGCCCCAGTCGAACAAGCGGCTCTCCGCCAGTAAGGCGCACCTTCTTAACGCCAAGCGCAGAGGCAAGCTTAACAATTCGCACAATTTCTTCGAAGCTGAGAACTTCGCTGTGCCGTAAGGGTGCAACGCCGTCCGCCGGCATACAGTAGGTGCAGCGAAGATCGCAGCGATCGGTGACGGATATTCGCATATAGTCGATTGAACGCCCAAGCTTATCTATCATAGCGGTAACCTCGTTTATATTTGCGACATATATCTATCTGAAAAAGACTGTCTGAACGGCTAATTTTCGTAACTGAAATCGCCGGACTTTCCGCCCTGCTTAAAAACAAGATGTACGTTTTCAATGCACATACGTTTGTCAATCGCTTTGCACATATCATAAATTGTCAGAAGGGCAACGGAAACGCCCGTGAGCGCCTCCATTTCAACGCCCGTTTTACCGTCTGTTCGCACGGTGCACACGGCGGTGACGGTTTTTGAGAGCTCGTCAACGCTAAAATCAAGGGAGCATTTGTTAAGTAAAAGAGGGTGGCACATGGGTATAAGCTCGGGTGTGCGCTTGGCCGCCATTATGCCCGCAACACGGGCAACTCCGAGTACATCGCCCTTTTCCACGCTGCCGTTTCTGATGGCCTCGATTATTTCCGCGCTTACCCTGATACTGCCCTCGGCAATTGCCGTACGCGTCGTAATTTCCTTACCTGTAACGTCAACCATTATTGCGTTTCCGTTTTTATCAAAATGATTAAATTCCATGCCGTAAACCTCACAAAAAGTAAGTTTTAGTGAAAGAAAGGGCTATTTTCCAAAGGGGCATATCGGGAAATGGCAACTCTCGCAGCCGAGGCACAGTCCGCCGTGCCCGAGACTCGCGATTTCCTCGCGCGTTATAGGATCGTCCGCGGCAATTCTCGGCAAAATAAGGTCAAATATTGTGGCCTTGGCGTACATTACGCAGCCGGGGAGCCCCAATACTGGAGTTCCGTCGTCGTAATACCCGATTAAAAGCATGGCTCCGGGAAGAACGGGAGCGCCGTAGCGAACCACCCTCGCCCCGCTTGCGCGGATAGCCCCGGGAGTGCTGTCGTCAGGGTCAACGCTCATACCGCCTGTGCAGATAATAATCTCGGCTCCGCTTTCCTTAGCTCTCAGTATTTCGGCAACAACTTTCTCGGGCTCGTCGCCAACGATGGCATGATGGATAACGGAAATTCCGTAAGCCTCCAGCTTTTTAACGACAACGGGCGTGAAAGCGTCCTTTATTATGCCCTTTGCGACTTCGCTGCCTGTCGTTACAATTGCTGCAGTGCGCTTCGTGAATGGCACAAGGCGCAGGAGAGGCGTCTCTCCCGCCGCCTCCTCGGCGGCCTTCAGCTTCTCCTCTTCGATTACAAGAGGAATAACGCGCATACCCGCAAGCTTGTCGCCGCGATGCACGGCCGTGTTCCCGTGCCTTGTGGCAATCATCACCTCGTCCTGACTATTGACCGCGCAAAGTCGCTCCGTGTCAACCTTGAAAAGCCCGTCGCAGTCGGCGATAAGCTCAATTTTTCCTTCTTTCGGCTCGGTGGAGGACATATTCTCGTTTTTGCACAGGGCGAGAAGCTTCCTCGCGGCATCATCCTCGTGGAGAACGCCCTCAGTAAGCTCCCAGACGTAGAGGTGCTCTTTCCCCATCGAAAGCAGTACGGGAATATCTTCGTCGGTAACTGTATGCCCCTTGCGGAAGCGGGCATCCTTGGAAACTCCGGGAATAATCTGGGTCAGGTCATGACAAAGGATATGTCCGACGGCTTCGGTTGTGTTCACGAGCTTCATTGCGCTACACTTTCCGCCCGAAAACGGGCTTTTTATGTTATATTGTGATAAAGTGTCAAAGCTTGAATTTAAAGAAGATGTTGTATATGGCTCTATTCTACACCGAGTTGCACAAAAAAACAAATCGGTATTCAAAAAACAGGCGATTCCGCCGAGATAAACTAATTTGAAAAGTGGATTTCAAAACTTTCGTCCGCAAACTGTCTGCACTCCGCTTCAAACTCCGAGAAGCGCTCGAGCAGCCACTCGCCCTTTTCCGTAAGCGCGGTCGAGCCGCCGTATATTCCTCCCTGACTGCTGCTGACAACGGGAGAACCGACACCTTCGCTGATTCGCTGGAGCGTTTTCCAGCCCTTGCTGTAAGAAAGCTTCAGTCGGCTGCAAGCTGTTTTCACAGAGCTTGTTTCACCGATGAGGCGCAGAAGCCTTGCCTCCTCGGGACCGAAAAACTCATTTTCCCTCGCCAGCCGAAGGCTCATAACGGGTCTGAACAGCTGCTTGTTGTGGCGCTTAACAAGCTCCGCATAATCGCTGGGGGTGTCCATATCGAAGAGCACTCCCTCGTCCGCAACCTCAAGTCGGATTTTCTCCGCTCCCGAATAGTCCAGAGCGCCGCGCAGACCCTCCGTTCCGCCGTAGCCGAGGATTGAATCGATTATACCGGTTTTCAGCACAAGCGGGTGACCTTCCACGCCGTCACAAACGGGAATGGCAAAATCCGCGTCAAGCTCAAGCAGGCGGGAAACAGTCTGCGCCGTGAAGAGTGGCACGTCAATCGGGGTGAACAGAATGCGGTCGCACTTATCCATTATGTATTCAAGACCGATTTTAGCCGAGTCAAACATCTGGGTGCTCTCGTAGTTTTCGTTGCGCACGAAGACCGCGCCGGTTTTAGCAAGGTGCTTTTCCAGCAAATCTGCCTGATTTCCCGTGACTACCACCACAAGCTCCGCGCCTGCCTGTTGCAAAGTCGAGATAATTCGTTTTGCAACGCTGATGGAGCCGATTTGAAGCATAGGCTTGAAGGCTCCCATGCGCGAACTCATTCCGGCGGCGACAATTACTGCTCCTAATTTCACACAACTGCTTCCCTTCACTTAAAATGTGACATTACACGTTTCGATGACGGAGTCGGAACGGCGCTATATTGTAATAACCGTATTGATATTGTAGCATAACAAATAGTAACAGTAAAGATGCCGCGAGCCATTTTAATAACACTTAGTAGAAAACGGAATTGTAAGAGCGACTGCACAGGAAAACACGTTTCGACCTTAAGTCTCAATGGCGGCGTAGTGTTTTTCTGCTTCCCGTAATGAGCAAAAACAAAAGCTATTTCTTAAATGCAATTGAAATCAGCACACCTATAACAGCGCCATAGATTGTGGAGATATATGGATTGGACGTAATCGGACATGTACCGGTTGAACAGCCAACCAGCTTGTAATATAGGTACCCGAGCACAGCGCCGACTACCGCGCCAATAATGTATCTTAGCATATTACCTTTCCCCTTATTTAACACAGTTTATTTAAATTGTAAGTAGAAATACGCTGAGGGTCTATGATTACGTCACACAGTTGATTGGATAGCAGGACGGAAAGCAACGCACCGCTGGCATACGCATAGAATGAATAAGCGTAAAGCTGTACCTATACCGTTCGAGAGGAGGTGCATTTATGCTTTGCTGCTTGTTTCGAGCCTTGTTTTGCGGCTGTTGCTGTAACAGCTGCGATTGCTGTAACCGTAACCGCAACAGCTGCTGCAGACGTAATAATTGCTGCAGATAAGATGTGATTGTGCTCGTAGCGCCGATTCTTGATCATGTTGGGCTGACGCCAATAAAAACACCGACCTCGAGGTTTCTCAAGGCCGGTGCTTTTTGAGGGAGAGGAGAAAAAATGAAAAAATTCTATATTTCACAAGCACTTGGCTGCTTGATGATATTAAGATAACATGGAAGCCTTAATTAAACTTAAAAAGTGAGCGAAAAATTAAATTGTTGCCAGAACGGCGGGTTTGGCTTTGCGTAAGCCATACTGACGGGGGTACAAACATCCCTAAAGCTTTTGTACCTATGATTCGCAGAGCAAACAAAAAAACCGCAAACCACTGAAATATCAATGGTTTGCGGTTTGCCATTCCTGGCACGCCCTGAGGGATTCGAACCCCCGACCTTCTGGTCCGTAGCCAGACGCTCTATCCAGCTGAGCTAAGGGCGCATAGCATAAGCGCACAGCGCTTGAGTATAATAACACAAGCCCCGGCGAAATGCAAGCCCTTTTCAGAAAAATCGGGGGTTTTATCGACCTTGCCTGTTTTGATTACATACTGAAAGCGCTGCCGATATTCTCAACAATATCTCCGACAGTTTTAAGTGCTTTGCCCATCTTGTGCTGCTTTGCGCCTCTCCTGTTGACGGCGGAAACCGTCATCCCGATTGCGGAGCCCACGACCATTCCGATTCCTACGCCTTTTGCAAAGTTTTTAGCATTCATAAAAAACCCTCCCGCGCTGATTGCGCAAATTATTGTACAGGTCCTTTCTCTCACGAAGGTGATTGTTGTCCGTTCTGCGCGGATAACATAAAGGGAGGGACAGGGCGCCTGCGTAAGCGCTGAATTTAACCAAAGGTATTGCCTGTCTGCTGCCAGAATAGTATGTGCAAATTGTAAATTTATATGAATTGATTTGCACTTATAAGTTAAATTATGCTACAATATAGCGTATGAAAAAATTGGTTGATTCGACAAAGCGCAGGGATAGTTTATACCTTGCGCCAAACAAAAGTAATTAAACTTTACCGCCCTCAACGGGAAGCCTTACAATAAATCCGAAAGGAAATGCCGAATGACAGTTAATATCCTAGCAGTCGGAGATGTCTGCGGAAAGACGGGAATCGATTTCCTCACTCAAAACCTTTCCGCCGTAAAAAAGACATATAATATAGCCTTCACGGTGGTGAACGGCGAAAACGCAAATGTTGTAGGCATTACTCCCGCGCAGGCGGAAAACATCTTTTCCGCGGGGGCTGACGTTATCACGCTTGGAAACCACACTTGGGCCCGCTATGAACTGAAGGAATACCTTGACGCGAACAAACGCATTCTGCGCCCGGCAAACTTTGCCCTTTGCTGCCCGGGAATGGGCCACGGGGTTTATAAAACGCCCTTCGGCGAGGTGGCGGTTATAAATATTATGGGTCGCTTCACACTGGACGCGAACACGGACAACCCCTTTTACGTTGCGGACGAGATATTTTCGTCACTTGAAACAAAGCTGGTTTTTGTCGATATGCACGCCGAGGCCACCAGTGAAAAAGCCGCTATGGGCTTTTATCTGGACGGAAGAGCCTCTGCGGTATGGGGAACTCACACCCATGTCCAGACCTCGGATAGTGGCGTTCTGCCGCAGGGCACGGGCTTTATAACTGACATCGGGATGACGGGACCCGCCGTTTCGGTGCTGGGAATCGACCCGCAGCAGAGCGTTGAAAAGTTTTTGGGCGAGCCGCCAAGACGCTACGAATCCGCCGAAGGACCGGGGAAAATGGAAGGCGCAGTGTTTACAATCGATACCGAAACCGGAAAATGTGTGAAAGTGGAGGCGTTGAGAATCACGTGAAAGAGATAAAACTACTCCATGCTGCCGATTTGCATCTGGACTCGGCCTTTGAGTCGTGCTCTCCCGAGGCTGCGGCGCAGCGAAGAGAGGGACAAAGGGAGCTTCTCTTCCAGATTGAAGAACTGGCCGAAAAACGGGGTGTTTCCGCGGTGCTTCTCAGCGGCGACGTTTTTGAGGGCGGCGGCGTGAAAAGCGAAACGCAGCGGGACTTTAACAGTGCGCTCGGAGCTTTGTCCTGCCCTGTGCTGATAGCGCCGGGGAATCACGACCCTTATTCTCCAAATTCAGTCTGGGAAACCATGCGTCTGCCGGAAAATGTGTATATTTTTAAAACCGCCGAGCTTGAGCATATCGAGCTTGCAGGTGTCCCCGCGCGCTTTTTCGGAGTGGGATTTCAAAATACTTTCAGCAAACCGCTTTTGCGCGGCTTCACAGCTCCTGAAAAAGAGTCTGATATCCCCGATATTATGGTTATTCACGGCGACACTGCAGCAGGCGCCGCCGATTACAATCCGATAAGCCGCGACGAACTGCTCAAATGCAAAATGGATTATGTGGCTCTGGGACATATACATGCCCGCAGTCCCCTGCAAAGAGTGGGCGAAACTTACTTTGCCTATCCCGGCTGCACAGAGGGGCGCGGCTTCGATGAGCTTGGCGAAAAGGGCGTTTTAATAATTACAATTTCGGACAGCGGAGTGTCCGCGGAATTTGTGCCGCTAAAAGGTGTACGATACGAGATTATCAACGTCAATGTCGGCGGAAAAGACGCTCTCGAGGCTGTGCGGGATGCGGTTTCGGAGCTAAGCGAAAATGACTGCTGCCGCCTTATACTCACGGGAGAGTGTGAGGAGCTTCCCGATACCTCCGCGCTTCGCAAACAACTAGAGGGGCGCTTCCGTGAGCTTCAGCTGCGGGATGAAACCACGAAAAAGCGTGACGTTTGGGCGCTTAGAGGACAAAACACTCTTAGCGGTGTATATATTGACAAGCTGTATACAATGTATAATGCCGCGCAAAGCGACGCTTATCGAGAGAAAATCGAGCTTGCCGCAGTCTACGGCCTTGCCGCTATAGAAAACGGAGGAGAGCTGATTTGAAAATAAAAAAATTGACCGCCTCCTTCGGCAGACTAAAAAATGACACTCTGGAGCTGGGGGACGGGCTTAGTATCGTTTATGCACCCAACGAGAGCGGAAAATCCACCTGGTGCGGTTTCATTAAGGCTATGCTTTACGGCATTGACAGTACCGCCCGCGAAAAGGGCGGCGTTAAGCCGGATAAAGTCAAGTTTTCGCCTTGGAGCGGCGCGCCGATGGCGGGTACAATGGACATAGAATACGAGGGAAAACTTCTTACCCTTTCCAGAAAGGGACGTGAAAGCGCCCCAATGCGTGATTTTACGGTAAACTTTACGGGAACCTCAGAAGCAGCACGCAACATTGACCACGCTGCCGTCGGCGAAACTCTTTTAGGCGTTTCAAAGGATGTTTTCGAACGCTCCGCCTTTATCGGGCAGGGGAATATATCGGCCGGCGGAAGTCCCGAGCTTGAAAAACGAATTTCCGCAATTGTTCAGACAGGCGAAGAAAAATCATCGGTTATCGAGGCGGAGGAGAGGCTTAGAGCCGCCATCCGCAAACGGCGCTATAACAAGTCGGGAAGGCTTCCGGAGATTGAAAAAGAGCTGAGCGAAATCAGAGAGAGCCTTTCGGAAAATTTGCGGGAATCGCAGAAGGGCGAGGAACTGAAAAAGGCTAAGGCGCAGGCGCTTGAGCGCCGCGACACTATGCTTAACAAGGTTTCAGAGCTGAGAAAAGGTACAAGGCGTGAAACGCTGGAAAAGCTGTCGCAGTCTCGCAACAGGGTCAAGGAGCTGGAGTCAAGCCTTTTTGAAAGACGAAATGAGCTTGCTGGCGCGGAGAGAAAACTTGACGGTGAAGTCTTCGGAAGAGCGGAGCCGGAAGTCTGCCGAGCTAAGGTCAAAGACGACACGGAAAATCTTAAGAGACTCGAAGACAATGCAAAAAAAGGCGGGAGCACGGCGCTTAACTATGCCGTATTGGCGCTGTTTGCCCTTGCGGCGATTGCTTTCGAGCTTTTGGCGGATTTTAATGTTTTGCGCATTTCGGGCTTAATTGGCTACCTTCCGCGAATTGCTGCGGGCGTTCTTGCGCTCGCCCAGCTTGTTCGTATAATTGTAATCCGTAACAGACGAAAGGAAATTTCATCTCAAAAACTGGAAATACTTAACCGATACGGCGCGAAAACCGCTGACAATATTGTAGAGCTACTTGTAACTCACGAGAAGAATTTTGCCGATTATCTCGCGGCGGTCAAGGAAAGCGAGTCGGTTTCCGAGAAACTTGAAAACGTCAAAAAAGAGCAGGCAGAGCTGGACACCTCGCTGCTTTCAGATTTGGACTTTAACGCCTCGGGCAGCGAAACCGCGCTCGCGGCAAAGCTTCTTGAGGAAGCGGAGCTGGCTTTGCGGTCAATCAGAGAGGAAAGCGCGCTTTGGGAAGGAAGACAGAGTGTCTTAAAAGATCCCGTGGAGCAAAAAGCGAGGTTAATCGAACTTGTAAAAGAGCAGGAAAAGCTCACGAAGGAATATGACGCTCTCACATTGGCGCTTGAAACCCTTACAGCGGCGGGCGGGGAGATTTCGCACAAAATTACTCCGCAGCTAAGCAAGCGAACGGCGGAAATTTTCGCCAAACTCACCGACTCGCGCTATGACGCGGTTTTGCTTGACAGGGAGCTGAAGGCAGCGGCAGTGCCACAGGGCGACTCGATAGCAAGGGACACGGCGTTTTTAAGCACGGGAGCCGTTGACCAGCTTTACCTTGCGGTCAGGCTTGCCGTGTGCGAGCTTGCCCTCCCAGCGGAAAAAGCCTGCCCGATAATCTTGGACGATGCTCTTGTCAATTTCGACGATGAGCGCTGCGCCAAGGCGCTTGAGTTGCTGCGGGAGCTTGCCGCGCAGCGGCAAATTGTTCTTTTCACCTGCCACAGGCGCGAACCGGAACTTATGAAAAACGCCTGCGATGTGCGTATAATCGAAATTTGAGCGCATGATTTATCAGGGGCTTTTTATGACAGTGCCAATTAAATTTTGAAAGGAAGCCGAATGAATACTTTTGGTGAAAAATTAAAATTAACGATATTCGGTGAATCCCACGGCGAGGCAATCGGAATGGTGTTGGACGGCTTCCCCGCGGGCGAGAGCATTGACCTCGACGGCGTAAAGCAGGAGCTTGAACGCCGCGCTCCGGGAAAATCCGAACTGAGCACACCCAGAACCGAGGCGGACGAACCCTTATTCTTAAGCGGCCTTTTCAACGGCTGCAGCACAGGCGCTCCCCTTTGCGCGATAATTAAAAACACGGATACTAAATCCGGTGACTACAAGCCTGAAAAACCGCGTCCAGGGCATGCGGATTTGACAGCGCAGATAAAGTATAACGGCTTTTCTGATTTCCGAGGAGGCGGTCCCTTCAGCGGAAGGCTTACGGCGGCAATGGTAATTGCCGGCGCTGTCTGTAAACAGGCGCTGTTGAGGCGCGGAATTTCGGTTGAGGCTTTAATTTCCCGCGTCGGCTCCGCAAAATGCACGGTGCCCGATTTTGAGTTCGAAATGCGCAAGGAAATACTAGACGCCCGAGCAAGCGGCGACAGTGTAGGCGGCGTTATCGAATGCGTCGCCGCGGGACTTCCGGCGGGACTTGGCGGCCTCATGTTCGGCGGAATGGAAAGCAGAATTTCAGCGGCTCTTTACGCGATTCCGGGCGTTAAGGGCGTTGAGTTCGGAGCGGGCTTCGAGATTGCAAAAATGCGCGGTTCGCAGGCAAACGATCCGATCAGGCTTGAGGACGGAAGAATTTTCACGGAAACGAACAACGCCGGTGGAATAAACGGAGGAATTACAAACGGAATGCCGCTCGTGGTGCGCTGCGCCTTCCGCCCTACTCCCTCAATAAGCCGCGAGCAAAATACGGTTGATTTGTCTGCAAAAGAGAACACAACCGTACGAGTTGTCGGTCGGCATGACCCTTGTATTGTTCCGCGAGCCGTTCCCGTGGTGGAGAGCATGGTGGCGTTTTGCATTATGGACGCCTTAATATGACAGTAATCGCAGAGATTTCGGTACAGAATATCTTACTTGGCAAAGGACAGAAAAAACACGGGTTTACCGTGAGAAAAGAGAGCTAATCATGGACGAAAAAGAAAAAGAGCTGTTGGAAGAAGAAAAAAGCGAAATGTCAGCGGATGAGATAAGCGAACAAGCGGCGGATGAAGCCGCGGCGGAGGCACCGCTTTTAGATGAACCCGCACAGAAAGTCAAGAATACGAGGCTGCGCAATGCACTGCTCCGCGCGGGCGCGGCGCTGCTCGCGGCACTTATCCTGCTCGCCGTGACGGGACGTTCGCTGATTGACCTAAAAAAGGGTGCAACCGCCACGAACGCGATTCAGGACGAGGAACTGGGTTCCTTCGTTAAATGCCAGGTTTTTGCGTTTCTCGGCTTCTATGATGCGGGAGCTGACGCTTCGGGCGAGGCAAGTGCAGAAACGGCCGGCGCAAGCACGGGTGAATATGCTCTTGTGCCTATGAGCGACAAGTTTGTCACGGTTCACTTTTCAAAGCGTTATCTTCAATCTGCCGATGAAATTGAGGCGGAAACCTACCGTTTCATTAACGGCGAGATAAGCTCCTTTGACAAATATGTGGTGGTTGAAGGAACAACGGCCACTCTTTCCGAAGAAATGTCCACTAAGATGTACGACTGGTTTGCCCTTAACAAGGATTGGATGGTTCAAGCGGGCGTAATCACCGATACACAGGACAACGCCGATTATCTCTCGGATACGGTGCTTGAGGTTGACGTTGTCAACTCAATGAGCGAAACACTTGTTTATGTGCTGGCCGCCCTTGCAGCTGCCTGTGTGCTTTATATCATAGTTGAGCTCGTGCTAATGGCAACAGGTTTCTATCTCGACGGAGCCAAAAAGAAAAAGGAAAAAGACGTAGCACAGGACGATTCTGACGACAATGATCTGACGGACGAAGCCGAGGCTGTCTCTGAAACCGAAGTTGCGGCAGCCGAGAATACCGGAAGCTCTGATGAAAGCGAAAAATCCGAGGAATCGGCGGAGGAGTCCGAAAAAACGGCAAAAGCCGAAGCTGAAGAGGATAAGGAATGAATCTGACTTTTTGCGCGCCCTGCCACTTCGGTCTTGAAGGTTTGGTGGCGGACGAAATGCGGCGTCTGGATTTCAAGAATGTCCGCGCAGAAAACGGACGTGTCCGCTTTGACGGCAAAGAGGCCGAGCTTGCGAAGGCGAGCGTCAATCTCCGCTGTGCCGAGAGGCTTCTGGTCGAGGTCGGGAGCTTTCCAGCGAGTACCTTTGATGAGCTCTTCGAGGGAGTCAAGGCACTGCCGTTCGAGGATTTTATTCCGAAAAACGGACGATTTCCCGTCAAAGGCTACAGCCTCACCTCTAAGCTCTTTTCGATTTCTGACTGCCAGAGCATAGTGAAAAAAGCGGTGGTCACAAGACTTTCGCAGAAATACGGGCTTGAGTGGTTTCCCGAGGACGGCGAAACCGTTCAAATCCAGTTCGCGATAATGAACGATGTTGCCACGATTTATCTTGACACAAGCGGAGAGGGCCTGCATAAACGCGGTTACCGTCCCGCTCATGTCGCGGCGCCTCTGAGCGAAACCCTTGCCGCGGCAATGGTCATTCTTTCACGCTATCGCGGCAGGGACGATTTTGTCGACCCCTTCTGCGGCAGCGGAACTCTTCCCATCGAAGCCGCGCTCATCGCGAAAAACCGCGCCCCTGGACTTAAGCGCCGTTTCGCGGCGGAGCAGTGGTCCTGCTTCGAGCAAAGGGTCTGGCGCGAGGCCCGCGAGGAGGCCCCCTCCCGGGAGTTTAAGGGTAATTACCGGATTTTCGGCTCCGACATCGACCCCGAGGCCGTTGCAATTGCCAAGAAAAACGCCGCGCTCGCAGGTGTTGACGACTTCGTTTCGTTTGCGGTTGCCGATGCTACCAAGTTTGACCGCAAAACCGAGAGAGGTGTCATCGTGACAAACCCGCCCTACGGTGAGAGAATTATGGAAAAACGGGAGGCGGAGGGGCTTTACAGCGCCTTTGGCAAGGCCTATTTCGCAAGTGAAAACTGGAAGCTGTATCTTCTATCCTCGCACACCGAATTTGAACGCACTTTTGGGAGAAACGCCGACAAAAAGCGCAAGCTGTATAACGGAATGATTAAGTGCGACCTGTATATGTATTTGAAGTGATGAAGGCTTAAATTCGGGTTTTACCGTTTTTTACAATCTAGGCTTGTCAAGGTCGAAAATCATTTCTTCTTTGCGAAAAGAAGAAACGATTTTCAATTTCAAAGAAGAAACGCCAAAGGGGGCTTTTCACAAAGCCGCCCCCTTTGGAATCCCCTCCAAAACCATAAACACAAGCCACAGAAGGACACTTTGTGCGCAGGCATATTACCCCGACTACAAACAGCGAGCCTCAGTCTTTTTCCGATAATTTAAGGTAACGTATCTTTGCTGAACGGTGAAGAGTACGGCGGAGTAAGTAAGCCCACGGCACCCAAAGCTTGGTCACCCGCACATTGGGAAGAAGGTAGCTTGACCCTTAGGTTTCCGCCGCGTCTTTTCTCTACGGAAATTGCTAAAAACCATTTCTCTTTTCCTCGCGGAAAAAGAGAAACGGTTGTTAGCTTTGGTTCAACAAGCCAAAGGCTTGCTGTCTGAAAAAAGATAAACGGTTGTTAGCTTTGGTAAAGCGGAACGCTTGTTAGCATGGCTTTGGCAATCCGGCCCGGAATTTTCACCAGGCCACTTACGCAATTAGGAGGAATAGCGAGCAAATCGATGTCCGAAGTCGTAATAAGGGGATAATCGTGATTTTAACGAAATATTAGCAGTTTTCAGCGCTAAAATCGTCAAAATAAAGCTTGCAGAATATTACTGTATGGATTATTATATAATTCGTTAGCACTCGATGACGATGAGTGCTAACGACCATAATAACTTAAATATTTTTAGGAGGCATATAAAATGAATATCAAACCCATAGGTGACAGAGTTGTTATTAAGCAGATTGAAGCTGAAGAAAAGACAAAGAGCGGCATCGTTCTCACAAACGCCGCAAAAGAAAAGCCCCCCATTTTCGAAGTTGTTGTCGTCGGAGACGGCAAACAGAACGACGGAACAGAAGTCAAAATGATTGTCAAGGCAGGCGACAAGGTTGTTGCCAACAAGCACGCGGGCTATACCACAAAGATAAATGACGAGGAAGTCACCGTTATTCCTCAGAACCAGATAATGGCGCTCATAATCGACTGAACAAGCAAAAACGGCTGCCTAAAGCGAGCATAAGTTCGCTCAGGCTTTGCCCATAATATTTTAAAAACACATTTTGGAGGTTAATCAGAATATGGCAAAACAGATTATTTACGGCGAAGAGGCTCGCAGCGCTCTTAAGCGCGGCGTTGACCAGCTCGCGGATACGGTTAAAATCACTCTCGGACCCAAGGGCCGCAATGTAGTTCTCGAGAAGAAGTACGGAATCCCCCTCATCACCAACGACGGTGTTACAATCGCCAAGGAAATCGAGCTTAAGGACCCGTTTGAAGATATGGGCGCCCAGCTTATCAAGGAAGTTTCCACAAAGACAAACGATATCGCGGGCGACGGAACCACCAGCGCCACCATCCTTGCGCAGGCTATGGTTACCGAAGGTCTTAAGAACGTAGCTGCGGGAGCTAACCCCATGATTATGCGCCGCGGAATAAAGAAAGCCGCCGACGCCGCTGTTGACGCTCTGCGTTTCAACTCCAAGCCCGTTAACGGCACAGTTGATATAGCAAGAGTCGGAACAGTATCCTCCGACGACCCGTTTATCGGAAACCTCATCGCAAACGCAATGGAAAAGGTTTCGCAGAACGGCGTTATCACAATCGAAGAGAGCAAAACCGCAGAAACCTACTGCGACATCGTTGAGGGCATGCAGTTCGAGCGCGGCTATCTCACCCCTTACATGGTTACAAACACCGAAAAGATGGAAGCGCTGCTCGATAATCCCTTCATTCTTATCACCGACAAGAAGATCTCCAGCCTGCAGGAAATTCTCCCCGTTCTCGAGGAAACCATGAGAGCCGGCAAGAAGCTTCTTATAATCGCGGAAGAAATTGAAGGCGACGCGCTCACCGGCATAATCGTCAACAAGCTTCGCGGAACCTTCACCTGCGTATGCGTCAAGGCACCCGGCTTTGGCGACAGACGTAAGGAAATGCTTGAGGACATCGCGATTCTGACAGGCGGACAGGTTGTCAGCGCAGAGCTCGGCATGCAGCTTGACAACTTCGATACCAGCAACTTCGGAACCGCGCGTCAGGTTAAGGTCACCAAGGACAACACCATCATCATCGACGGCGCAGGCGACCCCAAGGCCATCAAGGACAGAGTTGACGTCATCAATCGCCAGATTGCAGATTCCACCTCTGATTATGACAAGGACAAGTACAACGAGCGTATTGCAAAGCTCGCAGGCGGCGTTGCCGTCATCAAGGTCGGTGCTGAAACCGAAACCGAGATGAAGGAAAAGAAGCTGCGCATAGAGGATGCTCTTAACGCAACCCGCGCAGCGGTTGAGGAAGGCATAGTCGCAGGCGGCGGCACAGCTTATGTCAGAGCTGCCATGGCTGCAGCTAAGCTTCTTGACGAACTCGAGGGCGATGAAAAGACCGGCGCAGCTCTCGTCGTTAAGGCCCTCCAGGCTCCCATCCGCCAGATAGCTGAGAATGCGGGCGTTGAAGGCGCCGTGGTTCTTGAGCAGGTCAGAAAGAGCGGTAATCTCAACTACGGCTTTAACGCAGCTTCGGAAGAGTATGTCGATATGATTGAGGCCGGCATTGTTGACCCGACAAAGGTCTGCCGCAGCGCAATCCAGAACGCAGCCTCCGTCTCCGCACTGATTCTCACCACCGAGAGTCTTGTTGCCAACATTCCCGAACCCCCGATGCCCAACATCGGCGCGGAAGTCGGCGGTATGGGCGGCGGCATGGGCGGAATGTTCTAAGCATATAACAAGCCGAATTTATATCGCCCCGCGGATGAAAACCATCCGCGGGGCGATATTTGCGCTTGACATAATATTCAAGACAAGTTAGAATAAGCTGATGATATTTTAAGGATAGGGGAAATCCTTTTACGTTCATTGCACTTTTAACGGTAAACACACAAAATGAATGTTTATCCGTATTTAATTAGTTATGCAGGCCACCGAATTCATAAAATGAAAAGGAGGTGTGTAACTTACTATGCCTATTCCCATTGGTTGGATTATCGGCATCATCGTTTTATTGGTGCTGGTTTTTATTCTTGCTTTTTTACTCGGAATATTATATCGCAAACGCGTTTCGGAACGTGAAATTCAAAGCGCCGAGGAAGAAGCCAAAAGAATTATAAACGAGTCTATCAAAACCGCGGAAAATAAGCGGAGAGAGGCTCTTTTAGAGGCAAAGGAAGAAATACACAAAAGCCGCGCGGAATATGAACGCGAGGTTAAAGAACGCAGAGCGGAGCTTTTAAAGCAGGAGCGCAGACTTCAGCAAAAAGAAGAAATGCTCGACAAGAAAACAGAGCTGATCGAGAATAAAACCGAGCAGCTCAGCAGAAAAATCGCGGAAGCCGAAGAACACAAAGAAGAAATCGTGCTCCTCAAGCGCAGTCAGCTCGAAATGCTGGAGAAAATTTCCGGTTATACGGTTGAAGAAGCTAAGGAACACATAATCGAAAACCTCAAGAGCGAGGTTACTCACGAAATGGCCCTTAAGATTAAGGATGCCGAAGCAAAGTACAAAGAGGAAGCGGATGCCCGCGCCAGAGAGATTATTACTCTTGCAATCCAGCGCTGCGCGGCAGACCACGCTTCTGAGGTCACAGTTTCCGTCGTACCTCTCCCCAACGACGAAATGAAGGGCCGCATTATAGGCCGCGAGGGTCGCAATATAAGAGCTATCGAAACTCTTACGGGGGTCGACCTCATTATAGACGACACTCCCGAAGCAATCACTCTGTCAAGCTTTGATCCCGTCAGACGCGAGGTTGCGCGTCTTTCGCTCGAAAAGCTCATACAGGACGGGCGTATTCACCCGGCCAGAATCGAAGAAATGGTCGCAAAGGCACAAAAAGAGGTCGCTGCAACAATCAAAGCCGAGGGCGAGCGGGCGGTATTTGAAACCAACGTCCACGGTCTGCACCCCGATATTATCAAGCTTTTGGGCCGCATGAAGTACCGCACCAGCTACGGACAGAATGTTTTGAGCCACTCCATCGAGGTTTCGCACATTTCGGGGCTTATCGCCGCGGAGCTTGGCGTTAACGTAACCCTTGCAAAAAGAGCGGGACTTCTTCACGACATCGGCAAGGCAATCGACCACGAGGTCGAGGGAAGCCATGTCACCATCGGCGTAGACTTAGCGCGCAAGTACAAGGAGAGCGAAGAGGTTATCCACGCTATCCACGCGCACCACGGTGATGTCGAGCCGCACACAGTTATCGCCTGCATAGTTCAGGCGGCTGACACAATCTCGGCGGCCCGTCCCGGCGCACGCCGTGAAAACATCGAAAACTACGTCAAGCGTCTTGAGAAGCTTGAAGAAGTATCAAAGAGCTTTTCGGGTGTTGAAAGCTGCTATGCAATTCAGGCAGGCCGCGAAATCCGCATAATGGTCAAGCCCGACGAAATTTCGGAGGACAATATGGTTCTCCTTGCCCGTGAAATCGCCAAGAAAATCGAGAGCGAGCTGACCTATCCCGGGCAAATTAAGGTTCATGTTCTCCGCGAAACAAAAGCGGTTGAATATGCAAAATAAACGCATTAAAACATTATAAAATTTCACAAACAAGCGCGCTCCAAAAGTATTAAGCTTTTCGGAACGCGCTTTTTTCGTCGCTTTAACAAATTGAAAGCTGCCGAAATTTACAATTGCCCCAAAATGCTTCGGTTTTGCACTCTTCGGTATGTTTTTGGGCAATAAGCTATTGCATTTGGTCACTTAATTGTATATACTGCTTGGGGTAATTGTAAATATTTCTTTAACTTTTCTGCCGCGACTCGTCAAAGAATTATAATAAAAAAGGGCGCTGACGTGAATGTGTTAAGGGAATAATATATCAATCATTTTAAGGAGAAAGACGCAATGAGACACTTTAGGAAAGCCCTTGCCATTATTTTGGCAACCCTTATGCTGTCTGCTGCACTGAGCGCATGCTCCGGCGGCAAGGAAGCACAAGGCTCAGAGCAGCCCGCCTCAGATTCAGCACAACCCTCCCTGTCGCCGGTTATGGGCGGCGACCTCACAGTCGGTATAGCGCAGGACCTAGACGACACTCTCGACCCGCACTCAATGGTTTCCGCCGGCACAAGAGAAGTCCTTTTCAATGTTTACGAAGGACTTGTTAAGCCCGACACAAAAGGAAACCTAATTCCGGCAGTAGCCAGCGAATACAGTATTTCAGACACGGGTGACACTTTTACATTTACACTTCGCGACGGCGTGAAGTTCCACAACGGCAATTTAGTTACCGTTAAGGACGTCGTTTATTCTATAAAACGAGCAGCAGGGCTCGATACGGGTACTCCGCTTATACCCGGCATGGAGGAAGTCAAATCTGTCGAGGCTCCTGATGACAAAACTGTTGTTGTGACTCTTAAGGGACCGAACATTGAGTTTTTGGCGCTTCTTACCGCTGCGATTATTCCCGACGGCAACGATCCCGCGACCGAAGTTATCGGCACGGGTCCCTTCAAGTATGTTTCCCGCTCACCGCAGGAAAACATTATTCTCGAAAAGTTCAGCGATTACTGGGGAACTCCGGCCTATGTTGATACAGTAACCTATAAAATCATTGACAATGCCGAAACGCTTGTAATGTCGCTTAAAAGCGGCGTGCTTGATCTGGTTTCCCATCTTACCAGTGCACAGGTTAATGAGCTTGGCGACGGCTTCACGGTGCTTGAGGGCACGATGAACCTTGTTCAGGCTGTTTATCTCAATAACGGTGTCGAGCCCTTCAACAACATCAAGGTTCGTCAGGCACTGAGCTACGCTCTCGACCGCCAGCTGGTTATGGATTACCTTGCCGACGGCAGAGGCGCGGCGGTAGGCAGCAGCATGTACCCTGCTTTTGCTAAATACTTCCGTCCGGAACTTGTTGACTATTACAGCTACGACGTGGAAAAGGCAAAGCAGCTTTTATCCGACGCCGGCTATCCCGACGGTTTTGATATGACTATTACTGTTCCCTCAAACTATCAGCCCCATGTTGACACAGCGGAAGTAATTGCCGAGGAACTTAAAGCGGTCGGGGTCAACGTCAATATAGAGCTTGTCGACTGGGAAACCTGGCTCAACAGGGTCTATCTGGGACGTGACTATCAGTCGACCATTATAGGCGTTGATGCCTCCATGATGACGGCGAGAGCCATGCTTGAGCGCTTTACCTCCGATTCAGCTTCAAACTTCACGAATTTCAGCGACCCCGAGTATGACAGCACCTTCAAGCAGGCAATTGCCTGCACGGATGATGCTCAGCAGGTTGAGCTTTACGGCAAGCTGCAGACCATACTCACCGAGGACGCGGCTAACCTTTATATTCAGGATATGTGCGACCTCGTGGCTATGGGCAACGGACTCCAAGGCTATGAGTTCTATCCCATCTACGTTATGGACCTGTCGAAGGTTTATTTCACAAAATAATCGGAGAAGACAAACTCTGAAAATTACTTGCAGGGCGGTCTTTTAATTTATTAGTTTCGAAAGACCGCCCTGTACTTAAGTACACTTTTTGCTACGAAGCGTGTTGTTTTTAGTCGATAGCAGCAGCTGTCTATCTTCGTTTTTAGTCCGAAAGGAGGGGGGATATATGAAATACATTTTAAAAAAAATCGGTATTTTTCTTCTCACGCTCCTCGGAATTTCAGTACTTGTATTTTTCGCGTTTCAGGTTATTCCCGGCGACCCGACCACAAGAATGCTGGGAACTACCGCGACACCCGAAAAAATAGCGGCGCTCCGTGAGCAGCTTGGACTGAATGATCCTGCAATCATTCGGTATTTTCGCTGGCTTACCGACTTCCTGAAGGGCGATTTCGGCACCTCATACAGCTACAATATGCCCGTCAGCAAACTAATTTCCGGCAAAATTGCAATCACAGCGGCGCTAAGCGGTATGTCATTTGCGATGGTGCTTGTCATGTCTATTCCAATCGGAATACTCAGGGCGCGTTTTGCTCACAGCATACCGGACCGAATTTCGATGATATTTAATCAGCTAATAATGTCAGTGCCGCCTTTTTTCATCGGTATCATTTTCACATACGTTTTTGGACTTGTGCTAAAGCTCTTTACTCCGGGCGATTTTATTCCGCACTCGGAAAGCGCCTCCGGATTTTGGGGCTATCTTGTTTTTCCGGCACTTGCAATTGCCCTACCGAAAAGCGCCATGGTTGTTAAGCTTCTTCGCAGCAGCATGGTTCGCGAGATGTCCGAGGACTATGTGCGAACGGCTTACAGCCGCGGAAACAGCCGATGGCAGGTGCTGCGCCGCCATGTTATGCGAAACGCGATTATTCCGGTGGTAACCTTTCTCGCGGTTACACTGGTGGACATTATCGCGGGAAGTATTATTATTGAACAGGTGTTCGCAATTCCGGGCATAGGAAGACTGCTGCTTTCCTCGATTATAGGACGTGATTTGCCCGTAGTGCAGACAATAATAACGATAATTTCGATAGCCGTTATTTCCGTCAATTATATTGCGGACATATCCTATAAGTATATTGACCCCAGAATAAGATTTCGCTAAATTATTTAAAAATTTTTAACCTCTTGTGCACTTATGGGAGTATAATTGAATCCTTAGGAAGAAGTTTGTTAATATATTGGCAGCGGTTACAATCCGGAGGAGCGCCTTGAGAAAAAGACCAAATTACAACTTAATATTTGGCTGTTCCTTAACGGCGATAACAGTTTCTGCCATTATTTTGGGCTTCTTCTGGACACCGTTTGACCCCGATGCTATGTCACCGGCGGAAAAAAGTATCGGACCATGCTTAGAGCATCTTCTCGGCACGGACAATTTCGGGCGTGATATACTAAGTCGAGTCATGGAAGGCGCGGGAACAACCCTTTCGATTGCGTTTTTCGCGGTTTCCATCGGCGCCACCTTCGGAACAATAATCGGAGGGCTGACAGGTTATCTCGGAGGAGTTGTCGACGAAATTGTGATGAGGATTAACGATGCGGTGACGGCATTTCCGAGTGTTTTGCTTGCGCTGGTCGTGGTAAGCATAACCGGAACGGGACGAACAATTATCATCTTCGTGTTGGGAATACTTTTTATTCCGAGTTTTGCGCGGGTTGTGCGTTCGGAATTTGCCAAGCAAAGGCAAATGGATTATGTTAGAAACGCAAGGCTAATGGGCGTTCGGCACACGAGAATTATGTTTGTGCACATTCTTCCGAACATCGCGCCCGTTCTTTTAAGCAGCGTTGCAATCGGCTTTAACAACGCAGTGCTTGCCGAGGCGAGCATGAGTTATTTAAACCTCGGCGTTCAGCCGACGGAGAGCGCAAGCCTCGGAAGAATGCTGCTCGACTCACAGTCGTATCTGTTTTCGGCTCCTTGGCAGGCTCTGTCCGCGGGCTGCGCAATTTCAATACTAATACTGGGCTTTGCCCTTATTTCGGAAGGGCTTGGCTATCGCCAGATGTGGCGGCCGACTTCAAAAAGGAGGCGTAAAGTAAGTGCTTGAGATAAAAAATCTGACTGTAACCTTTAATGACGGACGGGCGGGAACAGCTGTTCGCGGAATAGACCTCCACATGGAAGCGGGAGATACACTCGGGCTTGTAGGTGAATCGGGCTCCGGTAAAACAGTTACCGCCCATACAATCGCCGGTCTTATCGAGCGCGATTATGCCACCGTCAGCGGCGAGATAATATTTGACGGACGTGACCTGCTTAAATGTACCGTGGATGAAATGCGGCTGCTTCAGGGCAAGGATATAGGCGTAATTTTTCAGGAGCCGATGACGAGCCTTGACCCGCTTATGAAAATCGGACTTCAAATCGAGGAAACGGTTAAGCTCCACTGCAAATTCACCGCCGAGGAAAGACGCAATATGGCTCTTGAGGTGATGAAGCTTGTGGGACTTCCGAATCCGGATTTAACGTATAAAAAATACCCTCACCAGCTCTCCGGCGGACAGCGGCAAAGGGCTATGATAGCAGCGGCCTTTATAACTCACCCGAAGCTTCTGATTCTGGACGAGCCGACAACGGCGCTTGACGTTACTGTTCAGGCACAGATTATCGACCTTCTCAAACGCCTTAACGAAAAATGCGGCGTGAGCCTTCTTTTTATCTCCCACGATTTGCGCGTTATTAAACGCGTGTGCAAAAAGGTTGCCGTTATGTATAACGGGGAAATAGTTGAAATGGGCGACACTGAGCAGATTTTCAACGACCCGCAGCACGAATACACAAAAGAGCTTGTCGCCGCCGTTTCCGCGAGGAGAAAAGTCGATGCCTGACAATGTTTTGGAAGTTAAAAACCTTAATGCCAACTACATTACCCACGGATTTTTAGGCAAGAGTACCATTAAACAGGTGCTATTTGACATCAACTTCAACGTCAGTCAGGGCGAGATTCTGGGACTTGTAGGTGAATCCGGCTGCGGCAAATCGACGCTTTCAAAGACGATTTTGGGACTTCACACCGATTATACGGGAGAGATTATCCATTACACGCAGAGACCGCAAATGGTTTTTCAGGATCCGAAAGGCTCGCTGAATCCGGCAAAAACTATCGAATGGATTGTTGAGGAACCGCTTCGCGCTTATGGAAAGTATGGAAAAGAAGAGCGCAAAGAACGTGTTATGGAAATGCTCAAGAGGGTTGGACTGGGGCACGAATATGCAGACAGAAAACCTCGGGAGCTCTCCGGCGGACAGCGGCAGCGAGTCGGAATCGCGGTTGCACTGATTCAAAGACCGAAGTTTATCATTGCCGACGAACCCGTTTCGGCGCTTGACGTTACCATTCAGGCACAGATTCTGGAGCTTCTGTTAGAGCTGCGGCACGAATTTGATTTAAGCTATCTCTTCATTTCACATGACCTTAACGTAATCCGTCAGATGAGCGACCGTGTTATAATAATGCATGAGGGGCACTTCATCGAAAGAGGAACACCGGAAGAGGTCTTTAACAGTCCAAAAACGGAATATTCAAAAAAGCTGATTGCAGCTTCACTAATTTAAAAAAGCTTCGGACCTAAGTTGTTAGGTCCGAAGCTTTTTTATTTAAGCCGCTAAATATTACTGCAACCCTTGTCCTGTGACCAATTAGAAAAACGGCACATCGCCTCAAAGCTCTTATCGCTTAAGTCGTGCTCAATTTTACAGGCGTCCTCACGGGCTGTTGCCTCATCAATTCCTATTGAAACGAGGAAATCAGTCAGCATTTTGTGGCGATTATACATACGAAAGGCAATGTCATAGCCAAGGGGCGTAAGAGTAATGTGCCCGTCGTGATCCATAGTGATATAGCCGTTTTCGCGCAAACGCTTGGTAGCATAGCTGACGCTCGGCTTTGTAACGCAAAGCTCGGCCGCAATGTCGATTGAGCGGACAAAGCCCTTTTTTTCCTGAAGCATGAGAATCATCTCCAGATAATCCTCGCTGGATTTTTGAATTTTCATTTGAGCCCCCCGACTTCTTAATGACTGTATGTTATCACTGTCAAAACAAATTATCAAGGAAAAAGGCAAGCAAGCTAAACTCAAAGATTGTCAAGCTGACTGAGCCATAAGGCGCACACCGCGTCCGAGGGCATTTTTAAGTCACCTCGAGGGCTGAGAGAAAGCGTTCCGACTTTGGGGCCGTCAGGCAGGCAGTTACGCTTGAACTGCTGCGAAAAGAAGCGGCTGATAAACACACGGAGCCACTTCACGATGATTTCGTGCTCATAAATGCCCTCAAAAGCGCGCTGCGCGAGACGAAGTACCTTTTTCGGTTCACAGCCACGGCGAATCATGTGGTAAAGGAAGAAATCGTGAAGCTCATAAGGACCGACAAGCTCCTCGGTTTTCTGGCTTATATCGCCGTTTTCTGCGGGCAGAAGCTCGGGAGAAACGGGAGTCTCCAAAATGTCCTGCAAAACGGCGGCAAGCTCCTTCGTTTCCGCGGTATCCGCGCAATAAGCGACCAGATAGCGCACCAAAGTTTTCGGAATCCCGCAGTTAACGCCGTAATTGGAGATGTGATCGCCGCTGAAGGTGGCCCAGCCGAGCGCAAGCTCGGACATATCGCCCGTGCCGACAACCAGGCCGCCGTAGCCGTTTGAGATATCCATAAGAATCTGCGTGCGCTCGCGCGCCTGCGAGTTTTCAAAAACGACGGAAAGCTCCTTTTCGTCGTGACCGATGTCAGCAAAATGCTGCCTAACCGCGGCGGTGATGTCTATTGTTCTGCGCGTCGCGTGAAGCTCATCCGCAAGAATCTCGGAATTGCCCTTAGTGCGCTCGGTTGTCCCGAAGCAGGGCATACTGACGGCGACAATGCTCTCACGGGGGAGACTCAGCATGTCCACAGCTCTTGCGGCGATGAGCATTGCAAGTGTGGAGTCCAGTCCGCCCGAAATACCGATTACAAGACTTCTTGCGCCAGTGTGCTGCATGCGCTTGTTTAGTCCCAGTGTCGCGATACGGAAAATCTCCTCGCAGCGCAACAGACGCTCTGCGGGATCCTGCGGAACGAAAGGAGAGGACGATACTTTGCGGGTCAGCGCTGTGGTTTCGCAGGCAAGAGAGAAATCGATACTTAAAAAGCTGTCATCCTTTACAGGGCGGAAACTGCTTATTCTCATGCGTTCATAGCAAAGATAGCGCATGTCAAGCTCTGTAACGACAAGACCCGTTTCAAAACGGCTTTCCTTAAGAAGCGTGCCGTTCTCGGCTATCAGATTGTGCCCCGCAAACACAAGGTCAGTTGTGCTTTCGCCATCGCCCGCGTCCGCATATACATATCCGCATATAAGTCTGCCCGACTGCCCCGTGACCAGAGCGCGGCGGTAAGCGTCCTTTGAGGCAATTTCATCGCTTGCCGAAAGATTGATAATGAGGGTTGCCCCGGCCTGTGCCAAAGCGCAGGAGGGAGGCACAGGCGCCCACAAATCCTCGCAGATTTCAACACCCACACACAGCTCGGGCATGGAAGTGCACCTGAAAAGCACATTTGAACCGAAATATGTTTCACGACCCGCAAAGCTCATTGGTTCAATCTTCGCCTCACCCTCAACAAACCAGCGCTTTTCGTAAAACTCGCCGTAATTCGGAAGATACATCTTGGGTACGAGCGCAAGAAGCTCACCACGGCAGCAAACTGCGGCGCAGTTGTAGAGCTTGCCGCCGTATATTACGGGAAGCCCCACGGTGAAAAGCATATCCTTGTCGGCGCTGGAGGCAAGAATGTGCGAAAGAGCGTCCTCGGCACCGAGGGTCAGAGCGCGCTGAAGGAAAAGGTCGCTGCAGGTGTAGCCCGTGACGCACATTTCGGGCAGCGCAAGAATCTTAACGCCCTGAAGCTCCGCGCTGTCAATGATCTTTAAAATTGAGGCTGCGTTGTACTCGCAGTCGGCAACGCGAATTTCGGGCGTTCCGGCAGCGACTTTAATAAAACCGTCTTTCATTTTGACCTCCTGTGTTCAGGAAAGTTTAGCTTTCGCGGTTTTCAAATTCAAAAAGGCTCTCATCGTAATAGCGAGTAAGGGCGCTGCGGCAGACTTCAAGTTTGTCGCCGTCCGTAATAACGACAAGCTTACCGTCCTTAAGCGTACAGCTTTCCTCGCCCTCAAGCTTTGGGAAAACATTTGTCTCAAGCTCCGTTTTCAGCTCGGAGAGCGTGGTTTCGCTCTGCGCGTAATAGCTTGAAGTTTGCGGCGGCGTGTAACCCGCCAGCGGATTCGGTTTTGCCGTGAAGCAGTAAATCAGAAACAGCACGAAGAGCAGAAGAAAGAAAGCACTGCCGAGCGGACCTATTTTTTTCGCGAAATCCTGACCAGCCGACATATTTGCCTCCTTCTGCCTAAATAAACGGTGTTTGCGCGGCTTAATGACCGCGCAAATCCGCTAAAACTCTAAACGCTTAGAAATGTAATCGGCAAGCTCGCTGATTTTAATGCGCTCCTGCGTCATCGTGTCGCGCTCACGCACCGTTACGCAGCCGTCTTCAAGACTGTCAAAATCGTAGGTGACACAGAAAGGTGTGCCGACCTCATCCTGACGGCGATAGCGCTTGCCGATAGAGCCGGATTCGTCATACTCGACCATAAAGTGTTTCTGAAGGGAGCGGTAAAGCTCCTCGGCAGGCTCGCCCAGCTTCTTTGAAAGTGGAAGAACCGCGCACTTAATGGGAGCCAGCGCGGGGTGTAGGTGCAAAACAACGCGCATATCCTCCTTTTCGGCGTCAACAATTTCCTCGTCATAGGCGTCGACGAGCGCGGTGAGAAAAATGCGGTCAACTCCGACAGCGGGCTCAACGCAATAGGGGACGAAGTGCTCGCCCGATTCCTGGTCGAAATAGCTAAGCTCCTCGCCTGAAGCCTTTGAGTGCGCCTTGAGGTCAAAATCGGTGCGGGAGGCAACGCCCCAAAGCTCGCCCCAGCCGAAGGGGAAGAGATATTCGATGTCGGTCGTGGCATTGGAGTAGTGAGAGAGCTTTTCCTTCTCGTGGTCGCGCATACGAAGGTTTTCCTCGCGGATTCCCAGCGAGAGCAGCCAGTTTTTGCAGAAGGAACGCCAGTAGTCAAACCACTCAAGCTCTGAGCCGGGTCTGCAGAAAAACTCCAGCTCCATCTGCTCAAACTCGCGGATACGGAAAATAAAGTTACCCGGGGTTATTTCGTTGCGGAAGCTCTTCCCCGTCTGAGCAATGCCGAAGGGCAGCTTGCGGCGGGTTGTGCGCTGGACGTTTTTGAAGTTTACGAACATCCCCTGTGCCGTTTCGGGGCGCAGATACAGCTCGGTGCTGGAATCCTCCGTAACGCCGAGATGGGTTTTGAACATCATATTAAACTTGCGGATATCGGTAAAGTTGCTCTTGCCGCAGCCGGGGCAGGGAATCTGCTTTTCACGGATGTAGGCGATAAGCTCCTCGTTCGGAAGTCCGTCGGCAAACATGTCTATGCCGTGCTCCTTGTTATAGCCCTCGATGAGATGGTCGGCGCGGTGGCGCATTTTGCACTCCTTGCAGTCGATAAGGGGATCATTGAAGTTGACAACGTGACCGGAGGCAACCCATACCTGCGGATTCATGAGAATCGCCGCGTCGATACCGACATTATAGGGGTTTTCCTGCACGAATTTTCTCCACCAGGCACGCTTGATGTTGTTTTTCAGCTCCACGCCGAGGGGGCCGTAATCCCATGCGTTTGCAAGTCCGCCGTAAATTTCGCTTCCGGCATAGACTATGCCGCGATTCTTACAGAGGGCTACGATCTTGTCCATGGTTTTTTCCGTGTTATTAAGCATTCTTTCTTTTCTCCCTTGCCCATGGCTGGCAACCATGGGAAATTTATTCGTATGCGGAAATCCGCAACTTTACTTTGTCAATTTTCGCTTTTTTCCGGTTTCGTCAACAATATAAACCCTGTCAAGCGTCTGCTTTGTGCCTTTGCGCCACTCGGCAAGGTATTCCTCGCGGAGTATCTGGCGCTCGGAGCATTCCTCCGATGTCAACTCGCGACATTTTGACAGCCGCGTAAGCTCGCTTATGCGATCAAGTTTGCACTGTTCCATTTATTTCTCCCTTGTGACAGCTTCGTACAATTTCTGCGGCAGACAGCTTTGAAGACGGCCTAGTTTTTGAGGCTGTGCAGGGGCGCGGGTATACGCCCGCCGCGCGAAACAAATTCCGCCGCAGAGCAGGTGTTAACGGGCATAATCGGGGCGCTTCCCAGAAGTCCGCCAAATTCCACCATGTCGCCCAGCTTTTTTCCGTAAGCCGGAATCAGGCGCACAGCCGTTGTCTTATTATTTACCATTCCGATTGCCGCCTCGTCCGCGATAATGGCGGAAATGGTTTCGGCTGATGTATCGCCGGGAATCGCTATCATATCGAGCCCCACGGAACAAACACAGGTCATCGCCTCAAGCTTTTCAATTGTGAGATAACCCGCCTTCGCCGCAGCAATCATGCCCGCGTCCTCGCTGACGGGGATGAAGGCTCCGGATAGTCCGCCGACATTGCTGGACGCCATAACGCCGCCTTTTTTAACGGCGTCGTTTAAAAGCGCGAGCGCAGCGGTTGTGCCGGGCGCGCCGACGGAGGCAAGCCCCATTTCCTCCAGAATATCGGCAACGCTGTCGCCGATGGCGGGGGTGGGCGCAAGAGAAAGGTCAACAACCCCGAAAGGCACGCCGAGGCGCACCGACGCCTCCTGTGCGACAAGCTGACCGACTCTGGTGATGTGGAAGGCAGTTTTTTTGATGGTTTCGGCAACTACGTCGAGAGGCTGACCTTTAGCAGCCTTTAGAGCCTCATAAACGACCCCTGGGCCTGAAACACCGACGTTAATTTCGCACTCCGGCTCGCCTATACCGTGGAAAGCTCCGGCCATAAAGGGGTTATCCTCAACAGCGTTGCAAAAAACAACGAGCTTTGCGCAGCCGAGGCTTCCCTTGTCGCGCGTTAAGTAAGCTGTTTGCTTAATTATTTCGCCCATGGTGCGAACTGCGTTCATGTTGATTCCGGCACGGGTTGTTCCGACATTGACGCTGGAGCAGACAAGGTCGGTTTCGGCGAGCGCCTCGGGTATGCTGCGGATAAGCTTTGAGTCGCCGACGGTGCAGCCCTTGTGAACGAGCGCGCTGTAACCGCCCAAAAAGTCGACACCGACCTCCTTGGCCGCCCTGTCGAGAGCTTTTGCATAAGGGACATAGTCCTCGCTGTCGCAGCTTTCGGCAACGAGAGAAATGGGCGTTACAGAAATACGCTTGTTTACTATGGGGATGCCAAATTCAGCCGCGATTTGGTCACCCGTTTTTACGAGATTTCCTGCGAAGCGGCAGATTTTGTCATATATCTTGTCACAGCTGACCTTAATATCGGGATGCGCGCAGTCGCGCAGAGAAATACCCATGGTAATCGTCCGAACGTCAAGGTGCTGCTGGTCTATCATCTTTATAGTGTGCAGAATTTCGCTTTGATTTATCATGTTGACCTCCGCCTATATTCTGTGCATCGCGTTAAAAATCTCCTCGCGCGAAACACGGATGGTGAGGTCCATTTTACTGCCGAGCTCCGAGAGGCACTGAGTCAGCTCGTCGAAAGGGACACTGCAGGCTGAGGTATCCACAAGCATAATCATTGTGAAGCAGTCCTGCAAAATAGTCTGACTGATGTCAAGAATGTTGACATTTTTTTCTGCCAGAAGAATGCAGATAGCGGCGATAATGCCGACCTTGTCTTTCCCGATAACCGTGATGAAAGTACGCATATTTTTGTAACCTCCGGGGCGCAGACGCGCTCAATCTTGTTAAAGCTCCGAAAAGCGGAGCAAATATTTTTTAAGTATGCTGAAAACAGAACTGCTACTTTTCCATTGCGCCCAGCTCATCAAGCGTAAGCTCGAAGGAGGGAATGAAGTTTTGCATGAAGTATTCAACCTCAGGCAGAGGGCTTGACTTTAAAATACCCAGAATCTGTGCCTCCGCGGAAATAAATTCGTTGTTTCCCGCCTTGCGCTCCTCGATGCACTTAATATAGGCGGAGAGCTTATCCGCCGCCTTGACATAGGCGCAGATTTCCGAATCTTCCTCGACAAGCAGCGGAGCGAAAGAGCCTTTAAGTTCCTCCGGCAGGAAGGAAAGAAGCCTTAAATTCGCACTGCGTTCGATTTCCTTGTAGGAATTTTTAATCGCCTCATTGCGGTATTTTATTGGCGTGGGCATATCCCCAGTCAGTATTTCCGAAGCGTCATGATAAAGAGCGGCGGCGGCACATTTTTCGGGGTTTGTGCTCTTTCCGAAAACATCGCGCCCGATAACGGCAAGACTGTGCGCGATAACGGCAACCATGTGGCTGTGCTCCTGAATATTCTCGGGCAGGCTGTTTCGCATAAGTCCCCAGCGCCCTATGTAACGCATACGCGAAATAAGAGCAAAAAAGCTGTGTTTCATATTGACCTCCAATAATTGTGCGGATAATTCCACACGAGGCGGACATTTTATACGGTAAATCGTATTTTAACACAAATACACGAAAATGTAAATTGATACTTGTGCAATAAATGGAATTGAAGACCGGCGTTTATTAAGCGCTATTAGCTGATTTTTTCAAGCTGTAATTGACATTGGGGGCGAAGCTCAATATAATGTGCGTGTGCATCGGGTGGACAAGACCGGGCACTATACGGAGGTTCAAAAATGCATAGATTCGAATGTGACTATACCGAGGGCGCGCACCCCAAAATTCTCGACGCGCTTTTGAAAACCAACAAAGAACAATTGCCGGGTTACGGCGAGGATGAATATTGTGATACGGCGAGGAAAATAATCTGCCTTGCCTGCGGCAAAGAGAACATGAACGTGCATTTTCTCGTCGGCGGAACTCAGGCCAACGCAACGGTAATCGGCTCGATTTTGAAGCCTCATCAGGCCGTTGTCTGCGCCGAGCAGGGTCACATTGCCTGTCACGAAACGGGTGCAATCGAGGCAACGGGACATAAGGTTATAACGCTCCCCTCCGAAGACGGAAAAATAACGGCGCAGGAGGTGCGAGCGCTCATTGACGAACACTTTAGTGACCCGACCCGTGAGCACTGTCCCCAGCCGGCGATGGTCTATATTTCCCATCCGACCGAAACAGGGCTTATTTATACAAAGCAGGAGCTAAAGGAGCTGCGAAGCCTCTGCGATGAGAAGCAAATACCGCTTTTCCTTGACGGGGCAAGGCTGGGCTACGCTCTGGGCGCGGAGGGAAACGACGTCTATATGGCGGATCTGGCAGAGCTCTGCGATGTTTTCTATATCGGCGGAACCAAGGTCGGAGCGATGTTCGGAGAGGCCGTTTGTATATGCAGAGAGACTCTTAACAGGGATTTTCGCTACCATATAAAGCAGCACGGCGGAATGCTTGCAAAGGGCAGATTTTTGGGTATTCAGTTTGAAACCCTCTTTCGTGACGGGCTTTATCTTGAACTCGGACGGAACGCGGTTTTTCAGGCTATGCGGATAAAGGAAGCGTTTCAAAATGCGGGCTGCGATTTTCTTTTCGATTCGCCGACAAACCAGCAGTTCCCGATTCTAAGCGCCCCTGTCCTTTCGGAGCTCTCAAAATTCTATTCCTTTGCGCGCTGGATGGAACTGCCCGACGGCAGAACCGCGGTGCGCTTCGCCACGAGCTGGGCAACGAGCAAGGAGGCGGTAGACTCGCTAATTTATGACGTGAAGATTATCTGCAATCTTTACGGAGAAAAAATTCCGCCCCTATTCACGGAGCCTTCAAAATAAAAAAAGACGGCGCTTATTAGCGCCGTCTTTAATATTGCCGCAGTTACATGGGCTTGCCGCACTTAGGGCAGAATTTTACGCCGGCTTCAACTGAAGCGCCGCAGCTTGAGCAGAATTTAGGTCCTGCCGGAGCGGAGCTCTGCTGATAGTAGTAATCGGGATTCTGAGCGCTCGGCTGCTGATAGGCGTTCTGCTGGGGAGGAGCCTGATAGCCCTGCTGCTGATAACCGCCGTTAGGCTGCTGATAGCCCTGAGAATAGGGGTTCTGATAACCGGGCTGCTGATAGTTCGGCTGCTGGTAGCCGCCGCCGTAGTTGGGAGTCTTGCCCGGAACACCGACATAGACGATGTCCTTGCTGAAGGCCATTATAGGCAGGAAGACAATTCCCAGGAAAATCAGACCGCAGGCAAAGCCGCCGCCCTTGCCAAAGGCCTTCGCAAGCTTGACGTACGTCATGATCATAATGACAAAGTTCGCGATGGGTATAAGCAAAAGAAGGAACATAATGCCGTTGCCCCAGGTGATTTTGAAAAGCACGTAGAGATTGTAAAAAGGAACAATTGCCGCCCAGCCGGGCTCGCCTGCCTTCTTGAACAATATCCAGAGCGAGGCAATGGCAAGTGCGGAAAGCAGAAGCGAAAATATAGTCATTCCCGCGGACATGTGCATAAGACCATTCATTCCGTTATAGCCGTAATCATAAGAATAATACATAAATACCTCCCAAATATTTTAATCTTCTCTCAAATAGCGAATCGGTTCCGCTTAACATAGTTTACAATAAAGTTTATTCGTTTACAAGAGAAAACTTGTTTTTATAACCAAAATTTAACTGTTATAAAGCGGGGAAGATAATGAAAGCCACGAAATACGAGAAGGAAGCAGGACACAAGCTCTGCTTCCTTCTAGCATTACTATTTTTGGCGGGGAGTGCCGCAGTTCGGGCAGAACATAACGTCTTGATTAAGAGGAGTTCCGCATTCGGGGCAGAACGCCGTCCCCTCAGAGGAGGGTGCCTGATATTCGCCCTGGGGGGCATAGGGATTTTGCCAATACTGCTGAGTATTCGGCTGATAATAGGGGCTCTGATAGCCTTGCTGCCGATAGCCGTTGGGGGCATAATTTGCGCCTGCTCCGTAAGGAGCCGTTTTCCCGCTAATACCGACATAGTGAATGTCCTTGCTGAAGGCAATGATGCAGATGAATACAGGATAAAGGAATATTAAACCGCAGGCAAAGCCGCCGCCCTGTCCAAAGGCTTTGGCGAGCTTGACATAGGTTATGATACTGACAACAAACGTCATCAATAAGAAAACAAGCATTAAGCCGAATGCCCAAGCATAACCGGTATATTCAGAAAATTGTAGGCCTAAGGAGTTACCTAGACTTGCACGCATAACCGAAAGAGTCAAAGCATAACTTGCAATCATATAGCCCAGCGCAGGACAGATTGACAGCAGAAAATACAAGCCGTTGCCCCAGGAAATTTTAAAAAAAACGTACGTATTGTAAAACGGCACTAGAATAGCCCAGCCCGGCTCTCCCGCCTTCTCAAAGAGCTTCCAAGACGCGATTATTAAGAGAACGCCGACACCGAGACCGATTATCCAGATGAAAACCACAAAGCCGATTAAGAACTGTAAAGCCTCATTCATAAAATTACCCCCTCAAAATAATTTCTCTAAGGAAATTATAACTGAGGGGGTAATTTTATGCAAGAAATTCTATCTTTCCTCGCGGAAATACGGAAGGCCCAGACTTGCGGGAGGCTGATTCTCGCGTTTTTTACGCATTGAAACGACTATCAAAACGATAATGGTAACAATGTAGGGAAGCATTTTGAAAAGCTCCTGAGAAGAACGGGTAAGACCCGGAATGTAGAAATACAGCCAGAAGAGAGCGCCGAAGAGATAGGAACCCCAGATTGCCTGAAGCGGCTTCCAGCGTGCGAAGATAACAAGCGCAACTGCGAGCCAGCCGAGATTTGCGATTCCGCCGTCATTGGCCCAGGTGCCCTTGATGTAGTCCATAACGTAATACAGACCGCCAAGTCCGCTGACAGCCGCGCCGACGCAGGTGGCAAGGTATTTATACCTGGTTACACTGACGCCGCCCGCGTCAGCTGTGGCAGGGTTTTCACCAACTGCGCGAAGGTTAAGACCCTTGCGGGTTCTGTTTAAGAAGTAGCTTGCGATTATCGCGAGTATAATCGCAAAATATACCATAAAGCCCAGACCGGACAGAACGCCGACACCGTTGAGGAACGGCAGCGTATCGCGGAAAGCGCCGCTGGTTGTTGCTACGGAAATCTGGCCGACGCCGCCTGCCATCTTATTCATATCTCCGCCGAAAAGGTTGGCAACGCCGGAGCCGAATATGGTCAGCGTAAGACCGGTGACGTTCTGATTTGCGCGGAGAGTTATGGTAAGAAAACTGTATATCAGACCGCCGAGAGTTGCCGCCGCGACAGAACAGGCAAGAGCGATTAAAAGACCGAGCAGGGCGTTCGGCGAGGCGGCGGCGGATTCGTACCAGAACGCTCCCGCAAGACCCGCTATTCCGCCAAGGTACATGATTCCGGGAACACCGAGGTTGAGGTTGCCGGACTTTTCAGTCAAAATTTCACCAAGAGCGCCGAAAAGAATGACCGTGCCGAAGACAAGAGCCGCCTGAAGGAGAGATAAAGCCTGTGTCATACTGTTTCGCCTCCTTTTTCACGAAGGGCATTTCCGCGGAATACAAGCCGATAGTTAATAAAGAACTCGCTGCCAAGGATGAAGAAGAGGATTATTCCAGTTATCATCTGTGAGGCGTAATCGTTTAAATTGTATTGAGAAGCAATCTGCATGGCGCCTTTCTCAAGAAACACAAGCAGCGCGGCTATAAGTATCATAACGAAGGTGTTAAACTTCGCAAGCCAAGCGACGATAATTGCCGTGAAGCCGCGGCCGCCGGCTGTGCTTGTGCTTATTGTGTGGGATGCGCCCGAAACGGCGATGAAACCCGCAATGCCGCAAATCGCGCCCGAAATCATCATTGTGCGGATGATAACACGGCGTACGTTTATGCCGATATAACGCGCCGTGCGCTCGGACTCGCCGACAACGGAAATTTCATAGCCCTGCTTTGAGGAGCGAAGATAAACAAAGACTATGACCGTCAGAGCCATGACAATTATTACATTCAGCAGGTATTGCTGATTCAAAATTGCGGGGAACCAGCCGGCCTTCGTCGTTTGGTTGATAACACCCACGGTGTTCGAGCCAAAAGGATTTTCCCATTTTGCCACGAAATAGGAGGTAAGCTGGATGGCAACATAGTTCATCATCAGCGTAAAGAGCGTTTCGTTTGTGCCGAAGCGAGCCTTGAAGAAGGCCGGGATTACCCCCCAAACGGCGCCCGCAACGGCGCTGACTGCAAACATCACAACAAGCAGCAACCAGGTCGGCATTGTGCCGCCGAGGTATATCATGCAGGCCGCGGTCGCGATTCCGCCGACAAGTATCTGTCCTTCGGCTCCGATGTTCCAGAAACGCATTTTGAAGGCGGAGGCAAGACCGATTCCTATGCAAAGCAGCATCATCGTGTCACGCGTTGTGACCCAAATGCGCTTTGTGGAGCCGAAGGCACCCTGCCACATTGCGCCGTAAACCTTAAGAGGATTGAGCTTTACCATAGCGAAAATTACGATTGCGCAAACAATAAGCGCAAGCACAAGTCCGATGAGCCTTGTCAGCCAGCCGCGCCAAACGGGCATGGAGTCGCGTTTCGTTATGCGGACAAAGGGTTCCTTAACTTTGTGATTCATTTTCCGGCCTCCCCTCCGAGTTTGGTCATCATCATGCCGACATCGCGTTTGTCCGCGCTTCTGCCGTCAACAATTCCGCTGACCTTACCGCCGCAGAGTACAAGGATGCGGTCACAGAGCTCCAGAAGAACGTCAAGGTCCTCACCGACGAAGATTACGGCAACTCCCTGCTCTTTCTGGCGGTTAATGAGGTCATAGATTGTGTAAGACGAATTGATGTCAAGTCCGCGGACGGCGTAGGCTGTCATGAGGACGGAGGGGGCGGAGGAAATCTCACGGCCGACCAGAACCTTCTGAACATTGCCGCCGGAAAGCTTGCGTACGGGGGTTGAAACACCGGGGGTGTTGACCTCCAGCTCACATACCACGCGTTTAGCCAGACTGTTCGGAGATTTTCTGTCCGCAAAGGGGGAATTTCCGCATCGATAGGAACGCAGCATCATGTTGTCCGTTAAGTCCATGTTGCCGACAAGTCCCATGCCGAGCCTGTCTTCGGGAACGAAGGAGAGCGCCACCCCCATTGAGCTTATGGCGCAGGGATCTTTGCCAATGAGCTCAATTTTCGCTTCGGTTTCGGGGTTAATGTATGCTACGCTGCCGGATTCAACGCATTGAAGGCCGGCGATAGCTTCCAAAAGCTCTCGTTGACCGCAGCCCGAAATACCGGCAATGCCCAGTATTTCACCGGAATTAGCGGTGAAGGAAACATCGGAGAGCTTTGTAACACCGTCAATATCCTTTACGGTCAGATTCTCGACGACTAATCGTGGTTTCTGATTTTTAGGCTCGGGGCGGTTGATGTTTAGAGAAACGGAGCGGCCGACCATCATATTTGTCATCTCGGCGGCATTGGTTTCCTTTGTCGGCACATCGCCGACATTCTGACCACGGCGAAGAACTACAACCCTGTCGGAGATTTCTTCAACCTCGTGGAGCTTGTGAGTTATAATGACGATTGCCTTGCCGTCGTTGCGCATATTGCGGAGAACGGAGAAAAGCTTGTCCGTTTCCTGGGGAGTAAGAACGGCGGTAGGCTCGTCCAAAATGAGTATCTCCGCGCCGCGATAGAGAACCTTGACGATTTCCACCGTCTGCTTCTGCGACACGGACATATCATAAATTTTCTGTTTCGGGTCGACATCAAAGCCATAGAGCGAGCAAATCTCACGGATTTTGTCATCAACGGCCTTCATGTCAAGGCGCCCTTTTCCCGTCATGCCGAGAATGATGTTTTCTGCGGCTGTGAGCACGTCCACAAGCTTGAAATGCTGGTGAATCATGCCTATACCGAGGTCATAGGCGTCTTTGGGGCTTCGAATGGATACTTCCTTGTCTTCCACAAAAATCTGGCCGGCATCCGGGAAGTAGATGCCGGAGAGCATATTCATCAGGGTGGTTTTGCCGCTGCCATTTTCTCCGAGCAGGGCGAGAATCTCTCCTCTGTAAATGTCAAGCTTGACACGGTCGTTTGCG
This sequence comes from Clostridia bacterium, assembly GCA_009929315.1. Taxonomy (GTDB): domain Bacteria; phylum Bacillota; class Clostridia; order Oscillospirales; family Oscillospiraceae; genus UBA2658. The sequence continues at coordinate 254,089 of SAAS01000001.1, forward strand.
ACAGTGGGACCAAAGGTCTTTGTGATGTCGCGCATGCGGATGGCGGGCACGCTGCCTTCCATGATGAATACCCCCTTTGTAAGATAATTTAAACGGGAAAAGCCGCTCGCAAGGAGACGGCTTTTCCCATTTGGTAAGGTTTCCGAACTTACTGTGCGTTAAGTTCGGTTATGCCGTCAATGCGGATTCCGAAGTAAGGAGCACTGCGGAGGGTGGATTCGCTGAATATTCCGTCTGTAATGGCTTCGCCTGTGTCTCCGGCCCAGTCGCCGTTGGTGTCGATGGCGAGATAGGAGGTGACGGGCTTACCGTCGACGGTGAACTTGGAGCAATCGAATACGTTGAGAGTTCCGTCCTTGAGGGCTGCTTCGACTTCTGCAACCTTGGCGTCAGTTCCTGCTGCGCAGGAAGCGCCGAGTGCTGAAATCATGACAGCGCCCTGCTCATATCCGGCTGCCCAGTCTGTTGCGATTTCTTCGCCCTTAGCGGCGCAGTTGAAAGCATAAGTGTAATAGACGCTCCAGTCGTTCTGTGCGCTGGTGAGAGCGGAGGTGGGAGCAACGGAGAGCATATCCACGTTGTAGCCTACGCAGTAAATTTCTGTGCCGCTCTTAAGAAGAGCTTCGCAGGCGGAGGGAGCTCCGGTGGAGTCAGCGTGCTGGCTGAGGATGATGCAGCCGTCGGAAACGAGAGCGTTTGCAGCTTCGGCTTCTGCGGTCGGGTCATACCAAGAGTTGGTGTAGGAAACGCTCATGGAGACGTTTTCAACAATGGACTTAACGCCGAGATAGAAAGCTGTGTAGCCGGAAACCACTTCCGCATAGGGATATGCGCCGACATAGCCGATTTTAATTGTGCCGTCAGCGTTCTTGTTCTTATCTGCTACCTTGCCGTCTGCGACGAGCTCAGCAAGCTTCATGCCGGCAACAACACCGGATACATAGCGGGATTCAAAGGTGTAGTTGAAAGCGTTCTTGAGGTTGGGGAGCTTGGAGAGAGCGGCGTTGTCGCCTGTCATGGAGACGAAGGTAACATCGGGGTTCTCTTCAGCGGCCTGAAGCATGTAGCTCTGGTGGCCGTAGCTGTCGGAGAAGATGTAGGTGCAGCCCTGTTCGACAAGGTCTGTCGCTGTGTCGTAGCAGGTTTCGTCTTCGGTTACGTTGTACTTCCAGATGATTTGATCATCTGCAATCCCGACGGCAGCAGCAGCCTTTTTAATGCCTTCGATGTGCGCGAAGTCATAGCCGGTATTCTCGTCGTGAACAAGGATGACACCGATTTTGATTGCGGATACGTCAACAGCGGGGCTTGCATCATCGGATGCCGCGGGAGCTGCGCTTGGTTCCTCGGTTTTTGTACCGCAGGCCGCAAGAGCAAACACCAGTGTGAGTGCCAGAAGCAGTGCAATAACTTTTTTCATTTTTCTTCCTCCGTTTTTGTCCTTATTATTTTGATTTTGCGTGTGCAAAAGATCGCGCGTATTAAGGAGGTCTTCCCGAACTGAAAGTTAATTCATGGGAAGACGCGGAGGCAAAACCGTCATGACAGACCCGGAAATCGTTCTTTATTTTCCAGAGAAAACATAAAACGAAGTCCAATGTGCTCAAAATAAGCTTGCTATACAGCTCGATTCTTGTCGATTCTAGCTATATAATATAGCATTTCGCCTCAATAGCAAGTTATTATAATAAAGAATTTGAACACGGCGCTGCTTTTTTCCGCCGCTATTCTGCGGCAGAAGTCAGATGGTTTGCCCTGATTGCGAGTGGAAGGTAATAGGGTGAGAAGCGGCAAGTTTCGAGCTTAATCGCAGTCGTCATCACAAAACTGAACCTTGCCGTTTTCCATTGATTTGATTCTTGCGAGCGATTCGATTCGCATACCACGGCCGCGAAGAGACTCTCCTCCGCACTGAAAGGCCTTTTCAATTGCGATTCCGGCCCCGATAAGTGTTGCTCCGGAGTCCTTTACCAAAGACGAAAGTCCGTGGAGCGCCGCTCCCTTTGCCAAAAAATCATCGATTATCAGAACTCGGTCCTCGGGTTTTAAATATTCTTTGGAAACGATTATATCATAGGTTCCGCCGTGGGTAAAGCTTTCAACGCTCGAAGTGTAAACATCGCCCGCAATATTTTTCGTTTTGCTTTTTTTCGCAAAAATAACGGGACAGCTAAAAACCTGCGCGGTTATGCAGGCAATACCTATCCCGGAAGCTTCAATTGTCAGAATTTTTGTTACGTTGTCGGACTGAAAAAGACGATGAAATTCCTTGGCCATTTCACCGAAAAGAACTATATCCATCTGATGATTCAGAAAATTGTCCACCTTAAGGACGTTTCCGTCCCTGACTTTACCATCACGGAGAATTCTCTCCTCTAGAAGCCGCACACAATCACCCCTTAAAATAACTATGACGGAAACAGCTTCTTTGCTTCTTCTCCGCTTACCATTACAGTTTACATTATTACAGCAAAATACACAATATTATATATTCAATAAAAATACATAATAATCTTCCAAAGACCTTAACGATTTTGTCAATATTGTGTAATACTGAAGATAAGGCGGTGTAAATACAGGATAAAGGCGCGAAATTTCTCATAGTATTCACTGCTTGCTAGCGGAAAAACGAAGAAAAATCCCGCGGAGCTATCGTCGATTTTACTCCGCGGGCGGCGGCTATTTTTGCTTGGGTATGCTGATAGTCAAAACCAGCTCCGTGTCGGTTTCATGCTTTTCCATACCGGCGTCAATACCGCCCTGTTTCATCATGTTCAGCCCATGTGTCAGCGTATTTAAAAAAATGCGCACGTCCTTCAAAACAAACAGCGTTTTCCTAACGGCTTTATTTTCGCCCTCCGAAGGCGGTTCTGGAGCTTTTAACAGGCTTTCTATGTAGTCCTCCGCGGCGGAAACATTCATGCGCTCGGAAACCATGCGTTCGACCGCCAGCCTCTGCTCCCCCTCGCTTTGAAGGCGCAGCAGAGCCCTGCCGTGGCGCTCGGTAAGCTCCTCATTTCGCAGAGTATCCAGCACATCCGGCGGCAGGTGCAGAAGACGAAGCTTGTTTGCAATAGAGGGCTGAGATTTACCGAGCCTTCGCGCCGCCTCCTGCTGGCTCATGCCGAAAAGGCGAATCAGCTGCGAGATGCCCTCGGCCTCCTCAACAAAATCGAGGTCGCGCCGCTGAATGTTCTCCACAAGAGCAATCAGGCTTGCCTCCTCCATGTTGGCGTCGATTACAATGCAGGGCACCTGAGCGAGGCCGGCGAGTTTTGAGGCGCGCAGCCTGCGCTCACCCGCAATGAGTTCATATCGTCCGTTTCGTTTTCTTACGGTCAGGGGATTGAGAACACCGTACTGCGCAATGCTCTCGGAAAGCTCACGAAGCGGCTCCTGCGAGAAGCGCTTTCGCGGCTGAACGGGGCTCGGACATATTTCGTCCACCGACAGATAGCATAAGCCGTTTTTTAATATTCGAGGATCCCTTCTCAGAGTTTGCATTTTTTCATCTCCTTTGCGAAAGCTGGAAGCACGGGATATATTCCCGAGCTTTTTGAAATAAGTTTAGTTTGGAATTTGAAGTGTTCCCATTCGGAATATATCGTGCTTATGAAACAAGAATACACAACATATTGTGCAAAAAAGAGCGAAACTGACTTGCAAACAAAAAAATACGCTGCTCCCGTCAGAGAGCAGCGCGGTTTTTTGATTAAGTTTTGGTCAGTCCTCATCGTCAGCGCCGCGATGGTCGCGAAACAGGAGGGAAATGCACCAAACTGCGGAAAGTCCCACCAGAGTGTAAATAACACGGCTGAGGGTGGCTGTTTGACCTCCGAACAGATAGGCGACGAAATCAAAGCGGAAAAGACCGATGAGACCCCAGTTAAGTCCTCCGATAATGGCGAGAATAAGGGCAATCCTATCAATTATCATATTCAACCTGCGCTCCTTTAAATTAGCTTCGGTGATATGATATCCTTTTATTTTTTATTTATTCATCTTGAAAATTACAGCAAAATTTCCGCGTGCCGCGTAACGTGGCAGCCGACATTTACAACACAGGGAAGCCCTGCTATGTGTGTCGGAAAGGCTTCAATATTTACGGCAAGCGCGGTGTTTGTGCCGCCGAAGCCCTGCGGACCGAGACCGAGCGCGTTAATGCGCTTCAAGGCTTTTTCCTCAAGCTCCGCGTAAAACGGATCCTCGTTTCGCTTGTCCGCCGCCCGTGTCAGCGCTTTTTTCGCGATAAGTGCCGCATAGTCCAGCGTTCCGCCAAGCCCCACGCCGAGAATTACGGGAGGACAGGGGCTTGACCCCGCCCTGTCAACGGTATCAACAATAAAGTCCAATATTTCATCGACGGAGCAGGAGGGAAGAAACATTTTCACAGCGCTCATATTCTCGCTGCCGAAGCCCTTCGGGGCAAGAATCAGTTTAAGATGCTCACCCGAAACAATGTGGGTATGTATTACCGCGGGAGTGTTGTCGAGCGTATTCTCTCGGCGCAGGGGGTCTTTAACAACGGATTTTCGCAAGAAACCCTTTTCATAGCCCTGCCTTACGCCCTCGTTTATGGCATCCTCAAAATTGCCGTCCGTAAGGTGCAAGTCCTGTCCCAGCTCCGCGAAAACCACAGCCATGCCCGTGTCCTGGCAAATCGGAAGGCGCTCCCTCTCGGCCAGAAGATAGTTTTCGCGAAGGTCGCGCAAAACTTCCCTGCCGGCGGGAGATTTTTCGCTTTGCTCCGCGCCGCCGATAAGCGACCTTATATCGTTCGGCAAAACCGTATTTGCCGTTATGCAAAGCTCCGTAACAGCCTTTGTTATTTCATTGCAGCTTAAAATTCGCATGACTTTCTTCTTCTCCTTTAGGGCCTAAGACATTTTTTATAGACGAAGCAGAGCACCTGATTCCCAAACGTAAAAAAGTTTTCATTCGACAAAACTAGTGTCCGTTTGCTATTTACAAGCGGGGGAAAAAGAGGTATTCTCGCATTACAGCTTATCCAATGGCGCGCATTCCGCGTGCCAGGGCTCATATCTTTATCCCACAACCCTGTTTGGGCGGGTCGCGTTTGCGTCCCGCCACTTTTTTTGGATAAGTCTATCATGTGTAAAAATAAATCAAAATCCCGAGTGCGGTTTGAAGAATTAAAATTGCGGGAAAGCCGAGGGTGAATTTTTTATGCAGAGTTTTATGGCGAAAGACGTAAATACCGCAGATTCCGCCGATACTTCCGCCGATTGCGGCGAGAAGAAAAAGGGTTCTTTCGGGGATACGCCATTTTTGTCGTGAGGCCTTGAATTTGTCGATACCCATTGCGAGGAAGGCGGCGAGGTTTATTACGGCAAGCCAGAGCCAGAGTATGTAGAGGGGCTGCTCCCCCAACAGCTTAAAAAAATGCATCAGCCCTTGCCCCTTTTCTGCGCTCCCGCTCCTGAGGGAGCTTTTTTAGCGCTGTTAGGGGCTTTATTTGCGGCGTTCGGGGCTTTATTTGCGGCGTTCGGGGCTTTATTTGAGCCGACAGGCGGTTTTTTGGCAGCTGCGTTTTTGGCGGCGTAAGAAGGCTTCGGCGCGGTGCTTGTTATCTTTGCGGTTTTGCCTCCCAAGCCCTTTGCCCTGCCCGAAACTTTGACGGCTTCGGTGGGCTTCGGAGCACTTTTAGGTTTGCCCTTTTGGGCGCTCTGCGGCTTATCACCGCCTTGATCTTTTCCCTTGTAAGCCGTGTTTTTCGGAGTGTCGGGGCGGACAAGGCACTTTTTGTCAAACCCGATCAGATCCTCTCGACCTGCCGCGCGAAGCGCCTCAAGGACCAGACGACGTTTTTCGGGTCGTTTCCATTGCAGAAGCGCCCGCTGAAGCTCTTTCTCGTGGAAGGATTTTGCCACATAGACTTCCTTCATCGTGCTCGGGTCAAGCCCAGTATAGTACATACAGGTAGAGATAGTTCCCGGTGTCGGGTAAAAATCCTGCACCTGCTCGGGCTGACGTCCGCGGGACTGAAGGTATTCGGCGAGATTAACGGCATCGTTTAGCGTACAGCCCGGGTGGGAGGACATAAGATAAGGGACGATATACTGCTCCTTGTCGTATCGCTGGTTAAGACGAGAGTATTTGTCCATGAAACGCTCGTAGACCTCAATGTGCGATTTTCCCATGCAGTCCAAAACCCCGTTTACGCAGTGCTCGGGGGCAACCTTGAGCTGCCCGCTGATGTGGTGGTGCACCAGTTCGGAGAAAAACTTGTCGCTTTTGTCCTCCAGCATGTAGTCGTAGCGTATGCCGCTTCGGACAAAGACCTTTTTAACGCCCGGAATCTCGCGCAGCTTGCGCAGAAGTTCGAGATAATCCGAGTGGTCGGCGTCGAGGTTTTTGCAGGGAACGGGGGAAAGACAGCGCTTTTTCGCGCACATGCCGTGCTCCTTCTGCATTTCGCAGGAAGGGTGGCGGAAATTGGCGGTCGGGCCGCCGACATCCGAAACATAGCCCTTCCAGAGCGGGTGGTGTGTCATCGCCTCAACCTCGCGGATAACGGACTCGTGACTGCGCGAGGCTATCATTCTGCCCTGGTGGAAAGCGAGAGCGCAGAAATTGCAGGCGCCGAAGCAGCCCCTGTTGTGGATAACGGAAAAGCGAACCTCCTCAATTGCGGGGACACCGCCCATTTCATCATACATGGGGTGAACTTCACGGGTGAAGGGCAGCGCCGCCACCGCGTCCAGTTCCTGCGCCCCCAGAAGCGGAGCGGGAGGGTTAACTATGAGCGTTCGTCCCTGACAGCTCTGGCAAAGCGCAACACCGCGGATGGGGTCGTGCTCCTCGTATTCGATTCGGGTAGCCTCCGCATAAGCCCTAAGGCTCGAAGCGGTCTCTTCAAAGGAGGGAAGCGCGGCTTTTTCAAATACACAGGTTTCCGCGCCGGCAGCGATGAAGGCCGTGCCGCGAATATCGGTGATTTCTGAGGGTTTTATCTTGTGTTTCAGACGTTTGGCGATTTCACGAGTGGCGTATTCGCCCATGCCGAAAACCAGCAAATCCGCCTTTGAATCGAAAAGTATGCCGCGGCGCACCTTGTCGTCCCAGTAGTCGTAGTGCGAAAAACGGCGAAGCGAAGCCTCAAGTCCGCCGATTACTATGGGCATATCTCCGCCGAAGGCCTCCCGTGCGCGATTGGCGTATACTATTGTTGCGCGGTCGGGACGAAGGCCTGCCTTTTTACCGGGCGAGTAAAAATCCTCGCTTCTCGGCTTCTTTGCGGCAGTATAATGCGCCACCATGCTGTCAAGATTCCCCGCGCCGATAAAAACTCCGAAGCGCGGTTTTCCCATGGCTTCAAAAGCGGAGGCGTCCTTCCACTTCGGCTGCGCCAGAATCGCAACCTTAAAGCCCATATCCTCAAGCACACGCGCAATTACAACAGGTCCGAAGCTCGGATGGTCAACATAGGCATCGCCCGTGACCACAAGAAAATCGTAGCTGTACCACCCGCGGGAGAGCATATCATCTTTTGAAACCGGCAAAAAATCCGTTAATTCCATTGCATACCATTCCTTAATATATTAGCGAAAGAAAATACTTCAGCGAAAAATGTAACTCCAGCAATCACAAGACGGGAGCTCAAATGCTCTTTTCCATCAGGTTCAAGGGCGATATGCTGCCGCTCTCGGTGGCGATACACCTAAAGCCCAGCTTCTCGTAAAAAGCAAGGGCGCGAGCGTTGTCCTGAGAAACATGCAGGCGAAGTACCTTTCTGCCGAGCTTTCTGTAAACCGAAACCGCGTGACCGACGAGCTGAACCCCCATGCTTTGACCGCGCAGCTCATTGACGAGGTAACAAAGGCTTATCCAGCCTGCGCCCTCCCCTGCCATGCGCTCGGGGTCAAGCTCGATTATTCCGGCGTAATCATCGCCGTAGAAGGCCTTCATAAGAGAAAGGGGATTTTCGTCCGCCGCCCTTTTTGCCGCACTCAGATAGCTGAACTCATTATAGCCGTTTTGTGTGCCGTGCGCGCTTTCCCACGCGTCGCGATAACTTGCGACATAAAGCCCCTCGTCCTCGTAAATGCTCATTGGGATTATCCGAAGGTTTGAATAGTCAATCTCGACTTTTTTCTTCCACCATTCCTGTCCGGCAAAGGTGCTCACCTGCTTTGGCAGATGACTGTTATCGTTATAGTATTCGAGCTCCGGAACACCGTTTATGAAGTTAATCACGGCCACACAGGTGTTGTCGCCGTGCGGAATTTCGCTTATTCTATCGGAGGGAATACCCTTTAGAACGCTAATAAGAGAGCGAATCGCCATTCCGTGGCTGACACAGGCAATTGTCTGCCCCTCATGTTTTTGCGCAAGCTCGGTCAGAACGCCGAACATGCGGTTTTTCAAGTCATCAAAGCGCTCGCAGCCGTCAACAGTCCAGTTTTGCGGGTCGTTTGCAAAGCTGAGCATCTGCTCCGGCTCGTCGTATGCGACATTGCCCCAGGGTTTATCTTCCCACGCGCCCATATCCACCTCTTTGAGGCGTGAGTCGACGTTCAGAATAAGCTCGCGATTTCTCAAAACTGCTCCGGCGGTCTTCTGGGTGCGCGTTAAGTCGCTGGCATAAACCGCGTCTATATCGATATCGCGGAAGCGTTCGGCAAGAAAGTCAATCTGTTTATAACCTTTTATGGTTATATCGCCGTCGTAGTGCCCTTGAATACGGCGGTACAGATTGCCCTCGGCTTCCGCATGCCGAATAAGATAGATTTTTGTCATAATAACCTCCAAATGTTGACCGCTCGGAACGGGTGTGATATAAAATAAAAGACAATAAATAATTAATTTTGTCCGAGAAAACGCTTTTCATCATTTTATTACATATATCGTTATTTAACAAGTAAGCAAAAAGCCCTTTTTATCAACAGTTTTACGGAGAAATATGATATTCCGTACTATTGACAAGGGTGCCGAACGGCTTATTATAAAACAGATTTTGCAATACGGAGATATCTTTTCCGCTTATTTATACTGCGCGAACAGCGCATGGAGGTCACAGTGAAAGTAATTCACTTAATCAGCGGCGGCGACACAGGCGGCGCAAAAACACATATTCATTACCTGCTGTCCGGAATATGCAAAAATATGGACGCTGTGCTCGTGTGCTTTATGAAGGGCGAGTTTTCTGATGAGGCGGCGGCTCTCGGAATCCCGACCGTTATTATGGACGGGAATATTTTCGGTACTCTCAGGAGACTTAAAACGATGATAAGGGAAGACGGCTATGACCTTATCCACTCGCACGGAGCGAGGGGAAACGTCATGGCGAGCCTCCTCAAGGTCACACTCAAAATTCCGGTTGTAACAACGGTTCACAGCGACCCGAAGCTCGATTATCTGGGCAGACCTCTGGCGGGACTTATCTACGGAACGCTAAACGCCCTTGCGCTGCGCAGGGCGGATTATATAATCGGCGTTTCGGATTCGATGAAAAGCCTGCTCATAGAACGCGGCTTTACGCCGAACAATATTTTTTCCATCTACAACGGTGTTGATTTTTCCGTTAAACCGAAGAACGACGAGCGGCTTGAGTATCTTCGGAATCTCGGGCTTGAAGTTTCCGAAGACAGCGTGGTAGTCGGAATTGCCGCCCGCCTTGACCCTGTTAAGGATGTTGCGACCCTGATTCGCGGCTTCGCGGAGGCGGAGGTGCGTTTTGACAACCTTCGGCTTGTCATCGCCGGGGACGGCGCGGAGCTTGAAAATTTAAAACAGTTGACTCACGATTTGGGCATATCGGAAAAGGTTTGCTTCGCGGGCTGGATTTCAGATATCAATACTTTTTTTGCCGCGCTTGATATCAATACGCTGACCTCGCTTTCAGAAACCTTTCCTTATGCCTTAACCGAGGGGGCGAGAGCGGGCCTTGCAACCGTAAGCAGCCGAGTCGGAGGCATACCTAAGCTCATAATCGACGGCGAAACAGGCTTTCTTTTCCGTGCCGGCGACTATGTCACTCTGGGCAGAAAACTGACAGAGCTTGCCGAAAACGGCGAGCTTCGCAAAAAGCTCGGAGGCGCCCTTTTTGAGAGGGCGAAGCACGAGTTTTCCGTTGAGGCAACGACCCAAAGACAGCTTGATATTTATAAAGAGATTTACAAGCGGGAGGAGCTATCCCTGAAGGGCGAACGCAACGGCGTGGTTATCTGCGGAGCTTACGGAATGGGCAACGCGGGCGACGACGCGATTTTGGAGGCGATTGTCGCCGAAATGCGAGAGATAGACCCCTTTATGCCGATTACCGCACTCTCGCGCAAGCCGCAGGAAACCCGAAGCATGTTTGCCGTAAATTCAGTTCACATGTTTGATGTTCCCGCTTTTCACCGCGCGATGAAGGGCACGAAGCTTTATCTCAGCGGAGGCGGCAGCCTCATCCAGAACGTAACAAGCCGAAGAAGCCTCTGGTATTATCTTTATACTATTTCAGCCGCCGAGAAACTCGGAAATGCAGTTATGATGTACGGCTGCGGAATCGGACCGATTGTCGATAACCGCGATGAGAACATGATAAGGCGCATTCTCAACCGCGATGTGGACGTTATTACTCTTCGTGAAAAACACAGTCTTTCGGAGCTTGAACGGCTTGGAATTACAGGTCCGGAGCTTATTGTCAGCTCTGACCCCGCGCTTTCCCTTCCCTGCGCTTCTTCAGACAGGATTTCGGAGGAATTTGAAAAATACGAGCTTGACCCCAAGGGAGAATATGTGTGCTTTTCTGTGCGAAGCTGGGAAGGCTTTGAGCAAAAGGCGTATATTTTTGCCGAGGCGGCAGACTTCGTTTCCGAAAAACTGGGGCTTATGCCTGTTTTCATTCTCATCAACCATCGGGAGGACGGACAGGCGACCGAAACCGTGCGAGGGCTTATGAGTACGAAAACTGCTATCATCAGCCAGAGCATGGATTCCTCTTTGACCATCGGCGTATTGTCTCGGATGAAGGCTGTTGTCTCAATGCGCCTCCACGGGCTGATTTTTGCCGCTTCCCAGGGCGTCCCTCTTGTGGGAGTGTCCTACGACCCGAAGGTTACGGCTTTCCTTGACAGTGTCGGAAACGACAGCTGCCTTCAACTTGAGGATTTATCCGCCGAAAGGCTTGAGAGTATGATAGATAGGGCCCTGCGACAGTTCGGCGATAAAGACGACAGAAAGCGCAGCGTCGAAAGGCTGATTTCAGCCGAGGCCTTAAACAGTCAATGGGCAAGAAAGCTCTTGGGGAAATAAGCGGCTTCAAGCCGATATTTGAACAAACCCAACAGTTTATAAACATTATGCACCAAAAAGGAGCGAAAAAATGGTCAAAACCGCAGTTTTAGTGTCGGGTGGGGGCGTTAATCTCCAATCACTTATCGACGCGAGCATGTTCGGAGAGATTCCGCAGTGCGAGCTCACGGCGGTAATTTCCTCTAACCCCGATGCTTATGCGCTTAAAAGGGCGGAAATGGCAGGAATACCGAGCTACGTCGTTGACAGAGAACTTTTTCCCAGCCAGACGGTTTTCGGTTTCGCAATTTTGGATAAGCTCCGTGATTTGGATATTAAGCTTGTGGTGCTCGCGGGCTTCGATTGTGAGCTTACCCAGCCGATACTCAAGCACTACGGCGGGCGAATAATCGACGTTTATTCCTCACTGATGCCTGCCTTCTCGCAGGAGGGGCTGTCGGGCGTCGGTATTCAGGAGGCGGCGTTGAAAGCGGGCGTTCGGATTTCGGGTGCGACTGTTTATTTTGTAACCGAAAAGCTGTATTTCGGCCCGATAATCCTGCAAAAAGCGGTTGCTGTTCGTGAGAGCGACACACCCGTTACTCTCCAGAGACGGATTTTGGAAGAGGCCGAAAATGTTATTTTGCCCCGTGCCGTTGCGCTTTACTGTGACGGAAAGCTGAGCGTTGAAAACGGAAAGGTACATATCGCCGAGCCGCTTGAGGACGACAGCGACAAGACGACGAAATAAGGCGGCTAAAGAAGAAGCCCGAGGGTAAAACCTCGGGCTTCTTGAATTATGAAATGATCATTGCCCCAAGGGCGGATTGCCGCTGTCGTCACCGCCGAAATTCGGAGGAGGAGGCATTTTCGCCCGTCTCTTTTTATTGGCGGCTTTTATAATCAGGATAACAGGCACGGCTATAACCCCCAGAACCACAAGAACGGGGAGAGCCCCTACAAGGAACTTGAAGAAGCCTTTGAAGAAGCGTCCCAAAGCCCTGAGCGAACGCACGAAGGTTTCCTTAATCTGCTGTCCGTAGCTGAGAGTTGAGGTGCTGTTGTCGGTATAGAGAGATACCTCGTTGACTGTGACGGAGAGAGTGGAATAGCTGATAAGCGAATCCCAGTATCTTATCTGAGAGGTCAGGCTTTCGATCTGGTACTGAACATCGGTCAGGGAGTTTTCTATGGAGAGGATGTCCTCCATGCTTGTTGCCTTTGAAAGCAGTTCGAGAAGACGGTCCTGCTTTGTTTCATAAACCTTCAGGCGCGACTCGGTGTCTGTGTACTGCATGGTGATGTTCTCGGCGTTCGTGCTGCTGTAAGGAACATTTCCGAGAGTGTTAAGCCCCTCTGTGAAGGACTTAAATTTGTCCACGGGTATACGGAAGATATACTGCGCGGTGCGGTAAGAGGCATAGCCGCTATGCTGTGAATAGAAATCGGTTCCGGTTACGCTTGAATTTTCGATAAAACCACCGCAGTCGCTGACCATCTTGCCCAGATTTTCAAGAGTTTTGTCAAACTCCATCGTTTCAACAGTGGCACTTCCCGAATAAATGATTTTATCTGAGGGAGGAAGCTCGGCCGCAGCGCTGCTTGTGCCCGTTTCGGGTGTTTTTTGTTCATCGGTCAGGGCAAGCGAGTTGCCGGCCTCCTCGGGAGCTGCGGCTGCGGACTGGTCGGTGTACATTTCTTCGCTTGCCGTTTTCGATGCGCCGCAGGCGGCAAAGGTCACAAGGAGTAAGAGCGCCAGTGCAAGGGAAAGCAGTTTCTGTTTCGTTTTCATTGTCGCACCTCCATTAATTTAACGTGTGTTCTTGGGCGAATCCCGAGCCTCACACTTTAAGTTTCTTTGATGACACTTAGACGAGCGTTCCCAGAAAAATGTTTCAGCATTTATTTGAGCGTTCCCAAATAACCCTCCAGAATCAGCGATGCCGCTACCGCGTCAACGCTTTCGCGGTGGCTTTTCATCTTTTTGCCGTTTGCGTGAAGGATTTCGTGAGCCGCAATTGTTGTTCGCCGTTCATCCCAGAGAGTAACAGGGATATCGCAGCGCTCCTCAAGCGCACGCTTAAAGCTCTCGCTTTTTCCAGCCGCGTCACCGACAGTTCCGTCCATGTTTTTTGGGTAGCCGAGCACGAAAAGCCCTACGCCGCGGGAGAGAGCCTCTTTCACAATTTTATCGGCGGCTCGGGAGGCGTTCCATTCGCTGAGTGTGAAGGCGTCGCCGCAAAGCGTGGCGCTCTCGTCCGAAACGGCTAAACCGATTCTTGCAGCGCCGTAATCAATGGCCATTATCCTCATGAGGTGGTCCTTTCCATGTAATTGCGCTATGTTAAATGCTAATTTAGATGTTCCAGTTTTGGGGCCAGCTTTTGAAGCAGCGGTATCAAAGCGAGATACAGGATAATAAGAATTGCACATTGCAGGAGCCTCGATACCAGTACCGCCAGATACGGCGCATTCTGGAGTAAACTTAGCCAGTATGAGTTGATTCCGAGGCTCAAAACTACGGCATTGACAAGGGCACAGAGAAAAACGTTCGGAAAGAACTTCACGTTCAGACCATTTTTCCTATGAAGGAAAAACCCAAACGACATACCCATCAGCAGATAAGTCAGGTTAATCGGAGGGTAGATGGCGTTTCCGGAAATAATAGTTCCAAGCATGTCGGCAAGGCCCCAAGCGACTCCAGACCAGTAGGGTCCGAACATAATTCCGCAGAGAGCTATCGGTACAAAACCGATGCCGATACGGAGAGTGGGAGTGTTCAGGGACAAAAAGCGCGAGATGACAATTTCAAGCGCGATGAGAACAGCCACGCGGGTAAGCGTGATGAGCTTATACTTTTTCAATTTTAAATCTTCCTTTCGTGTCATGCCACAAAAGGAGCGACGCTCCGGTGTGGCAGCGGATGCGGACAAGGCACTGCAGAGCGTTATGCTCTTTCGTCAGACGGCAACTTCCCATCCGTCTGCACTTAACGCGCCAAATCCTACTCTGACCAATTTCTTAAGTTATGAAGCGTCTTCGACCACCTTTCCGAAAACGCGAGGTGCACGGAATAAGGTGTTCCGCGCAAGCTGTCGCGATTTTATTTTCCAAAATGAGCTCTCACGGGTCCTGCCGTATACAGTGAGCCGACAGAGCAGACAACTCCGTCCTCTCCCGCGTGTTCAATTGCGGTTTTTATGCCCGTTTCGATATCGCCGCAATCAGTAACACTCTTGCCGAAGCTTTTCAGAGCCTCCGCGAGTTCTTTTGAGGGCAGCGCGCGGGGGTTTTGAGGCGTTATTGTCACAAACTCGTCCGCGGCGGAATTAAGAATCCCTGCAAGACCCATATAGTCTTTGTCGGCCAGAACGCCGAAGAGCAAAACCGTTTTCATATACGGGAAATACCTTCGCAGATTGTCAACAACGGTTTCGGCACCCTGGGGGTTGTGACCGCCGTCTACTATGAAAAACGGGTTTTCCGATAAAATTTCGAATCTTGCGGGCCATTGGGTTGCGTTAAGTCCTGTTCTGATGGCTTCGTCGCTGATTCGGAACCCCTGTGAGCGCAAAACCTCAACTGTTTCCAAAGCAACGGCGGCATTTTTGGTTTGATGAAGGCCGAGAAGAGGGAGCCTGAGGTTATCGTATTTCTTGTAGGAAAAAACCTGCCCATGTCTGCTGTCCGAAATTTCGGATATCGCGCTGAAATCAGCCGCCGTTAAAGGTGAGGACATCTCGGCGCAGCGCTCGGAGATGACGGCGAGAATGTTCTCGGGAAGCTCGTAAACCACAGTGGGGCAGCTTTTTTTGATGATTCCTGCTTTTTCGGCGGCAATTTTCTCAACCGTGTCGCCAAGCTCGCGCATGTGGTCAAGACTGATGTTAGTTATAACAGAGCACAAAGGGTGCTCGATTACGTTTGTTGAATCGAGTCTTCCGCCCATACCCGTTTCCAAAACCACAATGTCGCAGTTGTTTCGCACGAAAAACTCCATGGAGATGGCCGTCACAAGTTCAAATTCGGTGGGGCGGTCCTCCATTTCCAGAGCGAAGGGCGCACAAAACTCCGTAATGGAAGCAAGCTCGTCCTCGGAGATGGGGCGGCCGTTTATTCTCATTCTCTCGCTGAATCCGGAAATGAACGGGGAGGTGTAAAGTCCCGTTTTAAGTCCCGCGTTTTCAAGGATTGAGGCAAGTATTGCCGAGGTGGAGCCTTTGCCGTTTGTTCCCGCGACATGGACGAAGCGCAGGCGCCGCTGGGGCTGACCCATTTTTGAAAGAAGCTCGCTTGTACGGGATAGCCCGGGCTTTGAGCCCTGCCAAACCTTTTCGTGGATAAACAAAATCGCTTCCTCAAAAGTCAAAGTTCTCGCCTCCGCCGTGAAAGTTTATAGATTCAGTATATCACGCGCGCTCACGCAAAAGCAACACGAACGCCGGTTTTCGAGCATGTCTGCAACGGACAGCCCGCTTGCAATCACAAGCCTATACCCTCAAGGCGGCGCGGTATGATGATGTGGGAATATATAGGTCCATTCCCCGCTAAATAAAGCTATCCTAACACGATTTTGAATGTATAACAATCTCATTTGTTTCATCAGCAATAATTTTGAGAAAAGCATATATATTTATACAATAAAATAGCAAAAAATTGTTGACCCGCCATAAAAATCGTGTTAGAATACGAATTACCTGTCGGTGGAGAGGTTATTTTTCGTGCGCGAAATTTCGCCATTTCAGGATGTCCGTTCCGACCAGGGAGGCAACGTGGCTATTAGGCCAAATATAACAAGGAGGTGCCGATATGCGAGTAAAAGTTACGATGAGATGCACTGAGTGCAAGCAGAGGAACTACAATACTTTCAAGAACAAGAAGAATACCCCAGACCGTCTTGAAATGAGCAAGTATTGCCCGTTCTGCCGCAAGCATACAACGCATTCAGAAACGAAGTAGGTTTTTTAGAAAGGATGTGTTCAAATGTCAAAAGCCAAGGAAGACGCGGTTAAAAGGACCACGGACGCTGTTAAAAAATCTACCGGAAACGAAAAGAGAAGTGTTAAAGAGCGCTTAGTTCAATGGTTCCGCGACCTGAAAAGCGAACTTAAGAAGGTCGTTTGGCCCACAAAGGAGCAGACCATTAAAAACACCACCGTTGCGCTGGCGGTTACCTTTGCCTCCGCAATCGTTCTTTGGGGCTTCGATTGGATTGCCGCAAAGGGTGTCGAAGCGCTTATCAGTTTGGTAGGTTAGAGCATGGCTGAAGATGTAATGTGGTATGTAGTCCACACATACTCCGGCTATGAAAACGCTGTGGCAGCAGCGATATTAAAAGCAGCGGAAAACCGCAAGATGCAGGAGCTCATCACTGAGGTCAACATTCCCATGGAAACTGTCACGGAATATGTCGACGCCGGCGAAAAAACCGTTGAGCGCAAGACCTATCCGGGTTACGTTTTTGTGAAGATGATTTTAACGGATGAGAGCTGGCATCTGGTTCGCAATGTTCGCGGAGTTACCGGTTTTGTCGGGGCGGACGGGAAAGCCGTTCCGCTTACCGAAAAGGAAATACTCGAATTGGGCGTTGAGCGCCACGAGGTGGTTGAAGGCTTCAAGATCGGCGACACCATCAAGGTTGTTGACGGACCGCTTGAGGGCTTCCTCGGAACTGTCGAGGATGTTGATTCCGGTAAAAAGAGAGTCCGCGTTATCGTCTCCATGTTCGGCAGGGAGACACCGGTCGATTTGGAGCAATACCAAGTCGAATATGTTTCAGAATAATTAGGAGGTGCACGTAAAGTGGCACAGAAAGTTGTAGGTTTAGTCAGATTTCAGGTTCCCGCGGGCAAAGCAACACCGGCTCCTCCCGTAGGTCCCGCTCTTGGTCAGTACGGCGTTAACATCGGCCAGTTCACCAAGGATTTTAACGAGCGCACAAAGGGCGATATGGGAATGATGATTCCCGTAGTCATCACGGTTTATTCCGACCGTACATTTTCATTTATTACAAAGACCCCTCCGACAGCGCTTCTTGTAAAGAAGGCCTGCGGAATCGAGCACGCCTCCGGCGTACCTCAGCGCGATAAGGTTGCAACCCTCAGCCGTGAGGATCTTCGCAAGATCGCCGAACTCAAGATGCCCGATCTCAACTGCTCCGATATTGAAGCGGCAATGAGCATGGTTGCAGGCACCTGCCGCAGCATGGGCGTCAATGTAGCAAAAGCTTAACACTGATTCGGCGCTAACCGCCGTTTCCTTTACGTGGGAGGATAAGTCCATCCGACGAACCACATTACAAGGAGGATAAACAAAATTGTTTAGAGGTAAAAATTACAAAGAGAGCGCAAAGCTCGTAGATAAAGCAAATCTTTATGACCCCATGGAGGCCTTCGGCCTTGTTATCACAGCATCAAAGGCTAAGTTCGACGAAACCGTCGAGCTTCACGTCAGACTGGGCGTTGATTCCCGTCACGCCGACCAGCAGGTTCGCGGCGCTATCGTTCTTCCCCACGGCACTGGCAAGGTTCGCAAGGTTCTTGTTTTCTGCAAGGAAGAGCGTTTCCAGGAAGCTCTGGACGCGGGCGCGGATTTCGTCGGCGCACAGGATATGGTCGACAGGATTCAGAAGGAAAACTTCTTTGATTACGACGTCGTTGTCGCAACCCCTGATATGATGGGTGTTGTCGGACGTTTGGGTAAGATTTTGGGACCCAAGGGCCTTATGCCTACACCGAAAGCCGGAACCGTAACTCCGAACATTGCTCAGGCAGTCAAGGAAATCAAGGCCGGTAAAATCGAGTATCGTCTGGACAAGACCAACATTATCCACTGCCCCATCGGCAAGGTAAGCTTTGGCCCCGAAAAGCTCAACGATAACTTTGTTGCGCTTATTAACGCAATCATCAAGGCCAAGCCCGCTGCGGCAAAGGGCCAGTATATCAGAAGCTGCGTTACCGCTTCCACCATGGGACCTGGTGTAAAAATCAATCAGGCCAAGCTTGTCTAATCGGACACCACAGAAGACTTGCAACGCAAAAAGCACAGCTTTTTGCTTACTTCGTCAGAGCCGCTCTGCTGTATATTTATACAGCTACGAGCGGCTCTTTCTTGTCTGCAAGGCTTCTGAAGCGTCCTTGGCGTTTGCGACGGGCGGCGCTTCCTCATCTGTGGACACTCTTTGGCCTCTAACTTCATCTTATAAGGGCTACGAGCGGCTCTTTCTTGTCTGTGGGGCTATAATAAGCGCCGCAGCAAAACTTTGTATGCGCGAAAAAGCTCCATGTCTTGATTACAGACATAAAAAGTGGTATCCTATGCCAGAGGATATCACTTTTAAATTTAACGGAGGATTATTATATGGCGACACCGCATAATACTGCCGAAAAGGGTCAGATAGCAAAAACCGTGCTTATGCCGGGCGACCCGCTTCGGGCAAAATTTATTGCCGAGAACTTCCTTGATAACCCCGTGCTCGTCAACAATGTGCGCGGCGTTCAGGGTTACACGGGGACAAAGCGCGGAGTTCCCGTAACCGTTATGGCAAGCGGCATGGGTATTCCCTCCATCGGTATTTACAGCTATGAACTATACAATTTCTACGATGTGGAAAACATCATTCGTGTCGGCAGCGCGGGCGCGCTCGCCGATGAACTCAAGCTTCGCGATATAGTTGCGGGTATGTCGGCGGGGACGGACTCCGCCTTCGCGGAAAAATTCGGTGTTCCGGGTACTCTCGCACCGACGGCGAGCTTTGAGCTATTACGCCATGCGGTTGAGTGCGCGGAGGCAAAAAAGCTGAATATTCAGGTCGGCAGCGTTCTTTCGAGCGACAATTTTTACGGCGATGAGCACACCTCGCTGGACAAATGGAAGAAGATGGGCGTGCTGGCGGTAGAAATGGAAGCCGCCGGACTTTACCTTACAGCCGCAAGAGCCGGAAAGCGTGCTCTGTGTCTGTGCACAATTTCGGACCATATATACAGACCCGAGGAGATGTCCGCCGAGGAAAGACAGCTCGGCTTCGCGGAAATGATTGAGCTCGCGCTGGATGTCGCGGTGAAAATGGGCTAAGCTATACAGGTATAACAACATTTGCCCCAGTAATTATTTCGGGAAACGGGTGAAGCAATGACACATATTCTTCCGATCATATTTTTAACACTGGCAATAACACTTGTGTTTTTTTTCTTTTCTCTGTATCTCCGCCTATTTAAAAGGGAGGACCCGGTGGCCGATGTTTATGAGCGTGAAACGGCTGCTCTAAGCTATCCGAGACGGCGCTTTCCCGTAACGAAAAGGGATTTGCTGCCGCTTATACTTATTCCGATAATTTACGGGGCGGTTGCCTTTTACGGACTCGGCGACAAGCAGGCTCCCGAGAGCTTCTGCCATTTTGCCGAAAAGGGACGCTATGTGGTAATAGAACTGCCGGAGGAGATGCCCATCTCCCGTGTGCTTTACTATTCGGGTATCTACACGGGCAACTATTTTCTCCAGTACTCGTCGGACGGGGTTAACTACACCGATGAGTCCACAATGGAGCAAAAATACTCGGATATTTTCAAGTGGAACGAAGCGAAAATGAATCTGGCGGGCAAGTCCGCAAAATATATCCGAATCATAGCGGACAACACAACCGAGATGGGCGAGCTTGCCCTTTACGATTGGCAGGGAATACGAATATCGCCCACCACGCTTAAATATGACGCAGGAGCGGCTCCGCTTTTTGACGAGCAGGAGATGGTTCCCGACGTGATGACCTATATGAACAGCTCATATTTCGACGAAATCTATCACGCGCGAACAGCTTATGAAAATATCCGGAATATAACGCCCTACGAGATTACCCACCCTCCGCTCGGCAAGCTGATTATAGGGCTTGGAATCAGAGCTTTTGGGCTTAACCCCTTCGGCTGGCGCTTCATGGGAACACTTTTCGGAGTGCTCATGCTTCCGTTTTTGTATATTTTTATAAAGAACCTTTTTGGTTCAACCGCAATATCAATCTGCGGCACACTCCTCTTCGCTTTTGACTTTATGCACTTTGTGCAGACAAGGATTGCGACTATCGATACCTACGGCGTGTTTTTCATCATTCTGATGTATTTTTTCATGTACCGCTATATTACAGCGCCGCGGGACGACCCGTTCATGAAAAAACGGCAGGAAATTGTCCCCCTGTTTTTATCGGGACTGTGCTTTGGCTTGGGCGCCGCCTCAAAATGGACGGCGATTTATGCAGGAGCGGGGCTTGGGCTGATTTGGCTTTTGTTCCGCATTGCCAGAGGCAGAGAGCTTGTTAAATCGGGGCATGAGGATGAGCACCGCCGAGAGCTCAGCACAAACATCCTGCAGTGTGTGCTGTTTTTCATCATAATTCCGACTGTAATCTACTATGTCAGCTATTATCCTTACGGCACGGCAAAGGGCATGTCCGGCTTCGGAATGTTCTTTAATAAAGACTATGCGCAGATGGTTCTCGACAACCAGAGTTATATGCTGCGCTATCATGAGGGAGTGCACGCCACCCATCCCTATTCCTCGCGTTGGTACCAGTGGATTGTGGACGGAAGACCGATTCTGTATTTTCTGCGCTCCTCCGCAAACAATCTGAAATCGGCGTTCGCGGCGTTTTTAAACCCGCTTGTCTGCTGGGGCGGACTTTTGGCGATAATCGCGATGGGCTGGAAAACTATCCGATTCCGCGACGGGAAGGCGCTGTTTATCCTCCTGGGTTATCTTGCGCAGCTGGTGCCGTGGATGTTTATTTCGCGCATAACCTTTGAATACCATTACTTCCCCTGCCTCATTTTCCTCGTTTTGGCTATCTGCCATGTGTTCAATTCGTTCCGCCTGCGCGACTTCAGATGGAAAAGAAAGGTTTTCGGAGCGACTGCGCTTTGTTTAATACTGTTTGCGGCCTTCTATCCCGTGCTGACGGGCGTTCCCGTGACCAGAGCTTATTCGGACCTTTTGGCTTGGATTCCGGGTGCGTGGCCGTTCTAGGCAGAATCCGTTTAACAAGCCGTGACAATTTTAGCAAGGAGACTCGGAATGTTTCTGACAGATTACCATATTCACAGTACCTGTTCGGACGATGGGCACAACACCATGCTCGAAATGGTGATGGCCTCCTATGAAAAGGGGGTGAGGCAGCTCTGCTTTACCGACCACTGTGATATCGACCATTTCCGCACCGGCGAACCGAATCCGAACTGCTTTTTAATTCGCAGGCAAATGCTCGATATGTATAAAAACACCCTGCCCGCAGTACCGAAGGATATGAAGGTCCTTCTCGGCCTTGAGCTTGGAGAAGGAAATCACGACGCTGCTGAGGCAAAGAAAATTGCGGATTCGGAGGAGCTTGACTTTGTTTTGGGCTCAATTCACAACCTCAAGGGCAAACCGGATTTCTACGAAACGAAGTACAGCAGCGACGAGCGAAGTCAGGCTCTTATAGATAACTACATGGAGGAGCTCCTCGAGCTTTCGCGCATTGACTGCTTCGATGTTATGGCGCATATCGGATACCCCTCGCGCTATATTCGCAAAGGCGGCGAGAGAGTAGAAATCAGCACCAGAACCTACGGCGATACTTTGACGGCGCTACTGAAAAACCTCATTGAGCGCGGCAAGGGAATCGAGATAAACTGTTCCGGGTTTCGCACTCCTCCGGGCGGTGGCTCATTGCCCTCAGTTGATATACTAAGGCTTTATAAAGAGCTGGGCGGAGAGATAATTACCGTTGGCAGCGACGCGCACAGGGTTACGAACGCGGGAGTGGGGCTTGCGGAGGGCTTTGACATTCTGCGCGATTTGGGGTATAAATATGTTGCGGTTTTCGTAAAGAGAAAACCGAGCTTCTTAAAAATATAGCATTGGGATAGACGCGGAATAATCAGTATCTCAAATGAATAGGCCTGTTAAATCTTTAAAAAAGGAAGTGTGAAAATGATAGCTTTGGGAAGTGACCACGGGGGCTTCGAACTGAAAAAGGAAATAATGAAGCACCTTGACGAAAAGGGCATAGAATACAAGGATTTCGGCACTTATTCCGAGGACAGCTGCGACTATCCCATTTACGGGGAAGAGGTGGGCAGGGCTGTCGTTTCGGGCGAATTTGAAAGCGGAATCGTTATCTGCGGAACTGGAATCGGCATTTCGATAGCCGCCAACAAGGTTCGAGGAGTGCGCTGCGCGCTTTGCCACGACTGCTACTCCGCCGAATACACGCGCCGCCATAACAACGCCAATGTACTCGCTCTCGGAGGAAGGGTTATCGGCGTTGGACACGCGCTTAAAATCGTTGATATTTTCCTCAGCACCGATTTTGAGGGCGGCAGGCATGCAAGACGGGTCGATTTAATTTCAAAGATTGAAGAAAAAGAAGCTTAACTTATCGGAGGAGCGAAGATGGCAATCAGAGCGAAGGATATTTACGAGGGCAGGAAAAAATCACGCTTTCACCTGGGCGTAATCATAACGGTTTTACTGGCTCTTATCGTCGCCGCTGTTTTGCTTTTCTACGGCGTGCGGCAATATGCGGTTTATGACGATAGCGGAAACGCAACAATTGTTTGGCCCTGGGTCAAGGACGAAGCCGTTCCCGATACCTCTGCGAGCCCGTCGCAAAGCGCGCAGCCGAGCCCGTCCGAAAGCCCGCTCCAAAGTCCGAACGTGACTTGAAAAAGCCCCCTAATCAGCGTGCTTCAGCGTAAAGAAACATAAATCAAAAAAGGACTTGCAAAATATATTTTCCTATGCTACAATACAACTTGCGCTTTTAACTTAAACTCATGAAAGAGGTGAACATAATGAAGGAAGGTATCCATCCCAAATACGAGCAGACTAAAATCAAGTGTGCTTGCGGCGAAGTTATAGAAACAGGCTCAACAAAGAAGGACATTTCGGTTGAAATTTGCTCCAAATGTCACCCCTTCTATACAGGCAAGCAGAAGCTGGTCGACACCAGCGGACGCGTCGAGAAGTTCAATAAGAAGTTCGGCCTTTAAGTCTGTAATATAAACTCAAAAGTCAACTGCCCCGCGCTTTTTGCGCGGGGCAGTTGACTTTTTGTGACATCAATACATTTCAATTATTTCAATCTCTGATACAAGACCCGCGCGCAAAAAACAAAGCAAGCAGCTTGAAACCGGCTTATCGAAAACTCGCGACATTGCGAAGGCGTAAGCCGAGATTTGATTTTTGTAACGCTCCGTAAGCTCGGGAAGAGTTTCCGGCGTGACATAATCGGTTTTATAATCGATAACCGTGAGAGTGCCGCGATTTTCAATACAACAGTCAACCACACCCTGAAGGAGTATGCTCTCGTTTTGCGTTTCTTTGAAAAACCTCTCAGCCGGGCAGAGAAGCGAAAAGCGAAGCTCGCGGTGTATCTTTTCGGCGGATTTTATGCGCGCTCCGGTTTCGGAGGCAAAGAAGCTAAGAATCGAGGCTCTGTCAACCGCCTCTGCTTGTCTTTCGGTGAGCTGGCCCAAGGTCCTGATTCTGGTGATTTCGTCTTCGATTGCAGAAAGAGAGTGGGTTTTTTCAAAATCGATAAATTGCATGACGATGTGGGTCGCACTGCCGCGCTCGGCGGCGGTTACAGGGCGGCTCTCAGCTGCAAAATCGGGCAGGCGGAAGCTGAAGCCTCGCTCTTTTATGAGCGTTTGCGCGTCCGTATCGCGCTCCTCCTGCGGAAGCGCCGTCGCGGTGAGCTTTGAGGGAAGCTTTGATACGCTGTTATAAGGATAGCTCCAGTCCAGAGCCTTTTTAAGCTCTTCAAGCTCCCTGAAACTCGGCTGCGTAAGCTCAATCGGCAGGGTCTCAGAAAATTCTTTGGGCGCTTCGGTATCATTGGGCACTTCTTCGGTTGCGAGCGAAATAAGCCCGCCGTTTTCAACAAGCGCGGCGGAGATAAGCCAGTGAGACATGGAGGGAGTGGCTTTTAAAAGCTCAGGGCTGACGGGAGAGCTGAGATTTTCCTTGAGCTTGCTTATCAGCGCCTCGGGGTCCTTCACGGCGCATGAGATATAGAGTCTTTCCTTTGCTCTTGTCAAAGCGACGTAGAGCACGCGCATCTCCTCTGAAAGAAGCTCGGAATTGAGCCTCGAGGCAAGGGCGCGTCTGGCAAGCGTAGGATACTCAAGACCGCGCTCGGTGTTCGTAAGCTTGCAGCCGAGACCAAGCATGGGGTGAATAAGTACGGGCTGCCGTAAATCCATTTTATTAAATTCCCTTGAGGTGTTGGCAAGGAAAACAACTGGAAATTCCAAACCCTTCGACTTGTGAATACTCATAATCGAAACTGCGTTGCCGACTCCGCTGATTCCGATTGTCGGCTCCTCACCTCGCTGCTCCATTCGATTTAGCTGCTTTAGGAACTCGAAAAGTCCGCGGTAGCCGTTCTCCTCAAATTTTGCCGCGTATTCCAGCAGAAGCATGAGCTTATCCGAACCGAATGAGCCTGCGCCGGAAGCGGCACAGATTGCAGCCAGCTCAAGCCTGTCATAAATCAGGCAAAGCAGTTCATAAACACCGATGTCGCAGCTGAGGACGCGAAGTTGAGAAAGCGTATTTAAGAAGCGTGAACATTTCTCGTCATGGATCGAGGCCTTTTCGAGTGCCCCGAAGAAATCGCCGTCGCGCTGAGCCGCGCGCACTAGGGAAAGCTCGTCTGCGGAAAACCCGAAAACGGGTGAGGAAAGCGCAGCCGCAAGGGGAATATCTCTGTGCGGATTGTCAATAACGGAAAGGAGAGCGCGCACAATTAAAATTTCGGGAGCAGTGAAGAAGCCGCCTCCCTGCTCTGCGCTTACGGGAACACCCTCCTCGGACAGGGCGCGACGGAAAGAGGCTCCCGCCGTATTCGGAGAACGAAGCAAAATTGCGATGTCTCCGTAGCGGATAGGCCGTTCCTCTCCGCTTTCCAAAACGGTTTCTCTGTTATCAACGAGTTGCCTTATGCGCCTTGCAACCATCTTTGCCTCAAGATAAGTCTTGTCGGGTCGCTCTTCGCCATCCTCCGCCGAGGGCACTCGCAAGAGTAAAATCTCTGTTTCCCCGCGGGGAGGCGGAGCGCCGACAGGCGGCAACAGGGACGAGTTTTCGTCGTAGCGTATCTCACCGAGCGATTCTGACATCGTGTTTGAAAAGATGTGGTTGCAGGCTCCGAGAATGTTTCTGTCCGAGCGAAAATTGCTTCGAAGGAGAATCCTTTTCGGCTCGGTATCCGCTTCCGAGGAAAAGCCCTTGAAAGTCAAATATTTGTTTATGAAAATCGAGGGGTCGGCAAGGCGGAAACGGTAGATGGACTGCTTTATGTCGCCAACCATGAAGATATTTTTTTCGTTTTGGGAAACGCATCGGAAAATCAAGTCCTGAACAGCGTTAACATCCTGATACTCGTCAACCATAATCTCGGTGAAGCGTTTTGAAATTTCGAGCGCCGTGTCTGTCGGCTCGCCCGTTTCCGCCTGACACAGGAGCTTTACTGCAAAATGCTCCAAATCGGAAAAATCCAGAAGATTGTGCCTGCGCTTTTCCACCGAGTAAAGTCTGTCAAATTCGAGCGTTAACTTAATGAGCGAACGCATTGCGGGCGCAGTTGCGTTAAGCTCGCTGAGCAGCTTTTCAGAGGTAGAATCGAAAACGGCGCAAAATCCCTCCGCCGCTTTTTTGCAGCTTTCGCGGGCGGAGGTGACGGAGGTTTTTCGCTCCTCGAACGGAAAATTTCTAAGCGGCTTAAAGCGAGGAAATGCAATCGGAAGCGCCGCTGCCGCCTTGTCCCAGCCCAGCTCAAGCGCCTTTAAAAATTCGCGCAGGGAATCCAGCGTTTCGCATAGACTCTCGCCGTAGGCGGCAATAATCGGGGCATTTTCGTTTTCATCTGCGTAAAGGGAGCGCAAGAGAGCTTCAAGCCGAGAGAACCAAAATAGCGCCGTTTGTTTCGTGTTCTCCAAAAGCTCCTGTCCCCAAACGGTTTCACCAGCGTCGCTTAAGCCGGAAACATCCAGAAGCCTAAGCTGCTCGGAGGCCCATTTTTCGGGGTAGGGGTGGCTTTGGATTTTTTCGTTAAAATCAAGCACGGTTTTGGCAAGGCGGGAATCGTCACGCCCCGCGCCGACGCTTTCGACAAGCGCGGCAAAGTCGGCGTTATCTCCGAGCTTTTCGTAGGCGGCGTCCAGTGCCTTCTCAAGCGCCTTTTCCTTAAGCTGTGCGCATTTGTCTTCGTCTCCAACGAGAAAATCGGGTGTTAAACCCAGCTTGTGGCAGTATTCGCGGAGAATTGTAGTGCAAAAGCTGTGGATGGTGCCAATCTGCGCCCTGTAACAGAGCGTGCTTTGGCGGCGCAGCCTTCGGTTTTCCGGCTCTGCCGCGCAGCGAAGGGCGAGCTCGTCCAAAATTCTTGAACGAAGCTCCGCAGCCGCGGCTCGGGTATAGGTGATGATCAGAAAACTGTTTATATTCTTAGGGTCATTTTTATCGGTTATATACGACATGAGCCTCTCGGTCAAAACCCTTGTCTTGCCGCTTCCGGCGGCGGCTGAAACCAGAAGGGAGCTGCCTCGGGCAAAAACCGCGTTTTCCTGCTCGGGGGTTAAATTTATCCTGCTCATTTCTGCCCCTCCAGTTTGTCCCAAAATTCGCTTGGCTTCAGTTTTGAGAGGTAGCGCCTTGAGTCCAGCTTCTCATCAAAGCGGCACACGCTCAGAAAAGGGCAGTAAAGGCAGGCGTTGTCCGCCTCTCCCCTGTAATAGGGAGAGGCTTCGATTTTGCCGCCCGAAAGATTTTCGGAAAGCTCCAGAAGCCTTCTGTCAACATGGGCGTGCAGAGCCTTAAACTGTTCGGCCCCCGCAAGAGCGTCCGTGCTCAAGCTTCCGTCCCGTTTGAAGCTCACGGGAAGGTACTCGAGGTTTTCCGAGTTTTCCATCGCGGCAATAATATCGGCATCGTCCAGAATCAATCCGCTGCGCCTGCGTGTTTTTGCCTTTGCGGTTTCAAGCTCCTCGTCAGAAAGGTCTCCGCTCGAGGAAATAAGGTCATCCCTCGCTGGGATATATAAAACGCCGGCAGGGACGATTTCCGCGCCGTAGCGCTGCTCGCCCTCCTGCTCAAGAGCGAACAGATAAAGAAGCATCTGCATACCCATGCCGTACCAAATATCCGAGAGTGAAAAGGATTTGTTGCCTGTTTTATAATCAATTATTCGAAGATAAAGCTTTCCGTCTTTCAGGTAAGCGTCTACTCTGTCGGCGACGCCATTTATAAAGAGCTCGTTTTTCCCGTCAAAAAGCCGCACCGAGGGAAGCTCTCCGTCCTTGCCAAGTCCAAGCTCAAAGTCAACGGGGGCAAAGTCTGATTTTGAAAGTTCCCGCACCATGTCCGCAACAACATGGCGCACGCGGGGACGGAGCCTGTCGAAAAGGTAGATGAAACGCGGGGATTTGTCCTCAAAGCCGCCCAGCTTTTCCTTAATGTAGAGGTCGGTGTATTTATCGACGAGCGCATCAGTTTCGCTCGTTGTCACGCTTTTGAAGCCGACGCCTTTGGAGATTTCGCCCGCGGTTTGCTCCAGAACATAGTGCATGAAGGTGCCCAGTTCGGGAGCTTCAAAGCCCGCGCTCTCGCGCTCGTTAAGCTTAAGGCCGTAGCGAAGAAAATAGGAAAAGCGACAGGCGGTGTAAGTGTCCGTGCGAGTGGGCGAAAGGCTAAGTTTTTCGCCGTAAAGCGCGCGGACGCTGTTTTCGGAGAGCTTGCCGCGCCCAAGCGCTGCCCTTTGCCTCAGCTCAAAGAGCTTGCTGCCGCCCTCCTCCGTTTCGGAAAAATACTTCAGAGCAAGTAAAGCGTACTCGTCGCCGTTTTCAGGGGCTCCGAGAGCAAGAAGAAACGCGGGAAGCTTTGCCGCGAGCCGTATTTCCGAAAGGTTCAGAGTTTTTTCCTCAAGAGCGAACAGAAGCTTCGCGCGGGTAATGAGAAAGCTCGGTCTTGTCTGCGCTCCGGCCGAGTCAATGCTGCAGTAGGAAAGCGTCAGAGTTTCGCTGGGCAGACTTGCGCAGTTGTAAATCAGTGAGAGCTCCCGGGAGAGTTCATCAGTTCCGCCGCCGAGCGAAATTCCGAGCTCGCCCAGCTCATCCCGCTCCTCACCCGAGAGAAGTCCCGAGCCTGCCTTCATCTGCGGCAGTCTGTCGTCAGAGGCGCCGAGAATAATGAGGTGCTTGATGTGGCGGCGGCGCATTCTGTCCATGTCGCCCGCGGAAACGCTGTCAAGTGAAACGGGTATGGCTGAAATGTCGTACTGAGAGAGCGTCTGTAAAAAAAGCTTTGAAAACTCCTCCTGATTCATGGGCGTTTCCCCCAAAATCGCGGAGGTCTGTTCAAGTGATTTCAAAACTGTTTCCCAAAGCTGAACGTATTCGGCGGCAAGAAGCTCATGACCCGAATCAGCAAGCTCGGCGGCCTTTAATTCGAGCGTTTCGGGAAGCTTGAGTTCCGCAAGAAAATCTGAAAGCGCCTTTGCCTGCTCCGCGGCGGTGCGCGCATTTTTTCCGCTTTCGGCAAGAGAGGCAAGCGGTCGGGAAAGCTCACGCCTGACGGCGTCAACAGCCGAGAGCCTTGCCGTGCTCTCCTCGGTCTGCTCCGAGCCATAGCCGTCGGGGTGCGCCGCCCAGGGCTTGGAACGTGTCCACATAGAGCCGCGAACGCTCCACATCGTGACGTATTTTTCCAAAAGGTCGCGGTTTTCCTGAGAGATTCCGGTCAGACCCGTTTTCATATAGTTTAGAACGGCGTCTGCGTCCCAGCCGCCGAAAATGACTTCAAAAGCGGCAGTAATGAGCGCGGAAACTGGTTTTTGCAGAATACTGCCGCGCCGCGCCGTAAATAAAGGAACGTCGTAAAAACGGAAGGCCTCTTCAAGCGCCGCGCTGTAGCTGTCGAAGCCGCGAACGGCAATCGCAATGTCACGGAAACGGCTTTGCCCGCCGCCTTCCCGCACAAATTCAAGGCACTTGGCTGCGGCCATTTCGCACTCGCTGCGGATACTGTCCGCTTTAATAATGCTTATGCAGCTGCCCTCATTTTCGAAAACCTGTGAGGTATAGCTAAACAGTTTTTCCTCGAAAAAAGCGAGTGGTGAGGTCTTTTTAGGAGCGTTCTCGGGGCATAGAATTTCGGTTTCGATACCCAGCTCCTTGGCATAACGCAAAAGGGTGTTCGCCGCCAAACGAGACTGCTCGAAGTGCTCACCGTCTCCGTACAAGCCGTCGCATGTAAGGCAAACGCTCAGCACGGCGTTTTTTGCAAGCAGGGCGCGCAAAACTAGAAGCTCCGCCCCCGTAAAATCGGTAAAGCCGTCAACGTAAATGTGCCCGTCCGTTCCGACAGAGCTTTCGGGAAGCGTTTGCGCCAAACGTACAAGCCTGTCAGAGGGGTCGGCTCGTCCCTGGGCAAGAACGGCGTCATAAGCGTCCAGACACAGAGCGAGGTCAAAAAGCTTTTCAGCCAAACCCGTTCCCGCATTTTCTGCGGCCTCAATAAGCTTCTGCGAGCTGATGCGGGCGGCTTTAAGCTCCGAAACGGTCTGCAAAAGGCTTGTCTGAAGCTCCGCCTTGTTCTTTGAGGAGGCATAGAGCTTCAGTCCGGAACTGATCTGGTTCAAGGCGAGCGACATGCAAAGAAGTCTGCCGCCCTTGTCGAGAGGGATATTACCGCCCATGCCGGTTTCCTGCGATACACGCACGGCGAGTCTTGAAAAGCTTAAAACCTCCGCGTAGAGTGAAAGCGTGTCGCCGCAGACGGAGCAAAGCTCGCGCTCGGCCTCAAAACTGTACTGTTCGGGAACAAGGAAAAGAATCCCGCCGCGGCACTCCGAGACCATTTTTCGTATTTCTTCGGTTACAAGCGAAGTTTTGCCGCTACCGGCGGTGCCTAATATGAGCCTTAGCATATTGCCGCCCCTTTTAAGTTTCTATGCAGAGTATAGCATAATAAAAAGTGCATATAAAGTGGGAATAGACATATTTTCTCGTATTATGGGCTAACAGTTCGTTACGATTATTAAAGGGTGTTCAATATCAAAGTTTCGCGGATATATTAGGCTTTTTGGACTTTTTCGAAGGAATACGACCCAAACTCTCAATTGACTTGACCTTTGCTCCATGATAAAATAATACGCAATATTGTATACCCCGGCATACGAAGGAGTGATTATCCGCAATGGATGAGGGCAGTTGGTTGTCCTGGCTTTTTATAGTTTTATTGGTTTTTGCCGCGTCGTATTTTGCGACGGCGGAAACGGCGTTTGCATCTGTCAGCCGAATCAAGGTTAAATCGGAGCTTGACAGGGGCGACCGCCGTGCGAAAAAGGCACTCATCATTTTAGACAATTTTGACAGCGCAATTACCACTATACTGATAGGCACTAACATCATACATATCGTCACCGCCGCATTGGTTACGGTTCTCGTTACCAAAAAGTGGGGCGTTTCCGCCGTTGCGATTTCGACAATTGTTACGGCTCTGGTGATTTTCTTTGTGGGCGAGATGCTCCCCAAGAGTATAGGCAAAAAATACAGCTGCCGCTTCACTCTGGCGCTTGCTTCGTCGCTGAGCTTTTTTATGCTCATTTTTAAGCCTCTGGCCTACCTTCTGACAAAGCTCGGACAGTCAGTTTCAAGACATACAAAGGGAGACACAGAGCTTACCGTTACCGAGGACGAGCTTTATGACATCATTGAGAGCATGAAGGACGAGGGCGAGCTTGACGCGCAGCGCGGTGAGCTTGTTCACTCTGCTCTCATGTTCGCCGATGTTACGGTCGAAAGCATAGTAACGCCTCGGGTGGATGTCGCCGCTATCGACATTGAAACGCCGCTTCCGGAAATTCTCGCTTTTGTAAAAGCCTCCAGACACAGCCGGTTCCCCGTTTACGAGGGAAGTATCGATAACATTATCGGCGTTCTGCAAATCCGAAAATTTATAAAATCCTATATCAAGCAGGGTGACACGCTCCAGCTGCGTTCGGCTCTTGATGATATTTATTTCGCGCACCAAAGCACAAAAATCGACGAACTGCTCTCCGAGATGAGCCGCAAACGGCTCAACATGGCGATAGTAACCGACAATTACGGCGGAACTCTCGGCATTGTCACGGTTGAGGATATTTTAGAGGAACTAGTCGGCGACATTTGGGATGAAGATGACGAGGTCAAGGAATCCTGTGTAAAAAATGACGACGGCAGCTTTGATTTAGACCCCGAGCTGGGTATTGAAGAGAGCTTTGAGCTGATTGATTTTGAAGACCCCGAGGACTTTGAGTTTGAGCATAAGCTTCTGGGCGAGTGGGTTTTCGAGCATTTTGATCGTATTCCCGAAGTCGGCGACAGCTTCTCATATAACGGGCTTGTCATAACGGTTAAGGAAATGAAACAGCACAGAATAGTGAAGCTCAATGCCGCTTTGACCTCCGCATCCGCGCAGGAAGGAGGCGACGGCAAATGAGCTATACAATGCTAATCTGGTATTGCGTTACCCTTGTGGTTTTCGTTATTTTATCCGCCTTCTCGTCGGGTGCGGAGATGGCTTATTCTTCGGCTAACCGCTTAAGGCTTGAAAATCTGGGTGAAAACGGTAATCGCGCGTCGGCGCTGGCCTGCAGGATTTATGACAGCTACGACGATATGCTCTCCTCAGTTCTTATTCTCAACGATTTAGTGAACATCGGAGCTTCGGCGATTGTTTCCATTATAGCTTTGGAGCTTTCGACCGGCGGAGATGAGGCGCTGTATACAACGCTCGGTACAGTCTTAATCACGATTGTCATCATCATCTTCGGGGAAACTATACCGAAAATTGTCGCCAAGAAGAACGCGAACAAAACAGCGAAGAACTATGCCTATATTGTGCGCGGGCTCATGATTATTTTAAAGCCGCTTGTCTTTGTCGTGGTGTCCCTTATCCGCCTCATGACAAAATCACTCAAGGGCGAAAAGCCTGCGGACGAGCAGGAGGCGGCGGTTGAGGAACTTTTCTCCCTCATTGAAACGGTTGAGGATGAGGGCGTCATCGACGAGGAACGAAGCGAGCTTTTACAGGCAGCGCTCGATTTCTCGGAGATTTCCGCGAGCGAGGTTATGACCAGCCGTGTTGACATGATTTCCATCGATATTGACGACGACTGGGAAGAAATACTCGAGATTATTGATAAATCCCCGTATTCGCGGGTGCCCGTATTTGAGGACAGTATCGACAATATCATCGGCGTTCTGTACCTTAACCACTTCTTCAAGGCCATTACGAGTCTTGAAAGAATCGATATAAGACCGCTGCTCATAAAGCCCTGTTACGTCTATAAAACTGTTAAGCTGCCCTCGGTCCTTGCAGAAATGCGAAAAAGCCGTACTCATCTCGCAATTGTAACGGATGAATACGGCGGCTCCATGGGTGTTGTCACGATGGAGGATGTGCTTGAGGAGCTTGTGGGCGATATCTGGGACGAAACGGACGAAATTGAATCCGAGGTAATCGAGCACGACAAAAACCTTTTCGAGCTCGACGGCGACATGAATATATCCGATTTTCTCGAGATGATTGACCGAAGCGAGGATAGCTTCGAAACGGACAGCGCAACTGTGGGCGGCTGGACGATTGAGAATTTCGGACGTTTTCCGGAATGCGGAGACAGCTTCACTTTTGAGAATCTCACGGTGACAGTTCTTGAGGTTTCCGGACAGCGTGTGGAGAGAGTTTTGCTTCTCGTCGAATGAGCAAAATAAAACTAATATGATTAAAGATAATGAATGTATCTGTCCGAGAACTGATTGCCCGCGTCACGGAAACTGCGATGAGTGCCGGGCGCACCATGTCGCCGATAAAAAGCACCCTGCCTACTGCGAAAGAGAAAAGCTGAAAGCGCAAAAAAAGGAAGAACGTGCCCGAAGAAGGGCGCAAAGATAAGTGAAATTAAAGCGGTGCAGTTAACTTTAACTGCACCGCTTTTGATTATTATTGACAGATTATATATACCGAAGCTCAAGGCTTCCGAATGAAACGCGACCCTTGACGGTCAGGACAGGCGCGTCCGGAGCCGCCGCGCCTGCGCGGAAATTGTTGCTGACTGAGCCGGCGGAGGAATGAACCTGATCGATTACACGCCAGTCCTTCGGCAGATATAGTTCAATTTTTGCGAAGCTTACATCGACATAGATTTCTGCTCCGTTCGGACTGAGCTTAACGGAGTCAAAGAAAACGCCGAGCCTCCCGAAGGAAGCTGCAATGTTAGCCTGCCTGAGGCAATCCGCGTGAAGATATTTTGAGACCTCGTTAAAGCTTTCGCTGATTGAAACACTGTCACCGTCGACAAATTCATCCAAGGGACCTCGCGCACCCATATCCACTCCGCAACTATTACGGGTTGCACAGCGTCTGTGCTTTCCCGTGCGGAATATCAGGCTGAGACCGATTGAAATGAAAATCGCGGTGAGAAGCAAGAGCCAAATTGAAACCTGCGGCCAGTCCAGCGGCTCCTGATAGATTGAGTAAAGCAGTGCCGCCGAAACAAGCGTGCCGAAAAAATTTAATTCAACAAGACTGCCTATCAGCGTTGCGGCGAGCAGTACCGTAGCGGCGATGCTCCAAAAGCCGAGCTGCACAAAGCCTCCAAGCTGGCTTGCAACCACGAAAAAGCCTGCCGCCAAGAAGAAAACACCCCAAAACCAGTTATGTCGTTTCATAAATAACTTTACCTTTCCTGCAGCTTCAGCTGCAAATATTTATAATAATTTCTGGAGGCGTAGATTTGCTTGTGGGTTCCCGAAAACTGAATAAGACTTGCCGAGCTGATATTTCGGGCGACGGAATATACCTTTGCCGAGTTAACGATGGCGGATTTTGATACCCGAACAAAATTGCGGGGAAGGATATTCTCCAGCTCGTAAAGACGATGCTTGATTAAGTAGGAGTCGTTCTCGGTGTGGGCGTATATGTGCTCGTCATCGGTTTCAAAAAACAGCACATTGTTAAGTGGGAAGTAGAATGCCGTGTTTTCCTTGAAAAAGGTAAGGCTCGGTTCGCAAACACCGTTTTCAAGGAGTAAGCGACAGACATTTTGAATTTTCTCGTCCGCGCGGCCGCAGCGGATTAGAACCTCGTCCTCCGACATTGAGCTGTCAATCTCAATTTGAACCTTCATCCGATCACCTCTCATGATGCAAGTATATATGATGCTTATAAAAATGAAAAGAGCTTAAACGCATGTGGTACTTTTAGCACGGCAAGAGGTAATAATTTTAAGCCAAAAAGCAAAAAACTGTCGTCAGTCAGAAAATCTGACGGCCGACAGTT
Source organism: Clostridia bacterium (assembly GCA_009929315.1). Lineage (GTDB taxonomy): Bacteria > Bacillota > Clostridia > Oscillospirales > Oscillospiraceae > UBA2658. The sequence continues at coordinate 288,676 of SAAS01000001.1, forward strand.
TTTAAAAAGAGTTAAACTCAGTTTATTTTTTCTTCTTTTTACCTAAGGTGGGAGATGATATTGTAGGCTCGGCCTCACCCATGGATTTCGCAAACTCGCGCAGCAGCTGTTTTTGTGCTTCGCCCAGATTCTCTGGGGTCACCACCTTGACGGTGATAAACATATCTCCTCTGCCCTTGCCGCGAATATAAGGGATTCCGAGTTCCTTAAGACGAAAGACCGTTCCGGACTGCGTTCCCGCGGGGACGGTGAATTTTGTTTTTCCGTCAAGCGTGGGGATATCCACATCAGCGCCGAGTGCCGCCTGAACGAAGGAAATCGGCTGGGAGAACAAAACGGCAAAGCCGTCTCTCTTAAAGAGCGGGTGGGATCTGATATTGACGGTGACAAGCAAATCTCCCGCGGGTCCGCCGTTTTTCCCCGCGCTTCCGAGACCGCGAAGTGCAATTGTCTGCCCATCGTCTATTCCTGCGGGGATGTTTGCCGAAACCTTGCGCTGACGGCGAACTGAGCCCTGTCCGTGACAGCCTGTGCAGGGCTGATGTATGATTTTTCCCGTTCCCTTACAGCGTGGGCAGCTCGCCGACGTTTGAATTATTCCGAAGGGTGAACGCTGCTGCTGCATAACTGAGCCACTGCCCTTACAATCGGGGCAAATTTCCGCTGTGGTTCCCTCGGCGCAGCCTGTACCTTTGCATTCCGGGCAATCCTCGGTTCGCGCCACGCTGAGATCCTTATCACAGCCAAAAGCAGCTTCCTCAAAGGTAATGCTTATGCTGGTCCGCACATTCTCGCCGCGCATTGGCCCGTTATTCGCCCTGCGTCCGCCTCCGCCGAAGATTCCGCCGAAGAGGTCACCGAAAATATCCCCGAAATCGAAACCTGTTCCGCCCATCGAGGGGTCAAACGCAGCGTGACCGAATTGGTCGTACTTTGATTTTTTTTCAGGGTCGGATAAAACCGCGTAGGCCTCGGCGATTTCCTTGAAGCGCGCTTCAGCCGCGGAGTCGCCCGGGTTCAGGTCGGGATGATTTTCCTTGGCGAGGGTGCGGTATGCTTTTTTTATGTCGGCGTCCGTGGCGCTTTTGGAAAGCCCCAGAACTTCGTAATAATCCCTTTTGTCTGCCATAAATTAGTCCTCTTCATAAAATGTCAGAGTGCCAAGGAGGTCTCAAAAAACGAGCCTTCCCTGGCCTCTGCCAAGCTGCCGAAACAGGCTTCAGTTCCGGGGCGCAATTTAATTGCGCCCCGAAGTACCGATTCATTTTATTTCTTTTTGTTGTCGTCGTCAACTACTTCGTAGTCGGCGTCGTAATATTGTCCGTCTTGTGAGCCCTTTTGGTCGTGATTGCAGTTGCCGTTTCCGCCGCAGTCGCAGTTCGGATCTCCGCAGCCTTCGCCGCCGGTCTGCGCATAAAGCTTTTCACTTACTTTGTAAAAGGCCTGCGTCAGCTCCTCGGTGGAGCTCTTTATGGACTGCATATCGGTTCCGGACAGCGCGGTTTTGAGCTTTGCCAGAGCGGCTTCAACTTCGCTCTTATCGGCGGGGTCAATCTTGTCGCCCATTTCCGAGAGGGTCTTCTCCGCCTGGTAAGCCATCTGGTCGCCCTGATTGCGGATATCGACCTCTTCCTTGCGCTTTGCGTCCTCTGCGGCAAACTGCTCTGCCTCTTTGACTGCCTTTTCGATTTCTTCCTTGGAGAGGTTTGAGGAGGCGGTGAGTGTAATGTGCTGTACCTTGCCGGTACCCATATCCTTTGCGGATACGTTCACAATGCCGTTGGCGTCGATATCAAAGGTGACTTCAATCTGGGGGATGCCGCGGCGTGCGGGAGCGATTCCGTCAAGGTGGAAGCGGCCGAGGCTCTTGTTATACTGAGCCATCTCGCGCTCGCCCTGAAGAACATTGATTTCAACGCTGGTCTGGTTATCGGCCGCGGTGGAGAAAATCTGGCTCTTCTTGGTGGGTATGGTGGTGTTGCGCTCAATGAGCTTTGTGCAAACCCCGCCCAGAGTTTCGATTCCGAGGGAGAGGGGCGCCACATCGAGAAGAAGGATTCCCTCAACATCGCCTCCGAGAACGCCGCCCTGAATGGCAGCACCGACAGCAACGCATTCGTCGGGGTTAATGCCCTTGAAGCCTTCTTTTCCGGTAAGGGATTTTACGATGTCCTGAACGGCGGGAATACGGGTTGAACCGCCGACAAGGAGAACCTTTGAAAGTTCGCCTGCGGAGAGACCGGCGTCGGAGAGCGCCTGACGCACGGGGCCGACTGTTTTCTCCACGAGGTGATTTGTAAGCTCGTTGAACTTTGCTCTGGTAAGAGTTACGTCGAGGTGCTTGGGACCGTTGGCGTCAGCCGTGATGTAAGGAAGATTAATATTTGAGGACATAACGCCCGAAAGCTCAATCTTGGCTTTCTCGGCGGCCTCGCGCAGACGCTGAAGTGCGACTCTGTCCGCGGAAAGGTCAACGCCGTCGGACTTTTTAAATTCGTCAACCAGATACTTGGTGACGCACTCATCAAAATCGTCTCCGCCCAGACGGTTGTTACCCGCGGTTGCGAGAACCTCGATAACGCCGTCGCCGATTTCGAGAACGGAAACGTCGAAGGTGCCGCCGCCGAGGTCATAGACCATGATTTTCTGGTCGGATTCCTTGTCGATGCCGTAAGCAAGAGCCGCGGCTGTGGGCTCGTTGATAATACGCTTTACGTCAAGACCGGCTATTCTGCCCGCATCCTTGGTGGCCTGACGCTGAGCGTCGGTGAAATATGCGGGAACCGTGATGACCGCCTCAGTGACCGAAGAGCCGAGATAGCTTTCGGCATCCGCCTTGAGCTTCTGAAGAATCATCGCGGAAATTTCCTGGGGAGTGTAGCCCTTGTTGTCGATGGTAACCTTGTAGTTTGAACCCATTTCACGCTTGATGGAGCTGATTGTGCGGTCGGGGTTTGTGACCGCCTGACGCTTTGCAACCTGACCGACAAGACGCTCGCCGGTTTTGGAAAAAGCGACGACGGACGGAGTTGTTCTGTTGCCCTCGGCGTTTGCGATGACGACGGACTCGCCGCCCTCCATAACCGCAACGCAGCTATTTGTTGTTCCTAAATCTATACCAATAATTTTACCCATAGTAATACCTCCAATAATAAGTTAAGTAATCAGTTTACCTTAATTTCGAATTTATTTATTGAGAGAGCTTTGCGCCCTCTCGGATTCGCGTTTTAGTTTGCAACCTTTACCATGCTGCAGCGGATTACCTTGTCGCCGAGCTTGAAGCCCTTTTGAAACTCCTCGGCAACCACACCCTCGCCGAAAGCTTCGTCCTCAACATGCATTACGGCGTTGTGGACTTCGGGATTGAATTTTGCTCCGGGGCAGGAATCGATTTCGCATACTCCCAAGTTAGTCAGAATTTCTTTAAATTGGGACAGGACCATCTCAACGCCGCGGCGTGAGGCCTCATCGGCAGTTTCAATCTTAAGTGCCCGTTCAAGATTGTCGTAAACGGGAAGAAATTTTATTGCAGTGTCCGCTCGGACATCGGAATAAACGCTCTCGCGTTCCTTTTGACTTCTTTTACGGAAATTATCATACTCCGCAAGAAGCCTCAGATATTTATCCTTTTCGGCGCTAAGCTCCTCCTGTGCTTTTTTCAGAACTTCGGACGACTTGTCTTTGTGTTTTTCCGCTTTTTCCTCAGGCATTGCATTTTCGGCGGTTTCAACTGTCGCTTCAGCTTTCAACACGTCCTTTTCCTCCTGAGAATCAGGGGCTGTCTTCTTTGTGCTCATCTGTTATCATCTCCATGCCTTTAATTTGCAGCTTCTCGAAGCCTCGGGGTGCCTCAGACATACCCATAAGCCTGCTTAAACCGGCCGCGATATAGCTTAGCTTTGCGGCAACGGCGCTGTAATCCATTCGTGTGGGACCGACAACTCCGATTATTCCCCGCATATTATCTCCCGCGTTGTATCGGGCTATGACAACGCTTGAATCCTGAAGTTCTTTGGCAACATTCTCAGGTCCGATTAAAACCTGAATGTCGTCCACACCGTCATCTGGCAGACCAAGCAGGTGTTCGCTGTCCGAAAGATAGTTCATAAGCTCGTGAGCCTTGTCCGGGTCGCGAAATTCCGGCAGACGCAAAAGGTGCGACGCGCCGGAAACATAAGCCTCACCCTCTTTTGCCTTGTTAAGAGTATCGATTGCGAAGGCGGCAATAACGGAAACAAGTCCCATTGTGTCGCCGCAGGCCCGTTCAACCGAGGAAATCAGGGAAGGGGTGATTTTATCATCCGAAATCCCGACAAAATTAGTGTTAAATACAGCCGCAAGCCTAACTATCATGCCCTGTTCAACTGAAAAGGGCAAATGAACGAGCTTGTTTTGAACCGTACTGTTCGAGAGCATTGCAACGGCGATGAAGGTGTTCGCGTCCACATATATGAGGTCGAAGCGCGAAATTGTAGCCGCCCGCGGAGCAGCAACGGACACAGCCGGATACTGCGTGAGCGAGGAGGCGAGCTTTCCGACGTCGCTCATGAGCTTATCGAATTGTTGTATCTTGTTGCTCAGGCTCTCGTTAATCGTGTCTGTTTCCTCAAGCGAAAGCCGTTGACGGTTCATTAGCTCGTTGACATAGAGCCGATAAGCTTTCGGAGAGGGGACTCTTCCCGCAGAGGTGTGTGGCTGCTCAAGATAGCCCATCGTGGTGAGTTCCGCCATCTCATTGCGTATGGTTGCGCTGCTGAGATCCAAATCGCCCAGCTCCGCGATGGTTTTTGAACCCACAGGCTCGGCGCTTGCAATATACTCTTCAATGACAGCCGTGAGAATTTTTTTCTTCCGGTCACTGATTTCCATTGTTGGCGCCTCCTTTCCAAAATCGCGGATTGTGAATTTTGGCACTCAGAGGCCGGGAGTACTGGCACTCTCGCCCTCTGAGTGCTAATTTAGCACCGCGGCATAAAAATGTCAATACTTTTCACAAACGAATTGACAGTTTATTCACATTTATTCCAACGCAGAGAGTTATTCCGCCACTTTTGCCGGAGCTTTCTTTTTTAAAGCACAGCGCCGAAGGCGGATTAAATTCGAGAATAGTTTTTCTTTAATGCCGAGGGTTTGGGCGATAAAACTGCAAAAAATATTTTTGAAAATTATTCTTGCAATTGGGTTTAGATTCTGCTATCATTATAAAGCTATTCGTTTGAGTCGGTTTTCGACTTAATGGCTCAATTTTTACGAGGAGGTGCAGCTAAAGATGGCAAAGTGTGAAATTTGCGGTAAGGGTGTTTCTTTCGGTATCCAGGTGAGTCACTCTCACAGACGTTCTAACCGTACATGGAAGCCCAACGTAAAACGCGTCAAGGCCATAGTGGACGGGACACCTAAGCATGTCTACGTTTGCACCCGTTGCATGCGCAGCGGCAATGTTACCCGCGCTGTGTAGATAAAGCTGGGAAATTATTTCATGTATATAAGCAAAAGCGCCGCATTCCCCCTGAGGAATACCGGCGCTTTTGCTTTTTTTATAAGTTTTAAATGAATATCACGAAGGCAATTTGAAAAAGAATATGGGATAGATTATGTTGCCAAATCGTGCTATAATGATTAAAATATAGGTTAAAGAAAAAAAGGCGGTGGCATATATGGCGGAGGAATATTCGGTTTTACTCTCCACGCTTGTCAAGGAACACGAGATGAGCACTATTCACGTTTCCGAGAACTTTGACGAGGCGAGAATTTACAGCATGGCGGTCGGCAGACCGGGTCTTCAGTTTGCCGGGTTTTTTGAGTATTACGATCCGAAGCGCATGCTTGTATCCGGAAAGCAGGAGCACACCTTTCTTGAAAGGCTCAATCCAGAGGAAAGACTTCGGGCAATCGACGGACTTATGAGCCGCAGACCTTGCGCGCTTATCATCTGCCACAATATTATGCCTTTTGACGAGCTGACGGAGCTTGCCGTTAAATATGACGTCAATGTTTTCCTTTCCCCTATGGACACCTCCGAGTTTATGGCGCAGCTAATCGGCTCGCTCCATGTTCATTTAGCCCCGAGAAAAACAATCCATGGCGTTTTGGTCGAGGTTTACGGCGAGGGCCTCCTCATAACCGGCGACAGCGGAATAGGAAAAAGCGAAACGGCGCTTGAGCTTATCAAGCGCGGACACAGGCTGATTGCCGATGACGCTGTGGAAATAAAGAAAATTTCTCATAACAATCTCGTCGGCGAAGCGCCCGCGATGATTCGGCATTACATGGAATTTCGCGGAATCGGTATTGTTAACGCGCGCTTCATCTACGGGGTCGGTGCTGTAAAAACCACGCAGCAGATTCATCTCGTTGTGAAGCTCGAAAACTGGGAGGACTACAAGTCCTACGACAGGCTGGGAGTTGACGAGGAGTACACCGAAATACTTGGAATTGATGTTCCCTCGGTCACAATTCCCGTTCGTCCGGGAAGAAACCTTGCGGTTATACTTGAGCTTGCCGCGATGAACAACCGCCAGAAAAAACTGGGCTACAACGCGGCGGAGGATCTTGAGCGCATGCACGATATGAGTGTTGACAACAACATGTTTTAATTATGGCGTATGACAAGATTTTAAGGAGCATTTATGGAAGATTTCGCTCTTATTGCACGGGAGATAAAAGAATATTTGCCCTCGCTTGAGCTGCGCGAAAACGAGCCTATGCGGAATCATTGCTCCTTTAAAATCGGCGGAGCTGCCGCTGCGATGGCGCTTCCGACCTCAATCGGGGAAACGGCGGGGCTGTGCTCGTTTCTTCGTGAAAAGGGCGTAAAGCCGCTTGTTATCGGAAACGGGACGAACCTTCTCGTGACGGATGAGCCGCTGCGCAGATTAATGATAAAAATGTCGGACGGTATGAGCGCTATGGAAAGGCGCGGAGAAAGCGGAATAAACGCTCTTTGCGGAATAAGCCTTGCAAAGCTTGCCTCCGAGTGTGCCCATCTTTCGCTTTCCGGACTTGAGTTTGCCCACGGAATCCCCGGCACGCTCGGCGGAGCGGCCTGCATGAACGCGGGCGCCTATGGTGGCGAGATGAAGCAGGTTCTGCTCTCGGTAACTTATCTTGACGAGAGCATAAAGCTTCGTGAAAAATCCGCCGAGGAGCTGGAGCTCGGCTATCGTCACAGCATTTTTTCGGATTCCGAAGCGGTAATATTAAGCTGTGAGCTTGAGCTTCTTAGGGGCGACGAAGAAGAAATCCTTGCCAGGATGCGTGAGCTTTCGGAAAAACGAAGAGCTTCGCAGCCACTCGACAAGCCTTCGGCGGGAAGCACCTTCAAAAGACCCGTCGGCGGCTACGCTGCGGCGCTCATCGAGCAGGCGGGACTCAAGGGCTTTACTCTCGGCGGGGCGCAGGTCTCCGAAAAGCACGCGGGCTTTGTGATAAACCGCGGCGGCGCGAGCTTTGAGGATGTTATAAGGCTGATGGATTACATTAAGGAAACCGTTTATAAGCGCACTGGAATAGAGCTTGAGCCGGAAGTCAAGATTATCGACAACGGATAGGCTCGGCGGAAAAGGAGATTGACTTATGGAATTTTTGATTATATCGGGACTTTCGGGGGCGGGAAAGAGCCACACGGCCGATGTTCTTGAGGATTTGGATTATTACTGCGTTGACAATATGCCGATTGCGCTGATTACAAAATTTGCGCAGCTGTGTCTTGTTGCGGGAGAACAGTATGAAAAGGTCGCTCTTGTGACCGATATCCGCGAGAGAGCGAATTTTGACGAGCTTTTCAAGGTACTTGACGGGCTCTGGGACTTGGGCTGCGATTACCGCATTTTGTTTGTTGAGGCTAACCCCGCCAACATAGTCAAGCGCTATAAGGAAACGCGCAGAAGACATCCCCTGGCGGCGCCCGGCGTTTCAATTGAGGACGCGATTGCGAGTGAAATAAGGCTCCTTGCCCCCGTGCGCGAGCGGGCGGACTATATTATAAATACCAGCGATTTAACTATCGGCATGCTCCAGAGCGAGATTTACCGTCTTTTTGTCGGAGAGGATGCTAAAAGGAGATTTGTCGTAAACGTAATGTCCTTCGGCTTTAAGCACGGGATTCCGATTGAATCCGACCTTGTTTTTGATGTTAGATTTCTGCCGAATCCTTTTTATGTTTCGGAGCTTCGCGACCTGAGCGGACTTGACGAGGCGGTCAGCAACTTCGTTTTTCAAAGCGACGTAAGCGCTGAGTTTATGAAAAAACTCGAGGACATGATGAAATTTTTGCTTCCGCTCTATGTGGAGGAGGGAAAAATGAGCCTTTCCATCGCAATCGGCTGCACGGGCGGGCACCACCGCTCAGTGGCGATTGCAAAAGCGCTTACGGACTATATCGACAGCCTTGGCTACGCCGCTCAGAACATAAACAGAGACATTCAGAAATAGCGAAAAAAGTTTTGTAAGGGTGCACGCTGATTCGAATGTGAGGTAATAATGAACAGATTGCAGTCACAGCCGTCTATTGTTGTAATCGGCGGCGGAACGGGACTTTCAAATATGCTTCGGGGCTTAAAGCTTAAAACGGGCAAGCTGACGGCAATAGTGACCATGGCGGATGACGGCGGCTCCTCGGGAAAGCTTCGGGATGAGCTGGGCATGCTTCCTCCCGGCGATGTGCGTAACTGCCTTCAGGCGCTTGCAAACACCGAGCCGACTATGGAACAGCTTTTGGGCTACCGTTTTTCGGAGGGTGTACTTAAGGGGCAGAGTTTGGGTAACCTTTTCCTTGCCGCGCTTAACGATATGTCAGGCTCCTTCAGTGAAGCCGTTCGTAAGATGAGCGAGGTTCTCGCAATCACGGGAAAGGTACTTCCCGTAACGACTGAGGATGTTCGGCTGATGGCCCTTTTTGACGACGGAACGGAAGTTTTCGGTGAATCGAAGATAACGGAACATAAAAAATTCAGCGACAGGCGGATAACTAAAGTGGCGCTGATTCCGGAAAATCCGACTGCGCACAGGGCGAGCATTGAGGCCATCGGGGAGGCGGAGCTAATAGTTCTCGGTCCGGGCAGCCTTTATACGAGCATTATTCCGAACCTCCTAACAGACGGAATCGCCGAGGCGATTGAAAGCTCAAAGGCGATAAAAGTCTATGTGCTTAATGTGACTACTCAAGATGGGGAAACGGAAGGCTACGCCGCCTCCGACCATGTCAGAGCGCTGTTTGAACATTCGGGCAGAAAACTATTTGATCTTTGCCTTGCAAACAGCACGCCTCTCCCCGAAGATGTGGCCCTTCGCTACAAAAAGGAGGGCGCTTCACAGACCCTCGTGGATTTTGACAAGTTAGAGGATTTGGGTGTCGAAATTCTTATGCGCCCGATGCTGGACTTTTCGGCGGGGCTGGCAAGACACGACCCGATAAGGCTTGCCGAGGAAATAATGGCGATTTACAGAGAAAAATCGCCCACAAAAATTCTTAACCTATAAATAAATTACGAGTATAGCGGGAAAGGTGGTGAGCGAGTGTCGTTTTCATCCGAAACAAAAGCCGAGCTTTGCAGGGTCCCTCTGCAAAAGCAGTGCTGCGCTCTTGCGGAAGCTTACGGAATATTACTTTATTGCAATATGTTCACTGCGGACGAAATCCGTATCGTAACAACGAGCGCGCTTCTCACTGAGCGGTTGCCAAAGCTCTTTAGAAAAGCTTTCGGACTTGCCTTTGACGCCGTTCCCTCCGCAAAGATAAGGGGGAAGCAGACCCTGTCGATAACGAACAGGGAAGCAATCCGCCAAATCTTCTCGATTTACGGTTATGAGGCGCGAGGAATCCTCGCTCATCACATTAACCTCGGGGTCTTGGAGGACAACTGCTGCAAAGCGGCTTTCCTTCGCGGCGCTTTTCTGGCGGGCGGGAGCATTACCGACCCCGTGAAAAGCTATCATTTGGAGCTGGTGACTGACCATTATAACGTCAGCCGCGAGACCTTTTCGATTCTGCTTGAGCTTGGATTTTTCCCCAAGGATGCAACCCGCGGAGGAAATTATATAATCTATTTCAAGCAGTCCGAGGCTATTGAGGACTTTTTTACTCTTCTCGGAGCGCCTCTTTCGGCAATGGATATAATGTCCGCGAAGGTCGAAAAAGATATGCGTAACGCCGTTAATCGCCGTGTCAACTGCGATAGTGCGAATGCAGACAAAATAGTCCTCGCGGCTCAGGAACAGCTTGAGGCCATACGCCGTATTGAACATACAACAGGTCTTGACGAGCTTCCTGAAAAGCTGCGTGAGGCGGCGCTTCTGCGCATTGCAAATCCGGAGGCAAGCCTTACTGACCTTGCCGCGCTCGCAATGCCGCCCGTGAGCAAATCCTGCATAAGCCACAGGCTGCGTAAGCTCACCGAGCTGGGGGAGTGAAACCACCAAAACTCATATTTTTACTTTCTATAACAGATCACTCTGTTAATACCGAAAATCATTTCACCTTTTCTAACAATCATAGCTTGTTAAGGCCGAAAATCATTTCTTCTTTGCGAAAAAAAGAAACGATTTTCAATTTCAAAGAAGAAACGCCAAAGGGGGCTTTACACAAAGCCGCCCCCTTTGGAAACCCCTCCTAAACCGTGAGCACAAGCCACAGAAGAACAAAAGAGAGCAACACAATCAGCTTTTGCGTAAAGAATAAGGCTGCAAATCTTTGCTGAGCGGTGAAGATTATGGAAATGTGCGTAAGCCCACGCCGCCCAAAGCCATGTCACCCGTACAGCGGGAAGACAGTGGCTTGACCTCGAGGTTTCTGCCACGTCTTTTCTCTACGGAAATTGCTAACAACCGTTTCTCTTTTCCACGCGGAAAAAGAGAAACGGTTGTTAGCGAGGGTCAAACGGAACGCTTGTTAGCTTTGGTTCAACAAGCCCTGTGGCATGCACTCGAAAAAGAGAAACGGTTGTTAGCTTAGATAAACAAGATAAAAAGGAGCGAGAGCCATGTCGTTTGTCCATCTGCACGTTCACAGTGAATTTAGCCTTCTCGACGGCGCGTGCCGCATTGAGGGGCTTGCGGAGTGTGCAAAAAATCTCGGACAAACCGCTCTCGCGATTACCGACCACGGCGTTATGTACGGGGCGGTAGCTTTTTACAAGGCTGCGAAAAAGGCTGGGATTAAGCCGATAATCGGCTGCGAGGTCTATGTTTCTCCTCGAGGCATGACCGACAGGGAGTACGGACGCGATAGCGCCTATTCACACCTGATTCTCCTTTGTAAGAACGAAGTCGGCTACCACAATCTTTGCTATCTCGTGAGCGAGGGGTTTACAAGCGGTTTCTACGTCAAACCGCGCATAGACTGGCGGCTTCTGCGCGAACACTCGGAAGGCTTAATTTGCCTTTCAGGCTGTCTGGCAGGCGAAATTCAGCAGAAAATAATAAAGGACGATTATAACGGGGCAAAGACGCTCGCGCTTGAGTTATCCGAGCTTTTCGGGAAGGAAGGCTTCTATCTGGAGCTTCAGACGCACGGCATACTTGAGGAACGAATTGCCGCCGAGGGTCTTATAAAGCTCCACCGCGAAACGGGTATCCCCCTAGTTCTTACAAATGACGCGCATTATCTGAAAAAAGAGGACGCTCGCAATCAGGACGTTCTTCTGTGCATACAAACTGGCAAAACCGTTGATGACACCGACCGCATGAAATTCGAGGGAAATGAGTTTTATCTCAAGTCCGAAGCTGAAATGCGGCAGCTCTTCGCGGAATATCCCGAAACCGCCGCGGCCGCGGACAATACCGCTGCTATCGCGGACTTGTGCGAGTTTGATTTTGAGTTCGGCAATTACCACTTGCCGAGTTTCCCCCTGCCGATTGGCGAGGAGGACGGCTTTGAATACTTAAAAAAGCTCTGTGACAGGGGTTTTGAAAAACGATACGCCCATGTTTACAGCTTTGAAAATTCCGAGGAGGAGATAGGGAAACTTCGCTCTCAGCTGAATTACGAGCTTGAAATGATTCACAAAATGGGCTTCACGGACTATTTTCTTATCACCGCAGACTTTATTGGCTACGCCAAGGCACAGGGCATACCCGTAGGACCCGGGCGCGGCTCGGCGGCGGGCAGCATAGTATCCTATTGCCTTGAAATTACGGATGTCGACCCCATCAAATACAGCCTCTTTTTTGAGCGCTTTTTAAACCCCGAGCGTATCTCAATGCCCGATATCGACATCGATTTCTGCGTTGAACGCAGGGGCGAGGTCTTCGACTATGTAACGAGAAAATACGGTTCCGACCATGTTGCGCAGATCGTGACCTTCGGCACGATGGCGGCAAGGGCGGCTATACGCGACGTTGGACGCGCGCTGGGTGTGAGCTATGCCGAGTGCGACGCCGTTGCAAAGCAGGTGCCGACGGCTCAGGGAATAACTCTCGACGAAGCGCTGAAGCTATCTAAGCCGCTTCGGGATATGTACGAGGGCGACGAGCGTATTCGTGACTTAATAGATACTGCAAGAGCACTTGAGGGTATGCCGCGCCACGCCTCAACTCATGCGGCGGGAGTCGTAATATCAGGGAAACCTGTTTATGAATATGTCCCGCTTGCCAAAAACGACGAATCCGTCGTCTGCCAGTTTCCGATGACCACGCTGGAGGAACTGGGCCTTCTCAAAATGGATTTCTTGGGACTGCGAAACCTGACGGTTTTGGAAAGAGCCAATCAGCTCGTTCGCAAAAACCAGCCGGACTTTGACGTTGTCAATGTTCCGGACGACGACAAGGCGACCTTTGAAATGCTCTCGCAGGGGCGCACCTCGGGGGTGTTCCAGCTTGAAAGCACGGGAATGACTGCGGTTTGTACGGGGCTTAAGCCCCGCTCGATAGAAGACATTACAGCGGTCATTGCGCTCTACCGTCCGGGACCGATGGAAAGTATACCGCGTTTTCTGGAATGCAGTTCAAATCCCCAAAAAATACGCTACAAGCACGAAATGCTGCGCGACATTCTGGACGTTACCTACGGCTGCATTGTCTATCAGGAACAGGTTATAGAAATTTTCCGCAAACTCGCGGGCTTTTCGCTCGGTCAGGCGGATTTAATACGCCGTGCGATGTCAAAGAAAAAAGAAAAGGAAATTAAGAAGGAACGGCAGTCCTTCATATACGGCGACCCCGAGAGGAACATAGCGGGAGCCGTGGCAAACGGAGTGCCGGAAGACGTTGCGGGCAGCATTTACGATGAAATTCTTGACTTTGCAAACTACGCCTTCAACAAGGCACACGCTGTTTCTTACGCGATAGTAGCCTACCGCACCGCTTATATGAAGTGCCACTATTCACGCGAATACATGGCCGCGCTTCTAAGCTCCGTGCTCGACAGCTCTGTGAAGGTTGCGGAGTACATCGGGGAGTGCGGGCAGTGGGGCATAAAGCTTCTGCCGCCGGACGTCAACGAATCGGAGGCGGATTTCACGGTTTCGGGCGAGGATATTCGCTTCGGGCTTGTGGCGATTAAGAATATCGGACGCGGTTTTATCAATGCACTGATGGAGTCCAGACAGAGCGAGGGAAAATTCAAGAGCTTCGACGATTTCTGCCGCAGGCTTTACGGGCACGAGCTCAACCGCCGTGCCGTCGAAGGTCTGGTTCGTGCGGGAGCCTTTGACTCTCTGGGCTATAAACGCAGCCAGCTTATGCGGATTCTCGATAAGGTAATTGACGGAGTTAACGACTCGGCGCGCCGTAATATTGACGGGCAGCTGGATCTCTTTTCGATGGGGCAGCAGAACGCGGGGACTTCAAATATGGAAACGGAGCTTCCCGACATTCCGGAATTTACACCCGGCGAGCTTATGGCTATGGAGAAGGAAACCACGGGGCTTTATCTCACGGGACACCCGATGGACGAATACCGTGTTGCCGCAAGACGCGCCGGGGCAGTACCGATTGGTACAATACTTTCCGATTTTTCACCCGATAACCCGACTAAGAGCTTTGAGGACGGACAGTTTGTGACGCTTGCGGGAGTAATCGCCTCCTCAAAAACCAAAACTACTCGAAACAACAGTCTTATGGCCTATATTCAGCTGGAAGACGCCACAGGTGCGATGGAGCTGATTGCCTTTGCCAGGGTGCTTGACGTATCCGGCGGATATATTAAGGAAAACGCTCCTGTTGTCGTAAAGGGACGAATTTCCGTTCGCGATGAAAAGGAGCCTCAACTCATGGTTGAAACTTTGCGCCCGTTAACGGATATTGAGCCGCTGGGTCGCGAAGAGATGCCGAAAACAGAAAAGGCCCTTTGGCTCAAGGCCAAATCGAAGGACGACCCGAGATTGAAAAAGGTTGAAAAAGTCCTTCAGATGTTCGAGGGCGAGGAACGCATGATAATCTATTGCGAGGATACCAAGAGGCGGCTTGCCGCGAGATGTGTTATTCACGATTCACTTGTCCGTGAGCTTAAGGAAATAATGGGTGACGAGAATGTTGTCGTCAAGTGACCTTAATATGATTTAAAACTCGAGATATATACAAAGGAGAAAGAGCATGGAAAATTTTGAATTTCAAAACAGTACGAGAATAATTTTCGGCGAGGGTTCGCTCGAAAAACTGGCCGAGGCAATTAAGCCCTGCGCGAAGAATGTGCTTCTGGCTTACGGTAAAGGCTCGATAAAAAAAGAGGGCATTTACGATGCCGTTATGAAAATCCTTCTGGAGGCCGGCAAAAATGTTACGGAGCTAGAGGGGATTATGCCGAATCCCACGGCGGCGAAGGTGCGCGAGGGAGTTAAGCTCTGCAAGGATAACAAGGTCGGACTAATTCTTGCCGTGGGCGGCGGCAGCGTTCTCGACTGCTGCAAGGCGATTGCCGTCGGCAGCGTCATCGAGGAGGATTTTTGGGACTTCATGTATAGGGACGGGAAAGTCGCACCGAATCCCCTGCCGCTGGGTGCAGTTCTGACAATGGTCGGCACTGGCTCGGAAATGAACGGCTTCGGGGTAATCACTAATGAGGAAATCAAGGTTAAGGCAGGGTTCTTTTCACCCTACGTTTACCCGAAATTCTCTATTCTTGACCCGACATATACCTACACTCTGCCGAAATACCAGATGGTAAGCGGAATCTGTGATATATTGAGTCACCTCATGGAGCAGTATTTCAGCGGCACGGAGGACAATGTTTCCGACGACCTCAACGAGGCGCTGATGAAGAGCATTGTCAAAAACGCAAGGATAGCTGTCATAAATCCGAGGGACTATACCGCCAGAAGCAATATAATGTGGGGAGCTACGGTTGCGCTCAACGGTATTCTCGGCTGCGGTACAACAGAGGATTGGGAGGTTCACCAGCTTGAACACCAAATCGGCGCTTACTACGACGTGGCGCACGGCATGGGACTTGCTGCGGTTTCCGCCTCTTATTTCAGGTTCATCTATAAGAGCGGTCTTCATAAGTTTAAACAGTATGCTGTTAACGTCTGGGGTGTTGAGGAAAAGGGCAAGACGGATGAAGCCATTGCGCTCGAGGGCATAGCCCGCCTTGAGGCCTTCTTCAAGGAAATCGGCGCCGCTACCTCCCTGCGCGATTTGGGCATTGCCGACAAATCAAAGCTCGGCGAGATTGCGGACAGCTGCAATCTTAATAAAGGCGGCTATAAAACCCTCACACACGAGGATGTGAGAGCAATTTTTGAAGCCGCGTTCTGAAAATAACAGAAGAGCCGCCCGTATCGGGCGGCTCTTCTTAATATAATGTATCAGTCGCGGCGGCGTTTATAGCCGCCTTTTTTATCGGCATACATGCGGCTGTCCGAAATACGGCTGTCGGAGTCCTGCATAAACTGCTTTAACTTATCCTCAAAGCTTGCCTCCGTCGGAGCCGAGGGAGTAAAGGGCTTTTGGTTAAAGCCTGACGGTCTGGAGGAAAAATTGTTATTGCGGGGCTGAGCTTGCCGCTGCTGCGGCGGACGCTCCTGCTCTGAGCCTGATGCCTGCGGTTCTGCCTTCTTAATGGACAGGTTGATTTTTCCGGTGTCGCTTATTCCGATTACTTTGACCTTAACACTCTGCCCTTCGGAAACATGGTCGTGAACATCGTTTACATAGGAATTTGCGATTTCCGAAATATGAACAAGACCGTTACTTCCGTCCGGTAACGAAACAAAGGCACCGAATTTGGTAATGCCTGTTATCTTGCCCTCAAAAATATCTCCCACTGTCGGCTGCATATAAGAGCTTTTTCCTCCCGTTATGTTCGATAGGTTTTGCTGTTTTATCTTGGGTTCAGTTATTTACGTCGTAAAAAATTTTCTCGCCCGGCTTAACAAGACCGAGCTTGTTTCTTGCGATATCTTCAATTGTGTCGGGATCCGTGCTGTGATCGATTGCGTATTGGAGCTCGGTGTTGGTCTGAAGAACGCCGTCCACCTGTCCCTGCAGTTCGTCGCGCGTCGCCTGAGCGTCCGAAACCTGAACCTTCAGGGAGACTAGGCTTATCCCCGCGTAAACTATTATCGCGAGAATGACGATTTTTGTGACAAGTCCGGCTCTTTTGAATTTCATCGGTAAAATCCCTCCCCAATTGCGGCGACTCCGAGGATTCTTTTGCACGTTTACGTCTAATGTCAACTTTCATTTTATACCATAAACGGAATTTTTGAAAGAACTTTTTGAAAAAATTCAAGGCAAGAACAAACATTTTGGATAAAAAAACAAAGGGTTTGAACAAAAGCACCGCTGTTTTTGCGATTAAAGACATAGCGCGGAGGAAAATTCCGAGGAAAACTCGGCTGATTAGAGCAAAATAAATAATCGTGCCGATAAGAGCGCAAACGCAGATATATATTCTTATTTCGCCCCTTCCGGGAGCCATTGCAAGATAAAAAAGGAGGAAAACTCCGATTATACAGGCCAGTATGTCGCACAGCGCCGTGCAGAAATTGTTTTTAGCCGATAGGCGAACGGCCTTAAGCGCGTCATAGCTAAGCCCGAACACAAGTCCTCCGGCAAGGGCGCATAAGGCGGTTACAAGCTGAGAGTATATTGACTGTGCCAAGGCTTATTTAAACAGGCGCGACCAAAGGCTGCCGCCGGGAGCGGCTTCCTCATAGCCCAAATCCGTTATGAGCCCCGTCACGACAAGTTCGCCCGTGTCAAGGATGAGCTTATCTATGTGCAGTTCATTTCCGCGCAGAATCAGGTTTCCTTTTGACGTTTTCGCAACAATCTGTCTGTCGTCGAAGCTTTCGACATCTATAACGCCGGAAACCGAAAGCCGTGTTCTGTCCTCTAAGATAATATTGTGCGGTCTTGCCGTAAGCTTTTCCTTTTCTTCATATAACATAGTATAACCTCCGTTTTTGTGGTGATAAATACTATGCGAGGGAAGCGGGCTTTATGTGTTTAACGAAATTCCGAACAAATCTTTGGTGCGCTGCATGTGCCGAGCCCTGCGTGGGCAAAAAACATGTCCGGTGCAAGCAAAGCCAAGCATCGGGCATGTTTTATAAGTATTATAGAACCTTTTTAAGAAAGCTCTTGAGTCTGTCGCTCTCGGGACTGTCAAAAATCACTGAGGGCTGATTCTCCTCGACGATTTTTCCCTCATCCATGAAAATTACTCGCGAGCCGACTTCCCTTGCAAAGCCCATTTCGTGGGTTACTACGACCATTGTCATTCCCTCGCGGGCTAACTGTTTCATAACGTCCAGCACCTCGCCGACCATTTCGGGGTCAAGCGCACTCGTCGGCTCGTCAAAAAGCATAACATCTGGATTCATGCAAAGGGCGCGCACAATTGCTATGCGCTGCTTCTGACCGCCGGAGAGCTGGCTTGGATATGCGGAGGCGCGATCCTCAAGCCCCACGCGTTTTAAAAGAGCCATAGCTTGCGCTTCCGCTTCGTCCTTGCTCTTTTTAAGGATTTTAATGGGTCCGATGGTCATGTTTTTTAGCACGGTCATGTGAGGGAACAGATTGAAGTGCTGGAATACCATGCCCATTTTCTGGCGATGAACATTGATGTCTGTTTTTGCGTCCGTTATGTCGGTTCCGTTAAACAAAATGTGCCCGTCTGTCGGAACTTCGAGCAGGTTAAGGCAGCGCAGAAAAGTGGATTTTCCGCTTCCCGAGGGGCCGATAACGACCACCACCTCGCCCTTGTGTATATCGGCGCTGACGCCGTCGAGAGCTTTGATTTCCCCGCCCTTATAGTATTTTTTTAAGTTTAGGACGCTGATAAGCATATTATCGTTCACTTGCACGCAGCCTCCTTTCAAGCTTACCGACAAGCCAGGTGAAGAACATCACCAATATGAGGTAGACAAGCGCAACTCCGAAAACAAGCGGTACAAGATACTCGTATGTGTTACCGCCGACTATACTGCCGGCATAGGCGAGATCGGCAAGACCAATATAGCCCGCCACCGCTGTTTCTTTAAGTAAAACAATAAATTCATTGGCAAGTGCGGGCAAGACGTTTTTGAAGGCCTGAGGAAGAATAATAAATCGCATGGTAGCCACGTATCCGAAGCCGAGGCTTCTGCCGGCCTCGTTTTGCCCGATATCAATGGACATAATTCCACTTCGCATTATTTCAGCTACATAGGCGCCCGAATTGACACCAAACGCCACAATTGCCGTTGTCAATTTGTCACTGGAAGTCATTATAATAAAATAATAGATGAGGATTTGAACTACTACCGGAGTACCTCTGATGATTGTAAGGTATATCTTGCAGAGGAAGTTTGCGAGCCATAAGAAAAATTTCCCGGGGCCGCGCCTCATCTCAAGACCGTTTTTGTCCCATGTTACGCGCACGAGGGAAACCAGAACACCCAAAGCAATGCCGATAAGCAAGGCGAAGAACGTAATGACAAGGGTGTTGCCCAAGCCCTTGACAAACAACATGTAGCGATCATCGAAGATGAAGCATTTAAATATTTTGTAGCAGAACTCGCTCAGACCTTTGGGCAAATTCAGAATCCATTGGGGCGCGGTATTCAGCCATTGCGACATGACTTCGCTAACTTGTGTGCCCATCGTTTAATACCTCCAATTGAAAAATAAGGGGCAGTTTCCCGCCCCTTATACGAAAGCCGACTGAGAGTTTGGTTACGCGGCAATATATTTGTCAACGATGGACTTTACAGTACCGTCATCAATAAGCTCCTGAAGAGCCTTGTTAATTGCATCAAGAAGTGCGGTGTTGTCCTTCGCGATAGCTCCGGCATACTGCTCTTCAATGTACTCGGTGTCAAGAATTTTAAGACCGGGATTCTCGGCTACAAAAGCCTTTGCAGGCTCGTTGTCGATAACAACGCAGTCAACCTTGCCGGTTACAAGAGCCATAATAGCTTCTGTGCCCTTGCTGTAACGGTCGATGGTCGCAAGACCCGCGTCCTCGAGATCCCAAGTTGTGTAAAGGTCGCCGGTTGTGTTGCGCTGTACGCCGATAATGTGGCTTGCGCCTTCTGCCATCAAATCATCAACCGAGGTAATGTCGCTGTCCTCGGGAACTATAATGACCTGAACGCCGGTTGCATAGCTTGTTGTGAAGTTAACTTCTTCCTGACGCTCGGGAGTGACGGTCATACCGGCCATGCCGATGTCGGCTTTGCCGCCGTTAACTGCGGTGATGATGGAGTCGAACTCCATGTCCTCAATTTCGAGAGTGAGGCCGAGCTTCTCGGCGATTGCGGCTGCGATTTCAGCATCGATTCCGACAATCTTGTCGCCCTCATAGTACTCATACGGAGGGAAGGAAGCGTTGGTTGCCATTGTCAATACGCCGTCTTTGACGGTTGTGAACTCGCCGTAGCCGGTTGTCGCGGCTGCGGAGGGCTGTGCGGAAACGTCGGTTGCGGAAGCATCATTGCTCGCGCCGCAGGCACAAAGAGCAAGAAGCATTGTAAGTGCAAGAACTGCCGCAAAAATCTTTTTTAGGTTTTTCATTCAATTTCACCCCATAATAATAAATAAATATTCGGTTTCTTCCGTGGGTATGATTATATTACGGAGTGAATGATTATTCAAGTGCTTTTTTAGTGTTTTTCAAAATATCTGCATAATACTCAAAAATACATGAAATAATATGCACAATATGCAATAATATTCATAATTATACGCATAAATATCCACCATATATTTATATTATCGATTTGCCTCCGAACTTTTCGGCAAGCTCGCTGTATTTTTTACACATTAGGAGCCGCTCGTTTTCTCTTCCGCCGATTGCCTCAACTGAGATTGAGGATTCTTCGGGAACGGCCGAAATTCGCACAGTGCATTTGCCGTCCGCTATTGTTATTCCGTCCGTGAAGTCGGCGCCTGCCTCCCAAAGAGCGCAGGAGAGCTCTCGCATGAGCCTTGCTCTGTTTTCGCAGGAGATTTCTCGACATAGCCCAACGGCGCGCCGCTTGGAACTGTGTTTAATTTCAGAAACGGGGCGCTCCTCGCTGCTGCCGGAGGAGATTACATCGCCTGTCACGGTCACGGTGTCGGGATAGAGCGTCGCGTTGCGGCAGATAACGCTTCCGCTTATAATGCAGGCTTCGCCGATGTTCGCTCCGTCAATAACGGAATTGACAACTCTCGAATATGCTCCAACGCGGCTTCCGGAGTGAATTACGCTTCTTCCTATCACGGCGTCGCGTTCGATAACTGCCCCGTCACAGATTACGCAGGGTGGGATGAGCCGAACGGACGCGGGCAGGTCGGGCGGAGCATAAATGCGCGAGGAGAGCCAATTATCCTGAGCGGGGCTGATTTTCAGTCTGCCGTCCAGAGCGTCAAGACAGCAGCGGTGATAGCTTTTGCTGTTGCCGATGTCACACCAGTAGCCCTGCATGGGAATGCCCACGATTGCAAGCCCGAGCTTCGCCATCAGAGGAAAGAGATCCCTTGCAAAGTCGAAGGGAGTTTCGGACGGGATAAGCTCGAGAACCTTTGGGGATATCATATAGATACCGGTGTTGACAAGATCAGTTACAACCTTCTCCCAGCTGGGCTTTTCTATGAAGCTTATGACTCTTCCGTTTCTGTCGGTTAAAACGGTGCCGTAGGGCAGCGGCTCGCTGTGAGAATAAAGCGCCATCGTGACCAAAGCGCCGTTTCGCCTGTGCTCCTCGGCCAGATAGCGAAGGTCAAAATCACAGGCGGCATCACCGCTGATAACAAGAAAGTCCTCTGAACCGATAAAATTGAGGCATGCGCGTACTCCGCCCGCAGTTCCCAGAGGCTTCTTTTCAATTTCATACTGCATGGAAACGCCGAAGGCCCCGCCGTCTCCGAAGTAATCGATAATACATTCGGGCTTGTGCCCCAGTGTTACACAAAGCTCTCTAAATCCGTTTCGTCTTAAAAGCTCGGCAAGGTGCTCCATAAGGGGTTTTCCCAGAAGCTGCGTCATCGGTTTCGGCATCAAATCACAAATCGGTCTGAGCCTTGTTCCCTTTCCTCCGGCCATTATAATTGCTTTCACAAGGTCACGCCCTTTCGCTAAAAAGTATTTCCCGAGACAGGCTAAAATAACCTTGGAATAAATGTCACCTAGGTTTTCTCTTTTTATATGGTTTTAATAGGAACTATTGTAAAAGATTTAAATTGTTGATATAATGGGAAATCAACCACGGGTGGGTGCTTTGGTCAAAAAAGGTTTCAATTTTGCCGCGTTATCGTCTTTTCATGTGCAAAACCCGCCGGTTTATTTACCCCACAGGATTGAATGTTCCGCTTTTCGGAAGGATTGGTTTTAAGATGAACAAAAACCTTAAAAGACTGCTTGAACCCGGGACAAGGCTTTATTTTGCCTTTCTCGTCATTTTTGCGGGAATTGAGTTTATTTTTAATGTTAAGCTCGCACTAGCCGAAATTGCCGTGGTCGTGCTGCTTTTAATCTATTTCGTTATAGTTAACCGCCGCAGACGGAAAGAGTTTCAGTCCTACATCGAAACCGTAACGGCCGATGTGGAAGCGGTTAAAAGCGATACGTTGGTCAATTTTCCGCTGCCGATGGTGGCCTTCAAGCTTGATAACACCGCCATAGTCTGGGGCAACAGCTTTTTTAACGATATTTTCGGTAAAAAGAAATTCCATTTCGACACTCGCCTCGCGGATATTGTCCCCGGCTTTAAGTCAAAATGGCTGACCGAGGGCAAACTGCAATATCCCGAGCTAGTCGAGGCGGGCGGCAGACGATACAGAATTTATGGCAATATTGTCCGCGGCGAAGGTGAAACAAGCAGGGATTTCATGGGAATCAGCTACTGGTTCGATGTCACGGAATACGATCAGGTCAAGGAAGAATATGAAAACTCGCGCCCGATTGTCGCGATAGTACTGTATGACAATTTGGATGAAATATCGAAAAACCAGCCCGAGAGAGTAAAAACGCGTCTTCAAAACTCAATCAGCGAAAAGGTGGAAAACTGGGGCTCGGATATGGGCGCAATAGTATGCCACTACGAAAAGGACAGATTCCTGCTGATTTTTGAGCAGCGCCACTATAAAAAACTTGTTGACGAAAAATTTTCGCTGATGGACAGCGTTCATGAGGTAGTGAGTCCCAGCGGAATACACGCCTCCGTCAGTATCGGCGTCGGGCGCGACGGCGGAAGCTTTGAGGAGGACTTTAATTTTGCGGTTCTGAGCACCGAGATGGCGCTGTCCAGGGGCGGCGACCAGACAGTTATAAAAAACCGTTTTAATTTTGAGTTTTTCGGCGGACGCGGAACGGAAATCGAAACACGAACAAAGGTCAAATCCCGTGTCATGGCAAGCGCTCTTTCCGAACTTATCAAGGCCTCGGGTCAGGTTTTTGTCATGGGGCACAAGTTCTCCGACATGGACTGTATCGGTGCGGCGGCGGGGGTTTGCTGCATTTCGCGTAAGCTCGGATGCAAAGCCTTCATCGTGACTGAGGAGAAAAACAGCGCAGCCGAAAGTCTTCTTGAGAAGCTCCACTCCTCGGCGGAGTATAAGGACGCGATAATTAGTCCGCAGGACGCTATTATGAAGGCGGACAGGAACACGCTTCTCGTCATTGTCGATACAAACCGCCCCGAGCAGGTTGAGGACCAAAGCCTTCTTATGGCCTGCAACAAGGTGGCGGTAATCGACCACCACAGGCGTGCCGCAAGTTACATTCAAAACGCCACGCTCACCTTCCTTGAGCCCTACGCCTCCTCGGTTTGCGAATTAACCTGCGAGCTGGTGCAGGAGCTTGTTGAACAGGCGGATATCCTGAAGGTGGAGGCGGACGCGCTGCTCTCGGGCATTGTGATGGACACAAAAAATTTCACCATGCGCACGGGCGAGCGCACCTTTGACGCGGCGGCATTTTTAAACCGCGCGGGGGCGGACACTATTTCGGTGAAAACCATACTTCAAAACGATCTTGACGACACGGTTTCACGCTATAAAATTCTTCAGCAGGTCAAGCGCTACCGTGAGCATATCGCCATTGCCGTCATCGAGGAGCCCCAGGACAGGATTGTCGCCGCACAGGCGGCGGACGAAATGCTGAATATTATCGGAATCCAGGCTTCAATAGTCATTTATCCTACGGAGAACGGCGGCGTAATCATTTCAGCGCGCTCGATTGGCGAAATTAACGTACAGGTGCTTCTGGAGGAGCTCGGCGGCGGCGGCAACAAGTCCGCGGCGGGAGTCCAGATGGAGAATCTAACCCTGCGGGACGCAGTCGGCAGACTCTTCACGGCAATCGATAACTATTTCGGAGAATAATTCGCAGATATATAAAACGGAAAGCGAGGACTACAATATGAAGGTTATTTTTCTTACGGACGTCAAAGGACAGGGGAAAAAGGACGAGATTAAAGAGGTTTCCGACGGCTACGCCAGAAACTTTCTGATTCCGAGAAAGATGGTTGCGGAGGCGACTACCGATGCGCTCAACGCCATTAAACTCAAGGAAAAGGCAAAAATAGCGCACGAGGCAAAGGAAAAGGCTCTCGCGCTTGAAAATGTAAAGAAGCTTGAAACTTTGGTGGTCAAGGTTCCCGCGAAGGCCGGCTCGGGCGGAAGGCTTTTCGGCTCGGTGACCTCAAAGGAAATCAGCGACGCGCTGCTCAAGCAGTTTGATATTGCCATTGATAAAAAGGACATAGTCCAGAGTGAACCCATAAAAACCTTCGGGGCTTTTTCGGTTAAATGCAAGCTCGGTCATGAGGTAAACGGAACTATAAATCTTGTCGTTACCGAAGAAAAATAAAAACTTTCTGATAGGAATTTTCTATGGATGAGCTTTTTGAACTGAGAGTTCCGCACAGCGCGGAGGCGGAGCAGGCGGTTATCGGCTCTATGCTGATTGACCCGGCCTGTATCGCCGATGTCCTGAATAAGGCGAGAACGGACGATTTTTATCTGGAGCGCAGCCGTGAGGTTTTCGATACCATAAGTAATATGTATATCTACGGACGCACGGTTGATCCGGTGACGGTGCTTGACCAGATGCGCGTCCGCGGCTGCCTGAGGGACAATTCACAGAGCTATCTGCTTGAGCTTATGCAGGTTACACCGACTGCCGCGAATGTCATGAAGTATGTTGACATTCTGCGCGAGCAGTCCCTTTTGCGCGCCCTTTTGAAGGTCGGAAACGATATCAGCGGCATGGTTCATGACGGCGCCGGCGAGGCGGACACAATGCTCGAAGCGGCGGAGCGGAAGATTTACGCGCTGCGTCAGGGGCGGACAATCGGCGGACTTGAGAAGATTTCAAACGTCATTCAAGATGTCTATAATCAAATCTCCGTCATGGCGGCCACCGGCAACAGAATGCCGGGACTTCCCACGGGGCTTGTCGATCTAGACAGCGCAATTCTCGGACTTAACAAGGGTGACCTTGTGCTCATCGCCTCAAGACCCGGCATGGGCAAAACGAGTATTGCCTTAAATATAGCCCTGCACGTTGCCAAAAACACGCCGAAAACCGTCGCGATTTTCTCTTTGGAAATGTCAAGGGAGCAGCTTGCTGTTCGTCTTTTGGCCGGTGAAGGGCTTGTTGACGCGCAGAAGCTTTTGACGGGAAGACTGAGCCAGAGTGATTGGAGCAGAATCGGCGCCGCCGCCTCAACAATCAGCGAAACGCAGATACTAATTGACGATAACCCCTCTCTTTCCGTTGCTGAGATGAATTCACAGTGCCGCAGGCTCGAAAATCTCGGGCTTGTCGTCATCGACTATCTGCAGCTTATGCAGTCGGCAGGCAGCGGGCATACTTATGCGGGTGAATCACGCACTCAGGCTGTATCCGATATGAGCCGTATGCTCAAAATCATGGCAAAGGAACTAAACGTCCCCGTAATCTGCCTGTCACAGCTTTCCCGAGCAAACGAGGGCAGACAGAATAAGCGCCCCGTTCTCTCCGATTTGAGAGAGTCGGGAGCTATCGAACAGGACGCGGACATAGTAATCGGCCTTTACAGGGAAGGATATTACGACAGAGAATGTGCAACACCGAACGAGGCGGAGGCAATTATTCTTAAAAACCGCCACGGCGAGATTAAGACAGTTCCTCTGATGTGGCTGCCGGAGTACACAAGCTATGTTTCGGCCGAAAGGCATCACGACGACGAAAATGGATATTGATTTTTGCGAAAAATATAATATGTTCCCGAGGGGCGGCATAGTTTTATGCGCCGTTTCGGGCGGCAAGGACTCAATGTATCTCGTGGAGAAGCTCAGGGAGCTTGCGCCGCAATATGGGTTTGAGCTTTTTTGCGCCCACTATAATCACCGCCTGCGCGGCGAAGAATCGGAGCGCGACAGCCGCTTCGTTTCGGACTACTGCGAGAAGCTGGGGCTTCCCTGCTTTATTGGGGCGGGCGATGTTTCTGCCTATGCCGCCGAAAATGGCTTGGGAATTGAGGAAGCGGCACGCGCTCTGCGCTATGAGTTTCTCGAAAAAACAGCCGATGAAATCGGCGCTGCGCGGATTGCCACGGCCCACACCGCGGACGATAACGCGGAAACAATGCTTTTTAACCTTTGCAGGGGAAGCGGCCTCAAGGGACTTTGCGGGATCCCCCCCGTGCGCGGAAGGATTATCCGCCCGATGCTTCAAACCACGACTTCCGAGGTCTATAAATATCTTGAGAAAAAAGGCATACCCCATGTCGAGGACTCGACAAATATGAAAGAAGAATTTACGCGGAACAAAATCCGCCACAGAGTAGTGCCCGAGCTCCGCGATTTAAACCCGGGTTTTGACGAGAGCCTTATCCGTTGTTCGGCTTCACTTCGGGAGGATGAGGAGTTCCTGTCGGGGCTTGCACAGAGCTTTTTGGCTTCCCGCTATCACGACAGAACGCTGCACGCCGCCGAGTTTTCCGCTCTGCCCGAACCCGTTTCGGCAAGAGTTTTGCAGCTTATTGTTCCTTTTGGTCTTTCCCGCGCGCATATCGAGGCCGTGCGCAATATCGCGGGCGCAAAGGAGTCTCACGCTTTCGCGGATGTCCCCGGTCTGCGAATTGTCCGCGAGTATGACAAACTTATATTCGGAGCGTCACCGCCTTTGGAGCTTCCGAAAAGGACGGTTAAAATAGGTGAAATTACGGATATTCCTGAGGCGGGGCTCAAAATATCCTGCAAATTCATAAAAAATTGTAAGGAAGTTCATAATTCCTTTAACATTTTTTTCTTTAAAAATGATAGCATTTGTGGTAATATGTTTGTCATGTCCCGCTTGGAGGGCGAAAAAATTCGCCTAGCAGGCAGAAATTGCACAAAAACGCTGAAAAAGCTCTTCTCCGAAGCAAAGCTTAACGGTGAAAATAAGGCTCTCGTACCGGTTATATATGATGAGGTCGGTGCGATAGCGGTTTACGGCTTCGGAATTGCGGAGCGCTGCAAACCGATTTCGGGGGACAGCGTTATAAAGCTTGAGTTTATACCTGCAAGTGCCGACACAAATACAGAAAAATAATTGGAAGATTTATTTTTTCGGGGAGAACAATTGGGATGACAAACGATATCATGAAGGTCCTGCTGACCAAAGAAATGATTGAGCAGCGAGTTATTGAGCTCGGACGTGAGCTTACACAGAAATTTGAGGGAAGCGAGCCGCTCTTTATCGGAGTGTTAAAGGGCAGCTATGTTTTTATGGCTGATTTAATGCGCCATGTGGATTTAAAATGTTCCATGGATTTCATGGCCGTTTCCTCCTACGGCAGCGGAACCACAAGCTCCGGCGCCGTAAAAATCAACAAGGATTTAAACGAGGATATTTCGGGCCGCCATATTATCATAGTTGAGGATATTCTCGACAGCGGCGTAACCTTGAATTATCTTTGCGGCTACCTTCAGAACCGCAAGCCCGCTTCAATAACCCTCGTCACCCTTCTCGATAAACCCTCAAGACGTAAATCGCCGATAAAGGCTGATTTCGTCGGCTTTGAGGTTCCCGATGAATTTGTTGTGGGATACGGACTTGACTATGCGGAGAAATACCGCAACCTTCCCTTCGTGGGAGTTTTAAAGCCTGAGGTTTATTCGGGCGAATGAAGGACATCTTACCTTCAAAAATTATTACAAAGCAATGCATTTAAGGCAAAGGAAGTGATTTTAGCTTGAAGCCAAACCGCAAACAGGCCAGAGATCTTGGTTTTTATATTCTGATTCTCGTTATCCTCATGGCAACGGTTTTCACGATGACCGCTAAACAGGACGTGTCACCGAAAATTACCTATTCGGAAATAATCGATCTATTCAAAAACGAGCAGGTCGAGTCTTTTTCGACCCTCGGTACGGAGCTTACTCTTAATCTTCGCACGCCTTATGAGGACAGCGATTCCATAGTGACAGAGCTGAGCAATGTTGATTATTTCCGCGAGGATTTGGGTCCTCTGATTGAGGAGCAGAAGCAGGCGGGAATTTTAAAGGAATATGACTATAACCCGCCCCCGACAATTCCCTGGTGGGTTTCTAATGTTCTCCCATATCTTGGCATATTTTTACTGCTGGGCGTATTCTGGTATGCCATGATGAAAACCGCTGCCAAAAACGGCGGCGCCGGCGGCGCTATGCGCTTCGGAAAGGCGAGAACCCGTCTCGGACAGGATGAAAAGAAAAAGGTCACTTTCAGCGATGTTGCCGGAGCGGACGAGGAAAAAGAAGAACTTCAGGAAATCGTCGGCTTTCTCAGAAATCCTGCTTCATACACAGCTATGGGCGCGAGAATCCCCAAAGGCGTTCTCCTGGTGGGACCTCCCGGAACGGGTAAAACACTTATTGCAAAGGCAGTCGCGGGCGAGGCGGGAGTTCAGTTTCTCTCCATATCGGGCTCGGACTTCGTCGAGCTATATGTAGGTGTCGGTGCTTCAAGGGTGCGTGATTTGTTCGAGCAGGCGAAAAAGATTGCGCCCGCTATCATATTCATTGACGAAATTGACGCTGTCGGCCGGCAGAGAGGCTCGGGACTCGGCGGCGGACACGATGAACGCGAGCAGACTCTTAACCAGCTTCTGGTCGAGATGGACGGCTTCGGAAACAACGATGGCGTAATCGTAATGGCGGCAACCAACAGGTCGGATATTTTGGATAGCGCGCTGCTCCGTCCGGGTCGTTTTGACCGTACGGTTTATGTCGGCATGCCGGATAAGCGCGGGCGCGAGGCCATTTTGAAGGTACATTCGAGGGGCAAGCCCCTCGGCGAGGATGTTGACCTTAACAGCATTGCCAGAGGAACTCCCGGATTTTCCGGCGCGGATTTGGAAAACCTTTTAAACGAAGCGGCGATTCTGGCGGTTCGCCGCGGCAAGCGCTTTATTTCGCAGCCGGAAATCGATGAATCGATTTTAAAGGTTATGGCGGGACCCGAGAAAAAGAGCAGAGTAATGTCCGATAAGGCAAAAAAACTTACCGCATTTCACGAGGCGGGTCACGCGGTTGTCGGCCGTTTCTTGAAGCCGAAGGAGCCCGTTCAGTTCATTACTATTATCCCCCGCGGGCCTACGGGCGGCATGACGGTTTACCGTCCCGAAGAGGACAAGGAAAACTACATGTCGCGAAGCGAAATGTTTGCCGATATCGTTGTCAGCCTCGGCGGACGTATTGCTGAAAAGCTGATACTCGATGATATTTCGACGGGCGCGTCAGGAGATATCCACAACGCCACGAACATTGCCAGAGCAATGGTAACAGTTTACGGCTTTTCCGAAAAGCTCGGACCGATTTCCTTTGAGGACGCGGGACACAGCATATTTATCGGGCGGGATTTCGGCACCACAAAGAGCTATTCCGAAGAAACCGCTGCGATTATCGATGAGGAAGTTAAACGCATCTTCGACGAAGCCGGCAAGATGTGCGAGGATATTCTTTCCAAGAACCGCGAGCTGCTTGTAAAGGTTGCGGAGTATCTGCTGGTGAACGAGTCGATGGACGGCGACGATTTCGCGTCCATGTGCGACAAAGGTTTTGTTCCCGTGAAGGAAAAAAAGCCGCTTGAAGAGCTGAAAATTGAGGAAGTCAAATCCGACGACCCGTTTTTCAAGGACGACCCTTCGGCTTACAGCCAAGCGGACGACAGCAAGCCGGAATACTAAATAAACAAAAGGGCGGAAGCAATTCCGCCCTTTTCAAGAGGAAGAGGAAGACCATGAAGCTGGGAATTGTAGGTTTGCCGAACGTAGGCAAAAGCACCCTTTTCAACGCTATAACCAACGCGGGAGCGGAGAGCGCGAATTATCCGTTCTGCACGATTGACCCCAATGTCGGAACGGTTGCCGTTCCGGACGAGCGCCTTGATTTTCTGGCGGAGCTTTATAATCCTAAGAAATATACACCCGCCATCATCGAGTTTGTCGATATCGCGGGGCTTGTTAAGGGCGCTTCAAAGGGCGAGGGGCTCGGCAACAAGTTTCTGAGCAATATCCGCATGACAGACGCGATTATCCACGTCGTGCGCTGCTTTGACGATGAAAACGTCATCCACGTCGAGGGCAATTGTGACCCTCTGCGCGACATAGAGATAATCAACCTTGAGCTTGTCATTTCCGATATGGAAATGGTTGAGCGCCGCATAGACAAGGCGAGAAAAGCGGCAAAGGGCGGCGACAAGAAGTTCCTTCACGAGGCGGAGGTCATGGAGGGGCTTTTAAAGCACCTTAACGACGGAAAGTGTGCGAGGAACTACACTACGGCACCCGAGGACACGGAGATTATTTCCGAAAGCGAGCTATTAACCTTGAAGCCCGTTATATATGCCGCGAACATGGACGAAAAGGGCTTCGCAAACGGGGCGGAGAACAACGAATACTATAAAAAAGTCGAGAAATACGCGCGAGACGAGGGCTCGCAGGTGCTACCCATCTGCGCCAAGGTCGAGCAGGAAATCGGTGAGCTCGACGAGGAGGACAAGGCTCTCTTCATGGAGGAACTGGGCATGTCCGAAAGCGGACTTAACCGCCTTATAAAGTGCTCTTACAGTTTGCTGGGGCTTATCTCTTTCCTCACCTCCGGCAGCGATGAGGTGCGGGCGTGGACAATAAAAAAAGGAACGAAGGCGCCGCAGGCGGCGGGCAAGATTCACACCGATTTTGAGCGCGGCTTTATACGCGCCGAGATTGTCGCCTTCGATGACCTTAAGGCTTGCGGCTCGATGGCTGTCGCCAGGGACAAGGGGCTTATTCGCTCCGAGGGCAAGGAATATGTTATGCACGACGGCGATGTGACCCTGTTTAGATTTAATGTATGATAGAAAAACAGCTTTCGGATTTCCGAAAGCTGTTTTTCTGCTGTATGGTCTAATCTTTGAAGGTAAGAGCCATTACATTTACGGTATGCGTTTTTTCGGTGAGTAACATGCTGACATCCTTGATTTTTTGGTAGCCCATAGCTTTCCAAAACGCCTGACCGTTTAAGTTTTCTTCAATTACTCCGATACGGAAGGATTTCGCACCGAGCCCCCTTGCCCAGTCAATCAGGGCACTGTGCACCGTTTGTCCGAGCCTTTTACCCCGAACCAAAGGGTCGAGCAGCATTAGTCCGATAGTCCACTCGCCCTTGTCGACATAGTCGCGTATTATATCAAGAACGCCGACGAGCTTATTTTGATTATTCAAGACACCCAAAACAAATTTATCCTCATATCCCTTGTTTGGGGGTAAGTCATCCAAAATTTCGCGCACTTCCCTCTCCGCGGGCGATACGCCGCAGTGCAAAAGATAGTAGTCGCTGCAGCGGACGCAAAGGTCTAGAAGCTCCGCGGGAGTTTTCTTACCAAGTTCGCTTATTCTGTATCCGTTTTCAAGTAATATTTCTCTCATAAAAATGTCCCAACATCTCTCGATTATTTAAACATCATATCATGCCAAACCCTCTCTTTCAAACAAAAATCCCCTCGTTTTTTCAGCGCCGGCAACAAGCCCTTGACAAAATACGTGAAAGAGAATAAAATCTCCGTGCATAGAGATACAGGCTATGACGGAGATTGAGCCTCTTGCGCGGCGCAGAGAGAACGGCACCAGCTGAAAGCCGTTCCGAAACGCAGAGAACTCTGACCCCTCCCGAGCCGAAGCGCCGAAGATGTCGCTTTTTTATAGCGCCATAGGTAGGTTCTTTCGTTAGCGCACGTTACAGCGCACCTAAAGCGGCGGACTTTGTTCGCAAGCAGGGTGGAACCGTGTGAAATTCGCACCCCTGATTTTTTCAGGGGTGTTTTATTTTTTTAACACACCGAAAATGCGCTGATCTGCCCCAAATTGACCCACACACGAAAATGCTTTACTAAGTAAGCATTTGACCCTCTGCCGAAGGCGACGTGCCAAAGAGTGAGCGGCGCGAACGGGAGAATTAGAGAGAATACAAGGGGAAACCTCCCCTTGTGCCTTATCTCTTTGGAATTTCAAAAAACCATTTCTCTTTTCGCGAAAAGAGAAACGGTGTTTTGGTTAATTTGCAAGACGCGGTCTTGGTTTATCTGCCAAACGGTGTTTTGGTTTATCAAGACGAAGTCTTGTATCGATAAGGCAATAATAGTAATTAAAAAACAGGAGATAGATGAAAATGGACGAGAACAAATACACTTTTGACAATCCGGACTTCAAGCACGCTTACAGGCACACAAGCTCTCACATTCTGGCACAGGCGATAAAGCGCCTTTATCCGGAAACAAAGTTTGCCATCGGTCCCGCGATTGACGAGGGTTTCTATTACGATGTCGATTCCGAAACCGTATTTACCCCCGAGGTTTTGGAAAAGATAGAAGCTGAAATGCGCAATATCTGTAAGGAAAAGCTTCCGCTCGAGCGCTTTGAACTGCCCCGCGCCGAAGCTCTCGAGCTAATGCGCGACGAGCCCTACAAGGTGGAGCTTATAAATGACCTTCCCGAGGACGCTGTTATCAGCTTCTACAAGCAGGGAGACTTCACAGACCTTTGCGCAGGTCCGCACATGGACTCAACCGGCCGCATTAAAGGCAACGCCATTAAGCTCACGAGCTGCACCGGCGCATATTGGCGCGGCGACTCTAAGCGCAAGATGCTTCAAAGAATTTACGGCACCAGCTTCCAGAAAAAAGAGGAGCTTGACGCCTATCTTGAGCGCATTGAAGAAGCCAAAAAGCGCGACCACCGAAAGCTGGGACGAGAGCTCGACCTTTTTATGATTACGGATGAGGGTCCGGGCTTCCCCTTCTTCCTGCCAAAGGGCATGGTGCTGCGAAACGAGCTTGAGAGCTTTTGGCGCGAGCTCCACAGACAATGCGGCTATCAGGAAATCAAAACACCGATGATTTTAAACGAGGAACTTTGGCACCGCAGCGGTCACTGGGACAAGTACAAGGAAAATATGTATTTCACCAAAATTGACGGTGAAGACTATGCGATAAAACCAATGAACTGCCCCGGCGGAATGCTTGCCTATAAGCGCCGCCCCTGGTCGTATAAGGATTTGCCGCTGCGCGTGGGCGAGCTTGGAGTTGTCCACCGCCACGAGCTTTCGGGCGCCCTTCACGGACTTATGCGCGTGCGCTGCTTTACTCAGGATGACGCTCACATCTTCATGACGAGAGAGCAGATGCACAGCGAAATTCTCGGGGTTATCAATAAAATTGACAGCGTTTATAGGATGTTCGGCTTTAATTACCACATTGAGCTTTCCACCTGTCCCCCGAACTTCATCGGCAGTCAGGAAATCCGCGAGTACAGCGAGAATGTGCTCCGCGAGGTTCTTGAAACAAACGGCAAGGAGTATATCGTAAATCCCGGCGACGGCGCATTTTACGGACCGAAGATTGACTTCCACCTCGAGGATGCCATCGGCAGAA
This sequence comes from Clostridia bacterium, assembly GCA_009929315.1. Taxonomy (GTDB): domain Bacteria; phylum Bacillota; class Clostridia; order Oscillospirales; family Oscillospiraceae; genus UBA2658. Next base: position 321,941 of record SAAS01000001.1, read on the forward strand.
CATGGCAGTGCGGAACGATTCAGCTCGACTTCCAGATGCCCGAGCGCTTTGAGCTTGAGTATACCGGAGCGGACGGCGAGAAGCACCGCCCGATAATGATTCACACAGTCGCTCTCGGCTCAATCGAGCGTTTCATCGGAATATTAACCGAGCATTTTGCCGGAGCCTTCCCGTTGTGGCTTGCACCTGTTCAGGTTATGATTATGCCCATTACGGATCGCAGCCGCGAATATTCCGAGGAAATCTATAAAAAGCTGTTCGATGCGGGTATTCGCGTCGAGGCCGATTACAGAAGCGAAAAAATCGGCTACAAAATCCGCGAAGCCCAGCTCCAGAAGATTCCTTATATGCTCGTTCTGGGTGACAAGGAAACCGAAGCAAGGCTTGTCGCTGTGCGTACCCGCCTCGGGGGCGATGAGGGCACAATGACGCTTGAAGATTTCACGGAGAAAATAAAAAGCGAGATTTCAAGCAAGAAAAACTAGTACTCTGTTGTAGCTGCAATTGAGTACTAAATGACATTATTTTCAACATCGCAAACCGCATAATAAAACAAGCTCCTTCGTAGACTACTGATGAGGTCTGCGAAGGAGCTTTTGCTATATTATCAGTCCGGTAAGATGAGTTGCCGCGAAAATATGTTTACGGCGACTGTTTGTTGAGCCATTTAATTGCTTATGAGCATGGGGAGATACATTATGAGCAGAAAGAAAATGTGCGTGGTGCTTGCAATATTATTTGCCTTGAATATCGCTGCAATTTTATTTGTTGAAAGGGCGGGCGCAGCCTCCTATAAAAAGGGCTCGACGGGAAATATGGTCAGCCAAATTCAAACCGTGCTGAAAAATCAGGGCTTCTATGGGGGCAATGTTGACGGCGTTTTTGGCAGCGGGACAGAAACGGCGCTCAAGGGCTTTCAGAAGGAATATGGGCTTACGCCCGACGGGAAGGCGGGACCGGCAACGCTTAAGGCCATGGGGCTTTCACAGAGCACAACTCAAAATTCAGATTCAGGAGATACGAATCTTCTCGCAAGACTGATTTCGGCGGAGGCGCGTGGCGAGCCTTACAGCGGCCAGGTCGCCGTCGGCGCTGTGGTGCTTAACAGGGTCAACAGCCCCATATTTCCAAATACAATTGCGGGGGTTATTTACCAGAACGGCGCTTTCACATGCATAACGGACGGTCAGTTCAACGAGGAGGTTTCGGAGAGCGCATACCGTGCCGCGAGGGACGCAATGAACGGAGTGGACCCCTGCGGCGGCGCGATTTACTATTTCAATCCGGCAACCGCGTCAAGCAAGTGGATATGGTCAAGACCGCTTATTGTAGTAATCGGCAAGCACAGGTTCTGCGCGTGAGCAAGATTCTCCTTGAAGAAATTGGGCTTTGTGTTATGATATAAATATATAAACCAATATGAAGGAGAATAAATATGGCTTTTTGCAGACAATGCGGGACACAGCTTGATGACGGTGTCGCCTTTTGCACCTCCTGCGGTGCGAAAAATGACGAGAGTCAAGGAACTTCGGGTCAGTATCAGTACAATGCGCAGGCCAATCAGTATCAGAACTACAATCCCCAGGCCAACGACGTTGAGGAAAACAAGCTTATTTCAATCCTCTGCTACTTCGGCATACTGTTTCTCATTCCCTACCTTGTAAAGCCTGAGTCGCCCTTCGTAAAGTTCCATTCAAATCAGGGCCTGGTACTTTTTATTTTGAGCCTTCTTCTGAGTGTCGTATCCAGAATACCGTTTATCGGCTGGCTTGTGGGCGCGGTCGGCGGAATATTTGTTTTTGTTTGCTTCATTTTGGGAATTGTGAATGTCTGCAACGGTGTCACAAAGGAACTGCCGCTTATAGGAAAAATCCAGATTTTAAAATAATACATTATAATAGAATAAAGAAAGAAGCGCTGCCTTGGCAGCGCTTCTTTTGTATCGACTGAGTTCTCAAACTCCGGCGTCCTCGCCCTCGTTGTCCGGATTGATGGAGCTTATGACATAAGGCGTTGTCTGATAGACGTAATAGTTCAGCCAGTTGGTGTACATCAGCTGCGCGTGCGCCCTCCAGGTAACAAGAGGTTCCTTTGCGGGGTCGTCGTCCTTGAAATAATGCGCGGGTACCTGAATGTTAAGCCCCTTTGCAATGTCGCGCCTGTATTCCTGCGCCAGAGTATCCTTGTCATACTCGGGGTGACCGAAAATAAAAAATTGGCGGCTCCTGTGGTTCTTTACCGCGTATACTCCAGCCTCATCGGAAACAGCGAGCACCTCAAGCTCGGGGATTTTTTCAATATCCTCCAGCCGAATCTCGGTATAACGCGAATGGGGAGCGTTGAAATTGTCGTCAAAACCGCGGAAGAAGGGGGAATTGGGTCTGAGTATTTTATGATTATAAATTCCCGACATCTTTTTCGGCAGAGAATATTTATTTATTCCGTAGTGATAATAAAGTCCCGCCTGTGCGCCCCAGCAAATGTGGAAGGTGCTGTGGACATGGCTTTTTGACCACTCCATAATTTCACATAGCTCCGGCCAGTAATCAACGTCTTTAAAGTCAAGGTTTTCGACTGGCGCACCCGTAATAATCATGCCGTCGTAATATTTATCCCTTATTTCATCGTGGCCTACATAAAAGGAGGCAAGGTGGTCGGAGTCAACATTCTTGGAATCGTGGCTGATGGTGCGCAGAAGATCAATTTCTACCTGCAGCGGGGTGTTCGACAGTTTCCTGAGAAGCTGCGTTTCAGTTACAATTTTTGTGGGCATGAGGTTGAGGATGAGAAGCCTCAGCGGACGAATGTCCTGGTGAAGAGCTCGAAACTGGGTTATAACAAATATGTTTTCTTTGTCCAGTATGCTCTTTGCGGGTAAAGAATCGGGAATCCTGATAGGCATAATACCACTCCGTTCTGGCTATACTATGTTAATAAAAGCGAGTATATAACGAATAATATTTAATTGCAAGATGTGTTCGAATAATTGGGTTTAAAAAAGATGTCGAAAAAGAAAAAAACGGCTTGACAAGGGTAGCCTGAGGTGTTATTATAAACAAGCTCTCGCCTCGGGGGAGGGTTTGGAAGCTGCGGAAAACAGAAGAAAAACCTTGA
>SAAS01000042.1 GCA_009929315.1 Clostridia bacterium
AAAAGCGCTTGAGGTGCTTGAAAACTGCTCTTGTAAGGAAGACCCGCAGAAAGATGGCTGTTATCATTGTCTCTATGCGTATCGCCAGAGTCAGAAAATCGGCCAGATATCCAGAAGAGTCGCCATAGAGCTTTTGAAAACTATTCTTAGCGGCAAGGAAAATGTGGAAGAAATACCCTGTCTTAGCAACATCCCTGTCAATAGCCTGTTTGAGAGTGAGCTGGAGCGCCGATTTGTCGAGGCTCTCGACCGCATGCGCACAGATTCGCGGCCAATCACCATCACGAAAGAGCTGGTCAATAATAAAGAAGGCTATCGGCTGAAAATTCGGGACAGTATATGGGAGATCGAGCCGCAGGTATATTTGGATGCCTCCTATGATGTAGCTGTGCCCTCAAAGCCGGACTTCGTCATCTGGCCGATTCGCGGCACCGGCGACCAGAAGCCGGTTGCGGTGTTTACAGATGGTTTCCTTTATCACAAAGATATCGTTGCAGACGACACGCTGAAAAGAGAAGCAATTCGTCGTAGCGGCAGATTCCGTGTGTTCTCTTTAAGCTGGAAGGACGTAGAGTCTGTATTCCATGTCCAAAATGAGTATGCGACGGCCACACTGCTTCCTCAGAAGATGCCCTCAGGGTCAAAAGTTTATCAGCCGACAATAATGAACGGCCACGCAGAATCAATCAAACCTGACGTCGCATCACCGATGGAGCTTTTGGTCAAATATCTGGAGCTCTCAGACGCTGAGCGTGTGTTCTCTGTTCACGCCACGGCTTATGCGATTTCGCTTCTTGATATGTCTATGGTTGGTAAAGCATCAGCGTTCAACGAGTGGCATCAACTCATGGAACCGGTTCTGTCATCGCTTGCGTATTTTGATGATGATTATGTTCTTGAAGACACCATTTTCGGAAAATGGCTGCCGAGACAGTCGAATGCCTGCCTTAAGGTACTGGCAGGCGTAGGGACGACAGATATGCGAGCGAAGAGGTCTGATGCCAATTACCGTGTCATCGCGGTTTTAAGTGATGGAGCAGAAGGTCGAACCGACAAGTATGCAGAGGAATGGAATGGCTTCTGGCAGTTCTTTAATGTGATGCAGTACCTACCCGGATTCGCTGCCGTATCTACGACCGGAATAGATATAGGCGTTTACCACGCCCTACCGATTACGCTGAACTTGGATGTTCCCGTACCGCCAATAGGCACGGACGACACAGCATGGGCAGAGGCGCTCGAACAAACACTCGATGCCACAGCTAAAGCAATGGCTGAAAAGATGATAGAACTCGGTATGCCGGCACCGTCCATCGTCGGGTTTGAATTGACTGATGAATCCGGCGAGGTAATTGCGGAGGCTGAGATGGCATGGGAAGCGCAAAAAATAGCATTCCTTCTACCGGAACAACCTGAAAGCACGGCATTTGAGGCACATGGTTGGCTTGTGCTTACAGCTGACAGCGAACTAACAAAAGAGATATTTGATGGAAGGAGCGCATTATGAGCAACACAATTGCAATTTCGTCCGACTTTCTGACGGCTTTTGCTGCGTTGCCACGGCAGGTTCAGGGAAAGGTCACGGACTTCATCAACAAATTCCGCAATAATCCAACCGCTCCGGGCATCAATTATGAGAAAATCAATAATGTGACAGACAGTAAAATCTGTTCTGTGCGAATAGATGACACCTATCGCGGTATCGTCGCCAGAGAGAAAGAAAGCGGAGTATATCTGCTTCTTTGGGTGGACCATCACGATGAGGCATACGATTGGGCAAAACGAAAGAAGTGCGCCATCAACCCAAGCACGGGAAGCGTTCAAGTATTTGATATTCAAGAAGTCAGTGAGCCGATACCATCTGTCATTGAGGATTTCGGGCTTTTTGCAGAAATATCAGACGCTGACCTTCTCGCGCTTGGCGTACCAGAAGAGCAGCTGACTTTCGTAAAAAGCATTCCACGCGAAGAGGTGTTTTTCAAGAGCAAAAGTACATTTCCTGTTGATGCTTATGAAAATCTTGAGTGGGTGGTAAACGGCTTTTCCGTAGAAGAGGTGCTCGACCTGTATCGCGCCAACCACAGTAGCAGCATTCAGACAGGCGATTTGGCAGAAGCCCTGCAAAAGCCAGAAAGTCGGAGCGCATTTGTTATTGTCGAAGGTGAAGACGAACTTCGGAAGATTATGTCTGAGCCGCTTGAAAAATGGCGCGTTTTCCTGCATCCCTCGCAGCGAAAAATTGTCGAAAAGGATTACTCAGGCCCCGTAAGAGTCCTCGGCGGAGCTGGCACCGGGAAAACCGTTGTCGCTATGCACCGAGCAAAATGGCTGGCTGCACGGATAAAAGGAAAAGAACGCATCCTTTTCACTACTTTTACTGCGAATCTTGCTGCGGACATAAAGGATTCCCTTCGCAAAATCTGCTCTTTGGATGAGCAGCGCCGTATTGAAGTAATTAATCTTGACGCATGGGTATCGCAGTTTCTCCGTGAGCACGGATACCCTAACACCATTGTTTATGATAATGTGTTGGATGGCGTATGGGAAGAAGCCGTCGCATTGTCTGGCGAGGATTTAGGCCTGCCGGTATCCTTCTTTTCTGAAGAGTGGGCAAAAGTTGTAGCTACACAGGAGGCATTTACCCTTGAGGCATATGCAAAGGCGTCCCGGCTGGGTAGAGGTACGCGCCTTGACCGAAAGAAACGGCTGCAGGTTTGGCATGTGTTTGAAGAATACAAGAATGTATTGAAGGAACGGCATATACGAGATGTGGACACCGCTTTGTTCGAATGCCGCCTTTTGATAGAAAAAGAAGGTCCCGCTTCGCAGTATCAGAGTATTATCGTCGATGAGGGACAGGATTTCAGCATGTCTGCCTATAGGCTTCTTCGCGCTTTGGCGGGGAAGGAACACCCCAACGATATGTTTATTGTTGGCGACTCGCACCAGCGCATTTACAAGAAGAAGGTCACACTGTCGAAGTGTGGGGTAAATGTGCGAGGACGCAGCAATTTGCTGAAAATAAACTACCGTACAACAGAGGAAATCCGGAAATACGCCTTTGCACTTCTGAAGGGTATTGATTTCGATGATTTGGATGATGATTACGATGACGGTCGGATATGCCAGTCTCTGACACACGGTACCGCACCTAAA
>SAAS01000043.1 GCA_009929315.1 Clostridia bacterium
CTCATCTGCGGATTCGGTCACGAGCCTGCAGCCATATTCGATCCCAGCCGGAGCATCCAGTATAATGATATCAAAAACGTTTCTGAGTTCTTCAAGCAGCTCCTGGAAAAGTTTTTTTGCTATGGCGTTCTTGATCTTCAGCTGGTCGCTCAGGCATATCCAGGGCAGGTTCTCTCCCGTAACGGGATTTCCTTCGGCGTCTATTCCCGGTTTGGCGCGGATAGCCGCGTTTTCGAAGTCCTCCTTGCGTTCAAGAACGTCGAAGAGGTTCCGCACGACCTGGTTGTCAACGCCCATTACAATATCGAGGTTCCGCAGCCCGGTGTCCATGTCTATGACAAGGGTGGAATGTCCCTTGGAGGCTATTGCGTAAGCCAAAAGCGAGGATACGGTGGTTTTGCCGACTCCTCCTTTGCCTGAGACTATCCCTATCACCCTGCCCGGCTTATCGGGAAGGCGCTTATTTACAGATTTCCTGAACTCAGTGCTTATTTTCAATCTTATATCCCCAATCACTCAGGTGTTTGTCATTATTTTAATTATATATATTTTATTCTCTATCTTATTATAAGTATTTTTTTATCGTTAAACAACATCGGAAGTTTTTACGGCAACCTTGTTGTAGACAATTGTCCTGCGGATAATTTTCGTATATATTATAAAGAGATCGGAGGAATGTTTTTATGGATAAAAAACGCCCCGGAGAAAGAAACGCAGTTCTCATGAAAGCTGTTTTGTACGATAATTACGGCACTGACAAGAACGACAGTCTCCTCTACGGCAGAAGGGAAATATCACCCGAAACACAGACGCAAGAGACAGGCATGTCTTCTTCAGGGCGCCTGTCGCGCCAGATTGACCATATACACTCCATGTTCGAAAACCGCCGCCGCGAAGAAACAAGAAAAAAAAGCGGCAATGGTTCCTCCCGTTCATACCCCTTTACCTTCCTTGCCCTGCCTGAAATAGACATGCGGGAACTTCTTGCGGATTATCCTGCACTGCAGCCGGACGACGATATATGCGGTGAAATGATGCTGTCGGAAGGGGAAATAAGGGAAATGTTCCGTGGTATCCCGATGACCGTAACGGCAGATGAGGTGCAGAAATATGCCGGCCGGGTATTCTCGATAGGAGAACTTTCTTTCATAAAGGATCTGGTCTCCCGGATACTTGCAGAAAGCCTGCTTGAAGCCGGCAGGAGATCACTCCATGAATGCAGGGCATCCGCTTCGGAAAAGATCAAAAGTACCCTGGTACAGAGAGGTTTTTACATCAATATTCTCAAGGACCGTACCATTCCCTTCCCCGAAAGGGTCGTCCTTGTCAAAAAAGAAGCTCTTGAGCCTGCAGTCGCATCTCCCGTAAATACTTACGGGATCCCTCTGTTTATGTCATTGCCAAAAGATGGCACCGTCAATTGCATGCATCCGACACTGCAGAGCGGAAAATATGTAATGGAGCGGGATACCGTTAATATCACGTCCCTGTCCGGTTCAAGATGCACATTCTTTCTCCCATGTTCAGGAAAGGATCTTGCCATGGAAGATTTTTTCAGTACGGCGGCAAGCGTGGATGCCATTACACTGTCAGATATGTCAGATCCGGGTGCCTCCCCTCTTTTTGACCTCAGCGAAGACAACATGGCGTTTATCGCCTCGGAAATATATTCCGGGGAAATACTTTCTAAAAAGATAAGCCGTTTTCATATAAACAAAAAATACCTGATGGAGGAAATGGCTAAGAAAATATCAGAAATAAACGACCCTTCAAACAGGAAAGAAGTCAGGATAAGCCCCTCTGCGTTTGATCCGAAAAATCCTCTTTACGTAAAGCCAAGGATCAGGCATACAGTGATCGATGAGCTTATAGGCAGTCTTGAAGATGACGAGGAATACTGCGAGGAGAAGGAAAGGGAATTTACAGGCATACACGGAGAGACTTTCAGCATAAGGACAGGGTGGCTGCCTGGAGAAAACGCAGCGTGCAATATCGCGTCGGTTCTGCTGGCGGATACGGAAGAAGAGACTGTGCTGACCGAAAACAGCCTTGAGGTGTGCGAGGACCCGCTCGCGGAACAGATAAAGAGGGCGGCGCTTAAGATAAAGGGAAGGCTTACAACAGAAGACGAAAGCAGCATCGAAAAATGCCTCTCCCCTGATACCGGCAATAAGCTGGATTTTTTTAAAAAACAATTTTCTTTCAGCGCTTCTAAAATGTATTCACACTCGTACAAGGAAGAGCAGGCAAAATTTCTGGCGGATCCCGAAAAGTACGCCGCCGAGCAGATATCTGCAGATCCCTCAAACCGTTCCGAAGGTCTGTTACACCAGAGAATAGCGGATAAACTGAATGAGCCGGGATATGGAAAGTATAATTTTGAAGGACATACCCAAGCGGAGACGGATATGATCATAAATGAATTTCTTGCCAACGGAAACCCACATTATTGCCGTATTAAGGTCAGAGAAGGCGTCACCGTACATTCCAACGACAAGGTAGATGTAAACGGCGACTCCCTCCCGGTCGGTATCGATTGGTACGACTTTTATCACAACACAGATCTTTATGACTATAGGGACATATGGAAGAGCAGTATGCCTGTGTTCTACAGCCATCTGCAGGGCAGGTGCGGCACTATGCAGGCAAAGCCCGGCAATATTACATGGTATTCTCTGACAGATTTCGGAGACGCATCTTCTGCAGATGTGACAGAGTATCCCGGAAGCCATAATAGAAGCGTGCTTTCAAGAAAGAATATGAAAACCGCTCCCTATACGAAAGACGCGAACTTTCATACCCTGACAGACAGATATGAATTCTTTAACACGATCGCATTGCGGAAATACGCCGGCTTTGCCGCTCCTTTTATAGGCCCGGCGGCCGACAGCACCGCATCTTACAGAATAGAGCCCAACCTGCCAGTCGACCGCTCAACAGAGGCCTTTAAAGACAGTGTAAAGGAAAACATATATATGGAATGCATAGGGGACAAAAGGGAAAAAATCACTGTCATGAAAAGCCGAAAGTTTGAAAACCTGGCAGATCTCCTGAGGGAATAC
>SAAS01000044.1 GCA_009929315.1 Clostridia bacterium
CCCAGTGGCGGAAGCACTTTGACATACGGATATATCCGCGTGAAAACATCCCCAGCCGCAGAGGGCAGAGCTGTTGGAAGCGATTATACCGCAAATCCCGCAACGAAAGAAGCAGTTACAACCGACCTTAAGATAATGGGCGGGAAGTACGAAATTGACAGAGTGCTAGCAGAAGCAGCACCAGATGAAATCGCATTCCAGACCGAAGAGAAAATTCAAGCAACCGTAAATCGTTATCACTGGTTATTTATAAACGGGAATAAAGACACAGCAACCGAGTTTGATGGACTCGCAGAAATCGTGGACGGAAGCGTTACCGATTTTGACGGTTCAGGCGTTGACCTCTCGACCGTATCGGCTGCAACCGCACTAAAATTAACAGAGGCACTCGACACTGCCATTTTGGCAATGAAAGAGAGACCGACCTATATTTTAGCGAACAGCAAAACAATCGTTAAAATCCAAGCTGCTGCAAAAATGCTCGGATATTTGACTCAAGGCGAGGATGCATTCGGGAAGCCTACTAGAGCATACGACGGAATTCCGTTAGTGGATCTTGGCAGGTATTACAACGAAGATTTAGGTAGCGATACCGAAATTATCCCGATTGACGATGCAAGCGGAAAGACCGATATTTATTTGGTCGCATTATCGATGAGCGGCGCACACGGAGTCACCTTGAAAGGCGATAAAGCCATTTCGAGCAGATTGCCTAATTTTGCCGAAGCCGGGGCCGTTAAATCCGGAGACGTTGAATTCGTAGCTGGGTTGGCCGTTAAGAACACACGTGCAATTGCAAGACTCGAGAATGTCCAAGTTCAAGCAAGCCTCACAACCCTCGGAGCAATAACTGTAGTCGGCGCAGTTAACAAAGTAACAGTTACTCCGAATAAGCCAAAAATCGGAAACAAGTACTACTATGCTGTTGACGCATCGGCCACAATCAACGCACCTACTGCAAACACTGCTTTGAACACCTCAACTTGGACCGCACTTCCTGCGAATGGAGTTGTTGTCCTCGCTGCAAACGGATATGTCAGAGTTGTTGAAGCCGACGCGACATCCTTGTTGCCAGTCGCAACCGGAATTGCCGGACCTGTAACTGCATAAGTGAAATTTCGGTAAGGAATAAAAATGTACGCAACACTGCAAGCAATTAACAATTTTTTTGAGCGGACCTCCGAGTATGGTGATTATGCCATCTCGGAGAATTCCGTGTCGACCGTTCGCGGAGATTATAAAGTCGGGCAGTATGTACGTATCATGGACAGTCTTTTAAACGATGGCGTTTATAAAATAGCGACTATTGGAACAGGCACAATCACACTAACAGAAACGCTCGTGGACGAAGAATTCAGTGGTTACATAGTCGGGTTAGCAATCCCGCCTGAATTAATCACATTGTCGGCGAAAGTCGAGGGGTTCTCGAATGCGGGCGTTTCGAGTGAGAGCATCCCGAATTATTCGGTGTCGTATAATGTTGTTGACGGTTTAACCGTGGATGGCGCAACGGCATACAAAAGAGAGCTCGCACCGTACCGAAAACCGTTCGTATCGCGATATTATTTTTTGAACCGGGTACGGATTTATGGTTGACGTTAAGCTCGAGAATAATACGATGAAAGTCGAAGCCGAGTTTGGAAAAGCCATGGGGCGCGCACTTTACGCAATCGGGGTCACGGCGCAAGGCGATATAGTTAAATACATGTCTAAGCCGGATTTCACAGGGCGCGATATAGTCGACACGGGCAGACTTCGTGGGAGCATCTCGTTCGTAACGCCCGAGGAAGAGAGCGGCGTTTATGATAACAACGCAGACAGTTCAGACGCGCTTTCCGGGAAAGGGTTAGAGAATACTGTTATCCTCGGAACGAACGTAGAATACGCTGACGAAGTTAATAATGGAAGTAAGAAACAAAAAGGGCGTAAGTTCATGGAGAACGGGATCGAGCCAAATTGGGGTAAGTATCAGGATTTAGCAAGAGATATATTTAAGGGTAAATTATGATACAAAATTATTTTATTGATATAACGCTGAAACGCCCAGTTGAAACGGACAATCACGTGGGTGGCGTAACGACCACATATACCCCACTCGGAACCGTTAAAGGTTTACTCGAGCGATTAAGTCCGAGAGAGGCATATATAGCGCAGAAGCTCGGGAACCCAGAAGAGTTCGTATTCATGACGGAATCGAGCGCCCCGCAAACGGGTGATATCGTTATAAGCGGGTCGAACAGCGCACAGCTGTCAAGCTCGGTGTTAATCGGGAACCAGCAGTCGGGTTGCATGAAAACAATTCGGCAGTGGAACGCGAGACGGCACACGGAGGAAGCATGACAAATCAAAGTAGAACGCTTATTCAGTGGTTGAACGATAATGTTATAAAGACATACTCCGACCCGGTGCCGAAAAATGCGAGCTTGCCGTATGCGACGTTAAGTTATGGAATTTCGGCGTTCGGGCGTTCGTATTTACAGCAAGTGATTATTTGGACGCGCGCCGAGAAAGATTATTCCGATGCGTACTCATACGTGGATAAATTGCAGACTGCACTTGGACACGCAGGAGCGCGAGTTCCCGGAACGGACTGCATTTTATGGATAAGAAAGGGCGACCCGTTCGCACAGAATAACACGAATCGAGACGCGGATGTGAGGTCCGTTATGGTAAATTTAGACATAGTTGCATATTATAGATAATATCGTTATAATTAAAACAAAAAGGAGAAAAATAAAAATGTTAACACCAATTAGAACAGAGACAGCACAGAATATAGCATTAAATATGTTTGTTTTGTCGACAGGATATACGCCAGGTTCCGGGCCTACCGGAGAGCTTGGAGCGACAACGGGCGGAGGAACGTTCACCGCAACGCCGGAATTCAGAGTTCCTGGATTGAACGGATTAAGAAAGAACACAAAAGGGTTCATGGTTATCGACGAATGGGAAGTCAGTTTGAAATGCTCGGCCGTTGAATTGACCGAGGCAGGGTTACTACTTGCAGCCGGATACGGTTCAGCAGCGACGGACGCAAACGTAACTACGATAACCCCAGCGC
>SAAS01000045.1 GCA_009929315.1 Clostridia bacterium
CCTTGCCCCAGACACCTTCCCCAACCAGCAGCAGTTCATCTACAGCGGCCAAGGCCTCCTGATGCTGGCCAAGGTGGTCGAGGATCTGGATACGCAGGGAACGGGTGGCCAGGGTATCCGGATGCCTCTTGCCCCTGACATCTTCCTCTACCGGCAGCAGTTCATCTACAGCGGCCAAGGCCTCCTGATGCTGGCCAAGGCTGTCGAGGATATGGATACGCAGGTAACGGATACTAAAGATTAATGGGTGCTTATCATTTAAACCAATAGCACAATCTTCTAAAAGAACCTCTATTTCTCTCTCACAAAAAAAGAGAAATCCGCAATAAAAAGCGGAAGAAAGATGACTATATCTTGCTTCAAGAGCTAATTCTGTTAATTTTCCAAAATTATTAATGGCTATAAATTTTGCCCTGTTCAGAATACGTTCACTTTTCGAGGGAAACCCCATCTTTAAAACTTCTTCTCCTTTTGAGAGGAGAAAATTAACAATCTTTTCTGTATCTAAAGCAATGCCTTTAGGATGATCAAAAGATGAATAATTTAATAGAGGGTCGTCAGGATTATATTGTCCTTCTATAAATTTATAAGATGCGAGGATTTCAATAAGTTCATTAAGCTCATCCATTGATTTTTTATCATGTGGCTTTACAAGTGACGCCACCCTTACAAGACGAACAGCTTCTTGAAGTTCAATTTCATTTTCAGTTATCCAAAACATCTCCGCCCGCAATTTTCCTAACTGCAAAAAATAATCATAAATTGGAGGTATGATATACAGACCTGCTTCTTGTAATATTTGCAAATTGTATTCCTGCGGGAGCCCATCCGGCGGAAGATCTTCTTTTGATTTTTCAAGCCAGAAATCTATCGTTAACTCTTTTTCATCTTCAAGCTTTTTTTTCAGATCTTTTATTAAATCTTGAAGTTTTTTTACGAGATTTTCTTCAGCCATTTTTATTCTTAATTCTCTTCTCTCCTTAAATTTAAAAATGAAATATATAAATGCGTGAAGATATAATGCTAATCCAATGAAAACTGCAATTGCATTTCCCTTGGTGTTAATCAACACCATGGCATCATTAAAATTCATATCAAACAACCCCTTGGGCAAAAAAATATTTTTTTACATGCGACCTGTTTTAAAAAAAATATAAACCCCATGATCGAAGCAAGCCCATAAACAGCCGTTCGGGTGTTCATCGTCGAGCAGATAGGCCTTTAGGGGCTGGCGGCACGTCAAACAGCTTGCAGGGGCATAGATTTCTCTTTTTTGGGTATTACAAGCAACGAGGTCGTTTTTTTGCGAAAAAAACCTGTAAAAATCCTCTTCCTGCTCCGGCCCCAAGTAGATTTCGCCACAGTGCGGACAAACGTGGTTAAATGTTTCCGGGGCCGCGCTGGATATTTTTTCAGCTCGGATTTGTTCTTTGCAAAAGATGCAAAAAGCCTGAATTTTTCCGTCCAGCTCGTTCATGACGTTTACGCCTCTATTTCCGGCAAGGACCTTTGGGCACATTCCGAACATTTATAAGGATCAACAGTCCAGCCTGACGAGATTTCCATAAGGGTCCTGAAAAGCGTTTGTGCTTTTCTCTGTCATCATACGACTGCACAAAATATCTGTTCCGCTTGCTTATCCGGACCGAACACGGCCCACAAGCAGATAAACAGACCGGCCTGTTTCCTTCAGGGCGAAGGCTGCAGCCCGTGCAGGTAATCGGCTGCCTTTTGCGCATGGCCTGCCGCCGAGAAGATCGCCCGCTTGTCATTCTTGAGCACCTTAAGCCATGAGCCGATATAAGCGGCATGGTCCTCGCGCGGCTCCGGCGTCAAGCCAAGATCGGCGCACAGGAAGGCGGACCCGATTTCCGCCACCAGCTCTTCCATGGCATAGCCCGCATCGGCAAACCGCTTGCGGCCAAGGTCACGATCCAGGCGCGACGGGTGCCGCGTCCAGTGGCACAGCTCGTGCGCGGCCGTGGCATAGTAGCCTTCCACCTCGCGGAAGGCCTTCAGCTCCGGCATCTGCACAAAATCGGCGTCAATCCGGTAATAGGCCCGATTGCCGCCGTGCCGGATGTCGGCTTTGGTCGCCGTAAAGAAGGTTTCAAGATGATTGATCCGCTCAAGCGGCGCGTCATGAACCGGCATCGCCTGCGCGTAGTAGTGGGCCGGTAGCCGGTCGATCTGTTCGACATTAAAGACGGTGTAGCCCTTCATGAAGGGGATCGCCGCTTCCACCTCCTCCCCGTTCTCGTCTTTGGTTGTCTTCTTGTAGGTGTTGGCGTACACAACCAGGGCGCCCTTTTCACCCCCGCGCACCTGGCCGCCGAGTTCCTGCGCCTGCTTGTAGGTCAGCCAGATCGGGCAGGCATAGTTCTTTTCCATGGCCGTGGCCCAGAGCATGAGGATGTTCACCCCCTGATAGGGAATGCCGACGGACCGCAAGGGCCGTGATACCGGCCCCGCCGCGTGGCTGGCCCGCCATGGTTGCAACCAGGGCTTGATCCCCTTCTCAAGATCGGCAACGATCCTGTCGGTAATGCGGCTGTAAACATCCTGTTTTTCACTCATCCCCCGCCCCCTTTTCTTGCTGGTGTCGCGGCTCGTGTGGCCGGTAAAAGACTCCGACAAGAAAAGGGGGTGTGTCAACCCTTCAAAATGACACGGGAAAACGATGCGTTTGCGCCGTCTTTGACGGCATCAAACAACCAGGGAGACCGGACATGACCGGACCGTTTTTTTCATCTGGCAGGATCGGCATTCTGTTTGCCCTGCTGCTTCTCGCCTTTTCTTCTCCGGCCTTTGCCTGGACGGGCAAGGTCACGGGCGTTGCCGACGGCGATACCATCACCGTCCTGCGCGACGGCAAAAACGAAAAAATCAGGCTGCACGGCATCGACACGCCGGAGAGACAGCAGGCCTATGGTAACAAGGCCAAGGCCCTGACCAATAGCCTGGTCAGGGGCCGGACCATCGAGGTGAAGCCCCAGACCGTTGACCGCTACGGCAGAACCGTGGCCCTGGTC
>SAAS01000010.1 GCA_009929315.1 Clostridia bacterium
GGGTTACTGGCGCGATGTCGGAACAATAGAGAGTCTCTGGGAGGCGAACATGGATATGCTTTCTCCCACTTTAATTGACCTTTATGACCGCTCCTGGCCGATTCGAAGCCGCAGTCCCATAAAGCCGCCCCATTACATCGGAGAAAACGCCGAAATTCAGCACAGTATAATAACGGAGGGCTGCGACATCCGCGGAACGGTCAGCAACTCTGTTTTAAGCAACAGCGTAACAATCGGCGAGGGTGCGGTGGTTAATTACAGCATTCTTATGCCCGGCTGCACAATCGAAAGCGGCGCTGTAATCGAATACTCAATTGTAGGCGAAAACGCGATAATCAGAGAAAACGCTCGGGTTGGCGAGCCGCCCGACGGCTTAAGCAGTATTAAAATAACCACCTGCGGACCCGATACGGTGGTTAAAGCAAATTCACAGGTTGGCGCAGGCGAAATGGTTTTCGCTAAAAGGAGGGACAGTAATGGCTGATTTACACGGACTGATTTATGCCTATCATTCCTCCTCCGCGCTCGGAGAACTGGTTGCGGCACGCACCAGCTCTTCCCTGCCCTTCTGCTCCAGATACAGACTCATCGATTTCGCGCTTTCCGCCATGACCAACGCCGGTGTCAGTGATGTCGGCGTAATAATGCAGCGCGACTATCAGTCCCTGCTTGACCATCTCGGAACCGGCAAGGATTGGGATTTGAGCCGTATGAGCGGCGGGCTGCGCCTTCTGCCCCCCTTTGGCAAGCACGGCAGCCAAACCGGCGAATACAAGGGCTGTATGGAGGCTCTTTCAGCCGTCAGGGACCATATTGTCAATATCAGCCAGACCCATGTGGTTCTTTTCCGCGGCGATTTGGCGGTTAATCTTAACCTGCGCGACGTTTTTGACGCTCATCTTGCCTCCGGCTGCGGGATAACCGCGGTTTGCGCGGATTGCGGCTATCGCGGCGGCAGCGGAGAAGTCAGATTCGTTCCCGACACCCCCAACACCTCCAAGAAAATGCTTTTTGCGGGCACGGGGCAAGCAAATGCCCTGTCATCGATTGAGGTTTACATAATTCATAAAAGTATTCTTGTTGAGCTAGTCGACTGGTGCCGTGAAAACGGAAAAATCCACTTTCACCGCGAGGCTTTGGCTCATTATGTGGATGAGGGCGGCACCATCGGGCTGTATGTCCACAGGGGCTACACCGCGCACGTTTCCTCAATCGCCGATTATTACAGTGCCAATATGGATATGCTCAGCTATAAGGCCCGCAGAGATTTGTTTGACGCCGACAATCCCATTTACACTAAAGGACGCAGCT
Source organism: Clostridia bacterium (assembly GCA_009929315.1). Classification (GTDB taxonomy): domain Bacteria; phylum Bacillota; class Clostridia; order Oscillospirales; family Oscillospiraceae; genus UBA2658. Next base: position 1,312 of record SAAS01000010.1, read on the forward strand.
CTGTTTCCACCTATTACGGTGAAAACGCCTCCGCGAAAAATTCACTTGTAGCGGACGGCTGCTTTATCGAGGGCGAGCTTGTTAACTGTGTTCTCTTCCGCGGCGTTCATGTCAAAAAAGGTGCAAAGCTTACAAACTGTGTCATCATGCAGGATGCCGTAATCGGCGAAAACGCCGTTTTAAACCATGTTATCTCCGATAAATACGCGGTTTTTACAAACGGTCTTGTGCTTTCGGGCAGCAGCGCCCTGCCGATAACCGTGCCGAAGTGTAAAATTGTCTAGCAGTTCGTCCGCAGCAGATATATTAAATGCTCAGATTTGGGGGGGCAAAAAATGAATGTGCTTTATGCCGTAAGCGAGTCTGTACCCTTTGTTAAAACAGGCGGTCTTGCCGATGTGGCGGGTTCCCTTCCGAAGGCTCTGCGCGCCGAGGGGGTTGACGCCCGCGTTATTCTTCCGCTTTACGGCTCAATTGCCGACAAGTGGCGGCTTAAAATGGATTTCTTGTTTTATACCTACGTCAATGTCGTTTGGCGCAGGCAGTACTGCGGTGTCTTTAAACTTGAACACGAGGGCGTTGTCTTTTATTTTATTGATAATGAATACTATTTCAAACGCGACAACATCTACGGCAGCTATGACGACGGCGAGCGCTTTGCCTTTTTTTCAAAGGCCGTGCTTGAGATTCTTCCCCTGCTGGATTGGAAACCGGAAGTGATAAACTGCAACGACTGGCAGACAGCGCTGATTCCGATACAGATAAGTCAGGACAAATCCGGCTTCTTTGATGGAGTAAAAACCGTTTTCACCATTCACAACATAGAATACCAGGGGCGCTTCGGCAAAGACACTCTTGACGATATATTTGGGCTGCCTTTCGGACTATACGAGAGCGGGATTCTTCGCTTCGAGAATGACGTTAACCTTATGAAGGGCGCCATCTACAAGGCCGATCGTGTCACGACCGTCAGCCCAAGCTACGCCGAGGAACTTCGCGATCCCTACTATGCCTGCGGGCTTGATAAGGTAATCGAGGATAACGCCTATAAGCTGAGCGGTATCTTAAACGGTCTCGACGTTGAGCGTTATGATCCGATGACGGACGCCTCAATCGCCAAAAACTACGGCTTTAAGCGCCCTTCAGGGAAGAAGGCCTGCAAGGCTGACCTTTGCCGGGAACTTGGCTTTGACGAGAACGACGACAGTCCGATTTTGGCCTGCATTTCAAGGCTGGTCGGACACAAAGGCTTTGACCTCGTTCAGGAATCTCTCGATAGGATATTATCCTCAAATATTCGCGTTGTAATTCTCGGAACGGGAGATGCCAAATTCGAGAACTTTTTCCGTGAAGCGGAGGCGCGCTACTGCGGAAGAGTTTCCGCGAACATCATGTATTCCGAAAAGCGCGCTTCAAAAATCTACGCCGGGTCGGATATGATGCTCATGCCCTCACGCAGCGAGCCCTGCGGACTAACTCAGATGATTGCAATGCGTTACGGCGCTGTTCCCATAGTTCGTGAGGTGGGCGGGCTTAAAGATACCGTGCGTCCCCTGCCCGCCGAGGACACAAACGGTTTTACGTTTTACGCTTACACCGCGGACGAAATGGTCAGGGCAATAGAAAACGCTTTGAACACATGGAACGACAAAGATAAGTGGCTGGGGCTCATGAAAAGGGATATGTCGGAGGATTTGTCCTGGAGCCGCTCCGCAAAAAAATATATAGAAATATACAATTCATTAGGCAACTAGCGGCGCTGCGAAATATCGCATCCGTTTTTCAGGGAAAGGAAATAAAGTATGACCCCAATAAGCAAAGATGGGCTCAAAATTGCAATCGAGGACAAACTCGGAGCTCATTTCGGAAAAAAAGCGCAGGAGGCGAGCTACTCTGAGTACTTTTGCGCATGCGCAATGCTGCTTCGCGAGATGAGCTCCCGTAATCTTGTAGCGGAAAGACCGGAAACAAGACATATCCACTACCTGTCAATGGAGTTTCTGATGGGCCGCTCGCTGTCAAAAAACGCCTTCAACCTCGGCATACTTGACGAGCTTAGCGCCGCTCTTTCGGAGATGGGCGTCGAGCCTGCCGAAATTTTTGAAACCGAGCCTGACGCGGGTCTCGGAAACGGCGGTTTGGGGCGGCTTGCAGCCTGCTATATGGACAGCATGGCAACTCTGGGGCTGCCCGCCACGGGCTATTCACTCTGCTATGAGCTCGGGATGTTCTGTCAAAAAATTGTTGACTTCAAGCAGGTCGAGGTTGCAGACAGCTGGACTGTTTCGGCGGACAGCTGGCTTGTACCCTGCTATGACGATGCCGTTGAAATTCGCTACGGCGGTCAATGTGAGGAAAATTGGGATTACGGCGGAAAGTGCAACACCGTCATTAAGGACTACACCACCGTGCTTGCCGTTCCGCGTGATATGCTTATTTCCGGCTTTAAAACCGACAGCGTAAACGCGCTGCGGCTCTGGGACGCGAAGTCCCCGAAATCTCTTGATATGCGCCTTTTTTCCAGCGGCGAATATGTGAAATCGATGGAGCAGCGTACAATGGCGGAGGTAATCACAAAGGTGCTCTATCCCGCCGACGATACCACCGAAGGAAAAATTCTTCGCATAAAGCAGCAGTATTTCTTCGTTTCCGCAACCGCTCAGTCGGTTGTGAAAAAGCACAGGAAGGCTTACGGCGACGTCCGAAGTTTTGCCGAGCACCATGTTTTTCAGATAAACGACACTCATCCGACAATGATAATTCCCGAGCTTATGCGTATTTTCATGGACGAGGACGGACTCGGCTGGGACGAGGCGCTTGCGATAGTTTCAAACTGCGTTGCCTATACCAACCACACCGTTATGTCGGAAGCTCTGGAAAGCTGGCCGCAGGAGCTCATTCAGGCCCAGCTTCCGCGTATATGGCAGATTATCCGAGAAATAGATGTTCGACACAGGAAATATCTTGAAGAGAGATTTCGCGGCAACGACGAGGCAGTTCTCCGCAATCTGGTCGTCAGCAGCGGCAAGGTGCACATGGCGAATATTTGCCTTGCAATCTGCTTTAGAGTTAACGGAGTTTCGTCGATGCACAGCGAAATATTAAAGCACGACCTTTTCCGCGATATTTATTCGCAAAAACCCTCCATATTCACAAATGTAACCAACGGCATCGATCACAGGCGCTGGCTGTCACAGATTAACCCCGAGCTTCACAAGCTTATATGTGAGCTGTTGGGCAGCGACGCTTATCTTCTTAAGCCGCAGCTTATTTCGCAGCTTGAAAACTTTGCCTCCGATTCCTCAGTGCTTTCAAGACTTGAAATTATAAAGACGGGCAATAAAAAGGCGCTCGCCGAATATGTCTCGCGCGAAAATCAAATTGCCCTTGATCCCGAAGCGGTATTTGACGTTCAGATTAAGCGTCTGCACGAATATAAGCGTCAGCTCCTGTGTGCTATGCTGATTTTGGAGCTCAGACAGCGTCTGCACGACAATCCCAACGCTGAATTTCTGCCCCGCAGCTTCATCTTCGGTGCAAAGGCCGCAAGCGGTTATAAGGTTGCAAAGCGCATAATCAACCTTCTTTGTTCGATTGCCGACGATGTTAATTCCGACCCTGTCTGCAAGGGTAAGCTTCAGGTTGTGTTTTTGGAAAACTATCGGGTTTCTGTTGCGGAAAAGCTCATGCCGGCTGCCCAGATTTCCGAACAGCTCTCAACGGCCGGAAAGGAAGCAAGCGGTACCGGCAACATGAAGCTCATGATGAACGGCGCAATCACAATCGGCACGCTCGACGGAGCGAACGTCGAGATGCACGAGCGGCTTGGCGATGAGAATATGGTTCTCTTCGGACTGCGTGCGGAAGAAGTTACGGCTCTCAAGCAGCACGGTTATGACCCGCTGGCGATATATAATAAAAACGACAGGCTTCGCCTTATTTTGAACAACATGAGCCGAGGCTTCCGTAACGGCGAGAACTTCTCGGATTTGGTTTCTAAGCTGGTTTACGGCGGCGACGAGTATATGCTTCTCGCGGATTACGACAGCTATGTCGCGGCACACGACAGGCTCTATACCCTCATGGCGGATACAAAGAAGCGCTCCGCCGTGTCGCTCATAAACATTGCCCGAAGCGGTGCTTTTGCGGCTGACCGCGCCGTTTCTGAATACGCCAAGAATATTTGGGGCTTCTGATTCGGCTTACAAACTTATACTTAAAATTGCGCGGCGACGGCCGCGCGATTTTTTTATATTTGTCCGACTTAATACAACGCGTTTTTTGTTTTCGCTTGAATATACTGCTTGTATGAAAACTGTATATGTGGACGAAATGTTTCTGCTGAATCTAATAATCGACTACTTCATTGTTCTCGCCACAGCCAAGCTCTGCGCCCTGCCGCTCAAGAGGCTCCGCTTCGCGTTATCGGCTGCGCTCGGCGCGCTTTATTCCGTATTGCTGCTGTATAAGCCATTCAGCCTGCTTGCCTCCCCCTTAATAAAGCTCCCTTTGGGTTTTGTTATGACAATTCTTGCCTTTGGGCTAGAAATCAGACCTATCAAGCCATACCTTGCCTTTCTTGTAGTTTCGGCCGCTTTTGGCGGTGCGGTATACGCCGCGACCCTGCTGGCAGGTCGAAGCCTCGGTGATGGCTTTTACATAAACGCCTCCATGCGCGTTCTGGTTCTCTCCTTCGCCGCCTGTTACCTAGTTCTGACTCTCGTGTTCAGGCGTTTCGGCAGGCACCGCGAGAGAGAAATTCGCAGTGTAAGCGTCAGCTTCTGCGGCAAAACCGCCGAATTTAAAGCCCTTAGGGACACTGGAAACGAGCTTTACGACCCCCTTAGCGGTCTGCCTGTAATGGTACTTGATGTGAATGAAGCGAATAAGCTGCTCCCCCAGCCCCTTATCGAGGCGCTCAGGCGCGGCGTATCGGAGTTCATAGAAACTGTGGGCAGCAGCGAGGATTTCCGTACAAGGTTTCGCTTGGTGCCCTATTCCTGTGTCGGAGTTAAAATGGCCCTTTTACCGGTTTTCCGCCCAGACGGGCTGTTTGTGGACGGCAAGGAGCGAAAAAACACTTTGGTGGGGCTTTCTTCCAATATTTTAAGCAATAACAGCGATTATTCGGCTATTTTATAGCTATTATCGCCGCTAATTTAAGCTTATGTGGGTATCGTTGTAATCTGGAGGCTAATTAAGAATGGAGGAGACAACTATCGGCTTATATACAAAACTTTATGTTGCTCTGGAGCAGGCACTTGTTAAAATCGGACTTTTCCTCCCGCCCGGGATTCACTACATCGGCGGAAGCGACATTCTGCCGCCTCCTCTTTCAAAAAATGAGGAACACAAGGCGATTGAGGCTCTGGAGCGCGGCGACGACCAGGCGAAAAAAACACTTATCGAGCACAATCTGCGGCTGGTGGTCTACATCGCTAGAAGATTTGAAAATACCGGCGTGGGTTTGGAGGATCTCATTTCAATCGGCACAATCGGACTCATTAAGGCGATAAACACCTTCATTTCAGACAAAAAAATAAAGCTCGCCACCTACGCTTCGCGCTGCGTTGAAAACGAGATTCTGATGTATCTTCGCAAAATCAGCGCGCAGAAGGGCGAAGTTTCGCTCGACGAGCCGCTTAACACCGATTGGGACGGCAACGAGCTTCTGCTATCCGATGTACTTGGTACCGACGGCGACGAGGTTTCGCGCCCCCTTGAGGAGGATGCGGATAAAAAAATGCTTATGGACGCGGTGGATGGTCTTGAGGAGCGGGAACGAACGATTATCGTCATGCGCTTCGGACTTTGCGGCTGCACGGAATACACCCAAAAAGAGGTCGCGGATATTATGGGCATTTCCCAGTCGTATATCAGCCGCCTTGAAAAGCGCATAATTGTACGTCTGCGCCGTGAAATCATACGGCAGTCACGTTAAATTATAAGCGGAGCGGAAAATGAAGAAGCGTCTTAAGCTATGCTTAAGACGCTTCTGTTATATCTTTTATTTGAGAACGGTAATGGCCTCTTTTATAGTTTTTTCATAGGCCTCGCGCCCGTATTTATCAACCTGCTCTTTGTCTTTTTCGCCATGGGTAAGACAGCCTGCGCCTGAGATACAGCCTCCTAAGCAAGCCATACCCTCAATGAAGTTTGCGTCCAATTTTCCCGCACGCAGCTTCAGAAGGGCGGTTCGGCACTCCTCAAGTCCGCTGCAGGAAACAGGCTTATATTCAAAATCTTCAATTCCGTTTTCCTTAAGCCCCTGCCTTACGGCATCCGCCAAGCCGCCGCTGCGGGCGAAGATGCGCCCGAAGTATGAGGCGTTGTCAAGCACGTCCTCAGTTGCCTGCGTTATATCCACTCCCTTGCCGTCAAAGAGTGCCTGAAGCTCCTCGAAGCTTATTGCGCTGTCAACATAGGGGCTGACGGCGTCGAGGTGTATTTCGGATTTCTTTGCCGTGCAGGGACCGATGAAAATAACCTTTGCGGTTTTATCGCGCATTTTTATGTATTTACCGAGAGTTGCCATCGGCGAGAGATTATGCGAAATTTTATCTGCCAAATCGGGGAAATCCTGCCTTAAAAACTTAACGAAGGCGGGGCAGCAGGAACTTGTCAGCAGTCCCTTTTCATAAAGCTCACGGCTCTCGGCATCCGCCACCATATCCGCTCCCAGAGCCGCCTCAACAACGGAATAAAAGCCGAGCTGCTTTATTCCCGTTATAACCTGCCCAAGCTTTGCATAAGTAAACTGGCTTGATATCGAGGGCGCCGCCAGGGCGTAAACCTTATAAGCCTTGTTGTCCCTGCTGTTTTTGAGAATATCTATTACGTCCAGAATATAGGACTTGTCCATTATCGCACCGAAGGGGCACTGATAGACGCAGGCGCCGCACTCAACACACTTTTCATTGTCAATTTTAGCGGTCTTATCCTCGCTCATGCTGATTGCCTTCGCCTTGCAGGAATTTTCGCAGGGGCGCTTTTTGCTAATTATCGCAGAATAGGGACAGACCTTTGCGCAGCGTCCGCACTCAACGCACTTTGCTTTGTCGATAAAGGCCTTCTGTTCGTCGTCAAACTTAATTGCGTCCCGCGGACAGGCATCCTCACAGCGATGAGCAATGCAGCCCCGGCAGGATTCGGTTATTTCGTAGCCGCCGACAGGGCATTCGTCACAGGCGATGTCGATGACTTCGATTACGTTGGGGTTTGATTTATTCCCGCCCATTGCAAGCGTCACTCTTTCGGCAAGAATTGCCCTTTCTTTGTATACGCAGCATCTCATAGTCGCTTCTTTCCCGGGAACAATTGTCTTTGGAATATTGTTCACATTTTCGAGAAGCTCGCCCCGAAACGCGAGCCTTGCGACCTCCGTCAGGACCTTATATTTGAGATACTGCACCTTTGTATCGAATTTTCTCATACAGCCTCCGCCTAGAAATAGCTTACCTTTATTTTCTTGCCCATTTTTTTCAGACACTCCGCCAACTGCTCGACAAGCCGCATTTTAATACTGAAGCTTATCGGAAGGCTCGGATTCTGATGCGCGGGATTGACCGCCATCCCCACAAAGAAATTTATGTCGGTCGCCTCCTCAAAAAGCGCTCTGGCTATCAGCGAGGCTCCGTCTTTTTTATAGCTCCACAGCCTGTACGACTCGTTGTCCTTCAGATAATCCTGCGCATAGAGCAACACTTTGTTTATGGTTATAACGCCCTCGGTCACGAGGTTAACTCCATCGATTTCCGCTGTGGGCGGAATTTCGTTATCGAAGTATTCAAGCTTTGTCTTCAGCGGCTTGTGGAGATATTCCGCCGCTATATTTGAGGTTGTGCCGCCGCAGACAATTCGTTTGCCCTCCTTGGAGAAGAAAAGGGACATCATCTTTCCGCTGTCCTCGGGACAGGAAGGCGGCCCGATTAGAAGATTCATCGGTTCGCGACGGCGGATCTTAACCGTACAGACTGTCGTGTCATCGCCCGGAGTTCCGCCGTAAAGCCTGCAGCACTCATCCAAAAGTACAGTCGTCATTGTTTTTGCCGTCAGACCGACATGGCAGAAGACCTTCATGTAGTCAATAATATTATCTCGCTGCCAGCCGAAGTTAAGTGTTGCGCCCAGACCTGCGTGGGGGGCGCCGTCACTCATGGCGATGAATATGTCGCCCTCCTGAATTTGAACTTTAGATTTTTTTATGCTTTTTCCCGCAATACTGAGGGTTTCAGAATCAAAATCGATATTTTCGCCGTCTCGAAGCAGAATCACGCCCGGATTGTCAAACTGAATAATCTCCGCGTCCCTGCCGTTAATGATATGTATTATGGTGAAGGTCGAGTAAGCCACCTGCCGCTCGGCGCAAACGGGAAGGGTTAGCGCAATTGTGGACACGCAGTCCTCAATGCTCATGTCCGCCGCCATCATGGTGGAGATAATCTTCGAAGTCAGGGTGGAGAGAATGTTTGCCTTAACGCCGCTGCCAAGCCCGTCGGCAAGAACTATTACCATTGAGTTTTCGCCTTGCTCAACAACCTCAATATGGTCGCCGCAAAGCTCCTCTCCGAATTTGTTCAGGCTGTTATAGCCAATGTCCGCACAAAGATTATTCATCGGCAAGCGACTCCTTAAGCTTCGTCAGGGCAATCTTTGTTTCGGCGGTGGTTTCGCCCAGCAGCAGCGCGATTTCCTGAACGACACGCATTTGTTTTTCGATGACCTTGTCCGTTGTCTCGACTGTCTGTCGGCTGATTGCCTCTTTCTTCTGGCGCTCGTTTTCCTCGTCTGTCACATCACGCATTATGCACAATAGCATGTGGTAGGTTTTATCGAGCACAATCGTTTTTTCAACATACCTTTTGTATTCGGCAAGGAAAAGTCTTTTATCTCTTATGCTCTTTCCCGTGGTCAGAACCGTGATAAAATCCGTCGGATCCATAACGCGCACGACATTATCACCGACAATGTCGGAAGCGTTTGTGATATTGAGTATTTTCAGCGCTGCCGGATTGATTTGCAGAACCTCAAGCTTTTCGCTTAAAACGACGATTCCGTTCGGGCTGTTTTTCAGAATGTTGCTCGAGAAGGTTTCCGCCTTGTCGCGCAGGAAGGGCGTGCACATGGACAAATCCGCCTTGCCCTGAAAGACGGCGATAGCCTTCTCGCGGCACGAGTTATAGCCGCAGCCGCCGCAGTTAAGCTCAGCCGCCGAGCTTTTTTTGCCCATCTTCAGTAAAATTTCCTCGAGCTGTTTTTCATCCGGATAAACCTGCGCTCTCTCAAGGTTTTCAAACTGCCTTGTCAATAATTCCTCGTTCGGCATAGCAATGTCAAAATCGCGTGAGCCTGCGTATTTTTGAACCGATATGTAGTCTCGCAGGGGGTTGTGCCTTGTTTTGCTGGTCACGGGCCCGCCGATACAGCTTCCAAGGCAGGCGGACATCTCAACAAAGCATTTTGAAATTCTTCCCACGGTTATATCGCGCAGAGTGTTTATGCAGTTTTCAAGTCCGTCCACGGAAACATAGCTGTATTCCTCTGAATCGCAGTCCATTGATTTTAAAATGCCGCCTGCAGTCGGAAAAATGCGTGTCCTTCCGCTTTCAGAAAAATCATTTTTCGGCTCCGGCTCAATGTTTTCGCTGCGCAGCCAGTTTAACAGCTCATCGAAGGTCAAAACGCAGTCAATATCCTCCGAAAAGTCATCACCCTCCGATTTCTTGGAAATGCAGGGACCTATAAAAACAGTTTTCGCCTGGGGATACCTGCTTTTAATATCGCGGCAATGCGCATGCATGGGCGAAACGACCTTCGCCAAAAAGGGCAGCGCCTCCGGAAAATGCTTTTGAATCATGAGGTTAACCGTCGGACAGCAGGACGAAATTATAATATCCTGCGAGCCGAGCCTAACGAGCTCCTCATATTGCTTTTTTACCAAGGTTGCTCCGAGAGCTGTCTCCTCGGCACCGGAAAAGCCGAGTTTCTTAAGCGCCTCTTCTATGCCGACTATTCCGATTCCCGGGAAGCTCGCGGCAAAGGAAGGGGCAACGCTCGCGATGACGGGAACGCCTTCAGAAATAAGCATTTTTGCCTTTGCGGTATCGTCTCTGACTTCCTTGGCGTTTTGTGGACAAGCAATAAAGCATTGCCCGCAAAGTATACAGTCCTCTGGGATTATGTGCGCCTGATTTCCCGAGAAGCTTATAGATTTCACAGGGCAGTGCCTGATACATTTATAGCAGTTTTTGCAGTTCGATTCATTTAGACGTATGTATTCGGACATAAGATTTCCTCCTGAAGCGTCGGCTTTATTTTATATAAGCGAAAACAGCAAAGCATTACAGCTTTGTAATTACTTCCTTTTCAAAAAAAGTATTTACGTCTTCAGGCCTCAGCGAGACAAGAGTCTCGTCAATCTTTACACTGACTCCCGTTTGGCAGGCACCCAAACAAAATGTGCCGACAAGTTCCACCTTGTCCTCAAGAGCGTTTTCCGTGATAAGTGCTTGAAGCTGTTCCACTATCTGCCTTGAGCCTTTAAGGTGGCATGAGCTTCCTATGCAAACTGTAAGTTTCATTTGGGGTCTCCTTTTCCTTGCATTACTTGGGCTGTTTTATTCGCGCTGTTCTTATCTGACAGACGCTTGGACAAAACGGCGAGCGACGCCGCCATATTTTCATTTTTCAGAATAACACCTTGAGGCACCGAAAGATGGGTCGGAGCAAAGTTCCAAACCGCTTCAACGCCGCCGCTGATCAAGAGCTCACAAACCTGCTGAGCCTGCGCGGCCGGCACCGTGATAATTCCGATTTTGATTTTCATTCTTCGGCAGAGGTTTTCAAGCTTTTCAAGGGGCAGAATTTGTTTTCCGCTTTCGTCCTTTCCGCACTTTCCCTCGTCGCTGTCGAATGCGGCAACTATATTAAGCCCGTTTGCTTTAAAGCCCTCGTAGGACAAGAGTGCTCTGCCGAGCTTTCCCGCGCCTACCAAAACGGCGTCATTTACGCTGTCGTAGCCGAGGAAAGCCTCGATGTCACTTATAAGCTCCGAAACTGAGTATCCGAGCTTTGGCTTGCCCGCGTCGGACACCGCCGCCAAGTCCTTTCTGACCTGTATTTCCCCAAAGCCAAGCTTCAGCCCCAGAGCCTTAGCGGAAATATTCGTCTCCTTATCAGTCGGCAAAGCCTTTAAATAGTGCAGATACACGGGCATGCGGGACAGCGCCTGAGCTGATACCGGTTTTGACATTTCTAATCCTCCGAGTATGAAATTTTGTTTTCCCATTTCATTTGCGGTGCAAAATTTATATTCAATCGATATTCTATTATCGATATACCATTATCTATTGAGTTTGTCAATAGTTTAACACTATATTTCCGGGGAAATTTTTTAACTGTTTAGCAATCGCCCAATCTCCTGTCGCACCGATAACCAAATTCCGATAAAAAAGCCCTGTGCTAAACACAGGGCTTTTCCCGCTTTGAGGGGAAGTTCAGATAAGCTTTCTCTTAAGCACGTCATATACGCCGTGGGTCGTGAGCCGAAGCGCGGGGATTACAGGAAGGCTCATAAAGCTAAGTGTCATAAAAGGGTCAATCCCCGAGGAAACGCCCAGACCAAACGCGCAGTCCTTGGCGTTTTCGAGCGCATGATTTACGTTTTCCAGCGTGTCGTCGCTCATTATTCCTGCAAGGGGCAGAGCGAGCTCGGCAAGAGCTTTGCCATCTTTCATGACGACAATACCGCCGTCCAACTGCAAAACCCTGTTTGCGGCGGCTGCGATTTCCTCATCGCTTGTGCCGAGGGCGATGATGTTGTGGGAATCGTGTGAAACGCTTGTGGCAACGGCACCCTCTTTCAGTCCGTAACCCTTAATATAGCCCAATCCGATATGGGAAGTATTTTTGTGACGCTCGATGACGGCGATCTTCAAAATGTCCTTCTCAACATCAATCCCATCCGCAAAGCCGCAGTCTGTTGTAACAATCTCCTGAGGTATAAGCCCGATTAGCCCCATGGCTCGCTCAGACACAAAGTCCTTTGCCGCAAGCTCATGAATACTAAACGAATTGTGGGCGCGCCGCTTTAGCTCAGGCTCGATTTCAGGCTCTTTAAAGACCTTCATTTTCCCGTCAAACAGAAGTTCACCGTTTTTGAAAACCTTCTCAACCCCGAAGTTTTCAAAGCTGTCAATTATAACCAAGTCCGCCGCATAGCCCGGGGCAATGGCTCCGCGGTCATCAAGGCGAAAATACTGCGCGGCGGTAAAGCTTGCCGCCTTGACGGCAGTAATCGGATTGACACCCAAAGAGATGGCCTTTTTTATGATATAGTCGATATGCCCCTTCTCCAGAAGGTCGTTTGGGTGCTTATCGTCAGTACAAAACATACAGCGGTCGGCACATTTTTCCTTAAGAAGCGGGGCAAGCGCCTCGAGATTGCGCGCCGCGGTTCCCTCGCGAATCATTATATACTGACCTTTTCTGAGCTTTTCCATTGCTTCGTTCAGCTCGGAACATTCATGGTCGGAGCTAACACCTGAGGCAACGTAAGCGTTAAGCGCATTCCCGCAAAGGCCCGGGGCGTGCCCGTCAATTTTCGTATTATGCGTCTGTGCGGCGGTGAGCTTTTTCAGCACATCCCCGTCGCCCTCAACAACCCCCTCATAATTCATCATTTCGGCAAGTCCCAGCACCCGCGGGTTTTCATATAAGGGGTCTATCGCGCGATAATCCAAAACCGCTCCGGCCTCGTCAAGAGCTGTCGCCGGAACACAGGAGGGCAGCATAAACAAAACGTCTATCGGCAGATCTTTGCTCGCCTCGAGCATATATTCAATTCCGTCAGTGCCCATAACATTTGCAATTTCGTGTGGATCAGTAACGATGGTTGTTGTGCCGTGCGGAAAGGTAGCCTTTACAAATTCGGCAGGCGAAACGAGAGCGCTTTCAATGTGTATATGTGCGTCAATGAACCCGGGACAGACAATTTTTCCGCTCATGTCGATTTCGTTTTTTCCCGAATACTTGCCGATACCGACTATTACACCATCCGAAACGGCAATATCATCCGTGCAAAGCTCATCCGAAAACACATTCACAAACGCAGCGTTTTTCAGTACCAGTTCCGCGCTCTCTCGTCCGGAGGCAACGGATATAATTTTGCGCTTCTTTTCAAATTCTTTAATAAAATCCTTCATCGAATAACTCCTTTTGAAAGTATTCACAGCTAACCAGAAATATTTTTAAGTATAAAAAAGTAAACAGCAATTATAAATCTTCAAGCGGAATTGAAGACTTATAATCAACTGTTTACGGTAGTTGGTAGAGACGCTCAACCAGATTATGAGCTTATATAAATCGAAAAAGTCTATTTAATTGTTAAAGGTATTATAAAACCTTCTTTGCAAAAAGTAAAGCGTGATTTTTTAAAACCTGTTGCCGATATGAAAAACTGCTGCGCATGGCGCTGTGATGCCCGTTTGTCTGCGTAAAGTTTGGGAAAAACAGTAATCTCTCACGTTTGTGTCATTGACAATCCAAGTTGATGGCTATATAATAACTTTATGTTGGCTTTATCTCCGGCATAATTTAAAAACGAGGTATATCATTTAATGGCTCAAGACAAAACCCTTATTTGCAAAGACTGCGGCGCGGAATTCATCTTTACTGCAAGCGAACAAGACTTCTACAACGAAAAAGGCTTTACAAACGAACCCCAGAGATGTAAACCCTGCCGTGACGCCAGAAAAAATGGCGGAGCCGGCAAGAAGGAAATGTTCACAGCTGTCTGCGCTTCCTGCGGACGCGAAGCTAAAGTTCCTTTCCAGCCCAGAGATGACCGTCCTGTTTATTGCAGCGATTGCTTCTCCAAACAGCGTTAGTTTCTGTTTTGCGAAAAAAGATACACCCTCTATTAGGGTGTATCTTTTTTTTATTATAGAATCTTGCGCAGCTTGTCCGCAAGGATTTCGGGAAGCTCCTCACGGTTTCTGTCGCTTACCATAAAAATCTCACTTCGTTCGTGAGCGCGGACGGCGTCCAAAAAATCCGTGTGCTTGGGCTTAATGACCCCGAGTACGGGCAGTTTGCCGTTCAATGCTTCAATTACAGCCTTGCAGAACAGCTCCGCATCATTTTCCATCACGCCCAACTCGTCCATTATTATAAGCGCCGCGCCTTTCGGCGGTGAAGATAGAATTGAAGCTCCGATCGTATTGAAAGCCGTCGGGTAGGCCGCAAAGCGACCGAAGCCATAGCGAGTACCGACTAAGTGGCTCAAGTCCCGCGGCGTTTTCTCCCACGCCTTTTCGAGGTATACCTCAAGCGCAGCTCCCTGAGCGGCGGGAACGCTGACTGTTCGGAAGCCGCCGCACACAATTGGCGGAAGCAGCGCGAGCGTCTTGCAGATAACTGTTGATTTCCCCGCTCCAACTTCGCCGGTCAGAAAGAGGTTGCTCATCAGCTTCCCTCCCCGTAATATTTTGCGGCGTGGTAAGCAAAGAGGCTTTTGAGCATGGAGGTAACATTTCCCGTAGTCACCGAGGCGCCTGAAACCGCATCCGCATCGACGCAGGATAGCTGAGTTCGGTAACCCCCCCAGCCGTCGAAGTCGCTTTTCGTGGCGCCCACAAGGTGCTGAACGAAATTTTCATCCATATATTCCTCTGTATACTCGGGAATATAGTAATTCGGGTTGCTGTCCCCATAAAGGCCCATGTTGTTGCCGAGGCTGATTGTGCGAATGGCGGACTCCTCCGCCGAAGATTTGGTGTTAAGAATCTCCACATAGCAGACCGAGAGATACGCCACAAGAGGATCACGGCAGGTACAGGAGGCAAAGGCTACCTGATATGCCGTGAAAGTAGAACAGGTCTGCTCAAAGAGGATAACCGCAGTATATTCCTCCGCCGTTCCGCCCGAGGAATAATGAGTGTAGTTAAACTCCGTGTACTCGTTTTTCGGCTTTTCTTCGGACTTTGAACAGCCTGTCAAGAGCAAAGCGACAGCAATCACAAGCGACAGCAGCTTTAAGCTTTTCATTACCGTCAGCTTATCGGGTGCAGGCGTGAAAAGTCAATGTATGCGTAATCCGCGCGCCATGTGGCGTAAATGCTGTTTCCCGCTGCGTCCTCGGGGCTAACAACAAGCTCAAGCGAATGGGTACCCTTATAGCCCCAGTTGCCTCCGATATTGTAAAGCTTCGAGGCATCCCAGCCGAGGAATATCAGCAGAGCTCTGGTCATTCCCGCATAGCCGCCGCCGCCGCACATGAGGAAAATCGCTTTGTTCTTCGGGAAAAGCTCCTCCAGAATCATCATTGATTCCTCATAATTGGGGTCTGCTGTTGCGATTGTCCCGTCCTCATTCCATGTCAGTCTGAAAAGACATTCTCCGGAATAGGCGTTGCCCACAGGAATGGGGGGCAGTGTCGCTATGTACGGATAGGGCACAACCTTAAAGCCCTCTATCGTTCTGGTCAAATCCGCCTCGCCGCCGATATCTCCAAACTGTGCCGGATCAAAAAGCATGCGCATATCGCGGTAGACCACGTCATCCCTATTGAGCCAATTGTCAATTGTTTCAATATTGATATTCTTGTCAACGCCAAACTCGTTGTTGATGTCCGGCTCGCCCGCGGGCAGCGGAGTCGGCGTAGGTGCCGCGGCTTCTGAAGAGGGTACGGGGCTTGTTTCCGCTGAGGGCGAAGAGTTCACCGCCTCTGTTCCGCAGGCGGTAAAAAGAGCGAGCAGCAACACAAGGCTGAGAAAGACAGCGAGCTTTTTCATTTTTCATAACTCCTTAAAAAACCGTTTATGACAGCTAATACCTACTGATGTGCTAGTATATACTTATTTCGCGGTAATTTCAACCACAAGCTTGCAAAAGCTCTTGGCGGAGGTTTCGCTGCAGGGAGCTACCCAGATTGTTCCGTCTTCGCCGACTTCCTTGTCCTTTTCAATTGCGACAAGCGTATACTCGCTGTCGATAAGCTCCGCTGCAAGCTCGGATTCATATCCATCGTTTGCTTTCACGGTTACGGACGCGGCAGACGAAATTCCGCAGGCCTTGAGCACGTCGCTGAGCTTATATCCGGTGTAGGTGGATTCTGAAAGCGCGCCGCTTTTGTCCTCAACCACAACCGTAATTTTGTAAATTGAAAGTCCCTTGAGGGTATCGTTTGTAACGGCGGTTCCGTTAACTAAAAAGCTAAACGGCGCAAACTCGACTTTGTCGGTCCTGTCCTGAATTTCAGGCAGCTCTCCCGTTAAGGCAAGCTCGCTTCCCTCTTCCGTCTCGGGAGCGGCGCTGATTTCGGGGGCGCTCTGGGTGGTATTTACAAGAATGGAGACGCAGCCCTTGAGGTAATCTCCTGATGTAGCGGAGGAGCAGGGTGCCATCCACGGCGAAGAGGCAAAGGGCTCACCATCCCGTGTCATTGCAAGCAGTGTTGTGTCGCTGAGAACCTTGTCGCCCGTCAGGGTAATCGCATAACCGTCGTCAGCGGTGGCTTCGAGCCATACGTATGCTTCGGTAAGTCCAGCGGCGGCAAGAATGTCCTTCATCTTAAAACCGACATAGGTGGTGGTCGACTCGGTGCCGGCGCTGTTAGTACTGGTTGCCTGCACGGAATACATGGGATAGGCAGCCATCGCGGCCCCATCAACCTTAACGCCGTTAACGGTAACGGAGAAAGCCGGGATTGTTACGCCCTTAACTTCTTGGGCAACGGGGCCTGAGGCTTCGTCTGCCGCCTTATTTCCGCACGCGGCAAAACTGAGAATAAGCATGAGTGCAAGTACAAGAGAAATTGTCTTTTTCATGTTGGTTTCCTTTCCTTCTTTCAATTATAAAAATCCTCTCTCGAGGAATTTTTCTATAAGTTTGGGTACACGCAGACTTTGCGTCCAAATTCCTCAATGTATTTCAGTTTTAAGTCGGAACCGTATACCTCCTTCAGCACACTCTCGGTGATAAGCTCCTCGGTCTTTCCCGAAACGAGCCTCCCCTGCCTGTCAAGAACCGCGGCGCTTCCGCCGAGGAGCATTGCGTGGTCGGGGTTATGCGTGGTGAAGACAACGGCAAAGCCCTTCTCTGAAAGCTCTTTAATTATCCGCAGCACCCGAAGCTGATTTCCGAAGTCGAGATGCGCCGTCGGCTCGTCAAAGAGGACTATCTGAGGCCGAGAAACAATGGCGCGAGCGATAGTCGCAAGTTGCCGCTCTCCTCCGGAAATTTCTGTGTAGGGTCGATCAGCAAGCTGCTCGAGCCCCATTTCCGATAGGGCATTCTCGGTTAGGGCACGCTCACTTTTGCCCGGGTGGGAAAACAGACCGATGCGCGAGGCGCAGCCCATCTGTACAAAGTCAAAAACTGTGTGACCGAAAGTCGGTATGTGAGTTTGCGGGACGTACCCGACAAGCGCCGAAATCTCTCTTTCTGACATATCTCCCAGCTTTTTACCCGACAGAAGTATCTGTCCGCCCTGCGGTTTCATAAGGCGCAGCATACAGCCGAGCAGAGTAGATTTTCCCGCGCCGTTGCGTCCGAGAACGGAGAGTACCTCACCCTCGGCAATGCTTAGATTCACGCCGTCGAGCACAAGCCGAGACAGCGCAGTATAGGAGAAGGACAAATCCTGAATATCGTAGATAATACTCATGTGAGCGTCCTCCTTTGGCGGAAGAGCAAAAAGCAGTAAAACGGCGCGCCTATTATTCCTGTCAGTATGCTCACGGGCATTTCCTCAACACCTATAGTCCGCGTCAAGGTATCCACAAGAAGCATAAAAAGTCCCCCCAAAAGACCGCTGAGCGGTATAAGCCGCCGATTTGAAGGTCCGGTAAGCATTCTGCCGAAATGCGGAATAATAAGCCCCACCCAGCCTATTGTTCCGGCAATGCAGACGGAACCCGCTGTCAGAAGAGTTGCACAGATAATAATAATTCCGCGGATGAGCCTTACATTCGCGCCGAGTGCCTGTGCCTCTCGCTCACCAAGCGAGAGCACGTCTATCCACCAGGACATGAGCACTATAACAACGGCGGGCACGGCGATAACTGCAAGCACAACCAGCAGTTCCGAGAGCTTTATGTAGGAAAAGCTGCCCATGGTCCAATAGGTTATTGAGGCAAGCTGTGTGTCGGGATCTGCCAAGTATTTGATAAAGCCGAAAACCGAGGACAGCGCGGAGCCGACAATAATACCCGAAAGCACCAGCACAAGGTTTGAGCGGTTTCGGATAAGCGACGGGATTGCCAGCGTAAGCGCAACTGCGATAAGTCCGCCGAAAAAGGCAAACAGCGAAATATAGACCGTTGTGAGTGACATAAGAATCGCCGCAGCCGCGCCGATACAGGCTCCGCTCGAAACCCCCAGAAATTCGGGTGATACAAGCGGATTTTTGAAAATCCCCTGATAAGCCGCGCCCGACATTGCTAGCGCCCCGCCGACAATTACCGAAGCGAGAATCCGCGGAACCCTAAGTCCCATCACAACATTCTGCGTCATCTCGGGCAGCTCTGACGGCAGTCCCACAATCCGTTTCCAGAGTATGCTCACGCTCTCCCAAGGCGAAACGGAGTATTTCCCGACGCATAACGCCATAACAATGCCGCATAGCAAAACAGCAAAAACGGCAAGGTCGAGAAGAACAATATTCGGCTTATTTAATCTTATGGCTCTCTTTTCCAAAGTCAGTTCTCCAAGTCATAGCCCAGATATTCGGGGCTAAAGGTTTTTCCGAACATGAAGCTGTAATATTCGTCAATCTGTGTCTGAAGCTCCTCGGCTGAAAAATAGTCCGGATACATTTGCCGCAGCATATACATAGTGCCGAGAACGCAGCTGATACCGGGCATGTCCCAGGCGTCGTATTTTGCGGGAATTTGATAAACATTTCGGTTTTTCACGGCATTTACAGCCGACCACGCGGAGTCTTCATACAGCCCCTTAACGGTGTAATCAAGAGATGTTGAGCCCGTGCAAAACAAATAATCGGGATTCCATTCAAAAATAGTTTCAACACCTGCATCTGTCCAGTTGTGGTCAGCCTCAAGGTCGTCCGCAACACAACTGCCTCCGGCCTTTTCTATCATCCATGATTGGAGCATGTCGCCCCCGGCAACACGTCCAAGCTCACCGCCCATAACCAGTGCCCGAACCCGCTCATTTTCGGGTATGGTTTCAACAATTGAAGCGATGTAGGCAAACTTTTCGTCCATCCACGCGCAGACCTCATTTGCTCTCTCCTCCGCGCCGAAATACCTTCCCATCAAATTGAGCGTGCTTTTTATGTCGTCGAGATTTTCAACTGTAATGCAAAGCACATCGATATCGAGCGCCGAAGCAGCCTCCACGGTTTTCGGGTCGTTTGAGCGGTGGATGAGCACAACGGGCGAAAGGCGCGCCAAAGCCTCGAGGTCAACCACTCCGCGCCCGACGGTTCCCGCATTTTTCAGTCCTTCAACATTATCCGTCCAGAACCTCGACTTGACGTTTATCGCTTTAACCCTGTCCGAAAGTCCAAGCGCAACTATAAAGGGTACGGAAACGGCGTAAACCGAGGCAATGGCCGTGTCCTCCCTGTTTTCGGGAATGGCGAGCAGCGCTCCCGAGCCGTCCGTAACAGTGTTGACTCCCGAAGCGTTATTGGGTTTCGATTCTGCGCCGCAGCCGAAAAGAGATAAAATAAGCGCAAGGGCGAGAAACAGTAAAACCGCTTTTTTCATTTTTTCTCTCCCCTATTTTTCGGTATCGAAAATGCTGTTATCGACTGATATGTTTATCTTGCCTGATCCCGGAACCGTGACCACAAGCTTAGTAACATATTTCACCGAGGCGCCCTGATTGGTTTCTGCTATAACGCGCAGCGGTCCGCAGGAGTTCCCCGCAAGCCCCGTATAACCCTCATGCCCTTCGGAATCGACAAACGGATAGCCCTTCACCGCGTAAGCGAGTATCAGCGCCTTGCGATCGCCGTTCTCATCCTCAACCCCGTTTTCAAGGCCATCCAGATAAAACACACTCAAAAGGTCATTTTTATAGCCGTCCGAGGCATAGACCGTGACAGAAACAGGATTGTCAATACCCGTCACATCTCCCGCGATCAGCCGCACAAACTGCCAGATATTTATACCCTCGCACTCACCCATATCAAGGACGGAATAGGTATCGCGAACTCTGATGCTGTCGAGTGCCTCAAGCTGCCCAAGAGTGAAAACCTGCGTCCACTCACTGTCGTCATTTTTAACGGTAAAGGTAAATTCATAGTCGAGAAATTCTGAATACACGTCGCTCATGGCATGACCCCAGGTGTCAATATCGTTGGCTGAAACCTCAATGGCCGCAACATTTTTCACACAGAGTTCCGAGTTAACGGAGTTCTTTGCTTCCTGCGGCATTATGAGCATGAGAGCTCCCCCGTCATTTCCGTAGTCGGCCTTATAGCCGTCGGAGCTTGGGCTTTGTACCAAAGGCAACCCGTCCATAATATCGCCGCCCGCCTTGCTGCAGCCATAGGCAAGTATAGCGCCAAGCCCCGTCTGGCTCGGATTAAGGTAATTCGAAAAGTTCTGTTTTTTAAGCTGAGAGAGCGAGAAACGCACGCTTGTTCCGTCCTCCGCGTAAACGGTGACGTCGCCCGCGTTATTTTTTAAGCCTATTTCGGCAAAAAGCTCATATACCGAGACACCGCGATACCGAGCCTCGGTATGCTCGCCGTCCTGTCCGAGTATGCTGTAATCCCTTGTTATGGCGCTTGTCTGCATTCCCTCAAGTTCGGAAACGGTGAAGCTTCTCTCGGAATTAAGCCCCTCGCCGTAAAAGCGGACGGTCTTGCTTTTTAGTTCGGAATAAGGCGCGGAGCTGTGGGCATAGGCGTCGGGCACCAGATTTACCATGATACTCTTGACATTCATTACGGACAGGGCTTTGCAAACCTCCGCATCGGAGCTTGGTATGATTACGGCGAGAGGTCCCCCGTCATTGTCAACGGTGTAGAATTTCGGGTCAGTATCAAGGAGCGGCGACAGCTCGTACTGCGCCGTATAACCGCCGCTTTCCGCGGTTTCCACCATCGGCGAACCGTTTTTCGAGAAAGCCAGAAGCGAAGTAAGGCCGCTTCGTTCAAGGCTCGTGTTGTAACCCTCGGCGAAAAGTTCCGACATTGTTACCGTGAGCTCTTTTGTCCCGTCAGAAAAAGTAACGGTGCCGTTAGTCCCGGGCAGCCCCAATTCTTCCATCAGAAGATACTCAAGCTCAACACCCTCGTAAACGGAGTTTTCCGTCCCACTGTTTTCCCTTACTTCATAGCTGTCCTTAACTCTCGCCGCTTTGGCGGCATTTGCTTCGACATCCCCGCCGTAGATAATATCCTCTATCTCCCCCACCGTCATTTTGCGCTCAACGAGGGTTTTACCGTTCTCGTCATAGACAAGAATCGAAAGCTCGTCCTCTGTCAGAGCGTTTTGAGAGGCGTCATCCGTGTATTTATGGGTGTTGTAATATAAGTTTTCGCCGACAATAACATCGCTTAAATACTGCACCTGATAGGAGCCGTTGGCGTGATTGTATTGATTTTTGCCGAAAACCACTCGCATTGGGCCACCGTTGTTATTCAGTCCCGAAAGATAGCCCTCATCCGTTTTGCCGATTGTATAGGGGTAATTATTTACCCCATAGGCCAAAAGTACGGGATAGCCAAGCTTTACAAGATCTGCATTTGTGGGTTTATAGCTGCCGTCTCCCATGTCGGCTGCGTTCTTCTTATAAAAGCCGAAGGCCTCGGGATAAGAAAGTGTGTCCACCGAAAAGCTCTCCGCAGCCGGAACTCCGTCCGCCGCCAAAAAGCTTATAAGAGTTGTTCGGGATTTTGCCGTGCCCATCTCCTCGCTGCTCTCCATACCGAGATACATTAGAAGCTTGTATAGGTCCAGCCCCTCGTATTCGTTAACGTACCAGTAGGTAGTGTTGGCCAGACTGTAAAAATCGGAATATCCGATGCCGCCCTGCGTGAGGCTGCCGTCTTTGTCATAGACCGCTAAGGCCTCCAGCTGCGCCACGGTGAAATCAAGCTCGCGCCCCAGTGCGTCACCACGGAACGTAATTATATAATCGGAAAGCTTGGAGGCGCCGTAGGCCTCGCCGCTCTCCTTTGTATGCTTAAATCCAGGCTCCGTACTCTCGCGTATATAAACGTAAGCAACATTTCCGAAACGCTTATAGTCCTTGTTGTCCCCGTATGTATTCAAATCGTAAACGAGCCGTAAACAGCCGTCGTCATTTTTAAGTTTCTTTACATATCCCAGCGAATGTTCTGATTCGTCCGCCGCGTCAAACACAAAGGGCGCGGCGAGCTTTCCGTCCGTTGTACCCTTGCCGTAAGCCAGAAGAATGGGGCGGCCGTCACTCGAGGCTGAGTTCACGTCCTCCAGCGTAAAGCTGGCTATGGTTTCGCGGTTGCAATCCTTAAGGTCAACTATATAGGCCTTATCTGTCAGGATTATGCCGTTATCTCCGTCTGCCATGTCTTTGAGCAAATATGCAAGGTCAATACCTTCGTATATGTATTTGCCGCTCTTGTCGGAATACACTCCGCGTGAAAGCCCCTCGGTTCTGTTTTCCAGCTCGCGCACGGAAAGGGGTATACTCGAAACAACACCGGGTCCTTCAACGGTAAGTGTTGCACTTGTTATGGCATCCACATTGTAGGGCAAAACGTCATCCTCAGAGAGCCCTCCGTTGTTAATGTGTTTATAAACACTTGCAGCGTAATCCACGCCCGAAAAGTCAATTTCTGTCTTTTCGCCGCAGCCTGCAATTAGCGCAAGCACCAGAGCGAGCATAACCATTAACACAGCATTTCTTTTCACACTTAGACCCCCGCACATAAAATCCGAAAAAAATAACGGTCAGTGAAAGACTGACCGTCAAGGCCCAGGTATTCCCTGCGCCTATGTTGGTTCATTCTTTCCGCAATGTGAGGCAATGCTGTTTCCGGCATTACCCTATCGTTTGAGTTTCATGGTTTCCTTTAGAAAAAACAAATCGAATGAATTTCAGTATTAAGTTTTAAACGCTGTGTCTTCGAGTGCTGAGCAGCTCTCAGGTCAATACGGAGCCGAATTTACGTTTTGAGTTTGCCGCATACGGGACATTTCGGATCGCGGCGGAGAAGAATTTTCTCAAAGCTCATTTTTTCGCCGTCAAAGAAAAGAAGTTCCTCTTTCAACGAGTTCGGCTGACCTAAAACCAGAAGCAGCGCCGCCTGCGCCATCAACGACGAAATTGTGCTGACCACGGGTGCAAAGGAATTTGCCGCTGTTTGTTTTTGATTCTCGCCTAAAAGACAGCTTAAGCAGGCGGTTTTGCCCGGCTCAATAAGCTGAATGCTGCCGTACATGCCGCTGACTCCCCCGTTAATAAGCGGTTTCCTGCCTTTTACACAGGCGCGGTTGAGTACATAGCGGGTGTCCATATTATCCACCGCGGAAATAACAAGGTCATAGGGTTCAATCAAGCTTTCCGCATTATCATCACTTACCTTGATTCGATGAGCGTTGAATTTAATAAACGGATTAAAGGCTTTAAGGCGCTCAAGGGCGGAATCCAGCTTGTCCGTGCCGATACCCTCAGTAGTGTGTAAAAACTGACGATTAAGGTTGCTTTCGGCAATCGTATCGAAATCCGCTATTCCGATAGTCCCCACGCCCGCCCCCGCGAGGCAGAAGAGCGCGGCTGAGCCGAGTCCTCCGGCACCCACAACAAGAATCGAAGCTTCACCAATCTTCCGCTGACCCTCATCGCCGATTTGTGGTATGTTTAACTGCCTTAAATATCTTTCCACGCCGAAGCTCCTCCTTCAAAATACTTCAGGTTTCACTTTCAAGCGGCGCCAGAAGGACGCGAAACGCCTCCTTTGAGCTGCCGAGCAGGTCAAACTGGCCGTTTTTGCAGCACCACGCGAGCAGAATCCCCGCAATCATGCGGGTTGCAAGATATATAAGCTTACTTGCCTCCAACATGTTTTTAACCTGACCCGAGCTTTGACAGCTTCGCAGAAGCGGAATAGTAACGGTCTCGCTGACGTAGTATTTCGTCAAAAAATCACCGTTCCCGTCAATATTTACCTTTATGAAAGCTCGGCAAATGCTTAGTCCCTCATTTTCAATACGCTTAATGTGCGCTTCAAAAATGAACCACAATTTTTCCAAATCGTTCGGAAGCGTCGAGAGCTTTTTGATAAGCGTTTCGGTAAAATCAGGCACATTGTCAAAATAGGAGCTTAGCAAATCTTCCTTTGAGTTGAAGTAATAGTAAAATGCGTTACGAGTCACATTTGATGCCCTGCAAATTTGCAAAATGGTCACATTTTCGTAACCGTGCCGCTTAAACAGCGTCATTGCGTTTTCAAACAGTACTGATTTTGCGCTTGGTTTCTCCATTGTGTATCTCCGTAAGTCTAATTAATCTGTTTTTTTAAGTGTACACGTAAATTAAAGGGCAATTCTCTCGTACTCTTGTTGACATTATATAACAGGTATGTGATAATATACAATACATCTGTATTGTATATTTGCATATATTTTTTCAATGTTGTTTCCCCTATTTGGCATTTTCAACACCGACATAGTACGAAAGGTGTAAGACAAGCACTCCGATTTTTTATCCGAGGGACATTTTAAACATTTATTTGAAGGAGTCAAACATTATGGGAACACTTAAAAATGCTTGGTATCGCGTATTTCAGTGCAGCTTCAGCGCGGCGCAGATTTTTTTGCCGCAGCACAGCCCCGAACTTTTGACGGGAGCGGGCAGCATAAAAAAACTGCCGGACTTCATTAAGTCCAAGGGAGTCGGCAAGGTTCTTATAGTCACCGACGCCGTGCTTTCAAAAATCGGTCTGCTGGAGAGCCTTTTTGCCGCTTGCAAAGAATCCGGACTTGAATATGTACTTTATGACGGAGCTGAGGTCAATCCCTCCATCGAGTGCATTGAAGCGGCTCTCAAGATGTACCTCGACAATAAGTGTCAGGGCTTCATAGCCTTCGGCGGCGGCTCCTCAATGGACTGCGCCAAGGCCGCGGCCGCGCGTGTGGCAAGGCCCAAGCGCAGTATTGCGCAGCTTGGCGGAACTATGAAGGTACTAAAGAAAATCCCCCCGCTCTTCGCCGTGCCGACAACCGCCGGAACAGGTTCCGAGGCAACTCTCGCCGCGGTTGTGACCGACTACAGCACTCACCATAAATACGCCATTCAGGATCCGGTTCTTCTTCCCCGTTATGCCGTGCTCGATCCCGAGCTGACAGTCGGACTACCTCCTCATGTTACTTCGACAACCGGTATGGACGCTCTTACCCATGCCGTTGAGGCATATACCAATAAATTTGCGCCCAAGTACACCCGCATTCTCTCGGAAAAGGCGACAAAGCTTATTTTTGATAATCTTGAAAAAGCCTACGCTGACGGTAAAAACCTTGAAGCCCGCAGCAATATGCTGCTCGCCTCTTTTTATGCCGGCCGCGCTTTCAGCCGTGCCTGCGTCGGCAATGTTCACGCGATTGCCCACACGCTCGGCGGTCTCTACGGGACACCGCACGGACTTGCAAACGCAGTTATCCTGCCTTATGTGATGGAGGACTTCGGTCCCGCGGTCTATAAAGACTTGGCTCGTCTTGCCGACATCGTCGGGATTTCCGGCAGCAGCGAGGAAGAGAAGGCGCGCGCCTTTATTCTCGCCATACGGAAGATGAACAAGGACATGAACATTATTGAACAGTTTGACAATATTAAAGACAGCGACATTCCTCAAATGATTGAATGGGCACTGAAGGAAGCAAACCCCGTTTACCCCGTTCCCGTTATTTGGGACGAAGCCCAGATGGCAAAGACCATTGCCCGTCTGCGCAAGGCTCCCGTTCCCGCCGAAACAGTCAGTTGAAAAACCGTTTCCGTGGTACATTAAACGACCGCCCGAAATGGGCGGTCGTTTAATATCCTCTTTCGGAAGAAGCCCGTCAGCCTCCGCAGCACATCGGGAAAAAGCCTACCTCCGAGTCGCTATTGAGCTTTATTTTCCGAATTGACAGAACCTTCTCGTTGTCCGCTACAATAAGAGATGATTTTGCGGCTTTCTGCGCCTTTTTTCCGTAAGTTTTTCCGATTACTTTCAGAAGCTCCGAAAGGCTTTCAGCATCAATGCTGTCTTCAGTCTTTCCGGAAAGTGTTCTCATGTCGCCGTAATAAGATATATGAGCCATTTTAGCACCTCCGCTTATATCTTAATGTCTATGCCGAGCTTTTTAAGTTTTCTCGGCGTAGGCACCCCGTTTTTATCCCAGCCGCGCACCTTGTAGTAACGCGGCAGCATTTTTGCAAGCGGCACGACGGTGTCCGCCCTGCTCGGGTCCTGCGGCACTTTTGTAAGCCTGTCGCAAAGACTGTCGTCAGCGGAGGTCAGCCCCTCACGAAGGTTGAAAAGGCGTTCCGTGTTGAAGCAGCGTTCTCCGATCTGCAAAAACTTTCCCGAAGTCATCGGCATGCCCGTTGCGAGCTTAAGCGACTGTGTATAAGGCAACAGATACATCCAGTTAAACGGCAACACCCAGGGCATCATTCCCCAAAGCGCTCCCAAAATCGGACGTACGGTGATTAAAAATTTGCTTACGAATCTCGTTATCGGGTGTGCAGGACCAAGCTGTGAAAGGAAGCCCGGGATTATCGCCATAGAGGTAAACAGGCAGAAGCCCGCCGAGGATGCCGCCTCTATCATGTTCTGGAAGAATATGCCGAGCTCAGCCTTGCCCTTTGGTGTTTGTGTGTCGACAGATACAACTCCGACGGTTTCAATCAGCGCCACATAGCCGCCGTTTAAGTGGCAGCCGCCTCTGTTCGAGGTTGCGTAGCCAAGACCCATACCGACGGATCGGCGCGGCTCATAAGCCGCCAGCTCCAGTCCTTTTGCGTTAACGGCAAACTCCTTGCCGCCGTATTTTTCTGCAAGCAGTTTGCTGCCGAGCCCAAGCTCCTTAGCGGCGCCCCTGCCGTAAGCTATGTCGCGGATTGCCTCCAGAATGCCCTCCTTTGAGCCGAAGTGCAGGCCGAAATCCGCCATGCCCTTTTCCTGGAGCTCCATGGCAAAGGCAATAGTTCCGCCGAGGGAGATTGAATCCATGCCAAGAATATCGGCCTCAAAGTTGACGACGTTGATAAAGTCTAAATCATCGATTTCAATGTTCGAGCCGAAAAGTCCGACAGTTTCGTATTCAGGGCCCTTGACCTCCTTGCCGTTGACCATGACGCGCCGTTCGCAGCGGATAGGACAGCTTACGCAGCCGCTGTTTCGTGTTAATACTGTATCCGCGAGAGTTTCTCCCGTGATCTTCGAGTGCTTTTCGTATTGTCCCCTGCTGAAGTTCTTTGTCGGCAGAGCGTGCGAGGCATTAGCATTGTTTAACAGTCCCGCAGAGCCGTATCTCGGCAGGGCGTTGCCCGTCATCGGATGGGTTCTGAGGAAATCTATAAACTTTCTGTTGTAAACATCGAATTTTTCTTTATCGTAAAGCTCAACTCTGTTTGTTCCGAAAGCCACAATTGCCTTAATGTTTTTAGCTCCCAGCACCGCGCCCGCGCCACAGCGCCCCGCGACGCGCTCACCCGAAACAGCTGCGGCATAGTGAACTCCGTTTTCTCCCGCGGGTCCGATTACCAGTTTGCCCCAGTGCGGATTAAACTCCTCCTGCACCTTTTCCGCGTCCATGCCCCAAAGATGTTCGGCACTTTTAATACTTACGTCGCCGTCGAGGATTTCTATGTACGACGGACTTTCCGCCCCGCCCTTGAGAATAATCCCGTCGTAGCCCGAAGCCTTGAGCATAACGCCGAACTGCCCTCCGCAGTTGCTGGAGGCTATCCCGTTTGTCATGACATTTTTAAAGGTCATATTGAAGCGGCTCGATGAGGGCGCGCCGGTTCCGTTCATCGGACTTGTGTTTATGATAATTACGTTGTCGGCCGAAAGCGCCTTTACCCCGACAGGCATTAAGTCGAAAAGAAGCCTCGCGGCAAGGGCTTTTCCTCCCAAATACTTTTCATATAATTCCTGCGATATCGGATAATCGCTCACTGTGCCGCTTGCCAAGTTTATCAATATGTATTTCGGAAGCTTCATTTCTGCTCACCGCCCTTCATAGTTATGGCGTGCAGCGGACAGTAGGATGCGCATAGCCCGCAGGAAACACACTGCTTTTCGTTGGCGAGATAGGCGAAAACCTTAATATCGCCCCGAAACTGCGGCAGAGAAATCGAAAGGCAGTCTTTTCCGCAGGCATGGACACAGATAGCACAGGCGCTGCAAAGCTCCTTGTCGACAATCGGCTTTTTCCACTCCGCCTTAGGGATTTTAACGGCTTTTTCGCCTTTTGAATTCAAAATCGCGGCGTTGTTGCAGACATTTCCGCAAACTCCGCATTCAACACAGCGTTTCGGGTTAATTACATGCCGTTCCTTTAACTTTCCCGCAATTGCTTCGACGGGGCAGCTTCTGGCGCAGAGCGTGCAGCCGATACAGTCCTCCGTGATAAAATACGCCATCTTGTATTGTCCTTCCTTCCAAAACTCTGTC
Source organism: Clostridia bacterium (assembly GCA_009929315.1). Classification (GTDB taxonomy): domain Bacteria; phylum Bacillota; class Clostridia; order Oscillospirales; family Oscillospiraceae; genus UBA2658. Next base: position 29,936 of record SAAS01000010.1, read on the forward strand.
CTTAAAACGGTCAACCAGACGCGAAAGTTCTATTTTTTCCCTTTTATTATACTATATCAATACATCTGTATTGTCAATTAGCACATTGTATAAGCGCCGTAAAAGTGTAATTTTGGTTACTATTGAGTCAATAATAGATTCGCTCCTCCGCGGAACGAAGGCCCGCTGTCCTCCAGTTTTTAGTTGTTGTTTTCGTCCGAGAGCGTATTTTTATTGATTTTCGCCATTTTTCGAGCCTATATCACAAAATCTTATGGTTGTATTGTTCAATTGCAATTGCTATTATATGTTTACAGGCTCCGACAATTGAACATAAGCGCGTGCACCGCAAATGCGGTTCGCTTTAAACGCCTGCCTGATAATCAGTAATAATCACGGCAGTTATATGAAAGGACAAAACGAAATGGAGCAGACACAAAACCCGCCTAGTCTCGAATACCCGAGTTATATCCATGAAAGCAGACGTCCGCAGCACGCGCCTTCCGCCATCGTCACGGGAGGAAAGTCGGTTTTCGGCGCGTTTGACGGGCCGATTAAAAATCTCAACATAGTCGACGCCAGAAAACCTGTTTCGCCCGTGCTGCCCCACTTTGCCAACAGCCTTCGCATCAGGGAGTGGGAGGCTTATGAGATTTGCTTTGACGAGGGCTTTGTCTGCGGCGCAATTTACGACATGGGTATTGCTGTTTTCAACATCATGATGTTTTATGACAGGGCGTCCAAGAAGGTTCTCACAAATCAAGTTTTCGGTCCGCCGCGCAAGTGCGTTCAAAATTCTCTTTTTAACAGCGTAAACCACCTTAAGACAGGCGCTTTTGTGACGAGCATTAACAATCAGATGCAGGACGGAAAGGTCTTTATTAAGGCGGATTACTCCCCCAAATCGGCTAAGAAAACACACATGTCGGCGGAGCTTGCCTTTTCCAGCTGTGCAGTCCCGAGCATAACGGTTATGCCTCTCGGCGATAACAGACCGCTTTACACGCAGAAGGAATTTTTTAAGGCCCAAGGCACAATAAAAATTGGTGACCGGCTGTTTTTCATGAACGAAAATTCCGTGGGCATTATTGACGATCATAAGGGCTACTATTCCATGCACATGCATTATGACTGGCTGACCGGCATGGGCGTTGTCGACGGTAGTCCTCTCGGCTTCAATCTCTGCAAAAATCAAGCTGAGGAGCCGGAAAAAAACAGCGAAAACCTTCTTTGGCTCAACGGTGAGTGCCACTTGCTTCCGCCTGTTGACTTCGAGCATTTGCCCGATGGGACTTGGCACGTTTTTGACAAGTACGGAGCGGTTGACATTCTGTTTGAAATTGATGACGCTTATAATCTTGTCAAGGGTTTCGGACCTGTTTCAACCAAATATATTGCGCCCTTCGGAAATATAAAGGGCTACGCCAAGGATCTTAGGGGTAACAAAATCGTTCTCGACGGCCTTTGCGGCATGGGCGAGGATATAACCGTAACCCGTATGTAGAAAGCGTTATCCGAATCGGTGGAAGCAGAGTATTGTATAAAAAAGACGTAAACTTGTCTGTTCCTTCGTCCGGCTGCTTGAATTTCCGACTCATTTGTGCTACACTGCCGTTTACAGACTATTAAAGCGAGGTGTACCTTATGTTCAGAGAAATGCGGCGGTTTAAGCAGAAAATGCCCCCAGAGGACACAATTAAGGTTTTTGAAAACGGCTCCTTCGGAACTCTGGCCGTTTCAGGCGACGACGGCTATCCTTACGCGGTGCCGCTCAACTACGTCTACGCCGACGGAAAGCTTTATTTCCATTGCGCAAAGCAGGGGCACAAGCTTGACGCGCTTCAGAACAACCCCAAAGCCTCCTTTTGCGTGGTCAGTCAGCACAGCGTCGTTCCCGAAAAGCTGACAACCCTTTATGAAAGTGCAATCGCTTTCGGCAGGGCGGACTTTGTAGGCGAAGACGATAAAAGAAGGGTGCTGGAGCTTTTCTCTAAGAAGTATTTCTCCTCTAACAGCGACGAATTTAACGAAGGGGAAATCCAGCGGCACTGGAATAATGTGTGCCTCATCGCTCTCGAAATTGACCACATAAGCGGAAAAGCTGAGATGGATATTATAAACAGCAGAAAATAAGGGTAGAAAAGGGTGTCATCGTAAAAATGACACCCTTTAAATTTGCCTTTAGTTCTCAGGACATGCTGGCGTAGATTTTGCTCAGATTGCTTTCCATACGTTCAAGATAGCTTAGATTATCCTGGGCGCTCTCAATCGTATAAATGGTTTCTACCTTTGCGCCGACATCTCCCGCCAGAGTTTCCGAAACCTCGGGACTTGCCATTTCCTCGGCAAATATTGTCTTCACTCCGTTTGTCTTGCAAAATTCCGCAAGCTCGGCAAGCTGCTTCGCGCTCGGCTCCCCCTCCGCGAAGACATCCTCGACACTTCTTTGGGTAAGTCCGAAATCACGGCACAAATAGCCGAAGGCCGCGTGCCCCGTGACAAAACTCTTTTTCTGTGCCGCCGCGAATTTTTCACTGTATTCGTTATACAAAGCCTCAAGCTTTGCTATATAGGCCGCGCAATTATTTTCGTAAAAATCCTTGCCCGCGGAATCCGCTTCAACCAGTGCGTTTTTGATATTGGTTACTTCCGTTTCCGCGCACTTAAGGCTCAGCCATATGTGAGGGTCATACTGTCCGTGTTCGCTCAGCTCCGCCTCATCGGTGTTTGTAATCGGCGTTACGCCCTTTGACGCGTCAACGACTATCAAGTTTTCGTTTCCCGCCGCAGAAAGGGCGTCATCCGTCCAGCTTTCCATACCGAGTCCGTTAAAAACAAAAACCTGTGCCTTACCGAGAGCTACCAGATCCTGCGCTTTCGGTTCAAAGTCATGCGGCTCCGTTCCGGCAGGAATAATGGTGGATACCTCCACCCTGTCCCCTCCGACAGCTTCGACAAATTCGCAAAGCGCGTTAAAAGTGACAGATACCTTAACTTTACCGCTCTCTCCCCCCGAGTTATTGCTGTCGCAGGCGCTTAAAGCGGCAAGTGAGGAAAGGCACAGCAGCAGTGCCGTAAGCTTTTTAAACATACAATTTAAGCCTCCGCAGAATCTACTTGCAAATGATTCGCATTTGCGTATAATAGATGATAGTCTTATCTGCGTGAATTTGTCAAGCTAAATAGGCCTTCACGAAATATAAATATTCAGGAGAAATTGGTGAAAACCCATGATAAAAGCAAAAAACCTTACTTTTTCCTACAAGGGCACGCCCCCCTTTGTTCTGGACGGAATCAGTCTTGAAATTAACAGCGGCGAATATGTATCTGTCGTCGGTGACAACGGCTGCGGTAAAACTACGCTGATGAAACTGATTTTAGGGTTTTTAAAGCCGACAAACGGCAATATCGAAACCTTGTCCAAAAAAATCGGCTATGTGCCGCAACGAAGCGATTCAGTAAGCTCCGGCTTCCCTATTACTGTTCGAGAAATGCTCAATTCCTATCGCAAACTTCTGAAAATCAAGGATAATAGTGTTGTTTCCGAAAGTCTTGACAAGGTCGGCTTAAGGGAACAGGCCGGCTCCTTAATGGGCAACCTTTCGGGCGGTCAGGCGCAAAAAGCGCTTATAGCCCGCGCTCTTTTGGGAAGCCCTGAGCTTCTTATTCTCGACGAGCCCTCCTCCGGAGTAGATATAGACAGTCAGCGCGAGATTTACGCGCTGCTCAAGCGGCTCAACACCGAGCAGGGCTTAACGATTGTGTCCGTTGAGCACAACCTGAATGCCGCGATTTCAAACTCCACGGCAATTTACCACCTCCACGGCGGAAACGGACATTTTTGCACCCCACAAAAGTACTCAGAGGAATACCTCGGGAAGGGGGAACGCAATGCTTAGCTATCCCTTTATGCAAAACGCTTTTTTGGTTTCTATTTTCATCTCGGTGCTTTGCCCCTGTATCGGCGTTTTTCTCGTTTTGCGCCGCTATTCAATGATTGGCGACACTCTTTCGCACGCTTCACTGGCAGGCATTACAATCGGTCTTATGTACGACAAAAACCCCGTTCTCGGGGCGTTTATATTCACTTCAATCTGCGGCGCTCTGATTGAGTTTCTCCGCAAATACTTCAAAAAATACACCGACCTCATTCTCTCGATAGTTCTCGCTCTCAGCGTCGGAACGGCGATTACCATTATCAGCTCCGGCAAGCTCCATACAAGCGCCGACTCGTTTATGTTCGGCAGCATACTCACGGTTACGAAAACCGACATGGTGATGGTTATGGTTTTGAGCGTGATTTCGGTGCTAACACTCGTTTTTCTTTATCATCAGATGGTCTACATCGCCTTCGACGAAGAGGCGGCAAAGGTTGCGGGCGTCAAGACCGGACTTATAAATTACGTTTTTTTCGTGCTGGTTGCCTCCGCCATATCCGTTTCGATAAGAATTGTCGGCGTTCTGGTTTTAAGCTCGATGATTGCGCTTCCCGTGGCAACGGCGCTTCAACTTGAAACGGGCTTTAAAAAAACCCTCATTTTTTCTATCCTTTTCAGCATGGTCGATATAATGACGGGACTTATAATTTCGTATTACTTAAACGTCGCGCCGGGCGGCTTCACTGCTTTGGTATCCGTTTTTGTTCTCATAATCGTCATGGCGGCAAAGGCGATACACTCCCGCGCAAAAGCTGTTTCAAAAATTTGATTGAGATTAACTAAGCTCTTATTCAATTCAAAGAGGTGATTTAAGTTGAAAGACGATAATTCTGTATTTCCCGCGGGAATAAAGAGGACAAAGCACAGAAGGAGCGTTTATTCGGTACTCGAAAATGCCGCCTCACCGCTCAGCGCGCCCGAAATATTTAGTCGGGTACGGGATGGGGACGCTTCTGTCTGGCTTTCAACGGTTTACAGGATTCTTGACTGTTTTGTAAGCGAAGGTCTGGTACTAAAAACCACCGTTATGGACAGCAGCATGGCCTTTTACGAGCTTAACCGTGAACAGCACAGGCACTATGCTGTCTGTGTCAACTGCCGCAAGGTCATTGAGCTTGTTAACTGCCCCATGGAGAAATTCGTGCCCGAAATTGCGGAGAGCGATTTTCACGTTCTTGGGCATAAGGTTGAGATGTACGGCTATTGCAAGGATTGCGACAAGAAAATTTCCTCGCTGCACTGAATTTTCATACAAAAATGGCATCGCAATGCGATGCCATTTTTTTATTAACGCCTAATTGCTTTAACCCGCTCTCCTCACGCTTTCGAAGAGCACTTTACCTGTGTACATGCCCAGCCCGATAATCAGCAGCAGACCGCCTGCCGCCCAATAGGCAAGCACATATCCCGAACTCGTGCCGTAAATGTCCAGCACGCCCTTAACACAGCTTCCAACCGTCAGCGCCGCCAGCCCCGAGTTATAAATTCTCATTGACAGTCGTGTAGGACACGCGGCGCTCGGATAAAGTCCCAGAAAAGCGTAAGGAACTGTTCCCCCTAGCAGCGGAAACATGAACAGATAAACCATAAAATTCGAATAAACGCCGTGGCTGTAGTACTCATAGACTGCACTGAACAGTCCGCAGAAGAGCGCCGCGCAGATAAATATCAGCGAGTTCCTGCACATACGCTTTTTTTCAGGTTCAATCGGCGAAACAAACAATGTCGCTCACGCTCCTTTCCTTAATACTTGTACCGTTGGTTGTGGGATTATTTATTACTGTGCCGTTGAAAACCATTGTTGAGGAACCGCCGCCGTCCAAATTGTAGGCAGTCGTTACGCCTAGGCCCTGCATGAACTCCGCAAGCTCCTGAAGCGACAGACCCGCGCTTTTGCTTGTGCGTCCGTCGGAAACGACCATAACATAGTGCAAATCTGAAATCTGCCCGATTGCAGTACGCGGATTGCTGGTTTTTGCTTTGTCAACCTCCTCGCTTTCCGTTACCGAAATTTCGCCGTTTTCGATTAGCCCCGGTCCGAAGGAAAGCACATGCACGGCACCGCCTGCAAGCAGTTCCGAGGCGGAAACGGAGCCTTCCGTAACGATTTCAAAGCTGCCGTCCTCGTAAATTACCAAATCCTCCTGCGAGGAAGCTGATATCGTATCTCTGTAAATCTTGCCGTTTCTTATCACATAACCGCTGTTTTGAGCGCCGTAATAGTCGCCGTTTATTGCCAGAATCGCGCCGCTTTCGTCCGCGATGACCGAGGTTTTTTCCGTTATATTTTTGCCGTAAGTTGAATCGGCAAAGGCCGTCTTCAGGTAGGAAGCGTCCGTTACGGTCACATCAGCGACGTAAATGTCGGTGTCATACTCTCGATATTTTGTTATTGTTATGCTTATGTTTCCGTCGCTGTACGAGTTTTCCGTAACTGTAGCTGACGTACTTTCCGTTGTATTCTTCTCAGCGTCCGCAGTACTGCTTACTGATGACGCTGTATTTACGCTTTGCTCCGCAACGCTGTCGTTTTCAATCACATAAGCTCTGGGTATAATAAAGGTGTCCAGTAGGACAAAAGACGTAAAGAGTATGAGCACAATTGAAAAGAGCTTCGTCCAAAGGCTCGTTTTTCCCGCTTTTTTCATTTTTTAATCACTCCGTTTTTGCAAGCTCCGGGCTTTTATTTCTGTTTGGTTTTTCACCGAATATAAATATTTTCTGAACAAGCCAGCTTGCGGTGAAAAAGACTATTTCTGTAAATATTTTTGCTGTGTAGGCATTTATTCCCAAACTATCGACCATAAAGCTTAGCAGCAGTGTGTTTCCGGCAAGAATACAAGCGGCAAGCGTGAAGTATTTAATAGCCGTCTTGGCGGCGCTATCCTTGTTTTTAAAAACAAAGCTTCGGTTGATAGCATAGTTTGCGCTGCTGCTTACGATTCTCGCCGATATATTTGAAAGAGGAACGCTAACTGACGGACTCATGGCGGCCGTTAAAGCAACCATGAGACTGTAAAAACCATAATCCACGGCAAAGCCTGTCAGCGACGACATTGAGAATTTTATTATTTCTCGATAGATTCTGAAGGAATCCTTAATAGAATTGAAGTGAGAGCCCTCGTTATTATCAAAATATATGGTTTCAATTTCCACTTCTTTAATCGGAATCTTTTTGCTTGCACATTTGAGCAAAACATTCATCTCGTACTCGTAGCGCTGACCGACAATACTCAGCATAAATGGGATAAGGGAAGTGCTGAAAGCGCGTAGGCCCGTCTGGGTATCACTCACGGCGGCCCCCGTAACTGTTTTAAAAGTGAAGCGGGTAACCAGATTCCCGAAACGGCTTCGCTTCGGGACCTCCCCGCAGAAGCTGCGGCTGCCCAGAACATAACTGTTTCTATCGTTTGCCGCCGCCTGTGCGACCTTAATCGCGTCTTCAACGCTGTGCTGGCCGTCCGCATCCATGCAGACGACAATTGAGTCTTCGGGATAGTGCCTCTTTATAAACGCAAGCCCCGTCTTGAGCGCGGCGCCTTTGCCCTTGTTGGTTTCATGTATCAGCACTTCGGCAAAACGCTTTGATGCGGAAAAAATTCTTCGATAGTTTTCCCCACTTCCGTCATCTACCAGAACAACCTGAAAATGGGCGTCACTGAGTAAAACAACCAGATTTAGCAGATTGTCTGCCGGCTCAAACGCCGGTATCAAAGCAATTTTCGTAAAACCCTGCATTTTCGATTCCTCCCTATTCCTGAAGAAGTATTTATGTGTGTGCCGCCCTTAGGCAGGTTTTTAATCATGTGTACATTACAGCGCACAAACCTTAATTCAGCCTAAAAAGAAGCGGCAAATAATTTTCCGCAAAAAAAAAGCTCTGAATCCGTTTTGGATTCAGAGCTTTTGGCTTATAAATGAAATTCAGATTCCCAGATATTCTTTTTGCTGCGCGCTCAAAACATCAATCTTTTTTCCCATGGAGCGGAGCTTTCTCAAAGCGACTTCCGCGTCAATCTCAGGTGGGACGGCAATTACGCTTACAGGGAGCGCGCCTCTGTTGTCGGCAAGATATTTTGCGCCGAGCGCCTGAATCGCAAAGCTCATATCCATTATTTCGGCAGGGTGTCCGTCGCCCGAGGCGAGGTTAACAAGTCGTCCCTCACCGAGAACAAAAAGGGTGCGTCCGTCTTTAAGCACATAGCCTTCTATGTTTTTACGGGCAATATAGCGCTCCGCAGACAGCTCGGCAAGCTCAGAAAGGTTAATCTCAACATTGAAGTGCCCCGCGTTGGAGAGCACCGCGCCGTCCTTCATAAGAGCAATGTGCTCCTTTGTAATCACATCCCTGCAGCCTGTGACCGTTACGAAAATATCGCCGTATTTTGCGGCCTCCGCCATCGGCATGACCTCGAACCCGTCCATATTGGCCTCAATCGCCCTGATAGGGTTAATTTCCGTAACAATCACGCGGGCGCCGAGCCCTTTTGCGCGCAGAGCCGTTCCCTTGCCGCACCAGCCGTAGCCCGCGACAACAACGACCTTGCCTGCAACAATTAGGTTGGTTGTATTATCGATACTGTCCCAAACGGATTGCCCCGTACCGTAGCGGTTATCAAAAAGGTGCTTGCAGTCCGCCTCGTTTACCATGACCATCGGGAAGCGGAGCAAGCCCTCCTTCGCCATGGCACGCAGCCTGTGGATACCCGTTGTGGTTTCCTCGCAGCCGCCGATGACCTTCGGGATTAGGTTCATGTATTTTGTATGCAAAAGGTTAACTAAATCGCCGCCGTCGTCGATGATTATGTCGGGCTCACACTCAAGAACCTCGCAGAGATGGCGGACATACTCCTCCTCGCTTGCCGCGTGATGGGCGTGAACGTCCATGCCGCCGAAAACAAGCGCCGCGGCAATATCGTCCTGCGTAGAAAGTGGGTTTGAGCCTGTAACGTGCATTTGCGCCCCGCCCTTTTCAAGCGTGCGGCAAAGGCAGGCGGTCTTCGCCTCAAGGTGCACCGAAAGGGCAATTTTCAGGCCCGCAAACGGCTTTGTTTTTTCAAAATCCTGCGCCACGCTGTTTAAAACCGGCATATTGCGCCAGACCCACGCGATTTTTTTCTCACCCTCGGGGGCAAGGCTTAAATCCCTGATATCGCTCATAGTTTTACTCCTTTTCGGCTTAAAGGCGCTTAATAAGCTCCCTGATTTCGTGTCTTACGCGCTCGGCGTCAATTGTTTTAAATTCGCCTTTTTCAAGCAGCAGCTGTCCGTTAACTATCACAGTTTCCGCCTTAAGCCCCGCGCTTGAGTAGCACAGGGCGGCCTTCGGGTCGCCAATCGGGATAAGGCCTGAACTGTTGAGGTCATATAAGCTCAAATCGGCACATTTTCCGACGACAATTTCACCGACCTTATCGGCAAGTCCAAGCGCCTTTGCCCCGTTTACCGTCGCCATGTCAAAGACCGCTGACGCAGGCAGGGTTGTCGCCTCGCGGTGGGTACCCTTGTGGATGAGGGCGGTAAGCTGCATTTCGCGCAGAATGCTCTGGTTGTTGTTGCTCGCTGCGCTGTCCGTTCCGAGGCAGACGTTGATTCCGTGCCCAAGCATTGCGGGAACGTCCGCGAAACCATTGCCGAGCTTCATGTTGCTCGCGGCGTTATGCGCAACACTTGTACCCCGCTTTGCCAAAAGCTCCATATCGCTATCCGAGAGGTAAACGCAGTGGGCGCAGACTGTGTTGCTCCGAAGTATTCCGTGGCTGTCATAGTATTCGGCAGGGCTCATCCCGTAGCGTTTCATAATTGTGTCCTGCTCATCCTGACTTTCCGAAAGATGAGTGTTGATTCCAAGCCCCATATCGTCAGCCAGAGCCGCGATTTCGTCAAGATAATCCCCGTCGCAGGTGTAGGGCGCGTGAGGAGCAAGCATGAAGCCGATAGTGGGGATTCCCTTAAACTTTTCAATGTCCGCCTTGGCTTCCCTTATCCGTCTTTTTCCGCCCTCAAGGTCCTCCCTGCCGCCCTGAAAACCGCGGGAGATAACGGCGCGCATACCGGCGTCGAGCGTTGCCCTGACAATAAGGTCGGGAAACATGTGCATATCGAGAAAGCAAGTAATTCCGCTTTCCAGCATTTCCATGCAGGCAAGCTGAATGCTGAAATAGGCGTCCTGCGGTGTCAGCTTATCCTCCATGGGGATGACTTTATCGAAAAGCCAAGTCATAAAGTTCAGGTCGTCCGCCCTGTTGCGCAGAGCCGTCATGTGAACGTGGGTATGCGCGTTTATAAAGCCCGGCACTAAAAGTTTATCGGAAGCGTCAATCACCTTGTCGGCGGTAAAATCCGCAGGCACGCTGTTTACCGCGGCGATTATATTATCCTTAATGCAGACTGTCACGTTCTCGGCACAGCCCTCGGGCAAAATGGCAAGAGCGTTTTTAATTAGAATGTTCATTTTTACCTCTCAGTCAAGGAAATGTTATGTATTGCGGTATTTTACCACAAAAAACCGAATAAAACAAGCCGCCTCGGGGATCGAAGTCAGCAGGAAACGACACAAAAAACAGTATCGGACAGGGTAAACTTAGAGTAGTACCCTGTCCGTCTTGCATTTATCCTTAATTAAGAGCGCTTCCTGTGCTTCATACCCCGCATAGGCGCAGGGCAATCCACGCCAGACCCGTCGCGGCGGCGCCCGCCGCGATGAAAAACGGCGCGGGGAATCTTGATATAAGCCGCCTGCTCTTAAGCGGTTTGTTACGCCCCGCGACATAGGAATTTGCCGCCTTCCGCGCCTCCTTCAAAACAGCTTCGCTGCTGGCTCCCCTACTTTTTAAAACATCCTCACGTATTACAAATATCGCCTCCTCAAAGTACTTATCCGGCGACTTAACAACGATAACTCTGTGCGAAACACCTTTTACCACATCAAATCCCCCTTGCGGCTCCATATAATGCCAGTTTAACCGCGAAGAGATACGATTATTCAGCTTTGGCGGGCGTGATTCATCTGAAAAGCGTCTTTTTTTCCTGCCGTAACTTTCTGCGTTCATGTTCTAAGCCCTTTCATCAACGCGAACCGCCAGCACGGTCATGTCGTCCTCGCAGCCAAACTGCCGTACAGCCGCTTTAAGGGTTTCCTTCGCAAGTGCTTTGGTATCCGCCGTGTCGCTGCTTAGCAGCATTTCCCTCAGCCATGCGTCGCTCTGCTCAACCAGAACTCCATCGGAGGCGATTAGCGCCACATTCCCGGGCTTGAGCTTCATGCGCACAATATCGGGGGCGCTGCCCTCTCCCGCGCATAAACCCGCCGCCAGGCTTTCACAGCGTACACGGCGTATGGTTTTGCCGTTTCGTACAAAGGAGGGTGCGGCGCCGTACTTATAAAAGCAAGTTTCCCCCGAGAAAAGGTCGACGCACATAAGGTCAATGGTTGAATAGCCCCAGTCCTCGCCGTTTTTCAAAAGAAGTACGGAGTTTAGAATCTTCATGGCCACAGCCGCGTCAACCCCCGCCCTTAAAAAAGCCTCCAAAGTTTTAACTGCGTTAATGCTCTCTTTTGCCGCTTCCTCACCGCTTCCCATACCGTCGGCGAGTATAACGCAGAGGATGCCCTGGTCCGTTTTAAAATATGTACCCCGATCTCCGCTTACAGGCTCGCCCTTTTTCTTCATACCGGCTATGCCGACACTTACGACAAGAGGCTCGGCCTCAAGCACAACGAGTCTTCTGTCAGTAATGCCTTCGTCCGTCGGGGGCTTGCAAAGGCGCACGCCCAGAACCCCCGAAAGTATCTCAAGATAATTTCCCTGTCGAAGCAGCGGACCCAGATGCCCGCTTTCAATGATTGCCCGCAGTCTGCCCCGATTGTCGCGAAAAACTGAAACGTCAGCCTCAATATCCATGGCCCGAAGGAATCTTTTCAGCCTGCGCTCAGAGAGGGGGTCGGCTCCCTTGGCATAATTCAGTTCCTTTGCCACACCCTCGATTATATCGGCCAGCTCCTTGTACTGCCCATAGGCGGCAATTCGGTTTTCGTTTAGTCTGCTGCGGAATTGTCTTCTGTACATTAGCCCTCGAAGCTCCGAGTTAACAGCTGAGATGAAGGTGTAATGCGAAGGGCACTTTTCAACAAAGCGATCAGCCAAATCCTCCTTGACAAGCCTTCCTCTTTTCATCATCGCGCCTGTCGCGTCGTTCATTATTGAGAGCGTGTCCATAAAATTTTTCTGCCAGCACTCCTCCTTGTTTTTGCAGTTAACGCAGACGGTTCCTGCTGCTCTGTCAAAAACCGTTGCCACATCGTTGTCGTTTTCGGTGCCCGTGAGGCTCTTGAACACCGTGCCGTAAAGCTCTCTGAAGGCTGCGCTTATGCGCTCCGCCCTTCCTGCAGCGTAACGGCGAAGACCCGATTCTCCCGTTCCCGGCGCAGGAAGCACCGCTATCCCTCCGACGTATTCTAAAAAGGAATCGGGCAAAAGCGCAAAAATTACTGTGGCGGCAAAAACCTCGTACATGAGGTCAAGCCTAAGCGTCACGCCCCAAGTCCAAAGCACGGCTACCGTATTTGCTATAATATAACTTAAAAGAAAAATGAGCCTGCCGTGTTTTGAAAAGGTGCCGCCGATAAGTCCCGCGAAGGCGTAAGCCATTGAAAAGAAAATTTCTCCGCCGCTTGCCATATCCATTGCAAGCCCCAGCGCCGTTCCTGCGGCACAGCCGGGCAGCATTCCGCCCTTGAAGGCTGCCGTCAGCACGATTATCAGCGCGAAAAATCTTCCCACCGAGATAACGCCCATGATTTCGATTGAGCTTAGTGACATGAGCAGACAGGCAAGCAATATAAGTAGGCTCACGGCCTGCCTGCGCTCTGTCTTTTCATCTCCCGTATTCTGCGGTGTCAACGCAATCGAGAAGAAATATGTGCTTGCCCCCGCAAGTACGACCTCGGTGAAAACACTCACGATACTCGGGAAGCTGTCGAGAAACTCGTAGGTATTGAGAAATGAGGTCATAAGCGTAATTAGCGAAACAACGGCCGGCATGAACCACCCCTTGTTTATTACCCGAGTATCTCTAAACACGAAAGAAACAGTGAACACGAGCGTAATGGTTGCTATGTACTTAATTCCCCAATCAAAACCGCCGAGCATAATATATCCTATGCTCGCTCCGAAAAGGCAGCAGATTCCGCCCCAGCCCGCTCTCGCCCTTCCGACAATGCCGATGCCGAAGGGCGCAAGATTCGTCATTATTATTGAACCTGACATTGCGAAGCCCAGAATAAAGTTCAGCAGATACCCCGTAATGTTCTTTATCCTTGGATTATCCTTAATTTGAATCAGACCGACTAATACAGCCCCCCTTTTTTTGATTTTTTGCTTAACCGCCATTGGACATTCCTCCGTTCATAATTGTTAACATAATTATATTTATGTCAACAATTAGAAGAGGGTCGCTTTGCGCTGCGGAAAAAAAATTTATTCGCGGCGGAAATAGCCGGAAATGGCAAAATAAAAATATTGCGGTCCGAAGTTCTTCTTCTGGACCGCAATATTTTAATTATTGTAATCGGTGATTTTGCATAAATCCTTGCAGCTCGTTCTGAAAATTTATTTCTGCACCGTCTTATTGTCCGCCGCCACAAGCCGCTCACCGAGTTTATACACATCTCCCGCACCGACTGTCAGGATAATGTCACCCGGAGCGGCGGTTTCTTCAAGGCTTTTTTCAATCTCATCAAAGGAGGCAAAGTATCTTGAATCAGGAATTTCCCTCGCCAAATCGGCTGACGAAATTCCCAGCGTGTTTTTCTCTCTTGCCGCGTAAATCTCCGCGAGAAAAGTAAGGTCAGGCCGGCGAAGCTGCTCTATAAAATCCCCGAACAGCGCCTTAGTCCTTGAAAAAGTGTGCGGCTGGAACACAAGGATTGTTCGCTTGTAGCCCAGAGGCTCAACCGCGTCCAAAAGCGCTTTGAGTTCGCCCGGATGGTGAGCGTAATCGTCATAAACGTCCGCGCCGTTGTATTTTCCTTTAAATTCGAAGCGTCGTCCCGCTCCCGTAAAGCCGGATAGCCCGTAACTTACCGCAGTCGGGTCAATTCCGAGGCAGATTGCGGCTGCTGCGGCGGCCAAAGCATTCTTAACATTGTGAAGCCCCGGAACTCGGAGGCTGACGTGAGTAAAAAGCGCGCCTCTGTGCATCACATCAAACTCGGTTTGCGCACCTTTTCTCTCAATATTTACGGCATAAACATCCGCCTTATCGGAAAGTCCGAAGGTAAAGAGAGCCCGATTAAGCGGCAAAAGCGCATCCATTGTGTTTTTGTCGTCCAGATTGGCGATGATGAAACCGTTTTCGGGCACAAGCGCAGCGAAGGTTCTAAAGGATGCCTTAACATCCTCCAAATCCTTAAAAAAGTCCAGATGATCGGCCTCGATATTCAGAACTACCGCGATTGTGGGCGAGAAGGAGTGGAAGGAGTTGTAATACTCGCAGGACTCCAAAACGATGGTATCTCCCTTTCCCACCCTGTGTCCCGCCTGAAGCAGCGGAAGAGTTCCGCCGATCATAACCGTCGGGTCGCTGTGCGCCGCCATGAGTATGTGCGTTGACATTGAGGTGGTTGTGGTTTTACCGTGGGTTCCCGAAATGCAAAGGGCGTTTGAGTAGTCACGCATTATAGCTCCCCATGCCTGAGTGCGTTCAAAAACGGGGATTCCCCTCTCGTGCGCGGCAATAATTTCGGGATTGTCATCGCGTACAGCCGCCGTGCGAACGACAAAGTCCGTGTCGGGGGAGAGATTCTGCGCATCGTGTCCGATACTGACCTCGATTCCAAATGAGCGAAGATGCGCGGTTTTTTCGCTTTCGTTCATGTCGGAGCCTGATATAACAAGCCCCATTCCGCAGAGCACCTCGGCCAGAGGCGACATTGACACGCCGCCGATGCCTATCAGATGCCCCTTTTTTGTGGGGAGCAAATATTTTTCAAAGCCTGTCATTACATGCTTTTCCTTTCATGCAGCTCCGCGGATAATTTAACCGCGGAAAAGAAATGGCGACATTCGGCGCCGAATTTTGATATGCTGAGCTTCGTGCCGCCCCAATGCGGTTTGAACGCTTGCTTTTTGTATTGTTTAGTAACTAAATCGGTATTATAATACATTTGTGACCGCAATACAAGCAAAAACATCACCATGAAGTTATAACCGATATTGGTAACAATGATACTATACTGTACGAAGGAGATGGCGGCAATTGGGCAGAGAACTTCCCCCAAAATATGTAATCAAAATACTCAGTCGGCTTGAAAACCGCGGCTTCAGCGCATACATGGTGGGCGGCTGTGTGAGGGACGTAATAATGGGCCGCAGACCTCACGACTGGGATATATGCAGCTCCGCCCTGCCGGACGAGGTCCTTGCGGTTTTTCCCCGTTCAAGGCCTACCGGAATTAAACATGGAACGGTAACGGTTAAAATGAGCGGTTCGTCCGCCGAAATAACCACCTTTCGCTCTGACGGCGAGTATAAGGACCACCGCCGCCCTGAAGCCGTTCAATTTATTTCGGGGCTAAAGGGAGACCTTGAAAGGCGCGACTTCACCGTAAACGCACTCGCTTTGTCGCGCTCGGGCGAAATTTGCGACCTTTTCGGCGGAAAAGAAGACATCGGCAAAAGGCTGATTCGCTGTGTTGGTGAGCCCGTCAGACGCTTTGAGGAGGATGCGTTGCGTATGCTTCGCGCCTTCCGTTTTTCAGCTGTTCTGGGCTTTGAAATCGAACCCGCTACCCTCGCCGCAATCCGAAAAAGCGCTCCGCTCTCCGCCTTTCTGGCCAAAGAGCGCGTTCGTGACGAGCTTCAAAAAATTCTGCTTTCTGACTCCCCTCAGACTATGTCGAGCGTAATCGAGTTCGGGCTGATTGATGACCTTGTTGATGACGCTTCGGCACGCCCCGAGTTGCTTTCTCTCAAAAAGCTTCCGAAAAATCGCGCCCTGCGCTGGGCAGCTCTTTGCGCCCTGCTTTTGAACAGCGGTGTTATTAAGGAATCGGCGGGCTTTTTGACCCTGCTTCGGCTTGATTCGGCCTGTGTTCGTAACTGCTCCGTTGGGGCAAAACTAGCACTGGAGTGCCCTGCTGCCAACGCTCTTTCGTGGAAGAAGCAGCTTGCCGAAAACGGCGCGGAAATCGCTCAATGCACCGCCGCCGCCTGCGATGCGCTTTACGGCCGTGGTAGTCTGAGACTTCTGCGCTCGGTTATTAAAAGCGGCGAGTGCTGGTCAATAAAGCAGCTTGCCGTTTCCGGCGATGATTTGATTGGATTGGGTTTTCGGGGAACCGAAGTCGGCTCTGTGCTCTCCCTTCTTTTATCCCATGTTCTGGAGAGTCCTTCAGATAACGACAAAACCCTGCTTCTAAGTATGGCAAGGGAACTTGCCGCGGCGCAAGGCAAGCACTCTTCTTAATATCCGCGCCCTCCATTATATGAAAATTCTCCCCAAAAGGTGAATACGGTGCTTATAAAAAGCGTCGCTGCATGGGTTTTCCCCGCAGCGGCGCTTTTTTCTGTTTTGTACCTGCCCTATTTGCTTCTAAACCGCTCTGAAGCGGATTATCTTCTCATCCTCGTTCGCTTTTACCTTTCCCAGCATTTCCAGGTGACGAATGTGGCTGTGGCATTCGCCGACGGCGAACCACTTTTGGTTAATCGGGAAATCCTCCCATGAGCTGCATCGAATTTTCCAAGTCATTTTCCCCGCAATCTCGTAAACCGAAGAATCGGGATTGTTTAAAATCGCCTCATAGCATTCCTCAAGCCGTTTTTCATGGTGAGCCAGCAGCTCCGCAATCCGTTCGTGGAAATCGCCCGTTCCCCTGTGAGACGGAAGCGCCAGACGGACATCGTAACTGTCGATAGCCTTGAGGCTCTTAAGATAATCGCCGAGCGAGTCCTCAACAAAATTCCAAAGCGTTATGTTCGGGGAAATATCAAAGAGAACATGGTCGCCCGTTATCATTGTTTTTTGCTCCTCCAGCCAGAAGCACATATGCGCGGGAGTGTGCCCCGGGGTAACAAGCGCCTTGAGCGTATAGCCGCCGCATTTAAACTCGTCCCCGTCATCAATCGGCAGGTATTTATCAAACTCGGGATTTGACGCCATGTTTCGGGAGGAGGCGTTTCGCAGGGAGTTATTAATCAGCTCCATGTCGAAGCCTGAACGCGCCAGCTTGATATTGTCCAGCGCCCAAAGCTCTTTTCGTGAAGTGCCGAACATCCACGGAATTTCCGCACGGCTTATGAAAACTCGCGTGCCGGGTACAGCGATTTCCGGCGCAAGTCCTGTGTGGTCGGCGTGAAGGTGTGTGAGCAGGATGTCGGTCTTTGCCATATCAATTTCAAGTTCATTTAGCCCGTTAAGCAGTCCCTCCCGACATTCGGGATGGTTGTAGCCTGTATCAATGAGTATATTTCGTTCCTCACCCTTTATCAGGTAAGAATTAAGATTTCTCAGGGGGCTGTTTGGCAGGGTTATCGAAATGCAGTAAATGTTTTTCATTATTTCCTGAGGCATTGTATTCTCCTAAGCTAAGCGAAGCGCCGGGCAGATATATTTTATGTTTTAGATATTGAACTTGAGGGCAAAGCGCTCAATTATCGTAGCAACCTCACATCTTTTCGCGCTGTCCTGCGGTGCGAGGCTGTTTGCGCTTCGTCCTGTAATCAGGCCGTTTGAAACCGCCCACGCAACTGCGCTCTTAGCCCAAGGTGAAACATTTCCCGCATCGGTATAGGCCGAAAGAGGTGTTCCCTCGAAGCTTCCGTCAGTCAGTCCGTAATACATGGCGTAGCGGTAAAGCAGAACTGCCATCTGTTCTCTTGTAACCGCAGTCAGGGGTGAAAAGTAACCCTCTCCCGTTCCATTTACTATGCCGGTTGCAGCGCCCCATGAGCAGGGCTGGGCATACCATTCACCGCTTGGCACGTCAAAGAAGTCGTTTTGGTAACCGCTGATTGTTTCCCCGCTCAGGCGGCTTAAAACCGTTACAAACATAGCACGGTTCATAATTGTTTCGGGCTCAAAGCTGCTTTCGGTAATTCCCGTGAAGAGCTTTCTGTCAACACAGTATTCAATGCTGTCCATTGCCCAGTGCTCATCAACATCGGAAAATATACTGCTGATATTTGCGAATTCATATTGCCGCATGGCGGTAACGAAATTTGCAATATTCAGCTTACCGTAGCCGTAAGATGTATCATATCCCACCGTTCCCGCGTCAACTGCGGAGCTTTTCAATAAATTTTCGAAGTCCGTAACTGTCGCACTCGGCGCATATTGTTTAAGTATTGCAGCCGCGACCGCAACAAACGGCGTTGAATAGGAGGTGCCGCTTCCTTCCGCATAGGCATTGTTCGCGCTGTATTCCAAGCTCCAGATTCCGAGTCCCGGAGCCACAACAAAGACCGACTGATTCTTCTCCGAAAAACTTGTGACAACTCCCTTTGAATCCACCGATCCGACCCCGACAACACAGGAATATGCCGCGGGATATTGAAGCTGCGAAGTACCTTTGTTGCCGACAGCCGAAACGACTATCACTCCTTTGCTTGCGGCATATTCAACCGCAACCCTCATGCTCTCCAAATTATCCTTCATACCGAGGCTCATGTTGATAACGTCACAGTTGTAAACATCCACGGCCTCGTAAATTGCGGAAATAATATAAGACGCGCTTGTTTCCTGACTTTCACCGAAGCATTTAATCGGAACTATCGTAGCCTTTGTGCAAAAGCCCGCCACACCAAGGTTGTTATTTCGCGCCGCGGCTAATATTCCGCAGACAAAGGTACCGTGTCCGTTTTCATCTGTGACATTATTAGAGCCGTCGATGGCATTGTAGCCCACCGCGAAGTTCGTTCCCTCAAAATCCTCGTGAGAAGCGTTGACACCCGTGTCGATTACACCGATTTTAACACCTTTTCCCTCAAGCCCAGCGTCCCATGCCGAAGCTATTTCCAAAGAATCAATGCTCCACTGTCTATATGCGTAAGGGTCGTTCGTAGTCGCGGCAAGTACAGCCGTACAATCCGGCTCGTAGTATTCAACGCTCTCGCCAAGTTCGGCAATATCCGACAACGAATCCGCATGGTAGAGATTCGCTCCCTCATACACCTCATCAATATCCGCGTTTTCCATGAGAACCGCGGTATCCTCTGAGCTGTTTTTCAACTTTACTATGTAGCCTTGCGGACTATCGGAGCCAAGTGTCGCGGTTTCCGCTGCGGCGCTCGGACCGAAAGCCGAAAGCAGCAAAACCAAAGACAGAATTATGCATAATCTTTTCATTATCGGAACCCTTTAACCCATTTTATTTGACTGCCGTCAGTGCCTTTCCTCCAGAAAACGTCTTATATATTTCATCTGGCTTTGAACGCTTTCCGCTGCCGGACCGCCCGGGACGTTTCTTGATGCTACACAGGTTTCCAGCGCAATTGCGTTGTATACATCGGCTTCAAAGACTTCTGACATTGTGCGATATTCATTAAGCTCGAGGGTTTCAAGCGTCTTCCCCGCTTCAATGCAATAGTTCACGAGCTTTCCGACTATTGTGTAGGCGTCGCGGAAGGGCAAGCCCTTTTTAGTAAGGTAATCCGCGCAGTCTGTCGCGTTAATAAACCCGCGAAGCGCCGCGTTACGCATATTTTCGGGGTTAAGGCGCATAGTGTTAAGCATGGCGGAGAAAACGGGAAGGCACTTCTTTACTGTGTCAATTGCGTCGAAAACCGGTTCCTTGTCCTCCTGCATGTCCTTGTTATAGGCAAGGGGCAGCGCCTTCATAACTGTCAGAAGCGTCATAAGGTCACCGTAAACCCTTCCGGTTTTTCCGCGAACGAGCTCCGCGATATCCGGATTTTTCTTCTGCGGCATAATCGACGAGCCTGTCGAATACGCATCGTCAAGTTCGATAAATTTAAACTCCCACGAGCACCAAAGAATTATTTCCTCGGAAAAGCGCGAGAGATGCATCATCAGGACGGATAAATCGCTCATGAGCTCAATGGCAAAATCACGGTCCGAAACCCCGTCCAGACTGTTCTGGGTTATCGCTGCAAAGCCGAGCTCACGGGCAACAAATTCCCTGTCGATCGGGTAGGTCGTCGCCGTTAAAGCACCGCTTCCGAGCGGACTTTCGTCCATTCTCAAAAGGCAATCCTCAAGCCTTGTAACATCGCGTTTTAACATATTGGCGTAAGCCATCATGTAGTGCGCAAAGGTGGTCGGCTGCGCCCTTTGAAGGTGGGTATAAGCCGGCATAATGACCTCGGTGTTGCGTTCGGCAAGGTTTAAAACGGTTTCAAGAAGTTCGAGCACACGCTCTCTTATTTCAGAAATCTCCTGCTTCAGATAGAGCCTTATATCAAGCGCTACCTGATCGTTGCGGCTTCTGGCGGTGTGAAGGCGTTTGCCGGCGTCGCCGATTCTCCTTGTAAGCTCGCCCTCAACAGCCATGTGAACATCCTCGACGTCGTTACCGAAGGTGAGCCTTCCGCCCTCAATATCCGCCAAGATTGCCTTAAGTCCCTCGGCTATCTTGACTGCGTCCTCATCGGATATAATGCCCTGCTTTGCAAGCATGGCGGAGTGGGCGATACTGCCCGAAATATCCTGCCTGTACATTCTGAAATCAAAACCGATGCTGGCATTGAGCTCATCCACAAGCTTATCGGTATTCTTATCAAATCTTCCTGACCAAAGCTTCATCTCATCTGACCTTTCCTAAATGGAATCCTTGAAGTAATTAACCGCTTCAACCGAAATCTAGAACAGCGGGGCAAAAACCCTCAAAACCGAGTCGATAAGTCCGCCGTAAATGCGGCTTAATCTTCCCCGTCTGCGCTCCAATACGCTTACCTCGTGCGATACATCAAAGGTTTTCAATGCGTCCTTCTTTAGTTCCTGCACCGCGGCGCTTTGATACATCACAACACCGCATTCAAAATGCAGGTAAAGGCTGCGATAGTCCATGTTTATCGTTCCGACAACAGCAAGCTCGTCATCGCACACGTAGCTTTTCGCATGGATAAAGCCCGGTGTGTATTCGTAGATCCTGATTCCCGCCTCCATAAGCGGCAGATAATAGGAACGGGACAAGCGATAGGCAATTTTCTTGTCCGGTGTTCCCGGAAGAACCATTCGGACGTCTACCCCGCGTTTTGCCGCGGCAATGAGTGCAAGGTTCAACTCGTCGCTGATGGCGAGATAGGGCGTGAAGATATAAACGTAATCCTTAGCCTGTGCCAAAATGTCAAGATAGACATTTACGGAAACTGTTTCCCCGTCAAGCGGAGAATCACCGAAGGGTGCTACAAAACCGTCATCTGTAAAATCGCCTTCGTGCTCCTCACAGGGCTTGAAAACGGTAAAATCAGGGTCAGCGGGATTGTAGGAATTCCACATTTCAAGGAACATGACCGTGAAATTCCACACCGCTTCACCGCGGAGCATTACTCCCGTGTCCTTCCAGTGCCCGAATCTTACTCTGTGGTTTATATACTCGTCGGCAAGGTTAATTCCGCCCGTGAAGGCGACGTTTCCGTCAATAATCATGATTTTCTGGTGGTCTCGGTTATTCATGACGAGGGAAATAATAGGTATAAACGGGTTAAAAACAAGACATTTTATGCCTAGTTTCTCAAGCCTTTTATAGTAGTTGGCGGGAATCTTCCGAAGACAGCCCATGTCGTCATAGATGACGCGGACATCAACGCCCTCGGACACCTTCCTGCAAAGTATTTCAAGAATCGAGTTCCACATTTCGCCTTCTTCGATGATGAAATACTCCAGAAAAATAAACTTTTTCGCCTTTTCGAGCTCTCTTAACATATCAGCATACTGGGCTTCCCCAAGCGGGTGATATGTGACGGTTGTATTTTTCCAAACCGGATAACGCGCATATTTGGATAGATAGGAAAAAAGCCCCGCCACTCGGGTTGACTTTTGCCTGAGCTCGTTTTCAACATCGCTGTTAGAAATTAAGTTAGAAGCATGATTCTTCATGCCCTTCTCCAGCCTGATGCGCATATACCTCGCCGGCCGCTTCTCGCCCAGAAGCAGGTAAAGCAGTCCGCCGAAAAGCGGAATCATGAGGATGACCAGAATCCAGCCCATTCTGTAAGCAGGAACATCAGCCTTTGTAATAATATAAAGCGCCATGGCTATGCTGAGCACTTTGAAGGCTGTAGATATGATATCCGAATAGCCCACCAGTTTTAAAAACATCAGGGCAATCCACGCCGCCTGAATAATGATAAGTATGAATGTGACGGAAAGCCTGCTGGACAGAAACTTTAAAAGTCTGAATTTCTCCATACCGACCATCCTTCGCTGATATTGGCTGCTGCGTCTGATTCGGACAAGACTGCCGCAAAAACTGCAAGGCGGAAACTGTCCCGATTTCCGCCGACGAATTAGGCTTACCTTCGCTGATAACACTTCCGGCATTGTAATCCATCTAATCTTTACGATTATAACATTCTAAAGCCGATAAATAAATACGTTTGACTAAATTTTTGCGCATTGTCTAAAAAAGGAGAAAACCATGAGAACCAGAACAGTAATATCCGCCATTATTTTTCTTTTGTTGTCTGCTTTCAGACTTTGCGCTCCGAAGGAAGCTCTGCAGCTCCGCAATTATATTATACCCGCAATATCACGTCAGGCCGGCTTGCTTGAGGATTTGACCGCCCTTGGTCAGGCCATTTCCGGTGAACGCAGTTATATCTATGTCTGGGAGCGCTTCACAAACACGGAAAAGGCGGTTTCCTCAGTGCAAACGCCCGCCGAGGACTTATCCCCTCTTGCAAAAACGGACGTTTCGGGCAGCTTTCCGCTTTCCGAAATGGTTGAGCAGAATCTCAGTGGTTTTATGAATTATTCCGCTTCAGCTGCGGAAGATTCGTCATCGTCCGAGAACTCGGAAGCGCCGGTTGCCGAGGAGAACACGGAATCACCATCCCCCAGCGATACTGCGGATACGCCGAGTGCGAGCCCTGAACTTGGCCAGGCGGAGGAAAGCCTTGCCGCAAGCGAAACAATGAACAGCGACAGTCCCCCAATCGCTCCCGATACCGCCCCGATTGATAGCACCGCTCCCGCCTCCGCTCAAAGCGAAAAGCTTGCCGCCTTTCTGGAGGCTCAGGCGGCTTTCGCGGACTACGCCGTACCTGCAAACGTGAGCTATGATACACCTGCCCTGCCCTTTGAATACTCAAATCCCTGCGTAAGCTCTGTGACAAGCGGCTTCGGCTACCGTGAGCACCCCATAGAGGACGTTGTTAAATTCCATTACGGCACAGACATCGGTGCTTACGACGGCGACGCGGTTTGCGCCTTTGCCGACGGAACCGTTATCTCCGTGCAGGTACTCTCGGGCTACGGGCGCACAATAATGCTCGACCACGGCAACGGATTTCAAACTCTTTACGCCCATTGCAGCCAGATTTTGGCGGAGACGGGCGCACTTGTCAAAAGGGGTGACAAGATAGCCCTTGTCGGGCACAGCGGCGATGTGACAGGTCCTCACCTGCATTTTGAGCTTCTTTACAACGGAAAATACTTAAATCCCGAGTTTTACCTGCAATGAAAATTACAAATAAAATACCTATTGAACACCCCGCCTTTCAATTAAAGCTTGGAAGCGGCTTTCTTCTCCTTATCGCGCTTATTTTTTTCTTTGATGAAGACGGGTTTCTTTCGGCACTGCTGCCCGCTGTGCTTATGCATGAAATGGGTCATGTTCTGGCCATGCTGTTTTTCGGTGCGCGTCCTATTCGGCTGAGCGCCACGCTTTCGGGTCTTGAAA
This sequence comes from Clostridia bacterium, assembly GCA_009929315.1. Lineage (GTDB taxonomy): Bacteria > Bacillota > Clostridia > Oscillospirales > Oscillospiraceae > UBA2658. The sequence goes on from SAAS01000010.1 coordinate 53,717, forward strand.
TCGACTATTCGGGTGCTATAAACGAAAAGCAGGAATTGGCAACAGCGCTGGCGGGACCCGCCGCCGGAATTATTTTCTCGCTTTTATGCGCAGGGCTCGGCAGATGCTGGGAAAGCGAATATCTTATGATGTGCTCGGGCCTAAGTATGGTGCTCAATATTTTTAATCTCCTGCCCGCGCTTCCCCTTGACGGCGGACGTGCTCTGGGCTTTATGCTGCGTTTTCTGCTCGAAGAGAAGGCCGCAAATTCGCTCCTTCGAGGCATAGGCCTAATTACGGCGCTGACCCTTACTGCGTTCGGACTTTATTTTACGGCAAGGGGTTTTGGCATTGCTCTTTTTGCCGCCGGAATCTGGCTATTTATAGCTCAAACGAACAGAGCTTGTAAATAAGCGCATTTCGGTATACAATAGCGCTGTAAATATATGACTTGCCGGACATGTGCCGGCAGCTTTTTAACGGATGTGACTATGGATAAAAGACTTATACGAATTTTGCCACGCGTGCAGAAGCCTGCGCGCTATACCGGCGGCGAGTACAACCAGATAATCAAGGACAAGGCAAAGGTCGACCTTCGCATGGTGCTTTGTTTTCCCGACACTTACGAAATCGGAATGTCCAATCTGGGCATAAAAATCCTATACGGCGGCATAAACGAGATGGACGGCGTTTGGTGCGAGCGAGCCTTCGCCCCCTGGGGTGACATGGAAGACGAAATGCGCAGGGAAAACATTCCTCTCTGGGCTTTGGAAAGCGGTGATCCGCTTCGAGATTTCGACGCTGTCGGCTTTTCTATCGGCTACGAGATGGCTTATACAAACGTCCTCAATATGCTGGACTTAGCGGGTATTCCTCTGAAAAGTTCGGAGCGGAAAGAGCTCACCCCCCTCGTTTTCGCGGGCGGATCAAGCTGTGTAAACCCCGAGCCAATGGCCGATTTTCTTGATTTTCTCTTCATCGGCGAGGGCGAGGAGATGGACAAGGAGCTGCTGCTCCTTCTGCGCAAGGCAAAGCGTGAAAATTGGTCAAAACAGCAGCTTTTATCTGAAGCGGCGAATATTGAGGGAATTTATGTCCCGTCTCTCTATGAACCGATTTACAATGATGACGGCACACTTAAGGAAATGCGTGCCATCCCGGGCGCGCCTGAGAGCGTTACACGCCGAATCGTCACGGATTTTGATAACAGTTATTTCCCTACGAATCCAATAGTGCCCTCAACCGAAATCGTCCACGACCGCGTCACTCTCGAGCTTTTCCGCGGCTGTACAAGGGGCTGCCGCTTTTGTCAGGCCGGCTTCATTTACCGTCCCGTCCGCTCAAGAAGTCCCGAGAAGCTTGTCGAACAGGGCATTAAGTCACTAGAGAGCACGGGCTATCAGGAGATAACGCTTTCGTCGCTGAGCACAAGCGATTACAGACCCCTGAGCGAGCTCTGCGACGGGCTTTTGGATTTTTGCATTCCGCGCAGCATCGGGCTTTCCCTGCCCTCTCTGCGTGCGGATAATTTTTCTATGGATTTAATGAGCAAGGTTCAAAAGGTCCGTAAAAGCGGTCTTACTTTTGCTCCGGAGGCGGGCACGCAAAGACTGCGCAACGCAATAAACAAAAATGTCCGCGAGGAGGATCTCCTCCATACCTGCCGAATCGCTTTTGAGGGCGGCTGGAACAATATTAAGCTCTATTTCATGCTAGGACTTCCCACAGAAACCGATGAAGACGTGCTTGCGATAAACGACCTCGCCATGAAGGTTCTCGCTCTTTTCAAGACCTATGCCACTAACAAGGCTAAGGGCGTGCACATAACCGTTTCCACCTCCTGCTTCGTGCCCAAGCCCCACTCTCCATTCCAATGGGAGGCTCAGGTGAGCATGGAGGAGTACCGGCGTCGCGTCACTCTTCTGCGCGATCACATGCGGGCTAAAGCCATCAGCTATAACTGGCACGACGCGGACACAAGCCTTATCGAGGCAGTGCTCTCCCGCGGGGACAGACGCGTCGGGGCGGTCATCGAGGAGGTTTGGAGGCAGGGCGGCAAGCTCGATTCATGGTCGGAGTATTTTTCCTTTGAGCGGTGGATTTCCGCTTTTGAAAAGTGCGGACTTGACCCGAAGTTTTATGCCTGCCGCGAGCGTTCGTTTGAGGAAATATTGCCGTGGAGCCGTGTCAATATCGGCGTGAAGCCAGAGTTTTTGTGGCAGGAGCGCGAAATGTGCTATAAGGCGGAGCTTTCCCCCGATTGCCGCAACAAGTGTCTAAGTTGCGGCGCACTCTCGCTCATGAACGGAGGACGCTGCGATGGATAATTTAAGACTTAGATTTTCCAAAACAGGACGAGCTGTTTATATCTCCCACCTCGACCTTATGCGCACCATGCAAAGAGCCTTTCTGCGCGCGGGAATGCCTCTTAAATACAGCGAGGGCTTCAACCCTCACGCGCAAATCTCCTTTGCGCTTCCCCTCTCAGTCGGAACGGCAAGTAGTTGCGAAATAATGGATTTTCGCCTTAACGGCTATATGGAGCTTTCCGAAATTCCCTATCGCCTCAATCGCGCCCTGCCCGAGGGCATAAGGGCGCTCGAGGTCTACGAGTGGGAAAATAAGTTCAAGAATATCAAGTGGCTGGACGTTGACGGTGTTTTTGAGTATGACGAGCGCGACCCCGCCGATATGCTCCCAGAGCTTATGGATTTCTTTAGCAGGGACTCTCTCGTAATTAAGAAAAAGTCAAAAAGCGGCACAAACGACTTCGACATCTCGCCCTGCATAAGGAGCCTTACTTTTGACATCGATGAGCGCGGCATAAGACTGAAGGCGCTGATCTCAGCGCAGGAGCCGACGCTCAACCCCGAGCTTCTGCCCTCCGCGCTTGAACAGCTTGCGCCGCAGTTGAAGCCGGATTTTGCCTCCTTCACAAGAGTCCAGGTTTATGACGAGCAAATGAATATTTTCAGATAATTTCAGGCGCTCTTGCCATCTTTCGCATAAATGCGGGTGCTTACGGTATCCGCATTTATGTATTGGCGAGGTCAATTTTCCGCTCCTCGGTTGTTTCCTCTTGACAATTACGGATTATTTCACTATACTTTCAATTGCTCGCTTCGGGGTGTGGCGAAGTTTGGTATCGCGCTTGGTTCGGGACCAAGAGGCCTCGAGTTCGAATCTCGACACTCCGACCAAAAAGAAGAGTTCTGTAGTCATTGGCACTACAGGACTCTTCTTGTTTTCATATTATTCATTTCAAGATGCTCCGTCCCTCAAAAATGTTATCACGTTCCTTTTTAAGTTACATTCCTTTTATGAAATATGATGAGGGTTTGAAATCACTTCTTCTTATCATCTTTTCCTTCGTCGAACAATAAATATTCAGGCGCAGCATAATTAAATCATGCTGTACCATTTTAGCATAAGGTGGAGGTTATAGAAAATCAATAACCCCAAACTTCAGCATAATGACTACCATAACAGCAATATTTACTAAATAACCAACAATCAAAGCCATCCACTTTTTTAAGTTCATCTTGTGTTCAATGCTTATATATGTGAAGTATCCAATTATAATTAACAGAGCAAACATTATCAAACTAAATATTGCATTCGAACTGAAATTCATAGCTGTACTATTTAAGATGTCACTGCTCATTCTTGCAATTGGTACAATAATACCTTGAGTCAACAGTACCATAATGGCTACTTTCCAAACCTGCTTATGCACAATGACATAGGATACTGCTATTTGAATAGTCATTGGTATCAGACAATATAAAAAGCTGAGGGTATAGAGAACATAACCCATTATGAGCATTGAGAAAAATTCCATGATTACACCTGCACTTTATTCAAATGGGTATCTCATCAATATTTTATCATAAAAAGTCTCAGCAAAGATCGACTGCTCTGTCTTCATTTTATCCTTTTTCATTTATCAGCGGAAAATATTCGTCCCACCTGTGCTCGCGTATCGGCATGGGTCTGTTATTGTCGAAATATAACAGCAGACAGGGGCGGATATTGTTATAGTTTTCGAGCACCTCATAACCCGATAAGTGCCCTTCCTCAATCAGTTTTTTTGCCTTTGCGTGGTAGTTAAAGTACATATCGATGCTCTCCCGCGCTCAATACCCGTTTCTCTGGGCAATGCCTTTAATTTCTGAAATAACCCAGTCATAATCAGCGGAATTTATAACACTGTCGCAATAAGGACACTTGGCGGACTGGTTTATCTCCACCGGCGCTCCGCAGGACGGACAATGGATTGTAACCACGTTCTCGCTGCCCTCGCCCGCTGTTTCAGGTGTTGTCATCCCCTTTGAGCGGATGAGCGTCCACTCGTAGGTCATGAATTTTTCCATGGTTTTGGAGCCTGAAATAAGCTCTCCAGTAGTATCGTTTGAAATGTAGTCAATTATGCGAGTCTGCAATTGTGCAATAACTGCATCGTTTGACTCATCGGTTTTCCAGCCCCTGAGATTGACTTCAAGCACCGCAATTCGCTCAACATGATTAGTGCACCCTGAACGGACAAGCTCATCGAGTTGGAGCTTGAACTGATTATATAATGCATCCGTCATAAATGGGCGCATTTCCTCAAATTCCTTCGCCTGCCACGCGTTCTGCATTCGCACATAAAGATTGCTGATTTTTTCTTTCATCGGGTACACTAAAAAATTAGGGTCAATTTTTCTGAGCGTTTCAATGGGCATTGGCTGCGAATAATCATTATCTTGTGTATGGCTAAAAGTTACTGCCCTGTTTCTGCGTCTAAAGTTCTTCCAAATATTAAAAACAATGAACGCTATAATGATTATTGCAAATACGCCGCCCGAGCTTCCGCCCGCACTGCCAAGCGCCAGAAGTCCCCAGGCTCCCGAGCCGCCGAAGCTTGTGCCGCCGGAGCTTCCGCCGAAACTGCCGCCGTACCCTGAATTTCCCGAAAAACTTCCCGCATCCGCCAAAGCCGGAACTAAGAATATACCAATAAGTAAAATTGTAATTATAAAAAATGTAAGCAGCGATTTTTTACTTTTCATGGTCTGCCTCCCTGTTTGCGTCAAAAAATATATCTCCGCGCATCATTATACCACAGGCGCGAAGCGCCGTTGTGGTATATTATTTTAAATCTGTATAAAGTCCGTTTGCGGGCATTATAACATAGCCGCATAGCGGCGTTATGGTATATGTATTTAAATCCGTATAATGTCCGTCTGCGGACATTATACCTGAAATATAATTCCGCGCAACAATATTTACGCCTCCGAACGTCAAATTATTCTAAAATATAAGATAATTCGCCCTAATTCTCCTAAAAGGATATTTTATTAAAATAATACTTGCAATGCGGATAATCGTATTATATACTCAAGCATGAGGTGATTGTTGTGTCAAATATTTTGGGCAATACTATTTGCTCTTGCAGAAAAAGCAAAGGACTTTCTCAGCGTCAGTTCGCGGCACTGTTAAGCAAGCGCGGCGTTAAGGTTACCAATCAGGCCGTCTCAAAGTGGGAAAGCGGCGCTTCCCTGCCCAACGCTATTCAGTTCCTCATAATTTGCGAAATTCTTGATGTTGTGGATATTAGCGGTGTTTTCGGCGGAAGGAGTTTCGATTTTCTCCGCGGTCTGAACGAAACCGGCAGGCACTTGGTCCTGGAATACGCCAATATGCTCTGCGACAGCGGTCTTTATGATGACCTGAGCCTTGAAGCACCTCGCGGCAGAAAAATTCGCACGCTCCCCGTGTATGACCTTGAGACTGTCAAGGGAAAGGGTCAGCTCTTAGACCTCCCCGACTATACTCCCACCGAAGTCGGCAGCGAAGTTCCCTTCACGGCAACCTTTGGTGTAATCGTTTCGGGCGACAGCATGGAGCCGGATTATCATAACGGTCAGATTGTGTGGATTACTCGAAAGTCAAAGCTGGAACACGGGGATATCGGCGTCTTCACCTATGAGGGCAATACATATTTCAAACGTCTGCGTGATCGCGTCGGCGGCATGAGACTTCAGTCTTTGGACTCCAATTATCCCGATGTAATCATTTCTCTTCCAGAAGCAATTGTGACTTTAGGTAAGGTCGCCGAGTAATATTCTTCTATTCAGATATATTAATTAGTATATTTATCCTTATTATCTACTATAAATAAGTCGGCGAACAATCTCTGAATGAAGAATTGTTCGCCGACTTATTACAGCTTTTCTTATGATTAAAGCCCCAGTGCTCCGAGATTAAGACCGCCTGTCAGCTTAGCCATGTTTTCGCTTGCGCTCGCTTCCGCCTTTCGCATAGCCTCATTCACCGCCGCGATAATCATGTCCTGAAGCATTTCAACGTCCTCGGGGTCAACCGCGTCCGGCTCGATGACAAGAGAAATGAGTTCCTTTTTACCGCTGATTACGGCGGTT